>NZ_JBPJZS010000018.1:0-70756 GCF_051216435.1 Variovorax pasteuri
CCAGCAATTGAAGGATCTGGAGGCCGATCGCGTGCTGGCGCGGACCGACTACAAGGAAGTGCCGCCGCGTGTGGACTACGCGCTGACCCCGCTCGGTCGCACCCTGGCCGACGCGATAATCCCGCTGTGCACATGGGGAACCGAGAACGCGGCGGAAATGGCAAGTATCTTTGCCAAGCGCGACGCTTTGCCCTAGCAAGCGGACGGCAACGGCCCTTTTACATCTCGAGGCCACCATTTCGACCATCGCAGCCTCCAAGGCAAACAACCCTTGACGTAAAGATAGGGTGAACCAACGCTTTCGTCTGTGCGGAGGCGAACGCGCCCGGTCTCGCCGATTCGTCGGTACTTGGTGAGGATGCCAACGCATTGCAACGAATTCTCATGCTGCCGGAGGACGCCTTGTGAGTCAGCCAGCGCAACTCGAAAATCCGGCGACCGTGCCCCAGAAGCTCGGCGGTGAATTCGCATTTAGTGGCAGTAGAAATAGGTCCATTCGCAGTTATCGACGTTGCTTACACTTGCATGTCGGCAGTCTAATCTGCCCGAAATTTTCCAAGGATTTGTCTGGCTGTCCGAAGCCGGCGCCGCTGAGCATTGGCTGATTGGCCTGGGCGTGACGACTGCATCTGGTCTGGACGAAGTGGCAACGGCCGGTACAGCGCGGCGGCGAGACGGCAGAATGCGTCCATGCCAAACATCGCCTCGATCCTGAAAGCTGAAATCTCCCGCGTTGCTCGCAAAGAAGTGCGCGCTGAGATAGAAACGCTCAAGAAGGCATCTGTTGCCCATCGCTCGTCGATTTCTGAGCTACGTCACCAAGTGAATTCACTCGAGAAGGAACTGCGTCATCTTGCGAAGGATTCGAAGCGCCCCACCACTGCAATCGATTCGGACAATGAAGCGGCCGCAGGCACGAAGCGCCGATTCAGCGCAACCAGATTGGCGGCGCACCGCGCAAAGCTCGGGCTCTCCGCGGCGAGCTATGGACAACTGATCGGCGTTTCCGGGCAAACCAACTACCATTGGGAACAAGGCAAGGCACGTCCGCCAGTGGTACAGCTCGAAAAGCTCGCGGAAGTGCGCGATCTCGGCGCGCGCGAAATTGCGGAGCGCCTCACCACGCGATAGTCAGAGCTTTTCGCAGATCAGCGAGGGATCGCATAGCGAAGTCAGTTCGCCGATGTACGAAGTGAGCGCCTCCCGGACCGAGGCCTCCCCCGCGTCGCAGCGGCTCCTCATGATGATGTTTACTGCAACTTCAATCTTTTTCCAAGGATGAAGGACGCCACCCAGTTGGCATGATCTAAACAGTGTCCAAGGTTTGGGGATCAGATCAAGGTCTGGTGGACACCATGCTGGTCAAGCAGATAGGCTGATTCAAGATGAATTGGCCGGACGCAGACGACGGTCAAGCCGATTTGCAAGATCTTGCAGGTTGCCCGTCGGGCTATCGGCGGCGCGGGGCGCTGCCGCGCGAGCCGCATTAGCGCTGCGCCACAGCACACCCCCACCACGCCCCCGCGTGGACCAACTCAAATGGGCGGAAATTGATAGATCAGTTCTTCCAACATCGCGTGCACTTGTGCGGGGGAGAACGCGGGATCGAGTGTCTTGTCTCCGTGCATCGGAATGCTTTGTCTCCAGCAATGCCATGTGGCGTGAATCTCGCCCGTGTCGGCGTCACCTGCGAAGACAAGCGAGTTGAGCCGTCCACCTTGGCTGCCCCATCGAAAACTCACATATGGCGGCTTCTCCTGTTGCGCCCCTTCGCCTCTGTCCACATAACACTCCGTGGACTCTCCAAGCTTGGCTTCCAGGTAGCCATGGAACTTAACGAACACAGGGTAGACCAGCTCGCTGAGCTGCTGATTCACGCGATGAACTCTTCGATCACGATCGGCAGCAATATCTTCTACTCGGGGCTGCACGAGTCTGGTGTCGAAGTACGAGTCCAACAACTGAAAATCCAAACTTTTCATATGTCCTTCCGATGGTTCACGTTGAAACGCTGCTGAATACTTGGCGATGCACACGGAACACGCGTGATTCGTATCGCCTGCTACGCACCTGCCCACCGGCAGACCGCTTGCTTACGGCGAGCGAACTCTAGGTTCGCTCTCGCGCACCTCCTTTCAAGCGCAATGCGTTGGTGATGACCGACGCTGAGCTCAGGCTCATCGCCAGCGCCGCGATCATCGGAGACAGAAGCCAACCTGTGAACGGGAATAGCACGCCTGCGGCCAAGGGGATTCCGAGCGCGTTGTAGAGGAATGCGAACCCGAGGTTCTGCTTCATGTTCGCGATGGTCAGCTCGGAAATTACGCGCGCTTGTGCGATGCCACGCAGATCGCCCTTCACCAATGTGACCTGTGCGCTGTTCATCGCGACGTCCGTACCGGTGCCCATCGCCACGCCGACGTCTGCCTTGGCAAGCGCCGGTGCATCGTTGATGCCATCACCTGCCATCGCGACGACGCGCCCCTCGCGCTGCAGCTTGTCCACCAAAGCGAGCTTGTCGGCAGGTTTGACTTCCCCATGCACTTCGTCGATGCCCAGCTTCGCTGAGACAGCCCGGGCCGTGGTCAGTCCGTCGCCGGTTGCCATGATCACTCGCATGCCAGAGGCCTTGAGAGCGGCCAACGCCTCCACGGTGGTAGCCTTGATCGGATCCGATACCGACAGCAAACCGGCTGGCTGGCCGCCCACCGCCAGGAACATGACGCTGGCGCCTTGCGCGCGCATCGCCTCGGCTTGCGGCTTCAGATCGTCGACTGCGACGCGCAACTGATCCATCAGCGCCGTGTTTCCAAGCGCCAGCTTCCTGCCGCCCACGCTGCCACTCACGCCAATCCCGCTACTGGACTCGAAGTCGTCGGGCGTGGTCAGCGCGAGATTGCGCTCGCGCGCCGCGCGCACGATGGCGTCTGCCAGAGGGTGTTCGCTTCCCTGGTCCAGGCTTGCCGCGAGGCGAAGCACCTCGTCCTCGGTAAAGCCGGGTGAGGGCACTGAGCGCTCGAACTGCGGTCGCCCCTCCGTCAACGTCCCTGTCTTGTCAACGATAAGAGTGTCAACCTTGCGGAAGTTCTCGATCGCGGCGGCATCGCGGAACAGCACGCCCTGCGTCGCTGCCTTGCCTGTTGCCACCATGATCGACATCGGCGTTGCCAGACCCAGCGCGCAGGGACAGGCGATGATGAGCACCGCAACCGCGTTGATCAGGCCGTAGACCCAGCTCGGTTCCGGTCCGAAGAATCCCCAGGCGAAGAACGTCAGCACCGCGATGCCGATGACGGTCATCACGAAGTAGCCGGCAACCTGATCGGCCATCCGCTGCATCGGCGCCCTGGAGCGCTGGGCCTGCGCGACCATCTGCACGATGCTCGCGAGCACGGTCTGCGAGCCGACCTTTTCCGACTGCATGACCAGCGCGCCGTTGGTGTTCAGCGTCGCGCCGATGAGCTTGTCCCCAACGCGCTTGGTCACGGGCAGCGGTTCGCCGGTGAGCATCGACTCGTCGACCGCGCTGCCGCCTTCGATCACCACCCCGTCCACGGGCACTTTCTCGCCAGGACGCACACGCAGCTTGTCGCCGACGTGCACGTGACTGATCGGTACGTCTGCCTCAGTGCCGTCATCGCCAATCCGGCGCGCCGTCTTGGGCGCAAGGCCGAGCAGCGACTTGATCGCCGCTGAAGTTTGCGAACGTGCCTTGAGTTCGAGGATCTGGCCCAGCAGGGTGAGAGAAATGATCACCGCAGCCGCCTCGAAGTAGACCGATACGCGCCCCATCGAGACGAACGACGCGGGAAACACGCCGGGTGTCACAGTGGCCACGACGCTGTAGACAAAGGCGGCGGCCGTACCCAGACCGATCAAGGTCCACATGTTCGGGCTGCGATTCGCCACGGATTGCACTGCGCGCTCAAAGAACGGCCAACCGGCCCACAACACGATTGGCACGGTGAGCACGAGTTCGATCCAGCTCTGCGTACCCATCTCGAACCACCGCAGGCGATGACCGGCCATGGCAAGCAAGGTGACGACGACGGTGAGCGGCAATGTCCAGATGAAGCGCCGCTTGAAATCTTTCAGTTCTGGATCCTCTCCCTCATCGAGGGTCGGCATCTCGGGTTCCAGCGTCATGCCGCATTTGGGGCAATTGCCCGGATGGTCCTGGCGGATCTCCGGGTGCATCGGGCAGGTGAAGATCGCGCCTGCAGGGGCAGGTTGCTCGGGCTCCACCTGCGCAAGCACGAGCGGAACCGTCGGGTGCGCTGCGTGCTGGGCGTACTTCTCCGGGTCAGCCGCGAACTTGACCTTGCAACCTGCACTGCAGAAATAGACCGGCTCACCTTCGTGATGTAAGACATGAGGGGACTGCGCGGTCACCGTCATCCCGCAAACGGGATCCTTCAGAGCCGTATCGGTCTCATGCGGATGCTCTCCGGAGTCGATCGGGTTGGCTCCATGAGGCCCCTCGTGGTGTTCATGCGGGTTGGACGGCGTAGGGTTAATTCGAATTCTCCAACGAAAAATTGGCCGGATGCACGCCCCTCCGGCGCGTCACGTCCACAGTGGGCTGCCTGGGACCCACAGCCAATTCATGCTGGTGTCCCAGGCGGGGGCGGATCACTTCGGCGGATAGCCCGCTTCCGTCAGGGCAGCAGTCACGGACGCTCGATCCTCGGTGCTGTCGATGCGCAGTGTCTTGGTCGGCAGATCGACTTCGATCTTCGCCTTGGCGTCCAGATTCTTGACGGCCTGTGCGATCCGACTCGCGCAACCGCCACAGGACATCGACTGGATCACGAACTCTTGCATGGAAGACTCCTTGTATGAAAGTGAACCCAGTGTCAGGCTTGACATCATGTGAAGGTCAAGTACTTTCTTCGATCTCCGGGGATGTGATTTTTTGCCTTCAGGCTTCCACGTCCAGGATCATCATCAGGCCCCCACCACCGTCCTGGTCGACGTTGTTGTTCGTGGTGTGGTGCGGGATGTGGCAGTGGAAAAGCCAATTGTCGGGCCGAAGCGCCTTCAGGCGCGTACGAAGCGCTTGCCATTGCCAGTCACCTGCACCATGCGGACCGGAAAAACCAGGCGCGTAGGTGCGAACGGGCCTTGCGCAAGGGCACTGCTTACCCGCTCAGGGATGCTTTTTCATCCACGCATCCAACTGCGCGATTTCCTTGGTTTGGTCCTTGATGATCTTGCGTGCCATCGCTTTGAGTTCCGGCGATTTACCATGCGCGATCTCGGGCTTGGCCATCTCGAGCGCTTGCTGGTGATGCATCTTCATCAGCATCGCGAAATCCTTGTCGGTGTCCCCCGACATCTGCATCTTCTGCATTCCGTCCATGCCGCTCATCATGGACTTTTTCATTTCCTCCGATCCGCTGCCGTTTGACATTTGCGCTGGAGACATGGCCATCGGTGCTGGCGCCGCTGGCGTGGCGGATTGGGTTTGCGCCGCTGCGCTCAGCGCAAAGCCGGCGAGCGCGCAGGCGCTCGCGAAAGCCTTGAGAGACTGGGAGTTCATGGTTTGTCCTTGGTGGTTGTGAAATCAATGTGGCATTTCAAGGCAGGCGATCGCGCAGACGCGACAGGCCTTCGCGCACGACTGGCAATGCGGTAACTTGTGCTTGTCGCACTCCTGCGCACAGGCTTCGCAGATGTCAGCGCACAGGCTGCAAATTTCTTTCGCATGTTCACTGCCACGGGCTGTGGCGGCGGCGGTCAGCCTGCAGATCGGCATGCAATCCATGTTCAGCGCGATGCATCTGGCCATCATCTTGACGTTGTCCTCACTCAAGCAGGCTGCCACGCATCGACTGCTCGCAACGGCGCACTCGTTGCAGGCCTCGATGCAGGCGGAATCGGTTTCATGTGACATGGTTGTCTCCTTTTGCGTAGCGACCAGAGCGGTCATGAGAGACGATGCAACCGTGCCGGCTTGCCGGACCCAAAGGCGTTAAGTCGCCGTTTGGCACACGGACAAAGCGAAGATGAAGCGGGTATCGAACGCGTGAATTCCCTGAATGTTTCAGCAGAGTGCAGCAGCTCCGAGCGGACGTCTGTCGGACCAACCCGGTCGTGACTGCGAATTGCGGGTGGCGTCATCGTTTACCCCGGCGGCTTTTCACGGATGCGCTCGAACGAGGGGCTCTCCGACTTCTGTGGCCGTCAGATCTGTCTTTGCGGTACTTGCGGCGCTGCCAGTACACGAACAACGCGAAAACGATCATCCCCGCGATCCAGGCAATAAACATGGTGCTCACCACATTCACGGAGACCCACCGGCCCGTCACATACATACGTAGCCCCGCTTGGATTGCCTGCCACCGATGCGCGCGAACGACGGCACCAGAAGCGTGAGGAGAAAGCACTGGATGGGCTGCACGATGATTTCAGGCAGATTGCCGTTCGAGGCTTAGCGCAGACCCGCGATGTAGTCGGACACTGCCTTGATCTCGCGATCGTTGAGCTTCGCTGCAACGCCGCTCATGGGCATGCTGTTGAGCCGACCCCCATCGCGAAATGCGGTCAGCTGCGCAGCGATGTATTCGGCATGCTGACCACCCAGTCGCGGGTACTGGATCGGGATACCGGCGCCGTTTGGACTGTGGCACCCGGCACAGGCCGGTATGGCGCGGTCACCAATACCGCCCCGGTATATCTTCTCGCCCAACGCTACCAGGTCCTTATCCTTCGCAAACCCGGGCTTGATGGGCTTGGAACCCAGGAACCAGGCGACATCGCGCATTTCCTGATCGGACAGCATCGCGGCCATTCCGCTCATGACGGGACTCTTGCGTTTGCCTGACTTGAATTCCTGGAGTTGCTTGACCAGGTACTCTGGGTGCTGCTGAGCCAGCTTGGGATTGGCGGGAATGGCCGAGTTCCCATCTGCGTTGTGGCACGCGGCGCATGACTTTGCGTTGAAGACGACTTCGCCGTTCGCGATGTCGGCCTTGGCCGGCCTGACGGGCGCTTTCTCCATGGCTGCCATCGGCATGGGATCGGCTGCGAAAGAGAAGCCAGAGGCAACTGCGCCGAGAGCGGCAAGCAAAAGAGGCGCGAACGATTTCATGGGGTGTTCAGTGGTGTGGGGGCGGCCGGATGGAAGGTGAACTGGAGATCTCGCGGTGGCACGGTCAACCGCTCGGCGCTCGTGAATGCGAAAGGACGCGGATGGGCGTGCCGCATCGAATGACACTGGTGGATACGGTGTCCCCCTGGCTGACCGGTGTCGCAGGGTCCAGCATCACGACATGCGCGTGGCGCTGCCCTGTGGACCGATCTACCAGCGTGGCAAAGCGCCGCGCTGCAAGCTCTTCGGTGCTGGGGGCATCCCGGCAGTCCGTGCGATGGCCGTGTCGGATGGCGCTCGCGTGGCCGATCTCGACGATCTCCCCCGTCTGCCAGCCCTCCTGAAAGTCGCGATGCCGCCGATAGAAATCGGCGCAGCCCGTCACGCCACTGGCGAGCACCAGACCAACCACTAGCGCCCGCTGTCGCGTGACTGTGCTGCCGGCCACGCCGCACAGGCGTGCTAGTTCGTGTGCGCCCGAAGGCACGCCAGAAGGCCCACTTGCAGCAGGATGTGCCATGACGATGATGCAATGTTCGCCCACCGCGACAGCCATGCTCGAACGAGTAACGCGGCCTCATCAATGCCTGACCTTCTCGCGGTCGGGGTGCTGGATGAAGCCGGCTCATTGGCAGGCCGGCAAGGTTCAGCGTGCAGCTTCGATCTTCGTGACGACGATCTTGCCGTCGATCTTTTCCGCCTGGAAACGGACCTTGGCGCCGCTATCGACCTTGTCGAGCATGGCGTCGTCCTTCACACCGAACACCATCGTCATGCCCGGCATGTCGAGGTTCTTCAGGGGACCATGCTTGATCGTGAGCTTCTTGTTGTCCTTGTCCACCTTGCGGATCTCGCCTTCGCTGAGATCCGAGGACGCGGCACCATCTAATCCGCCGGCCGCCGGCGCCTTCTCGCTCATGGTCGGCATGTCTGCCATGGATTTGGATGACTGCGCGCTGGCCGCGCCAGCAAATGAGAGGGCGACAACGAATGCCAAAAGTGCGATGCGAATGTTCGACATGAAAATCTCCTTGGATATGAATGAATTTGGAGCTCCGCCGCGTCCCGATGGAAGCCTGCGGCGGACGTTTCGCGCTTACTTCCCGGTCTTGGTGACGTTCACGGCGCCCTTCATGCCGGCGTCATAGTGACCCGGCTGCAGGCACGCGAAGTCGACCTTGCCGGCCTTGGTGAATTGCCAGACGATCTCGCCGCTCTTGCCTGCGGCCAGCGTCACCATGTTCGGATCGGAGTGCTCCATCTCCGGGTTCTTCTTCATGACTTCGTAGTGCTCCTTGAGCTCCTTTTCAGTGCCGAGCACGAGTTCGTGCTTGATCTGGCCGGAGTTCTTGATCACGAAGCGCACGGTCTCGCCCTGCTTGACGCTGATGTCGGTCGGCGTGAAGCGCATGCTGTCGGCCATCTCGACGTTGATCGTGCGCATGGCCTTGGTGGCCACGCCGGGCTTGCCGATCGCCTCGTCGGCATCGTGGCCGTGACCACCAGCATGGGTGCCCGACGCGGAAGCGCCCGCTGCTGCCAGCGCCACCAGGGTCGCAAATGCAGTCTTGCGCAGAGTTTGGTTCATGTGTTTCCTTTGAAAGCTGAGTTTGGAGGGAGGGAGAAAACATCAGTGGCCGGAGTGACCATTGGCGGGTTTTCGAATTTGGACTTCGATGTTCTTGGCGGGCATGTTCTGAGGAGTCATCGCGGCCGCGCCGGCACCGCGTTGGCGCGGGGTCTCGGGCGGCGGGCCATCCAGCTCGTAGGCGACGGTGCCTTTGGGATGCTTGAACCAGCCGGGGTTGGAGTAGTCGCCGGCTTTCTGGTTTTTGCGCACCTTGACCACGCTGAACATGCCGCCCATCTCGACCGAACCGAACGGACCTTCGCCCGTCATCATTCGCGCGGTGTTGTCGGGAATCGGCATTTCCATCTCGGCCATGTCGGCCATGCCGCGCTCGCCCATGACCATGTAGTCGGGCACCAGGTTCGAGATCTGCTTGGCCACGTCCTTGTGGTCCAGGCCGATCATGGTCGGCACTTCGTGGCCCATCGCATTCATCGTGTGATGGCTCTTGTGGCAGTGGAAAGCCCAATCGCCTTCCTCATCGGCCAAAAACTCCAATTGGCGCATCTGTCCAACAGCCACGTCGGTCGTCACCTCGTACTGGCGGGACGTTTTGGGCGTCGGGCCACCGTCGGTGCCAGTGACCAGGAATTCGTGTCCGTGCAGGTGCATCGGGTGGTTCGTCATCGTCAGATTGCCGACGCGAATGCGCACCTTGTCGTTGAGCCGCACGTTGAGCGAGTCGATGCCGGGGAAGATGCGGCTGTTCCAGGACCACAGGTTGAAATCCAGCATCGTCATGATCTTGGGCGTGGCGCTCCCGGGCTCGACGTCGTAAGCGTTGAGCAGGAATACGAAGTCACGGTCCACCTTCTCGATCAGCGGATGCTCGGCCTTCGGGTGCGTCACCCAGAAGCCCATCATTCCCATCGCCATCTGCGTCATCTCGTCCGCGTGCGGGTGGTACATGAAAGTGCCTGGACGACGTGCAACGAATTCGTAGACGAAGGTCTTGCCTGGACGGATCGGCGGCTGGTTCAGGCCCGCGACGCCGTCCATGCCGTTGGGCAGGCGCTGGCCATGCCAGTGCACGCTCGTGTGCTCGGGCAGCTTGTTGGTCACGAAGATCCGTACCCGATCGCCTTCCACCACTTCGATGGTGGGTCCCGGCGACTGGCCGTTGTATCCCCACAGGTTGGCCTTGAAACCCGGAGCCATCTCGCGCACCACGGGCTCGGCAACGAGGTGGAATTCCTTGACCCCGTTGTTCATACGCCAGGGCAGCGTCCAGCCGTTGAGCGTGACCACGGGGTTGTAGGGACGTCCGCTCGATGGCATCAACGGCGCCATGGTGTTGGGTGTCGTCTGGAACACCGGCTCGGGCAAGGCGGCCATCGCGACCTTGCTCACGCTGGCGGCGGCGATGGCGCCGGTGATTGCACCAGCACCGCCGAGGAAATTGCGTCTGTTTTTCATATCGTTCAAATTGGTTGGAGAGCTCAGGTCTTGGGCTCAGTGGGCCGCGCCAGCGGCGGCGCCTTCGCCACCCGAGCTGGCCATCGAGCCGCCCATGGACGTCGGCTTGCCCATCACAGAAGCCGCCAAGGCGGCGTCGGCCAGCCAGAACTGCTGCTGGGCATTGATGGCGTTGGTCACGCTGGAGATCTGGTCGCGCGCTTCGGCCAGCAGCTCGAAGACGCCGATCAGCATGCCGTTGTAGCGAAGGACGTTTTCGTCGGCCATGGCTTGGCGCAATGGGACGATTTCGTCGCGGTAGTGCCGCGCGATGTCGTAGGCGGTGCGGTAGGCTGAATACCCCTCACGCAGTTGCGAGGAGGCGCCGCGCACGGTGGCGTCATACCGATTCGCTGCCGCCAGAGACTGCGCGTTCAACATATCGCGCTGGGCCGATCCCCAGTCGAACAGCGGCAACCGGATATCAAGCTCGAAGCCTCGTCGCGTGCTCTTGGTGCCTTCCGCGTTGTCGAACACGGTGTCGCGACGCCCCCCCACTTCGAGGTCGATGAAGGTCGACAACAGGTTGATGCCTTGCGATTTGCCCGCGACATCCAGTTGCGCACGCGCGAGTTGGACATCCAGACGTTGTTCGGTCGCAGTGGCCGCAACCTCCTTCGCCTCGCGAGGAGTCTTTGGCAGGTCAGGCAGGCGTTCAGGCAAGGCCAGCTTGGCGGCCTGGGCATCGTCCAGGCCCAGCACACGAATCAGTTCCTCGCGTGCGGCTGTCGTGGCGTGCTGCGCCGAGGCGAGCTGCGTTGTCGCGTCGGCATAGAACACCTGCTGGCGCGCGCGCTGCAGCTTGCTGAAGTTGCCGATGAGCTGCATTCGGCGCGCAAGCTCGGCGCTGGCCTGGGCCGACTTGTTGACCTGCTCGGCGTACTGAAGCGATTGCTGTGCTGCGACCGCTCGGACCCATGCCTGCTTGACCTGGGTGACCTGTTCGATCACCGTGCCGGTCAGTTGGAGCTTGGCCTGGTTGGCTTGGCTCTTGGCGATCGACAGGCGCTGCGGCAGCAAAATAAGGTCCACAAGGCCGAAGGAAAGCAGACGCCCGAGCTCAAGTTCGCTGTTCAGGCGCATGCGCTCGAACGTAAAAATCGGGTTGGGCAGCCGGCTGCTCTGGTTGGCCGCGGCGATGTCGCCCCAGCTCTGAGCAATCAGGGCCTGAACTGACGGGCTGTTGGCCAGGGCGAGTTGCACCGCGTCGTTCTGCGACAGCGGCTTGGCAAGCAACTCCTGCGTCAGCGCGCCGCGGCGATCACGCTGCTCCTGGGTCCGGCTGAACTCCAGCTTTCCGCCGGTGAACTGCTGGGCATTGGTGTTCGCGTCCTTCAGGGCGTCGTCGATACCGACCGAGGCGCACCCGGCCAGGACAGCGGCCGCGAGGGCAATCGCCGTCAAACGCAAGGCGCGCTTCATGGCTTCTCCTTCTTCATTGGCGCGCCAGACATGCCGGGCATCGCTGGCATGGGCATCGAGTGGCCCGGTTGCGCGGCAGGTGCAGCAGCACCGCCCTTGGGCGTCTCGGCCTCGGCCGCGCCGGACCCCGACGCCTCCTTGGCGTAGGCCTGCCAGCCGCCTCGGCGGTAGACCGTCTCGTTAGCCTCTTTCCAGGGAATGGGCTTTTCGTCGGCAAAGGGCTGATAGCCCTCAAGCGCGGACTTGTAGGTCAGGACAGTCGGCGTCGACGTAGACGCCGCACTGGAGTTCGCGGATGCGGGCTGCGCCACAGCGACAACCGCGCTGAGAGTTGCCAAGGCCGCGATTGCGGCCGCGGCGGGAAAAGCTGCCAGCCAACGGGCTGACGATGAATGGGACATGGAATCCTCGCAAGTTCATGAACGGAGTACGTCAGAGCTGCCCGAAAAGGCATGACGCAGGCGATGCATGAGCGTTCGCAGCGGCCCGTGACGCGGGTCACAGGCGCACGAACGCGTTAAGCGCGAGGAGGTTTGTCGAGTACGCGCGGCGCGAGCGTGGCCACGGTGATGGCCGGCTCCGCCAGATCAGCGTGAGGGAAGTCGTGGAAAACAGCCAGTTCCAGCGTACTGGTCAGCGCCGTGGCATGGCAGGCGCCGCAGGTGCCACATTTGTGCATCGCGTCAGGCTCCGCACTCGACGTCTTGGCGGTGGTTTCCTTGGCGGGCGGCTTGGCTGACTGCCCTGTCTCGTGGTGATGGTCACCATGCCCGTCCGCATGCGGATGTTGGGAATGGTCGTGCATCCCCGGCAACTCGACGGACATTTGCGCCATCGCACCAGCGTGTCCGGGCCCGCAAAAGATCATGGCTGCCGCCGCGTACCCCTGGAAGGGCACGGCGAACATCACGATCAAAAGAACGAACAGGCGAACCCGGTGCATACGGAGAATTCTAAGTGCGGTAGTGTGTCAGTAGCGACCTGTGCGTGTATCCAGTCCTGTGCGAAATGCTCAGGGCTGCGTTGCACGAGCGGTGCTCGTGTTCGCTTCGGGCACAGGAAGGGACGCGCCGAGTCGCGATGCCGCGTCCCAGTTGGGCTGCGTCTGCGCGGCCTGCAGTTCGGCCAACACTTCTTCACGCGACTTACCAGATCCCACCTTTGGGGTGCTCATCGATCCCCAGCGCAACATGCCCGCCCACTCGGGCTTGGCCTGCGCATTGGCCAGATCGGCGGCCACCCGGGCGTCGGATTGGGCGGGACCCGTTTCGTTCGGGTGGTACATCACGCCCGCTTCGTTCGGTGCGAAGTGAGTAGGTCCGGCGGACGCCACCAACGGCGCTATGAATGCCACACCTGCGCCCATGGCCAGGACGAGGGGGAAGGGGAGGACTTGACGCTTGTTCATGATGTGTCTCCTTCGATGAAATGCACTGAATGCGCCAGCAACGACCCCGCGCCGACGATGCCAGCCTGTTGACCGGCATGTGGGCACTTTAGGAAGCAAGGCCGACAATCGCCCTCCATCCGGATTACAAAGAAGTAATCCCAAAGCGTCATCTCGCGCCCTACCATTTCGGGGATGCGAATACTGGTGATCGAAGACGAACACAAACTGGGCGACTACCTCGTCAAAGGCCTCACCGAAAGCGGCTTCGTGGTTGATTTGGCGCGTTCCGGTCTCGAAGGGCGAAGTCTTGCGCTCGACGGCGACTACGACCTGCTGGTGCTGGACGTGATGCTTCCGGGCATCGATGGCTTCACCGTGCTCGATGCGGTACGCAGATCCAAGTCGATGCCGGTGCTCATGCTCACGGCCCGAGACGAAGTGGCGGACCGGGTGCGCGGACTCCAAAGCGGAGCAGACGACTATCTTTCCAAGCCGTTCGCCTTCTCCGAATTGCTCGCCCGGATCCAGGCGCTTCTGCGCCGCGGCAAGCTGCATGAAGTGTCGAGCTTTGTGCTCAAGGACCTGACGCTGGATATGAACGCGCGCAAAGCGTCACGCAACGGACAGCGCCTTGAGCTGACCGCCAAAGAATTCGCATTGCTGACGTTGCTCATGCGCCGCCAAGGCAACGTGCTCTCGCGCACGCAGTTGGCAGAGCAGGTTTGGGATATGAATTTCGACAGCGACACAAACCTCGTGGAAGTAGCCATACGACGCCTGCGCAGCAAGATCGACGATCCATTCGAGGAAAAACTGCTGCACACCGTGCGCGGCATGGGGTATGTGCTGGAGAGCCGGCAGGGTAGCGCATCGTGAGTTTCGCGAAAGTCATCGCTACGCCCGAAGTTATCGCTGCCCCTACGGCCGCTGGGCCAGGCGTTTGCGCCACCAGGCATGCACAGAGCACTGGCTCCATTCAAACGGCCTTGTCTCGCTGGTTTGCTGCACAGGCCTTCATCGGCCTGAGCCTTGTGTGCATGGCGATCTATGCTGTCACTGCATGGAGCTTTCAGGTCAAGCAGACCAGTGAGTTCGAGCGTCAGTCCGAATTGATCAAGCACCTGATCCAGGAGTCGCGCGATGAAGCAGGGCGCGACGGGCTGCGCCACAAGCTGGATGATTTCTTCTCGACCCATGCGGAAATCAGTCTGGTGCTGCGCCGCGGCAACGAGATCATCTACTCATCGACGCCAATTCGGGCGTCCGCGCGCTGGCTCTGGATGTCAACGCAGGAATCACAGGCGCCGTCGACCGATGCAACCATGCACCTGCAGCTTGGTATCGATGTCCAGGAGGATGCCCATCTCCTGGCGCGACTTGCCTGGACCCTCGTCGGTGCAGTCTTTCTCGGCTCCGGCATCATCTCGCTGACGGGGGCGCTTCTGGTGCGGCGGGGGCTGAAGCCTCTACAAAATCTCGTTCAACAAACCAAGGCCACGGGGCCTGCAAACCCGGGGCGGCGCATCGATCCCGCACCCTATGCCTCCGAGATCACGCCATGGGTCACGCAATTCAACGCAGTGCTCGATCGTGCCGAACAGGCCTATCAGCAGCTGGAATCGTTCAATGCAGACGTTGCGCATGAACTTCGCACGCCGCTGGCCAACCTGATCGGAATGGTGGAGGTCGAGCTGGCACGGCCAAGGTCGGCCGAGGAACTGCGCGACGCCTTGTTGTCGGCGCTGGAAGAGGCAAGGCGCGTTTCCGCGATCGTGGTCGACATGCTCTTTTTGTCCAAAGCGGACCGAGGTACCGTTGCGCGTCGCTCGACCCCGGTCAGCCTGGCCGACCAAGTTCGAACGGTGCTGGATTTTCACGAGGCCACGCTGGAAGACGTCGGGCTGAAGGTGCATGTCAGCGGCGATGCGAGTATTGGCATCGACGCTGGTCTGGTGCGCCGGGCGTTGTCGAACCTGCTGAGCAACGCTAGCCGGTATGCGACGGCGGGCTCCACGATTGCCGTCGTGATCGACACGCAGCCCGACGGGGTCTGGGTCAAGGTTGCCAACCGTGGCGAGCCGGTCGCCGACGACGTGTTGCCCAATCTTTTTAAACGGTTCTTCCGGGCGGAGCGGTCTCGCACCGATTCATCAGAGCACCATGGACTGGGCTTAGCGATCGTCGCCGCGATCGCGCGGATGCACGGCGGGCAGACTCGCGCGACGTCTCGATCGGGCGTCACCGAGATCAGCTTCTCTCTGGGGTTGCCCGAGGGCTGATTCGACTTGGGACGCGCGCCGCTTTGACGCGCTATCGGCAGCCGTCAACCGCGCGGGCGTTGCGGATCGTCTTCTTCGATGTCGGTGTCCAAGGCGCCATTGTCGTGCAGCGAATCGGCCTGCGCGTCCCTCGCAGCAGCCAGACTCTGGGCGACGAATGTCGCAAATAGCCTGATGTCACCCTGGCCGCTTGCCGCGTTCAGCGCCGCCATGTACCGGTCGCGTTCTTCAAGACGTAGTACCGTCCAGGCGAGACCGCCCGAGGCCAGCAGCGTGTTCATGATGAAGCGCCCTAGTCGGCCATTGCCGTCCATGTAAGGGTGAATGAAGACGAACATGAAGTGACCCAGCACCGCGCGCACCGCGACCGAGCGTTCGTCACGCAGCAGTTCGAAGAGCACAGGCATCATCTCGCGCACGGCTTCGCGCGGCGGCGGTACATGTTGGGCATTGCGGATGTAGACCTGGTGCGCGCGGTAGCCCGCCAGGTCCGTCGCCGCCAGTATCCCGGCGGTGACGCTCGGCGCGAACATCGCGCGGAACCAGGCGCCATGATCGCCCTTGAGGACGTCACCGGCGTTTGCGCCGCTGAAGATCTTCCGGATAGAAGCCTTGACCTCGTTGTGCGCCAGCCAGTAGCCGTGCGCCGCCATCGCATCCCTGGACTGCCGGTCCTGCTCGTGGATGTCCTCGTTCCAATCCCCGCTCGCCACACGACGGATCAATTCCGGCGTGGCTCGGTAGCCTTCGATGGACAGCGAATGGTAGGCATCAGTGACATAGACATCTTCGATCGCGCGCATGAATACGTCGACGTCGCCGGGAGGCCCGGGCTGCTGCTGCGGGAAGGCCTTTACCACGTCGTCGCGCATCGAGGCCCACATGAGCCGCAGCCTGGAGACACAGGGAGACTCGATGCGATCGCCCGGGACAATCCTCGGCGGGATCTCGAACGGATTGAATTCAGTGACCTTGTTGCCCAAAGCGCGCATGAATCCCAGGATGTCGTCCGCGATCGCACCTCGACCCACCGCCCGGAACGCGCCGGCAAGCCGGCCGGCGATCGTGCTGTGGTTGCCCTCGGCGAGCAGACGGCTAAGTTCCGATGCATCGCTGACGGACAACAGCACGACCTGTGCATCCTGGGCGGAGGCCCTGAAGAAGTTCTCGGGCGCCTTCAAGAGAGCTTGGGCCAGCGTCATCGTGCGGATGTTACCGACGCTGCCGCGCCGGTCCGGGCCCGGAAAATCCCTCGCCTGATAGTCCATGAGCGAGAACCCGTTGGGCAGGGCCAGCACCCCGTTCTTGCCCAGCGGCGAATGAACGACGACCTGCTGGGGCAGCAAGGTCGTGCCGGCGTGCAGTTTCAGCGAATACTCCGCCGACACGCACCAGTCGGCGCCGAACCGGGCATTGCAGTAGGCGGCAATGAAGTCTTTCATTCCAGCAATCCAGGGCGTCGTGTCGCCTGCCTTGGCCGAGGGATTCGCGGACATGTACCAACCCTGGATCACCGGCTGGAGATACCTCGCAGCGAGTAGCGCCTCGCGGTCGGTGCGGGAAAACTGGCCCGTGTTGAACACGTCAAGGCCCTGCGCCTGGAGCCCATGCAGTGCTTCCAGGGCCGCGGCCTACCGCCGCTGCGCGGGGCTGGCCTTAGGCGAAGCCGAGGTCGGACGGGTGACCATGTTTCATGCTCGCATAGTCGGTGGGGGGCCGATAGCGCTCGACTGCTAGGTTTCGATGCCGATCGATTGCTAGATTTAATTGTGAAGCGATTGCTAGATTATGCTGCACTTCGAGCGCTAGAGATTTATGAGAAGGTGACGCACCTGATTTCGGCGCGCCGTGCTTCAATCTCAGGCGTCGCGCCATACGCCCCGTCTCATCCTGTCCATGTCCATCCGTCTTGAAGTTCTCATCGGTCACTGGAAGACCGATCCGTTGAGCACCTACAACTCTTGGTTCCTGTGGAACGAGCGACTGAAAAACTTCCGCTCCATCCGCCGCGGGCTGGCCCAGGTGGTCAAAGACATCGATGCGGGGACCTTCGGCAGCGCGTTTCGTGGATCTTCTCTTGAGACCGTCGTGGGATCGGTGGCGGAGCGTCTCGTGTTCCCAAGAATCTTGGGGACCCAACCCATGCCTGCTGCGCCTGCCGCCGGCACCCGAAAACCACGGAAATTCAACGCGTCCAGCAGATGACGCAACTGTAATCTGCGCGTGCGGTAACTCGCAGACCTGCGGCCTAGAGTCCATGCATCGGAAGGAGAAAAGTCACTGACTGCTCACCTCCGCAAATGCCAACCCTCTCATTGCCAAAGGACCGAACATGAAGACTTCACTCAAGACCTCCCTGATGCTGGCCGCACTGCTCGGCGCGATCGCCGGCCCCGCACTGGCCGGCAACTATGCCGAAGGCGATCCCCGCCCGGCGCCGATGACCTCGAACACAAGCCGCTCGGCCGTGGCCTCGGACACGCAGCGCTGGCTGCAGACCTCCGTGGATCAGGGCTACCCTGAGGGCAACCCGCGTGCCATCGTGAGTGTGTCCTCCAACACCCGGGCGGTGGTCCAGGCCGACACGCTGGCCTGGATGCGTTCGGGTCTGGCTGCGGCCACGAACGGTGAAGCGGGTGCCGACACGGCTCGCCCGGCCTACCGACAAGCCGCTGCGGAGTACGCGCGCCTTCGTGGTGAGCAGCCGGAGTTCGGCACGCCGGTAGAGCGCCTCACCCAGCAAGGCCAACTGCCGGACGCGCTCACGACGGTTCGCCGATGATCTAGGGGCCGGCCAATCCGCGGGCGAAGGCTGCTGGAGATTTGAGCGCTGCCTACGACGCTCGCGCCAACGCAAGCCGTGCATGTCGCCTCGGCTTGCCCCATTTCTTGCGCGACAGGCCTAGAATTCGTGCAATCACCTCGCAAGCACTGATTCCATCAGCAGCGTTTCACGCCTTCTTTCCATGGCCATCAATGCAACCCTCGTCACACGGCTCGCCAACGCACCCTGCGTTCGGCCTGTGATTGTGTTGGCGTTGCCAGGGGCGCAGCGATGACACGCGCACTGGTTCGGTTGGTGGCCCGTGGCCTGATTGGCTTGCTGCTGTTCTCGCAGCTGGCGATTGCCGCTTACGCTTGTCCGGCGCTCTCCGTGAGTCTGGCGGGTCACTCGTCCTCCGCGATGTCCATGCAGATGGCACAAGATGCCGCCGCTGCAACGGACAGCGCCCGTGATTCCGCCATGCAAGAGTCGCCGTGCGCGGACATGGTCGGTGGAACAGACACGGCTTCCAGCAATCTGTGTGCCGAACACTGCAAGTACGGGCAGCAAAGCGACCACGCTTCCACACTGACGGTCCCCACGGTGTTGCTGTCGGTCCTCTACCCCATGACCCCTTGGGTGCCCGAGACGGCGCCCCCCGCCCGCCCTGCGGCGGCTTCCCTGAGTGCACTGGTTGCGGCATCGCCTCCGCACGCCATCCTGCACTGCGTCTACCGAACTTGATCGCCTGACCGACCTTGTGTCGACCGCCCGTTATGGGCCGGTGCGACGCGTCGATCGTGCCTTGCCGTGTTCGTCGAGCTGTGCTCGGCGCACCAGCGCGGCCCGACAACCTACTCGCAGGTTCGTCAGGAGATTCCATGTTCCCTACTTCTTTTCAGGCTGCGCCGATCGTGCGATCCGCGCGCCGCCCCTTTCGCCCCGCCAGCCTTTGGGTTGTCGCGTTAACGCTCTGCGCGAGCACCATCAGCCTGAGCGCCTTCGCGCAGCAGACGCTCTCTCTCGACGCAGCGCTGCGGCTCGCCGAGGAGCGTTCGTGCCAACTCGTCGCACAAGACTCGGCCGCAGGCGCTGCACGCGCCATGGCCGTGGCCGCCGGGCAACTGCCCGATCCGGTGTTGAAGGCCGGTATCAACAACCTGCCGGTCAATGGAAGCGACCGCTTCAACCTCACGCGCGACTTCATGACGATGCGCTCGATTGGGGTGATACAGGAGTTCACCCGCTCCGACAAGCGCCAGGCCCGTGCGGCGCGCTTTGACCGAGAAGCCGAGGTCGCCGAAGGAAGTCGCGCCGTGGCCCTGGCCAACCTGCGCCGCGACACCGCAATCGCCTGGCTCGATCGCTACTACCAGGGTCGAATATGGGACCTGCTTCAAACGCAGCGCTCCGAGCTGAACCTGCAGATCGAGGGCTCCGATGCCGCCTATCGCGGCGGCCGTGGCACACAGGCTGACGTGTTCACGGCGCGCTCCGCATTAGCGCAACTGGACGATCGGATCCTTGCGCAGGAGCGCCAGATCGCCACGGCCAAGACGCGTCTGGCGCGCTGGGTGGGACCGGGCACGTCCCAGCCCTCGGCCACGCTCCCCGATCTGGGTTCCGTGCGTCTGGACGCCCGCGATCTGGAGGCCCAGATCGGTGAGCATCCGCAGATCGCGCTGATGGCGCGGCAGGAAGCCGTGGCGCGCGCGGAAGCTGACATCGCGCAAAGCAACAAGCGCTCCGACTGGAGCGTCGAGCTGATGTACAACCAGCGCGGCCCAGCGTACTCGAACATGGTCTCGCTCAACGTGTCCATTCCACTGCAGTGGGACCAGAAGAATCGCCAGGAGCGAGAACTGGCAGCCAAGCTGGCCACGGTCGAGCAACTGCAGGCCCAGCGTGAGGAAACGACGCGAGAGAGTGCTGCCGAGGCGCTCTCATGGCTCCAGCAATGGCAGAGCAACCGCAAGCGACTCGCGCTCTACGACAGCTCGCTCATGCCACTCGCCGCCGAACGCACTCAGGCGGTCCTGGCCGCATACCGAGGCGGTGCGAGCACCTTGGCCGTCGCGCTCGAGGCGCGGCGCATGGAGATCGACACACGCACAGAGCGCCTTCGCCTTGAGATGGAAACCGCCGCGTTGTGGGCCCAACTCGAGTTCCTGATTCCCGCCAACCATCCCGCGCTTGATACCAGCGCGCCTGTGGCCGCGGGCGAGACCAAAAGATCGCAGAAATGAAAACAAAACCTCTTGTCCTCGGACTGATCACGGTGGTCATCCTCGCTGCCGCAGCCTTCGGCGCCTATACCTTCGGGGTGCAGCGCGGAAGAACCATGGGCCCATCATCGACCGTCTCCGTTGCTGCGTCGACGATGGCCACAACCTCAGCGAGCGCAGAGGCTGTGCCTGCGGCCTCCCCCAACGAAACCGGAGAAGACGCAACGCGGCGCCACTTGGCAGCAGGGCTCAAGGCCGGCGACACCGACCCGGCCAATGGCAAGAAGATCCTCTA
Source organism: Variovorax pasteuri (assembly GCF_051216435.1). NCBI lineage: Bacteria > Pseudomonadati > Pseudomonadota > Betaproteobacteria > Burkholderiales > Comamonadaceae > Variovorax > Variovorax pasteuri. The sequence goes on from NZ_JBPJZS010000018.1 coordinate 20,554, forward strand.
CTACCACGACCCCATGGTGCCGGGAAACAGGTTCGACAAACCGGCCAAGTCGCCTTTCATGGACATGATGATGTCGCCCGTCTACGCAGGTGGTGACGGCGACCAGAACACTGTGACCGTGAGCGCGCGCGTGCAGCAGAACCTGGGCGTGCGAACCGCTCTCGTGGCCGAGGGTGCCGTATCGCCGCAGGTATCTACCGTGGGCAGCATCGCCTTCAACGAGCGTGACCAGGTCATCGTGCAGGCCCGGGCGACCGGTTACGTCGAACGCCTGAACGTGCGCGCCACGCTCGATCAGGTGAAAAAAGGCCAGGCCCTGGCCGAGCTCTATGTGCCCGAATGGATCGCGGCACAGGAAGAGTTCTTGTCGGTGCAGCGCATGCGCGGGACCGACCTGGCCTCGCTGGTCGACGGTGCGCGCCAACGCATGCGCCAAGTCGGCATGAACGACGGGCAGATCGACCTCGTCGCGCGCAGCGGTCGCACGCAGCCTCGTATCACACTGTTTGCGCCCATCAGTGGCGTCGTCACGGAACTGGCCGCACGTGAAGGCATGACGGTGAGCGCCGGCACCACGCTGTTCCGTATCAATGGCCTAGCCACCGTCTGGGCCAATGCCGAAGTACCCGAGAGCCAGTCGGCACTGGTGCGTCCAGGCGTCAGGGTGCAGGCCAGAACGTCTGCCGCGCCGGGCGAGACCTTCGACGGCAAGGTGCAAGCCCTTCTTCCCGATGTGAATCCGGCGACACGCACGCTGAAGGCACGCGTGGAGCTGACCAATCCGACCGGCAGGTTGGTGCCCGGCATGTTCGTGTCGATGCAGTTCACGAACATGCGTGCCGACAAGGGGCTGCTGATTCCGACCGAAGCCGTCATCCAGACGGGCAAGCGCTCGGTCGTCATGCTCGCGGAGGACAACGGCCGGTTTCGGCCGGTTGCCGTCGAGATCGGCCTCGAAAGCGGCGGTCAGACCGAGATCAAGCGCGGATTGCAGGCCGGCCAGCGCGTCGTGGCGTCCTCGCAGTTCCTGATCGACTCCGAGGCCAGCCTCAAGGGTGTCGAGGCGCGCCTGAACACCGCGCCGAGCGCTGCAGTTCCTGTGGCGGCAGTGGCCCCTGTCGCGCCGACTGCGGCGACCCCGAGGCATGTGGCCGAAGGCAAGGTGGAAAGCATGACCAAGGACGCGATCACCTTCTCGCATGGTCCGATCCCGACGATGAAGTGGGGGGCAATGACCATGGAGTTCAAGCTGCCGCCCGGCGGCGTCCCAGTCAACTTGAAGCCCGGCGACCGCGCGAGCTTCGAGTTCTTCATCGACACGGACGACCTGCCTCAGCTGACCCGAGTGACGCCCACGGCAAACGCTCCCATGGCTGGCACCTCTGCGAACTCCAAGGCCCCTCCGGTCGCCACGCCAGCTGCGCCCGCAACCCCGGGAAGCAAACCATGATTGCCAAGCTGATTCGCTGGTCCATCGCCAACCGCTTCCTCGTGCTGCTGGCCACGGTGATGCTCAGCGCCTGGGGCGTGTATTCCGTCTTGCGCACGCCGCTGGACGCGCTACCCGACCTCTCGGACGTGCAGGTCATCATCCGCACGAGCTACCCGGGGCAGGCGCCGCGCATTGTCGAGAACCAGATCACTTACCCCCTCACCACGACCATGCTGTCGGTGCCGGGTGCCAAGACGGTCCGCGGCTACTCCTTCTTCGGCGACTCGTTCGTCTACGTGCTGTTTGAGGATGGAACCGATCTCTACTGGGCGCGCTCGCGGGTGCTGGAATACCTGAACCAGGTGCAGTCGCGCCTGCCGGCAGGCGCAAAAGCCTCGCTCGGCCCCGATGCCACCGGCGTGGGCTGGATCTACCAGTACGCATTGGTCGACCGTAGCGGCACACAGGATGCCTCGCAATTGCGTGCCTTGCAGGACTGGTTCCTCAAGTATGAGCTGAAGACCGTGCCCAACGTGGCCGAGGTCGCCTCGATCGGCGGCATGGTGCGCCAGTACCAGGTGGTGCTCGATCCCGAGAAGCTCGCCGCCTACCGAATCCCTCACACCAAGGTGGTGGAGGCGATCCAGAAGGCGAACCAGGAAACCGGCGGCTCGGTGCTCGAGCTCGGCGAGGCGGAATACATGGTGCGCGCCTCGGGCTATCTCCAGGGCCTGGAAGACTTCCGCAAGATTCCGTTGATGACGACCGACGCCGGTGTGTCGGTGCGCCTGGGCGACGTGGCGCGCATTCAGGTCGGGCCCGAGATGCGCCGCGGCATCGGCGAGCTCGATGGAGAGGGCGAAGCCGTTGGCGGCGTGATCGTGATGCGCTCCGGAAAGAACGCGCTGGAGACCATCACCGCTGTCAAGGAAAAGCTCCAGACGCTGCAGGCGAGCTTGCCCAAGGGGGTGGAAATCGTCCCGACCTACGACCGATCCAATCTGATCGAGCGGGCGGTGCGCAACCTCGGCTTCAAGCTGCTCGAGGAATTCATCGTCGTCGCGGTGGTGTGCTTCATCTTCCTGTTCCACCTGCGTTCCGCGTTCGTCGCGATCGTCTCGCTGCCGATCGGCATCTTGGTGGCCTTCATCGTGATGCGCTATCAGGGCGTCAACGCCAACATCATGTCGCTCGGCGGTATCGCGATCGCTATCGGTGCGATGGTGGATGCTGCGGTGGTCATGATCGAGAACGCCCACAAGCACATCGAGAAGTGGAAGCACGATCACCCGGACCAGACGCTGCGCGCAGAGACCCACTGGCGCGTGATCGCGGACTCGGCCGCCGAGGTGGGCCCTGCGCTGTTCTTTTCGCTGCTCATCATCACGCTATCGTTCATCCCGGTCTTCACGCTGGAGGCACAGGAGGGACGCATGTTCTCGCCGCTGGCTTTCACCAAGACATACGCAATGGCGGCAGCAGCCGGCCTCTCGGTGACATTGATCCCGGTGCTGATGGGCTACCTGATCTGCGGCAAGATTCCCGACGAAAAGACCAACCCCTTGAACCGCCTCCTCATCGCGGTCTATAAACCGTTGCTCGATGCAGTGCTGCGCTGGCCGAAACTGACGCTGTCGGGCGCCGTGGTCGTGCTGGTGCTGAGCCTGTGGCCGCTGCAGCACATTGGTGGCGAATTCATGCCGCGCCTGGACGAGGGCGACCTGCTCTACATGCCCTCGGCACTGCCGGGCCTGTCGACGGGCAAGGCCGGCGAGTTGCTGCAGCAGACCGACCGGCTGATCAAGACGGTTCCCGAGGTGGCGAGCGTCTACGGCAAAGCCGGGCGCGCGGAGTCGGCAACCGATCCGGCGCCGATGGAGATGTTCGAGACGACCATCCAGTTCAAGCCGCGCGAGCAGTGGCGCGCTGGCATGACGCAGGACAAGCTGGTCGAGGAGCTCGACCGCATCGTCAAGGTGCCCGGCCTGACCAACATCTGGGTGCCCCCGATCCGCAACCGGATCGACATGCTGGCCACCGGCATCAAGAGCCCGGTGGGCGTGAAGGTGGCAGGCACCGACCTCGCCACCATTGACCACATCACAGGCGAGATCGAGCGCGTGCTCAAAAACGTACCGGGTGTGTCGAGCGCCTTGGCCGAACGGCTCACCGGCGGCCGGTACGTGGACGTGAACATCAAGCGCGACGAGGCTGCGCGGTTCGGCATGAACATAGCCGATGTGCAGTCGGTCATCGCCTCGGCAGTGGGCGGCGAGAACATCGGCGAGACGATCGAGGGACTGCAGCGCTTCCCGATCAACGTGCGCTACCCGCGGGAGATCCGGGACTCGCTGGAGCAACTGCGGGCGCTGCCGATCGTCACCGAGCGCGGCGCGCGGTTTGTGCTCTCGGACGTGGCGGACATCCGTGTCACCGACGGGCCGCCGATGCTGCGCAGCGAGAACGCGCGGCTGTCTGGCTGGGTCTACGTGGACATCCGGGGACGAGACCTGCGCTCGGCGGTGCAAGACATGCAGCGCGTCGTTGCGAAGGAGGTGAAACTCCCGCCAGGCTACGCGGTGTCGTGGTCCGGTCAGTTCGAGTTCCTGGAGCGGGCTACGGCGAAGCTAAAGGTGGTGGTGCCGTTCACGCTGCTGATCATCCTCGTGCTGCTGTACCTGACCTTCAAGCGCTTCGACGAGGCTTTGCTGATCATGGCGGCGCTGCCGTTTGCGCTGGTCGGCGGCATCTGGCTGCTCTACCTGCTCAGCTACAACCTTTCTGTTGCTGGCGCGGTCGGGTTCATCGCGCTAGCAGGGGTGTCGGCGGAGTTCGGCGTGATCATGCTGCTGTACCTGAAGCACGCTTGGGACGAGCGCATTGACGAAGGCAAGACGAGCACCGCCGACCTGCTGGACGCGATCCGGGAAGGCGCGGTGCTGCGCGTGCGCCCCAAGGCCATGACGGTCGCGGTCATCCTGGCGGGCCTGTTCCCGATCATGTGGGGGACCGGTACCGGTTCCGAAGTGATGCAACGCATCGCCGCGCCCATGGTGGGCGGGATGATCACCGCTCCGCTGCTGTCGATGTTCGTGATTCCTGCCGCTTATCTCCTGATACGCCGGCGGCGCAAGCCTCGCGATCAGTACACACCTCGCCGCGCTTTCTGGACGAGAAGGCATGATCAAACCTGATCGCCCGCAGCGACGGTGCGCTCCCTTTGGCATTGCACTGCTGTATCTGTGCCCAGCCTCGGTCAGCACGGCGGCGCTGCTTGTCGCAGAAGCAGGAGTGCTCGACACCCACAAGCCCTTCGTTCGCAACAAAGCTGGCGGCGACTTCAAGGTCGTCGCAGCGCGGCAGTTGTAGTCGCCGCAAGCCAGTCCCATCCACAAGGAAATTCCAGTTGCCGATCCTGCAAAAAATCCGCCAATGGGCCCGCCGTATCAAACACGACGCTGTGACCCTGTGGTTTGCGTGCCGCCATCCGCGCACTTCATGGCTGCCCAAAGCGCTGGCGGCCTTTGTCGTCGCCTACGCGCTCAGCCCGATCGACCTGATCCCGGATTTCATCCCGGTGCTAGGGTATCTGGACGATGTCCTCTTGCTGCCCGGCCTGATCTGGCTGGCGATCCGCCTGTTGCCGAAGGAGGTACTCGTCGAATGCCGTGTGCAGGCGCACGACTGGATACGGCGCGGCGAGGGCAAGCCGCGCAGCCCGTGGGGCATCGCTTTTGTTCTTGCAGTCTGGCTCGGTGTTGCGGTAGGTTTCTGGCTGTGGCTTCGATAAGGAGAAATCATCCATGAACCCCGCCGCATGGCCGCGCCGTTGCGCATGCAATTTGCTTGCGCTGTGTCTAAGCGGCTGGCACCGCGAAACGCCTCGCACGGCGAAGGCCATCGGGCTTTTCGTTGTCGTCTACGCGGCGAGTCCCGTGGACTGGCCCCCTGAAGTGGTGCCCATGTCGGGCTACTTGGACGACCTCGTATTGCTGACAGCCCTTTCATGGCTGGCAGTACGGATGCTGCCGCGAGGCGTATGGCAAGAGTGCCGCGTGAGGAGTGACGACTGGATCAACATCTGCGTCGGCTGGCTCAGCCGCGCGTCGACGACGCTCATGCTGGCGTTGGCTTTGTTGGCAGTCGCTGGGTGGCTCTGGGCGTGGTTCGTCGCTTGGGCGGGACGGTAAAACGAACGCGAGCTCGGCGCTCTACGTCAAGGCGACGAGGTAGAGGAGGTCGGCAAGCAGCCTGGCAGCCCTTGCGCACCCTCGGGTGGCAGGATGCCCCAGCGCACACGCACGCTGCGCGCGTCGTCCTCGCCCGCCCAGGGCAGGCGCAAGCTGCCGGTGCAGTTGGCGGTGGCCAGCAGCGGCTCCAGCAGCGCTCCCTCTGAGCGGAACTCCGGCGTGTCGAGGATCAGCACCATGCCGCCTTCGCGTGCCAGCGCGCCGGGGGACAGCCAGGGCGAGGTGCGCGGGTCGCCGTCGATCAGCAACTGCACGGCCGGGTCCATGTGCAGGACCACCGCGCCGGCGAACCAGGTGTCGCCCACCATCAGCCGCAGGGGACGGTCGCCAGCGCGCTCGCGCCACACGGCATCGACGGCCTCGGCGATCTGTCGCGAGGGCAGGTTGGCACGCGTGATGTAGCCGTGCCTTGCGCTCCAGACACCGTCGACCCAAGCTTGACCGAACGAACCTGCGACATGCAACAGTGCCGCCGCGGCGAGCGTGACGGCCCAGCGGCGCCGGCCCCAGCGCTCTGCCTCGAGACCCGGCACCACCGCCACTGCCCACACCGCAGCCGGCAGGAAGAAGGTGCTGAGCCACGACGCCACCAGGTGCGTCTGCAGCAGGGCCGACGCTGCCAGCACCAGGCACGCTGGCCCGAGGGTCGCCCAAGCGAGAAATCGCCGGTCGAAGCCATCCTGCGCCGCCGGTCGCACACCCGGGCTGCGCTCGCGGGTGAACCAGGCCACTGCGACGAACAGCAGCATCGGCGACAGCCGCGCGACCTGCACCAGCAGGATGCGAAGCGGCCGGGAGTGCACGTGCGCGGCCAGGCCCGAAGGATGCACCGAGTGCCGTGCGTAGCCGATGGTCTGGTTGCCATGATGCAACAGCCACACCAGGTGCGGCGCCATGAGCAGCAGTGCCACCGCGCCAGCGCGCAGCAGGTCGCGCCGCACGCGCGCATCGCGCCACGCTCCCTCGCGGACGATGAAGGCCGCGCCCACCGCGAACTGCACCACGGCGCTGTATTTGGTGAGCATCGACAGCGCGGCGAACACACCGAGCCATAGCCAGTCGAGGCGCCCCGTTGCCGGCGCGCGCAACACGCGCCACAGCATCCACCAGTAGCCTGCCATCGGCAGCAGCTGCACCGTGTTGTGGTTGAAGATGGTCGCGCGCTGCACGTGGTAGGTCACCAGCGTGCCGAGCAGCACGGCCAGCGCCGCCCGCGCGGGAGACATCATGCCCAGCGACCAGCGCCACAGGATGTAGAGAGCCCCTGCCCCGCAGCCCACTCCTGCGGCGTAGGTCAGCCAAGCCTGACGACCAGCCAGGGAGACCAGCAGGCCCATCAGCCAGCTCGGCAGCGGCGGATGCTTGTAGTAGCCCCATTCCAGGCTGCCGCCCCAGAAGAGCTCCTCGACGTTGTCCCACGGGGGTGTCTCGTAGAACGTTGCCATGGGCAAGGTCCAGAGCACCACCAGCATGCCGAGTGCGGCAAGGACCGCGCAGTGCAGTGGGAAAGGTCGCGCGGTCGCCGGCAGGGCACGACCGGCGGGGGATTCAGCCAAGAGTTCATCGCAGCCGTTTGTAGTACGACCGGCCTACCAGGGGCTGACTTGGCGTTCCGAATCCGCGACAAACATGGAGGCGTTCGCCGACGGTCCTCTGCCATTGCAAAACCGCGACGCGAAGCATGCGGCAAATAACGCGTCGCGAGCTTCGGCAGGTACGCAACCTTCTGCCTCTGACCTGCGCCTCGGGTCCCGAGGTCAGTCTCGGCGCTGCTCGGCGCGCTGAGGAATCAGCAGAACGCAACCGAGTATGAAAGCGCCCAGCGCGGCCGAAGCCGTGTAGCGGCTCAACGCGAGACCGCCGCTGCTGAGCGGCTTGTCGAGCAGATCACCCACGGTGGCGCCGAGCGGACGCGTGAGAATGAACGCAACCCAGAACAGGACCGTGTGCGACACCTTCGTCCACCTGTAGGCGGCTACCACGAGTGCGAGTCCCGCAGCAAAAAGGAGGGCGCCACCTTCGTAGCCCAGACCCAGGCCACCCTTGCTGTCTGCCATCCAGTCGCCGAGTGCCGTGCCCAGGGTCTGTGAAAAGAGGATGGTCGTCCAATAGAAAATCTCCGCCTTGCGCGACGAGATGTCCGACACGGAGACCGACCCCATCGCGCGGTGCCACAGGGCCAGGGTTGCGAGCAGCAACGTCAGCAGGATCGCCGTGCCTCCCAGGTAGCCGATGCCCAGCGACCGGTCGAGCAGATCGGCCAAGGTCGTTCCCACGGTGGTGGTTGCGATGATGACCGTCCAGAAGAGAAAGGGGTGGAACTTCCGGACGGAGATCTGCGCCGCCACGGCCACAATGAACAGCGTGGCGAAGATGGCGGTGCCGGTGAGATAGCCCAGACTCATCGACATGGTGACCGCGTCGCCACCGGTTTCGCCAAGCGTCGTCGCCGCAATCTTGATGACCCAGAACCAGAAGGTGACTTCTGCGATCTTGCCCACGCTGATGTGCCTTGGCGCTCCGGTGTCGTCAGTGATGCTCATCGGCGGCCTTGAGCGCGAGGTAGGTTCCGCGGTCGACTTCATGCAACTGCCGCGGATATTTTTCCGTCTCCGTGTACCAGGCATTCCTTCGCGATACGGCGTCCCTGGCGCCGATGTAAGCGTCTACCGCGAGGAAATAGCGCATTGCGTTGCGCTCGACCAGTCCATGCGTTCCTCCGATGTACTCGGGTTGGCCTTCTGGCTTTTGCCCAATCTCCGTGAAGCCGACCTTCGAGCGGCCGAAGGTGGCCAGGTAGGCCTCCATGGCGGTGCGAGTAAGGACGTTCTCGTCGTACGCGTACGAGAAATGCAGAAAGCTGTGGGTTGCATCGGCAGGCACGGCCTCGAAGGCGATCCGGTAGTTGCCGGTGCCCAGCGGTCCGGCCTGCGCACCGAGTCCCACCTCCAGGTGCTGTGGGGTCGCGTCGGCCACATGGAAATCGAAGGCCAGGCGAAAGGCACTGTCGACCGGTCGGTCGTACTTGCGCACCACGCTCAGCGCGACGACAGGGCGCCCGCCATTCTTCGATACTGCGCAGTCTCGATTGTTGATGTGCAGCAGCATGGCCTGGCACCAGGCTTCGGGCGTACGCAGGGCCGAGCTGATCGCCGAAGCCGGATGATCGACGATGGCGTACACATCGCCCTTGAATCCGTTCGTCGTCTCGCTCGCGTTCAGTATCAGGGGGCGTTTGAAAGTCGACCTGTCCAGCAAACCGTGCAACAGGAGGAGCTTGCCGCTCAGGTCTTCGGCGCCTGATGCCTGCACGGCAGATGCGCAAAACGCCATGACGACGGCAACAGTGACACCGGTCACGCGGCGTTGGAGTGAGTGCAGCAGGAACATGTTGCGGTCCAGTGTGAGATGGAGCGACTTAAGAAACACTTAATGGCCTGCAGCCTCCGGGGCTTCGCACCTTAAGCAGCGGTTAAGTCGCCCTCGCCTAGTCTCGCTGGCACCTCTATTTGCTGTCACCACGGGTCTCCATGGACATCATCAGCCTCGTCATCGATTTCGGACTCCACATCGACAAGCACCTCGAGGCATTCGTTGCTGCGTATGGACTGTGGGTCTATGCGCTTGTCTTCGTGATCGTCTTTGCCGAGACCGGCCTGGTCGTGACGCCCTTCTTGCCGGGCGATTCATTGCTTTTCATCGTCGGTGCGCTGTGCGGCATCGGGCTCATGTCCTGCGCAATCGCAGTACCGGTCCTGTTGGCGGCGGCCATTTCGGGGGATCAGTTCAACTTCGCGCTGGGGCGCTACTTCGGGCCGAAGGTGCTGCGGGGAGAAAGCTCGCGATGGCTCAATCGCAAGGCCTTCGACCGAGCGCACGCGTTCTATGGCCGCCATGGTGGCGTGACCATCGTTCTTGCCCGGTTCATGCCGTTCATCCGGACCTTCGTGCCATTCGTGGCCGGGGTCGCGCAGATGAGCCGGGGCAGGTTCAGTGCCTTCAACGTCATCGGGGGCATCCTGTGGGTGGTGGCACTGTGCCTGGCCGGTTACTTCTTCGGCAACCTGCCGGTGGTGAAGGATCACCTCGAAGTGATCATCTGGGCCTTGGTTCTGGTGCCGGGCCTTGTGGCTGCCGTGGGCGCATCCCGTTCGTCGGGCGCCCGGAAAGAGCTTCGCTGACGCGGTTGCTAATCGGATGGGGCGGCGCTGTTGTCGTGTCCGGTGGGCGCGCCGAACCGCACCCGCACTTCCAGTCCGGTCTGCTGCGGACCTTCATGCAAGGACACCGTCGCGCCGTGGCGCTCAGCAATCGATTTGACGATAGCCAGTCCCAGGCCACTGCCGGCCGGATCGCCTTCGCGCACATGCGGGCCGGCACCGCGAAAGAAGCGATCGAATGCGCGGGATCGTTCCGCGAGCGGAATGCCGGGGCCGTTGTCGGTCACGCGCAGAACGGCGGCGCCGTTGACGATGGCCGAACTCACGTCGACCGTGCTGCCACCGGGCGAATAGTGCAGAGCGTTCTGCACCAGATTGTTCAGCAGCGCCCGCAGTTCGTGAGGGTTTGCCAGCACGGAGGTCTTCGACATGGCGACCGCGCCCAGATCGATCTTCAGGAGCGAGGCGGCCGCCGCATGTTCCGACACCGTGTCGCGGACCAGTTGATCGAGGTCGACCTCTTCCTGGCCAGGGTTCTCACCTCTGGGTTCGGCGCGCGAGAGCTGAAGCAGTTGCTCGACCATGCGCTGCAGCCGATCGATGCCCTCGCGTGCATCGCGAAACGCGGCCGCGCGACTCTGGGTGTCATGCGTGTGCTCGAGCAGACCGATCTGCAAGCGCAAGGCGGTGACGGGCGAGCGCAGCTCATGCGCGGCATCGGCGACGAACCGCTGCTGCAGAGCGAACGCGGCGCCCAGGCGGTCCATCAAGCCGTTGAATGCACGGACCAGCGGCTGCAGCTCGCGCGGCATTTCGGTGCCCGCGATCGGCTCCAGCGTGAGCGCGTTGCGTTGGGCGATCTGCGCAGTTGCCTCGTGCAGCGGATGCAATCCCCGGCGCAGCGCCAACACCAGCAAGCCTGCGATCATGAGCGCCAGCAGAAGCAACGGGAGCAGCAGCTTGGACGCAGCTTCCACCGCCATCTCCTGTCGGGCGGCAGTGCGCTGCGCGGCCAGCACCACGAAGTTGCCTTCGACGACGGTGCAGGTGCGCCATTCGACACCGTCGAGGGTCGCGCGGCGCGCTCCAGCCTCCGGATGAAACTGGAACGCGAGAGCGCCGTCCGGAACACCGACGGGTTGGCCGTCGCGCCGCCAGACGCGCGTGACCAGGTCCGACTGGTCCGGAGCGCGCGTGCGCGGTTGCGCGGCCTGGGCAATGGCCGGAAGGGCCTGCCCTTCGGCGTGGTAGCGCCCGACTGCTGCGGCCACTTCGCGCAGGTTTTCGTCCAGCACTTCGTTCATTTCGTCGAGCACGAAGACGTATGCCACGAGCACGAGCACGATCGAGCCGAACGCCAGGGCGCCGAGCGTCCATTGCAGCAGTCCGCGTCGCAGCGAGCGCAAGATCAGTCCGCGACGCGGTAGCCGACGCCGCGCACGTTGACGATGACGGCGGCGCCAAGCTTTTTGCGCAGGTAGTGCAGATGCACTTCGATCGCATTGCTGCCGATCTCTTCGCCCCAGCCGTACATCGACTCCTCCAGTTTCTCGCGCGAGAGCACCACGCCGGGACGCTGCATCAGTGTTTCAAGCAGGGCGAACTCTCGCGCCGACAGCGCAACGGGTTGCCCGCCCTGGGTGACCGTCTTGCGCAGCGGGTCCAGCACCAAGTCGCCTGCGCTCAGCGACGAAGAGCCGCTTCCGGCGTGTCGGCGCAGCAGCGCACGCACGCGTGCCACCAACTCGTCCATGTCGAACGGCTTGACCAGGTAGTCGTCGGCACCGGCATTGAGCCCGGCGATACGTGCCGCGACGGCATCGCGCGCGGTCGCGATCAGCACCGGCAGGTGGTTGCCGCCTCGTCGCACACTGTCGAGCAGCGCCATGCCGTCCTTGACGGGCAGTCCGAGGTCCAGGATTGCCAGGTCGTACACGCCGTTGCGCAACGCCAGTTCGGCAGCCGCGCCATCGTGTGCCCAGTCAACGGCGAAGCCGGCGTTGAGCAGGCCCTGGCGAACGGCCTTGCCGATCATGGGATCGTCTTCGACGAGCAACAGACGCATGGATGGACCGGTGCCTTCATTCGCGATGCAGGAAGTGGAGCGCGGCGCTCTCGCAGGCATCGTAGCGCGTCAGCAGCGCGACCATCCATTTTTCGAGCCGGCTGCGCAGGCGCCACGCCGGGGCAGCGCCGAGCATTGCCACCGGCAGTGCGGCGGCAATGTCGAAAGGAAAGTGCACGCCCAGGTAGACACGGGCCCAGCCAACCACAAGGCCGAGCGCCAGAAGCGGGAACACCAGCCACGATCCGCGTGCCGAAGCGAGCGTTGCGAACGCGACCGTCCATATCAGCGTGACGTGGTCACTCGGCAGGCCCGGGTCGTCCACATGCGCCAGGAACTGATGACCCATGTGCATTGCGAACGGCCGCGGGGACGGCCACGCCATGCCGAACAGTTGCGCCATGCCGAGCGCGAGCAGCACGGACAGCGCGATGTAGAGAAGGTCGAGCCGCGTGCGCTGGCCTCCGCGCAACCAGAGTACACCGCCGACGACAGGAAGAGTGAAGATCAGCCACTGGGCGCAAAGGCGCGCAAACGCCAGCGTCAGCGGTGCGGGCTGCGGGCCGGCGTTGATGAGTTCGAACAAGTGGGCGTTGCTGAGGATCATGCGACCCGTGATCTTCGGCGGTTGTTGCTTAAATGCGACTTAAGCATATGCAAAGAGACAGGGCTGCAGCAGATCGTCTTGCCCTTCGCCGACTCGAAGCGGGCCAGCAATCGGCAACGCCAGGTCAGTCTGGTCGCCGCGCAGCTAAGGTGCCTTCAGATTGCCTTTGAGCTTCGCGTGATTTCCCATCTGGCCGTTCGAGGCCGTGTTGTCAGGCGTCCGCCAGTCTCAGAGGGCTGCGGGCGACAAGTGAGGTTTCATTGTCCGGCCAGAACTGTAGTTGCCTGAAGAGCTTGGGACTGTCGAAACTGCGCCCGCGATGTTCTGGGTTGGGCACTTCACGGCACACGCGACTCCCAAGACGCGGGTCGATCGCACTGCGCATCAGTGCATCAACCAGCGGATGCCAAAGTCGGGTGGGCTGTATGTCCGGGACTTCGAGAAACGACGGCGAGATGTCAACATTCGAGTGGATGGACCTCTGATCTTCATAGCGGCTCACTTTTCATAGCGTCCAGACGCCCCGCTGGGAGTACGTCTTTTCACATGCAGTAGACCCCCATCGCGAGAAGAGGCTTTTGAGGGGTACAGTCCCATCCGCCAAGACAACCTTCTAAAGGACTTAGAGATGATGCAAGACCCCGTGCGGACCGGGATTCCAGGGCTAGACGAGGTGCTTTTGGGAGGCGTTCAGCGAAACAACAATATCCTCGTCGAAGGCGCCCCCGGCGCCGGAAAAACCACTCTGGGACTGGCTTTCATTCACGCCGGTGCGGCCGTCTACGACGAACCCGGCGTGATCGTCTCCTTCGAGCTCGATCCCGAGAAACTGTTGCGGGACGCCAAGGGGTTCAACTGGGACTTGCAGCGGCTCATCGATGAGCGCAAGGTCAAGATCATCCAGACCTCGCCGGCGGTTCTTCTAAATGAATTCCGCTCCGCGGACGGAGCATTCACCGCAGAGCTGGCCTCGATCGGTGCGCGCAGGTTGATGATCGATGGCCTGACGCCGCTTCGGCTCTATGCCGAGGCCAACGACAAGCCGTTTCGCGAGGATGTTCACCTGCTTGTCGAAGGTCTCGCCCGGCTCGGCGTCACGACCCTTGTCACCGCAGAACGCGCGGAAACGAAGCAGGAAGCGCATGCGCACGAGCGATTCGTCTTCGACACCATCATCTCGCTGACCCGCACCGAAGTGCGTCGCCGAGTCCATAGGACCCTGGCGGTCGTCAAGTCCCGCGGCCAGGATTTCCTCAGTGGAAGTCATTCGATGCGCATCGAGGCCGGCACGGGCATTCACGTGTATCGGCGTGCTCAGTCGCGGCCCAAGGTCGATGAGGACCAACCCACGTCGAGCGAACGTGTGTCCGTGGGATGCGCCGCGCTGGACGTGATGATGGCCGGCGGGCTTTACGAGGGCTCGATCACCATGGTCACCGGCATCTCCGGGTCCGGGAAAACGGTTCTGGGCGTGCAGTTCCTCACCACGGCCGTGCTGGCTGGGCGGAGGGCGCTGCTGGTGACCCTGGATGAGCATCCGCGTCAGCTGATCCGCAACGCGGCCAGCCTAGGCTTCGACCTGGAGAGACTGGTTCGGCAGGGCTCACTCTTTATTCACTACGAGTCGCCCCTGGAACTGGAACTGGACGTGCACTTCGACCGGGTGACCAAGCTGGTGAAGAAGGAGGGCATCGACTGCATCGTCTTCGACTCGGTGGCCGTCTACGAGATGGCGAGTCCCGACCAAGCCTCCGACTTTCTCTATGCGCTGGCCGATTTCGTCAAAGGTCGGCTCGCGACGGCGTTCTTCAACTACGAGAGTCCCGAGCTCCTGGGCGTCTCTCAGATCAGCCAGGAGCTCAAAGGCTCGCACCTGGTCGACAACATCATTCTGCTGAGCTATGTGGAAATCTCCACGCGCCTGCGTCGCGCGATCGCAGTGCCGAAGGTGCGCGGGAGCAAGAACATCCAGACGACGCGGGAGTACGTGATCGGCGCAGGCGGCATCTCCTTGCTCGACGAATCGGCGGCCGAAGGAGAGGACGCTGCACCCGTGCCGCAGTTGCCTTTCTCTTCCTACTACGGGCTGCTGGCGCGCTCGCCGTCGCGCAAGAGCCCGGTGATCGAGGACGCTGTCGCGCACGGCAAGGCGTTGCCGGATTCACCGGAGCTGCCTCCCGAGACGACCAAGTGAACGCCAGCGCCGACGCCCAGAGCCCTGAGAACCGTCCGACGGGGTTGGACTGGGAAGGCTGGCGTCGCGCCTTGGCGCGTTTCGCCGCGGCGACCGAACTTTGCGTCTGCGCCTACGACCTGGACTGCGAAAGGCAGGCCGGGTTATTTGCCTCTTCGAAGGTCGCGCGCCTGCTGGCGGCGGCAGGTGTATGGAACGAGGGCCGCCTGGGCGACAGGATCGAGCGAGACCTCGCCGCCAAGGTCTTTGAGACGAGTGTCCCCCAGTACGCCAGCGTTTGCGACGAGTTGCGCCTGCAGGCTGTGCCAATGTTGATTGGAGGCCAGGTGCGTGGGGTGATCGTCTACGGATGGGCGTTCGCCACCTTCGGAACGCCGCTGGGATGCGAGCGCATCGCCCGTCAGCTCGGTGTCGACGGTGCACGACTTTGGGCGGAGGTGCGGTTGGAGTCACCCGTTCCCGCGTTGCGCATGACGGTGTACACCGAACTGCTCGAAACCATGATCGAGTCTACGGTCCGCCACGCCGAGGCGGTCGAGCACCTTCAAGAGCTCAGTCGACTGCGAGAGGTGTTTCTTGCCAGCGTGTCGCACGAGCTTCGCACGCCGTTGTCCGTGCTCGGCATGCGAATCGAGATCTTGCTGCGTGGTGCGCTCGCCGATCCGGAGGCCATCAGGGCCTCTCTGGTCAACATGAAGTACCACGTGAATACCGAGGCGCGGCTGGTCGAGGATCTCATCGAGGCGGCGCGAACCCGCACCGGCCAGTTGCGCATCGACATGCACCCTGCGTCGCTTCGCGACGTCCTCAAGGCCGCGGTGTCTGCCGTGGTGCCGCACGCCGAGGCCAAGCAAATTTCCATCGTGATTCCAGAACTGGACGAACTTGGCGAACTGCCACTCTTGGCCGACCCGCATCGTCTGCAGCAGGTGTTCTGGAATCTTCTGTCCAACGCAGTCAAGTTCACTCCGGCATCCGGACGCATCGAGATGCGGTTGCATTGCGACGCGCAGACGTACACCGTTTCGGTGACGGACACGGGCAGCGGCATCGAAGAGGCGCTACTCCCGCACGTGTTCACACCGTTCACGAAGCAGCTCAAGGCGAACGCCCAAGGGCTGGGCCTGGGCCTTTCCATCGCCCGTCACATCGTTGAGCACCACGGCGGGACGATCCGGGTGGAAAGCGCCGGGAGTCATGCCGGGGCGACGTTCCATGTCACGTTGCCGGTGAATTTGCCACCGGCACAAGGTGCAACGTAGCAGGGGGCGACCGTGCGCCGGGACTGGAGCATCGCAGACTCGGAAAAATCCATACGGCAAATCCTTACAACGGTCGTCATACCTTGATGACGATTGGCCTTGAGCCTTGCGCCACGATAGGGAATCGAAAAGAATTCTTTGACCGACTACCCAATGGCACGATTGCCGGAGCTGCATCATGACCACAGAAAACTACTCCTCTGGGTTGCTGGAAAACGAGCAGGTGGTGGAGGTGCTTAATGAACTGCTGGAAACCGCGCGGGACGGAGAGTTTGGCTTTCAAGCCTGCGCTGACGAGGTGGCTGCACCGAACCTTCAGCAATTGTTCTATCACCGTGCCGAGCAGTGCCACGAAGCTGCCGACGAATTGGTTCTGTTGATCTGGCGCTTTGGTGGCACTCCTGCCGAGCGAAGCACGGTCAGAGGAACCATGCATCGCAGCTTCGTCCGCAACAATGGTGCCGTGGGCACGGGCAGCGACTTGTCGATGCTGGAGGATTGCGAACGAAGGGAGGACGCGTCGGTGGCGCGTTACCGCAAGGCGCTGAAGCAGAATCTGCCGCCCGAGGCACGCCGCTTTGTGGAACGTCGAGCACAGAACGCTCAACGCAATCACGCTCAAATTCGTGAGCTGCGCAGCGATACGCGCTCCCACGATTGAAGGCGACCCCGCCCCGGGGCGAGTTAGTGTCCGCAGTTAAGGTCGCTCACCAACAATGAGGGCGGTCAGTACCTTTAAAGCGCCCGCAAGAGCGGAGCCTCAGGGAATCAGCGAGTAGCACGAGCTCTTAGTGGCTGCTAAGCCGGCTATCCAAGGGTCTAGCAGGCTGCGCTTTTTGGGCGGCTGTGCCATTCCTGAATGAAATGACTTGCGCGAAGCTGGACGCGCTCTTAGACACTGGGGCAGCAGACTCACTCACGTCCAGGACTGTGGGGGATGTTGTGCGACTGAGCCTGCCTCTGCAGGGTGGGACCGCCGAGCGTGTAAATTACCTGGGCTTTCAGGCCCTCGCGCCGCAGTGCACCGCCCGGCGCCGTGTTGCGCAGCCATGGTGGCGAAGTCGAATAGCGCCTACCAATCTCCTCGACCAACAGTTCACGCACCACCGGAAACTTATGCACGTGCCGATGGCCATCGATGAAGGCGGGCGCGCGTCCCATGGCATCCTCGAAGCGCGCGAGTTGGTCGCGAATGTCGGTTCTCAGTCCGTCCGTGAACACCGTTCGCGTATAGGTCCGCACGAGCAACGCCGCCAGGCCAGGCTCGGGTCCATCCACCTGCGACGGCCGTGTCAGGTCGAGATGCAGGCCGACATCGAGCCCTTCGAGGGCGAGATGGCGCAGCACTCGCGCGCCGTCCGGCCAGGCGCTGCGCCGCACCATGCCGCTGGTGGCAGAAATTTTGCCGCGCTGGGCCAAGTCGACGACTGCCGCATTAACACCGGCGCCCAAGCCGAAGTCGTCGGCACAAATGCAAACCTCTTGCATCGCTGCTTTCTTGGAACCGTCGGCCTCAGTCATTGCCGCCCGCTCCGGAAGCCGTTGCGGCGGGCACGGAATCCAGGCAGTGCGGGTCGCTTGTGGCACTCCCCGCGAAACGCCATGCGGCGAGAGCATCGTTGACCACCACCAATTGCGCGCGAGCCAGCCAGGCGTTGGCGAGGTGCGCGATGTTCGGCCCGACAATCCAGGTGGTGCGCGGCACGCAGAGCGCGGCAGCCAGTCGGTTCCGGTCTAGCAACGTCGCAGCGGTGCGCGTGGGTTCAAAGCGTCCCGCATCGGACAGTTCCTTGCGCCAGTTGTCGCGCGTGTCTCGTGCTGCAGCCTCCCAGTCGTCAGATACCAGCACCGGCTCGCGCAGGTCCCAGTAGAAGGGAATCTCGTAGGTATAGCTGTCGAGCATCAGTACCCGCTCGCCGGGCGCGACCGACATGCCGGCAGGTAGCTGCAGGCGAGTGCCAGGCGGCACCGAGTAGATCGCAATGGCCGCCACGCAGGCCAGGCACACTGCAGCGGAGGCCAGCGTGGTCGCGCGCAACCGATTCCGTAGCCCATCGGGCGCGCGGCCGGCGAACACGCGTTGCACAATCAGGTAGGCGAGCGGCGGCAGCGCCGGAAGCACGTACCCCACGAGCTTGGAGCGTGGCATCGAAAAGAACACCACGATCACCGCGAGCCAGATCCACATGAGCCAGTCGACGTCGGAACGCTCGGGGCGCGTGTCGCCATCCTTGCCGCGCGGCACCAGCATCCAGGCGAACCATGGCAGTGTGAGCCCCGCCAGCACCGGCAGGTAGAACCAGAAGCCATGCTCGTTGTTGAAGCCCGACGAAGCGAAGCGCCGGAAGTGCTGTGTAACGACAAAGTAGTCGAAGAACCCCGGGTACTTAATCTGCATGCCCACGAACCACGGACCGGCGACGACCAGCAGCAGAGCCCAACCGGGCAACCACAGCGCAAGCTGTAGCGCCGCGAGTCTACGCGTCGTGGCACACCAGATCGCGATGACCATCACAGGCAGCACCAGCCCGATGAGTCCCTTGGCCAGCAGCCCGGCCGCGGCGAATAGGTAGGCGCCCGCGAGCAGAATTCGCCACGCTTCTCCCCGCTCCTTCGCCAATGCCGCGCTAGCCGCCGACAGCACTGTGCACGCGATGCATCCGGCCACCAGCATGTCAAGGTTCGCGAACTGCGCACCCAGGAAGAAGAACGGAGTAGTCACCAGTACCACGGTCGACAGCAGCGCAATGTGCGCCGTCGACCATTGGCGAAGAAAAAGGTGTAGCGCCGCCGCGCCCGCGACCGCGCCGAGCACAGAAGGCAGCCGCACTGCCCATACCACCGGGCCCGACACCGACATCGCTGCGGCGCCGATCCAGTAGAAAAGCGGCGGCTTGTGAAAGAAGGGCAGGCCGTCCAGCCGCGGCACCAGCCAGTCGCCGGAGCGCAGCATGGCGAACGCGACGCTGCCGTAGCGGCCCTCGTCGGGGGCCATCAGGGGGCGTACCCATGCTGTGGCCAACAGCCACGCGAAGAGCGCCAGCACGAGCCACAGGAGGCGAGGGGAAGTCCAGCCCGCCGAGCTGTTGCGCTTCATTGCGTGTCGGACCTCAGGCCGGTTCCGTGTTCACAACTCACCACGTACAAAGGGCGGCCCTTGACTTCCTCATAGATGCGCGCGATGTACTCGCCCACGATGCCTGTGGAAATCATCTGCACGCCAATGAAGAACATCAGGCTCACGACGATAGTGGTCCAGCCGGAGACTGCGTTGCCGAACAGTAGGTAGTCGATGCTCACATAGATGGCATAGCTGAACGCGGGCAGCGCAAACATCAGCCCGACCACGCTGACCATGCGCAGCGGCCATGTCGTGAAGGCGGTGAGCCCGTCGATGGCCAGGCGCACCAGGCGACGCGCGTTGAAAGTGCTGGCACCCTCCGCGCGCGGCGCGGGCGTGTACGGCATGGCTACGGCGCGGAAGCCCACCCAGGCATACAAGCCTTTCATGAAGCGGCTGCGCTCTGGCAGACTCATGAGTGCATCAACCACCTTGCGGTCCATCAAGCGGAAGTCGCCCGCATCCTTGGGAACGGCGAAGCGGTCCGAGGTGTCGAGCAGTCGGTAAAAGAGGCCGCTGCCGAATTGCTTGAATCGGCTTTCGTCGGTGCGCGCCTCGCGTACTGCATAAACCACCTCGGCACCAGCAACCCATTGGGTGATCATCTTATGGATGAGGTCGGGCGAGTGCTGCAGGTCACCATCGAGCAGTACCACAGCGTCGCCGTTGGCCGCGGCCAGGCCCGCGGTGAGCGCGGCCTCCTTGCCAAAGTTGCGCGACAGCGAGATGCAGCGAAAGCCCGAAAGCTCGCACCAGGCACGTGCAATTTCCGCGGTGTCGTCGGTGCTGCCATCGTCCACCACGATGACTTCCCAGCGCAGTCCCGTGGCCCAGAGGATCTCTTCGAGCCGGGGCAAGAGGTGCCGCAGGTTGGCACCCTCGTTGAAACACGGAATGACGCAGGAAATGCCGGGCACCTGGAGTGCGGATGGCGCCGGTGCATCCAAAAGGTCGAGCGCAATTCGTGATTCCTCCGCCGATGTGGTGGTGCCCTCGATGCTCATGGCGGCCGCCGCGCTTGCGTCTATGGCGTTCGTCGACGAAATCATGAAGGCCTCCACGGTGAACCCGTCGGATGAGTAGTCGGACGCGGGTTCGTTCGCAAGATGAAAAGAACCAGCCAGCGGCCGATGGCGAGCGTGCCGGCGATCACCGCGCCAAGCAACAGGCCGGCCGCGATGTCCAGAGGGAAATGAACACCCACGTACACCCGAGCCCATCCGGTGATGGCGGCCAGCGCCAGCAGCGGCACGCTCCATCGGCGCAGGGCGGGTCGTAAGCTGAAGGCCAGCGCCACCATGAACATCACTGACGCGTGCGTGCTCGGCAATGAACCGCGGCCGGCATGGGCGATATAGGCCGGCGCCAACTCGAGCATGAAGGGGCGGGGTATGTTGAGCGACATTGCGATGGCATGTGACAGCAGCGATGTCAGCCCCGCTGCGGCGGCGACGATGCACAGGTATGCGCGGTCGTCGCGGTGCCGCCACAGCACCGTGCAGAGGATGGCCGCGCTCAGCCAACTGCCCCAGAGCGCGACAGTCGAGGCGATGGCAAGCAGCCACGGCACGGGACGGCTGCCGGCCGTGAGCCAGTGGAAGAGCGTGAGGTTCAGCGCGTTCACGGCGTGACCCCAAGGGAGAAAAAGGAGAAGACAGGCGCAGGGCGGCACCTGGCGCGGCTTGCGCACCCTCGGAAACTAAACATGGACAAGACCTTTCGATGAGGAAAGAAGGCCGGGCTGCGGAGACGCGAGACGCGTCATGACGTCATGCGAGGGCACGCAGCGAGGCGTTGCGACGCGCGCGGCGTCGTTCGCTTCTCAGACGGTGAAAGGTGGCGCAGTGGTGGGCGGCAAGCGCCGCCAGGGCATCGCAGGGGGCGGCGCACCGCCTTGCGTCGGCACACGGTCGGGGAACGTGCGCACGATGGGCACGACCAGACGCATCATCGCGAGTACCAGCGGAAGCACCGCCAGCACCGCGGCCATGAGAGTGTTCAGTGCGACGTTGAACGCATCAGGGTGGTCGATGCTCGCCGGGGTCTGCGCGAACACAGTTGTTTCGTGATCGGCTGGATGATCTGCACGATCATCGGCTTCAAACTGCACGGTTTCGCTTGCGGCGTGCAGCCTGAGCATCGGCTCGTCCTCCAGACCATCGCAGCGGTAGTGAGCTGCGATGAAAGGCAACAGCACCACCAAGGCCATACCTGCCAAGCACCATCGCGTGGAGTGGGTCGCAACGCAGTTTCTGATTCGCGCGAGCAGCATGCGGCGATCGTAGATCGCGATCGTGAACGCAAGCTGATCTCCGCGTTCAGCCTTCTTTAAGGAAGCGCCGTCCCAATCGGCGTGGTGCCGGCCCTGTTCGTGGGCCTGCAATGTCCCGCTGCGTGGTGCTTGCGCCTCGACCACACAGTACGGCAGTCATGCCACAGGTTGGCAATGGCGGCATGGCGCATTGTGCTCTAGGGCATGCAATTGCCAGCCTTGCTGACCGTATTCAAGATGGAATCGCAGGACTCTCCGAATATCGAAGACCGTCGTGCATTCAGTGGCCCGAAGGTGCGAACTTATGCAATGTTCCGGCAGGACAGCAGGGCGTCCGGCACCGGCTTGTAGGTTGGATTGCTGCATGCGGCATGCCGCATCGGCAGCCGCGCGTTGAAGAACAAAGGGATGCGGAGCGTCGCCGCTGCCTTGAAGTACCCACCAGGTCGAGCTAGATGAGTACCACTCCTGTGCCTCGTACGCGGATGGGTCTCGCGCGCATGTTGCCCGCCGGCGTCGATCCCGGCGCCTTGCCCTTGCTCGCCGCGCGGGGGCTTCGCGCCTTCGGGGACGGTTACATGGCGGTGCTGCTGCCGGCCTACCTGCTGTCGATCGGCCTGGGCACGCTGGAGGTGGGCATCGTGAGCACGGCGACGATGCTGGGCTCAGCGCTGGCCACGATTGCGGTCGGCGCGTGGGGGTACCGCTTTGCCGGCGGACGGCTGCTGCGCGGCGCTGCCTTGCTGATGGCGGCAACCGGACTGGGCTTCGCGGGCCTGGCATCGTTCTGGCCACTGCTGGTCGTCGCGCTGGTCGGCACGCTCAACCCCAGTTCGGGCGACGTGAGCGTTTTCCTCCCCCTGGAACATGCTCGCCTGGCCGCAGCGGCGCAGGGTCACGCGCGAACCGCGCTGTTTGCACGCTACAGCTTAGTGGGCGCGCTGTGCGCCGCGCTGGGAGCACTGGCCGCCGCAGTGCCGGACTGGTTGGTGCGACACAGCGAGTTCGCGCGCCTGGACGCGTTACGGGGAATGTTCGTTGTGTACGCCGCCATCGGACTGACCGTCTTTTGGCTCTATCGGCGCTTGCCGGCACACACCTCAGCGAGCAACCCAGACAGCCCAGTTGTCGCACCGACACCGCTCGGGCCGTCACGCCGCGTGGTGGTGCGACTGGCAGCGCTCTTCAGCGTCGACGCCTTTGCTGGCGGTCTGACGGTCAACGCCCTTATGTCGTTGTGGCTGCTCGAGCGATTCGGCTTCTCGCTGACTCAGGCCGGCGTGTTTTTCTTCTGGACCGGCCTGCTGAGCGCGGCATCGCAACTCGCAGCGCCTGTGGTGGCACAGCGCATCGGGTTGCTCAACACCATGGTCTTCACGCACCTCCCGGCCAACGTCTGCCTGGTGTTGGCGGCGCCGTCGCCGAACCTACCGATCGCGCTGGGCCTGCTGACGATCCGCAGCGCACTGTCCTCGATGGATGTACCGACGCGGGCGGCTTACGTGATGGCTGTCGTGACGCCGGCCGAGCGCGCCGCGGCGGCGAGTTTCACGGCGGTGCCCCGGAGCCTGGCGGCGGCCATCAGTCCGACGATCAGCGGCGCGCTCTTCGCCGCCGGCTGGATCTCGCTGCCGCTCATCGCATGCGGCCTGCTCAAGATCACCTACGACCTCGTGCTCTGGCGCGCTATGCGACGGGATCGACTGGATGGGGAGTAGCGGCGCAAAGTGCTTCTGATCTGGAGCGCTTCGACAAGCGAGAAACACCTATGCGCGCATGCCTTTCATGCCGGGCGCTTGAAGACCACAATGGTTGGCATGAAACGCCTGTCGGATAATTTTTCAGGCGGCCGTTCGAAGATGCGAATTGCATTTCGTCAACTTGAACGGGCTGTCGCATCGCTGCTGCTTGTCATCGGTACCGCGGCTTTGATCGGCTGGGTGGTTGTCGAGCTCTACGTCCAAGTGGTCACCACGGACTGACTGCGACTCTGTTCTAGACCACGCCGGCGGCGTGTAGCGACTGAATGCCGTGATAGCCGACATAGAGCCCGACCAGGATGATCAGGGCGCTTGATGCATACGGTGCTCTGCGCGCGAACGTTCCAAAGCCGGAAAATCGTTTCGACGCGTGCTTCACTCCCAGAGCTGCGACCACGCCAGCGGCAACCATCGTGATCGCCAAGCCGATGCTGAAGCAGAGCACGAGGGACGCTCCGAGGGTGAAGCGCTTGAGCTGCAGGCACAGCAGCAGCACCGTGATGGCGGCAGGACAGGGAATCAGACCTCCAGTGAGGCCGAACCCGATGATCTGCCCGGTGGTGACATTGCGGCTCGCAAAGCGGCGCTTGATGTCGTTGGCATGCGCCCGTTCATGCGCGTCCTGAAAACCAGGATCCGATACATCCAGCCCGTGGTCCCCGTGATCATGGCCGTGGCCATGCTCGACAAACTCCACATCAAAGCTGTGTGCATGACCACCGTGCGCAATCGACAGCCTGACCGTGAACTCGTGCGGCTCGGGAATTTCGTCGATTGATTCGAGATAGCTTCCTCTGCTGGCCAGAACGAACGCCTGGCGCTCCCCGCTGGGGCGTTGCGTTTCGAGGGTGACGGTCTGGCCTTGCGGCACGGTGTCATGCCCCTCGAATCGGACGCGGAATCGAGGCGGAACTCCGTCTTCGAAGACTTCCAGATCAACTGTCCCATGGCCGGTATCGATGCGGCGCTTCTCTTCACCATGGCCGTGATGATCATGCCCATGGTCGTGGTCTGTTTCGATCCGCTCACGCTGCTGTTCGCGGTAGGTCCGCCAGAGCATCCAGAGCGCGATCGTGATGATCAGCACCGCCGAAGCCACCTGAAAGTAGGGCTCGGTCTCCTCGGCACTCCAGTTGCGGCCGAGATAGAGGCCACCCATCGCGACGGCCCAGACGACGGCCGTATGCGAGAGCGTTGCAGCGAGTCCAAGCAAAACGGCTTGTCCCACCGTGCCCCGGACCGCAACGATGAACGCAGCCATCATCGTTTTTGAATGCCCGGGCTCCAGGCCGTGTAGAGCACCTAGAAGGATAGCGGATGGGATGAAAACCCAAGCGTTTCCGGACTGAAGAAGTTGAGCGAAGTTATCCATTTTTCGAAAGCGAGAAGAGACGTGAAATTGACCGTCCGCATGACGGTCAGTACCCGAAAGGGGCGTGCCTCAAACTCACCGCATCCTATCCTCCCCCTATGGATACGACAAGCAGATCCCGTGTCACCGAAGCGGGTTCCGCCATCACAAAGCAATCTCACCAGAAGATAGGATCACAGCGATTGCTGCGGCTGGCCTCGACGACAGAGCGCACTGCCGCAACCACCGCCCGGGGATCCTCGAACTGAATGCCATGGCCGGCCTGATCCAGCACTTTGTGATCGCTCCAGGTGGACCACCCTGCCATGTCCTCCTGAAGCTCACTCCAGAAGTCTTGAACGTGCCCACCCTGCTGCGCATCGATCTTCATCGCCCTCAGTTGCTCAGCCGAATAGGGCTTCATCGCGGTTAACACGTACAGCGGCCTGCAGCCGAGGTCGCGGAATGTTCCCGCCTCGGCAAGCGTCGCGTCGAGCTCTTCGCTCTCGGCCATCAGTGCAGGCAAGGAGCGTGGCGCATACGCTCTCACGGCGTCGACATCGCGAGGTCCGAGATCTGGATCATGCGGAACAAGCATCGGGCTGACAGTTCTGACCAAGCCTGTCCCGGCAAGCAACGTCGCCATGCGAAGCAGCAGTGGCTTGGGTTCGGTCATGACAGGCTTGATCTTTCGGACCTGGTCCGGATGCGACGCGTCGACCAACACCAGACCTGCTACTTCTTCGCCGAAGTACTTTGAGTAGGTCATGCTGTACGGCCCACCTAACGAATGGCCGACCAGGATGAAAGGCCCGCTCTCACCCGCTTTCTTGAGCGTCGCATGCAGGTCTTGCGCGACTTGCCTCGCGCTTTGCCGGCGATGGGCTTCATCGCTCCACATCAATCCTGCTCGGCTATAGGTGCAAGCGCGAGCGAATGCGGAAATCGGACGGTGAACCAGCGACCAAGTCGTAGGCCCCTCCAAGGTGAGGCCTGCTTCAAACACCACCGTCGGGGAACCAGCGCCGATGCAGTCCAGTTGGATGCGGCGCCCGCCGATGTCGACCAGTTTTCCGGGCGGTGGAAAATTTGCGGCCGCACGTTGCTGAGCGGTGCGCTCATATGCCGCACCCAGTGCCGCTGCTATCAGCAACGCGCCCACGGTGACCGCAGTGGCCCGAAAGGCCCAGGATCTTGAAATGCTCATGGCATTTTTGCCCTAGATCAGCAGGTGATGCACGTCATATCGCGGGCTTGGCTATGACGGCCAGCGCGGGTGGTCGTCGTCAATGACGTAGTCGTGCGCGTGGGTCGCTTCGCGGGATGGACCTGCGTGGCTGGCAGTCGCCAAGTGAGGATGTGTGGCTGGCAGATCGTCGTGGGTGTGCTTCAGCGTCGCCTCGTCCGAACCGCGCCACAGATAGGCAGCCAGCACGACGGACGCGGTCGCCAACCCTCCCAGGGCAAGGAAGCTCACAGTCAAGCCGGCCTTCGCGCCCAGCCAGCCGGCCAATGGGTAGGTGATGAGCCAGCAGGCGTGCGAGAGCGCAAACTGCGCCGCGAAGAGCGCAGGTCTGTCCTCCGGATGAGCGGATCTGCGAAGCAGACGACCGGACGGTGTCTGTGCCAGCGAATAGCCAAGACCGAGAACGAACCAGAGAGGAAGAAGTGCGGCGTACCACTTCGCCGCCAGAAAACCCAGAAACAGCCCCACTGCGAGCAGCGCAGCGCCGCCCAACATCACTGGCCGCTCCGGAAGCCGCTCGAGCACCTTGGGCAGAGCCAACGCGACCAGCATGGAGCCCGCGCCGAACAGCGACAGTGCCGCGGCGGTGGCGGTCTGCGTGAGCCCGAAGGTCGCCTGCACGAGAACGACCGTGTTCACGATGACCATGGCGCTGGCCGAGGCCACCGCCAGGTTGAGTGCGAGCAGCCCTTGAAGCCGCGGCGTTGCGAGATAGATGCGTAGCCCCCGCGTCGTGCGCTCGTAGATGCCGCGCTTGGGTGGAACCTTGGCTTTGGGCAACACCGCGGACACGACCAGCGCCGCGGAAGCAAGGAAGCCGACGACGGTGCCCCCGAACAACGCGTGGTAGCTCACAACGCTCAGCAGCAGCGCAGCAAGCGCCGGACTCACGAGACTTTCCATGTCATAAGCCAGACGTGACAGGGACAGTGCGCGCGTGTACTGGGCCTCATCCGGCAGCACATCCGGGATCGTTGCCTGGAAGGTAGGCGTGAAGGCGGCAGACGCGGACTGCAGCACGAAGATCAGGATGTAGATCTGCCAGATCTGGCTGACGAAAGGCAGTGTCAATGCAACGCCTGCGCGGATCAGGTCGAGTGCGACGAGGACGGCCCTGCGTGGAAGGCGCTCAGCAAAGGCTGATGCGATCGGCGCCACACCGATGTACGCTGCCATCTTGATGGCCAGCGCCGTGCCGAGGACCACGCCGGCGTTTGCGCCTGCAAGGTCAAAGGCCAGCAAGCCCAGTGCGACCGTGGCAAGGCCTGTGCCGAGCAGTGCGATCACCTGGGCGAGAAATAGATGCCGGTATGTTGTATTACGGAGCACGTCAAGCATGGAAACTCCTTTGTTGAACCGTCTATCGAGACAACGCGCTTTGATGTGCGACGTCGCTGGAGCAGCTGCGCAACTTGATGTACACAGCGTCACCCGTTTCAAAGCGGGTGTGAGAAGGAAGCGCCACAATGCGTCGCCGCAAGTGACCGAAGTCGGCATAAGACACGAGCGCAAAGCCATCGGTGTACCGCCGCTCGGCGGAGGCGACATCGCGGCAATCGCTTGCAGACGCCGCATCGAGTGTCGACGCTGAGCCGATCTTCTCGACCTTGGCCTTGCGCCAGCCGTCGTTAAAGGCGAATTGGCCTTCGTAGACAGTGGCACAACCGGAAACCGCCCCGAGCGAGAGAACGATGGAAGTCCACAACAGCAAGTGCCTGGAATTCATGTCGATGCAGTCGGGTCGGCGTTGTGCGCTCACTTGCCCGAGAAATTCGAGGCGATGTAGTTGCCCGGCAGGCTGAGGAAGACGTAGAGCGTGCTCTTGTCGGCTTCGGGGACGGCCGCGTTCTTGAAGCTCACCTTCCACTCCTTGCCCTTCTTGCCGTCGATCTGTTCGACTTTCTCCACTTTCACCGCGTCCCAGCTCTTGTCGAGCTTGCCGCCGCTGACCAGCGAGGCCTTGCGCTGGGAGGCGCAATCGACAGCGATCTTTTCCGATGCCGGCGTGTTGCCGTGGAAGTGGCAACTGCCGCCTTCTGAGGCCACAGCGGAACCAGCGCCGGCGAGGGCTACGAACGAGGCCAGGGCCATCGCGATTTTCTTCATTGAGTCATCCTTTCTTGATGATGGTTAGTCGAGGGAATCCCTGCCAGGATCGGCAGTCTTTCCAATCTCCATGTCCTCGTGCGCGTGCTTGTGCTCTTGGTCAGGGAAACGGAAACCGTTGGGATCTGAGTCGTGCTGGTAGCCATGCAGTTGCATGAGCAGCAGCAACACGCCGGCGTAGACCAGCGCAAGGTTGGCGGCGAAGCTGAAACGCCGGAACGACGGGCGATGACGCCAGAGCGCCAGCAGCGCGACCATCACAGCCAACGCGGCGATCTGGCCGATCTCGACACCGAGGTTGAAGCTCAGGATGCGGATCAGCATCGAGGTGCTGTCGTCGCCGAGCGGCAGCTGCTGCAGCCGCGTGGACAAACCGAAGCCGTGCAGGAGGCCAAAGCCGAACACCGCGACGAGCAGGTTGGGCGACTTCATGTCGAAGTACTTCTGGAAGCCGCCGTTGTTGTCGAAGCCTTTGTAGATGACGCTGATTGCGATGATGGCGTCGATCAGGTAGTAGTTCCAGGTGATCTTGAAGTACGTCGCGAACACCAGGGTGATGCAGTGGCCCAGCGTGAAGACGGTGACGAACTTGGCCACGTCCCTGAAGTTCGTGAGGAAGAACACCACGCCGAACAGGAACAGCAGGTGGTCGTAGCCGGTGAGCATGTGCGTAGCGCCAAGACCGACGTACTGCAGGTAGCCACCGCTGAGCATGCGCTGGCGGTCGGCTTCGGAGATGCCGTGGGCGAGCACGTCGAAAGGCAGACCGATCAGCAGTGCAAGCACGGCGAGCGCCAGCAGAGCGAGTTTCCGGTGAGGGATCAACATCAAATCTCTTTCAACGGATGCAGGTTTGAAAAATGGACGGGCAAGGCGCGCTCACTCGAGCGCCAGGTCCCAGATCAGGTGCGCGTCGATGAGGAGCCGATAGGTCGCACGCAGCGCATCGGCACGGGCCTCGAGTGCTGCGCGGGAAGCCTCGAGGAACTGGCGCCGGGCCAGCAGCAGCGATTGCAGGTCCGCTTCTCCCAGCGAGTACGCGCGTTGGGTGAGTCGCGCGCTCTCGCCGGTGGCCGTTGCGCCTCGTTCGGAAAGTTGCCAGCGCGCGAGATGGCCGGTGGCGTCCGCGTAGGTCTCGGCCACCGCTGTCTCCAGCTCGCGCTTCTGCCGATCGACGGCTGCGCGCGCCACCTCGACCTCCTGCAGCGCCTGCTTCATGCGCTCGTTGCGGTAGGTGCCGCTCAATGGAATGCTGACGCTCACGCCCACGATGCGTTCTTTGCGAAAAGCCTCCGACGCCGCGAAGACACCAATGGTCGGATCGGGCACTCGGTCGGCCGAGGCGCGCGATGCCGCCAGTTCGGCCTTGCGCAGCTGTGCTTCGGCGACGCGCAATGGATCGGCGGCCTCCAGCACGCGCTCCAGCCACCGGGCCTCTGCCTCCGCCGGCGGGCGCGGATCAGCCATCGGCTGCGCGGGCAACTGAGCGCCCGGGAACCGAACGCGCAGCTTGGCCCGTGCCTTGGCGAGATTAGAGGCCGCCAGGCTCGCCTGGCGCTCCACGTCCGCGAAGTCGGCTGTGACCACGCTGACATCCAGCGCCGAGGCGTCGCCCGCTTTCTTGCGGCTCTCCACGGCTTTCAGGTTGGCCTGCGCAAAGGACTGCTGCTCCTGGAAGAGTTTCTGGGCCTGTGCTGCAGAGAGCCCGTCGATCCACAGGTCCAGCAGGGAGCGCGCGGCCTCGTGGACGGCCTCGCCGACCTTGGCCTGCGCGATGACCTGCTCCGTTTCGCCAAGCTGCCGGTCGAGATCGGCCTTGCCATTGACGCGGATGGGGCGCTCGATCTGCGCATGCCACTCCTTGGAGGCGGGGCCACCCTCGTCGAAGCTGCGCCGCTGCACGGCGAGCCGCGTGATCCATTCGTTCGGCGATGCGGCGATCATGGCCGCCGAGTGGCCCGCGGCCGCCTGGGCGCTGCGGGCCTCGCGGACGGCCGGATCCTGTTCGATCCACTGTCGCGCCGAAACGGTTGGAGGCAGGTCGGGCGGTGTTGCCTGGTTTTCGGCGAGCACGGGCAAGGCCCAGGCGATCATTGCGATCCCGGTCCACAACTTCATTTGATTTCTCCCTCGAAAGCCACGGGCGTGGCCCAGTAGCGGATGCCGGTGCCGGCAAAGTCGCGTTGAAAACGCTCGAGCAGCTGGGTCAGGGCTTCTCCGCTCAACAGAACCTGGATCTGCATGGCGCGGCTGCGGCCCATGACCTGTTCCTGCGCACTCAACCCTCCGTGAGGCGCGCCGTGGCTGTGAACCTGGACGCTGGTGAAGACCTCGCTGTCTTCGCTCTCCAGCAGAGCGTCGAGCAACTTTTCCTCGACGGCCGGCGGGCAGATCAGGTTCAGGCAGTACTCATGCATGGCGCACCTCCAGAGGTTGGTCGTCGCGCTGATCGCGCGCGTAGGCAAACCGCAGGTACAGCAGCGGCAGAAGAATCAGCGTCAGGGCGGTGGCCGTGATCAAGCCGCCGATCACCACGATCGCCAGCGGGCGCTGGATCTCGGAGCCTGGCCCGCTGGTGAAGAGCAGCGGCACCAGGCTGAAGGCGGTGATCGCCGCCGTCATCAGCACTGGCCGCAGCCGCCGTCGGGCGCCCTGCGTGACGCAGGTAATCAAGTCATGGCCCTCGGCGCGCAGCTGGTTGAAGTAGCTCACCAGCACCACGCCGTTGAGCACCGCGATGCCCAGCAGCGCGATGAAGCCGACCGAGGCCGGCACCGACAGGTACTCCCCGGTGACCCAAAGCCCGACGATGCCGCCCACGAGCGCGAACGGGATGTTGCTGAGCACCAGCAGGGCCTGGCGCACCGACCCGAAGGTGGTGAACAGGATCAGGAAGATGAAGCCGATCGCCAACGGCACCACAAGAGTGAGCCGCGCCGCGGCGCGTTGCTGGTTCTCGAACTGTCCACCCCAGCTGATGCGGTAGCCGATGGGCAGCTTCACCTCGGCCGCGACCTTGGCCTTGGCCTCGTCGACGAAACCGACCAGATCGCGTCCCGTGACATTGGCGATCACCACGCTGTAGCGGCTGCCCATCTCGCGGTCGATCTTCACCGGGCCGCTCTCGCGCGTCAGGGTTGCCAAGGTTTCGAGTGGAATGCTCTGGCCATCGGGCGTCGTGATGCGCAGGGCCGCGAATTCGGCCGGCGAGATCTTCACGCTGTCGGGTCCACGAATCACGATCGGGATGCGCCGGTTGCCGTCGATCACGGTGCCGGCGCGCTGGCCCTCGATTTGGACCCGCAGGGCATCCTGCACGTCTTCCACCGACAGGCCGTAGCGACCAGCGCTCAGGCGGTCGACGACCACCCGCAGGTACTGCACGCCATCGTTCTCGACGGTGTACACGTCCTGGTTGCCTGGCACCGTCTTCATCAGCGTCTCGACCTGGCCCGCCAGCTCGTTGAGCTTGTCGAGCTCGGGGCCGAAGATCTTGATGGCGAGGTCGCCGCGCACGCCGATGATCATTTCGGACACGCGCATGTCGATCGGCTGGGTGAAGCTGTAGCTGATGCCCGGCATCTGGTCGAGCACCTCCCGGATCCGGGCGATCAGCGCGTCCTTGTTGGCCAGCTTCCATTCAGCGCGCGGCTTGAGCACGAGGAAGGTGTCGGTCTGATTCAGACCCATCGGGTCCAGCCCGATCTCGTCGGAGCCAGCGCGCGCCACCACGCCAGTGATCTCAGGGATCTGGCGCATGAGGGCCTGGTGGATCTTCAGGTCCAGTGCAGCCGTTTCCTCCAGGCTCACCGAAGGCAGCTTCTCGATGCCCACGATGATGTCGCCTTCGTCCATCGCCGGCAGGAAGGTCTTGCCGACCTGGGTATAGACGCCTGCGGCCACCACGAGCATCAGACCGGCGATGATAAACACCACACGCTGGTGGCTCAGCGCCCAGCCCAAAGCGGGCTCGTAAAGCTTGAGCAGCTTGCGCGGCAGCCAGGGGTCTTCATGCGCCGCCTTCTTCAGCAGGAAGGACGACAGCACCGGGATCACCGTGAGCGACAGTACGAGCGAGCTGATCAGCGCGAAGACGATGGTCATCGCCACGGGGACGAAGTACTTGCCTTCTAAGCCTTGCAAAGTCAGCAGCGGCAAGAACACCGTGATGATGATCAGGATGCCCGCCGAGACCGGCACCGACACCTCGCGCACGGAGCGCAAAACGACGTGCAGCCGTGGCAGTCTTCCCTTGGCGGGTTGCTGCCCCAGGTGCTGCACGATGTTCTCGACCACCACGACCGCGGCGTCCACCAGCATGCCCAGCGCGATGGCCAGGCCGCCGAGGCTCATCAGGTTGGCCGACATGCCGAAGGCGCGCATCAGGATGAAGGTGCTCAGTGCGGACAGCGGCAGGATCACGGCGACCGCCACGGCTGCGCGCACGTTGCCGAGGAAGGCGCCCAGCAGGACCAGCACGATAAGCGTTGCTTCGATCAGCGCGGTCGACACCGTGCCGACGGCTTTCTTCACGAGCTCGGCGCGGTTGTAGAAGACCTTGATCTCCACGTCCTTGGGCAGCGTGGGCTTGAGCTCTTCGAGCTTTGTCGTCACGCCTTCGACCACTTTCTGAGCATTGGCGCCTGCGAGCCCGAGCACCAGGCCCTCGACAGCTTCGGCCTTGCCGTCCTTGGTTACCACGCCGTAGCGCGTGACGCTGCCGTCGCGCACCTGCGCCACGTCGCCCAGCCGCGCCAGGTTGCCGTCCTTGCGACTGACCACGATCGCGCGCAGGTCGTCCGTGGTCTTGATGTTCCCTTCGCTGCGCACGAGCAGCACCTCGCCGCCTTCGCCTAGCCGGCCTGCGCCGTCGTTGCGGTTGTTGGCTTCGATGGCGCTCTTGAGCTGCGCCGTCGACACGCCGAGCGCCGAGAGTTTGACGGGGTCCGGCACCACCTCGAAGCTGCGCACCTTGCCGCCCAGCGCGTTCACGTCGGCCACGCCCGGCACGGCACGCAAGGCCGGGCGAATCACCCAGTCGAGCAGGCTGCGCCGGTCCTCCAGCGACATTCCGTCGGCCTCGACGGTGAACATGAACATTTCGCCCAGCGGCGTGGTGACGGGCGCCATGCCGCCGCTGATGCCGGCGGGCAGGTCGGCCGAGATGTTGGCCAGGCGCTCGGACACCTGCTGGCGGGCCCAGTAGATGTCGGTGCCGTCCTGGAAGTCCACCGTCACGTCCACGAGGCCGTACTTGGACACCGAGCGCAGCATGCGCTGTTGTGGGATGCCGAGCATCTCGACCTCGATCGGGCCGGCGATGCGGCTTTCGATTTCTTCCGGCGTCATGCCGGGCGCCTTCATGATGACCTTCACCTGCGTGCTGGACACGTCGGGGAAGGCATCGATGGGCAGGTTGCGGAAGGCATACCAGCCAAAGCCCGCAAGCAGAGCGGTCACTAGCAGCACGAACAGGCGCTGCGACAGCGCGAACTGAACAAGGCGGTTGAGCATGTCAGTTGCTTCCGCTCTTGCCGAGCCATGCCGCCTTCAGTGCGATCACAGAGCCGGTCGCCACCTGCTGGCCGGCGCGCAGGTTGCCGGTGACCTGGACCGATTGGCCGGCACTGGAGATGACACTGACCGGCTGCGCGACGAAGCCCTTTTCGGTTCGGACGAACACGTAGGCCTTGTCGTCCTGACGGGCAATCGCTGGCAGGGGCAGCGCCCAGCCGACGGTGTTCTCCGCGAAGGGGACCTTGACCTGTACGACTTCGCCCGGACGCAACAGCTCGCCGCCGGCGGCCACCCGGGCACGCAGCGTGACCGTCTGGTTGTCGCTCACCGTGGCGCCTACCGACATCGGTGTCGCGCTGGCTTCGCGCCCGACCACCGTGATCGAGCCGGCGGCCCTGCTCGAGAGCGCCTGCTGTTGACGATCGGATGGGATCTGGATCTCGAGCCAGAGCTGCGTCGTGTTGACCAGGCGCAGCAGGGAATCCGAACCTTGAACGCGCTGGCCCGCCTTCACATCCAGGCCGACGACCGTCCCAGCGCTTTTCGCTCGCACGACGAGGCCATCCTGCAGGTTGCCGGCGTCGCCCATCTTCCGAATGGCCCCAGGATCGACCCCGGCGAGGCGCAAGGAGGCTTCGGCAAACCGCAGGCGGGCCGCGGCCTCCTGATTGGCGGCATTGGCTTCCTGGACACGCCGCTCCGGAATGATTCCCTCGGTGAAGAGCTGGCGTTCGCGTGCGGCGGTCTGGCCGGTCAGCATGGCCTTGCTGGCCGCCTCCAGCAGCTTGAGCTGCAGGTCGCCATAC
Organism: Variovorax pasteuri; assembly: GCF_051216435.1. Classification (NCBI taxonomy): domain Bacteria; kingdom Pseudomonadati; phylum Pseudomonadota; class Betaproteobacteria; order Burkholderiales; family Comamonadaceae; genus Variovorax; species Variovorax pasteuri. The sequence continues at coordinate 54,703 of NZ_JBPJZS010000018.1, forward strand.
TCCGGGCTGCTCAGGCGCAGCAGCGGTTGGCCGACCTTGACGGGCTGCTGCTCGTCAACCAGGAGTTCTTCGACCCGTCCACCGAACGGCGCGCTGATGACCTGGTTGCCGCTGGGGGGCACCACCACGCGGGCGGGATAGGCCATGCCGCTGATCGCCGATGGCTGTTCGAGCGGCGCAAGCGTGATGCCGAGGGCCTGCATCTGTGAGGCAGACACCGGGAATTCGGCGGCCGATGGCGTCGCCGCAACGGCGCTGGCCACCATGAGAAAACCGGACGCGCAGCAGAGCGCGGCACGGCGGGCGAGCAAATAGGACATAGAAACTCCACGAGAAAGCGATCCCGCCGCGCAATCAGGCGACGAGGAGAAGGCAGCGCCGCAATGGCGCCACCAGGGCTTCAAACGTGGAGTGAGGGCGGCGCGCGGCCGTCAGGAGGAACGGTTCGGAACAGCGGGATGGGTACCCGCTCTCGACCAGGGTGCCAGCGCACGAGCGCTTCGGCCACGGGCTGCGTGATGAGCCCGAATAAAACGAACAGCGGCACAAGTGCCAGAAGCTTGGGCGCGGAGTCTGGGTTGGCGAGTTGGATCGGAGTGCCTTGCAGCGCCGACATCGAATGCCCGCCACCGTGATCCGCGTTGTCCGAATCGACATGCAGCGCATGGTCGTCGTCCTGAGCTACTTGCTCGAAGGACGAGTGGCCTACATCCAGTTGGGCGGCGTGGCTCGAGTAGCCCTCGGGGCCGCTTTCGTGGTGATGCGCGTGGAACGGCGAACTGATCAGATCCACGGCGATGACCAGCACCAGCAACCAGCGCACGACCATCATCACCCCGGCCTTGGCAGGGGCAACCGACTCCGACAGCTGGAAAGCACGCGCGGTCACAGGTACTTCGTGATGTCTTTGAATTCGGCGATGGCCGTGCCGAAATCGCGAGGTGACTTGGCGATCTCTTCGAGGCAGTGATCCAGATGATCGTGGATCAGCAGTTTCTTGGCTGCGCTGATCGCCTTTTCGACCGCGTGCAGCTGCTGCGCGATGTCCGCGCAGTCGCGCCCGTTCACCATCATTTCGATGACGTTCTGCAGATGCCCGTCTGCGCGCTTCAGACGCTTGATCAGGTCAGAATGACTTTGGTGGAGGTGTTCGCCGTGCACCGCCGTATCCTATCAGGGGGGATACGGTTGGGGAAAAAGGAGGCACTCGGTACGAAGGGGAATTCGTCGTGGCGAGAACCCCTCACCGGCACGGCGAGCCAGCGTCTTTCTTGGCTCTTGCCCGCCCGGAACCCACAAGTCAGTGGCAGTGCCTGGTCCCGGTTGCCTTTTCCTGATGGCAGCCGTTCTTGTCTGTACCGCCGGAATGGGCCCAGGCCCCGACGCTCAGCACCAGAGCGATCAATGCGAATGCGATCTTCTTCATTTCGTTCTCCTCACCCAAAAGTGGGTAAGGTCAGTCTCAACGAATGTGAGCAAATGTTGTTAGAGGTTTGCCCGCGACGGACAAGTGGACGGCGGGAGGTCCGCCCACCACCGGATCGCATAGGTCATCTAAGGTTGAGCACCGCGATTGAATCCATTGCGATCCCTGCATCCTGACTCAGAGCGCCAATTTGACTATCTCGGCAGGCCTGCCGCTCGATCCAAGCAGAGCCGTCAGGCGATCCGCGCGCGACTTCGGTATCGCGATAGCCAATAGCCTTTGTGCCCGTGATGCGCCCACATAGGTCTTGCGTGCCTCTTCCGCTGATTCTGGGGACTGTCCGCTCTCCAAGTAGTCCAGTATTTCCCCGGCCTTGGCTACGGACAGGACGAGGCAGACAGCAGGAAACTCGGCCCCCTTGACGCTGTGAATGGTGCGCGCCGACAGGCCGTGTGTCGGTGCGACCGAAAGCGCAGCGTCCAGGTTGGCGCGGTTCTGAAGGATCTGGTTGATCGTGCGCAGTCCCGGAGGGAGACGTGGAGCCAGCACCGCTCGGGCCTGCTGAAGCCAGGCGTCTCGGGAAAGATAGAGGGTGGGGTCATAGCGAAGCTTTCGGGCCAAGGACAAAATGTCCGGCCGCCACTTCGAATGATCACTTCCGCTCTCCTGCATATGCTGGCGATAGGTCTTCGTGGAAAGATGTCCCTCGATCCTTAAAACGATCTTGTGGATGCCCTCCAGTGCATCTTGGCGCCCACCGAGTTCAAAGGACGAATGGAATTCGCACACCGCCGCGGCCAGTCGGTAGGAGGCGTCGCTGGTATCGTCATCGGCCGCAACGCCTAGCGCGCGTGATCCGCTGAGTTTGGTCGCCGCGACAACGGGGCAGTTTTCCGGTTTCAGGCCCAGGTTCGTGATGAGGCCTCGAAAATGATTGCCCACCGTCGAAGGCACGCTCTTGCCTGGATAGGCCAGCACATAAACCGGTGTCGGCTCGTCCTTGTGCTCCCCCAACGCTTCGTCGACAGTCATCCCACTGCTCTTGTTCCTCAGCGTCGCCACCGCCCGTACGATGTGCTGGCTGGAGCGGAAATTCCCCGTCAGTGTGAATCGCTCTTTGTCGGGGAACGTCGCGGCGAAAGTGAATAGCTCGTCCGTGACACCTCCACGAAAGCCGTAGATGGATTGATGGGGATCGCAGATCACCTTCACGGGCATTCCCATATCTCGAAACCACTGGATGATTTCCAGATCGGCAGGATTGCAATCCTGCGCTTCATCGACGATCAACTCACGAAACCTCGCACGCAGCGCATGTGCCAAAGGGGAATCAGGGCCGTGGCTTCGCAGCCTCTCCAACGCGACACTGCGCGCGTCGGCGTAGTCAAGCTCACCGCGGGCAAGGAATCGCGCCCGCATCTGTTTGGCGGCCGTCTCATGAGCAGTCGTAGAGGCAGTGAAGTTCTGCCTCTTCAGTTCGTCTGCGACAGGCTTACCCGTGAGTCGATCAAAGCACTTGAGCGTTAGGGGCCTGGCATTCGGATACGGCGTAACCTCTCGCGAGTCAATATCGGGAATCAACCGAGGCCGCGCAGGGGATCCCGGGATACCGAACGGAGCGACCAGGAAACGCCACAAAAAACTATCGAAGGTACCGATGAAGCTGGGTAGTACCGGCGGAAGGAGCAACCCTTCTTTACGCAATCGACCCTCCAGTTCCGAGACGGCGGCTTCGGTGAAGGACAGGAACGCGATCCCTTGCGACGAGGTCTTCGTCTGGAGTAGCCAGCGCGCTCGCTCGACCAGTACACGGGTCTTCCCCGCTCCAGGACAGGCCGCCACAAATGCAGAGCCATCCCACGCAATGATCTGGGATTGCTCTGGCGTCGGAGTGAATGGAGCGCTCAATGGACCAGCGCCTCGATCGCCGTCTTCAGATACTGGGGCACATGGAATTCCTCGGCGGTGCAGATGGCGTCGGCGAGAAGCTGCGCGAAATCCCCTTTGGGCGTGTAATCGAACAGGTCCTGAATCGCACGAGCCTGCGGTTCACCAGCACCGGCCGCGATTGCCGCGTCCCATTTCGCTTCCGACTTCTTGTGAAGGACAAGGTACACGCCCTTCATCAGAGCTTCGTTCCCCGCACGGACCAACTCGGACTCCAGCGAGAAATCGTTCACTGAAACCGTCAGCAGCGCTGACGCATTTTGCTTCTTGGCGAAAGCTTCGAGCTTTGCCTTCCGGTCTGCGCCAGCGCTCGTTTCGCCCGGCCCAAGTGCCCATCCATCTCCGTCGGTGATGACCACAAGTCGGTCGGCCAGGCAAGCACCTTCATGGTGGGTCAGAAGCAACTTGGCATACGGGTCGAAGTCCACACCATCGATCGGAACGAAGACCGCCGAGCGGAAGAGTCGGTGCTTCTCGGGCTTGTCCTTGAGGACGATTTTCTTGGCGATAACAGGTAGAAGAAGTGCCTCTGCGATGCCTTCGACAAGAAGAACACGACCACCGAACAGAAAGGCCGATTTGGTGACGTCTAGGTACCGGTCGATTTTTCGACGTTCAGAGGGATCCAGTGCAAGCTGCGCAAGTGGGATGCACCGAGTCACCCGCCGCTTGACCGGTGGTGCGGGTGGAGCGCCCGTGGCAAGGATCTGGTGCGCGGCTTTCGCCAGCGCCGTCTCGGTCGCCGCGGGAACTGGTACGGCCGCCACCATCGAAGCGACGCTCGTATTGTGGGGGACCTCTATCGCTTCAGGCACCGGGACGTCGGCCGCAACCGCGGAGCGAAAGAAAACAATCTTCTTGCTGTCTACCCAAGCGGACAAGTTCGGAGAATGGGTGGCGACGACAACCTGCACGCGGCCGGCAGGACCATGCGGTGTCTCAGCCTTGGTTTTAGATTTCTCTGCTTGCTCTTCCAAGAAGCCCAACACGGCGGCTTGAAGTTGGGGATGCAGATGAGCCTCCGGCTCTTCCACCAGGAAGAGCGTCAGATCGACGTCGTTCGCTCTTTCCAACTCGATCGCAATCGTCGCCATGAAGAGCAAGTTGGCGTATCCGTGTCCTGAATAGCGCAGATCCTCAGGCTCAATGCCATGATCGGCCAACTTGAAGCGCAGATCGCGCGCAATATCGATCAGCTTCTCATCGTTGGCAAAGCTCAACGACGTGTGTTGCCTGCGTACCCCGGCAGTCAGGGCGCCAAGGTTCCCTCCGACTGCCGTTCCTACCTCGGTCAAGATTTCAGACGAGTTTGTTCGTCTCAGTTCCTTGGCTACATCCTCGGCATCGCGTGAGCCGAGAAAGTGGTTCAAGAGTGCGTAGATTCTTGTCGGATTGCCTGAGGCCAGAGCTCTCTTGGCGTCACGCAACGGTGGCAGGTAAACATGGCGAATCATGTCGTGGCTACCCGGCTCGGGCGTGTCCTTGTGCACGCCCCCCCACAGTCGCGGCCGAATAGGAAGGCGCGCCCCCGTTTCGTTGTAGTGCAGACCGAAGACGCATGCCGACAGCGATGTATCGGTGACAGCGGACAGCATGCGACCACCCTCGGCAGGACTGAGCTCTGCGAAGTGCGCTTCGAGCTCGAACTCTGGATTTTCGCTGCCGAAACGAATGTCCGTTGTCTCGCAGTAAAGCTCTCGCCGCCCACTGAGAGGTACGGTCAGCAACCTCACCGCGTCGATGGCGTTGCTCTTGCCCGCGTTGTTTTCTCCGACGAACACCGTCAGATCGCTGCAAAGGGGAATATCGATCTTGTCGAATGATCGGAAATTTCGACTTGAGATTTTTTTCAGATGCATTGACTTCTTCTTTTCATCGTCTTCTCAGCCTCCAGAAGGCTCTGAAACTCGGTGCGCCCTGGTTGTTGCGCTGAGCCAGGTCCGCGACGGATCTTGAACTGCTTGGATTCGTGCAGCACTTGACGCCATGATGCGCAGCCGTAGCGCTTGAGCGTCTGATCAGGGTATTCGAGGTTCATTTTTGCGATGACTCGGTCGAGGCTGGCCCAGCCATCGATAGCCACCTCAGCGGCGGTCGCGTGCAGGCAGCGCACGATGCCGCATTTGGGCCAGTTGACCGAGCCGTCCGGGTAGATGCCGTCGAACAGAAAATCGGTGCCGGCGGAGCTCGCAAGGAAGGTGCCCACCCTTCGGCGCGCTTCATCCATAGACAGCGCCCAATGGCGCAGTTCGGCGTAGTGGCCTTCGACCTTGACCATGCCGGCATCCAGGTACGCGTCGGCGTCTTGACACCCGGTGACCGACCAGACGTCAAAGCGCTCGAGGAAGTGGTGCACGAGTTCATTGCGAAGCGCGACCAACTCCTTCAGGCCGTTGACGACCTGATCGTAGTCTGCATGGTGCAGCGTCATGCGCGTCTGCATCCGAAACCAAATGCGGCTGGAGTCGCCCGGATCCCACTCGGATTGCGCCGCCCCAGGCGGTTGCGGCTGCAGGTAGGTACCGGTGAGTTCGTTGACCAACTGCCCGAGCGTCAGTTTTGACACGGCTTCGCCGCGCTTGCGCCGGATGTCCTCGAGTTCATCGGAAGGGCCGGCGATCTCGAAGTCGACCGCCAACGCCTTGACCAGGCGCTCGTACTGCTGCAGCCGAAGCATGCAGCGCCCCAGCTTGCGCTGGACCTCGCGCTGCAAGCTCGCGACTGGCTCGCCTGGCGCGGATTCTGGCGCGAAGCCGGCTTCCTGAGTCTGGAGTTCGCTGCTCATGTTCCGCCCGCGCTGATACGAGCTCACTTCGCCATGTCGTTGACGAACTTTCGCCCGGCGTCTTCCTTCGCTTTCTCCGCGGCACGTCTGTTTGCCAGTTCTTTCAGGGTCCCGTCGCGAATCTCGGCACTAATCGGAGTGATCTGAGCGGCGCTATCGCGCAGATCGATTGACACACCCTCCTGAGGGTGCATGTACCGGTAGCCGCGGCGGCTGTGGACCAACTGCCAGGAGCCGCGCTCCAGTACATCCCGCAGGCCCGGCATCGAGTTGCGATTGAGAAGGCATCCGACCGGCCGATCCCAACTGGCCGACGGGTTGGTGCGGGCGACCTTGTCAACGCACCGCTGATCGTAGTTCGGTGACGCGAACGCGATTGTGATTTCGTCGTAGCTGATCGCCTCCGGAGGCATCGAGCGAACATCGCCCTCGAGATTTTTGGCCTTGCTAGGTTCCACAGTGAATTTGTCCCGGCCGTTCAGCGTGACCGAGGCCGCTTTGGCCTCGATCCCGAGGACAATGAACTTGCCCGAGAACTGGCACGAGTAGCCGTAGTACGACGCTTCGCAGTCCTTAAAACCTGCGGCCCGCGCTTCGGCGGCGCGCCCCGGTAGCGCCACCCCGGCGAAACGCTGCACCTGCACTTGCTTGGGCGGCGGAGGGGGCTCAATTGGCCCACAGCCGTAGAGCGCGCTGGCCAGCGCAGCGAGCAGCAATGGGTTGGCGAGAGCCGTGCGACTGCGCTTATTCTTCCCATCCACTTTGAACTCCTCGCCTCATTGGGCCTCTTGCGGCCGCAGTGTAGACCACCACACCATGGGAAGGACACTAGTCTCGAAGGGGGATCACCAGCGATTAGCCACCAAGCGTGTCGCGAACCGCCCTGTCGAGAGGAATGATGGTCGCCTCAATGCCACCCTCGCAGCGACGGGCCTGCCTGCCATGTCGACCATAGCGGTCACGCAGTTCGGCAGCGTCGTGTTCAGCTGATCGTTGGATTACTCATGGTTGCCTGCTACCTAGATCACGGTGCAAACAAAGCTGCCAGATGTGGAATCAGCTAGGGTGCCACAGCTTCTTGCAGTCGCGTCTCGTATGTTGCTTCCGAGCACTCTTCTCGCTGGCCCAGAGGGCAACTGTGGGCGCAGTCTTTTTTGACGCCACGGTCAAAGCTGTCGTAAGATTTCTGCCAAGGCGTCTGGGCCCAACCTGTTCCCGGGTTAAAGCAGACATTTACATGTGCCACCGAACGGACTTCAATCCGGGTCGATGCGTAATCGGGAAACATCGACCAAGTAGATTGGAGTGCCGTATGGCAGCTACACCCCTGTGCGCGTCCCCTTTGGCCGCACTCAAGAAGTCGCTCCGCGACGAATTTCCTGACGTCAAGTCTTCACACCTGAGCGAAGCATTGGCCTGTAGCCTAGGCTTTCGAACGCATGCCGCGATGCAAGCGGCGATGGTTGGCAGCGAGCAGGATCGTCCCTTCGTTTTGCTGAGATCGCCTCAGTTCGTGGATCGCCTTGTCCAGCTCGGCTATGACGATGATCCAGAGTTCGACTTCGAGATGACCATTGGAGGCCGGGAGCCACCGCTTGGCGTGGTCTCAACGGTTCCGGTCTCGGCCTACGAGATCGAATACAAGACGCTTCGCCAACGGGCTTGGCGCAACCTTCTCGTGTGCGCCATCAATGCGGCTCTCGAACAGAGACTGTTCAGTCTTCGTCCCGGTGACAACCGTTTCCCGGACAACATGCGCCGTGGCGAGTTGTTCGAATTCATTCTGCCAAACGGCATGCATGCGCGCGGGTCGGTGGCGGACGCCGGCTTCCACGAGCTGTCTGTACATGCCGCCGTAAATCCGAATGGAGATACTGTCCGGGCATTCAACGCCGGTTTCCATGCAGGCGACGCGTTTGGCACGAGCTGGCTCGAGCGTGAGCGTGGCGCATGGATGCAGTCGTCGGATGACTCGTTTCACTGCCGCAAGTGGCTGCTCGCTGAACTCGCTGAATTGCAGGTGGAACCCCTCGGTTATGGCGACCGAGGCAGGGTCATCATGTAGTGTCCATGCTTAGGACTCGATGCTCGCCACCATCCTCCAGTGCTGCGACACTGCATCTCAAACGACCTGCGTTATCCTTTCGCTTCTCGGTCTGAGCATGAGTGCGCTGATGACCGCCCTTGGGAGCGTGTATGTCTTGGGATGAAGCGGCGCCAACTTATCGACCCTGCCCATGCGGAGCGGGAAAATATGCAGTCATCTCGCGATTCGACGACTGGAATCGCTCTGATGAGCGCTGGGAGATGCATTGCCCCGCTTGCGCCACGAAATACGACCTGTATGTCCGTAACTACACCGGCCGCAAAGGCATGGCGGCGACATTTCGTGGCTGGGTCTTGCGCAACCTCTTGGGTGAACTCGCCGCTGCCAGTGCGAAGCTTAATGATGCCAAGCAGAGCCTGGCCACCTTTGCCAGCGCGCAGCTAGGTGACCACTGGCTGGCCTACTTCGCGGGAAGAACAAAAAAGGCCATCTGGAGCGAACTTACCGAAGGTGGGAAGTGCTACCCCAGCTTGCAGGCCTTCTACACCCAGACCCGCAATTCCAGCCCGGAGCGTATTCTGAAGGAGTACTTCAGCTATCGGAGACTTCCCACAGTTGTTCGCATTCTCGGCTTGTCACCTGAGTCGGAACTGGCTCAGCGGCTAAAGCAAACCGAGTACCTGGAGAGCGAGTTGAAAGAAATGGACTGCAAAGTGCGCGAACATGCGATTGGCTGAGCGCCGCACTGCGAAGTGCTTGCTACTTACTCATCAACCTGCACTCGGCGAAAGCAGACCTTGTCCAAAGCCCTATGGGACTATCCATTGCAAAAAACATTCTTTACTACATCTACGTGCTTCGGGTTGAAGGGGACCGTTGGTACGTCGGCTCGACTCTGAACTTCGAACGCAGGATGCGCAGCCATTTTGGTAGAGGTGGAGCTGTGGCAACCAAAGAGCTACGAGCGCTGGCCATCGAGGAAGTGTTCGAGCTTCTCGACTACCAGATTCGTACAGACTGCGCTCACGAGCGAGCAGAGGTAATCATTGCTCAACGTTACGCGCAGGCGTATGGAATGCACTCGGTTCGTGGTGCAAAGCATGGAAAAGGGTGGAACGACCTGCCATCCCCAGGAAACCTGCGGGACATTCAGCGCTACAACAAGTTTGCAGTCACCGAACAGGGGATGCAGCTCCTGGCTGTGCTGCGCAAAGTGGATCCTCTCGAGCTCTTGCCCGACAAGCTCGGCGGTGCGCTGAGACTGCTTGCTACCAAGGCTGCAATGGGCCTGTAGAGCCCGCTGCAAGTGCGGCTCACCGATCTTTTGCAATGCGCATCGGTCAACCTCGCGAATCAATGAGTGCCTCGCCTCTTGCCTTGTAGCTCTCTCCGCATCTCGATATCTGCCTGCGCGCCGGAAGCGCGCCGCAGTTCCCAACGAATTCTTTGGTCTCTTCGGCTGAAGAAGACTTTTCATGACCACTGAAGGCGTGCCGGATCCTTGCGAACCGTCTGTATAGCGCGTCAACCATTTGAGCACTTCTCTCTGGGCAGCAGCGCACCCAACGCATCGAGCTGTTGCGCTTGGGCATCGATGATCATCCGACAGGCCTCGATGACCTGCACTTCGACGCCGCAGTCTCTCGCCATTTCCGGCAGGGCCGCCACTTTCGGCGCGAAGCGATACAAGGCTTCGGTGATCGAGCCTCGATCGCTGTCTTCCAGTTCTAGGTCTTCGACGATTTCCGTCCAGACGCGCTGCACCTTGCCGTCGCTGGCTCGCCAATGGCAACTGCGCGGAATGATCTCGGGATCGAGGAACATCGGGGCAAAGTCGAAGATGGGCGTGAGCTGCATCGTTCCGTCCGGCAGCCGCTGCACCGCTGTGTTGCGTGCGTGGTTGTCGGTGTTGCGCATTGCCAGGTTCAGAACATCGCGCAGCATGAATTCGATCGTCTCGCCAAGCGGGTCGGTCACTACGGATCGCAGCCCGCGCAGCAGCGTCTGCTGACTCTTCGGAAGCCCGAAGCCACGCAGGTCACACACGCTCGCCAAGCTTTCTTGATACAAGCGATGCAGGCGGCCTTCCACCTGCAGTCGATCAAAGCGACGCACGAGCAGCACGTCACCGCGCACCTCCGGTGCCGAACTCATGCGCAGCCCGCATGCCGCAGCCAAGCGCAGATAGGCGGCTTCGTTTCGCAGCACCGTCCGATCTGCGTTGCTCTTGCCGCGTGGCAGCTTGAGAAGCCAGTGCGCGCGAGCGCGGTCGTCGGGCAGCGCCATGTCCGGGAACCAGCGCCCCTCCTCGTCGGTGCTCAGAAGGTACTTAGGGGCCACGCCCTGGACGCCGGTGGTACCGGATGTCAGCATCGCATGCTCTGACAGATGGGTCAGAAACTCCTCAGTGCGACCGAGCACTTCTTGCGTTGAGAAGCCAGCCACCCCTGCGGTGCCGCGGTCGTGGCGTGCTTCCCCATCGAAAAACTGGAGCGCCGAGTCGAATCTCAAGCAGCCGATGGGACTGAAGGCACCGGTCATGGCGAGCGGCAGGACCAGGTTCTCCGCGTCCTGCAGTCCTAAGCGCTGGAGAAGGTACTTTCGCCCTTCGCCTTGCGGCACGAGGTCGTAGAGGAATGCGCAAGCTTGCCGATCGATCTCTAGCCCCATTGGGCCCTCCATGAACCTGTCCGGCTCCAGCCCGAGGGGAAGACCGAACGCGATTGGCACCGGATCGTCGATGCCGAAGACGTACTCCGGGAGGTATTCCAGGCGACAACGATCAGAGCCCGGGGCCTGGACAGTGGCAGCAGCGTGCCATTGGCCGCGCAGATGGATCTGAATGGTCGTGGCCTCACGCGCAGGATCAGACATCGATGACAAGCCCGGGGTCGAAGCCCTTCTCGGATTCCCTTTGCCGACTCAAGGACCGGTTCAAGTAGTCAGGCAGATTGCCACGAAAGCGATCCGCCGCCCACTGGACGGCGCGCTTTGCTGGCGAATGAATGTCGCCGGCGAGGATGATGACATCGGAATCGAGATCGGGTGCCGGCTCGAAGTGTAAGCAACGTCGATAAATGCGAATGGACCCAGATCTACTGCCACTAAATGCGAATCCCCTGAAGAGCGTCTAACACGCGGGTCTAAATCCGCTGTCTCGCTTTTTTCCTGCCGTGCAGCGTTACTGCGTGCTTAGGCGCTCCGCAATCTCGCGTGCTGTGAGGTCGCGCACTATCGCAAGGCTTTCGAGTTGCGTAGACCTCGAATGCACACGCGCCTGAAGTGACATTCGTTGTCACATGAATCGCCGCCAAGGTCAGGAATGTCAATGGCGGAGCCAAGCCCCTGCGGGCTCGATAAGAAAACCTGACGGGCATCCTGCGCAGCGCAGACAGGTTTTTTCTGCGAGCTTCTAACTCACGACAGTAGGTCTATTGATTGGCGGCAAATCTGTACACGTGCCGTGCGCCACTTCCGCCGCCATGCCGATGCTTTCGCCCAGCGTTGGATGCGGATGGATGGTCTTGCCGATGTCGATCTCGTCGGCGCCCATTTCGATGGCCAGCGCGATCTCGCCGATCATGTCGCCGGCATGCGTGCCGACGATGCCGCCGCCAAGAATGCGATGCGTCTCGGCGTCGAACAGCAGCTTGGTGAAGCCTTCGTCGCGCCCGTTGGCAATGGCACGGCCCGAAGCGGTCCACGGGAAGTGGCCCTTCTTGACCTTGATGCCTTCGGCCTTGGCCTGGTCTTCCGTGAGACCCACCCACGCCACCTCGGGGTCGGTGTAGGCCACGCTGGGGATCACGCGGGCGTTGAAGGCGGCGCTGGACAGCTCCTTGTCGCCCTTCTGCTCCCCGGCAATCACCTCGGCCGCCACATGGGCCTCGTGCACCGCCTTGTGCGCCAGCATGGGTTGGCCCACGATGTCGCCGATGGCGAAGATGTGCGGCACGTTGGTGCGCATCTGGATGTCGACCGGAATGAAGCCGCGGTCGCTCACCGTGACGCCCGCCTTCTCGGCGCCGATTTTCTTGCCGTTGGGGCTGCGGCCCACGGCCTGCAGCACCAGGTCGTACACCTGCGGCTCCTTCGGTGCGTTCTCGCCCTCGAAGGTGATCTTGATGCCCTCCTTCGTGGCTTCGGCGCCCACCGTCTTGGTCTTCAACATGATGTTGTCGAAGCGCGGCGCGTTCATCTTCTGCCAGACCTTCACCAGGTCGCGGTCGGCGCCCTGCATCAGGCCGTCGAGCATTTCGACCACGTCCAGGCGCGCGCCCAGCGTGGAGTACACGGTACCCATTTCGAGGCCGATGATGCCGCCGCCCAGGATCAGCATGCGCTTGGGGTCGGTGCCCATCTCGAGCGCGCCGGTGGAGTCCACGATGCGCGGATCGCCCTTGGGCATGAAGGGCAGGCTGACCGACTGCGAACCGGCCGCGATGATGGCGTTGCGGAACTTGACCGTCTGCTTCTTGCCGTTCGTGTCCCAGCTGGTGCCGGTGCTCTCCTCGACTTCCAGGTGGTACGGGTCAATGAAGTTGCCCACGCCGCGCAGCACCGTCACCTTGCGCATCTTGGCCATGGCCGTGAGGCCGCCGGTGAGCTTGCCCACGACCTTGTTCTTGTGGCCGAGCAGCTTGGCACGGTCGACCGTAGGCGCGGCAAAGCTCACGCCGAGGTCGGCGAAGTGCTTCACCTCGTCCATGACCGAGGCCACGTGCAGCAGCGCCTTCGACGGGATGCAGCCGACGTTCAGGCACACGCCGCCCAGGGTGGCGTAGCGCTCGATCAGCACGACCTTCAGGCCGAGGTCGGCCGCGCGGAAGGCGGCCGAGTAGCCGCCGGGGCCGGCACCGATCACGACCACGTCGCACTCGACGTCGACCTTGCCGCCGTAGGTGGATGCGACGGGTGCTGCGGCCGGTGCGGGGGCAGCCTTGGCGGCGGGTGCCGCTGCGGCCGGGGCAGGCGCCGGTGCCGCGGGCGCAGGCGCGGCCGCAGCGGCACCGTCCACCTCCAGCGTCAGCACGACCGAGCCCTGCTTGGCCTTGTCGCCCACCTTCACGGCGATGGCCTTCACCACGCCAGCGGCGGACGACGGAATTTCCATCGAAGCCTTGTCCGATTCGACCGTGATCAGCGACTGCTCGGCCTTGACCGTGTCGCCGACATTGACCAGCACCTCGATCACCGCGACTTCGTCGAAGTCGCCGATGTCGGGCACCTTGATTTGTTGTTCGCTCATTTGGACACTTTCAGTTTGAGTGTGAGAACGTCGACCGGTGGGGCCGAATTGCGATCGAATTCGCAGGCGGCGGCAATGCCTGCCTCCGCCACGTCGCGCGACGTGCGCGACTTCATGTCATAGGCTGCGTGCATGGCGCCCAGCGCAAAGCTGCGTCCCGAGCCGATAGCCCAGAACTGCTTGAACTCGAACACCTCGCGGTAGCTGTAGATGCCGTAGATGCCGCTCTGGTTGGCCATCAGCATCGTGAACTGGCTCGACTCGTAGGGCTCGTGCTCGTCTTCCTTGGTCTGCATGAAGAACGAGTCTTTCAGCACCGCATGCAGCCGCGTGAAGGTGCGAAAGATCTCGTGCTTGCTGCCGAACAGCAACTGCTCGCGCGGTTGCGCGGCCAGCGCATGCTGCAGCACCAGGAAGTGCGCAGCGGCGCCGGCCACGGCGAACAGGCTCTGGCCCGCCGCGTCCTCGACGGTGAAGATCTTCTGGTTCGCCTCGGCGCGGTGCGAGAGCCGCGTGTCGCCGAAGGTCACCAAAGAATCAGATGCCATCGTGACCTGGCCGCCCTTGCGGACGGCCACTACCGTGGTCATAGCAGGATTCGACGGTAGTCCGCGAGCACCTGCCCCAGATAGGCGTTGAAACGCGCAGCCAGGGCGCCGTCGATCACGCGGTGGTCGTACGACAGCGACATTGGCAGCATGAGACGCGGCACGAACTGCTTGCCGTCCCACACCGGCTTCATCTGGCCCTTGGACAGGCCGAGGATGGCCACTTCCGGCGCGTTGATGATGGGCGTGAAGTGCGTGCCGCCGATACCGCCGAGCGAGCTGATCGACATGCAGCCGCCCTGCATGTCGCCCGAGCCGAGCTTGCCGTCGCGCGCCTTCTTGGCGAGCTCGCCCATTTCCTGGCTGATCTGCAGGATGCCCTTCTTGTCGGCATCCTTCAGCACCGGCACCACCAGGCCGTTGGGCGTGTCCGCCGCGAAGCCGATGTTGTAGTACTGCTTGTAGACGAGCTGGTCGCCGTCCAGGCTGGTGTTGAACTCGGGGAATTTCTTCAGCGCCGAGACCACCGCCTTGATGACGAAGGCCAGCATCGTGACCTTCACGCCCGATTTCTCGTTCTCCTTGTTGGTGGAGACGCGGAAGGCCTCGAGCTCGGTGATGTCGGCTTCGTCGTTGTTGGTGACGTGCGGAATCATCACCCAGTTGCGGTGCAGGTTTGCGCCGCTGAGCTTCTTGATGCGCGACAGGTCCTTGCGCTCCACGGTGCCGAACTTCGTGAAGTCGACCTTGGGCCACGGAATGAGGCCCAGTGCCGCGCCGTCCGCGCCGCCACTGGCCGGTGCCTTGGCCGCGGAAGCCTTGGTGCTGGCCTGGCCGCTCATCACGGCCTTGGTAAAGCCCTGGATGTCTTCCTGCGTGATGCGGCCCTTGAGGCCGGAACCCTTGACCTCTTCGAGCGGCACGCCGAGTTCACGTGCGAACTTGCGCACCGAGGGCGAGGCATGCGGCAGGCTGCCCGTGGGAGCCGACGTCGGCTGGTGGGCCGGGGCAGCCGTTGCCGGTGCGGCGGCGGCCGGCGCAGGTGCGCTGGCGGTTGCAGCGGCGGGCGCAGCAGCCGCAGCCTGTGCCGGCGCGGGTGCCGGTGCGGCAGCACCTGCGGCGCCTTCGAGCACCGCGATCAGGTCGCCGATGTTGACGGTGTCGCCCACCTTGACCTTGAGTTCCTTCAGCACGCCGGCGCCCGACGACGGGATTTCCATCGAGGCCTTGTCCGACTCGACCGTGATCAGCGACTGCTCGGCGGCGATGGTGTCACCCACCTTCACGAGCAGTTCGATGACCGCGACGTCCTTGACGTCGCCAATGTCGGGCACTTTGATTTCCACTGTTTTCATATTTCTCTATTTCTCTGAAATTCTGTTTGCTGCACCCCCTCTCGCGGGTTCAACCCAACGCGTGGCGCGCAGCCCGCGCGATGCTCGCCGCGTCCACGCCGAAGAAGTCGCGCAGCGCAGCGCGCGTGTCGCTGCGGCCAAAGCCGTCGGTGCCCAGCGTGAGGTAGCGGCGGCCTTCGGGCAGGAAGGCGCGCACGCTCTCGGGCAGGGCGCGCACGTAGTCGGTGGCGGCGACGATCGGGGCCTTGCTGCCCTTGCCGAGTTGTTGCGTGACGAAGGGCGTGCCGGCGTCTTTCTCGCCCGTCAGCGCGCGCTGTTCGCAGGCCTGGCCGTCGCGCGCCAGTTCGCTCCAGCTCGTGACGCTGAACACCTCGGCCTCGATTCCGTCGTCGGCCAGCAGCTGCGCCGCCTTGACCACTTCGGTGAGGATCGCGCCCGAGCCCATCAGCGTGACCTTCTGCTTCGCCTTGCCCTTGGCGGGTGCATACGTGCCGAAGCGATAACACCCGCGCAGGATGTCGCCTTCCGCACCTTCGGGCACATCGGGCTGCGCGTAGTTCTCGTTCATGAGCGTGACGTAGTAGAAAACGTCCTTCTGCTCGACCATCATTTCGCGGATGCCCGCGTCGACGATCACCGCCATCTCGCCCGCGTAGGCCGGGTCGTAGGCCTTGCAATTGGGGATGGTCGCGGCCACC
>NZ_JBPJZS010000019.1:0-5693 GCF_051216435.1 Variovorax pasteuri
GCTGACTGGGGTTTTCTGGGCTGTAAGAGCCTGACGATGACCTACTTTCACACGGGAACCCGCACTATCATCGGCGCTGAGTCGTTTCACTGTCCTGTTCGGGATGGGAAGGAGTGGTACCAACTCGCTATGGTCATCAGGCATAAAGGGTTGTTGTGCTGATCACGCGATCAACACAACAAATTCATAGAGTTTGGAATCAGCTTTTGGCGAATTATTTTGAATGCGTCAACTTGGCATAACACCTTGATCTGATTGATCAAAGTTATAGGGTCAAGCCTCACGAGCAATTAGTATCAGTTAGCTTAACGCATTACTGCGCTTCCACACCTGACCTATCAACGTCCTGGTCTTGAACGACTCTTCAGGGGGCTCAAGGCCCCGGCAGATCTCATCTTGAAACGAGTTTCCCGCTTAGATGCTTTCAGCGGTTATCTCTTCCACACTTAGCTACTCGGCAATGCCACTGGCGTGACAACCGATACACCAGAGGTGTGTCCACTCCGGTCCTCTCGTACTAGGAGCAGGCTTCCTCAAATCTGCAGCGCCCACGGAAGATAGGGACCAAACTGTCTCACGACGTTTTAAACCCAGCTCACGTACCTCTTTAAATGGCGAACAGCCATACCCTTGGGACCGGCTACAGCCCCAGGATGAGATGAGCCGACATCGAGGTGCCAAACACCGCCGTCGATATGAACTCTTGGGCGGTATCAGCCTGTTATCCCCAGAGTACCTTTTATCCGTTGAGCGATGGCCCTTCCATACAGAACCACCGGATCACTATGTCCTGCTTTCGCATCTGCTCGACTTGTCAGTCTCGCAGTTAAGCACGCTTATGCCATTGCACTATCGTCACGATGTCCGACCGTAACTAGCGTACCTTCGAACTCCTCCGTTACGCTTTGGGAGGAGACCGCCCCAGTCAAACTGCCTACCATGCACTGTCCCCGATCCAGATAATGGACCTAGGTTAGAACCTCAAACACACCAGGGTGGTATTTCAACGTTGGCTCCACAAGATCTAGCGACCCTGCTTCAAAGCCTCCCACCTATCCTACACAGATCTGTTCAAAGTCCAATACAAAGCTACAGTAAAGGTTCATGGGGTCTTTCCGTCTTTCCGCGGGGAGATTGCATCATCACAAACATTTCAACTTCGCTGAGTCTCAGGAGGAGACAGTGTGGCCATCGTTACGCCATTCGTGCAGGTCGGAACTTACCCGACAAGGAATTTCGCTACCTTAGGACCGTTATAGTTACGGCCGCCGTTTACTGGGACTTCAATCAAGAGCTTGCACCCCATCATTTAATCTTCCAGCACCGGGCAGGCGTCACACCCTATACGTCCACTTTCGTGTTTGCAGAGTGCTGTGTTTTTAATAAACAGTCGCAGCCACCGATTTTTTGCAACCCATTCATGCTTCGTTGTTCACTACACACTAATAGGGCACACCTTCTTCCGAAGTTACGGTGTCAATTTGCCGAGTTCCTTCTCCTGAGTTCTCTCAAGCGCCTTAGAATACTCATCTCGCGCACCAGTGTCGGTTTGCGGTACGGTCGTTGTTAGCTGAAGCTTAGTGGCTTTTCCTGGAACCTCGTTCAGTCACTTCACGGACAAGTCCGCTCGATCGTTGGCCTCGGTATATGTGCACCGGATTTGCCTAATGCACGCCTACATCCAACTAAACCAGAATAATCCAATAACTGGATGACCTATTAAGATCCGTCCCCACATCGCACTAACAATCGGTACAGGAATATTGACCTGTTTCCCATCAGCTACGCATCTCTGCCTCGCCTTAGGGGCCGACTCACTCTACGCCGATGAACGTTGCGTAGAAAACCTTGCGCTTACGGCGAGGGGGCTTTTCACCCCCTTTAACGCTACTCATGTCAGCATTCGCACTTCTGATACCTCCAGCACGCTTTACAACGCACCTTCACAGGCTTACAGAACGCTCTCCTACCACTTGCAATAAATTGCAAATCCGCAGCTTCGGTAACTGGCTTAGCCCCGTTACATCTTCCGCGCAGGACGACTCGATCAGTGAGCTATTACGCTTTCTTTAAATGATGGCTGCTTCTAAGCCAACATCCTGACTGTTTTAGCCTTCCCACTTCGTTTCCCACTTAGCCAATTTTAGGGACCTTAGCTGGCGGTCTGGGTTGTTTCCCTCTTGAGTCCGGACGTTAGCACCCGGTGCTCTGTCTCCCAAGCTGTACTCATCGGTATTCGGAGTTTGCCTTGGTTTGGTAAGTCGCCATGACCCCCTAGCCAAAACAGTGCTCTACCCCCGATGGTAATACTTGAGGCACTACCTAAATAGTTTTCGGAGAGAACCAGCTATTTCCAAGTTTGTTTAGCCTTTCACCCCTATCCACAGCTCATCCGCTAGTTTTGCAACACTAGTCGGTTCGGACCTCCAGTACCTGTTACGGCACCTTCATCCTGGCCATGGATAGATCACTTGGTTTCGGGTCTACACCCAGCGACTGATCGCCCTATTCGGACTCGATTTCTCTACGGCTTCCCTATTCGGTTAACCTTGCCACTGAATGTAAGTCGCTGACCCATTATACAAAAGGTACGCAGTCACCCCTTACGAGGCTCCTACTTTTTGTAAGCACGCGGTTTCAGGATCTATTTCACTCCCCTCCCGGGGTTCTTTTCGCCTTTCCCTCACGGTACTAGTTCACTATCGGTCAATGATGAGTATTTAGCCTTGGAGGATGGTCCCCCCATATTCAGACAGGATTTCTCGTGTCCCGCCCTACTTGTCGTTAGCTCAGTACCACACAGGTCATTTCACGTACGGGGCTATCACCCGCTATGGCCAGTCTTTCCAAACTGTTCCGTTATGTCTTGTGCTATCACTAACAGGCTCTTCCGATTTCGCTCGCCACTACTTTCGGAATCTCGGTTGATGTCTTTTCCTCGAGCTACTGAGATGTTTCAGTTCACCCGGTTCGCCTCGCATGACTATGTATTCATCATGCGATACCTTTGCAGGTGGGTTTCCCCATTCGGAAATCTCCGGATCAAAGCTAATTTGCCAGCTCCCCGAAGCTTATCGCAGGCTATCACGTCCTTCGTCGCCTATCATTGCCAAGGCATCCACCACGTGCTCTTATTCACTTGACCCTATAACTTTGACGTTTCTTTCGAAACACAAAATCATCTCAAGGAATATGTCAGGTCTTTCACCTGACGCGTTATGCCGTACATTCAAAATTCGATTTGACTCGAAATTGAAGTTTCTTTTGACGCAATCAAAAATTCTATGCTGCTGATGGCACGGTCTGCACTAAACCTTTACGAATGTGCAGTTTCCATCAGCAGCGCTGATTCGACTCTATGAATTTTTAAAGAACAGCCGATTGATCAAGAGATCCTGATCAACAACAAAGAAGCCTCATGCTCACGCACAAAGCCGCTTTGGTGTTGAATTGAATATACCGAATTATTGGTGGAGGATGACGGGATCGAACCGACGACCCCCTGCTTGCAAAGCAGGTGCTCTCCCAGCTGAGCTAATCCCCCAAAACTCTCACACGAGAAATCAGAAGATTTGGTGGGTCTAGTTGGGCTCGAACCAACGACCCCCGCCTTATCAAGACGGTGCTCTAACCAGCTGAGCTACAGACCCAATCGAAGACCAATGAAGATCTCGACTTCTTCCAACAACCGATAAGTGTGGGCGTTTAAATTAAATTGCTTGTTTCCAGAAAGGAGGTGATCCAGCCGCACCTTCCGATACGGCTACCTTGTTACGACTTCACCCCAGTCACGAACCCTGCCGTGGTAATCGCCCTCCTTGCGGTTAAGCTAACTACTTCTGGCAGAACCCGCTCCCATGGTGTGACGGGCGGTGTGTACAAGACCCGGGAACGTATTCACCGTGACATTCTGATCCACGATTACTAGCGATTCCGACTTCACGCAGTCGAGTTGCAGACTGCGATCCGGACTACGACTGGTTTTATGGGATTAGCTCCCCCTCGCGGGTTGGCAACCCTTTGTACCAGCCATTGTATGACGTGTGTAGCCCCACCTATAAGGGCCATGAGGACTTGACGTCATCCCCACCTTCCTCCGGTTTGTCACCGGCAGTCTCATTAGAGTGCCCAACTGAATGTAGCAACTAATGACAAGGGTTGCGCTCGTTGCGGGACTTAACCCAACATCTCACGACACGAGCTGACGACAGCCATGCAGCACCTGTGTTACGGTTCTCTTTCGAGCACTAAGCCATCTCTGGCGAATTCCGTACATGTCAAAGGTGGGTAAGGTTTTTCGCGTTGCATCGAATTAAACCACATCATCCACCGCTTGTGCGGGTCCCCGTCAATTCCTTTGAGTTTCAACCTTGCGGCCGTACTCCCCAGGCGGTCAACTTCACGCGTTAGCTTCGTTACTGAGTCAGTGAAGACCCAACAACCAGTTGACATCGTTTAGGGCGTGGACTACCAGGGTATCTAATCCTGTTTGCTCCCCACGCTTTCGTGCATGAGCGTCAGTACAGGTCCAGGGGATTGCCTTCGCCATCGGTGTTCCTCCGCATATCTACGCATTTCACTGCTACACGCGGAATTCCATCCCCCTCTACCGTACTCTAGCTATGCAGTCACAGATGCAGTTCCCAGGTTGAGCCCGGGGATTTCACAACTGTCTTACATAACCGCCTGCGCACGCTTTACGCCCAGTAATTCCGATTAACGCTTGCACCCTACGTATTACCGCGGCTGCTGGCACGTAGTTAGCCGGTGCTTATTCTTACGGTACCGTCATTAGCCCTCTTTATTAGAAAAGGCCGTTTCGTTCCGTACAAAAGCAGTTTACAACCCGAAGGCCTTCATCCTGCACGCGGCATGGCTGGATCAGGCTTTCGCCCATTGTCCAAAATTCCCCACTGCTGCCTCCCGTAGGAGTCTGGGCCGTGTCTCAGTCCCAGTGTGGCTGGTCGTCCTCTCAGACCAGCTACAGATCGAAGGCTTGGTGAGCCTTTACCTCACCAACTACCTAATCTGCCATCGGCCGCTCCATTCGCGCAAGGTCTTGCGATCCCCTGCTTTCATCCGTAGATCGTATGCGGTATTAGCACAGCTTTCGCTGCGTTATCCCCCACGATTGGGCACGTTCCGATGTATTACTCACCCGTTCGCCACTCGCCGCCAGGATTGCTCCCGCGCTGCCGTTCGACTTGCATGTGTAAGGCATGCCGCCAGCGTTCAATCTGAGCCAGGATCAAACTCTATAGTTCGATCTTGATTTTTGCGCCTGACCTCGCGGTCAAGCAAAACTCATAAAAAAAAGAATTAAAGTGAACTTCACTTCTATCTCATGAGCGTTTTTAAGTCTTGCGACTTGTTCCGAAGAACTTACGCAATTACCTTCAAACGCCCACGCTTATCGGCTGTAAATTTTTAACGATCACCGAAGCAACTTTGCGTTTACTTCGTTCAGCTCGCTGTGATCAGCGAAGCCTTGTAGTCTATCACGGTTTTCTAAGTACCGTCAAACTTTTTTCGCTTTCTTCATCTTCATCCAGCTCGCCACTTTCGCAACCAGCCGCCGAATCCGTTTCAGCGAAGCCTTCGATTATGCACCGACTTTTCAATCAGCGTCAACTTCGAAGAAGCTTTTTTCACCCAACCAACTCGCAATCAGCTCCGAAGAAACCCATCGCAAC
>NZ_JBPJZS010000001.1:0-1484088 GCF_051216435.1 Variovorax pasteuri
TTCAAATCCGTTCGTGCCCGTCTACGACGACTGGATGGCCTGCGAGGCTAGCGGTGGCCCTCGCGACGTGAATGCTCGGCATACTGGAGCGCCGAAGGCGTTTCCACACAGCCTCGGCCCGTTGCGGCCAAACCGTTTGGTCCTGTCGGAGTACCACACCATCGGATCGAAGTCGACTGGGCAAGCGTTTGGGGAGCCCCCTGAAAAGGGTGGTCGAACAATCTCGTTCAGGCGGCTTACTCGAACCTGCTTGTTGATTTTCGACAGCAGACGCGAGTAATGAAAGCCCGGCCACCATGCACCCATCGCCCAGCCCCATCCTCCACCAAGGCTCGACCTTCGCTGAGCTCTACCGGTCCGCGTTCAAGGCCTTCGCCACCCGCGAGGCGTTGGTTGGCGGCGACGTACGCATGAGCTACCGCCAACTGGAGCAAAGCTGCCATCGCATGGTGCGCAGCTTCCAGGCCATGGGCCTGCAGCGGCAGGACGGCATTGCCGTGCTGGCGACCAATCGGCCCGAGTCGGTGGTGACCATCATCGCGGCGCACCTGATGGGGTTGGTCAACACGCCGCTGCATCCGCTGGGCTCTGAAGATGACCAGGCTTTCATTCTGGTCGACGCGAAGGTCAAGGCGCTGGTGATCGACGTGCCGCGCCATGCCGAGCGCGGTCAGGCGCTGGCGCAGCGCAATCTCGTGCCGCATGTATTGACGCTGGGGCCGGCCCCCTACGGCAGCGACCTGCTGGCCGCATCGAACGGCCTGGACGGCAGCGACATCGCGCTCGACGTGCGGCCGGACGACATCCTCAAGATCGCCTACAGCGGTGGCACCACCGGAAAGTCCAAGGGCATCGTGCATCACCACCGCACGGTGGTGACATCGGCCTTGCAGCAACTCGCGTGCTGGGAATGGCCGCAAGAGGTGCGCTTTCTGGCGGCGACGCCGGTGTCGCATGCAGCGGGCGCGATGATCCTCACGACCTTTCTGCAAGGCGGCACGGTGCATCTGCTCGAACGCTTCACGGCCGACGGCTTTTTGCAGGCGGTAGCGGCCGAGCGCATCACCACCACCTTTCTGGTGCCCACGCAGATCTACGGCCTGCTCGATGCGCCCCACGCGCTGGATGCGCACGACCTCACAAGCCTGCGCCTGGTGCTCTACGGCGCCGCGCCGATGGCACCTGCGCGGTTGCGGCAGGCGCTTGGCCGGCTCGGGCCGGTGTTCGCACAGGTCTACGGCCAGGCCGAGGCGCCCATGACCATCAGCTATTTGCGCCGCGACGAGCACGATCTCGAACGATCCCAGTTGTTGGGCAGTTGTGGCCGCAGCCTGCCGGGCAATCAGGTGCGCCTGCTCGATGCCCACCATGTCGAGGTGCCGGTGGGTGAGATCGGCGAGCTGTGCGTGCGCGGCCCGCTGGTGATGTCGGGTTACCTCGACCGGCCCGAAGAAACGGCCAAGGCCTTCGCCGGCGACTGGCTGCACACCGGCGACATGGCGCGCCGCGATGCCGACGGGTACCTCTACCTGGTCGATCGCGCCAAGGACATGATCATCAGCGGCGGCTTCAACGTGTACTCCAGCGAGGTGGAAAGCTGCCTTGCGCAGCATCCGGCCATCGCCCTGTCGGCGGTCATTGGCGTGCCGCACGAGAAGTGGGGCGAGGCGGTGATGGCGGTGGTGGTGCTGAAGGATGGCGCGCAAGTCGAGGCCGCCGAACTGATCGCCTTCGTCACCGATCGCAAGGGCGTGGTGCAGGCGCCCAAGGTGGTGGTGTTCGCCGATGCGTTGCCGCTGACCGCGCTCGACAAGGTGGACAAGAAGGCGCTGCGTGCCAGGTACTGGGCGGGGCAGGACAGGCAGGTCGGATAGATGGACAAACGGCCGCGAGCAACGGCCGTTTGCATTCCATCCTCTTCAATCCACCTTCGCGCCCGACACCTGCACCAGCTTCTGGATCACCGGGCCGCTGGCCTCGAAGTTCTTTTTGAATTCGGCCGAGCTGTTGCCCATGCCCACCAGGCCAAAGGCCTGGAAACGCGCCTTCATGGCCGCCGTCTGCACGACCGCGCGAGCCTCTTTCTCCAGTCGTGCAAGGACTGGTGCGGGGGTCTTGGCAGGCGCGGTCAGCATCACGCCGCCGACCGGATTGAATTCCTCGTCCGGGAATCCGGCCTCGACCATGGTGGGCACGTTGGGCAGCTCGGGCAGGCGCTTGTTGCCGACGATGGCCAGCGGGCGCAGGCGGCCGGTGGCGATGTGCGGGGCCATCGTGCCCAGGGTGCCGATGCCCATCGGAATCTGGCCGCCGAGGATGTCCTGGATCATCGGTGCTTCGCCCTTGTAGGCGGCGTGAACCATGTCGAGGTTGCGCGATTCGCTCAGGTACGCCATCAGCAGGTGGCTCGATGAGCCGACACCGAAGGAGCCGTAGTTGACCTTGCCCTTGTTGGCCTGGGCCCAGCTCACCAGCTCCTTCATGTTGTGCACCGGCACGTCCTTGCCGACCGCGAACACCAGGCTGGCCGAGCAGATCTCGGTGATGAAGGCGAAGTCGCGCCGCACGTCGTAGGGAACCTTCGCGAACATGTAGGGCGCGTAGTAGATCGGCGTGGCGTGCGAGAAGAACAGCGTGTAGCCGTCGGGCGCGGAACGTGCCACCACCGAGGCGCCAAGCAGACCGGAGGCGCCGGGCTTGTTGTCCACGATGACCGTCTGCCCCAGGCGCTTGCCCAGCTCATCCGCCATCACACGGGCCAGCACGTCGGTCGCGCCGGCCGGCGGAGCCGGAACGACCAGCGTGATGGGCCGCATCGGGTAGTCTTGCGAGAAGGCGAGGGCGCTGCAGGCGATGGCGGTGATGCCGACGAGTCCCTTGGTGAAATTGAAAGCGATGCGCATGGTGTCTCCGGTTCTGATAATTTTTTTGGCGAAGCTCGCGCGACTCTCAGGCGCGTGCAACCTGCGGGCCCGGCTGCGGATGGAGCAGCTGCTCCACCAGCTGGGCCCGGCGCAAGCGCGTCGCCGCCTGGTTGACGTAGCCCTTGTCCGCGATTTCGTTGGCGTCCATCGACGGCGGCTCGGCCATCAGCAGCAGGCGCTCGACGCGCAGGCTGGCGCTGCCGGCGTCCCGACACAGGCGCTCGGCAATGGCCGCGACCAGGACGGGATGGGCCACCAACTCGGCGGCGTTCAGGCCCGCGAGTTCGGGCAGCAAACGCTGGCAGGCGGCCACGTTGGGCCAGGCCAGCGCGGCAACGTAGTTCTGGTCGTGGCCGCAGATGACTGCGTCGGAGATCAGCGGCGCGCAACGCTCGACCAGTTCGAGGCGGATGGCGCCGGTGCGCACCCAGGTGCCGGTGACCAGCTTGAAGTCTTCCGCCACGCGACCGTCGAAGCGCATGCCCTTGGCGGGGTCGTCGACATCGACAAGGCGCACCGCGTCGCCGAGCTTGAAGAAGCCTTCTTCGTCGAACGCCGCCGCCGTGAGGTCGGGCCGCGCGACGTAGCCGCTGAAGTTGTGGGCGCCGCGCACCCGGATCTCGTAGCGGTCGCCTTCCAGCGGCACCAGCTTGACCTCTGTGCCGGGTGCAGGCGCACCGATGTTGGCGAGGTCGTCGCAAGCCCACATGCGGTACGTGCCGACGCCGGCGGTTTCGGTCGAGGCCAGACCGGTGCCGAACACGATGCGCTCGCCCACGGTGCGTTCGGCCACGCGCTGGATGCGCTCGTTGACGTCCTTGGGCAGGCTGGCGCCGCCGTACCCGAAATTGATGACTCGGGCGAACACGCTGCGCGCCAGCTGCGGATCGCGCTCGAGTTCGGCCGCCAGCATGGTCCAGGCCGAAGGCACGCTGGTCAGCAGTGTGGGTGAGATTTCGCGCAGGTTGCGCACCGTGCGATCGAACAGGCCGGGCAGTGGTTTGCCGTCGTCGATGTAGTGCGTGGCGCCGAGCAATACCGCACGGCCGAGGTTGAGCACGCCGCCAAGGGCGTGGTGCCAGGGCAGCCAGTCGAGAAAGACGGGCGGCTCGTCCTGCTCGCCGAGGCTGGCGTACATGTCCGACAGGTTTGCCGCTGTCGCCTGCAGGTTGCGGTAGCTGATGGGCACGCCCTTGGGCACGCCGGTGGAGCCTGAGGTGAAAAGAATCTTGGCGATGTCCTCCGGGCGGATGGCCGCGTGCGCGGCGGCCACCTTGTCACGGCGCTGCACCGTGAGTTCGACGTTCGACAGCGCTTGCCAGGACAACGCGCCCTGCGTGGCGCCTTGCACCGCGATCACCGATACGCCGGTGCCGCCGACCGCAGCGATCGCGCGTTCGAAGGTGACGGCGTCCTGCACGAACAGCGCAGACGGGGGCACGAGTTCGCACACGCCCTTCAGGCGCGCGAAGTCGCGGCTCAGCAGCGAATAGGCGGGTGACACCGGCGCGACCGGCACACCGACGTATTCGGCCGCCAGCAGCAGCACGAGTTGCTCCAGCGAGTTGGGTGAGAGCACCACCAGCGGACGACCCTGGCCCAGGCCCAACTCCAGCAAGGCTGCGCCGATGGTCTGCACCTGCTGCCACAGGCTGCGCCAGGTGATGCGCTTCCACTCGCCTTGCGCGTCGCGTTCGCAAAAGGCAGGCAGGTCGCCGCGGCGGTCGGCCCAATGGGGGATGAAGCCCGCAAAGCCCGTGCGACCGGTGGCCTTGGGTGTGAGCGGGGAGCGCAGGATCAGCGTGCCGTCGGCGCGTCGCTCGCAGATGGCCTTGCGTATCGCATACGGCACGGCCCGGTAGCGCACGGCGGCTGGCGCAATGGGTGATTCGGCGGCGAGGGTTGTCATGCTTGTTGTGTCTCCGGGTTTTTCTGACCAACGCGAGGCAGCGGGTTTTTTGTTCCACCCGCTGCCATCCCCACTCGGCGCGCGCTTATTGCGGCGAGCCGGCCACCGCCACGACCTGGCCGGTGATGTAGTTCGACTCGGGCAGGCAGAACAGGTACACCGCGCCGGCCGCTTCTTCCGGCGTGCCGCCCCGGCCCAGCGGGTTGCGCTGCGCGTGCGACTTGAGCAGCTCGGGGTTCAGGCCCACGCGGATGTCGCGGCCCTCGATGTTCACGGTGGCACCGGCCTTGGCGTCGGCATTGGTCATGCGGGTGTGGATCAGGCCGAACGCCACGGCGTTCACGTTGACCTTGAAGCGGCCCCACTCGCGACTTAGCGCCCGCGTCATGCCGATCACGCCGGCCTTGGCCGACGAGTAGTTCATCTGGCCGGCATTGCCGTTGAGCGCCGAGGTCGACGAGACGTTGACCACCTTGCGGTACACCTCGATGCCCTTTTCCTGGTCCGCCTGCGCCTGTGCCTTGATGACCGGGTAGGCCGCGCGCAGGATGCGGAAGGGTGCCGTCATGTGGCAGTCGACGATGGCGTGCCATTGCTCGTCCGTCATGCGCTGGATCACATCGTCCCAGGTGAAGCCGGCGTTGTTGACGATGATGTCGATGCCCTTGAAGTTGTCCATCGCCGCCTTGATGTAGCGCTCTGCGAAGTCGGGTGCGCTGACGTTGCCCGCGCAGGCCACGGCCTGCGCGCCGCTCTTCTTCAGCAGCTCGACCGTCTCTTGCGCCGGATCGGCGTCCAGGTCGTTGACCACGATGCGCGCGCCCTGGCTGGCCAGCTTCATGGCAATGGCCTGGCCGATGCCGCGACCCGAACCGGTGACCAGTGCCACCTTGCCGTCGAGAGTTCCCATGCGTCTATCTCCAAAAAATTTGATGTTCAGAGCGCGACCACGGCATCGCCAACGATCTTGGTCTCGCCGTACTGGTTGCGCGTTTCGATTTCGAGCCTCACGCGCTGCTCGCCATCCACCTCGAACTTCTCGACCACCTTGCCCGCGCAGGTGATCTGGTGGCCCAGGTGCGTGATGCCGGTGAAGCGCACGCCGAAGCTGCGCAGTCGCCGCTGGTCGACCCACTGCGTGAGCAGGCGTCCCAGGTAGGCCATCGACAACATGCCGTGCGCGAACACGTCGGGCATGCCGGCCTTGCGGGCGTAGTCGAGGTCGATGTGAATCTGGTTGTGGTCGCCCGAGGCGCCCGCGAACAGGGCCAGCGTGGTGCGGCTGATGGCCGGCAGTTGCAGCCCGGGCAGGGCGTCGCCGACGTCGAGGCTTGCGAATGCGGGTTGGCTCATGGTGTGTGTTCCTGTCTTCTTCATGCGTTCTTGTGGACCAGCACGCTGCGCAGGTCCGCCACGTGCTCGCCGCGCTGGTTGGTGACGCGCGACTTGCGCTCCACGAAGCTCAGCGCGCCGCCCTTCTTGTCGTAGATGTCGGCGATGTGCGTCTCGAACTGCAGCGTGTCCCCGGCGTAGGCCATGCGGTGGTAGCTGAAGCTCTCTTCGCCGTGCAGGATGCGCGAGGTCACGATGCCCAGCGTGTCGCGCCAGGCGCTCGAAGGAATCTGGAACTCCAGCGAGAACAGGAAGGTCGGCGGCAGCGGCAGGCCCGGATGCCCGGCGTCGCGCGCGGCCGATTCGTCGAGGTAGACCGGGTCGGTCTCGCCGATGGACTTGGCGAAGAAGCGCAGTTGCCCCGCCTCGGCCGTGGCCTTGTAGACCGGCAGCTT
Organism: Variovorax pasteuri; assembly: GCF_051216435.1. Lineage (NCBI taxonomy): Bacteria > Pseudomonadati > Pseudomonadota > Betaproteobacteria > Burkholderiales > Comamonadaceae > Variovorax > Variovorax pasteuri. The sequence goes on from NZ_JBPJZS010000001.1 coordinate 6,621, forward strand.
CATGCCGATGTGCTTCTTGTCGATCATGCCGACGCCTTCTGGTAGATGGTGACCACGCCGGCGCCGCCCAGGCCCAGGTTGTGCTGCAGCGCGACCTTGGCGCCCGCAACCTGGCGCTTGTCTGCGGTGCCGCGCAACTGGTGCGTGAGTTCGTAGCACTGCGCCAGGCCGGTGGCGCCCAGCGGGTGGCCCTTGGACAGCAGGCCACCCGAGGGGTTGGTGACCCAGCGGCCGCCGTAGGTGTTGTCGCCGTCGTTGACCAGCTTCTCGGCTTCGCCTTCGCCGCACAGGCCCAGGCCCTCGTAGGTGAGCAGCTCGTTCTGCGCAAAGCAGTCGTGCAGCTCGATCACATCGATGTCCCGCGGTCCGACGCCGGCTTGCTCGTAGGCCTGCTTCGCGGCAAGGGCTGTCATGTCGAAGCCTACGACGCGGATCATGTCCTTGGCGTCGTAGGTGCTGGGCAGATCGGTGGCCATGGCCTGACCGGCGATGACCACGTCGGTGCGCAGGCCATGCTTGCGGGCGAATGCTTCGGAGACCACGATCGCCGCTGCGCCGCCGCATGTCGGCGGGCAAGCCATGAGGCGGGTGATCACGCCGTCCCACAGCATGGGCGAGGCTATGACGTCCTCGGTCGTCACGATGTTGCGGAACACGGCGAGCGGGTTGTTCGCGGCGTGGCGGCTGGCCTTGGCACGGATCTTCGCGAAGGTTTCCAGCTTGGTGCCGTACTTCTGCATGTGGGCCTGGCCGGCGCCGGCGAACTGGCGGATGGCCGAGGGAATCTCGGGCCGGCCGACCAATTCATCGACCACCTTCTGCGCACGCTCGAGCGCCGGTGCGCGGTCGTCCCAGCGGGACTTCAGCGCACCCGGGTTCATCTGCTCGAAGCCGAAGGCGAGTGCGCATTCGACCGCGCCGCTTTGCACCGCCTGGCGCGCGAGGAACAGCGCCGACGAACCGGTGGCGCAGTTGTTGTTGACGTTGAGCACCGGGATGCCGGTCATGCCGACGCGGTACAGCGCCTTCTGGCCGCAGGTGGAGTCCCCGTAGACGTAGCCGGCATACGCTTGCTGCACGTCGCTGAAGTCCAGTCCGGCATCGGACAGCGCCATGCGAATGGCCTGTTCGCCCATCACGTCGTAAGGCTCGCTGGTGCCGGGCTTCTTGAACGGAATCATGCCGACGCCGGCGACGAAAACCTTGTTTGTCATGTAGTTCCTCGGGGTGGTTTGAATCAGAGTTTTCGGGCGATGAGCTCGCGCATCACCTCGCTGGTACCGCCATAGATGCGCGTGACGCGCATGTCGACGAAGTCGCGCGCGATCGGGTACTCCAGCATGTAGCCGTAGCCGCCGTGCAGTTGCACCATCTCGTCGAGCGCCTTGCCCAGTGTCTCGGTGGCGAAGAGCTTGGCTATGGCCGCTTCTTCCAGCGTGAGGCGGCGGCGCATGTGCTCGCCAATGTAGTGGTCGATCAGGGTGCGCACGGCCACCGCCTGCGCCTTGACATCGGCCAGCTTGAACTTGGTGTTCTGGAAGTCCCACACGGTCTGGTCGAAGGCGTGGCGCTCCTTGACGTAGGCAAGTGTGTTGTCGAGCGCGCGCTCCAGCCTGGCGGCGGCCGATATGGCGATGGTGAAACGCTCCTGCGGGAGTTCGCCCATCAGGTAGGCAAAGCCCTTGCCTTCCTCGCCCAGGCGGTTGGCCACCGGCACGCGCACGTTGTCGAAGAAAAGCTCGGCCGTGTCCTGCGCATGCTGGCCTACTTTTTCCAGCTTGCGGCCGCGCCGGAAGCCCGCGCGCGTGGCCTCGACCGCGATCAGGCTGATGCCCTTGGCGCCGGCAGCCGGGTCGGTCTTGCAGACCACGATGATCAGGTCGGCCGTCAGGCCGTTGCTGATGAAGGTCTTGCTGCCGTTGATGACGTACTCGTCGCCTTCGCGCACGGCCGTGGTACGCACCGCCTTCAGGTCGCTGCCGGTGCCCGGCTCGGTCATGGCGATGGCCAGGATGATCTCGCCGGAAGCCGCGCCGGGCAGCCACTTGCGCTTTTGCTCCTCGTTGCCGGCACGCAGGATGTAGGGCGCGATGATGTCCGAGTGCATGCCGAAGGCCGGGCCGCTCACGCCGGAGCGCGCCATCTCTTCGCCGAATACGGCCGCGTGGCCGAAGTCGCCGCCGCCGCCGCCGTATTCCTCGGGCAGCGAGGCGCACAGCAGGCCTTCGCGGCCGGCCTTCAGCCAGGTCTCGCGGTCGACCTGGCCGGCCTGGTCCCAGGCGGCCTGGCGCGGCTTGCATTCGCGCTCCAGGAAGCGGCGCACCGTCTCGCGGTACATCTCATGGTCGTCTCGAAAGACGTTGCGGGTCACGTTCACGGATTTGTCTCCTGAGGGGATGCGCGGGGCAAGACTCAACGGTAAATCTCGGGGCGCGCGCGGCCACCACTCCCGATGGGGGGCGGGTTCACCCCGGGGTGCGGTCCCAGTCGTAGGCGGGCGCCTCGCCGCGCAGGAAGGCATCGACGGCGGCAGCGTGATAGGGCGCGGTCGAAGCCACCGCCTGCGCGTTGGCTTCCAGTTCGGCCAGGGTGGCGTAGGGCGTCTCGAAGCTCCTGTTGAGGAGGCTCTTGGTCAGGCCCAGGGCCTCGCGTGGGCCGGCGACGAAGCGACGAGCGAAGCGCAGCGCGTCGGGCAGCAGTGCTTCCGGCTCGTGCAATGTGTGGACGAAACCCAGCTGCTTGCCCTCCGCGGCGCTCACGCGGCGCGCGGTGAGCGCCAGTTCCTTGGCCATCGGAAGGCCGACGGCGCGCGGCAGGAAGTGGAAGATGCCCAGATCGGGAACAAGCCCGATCTTGACGAAGGACATGCAGAACATGGCGCGGGTGGAGGCCAGCACGAAGTCCGCCGCCAGCGCGATCGAGAAGCCGGCGCCGACGGCCGGCCCATCGACCGCGGCAATCACCGGCACTTCGATTGAGCGCAAGCGCTCGATCCAGCCGTGGCCGGCTTGTACGCGCCGGCGCATGGCGTCGGCGCTTCGAAATTCAGGATCGGCGTTGTTCTGGCGGGACTTCAGGTCGCCGCCAGCGCTGAAGCTCCCGCCAGAGCCGGTGAGTACCAGGGCGCGCACGCGGCGCTCGGCCTCGACGTGGTCGAGCATGTCGCGGTAGTCGGCGCGCAACGCGATCGACAGGGCGTTGCGTGCTGCCGGCCTCTGGTGCGTGAATACGGCCACGCCGTCGTCTTCGATCGAGAGCTGCGATTCGCGCAGGGCAATGACTTCGCTCGGCATGGGGCCTCCTTGCTTGGGGAGGCCGATGATCGACCTGGGCGCGCACACGCAGCCCACCCGAAGTGGGGGGCGGGTGCGTCAGGTCGGTGCCGCGGTGGCGCCCTCGGCGGCGTCCCAGCCAAGGTCGCGCACCCGCGCCACCGCCTCGTCGCGGCCGGACACGCGCAGCTTGCCGTAGATGCGGCTCAGGTACCACTTGACCGTCTCAGGCGACAAGCCGAGGGCGCGGGCGATCTTCTTGTTGGGCATGGCTTGCGCGAGCAGGCGCAGCATTTCGATTTCGCGTTCGCTGAAGGCCTCCAAGCCGGCCGGCACGGCGCCGCGCGCGCTTGGCTTGGCCCTGGCGTCGTCCGTGGGAGCGTCGGGCCGTGAGCGGATGGCCAGCAGACGCTCGACGTAGAAGGCCAGCACCGGATCGAGCGGCTCGGTCTGAGCGAGTTCGCCCAGCATCCTGCGCGCAGCCGGGTCGGCATCGACCAAGCTGCGCAGCAGGCCGAGTCGGTGCCCGCTCTGCAGCGCGTCGAGCAGCTTCACGCGGGCGGATTCGCAGCGCCCAAGGTGGGCGTCGACCACCGCACTGCGAATGAGCAGGTGCACCACGCTGCGTTGCCGGCCACGTGCTTCGCAGCGGGTGAGCAGGCTGGCGAGCTGCGCGGCGGCGCTTTCGAATTCGCCCAGGGTCACGGCCAACCGGATGCGTGCGCGCTGTGTCACCTCACCGATCTCGCCGAGTGATCCCGACTCTGATGAGTCGGCATGGCGGGCATTGATCGCCTCCAGCCGTCCCAGGGCCGCCTCGGCGGCCATCAGTTCGCCGAGCAGGAGGCGGTAATTCACTTCGTCGGCCAGGCGGTGTGCGAGCAGGCGGTCCAGTTGATGACGCGTGGCGTAGGCCTCCAGCCGCTCCAGGTGGGCGAAGGCGCCGGCCGGGTCGCCGGCCTGCCAGTCGGCTGCGGCCAGCACCCGGTACACACGCAGCACCGCGTCGGGAATCGCGATGCGCTCCAGGATGTCGACCTTGTCCTCGAGCAGCGCACGCGCCTGCCGGGCATCGTCGAGCTCATAGAGCACGTCGGTGAGCAGGCTGAGCGCAAGGTAGCGCGAATCGGCGCAGGCCTTGCCGGCCTGTTCGGCTTCGGCCGCCACGGCGCGCAGGACGCGCTCGGCCTGCGTCATCTTTCCTTCCATCGCATAGCTCAGGCCGACCATGCCGCGACCTTGCAGGCTGCCGGCGGCGGTGGCGACGAGCGGTGCGCCGTCGACCATCAGCGGCGGGGCTTCGAGCTGCACGCGGCGGGCCTGTTCGTATTCCCCCTGCTGCACGTAGAGCCACGACAGGATGTTGTGGCGCACCCCGACGGCCAGCGGATCGGCGTCAGGCGGCACCTGCAGCAGTTGCGGCAGCATCGTCAGGGCGGTGTCGGTGTCGTCGCGCTGCAGCGCCAGCGCGGCTTGCAGGGCCGCAACGTGGAAGCGGTGGGCGGCGGCATCCATCGGCAACTGGCGCGCCAGTTCGTCGAGGGTCCGGGTGCAGGCATCCAGGTCGCGCTCGAAGAACTGTGTGCGCACCAGCCACAGGCGCATGCTAAAGCTGCGCTGGAGCTGCTCCGGTGGAAGCTGGCGCAGCAGCGCCGCAAGCTCCCGCCGTTCGCCGCGCACGATGAGCGACTGAGCGCACTGGTCGACCAGCGCCGCGGCCTGCGCCGGTTCACCCGACTGCACGGCATGGCGCACTGCGTCCTGCAGCAGGCCGCGATCGCGAAACCAGGCAAAGGCGCGCGCGTGCACGGCTTGGCGCGCAGGCTCGCCGATGGCGGCAAAGCGGGTCAGCAGCGCTTCACGCAGCAGCGGATGCAGGCAATACCAGGTCTCGGCAGGCTGGTTCTCGACGCGGACGACAAAGAGATCTTCGCTTTCGAGCCGCACGAGCAGCGTCGCCAATTCGGCGACGCGGTCCGGCGCCCCGACGAGCGCGGCACACAGCGGCGCGCACACGCGTTGGCAGGGCGCGGCGTGCACGAGCATCTCGAGTTCGTCGGGTGACAGGTGCGAGCACACCTCCTGCTCGAAATACCGGGTCAGGGCGACCGCATCGCGTGTCGGCAGGCCGGCGAACGGCTTGCCCGCTTCTGGCGTGCCGGGTTCCTGCCGCTTCCTTTTCCAGTCAAGCGTGAAGAGGCGAAGGCCGGCCACCCAGCCTTCGCTGAGTTCGTGCAGGCCACGGGCCGTGCGGGCATCGATCTCGCCCAGTTGCGACTTCAGGAACTGGGCGCTCTCCGCCGCCGTGAAGCGCAGGTCGCGTTGGTCGAGTTCCAGGGTTTGTGCCTGGCTGCGCAGCCGGTCGAGCGACAGCCGCACGCTGCCGCGCGAGGCGAGCACCAGGTGCAGGTTGGGCGGGGCATAGTCCAGCAGCCATTGCAGCGCGTCGAGGATCGCTGGGTGGCGCAGGTGATGCAGGTCGTCGAGCACCAGCGCCAGATCGCGCGGATGTGCCGCGACGCCGCGTACCAGCGAAATGATCAGCCGCTCGATGGCGTCGGGGTCGGTGTCGAGGCCTGCGGTGTTCCACAAGGCACCCTCGCGCAACGGCGGCGGATCGACCCGCGCCACGCTGGCGAGCAGGCCTTCGAGGAAGCGCGCGGGTTCGTCGTCCTGCGCGCTGGGCGAGAACCAGGCGATGTCGAAGCCCAGCGGAACGATGCTCTGGCGCCAGGCCGCGATGAGCGTGGACTTGCCTGCGCCGGCGGGCCCGGTGACGACGATGCAACGCAGGCGCCGCGCCTCGAGCAGGCGTGCCAGCAGGCGCTCGCGACCGACGATGCCCACGCCCGAGCGTTGCGCCGCCGCCTCAGGCAAGGCCGGCTGCGTGGCTGAGTGGGCGGGGCGCGGTGGCATGGATGAGTGCAGGGCGGTCCAGAGGACCAACATCGCCGTGGATTGTGCTGCAGCATAAGCGCGCAGCACCGCTGCGGTGGGGCACTACCCAATGCGGGTAGGGGTGATGCGCACGGGGCTCTGCTCTACTTCATCGCATCGAATCGACGGGCCTGCGTTCCTGGACGCGGCGCGCCATTCGCCCGGCATGGGCCGGGTTCATCCTGCAACGAACTGGAGACTTCCATGGGTGTTTTGTCCGGCATTCGGGTCCTGGAGTTCGAGGCCATCGGCCCCGGGCCCTTCGGCACCATGCTGCTCGCCGACATGGGCGCCGACGTGATCCGCATCGACCGGCCGGTGGCCCACGCGGACCTTGGCCCCAAGTCGAGCGGTCCGCGCATCGACATCACCGGCCGGGGCCGCCGCTCGGTCACGCTCGACCTCAAGCAACCCGCGGCAGTGGCCGTTGCGCTCGATCTGATCGAGCGGGCCGACGTGGTCATCGAAGGCTTCAGGCCCGGCGCGATGGAGCGCCTGGGCCTTGGCCCGGACGTGGCGTTGGCGCGCAATCCGCGGCTGGTCTATGGCCGCATGACCGGCTGGGGCCAGACCGGTCCGCTGGCCGAGCGTGCCGGGCACGACCTGAACTACATCGCGCTGTCGGGCGTGCTCTCGGCCATCGGGCCGGCCGGCGCCAAGCCGACGGTGCCGCTCAACCTGGTGGGCGACTATGGCGGCGGCGGCATGCTGCTGGCCATGGGTGTGTTGGCCGCCATGCTGAACGTGCAGCGCGGTGGTGCCGGGCAGGTGGTCGACGCGGCCATGATCGAAGGTGCGGCCCAGCTCGGTTCGGTGTTCTGGGGAATGATCGCCGCGGGCAGCTGGCAGGAAGAGCGGGGCAGCAACTGGCTTGACGGCGGCGCACCGTGGTACGACAGCTACCTCACCAGCGACGGCCACTACATGACGGTCGGCGCGGTCGAAGCGCGCTTTTATGCGGAGCTGCTCGACAAGCTGGGGCTCGCCAATGCCGATCTGCCCAAGCAACACGACCGTGCTGGCTGGCCTCGCCTGCGCAAGACCTTCGAGCGTGCCTTTGCGAGCCGCACGCGCGCCCAGTGGTGCGCGGTGTTCGATGGCAGCGACGCCTGCGTCGCGCCCGTGCTCGGCTTTGCCGAAGCGCCCAACCATGCCCAGCACCGCGCGCGCGGCAGCTTCGTGGAAGTGGGCGGCGTCATGCAGCCCGGCCCGGCGCCGCGCTTTTCGGCCACGCCTTCGGCGCTGCCGAAAAGCGCCCCGGCGCGCGGCGAGCACGGCGCCGCTGCCCTGCGCGACTGGGGCTTTGATTCCGATGCCATCGGCCGCCTGCAACAGCAGGGACTGGGCCTGAAGGCAGACCCGACAGCAACCTGATGATGGAGTACAGCAAGTGAAGGCACTGGTCGCAGTGAAGCGCGTCTTGGACGCGAACGTGAAGGCGCAAGTCGGCGCCAACGGAACCGGCGTGAATCTCGCCAATGTGAAGATGAGCATGAACCCCTTCGACGAGATCGCGGTCGAGGAGGCGGTGCGCCTGAAAGAGAAGGGTGTGGTGACCGAGATCGTCGTGGTGTCTTGCGGGGTCGCGCAATGCCAGGAGACGCTGCGCACCGCCATGGCTATCGGCGCCGACCGCGCCGTGCTGGTCGAATGCGCGCAGGAGCTGCAACCGCTCGCCGTCGCCAAACTGCTGAAGGCGCTGGTCGACCGAGAGAGGCCCGAGCTGGTCATCCTGGGCAAGCAGGCCATCGACGACGACTGCAACCAGACCGGCCAGATGCTGGCCGCGCTGCTCGATGTGCCGCAAGCCACCTTCGCCTCGAAGGTCGAGATTGCCGACGGCGCCGCCACCGTGACGCGCGAAGTCGACGGCGGCCTGGAAACCGTGAAGTTCCGACTTCCCGCAGTGATCACCACCGACCTGCGCCTGAATGAGCCGCGCTACGTGACCTTGCCCAACATCATGAAGGCCAAGAAGAAGCCGCTTGTCACGACGACGCCCGTGGAACTCGGTGTTGACGTCGCGCCACGCCTGAAAACCCTGAAGGTCGCCGAGCCGCCACGGCGCGGCGCCGGCATCAAGGTGCCCGACGTGTCGACCTTGATCGACAAGCTGAAGAACGAAGCGAAGGTGATCCAGCCATGACCGTACTTGTTATTGCCGAACACGACCACGGCGCACTGAAGAGCGCCACACGCAACACCGTCACTGCGGCCCTGGCCTGCAGCACCGACGTCCACGTGCTGGTGGCCGGGCACGATGCGGCTGGCGCGGCACAGGCTGCGTCGCAGATCGCCGGCGTCGCCAAGGTGCTGCACGCGGATGCACCGCAACTGGCCGACCTGCTCGTTGAGAACGTCGCAGCCCAGGTGCTCGCCCTGGCCGACGGCTACAGCCACTTGCTGTTTCCGGCGACGGCCCACGGCAAGAACGTGGCGCCGCGCGTGGCTGCCAGGCTCGACGTGGCGCAGGTCTCAGAAATCACCCGTGTCATCTCGCCGGACACCTTCGAGCGGCCGATCTACGCTGGCAACGCAGTCGCCACGGTGCAGAGCACTGATGCGGTGAAAGTCCTGACGGTGCGTGGCACGGGCTTCGACGCGGCTGCAGCCTTCGGTGGCACGGCCGTCATCGAACAAATAGCGGCCGTGGCCGACACCCACGCCGCGAGCCTGGTGGGCCGCGAAGTGACGAAGAGCGATCGCCCGGAACTGACGGCCGCAAAGATCGTGGTCTCGGGCGGGCGCGCGCTGGGCTCCGGCGAGAAGTTCGGCGAAGTGTTGACGCCGCTGGCCGACAAGCTCGGCGCGGCGCTCGGTGCCAGCCGCGCCGCAGTGGATGCCGGCTATGCGCCCAACGACTGGCAGGTCGGCCAGACCGGCAAGGTGGTCGCGCCCGCGCTGTACATCGCGGTGGGCATCAGCGGGGCCATACAGCACCTGGCTGGTATGAAGGAGTCGAAGGTGATCGTCGCGATCAACAAGGACGCGGAAGCCCCGATCTTCAGCGTAGCGGACTATGGCTTAGAAGCCGACCTGTTCACCGCTGTGCCTGAGATTGTGGACTCGCTCTAAGGTGGCCGCAGGACTGTGCCTTTCTGCGTCAAGAATCGAAAGGACAGCCTCGGTGCACATTTCTTGTGGCTACCACGTGTACTTCGCTCCTAAACTCAGCGTCGTGGTTCTGTAGCGTTGGCTGCCCCATTGGTAGCCCAGGATGCCCCAGCCAGTCCACCCCGTGCCCAAGTCCGCGTTCAGTCCCAGCTTGGCTTCGTAACGGTCTTTGGGATAAAGGTTGCCAAGTGAAACTTCGTTGAACGCCGCCGCGTTGCTCAGACTGTCACGCCACCAATTCACTGTGATGTATGGCTGGATTTTTCGTCCGTCATCGCGGATCCACGTACGGTGCGTTCGCAGGCCGAGCCTTGAGATAGAGCCGCTTCCCCTGCCGCCGCTGACGCGTGTCCCATTTGGCTCGCTGATGTCGTTCGCTCCATACTTGACGTACGCCAACTGTGCTTGCGGCTCAACGACCCACTCCGTGAGGCCGAGCTTCATCGCGTAGCCTATTTCGCCCGAGAGCGTCAGCGCATCGGCGTGATATTTCACCTTTGGCAGAGTGTTGCCCTGCACCGTGCTGTTGAACCAGCCGTAGGTACCCCAAACATCGACGTACCACCCCAACCTGTTCTCGTCGTTCTGATACCAGGTGCCATAGGCGCCTGCGCTCCAACCCTCGACCTGCGCCTCGGCACGGGCAAGGTTTCCCACCGCGGATGCGTCCGTGTTGGCCTTGCCGTACCCCATCATCAATCCCAGATGCAGGCGATCGGCCGAGGTCGCTTCCTTGTCATTGATCAGCGACCAACTTGCGATGTCACCGCCGCCCTGGATGAGGGTGGTGTCGGTGTCAACATTGAAGTTTCCATCGCGACTTGCGGCTTTGCCGTCCTTGCGCGAGAGGCGAAGCCACCCAGATCGACGATTGTTGCTGGCTCCATCAAACGCCTGCGTCTCGATCCACTGAGGCTCACCCAGCCGGTCATGCAAACTGTGGAGGAACATGCCGCTGGCCTGGCGTTGGTTGGAAAGATATGCGCCCACCTCAGGGCGATACAACGGCGCCTTAGCGGGGGAGGGCACTACGTCGGGTACGGGCTGCGGAGGTGTTGGAGGCCCAGGTGGCACAGGTGGCGCCGGCGGCGTTGGCTGTTCGGAACGGAGGTACCACGCCTGTCCATTGGAGGCATCGACGCTGCTTCGATAAAGAAGGTATTCATACGGACCAGCGACCACGCGCGTGCTGAGGACGAACGCGCCTGGAGCTGTGGTTCCACCGTTGATCGCATCAACGACCTGAATGCCGTTTGCCAATGTCAATGCCCCGCCGCCCCCGGCATTGACGATGCGCAAGCTGCTCAGGCCAGTCGCTGCGCCGCCGTCGACGACGAGCCGATCCGAGGGAGAACCGTCACCGCCGAGAAATGTGTTCAGGCCAATGACCCCACCCGCGCCTGCATAGTTTACGGCTGTCAAGCTCTTGAAAGCACTCGCCACTGGAGCGGAAAAAAGGACCTGACTTGCGTTGTTAGTTAAAGCGGTGACGTTCGAGCTGCCGGTCATGTTCCAGACGGTGCCGTTGCTCAGAAAGATGCTCGACGTCGCGCCCGGCTCGGTTATCGCAGCGCCGTTGAGTCGGGCGCCGGAGGCCGTGACGATGGCTGTGCTGATCGGACCTGCAACGGGCATTGCCACGCTGCGTGGCAAGATATTTATACCGACACCCGACAGCCCAGCTGATTGGGTACTGAAAGTGGCGACGTCATCGGGTGCGTCTATGCGTTCGCCTGCCACCACGGTGCCTCCGATCACACGCAGCCAATTCGGCGCTCCGGTCACTTCCGTTCCAGTGAGGCTGACTTGCGCGGCGCCGCCGTTCAAGGCGATGGCGTCCGACTGGGCGCTGCGCAATATTCCGCCAGTCAGGCTCGCCCGTGCCGTCAGTCCGGCTCCACTGCTCAAGCCAAGACCAACGGCATCTGCGCCGTTGGCTTGAAGGTTGGCATTGGTCGCGGTGAGCGTGGCATCGAGCACCCTCGCAGCCGAGGCGCCTTGCCCGCTCGTTGTCACCGTGGCATCGTTGACTGTGATGCTTGCCATCGACCCACGCGCGTAAAGCCCGTGTGCGTTGGCGCCGTGTGTTTGCACAGAGCCGCCCGAGAAAGTTGCCTGCACGTTGTCGCTTGGGTTGACGCCCCAAGCCGTCAACCCAGGTCCGCTCGAAGAAACATCAACATTCGTTGCGTTCAAGCGAGAGTTTGCGCCATAGCTCAACGCCCCATAGCCCGTCGTACCGCTCGTTTCGACCCTTGAATCGCTCAATGCAATGGTCGACCCCTCGTTGGCGTAGATGCCGTACGCACCGCTGCCTGCCGCAAGCACGTTAAGGCGGGAGCCCGATATGGTCGATGCAGTCCGCGCGAAAACGGCATGGGCATTGTTCCCCGAAGGGTTGACCGTGGTGCCATCGGCGACAACATCCGAACCGAGGGCAAAGATCCCGTAGGCAATATTGCCGGCTGTCTTCACAGAACCACCCGTTATCGACAGCGTGCCTCGCACCCCGTTGAGACTGTTCGCAATGGTGCCGTACGCTCCGTAGTTGCCGGTTCCGTCGGCATACGCCGCAGCCCTCGTTTCGACAGCGACGTTGTTCAATGTCACTGTGCTGCCGAACGCATAGGCACCCGAAGCGCCGACTCCCTCCGTCAAGATGGAGCCGTTGGTGAGCGACATCCGGGCGTTATGGCTCGCAACCGCACCGTACGAGCCGACCGGCAGCCCGCCCACCGTGCCGTAGCCCCCGGTAGTGCGAATGCTCAAGCCGCCCAACGAGGTGGCCGCAACGCCAGCGTTTTGAATCCAGAGCGCGGCCGATGCGTTTCCGCTTGTGAAAAACGACGTTGGACCGTTGCGCATTTCAACCGTACCACCCGTCGCGTAAATTGAGAACGAGTTGAAGGCCGTTGCGTTCAGATTGATCGGGCCCGGCAAGGCGCCACTGGGATCTAGTACCAGCGTGCCACCGGTGAGCCTTACTGCATAACCGGGAGTTTGCACTGTCGTGCCACCGACCACTGTGGTAGTCCCGGTGCCGACGTTGATCGTGGTGCCAATGCTTCCTGGTCCTACGGTTTGGGCCATCGCGTGATCGAGCAGCATCAAAAACGCCAGTCCAACCGCGGGGCGCGCCTGCTTCCAACGATTTCCTGTCGAGGCCGCTCGTGCGGCATCCATGAACGTGATGTTCAGCATCGGACTGCGATGTCTTGGGGTGTTCCCCGTTGTAGACATTGGCGTGCGCGCTCCGCAAGGTAACCAACGCGAGTGCCAAGAGACCACCTGCATGATGGACTGCATGCTGTTCTCTTTCGCAGGTAGTTTCGAGGCCAAGCCATTGGTGAAGCCTGCGGCGCAACCTAGTTGCTGCCGCCCGCCGCCGCCTCGGACATCTTTGCGAGGGCGTCGTCGATGGTGAACGTGTTCGGCTTCTGCACCGGAGGAAAGTCTTTAAAAGTAGCAGCGAACTTGTCCGCAATGGCAAAGGCGCCAAACAGGATGTACGCGTGGTATAGGAACCAGTCGTAGTAGCTGTTGGACGTGACATCGGCACGCTCGTACGGGTCGGTCCGAAGGTTGAACAGCTTGGGCAGCCGGAGCTTTACGAAAGGTTCGGCCCACACGCCCATCGTGCCGGCCAGGCGTTGCTCCATGAACACCACCTTCCAGTTGTCGTAGCGAATTCCTAGGACATCGCCGTCATCGCTGATATAGACGAAAAGCTTTCGCGGGCTTTCTTTGTCCTTGCCGGTCAAATGACCGACGAGGCTCAGTCCGTCGAGATGGTTCTTGTAGGTTCGTCCGATCGCCTTGACACCCTTCTTCAAGTTCTCTGCTACATGCGGGTCTCCCGCGATCTCCAAAAAGGTCGGGAGCCAGTCGTGATGTTGGACGATGCCGTTGGAGATGCTGCCGGGTTCGATCCGCCCAGGCCAGCGCACCACCAGTGGAATGCGGAAGGCGCCTTCCCAATTGGTGTTCTTCTCACTGCGAAACGGAGTCATCGCACCGTCGGGCCAGCTGTTCATGTGCGGGCCGTTGTCGGTCGAATAGATGACGAGGGTGTCTTCGGCGATGCCCAGTTCGTCGAGATAGTCGAGCATTTCGCCCACGTTCTTGTCGTGATCGATCATCGTGTCGTGATACGGGGACTGCCAACGGCCAGCCTGACCTTTGCTTTCGGGCTTGGTGTGCGTGAACAGGTGCATGTGCGTGAAGTTGAGCCACATGAAGAAAGGCTTCCCGTCCTTCTGCGTGCCGTCGATGAAATTCTTGGCGGCGGCAACGAATTCGTCGTCGCAGGTTTCCATGCGCTTCGTGGTCAGCGGCCCGGTGTCGGTAATCTTTTGCATGCCCACGCGGCCCCACCGCGGTTCGACCGTGTCATCGTCTGCGTCGGACGCCCAGGAATGGATCACGCCGCGCGGCCCGTTGCGCTTTTTAAAATCGGGAAAGTCGTGCTCGGGGAAGTAGTCGTACATCTCCGGTTCTTCCTCGGCGTTCAGGTGGTAGAGGTTGCCGAAAAATTCGTCGAAGCCGTGGTTCGTCGGCAAGTGCTCGTTGCGATCGCCCAGGTGATTCTTGCCAAACTGGCCGGTTGCGTAGCCTCGCTCCTTGAGCAACGCGGCGATAGTGACGATTTTCTCATTCATGCCGATGGGCGCGGCCGGGATGCCCACCTTGGAGAGCCCGGTGCGGTAGACGCTTTGACCGGTAATGAACGATGAGCGCCCGGCGGTGCACGACTGCTCGCCGTATGCGTCCGTGAACATCATTCCTTCCTTGGCGATTCGATCGATGTTCCGCGTGCGGTAGCCCATCACCCCGTGCGAGTAGCAGCTGAGGTTGGCAATGCCGATGTCGTCGCCCCAGATCACGAGGATGTTCGGCGGCTTGCTTTCGGATGATTGAGACGCTTTTTCCTTTGAGGTCGATGCCATTGGGTTTCCCTTTTGGAGGTTGATGAGAGAACTGACGGGCGCCCATCCAGTAAGACCGTGGCTTTGCTGAATGGTGAAGACGTACGCCGGATGCAAATCTTCTGAAACAAGAATGCGCGTCTTCGGGCCCGATGGCATGCGTCCCTTGGTGCAGGGAGTCTTGCCTGTTCGGGCGTCCGACTGGGCGATCCACGCTTGGGTGTGGCCCGTGAAACGCCAGTGGAGTCCACCTGTCCCATCGGGCCGACGGAGCTGCACCATGGTGCGGTTGCGCCTCTGAATGCAATAGCCGAAGCTGCAAGCACGCAATAGCAGTTGAAGGGGAAACATCGATGAGCACGCTTCGTTTGTCTCTGAAGCTGTCGCTGGCGGCCTTGCTGGGCTGCTCGACATGCTGGATTGCCCATGCACAACAGCCGCCGGCGAGCGCGGGGACTCAGGCGGTTGCGCCTGCCACAACGGAAGTCCAGCCGCCGGCGGTTGACCCGGCAGTGTTGCGCGACCTGGACCGCATGGCGTCGTACATGCGCAGCTTGAGCAGTTTTGAGTTGGACCTTTCTTCGCTGACCGATGAATTGCTCGACGGTGATCAAACCGCCCAACTCGGCCGCTCAGCAATGTTGAAGATCCGCCGGCCCAACGGGCTGCAAGCCGACCTCGCCAATGATCGCGGCGATCGCAAATCGGTGTTCTACAACGGGCAGACGACGACCGTCTTTGACCCACAGACAAAGTACTACGCGACGGTGCCTTCTCCCGACACGATCGCTGGCGTCGCCGACCTGTTGAGCGGGCGCTACGGCATCGACCTGCCAGGCGCGGACCTCTTCTACTGGGATTCGAAGGGCTTCGTTCCCGGTCAATTCAAGTCAGCGGAGTTCCTCGGCGAAGCAATTGTGGACGGCAGCCCGACGAACCACTATGCCTTTCGCCAGGATGGACTCGACTGGCAGATATGGATTCAGCGTGGCGCGTCGCCATTGCCCCGAAGGCTTGTCATCACCACGACGGTGCTGGCAGCGAAGCCGCAGCACTCAATCATGATGCGCTGGAACCTCTCTCCGCGCACGACAGCCGGCGAGTTCAATTTCAGACCGCCAGCCGGCGCGCAGCGCATCGTCCTCCAAAAAGCTGACGGCTCAGTGGACCCCGCAGACCATTGAGCACAGCGTGAGAACCAATCCATTCAGGGGAACATCATGAACCAGCGCACGCCGAGGCATGTGCCCTCGCCCTATGACGCCGTCACCGTTGCGGTCCTAGCGCTCGCTGTATGCGGGGCCGGGTTTGTCGACGATGCGAGTGCCCAGCGCGTCGCCACCGACGTCGCGCGGACTAACGTCAACCGCGAAGTCAACGTCAACCGAAACGTGAATCGCAACGTCAATGTCAATGTGAACGCGCCATACGCTCGCCGGTACGACCATCCAGTCGCCACTGCCGCTGCGGTCACGGCGGGGATCGCGGTCACCGCAGCAGTCGTGGGTTCCATCGTGCGCACGCTGCCGCCTTCATGCACCGCAGTGGTCAGTGGGGGGTTCACCTACCAGCAGTGCGGCACGGTCTGGTATCAGCCGCAGTACGCGGGCACGCAGGTGACGTATGTGGTGGTGAATCCACCGCGGTGAGCGCACGGCGGTGAGGCCACCATGCGCCGCTGAGAATTCGCCGGCTCACAAAGCCTTCGCTGCCTTGACGGAGAGCGCTTCGCCTTGGACCAGCGTGGCTTCCACCCGTTCCCCGGCTTTCAGGTTGGCAACCACCTTGGGATCCATGATCTTGAACTCACGGGTTTCCCGCACGCCACGCAAGGTGACCAACTGGGTCTTACGGTCGACCGCTACGACGTCCATGACGGCCTGTACCCTGCGCCGCACCATCACGCCGGCTTTGGCGCCCGGCAGTGACGTTGTCACGTCCACCCAGTCGGTTCGTTCGCGAATGCCGCCCGACACTTTTTTGAGCTCGACCAGCAGCGCGCCGCCACGCTCAAGCGTCACCCGGTCTCCGATGCGGAGTTGGTTGAAGTTCTTTACTCGGTCGCCCGCGACCAGGATCAGATCGGACCCGTCGGAGCGTTTGAGCGTCAATTCGCGATTGCTGGGGTCAATGGCGGCGATGATGGCGGTGCGTATGCGAAGGCCCGCCACTGCGGCTTCGCCTGCTTCCTTGCCGACGACGATTTCCACGGAGTCCGAGGTCGCTAGCGCGGGTTTGTCCTGCGACCATGCCGAAGTTATCGGCAGGGAGGCAAGGGCGGCAAGTGCGGACAAGGTCAAAGCGAAGACAGCAGTACGTTTGGGCATGAAACAACTCCTCGGATGCGAGGGGAAGGCCCCCTCGACGCATCTTGTGGGGCGTCGAACGTGCGTCGCATCGGCTTCTCGTGCAACTTCTCATGCCCTTTGGGGTGCAGGCCGAACGACCCTCGACGCCGCCGCGGGGTTGCCCCAAAAGGCAGCGTGGCCTGCACGGATGCCCATGGCCTTCGCCATGGCTGCTGCTCATGATGACCTTCCGCTTCGAAAAAACAGCGAGCGAACGCGAAGGAACACGCATGACACCCGTCGGAGTTTCTGCTGCCGAGCAGATGTGTAGGCACCGTCCGCTGTGCAGGTGCACGTGAAGCTCGCCAGGTGAAGGTGCCATCCATGTCGTCGTGGTCGTCAATCGCCAAACTCACGTTCGGCGTTGCCTTCGCAATCACACTCCTGCGCGCTCTGTTGCGTGAGCCTTTTCAGTTCCGGATGCCGGCAGGGCTGCACAAGAACCGCGAGGTTTCAGCCGCCATCCAACCCCAAGATGGGATGCTGGAGGCGCATGTGCTGATTACCGCTATCAAGCACGAGATCAACCAGCCACTTGGCGCGATTCTCGCCAACGTCGATGCTTGCGCGCTCCTTTGGAAGAAGGGTCTGTTCCCCGAAGAGGAGATCCGCCACATCCTGGATGACATTCGCACCGACGTGCTGCACGCGACTCATGTTGTAGAAAAGCTCAGACCTCTCGTGACAGGGCGCTGGACCGAGCCCAAGAGCTTGATTGATCTCAACGAGGTCGTCGCCGACACCAAGGGCATGCTCACTCGCTTGGCGGAGCGCCACTGCACCACGCTGCATTTGCATCTGGCTGCGCAGCAGTTGCCGATGCTGGGTGATCGGACGCACCTGCAGCAAGTCATCCTCAACTTGGCGGCCAACGGGATGGAATGCATGGGCGCGCTGCCGTCCACTGGGCGTGTGCTGACGATCTCCACGAGGGTGGCCTCGCCAGGCGCCGTTGCGCTGGCGTTCGCGGACCGCGGGCCGGGTATTCCACCTCGCAGAATTGCTGAAATGATGACGACGTTCTATACGACGAAGCCCGGCGGTGTCGGCATGGGTATCCGCATCGTTAAATCGATCGTCGATGCGCATGGCGGGGAAATCGCGTTTGGCGGCAACGAGGGCGAGGGCGCGATCGTTACGGTGACGTTCGAGCTGGCCACCAGCACGGGCCTGGTGGGGCGACGCCCGCCCCGAGCTTAAGGAGGGGGCCGCCTGTCGAGACACGCGACGGTGCCCGAAAGGGCAGGCTCTCATGTACGTTGGACGGATGTCCACTGGTCCGGCTTCCATCCACCATTGGACTCAAGACGCTTCGCGATGGTCTTTTGTCCAACGCAATGAAAAGCTGAAAGGAAACCTATGAAGCTTCACAACCTCCGTCTTCTCGGGCTGTCCGCACTTGCGTGCATGCCTCTGGCAGCAGTGGCAACGGAAGGGGGTATCGGGCGCCCGATCACGGGCCAGCAGGTGACCTCGAACGCCGGCATCGTGCCTCCGACGCCTGGCCTGGTGCTGACGTTGGCCAGCATCTATTTCACGGGCGATATGGGCGCCTCGCGGCCCGTGTCGCTGGGACGGACCTTCGCGGTGGGTGTGAAGGCCACAGCTTCCTACAACGTCGCGAACCTCACCTATGTGTGGGACACCGGGCCGGGGCGCTGGAACTTCGCCTCGGGCATCGCCTTGCCTTTCCAGTACACGAAAGCGGAGATCGGGTTGGCCGGCAACCGGGTAAGCCGCTCGACCTCCGAGAGCAACACGCAGTTTGCCGACGTGCTCATCAATCCCATCGTGGCCAGTTATCACATCACCGAGACCGATCACCTGGCACTGTCGCTGCCCATCTACGCACCGACGGGCGCCTACAACGCCGACCGGCTGGCCAACGCCGGCCAGAATACCTGGACCGTTTCGCCGACCATCGCCTACACCAAGCTCCTGGGCAAGGGCTCTGAGTTCAGCGCGCTTGCCGCGTTCGATTTCTACACACGCAACAAGGACACCGACTACAAGAACGGTGCCGTGTTCCGGGTGGACGCAATGTGGACCACCAACATTGCGCCGCAATGGCATTTGGGCGTTGTCGGTGGGTGGATCCAGCAGCTTCAAAAAGACAGCGGCCCGACGGCGGACCGGTTGAATGGCTTCAAAGGCTACTCGGTGGGCTTCGGCCCGATCCTGACCTGGAGCGGAAAGATCGGCAATCAGCCCGCCGCGTTCACGGCCCGATGGGTGGCTGACATCGACACCAAGAACCGTCCTAAGGGCAATGGGGTGGCGCTCAACCTCACGCTCCCATTTTTCTGATTTCCGCGTTCACCGAGCAGTCGTCAGAAAATGGGAAAATCCATGGCCCGCTTGAAGCTGGTGCTCTACACAGCTGTGCTGGCTGCCGCGTCGGGCGCCGCGCAGGCACAGTCGAGTGACGAGATGAACGCCGCGAACAACCCACTTGCGCCCAAGGCGGGGCTGAGTTTGCAGGACCAGTACACCGACAGCCTCTACGGACTGGACGCAAAACACGGTAACGCCGCGTTGCTTCGTGGCACGTTGCCGCATCGGCTGTTTGGCATGCCACAGATCTTCCGTGCGACGCTGCCCTTCGTGTCGACGCCGGACCTGTTTCGAAACGGCAGGCGCCACACGGGCCTGGGCGACCTCAACCTCTTCAATATCTTCGTGTTCAAAGCCGGTGGCATCGAGCTGGGGATCGGCCCACAATTGACCGTTCCGACAGCAAGTCGTGACGAGACGGGCACTGGGAAGTGGCAGGCTGGTGTGGCTGCCATTGCCCTCGCGCCGCAGAAGTGGGGCCTGGCAGGAGGCCTGTTTACCTGGCAGACGTCGTTCGCCGGCAGCCGCGACAGGACTTCGGTCAATTCCGCCTCGGTGCAACCCATCGTGATCTACAACTTACCTGAAGGTTGGTACCTCCGTAGCTCCGCGACCTGGAATTTCAACTTGAAGAACGGTGACTACGTCATCCCGATTGGGCTGGGGGCCGGCAAGATCTGGAAAAGCGGAAACACGACCTACAACCTCTTCGTGGAACCGCAATGGACGGCGGCTCACCAAGGCAACGGGCAGCCAAAGTTCCAGGTTTATCTAGGACTCAATCTTCAGTTTCCGCTCTGAGGCAGCAGCTCTCGGAATAGACAATTGGCTCAGGAATGCGGGTGTGAACATGCTTCAAGAGCTGCCCCGATTTCAGTCTTGACCCGCGCGTCGGTTTCCACTGCATGGGCTGCTCGCAACGCGGGAAGCATCGCGATCGCACAACGATCCTTGAGTGCACTGGCGGTGCACATTCGAACCGCCCTGCACTCGTTCGCCAAACCTTCCGCAAGGACCGCTGCGTGCTTGGAAGGCGTACCGTACAACACAGTGGAGAAATTTTTCAAGGCGAGCCGGATGTCTTCTTGGCCGAGGTCGCTGTCGGTAAGCTCCCGGGCGGCTGCTTCGAGCTGCTGAATGTGTACAAAAACCGCAAAGATTTCAGCCGGTCCGCATTGCCCACCGATCCAAACCAGTGATCCTTCCGGCAGCGGGGCATGCGCGGCCAGATCGCGGGAGGCTTGTTCAAAGATTGAAGCGAGTCGGTTCATCGAGGTAGTGAAGATTTTTGCGTCCGCACTGTGAAGGGACAGGGCTTAGAAGTATTCAACGAAGTCACCCCGCCAGCTCGGTTGCAATGGCGAGCTGCTGCTCCGTTCGAGGAACTTTCGCACAGTGCCCCAACATATCGAGCAAGCACTTCACTTCTCGAGCAGTGTGATGATTCGTATGAAGCCTGCAAACATCCTTGCGTCCTTCAAATAGGAGCCTATCAGTGCTCTTGTTCGAAGTCATCCACCGAGCATTGCCCTTACACGCGTTTTATGTACTCAGGTTGGGTTCATCTTGGCGTGGTTGCTCACGGGGATTCGACGGGGCCGCGATCTGGGCGCGTCCCTTCGGCACCAAGTTTTTGCAGCAAGCGCTTGTAACCAGCCGACTCTCGAAGCAGCCGACCAGCGGTTTCTCTCAGCCGGTCGACCGCCTCGTTGCTCAAAAAGAAACTGGTAGGCAATTCCATGAAATAGTCGCGTTCGACGGGGTCGGGGATCGAATCGAAGCTGACGTCGATGGCGTCGAATTCGAGCTGCGGCACGGCGGCTTCGGCTTCTCGCAGGGTCATGCCCGCAACTCTGCCTTCCAGCACCTGCACTTTTCGGCGCTCTGACCAGCGGCGCGCGATGTCCTTCAGGAGTTCCACAGATTCATATGAAAAATGATCGATAGGGACGCTTGATGCCTGCAGCAATTGCGCGACCGGACCTGGTGAATAGGGCACGCGATCCCACTTCGTCTGTGGTGCAGATCGTGCATCGACGATGACCACGACGATCCTGCGAAGCCTGCCGAAGTCGGTTTGGCGTTCGAATGTCGGACTGCTTTCAATCTCTTCCAGCGCCTCGAGGAGGCCCCGAAGTCCCAAGTTGTCGGATACTCCGCCGTCGACGATGTGAAGATAGGGGCGATTGCCGCTGTCTTGAAGGCGCTCGAGGTCGCGGTAGCGAAGCAGTGCGCGGCCTGACGGCCTCTCCGCATTTAGCGGGTTGGCGACGTCCTTCGCCCAGCCTGGCGCGGCCGCACCGCATGTACCGCCATAGTTGAGATAGGTGACGGGCGATAAAACCACGGGCACTGCGGAAGATGTGGCTGCTGCGCGTGCCAGTCGCACTTTTCCCAAATCGGAGCAGATCAGATCGAAGTTCTCTTGCCCGAACGGGAAGCGCGCACCAGTGGAGAGATCTGTGCCGGTTACGGCGATCGCGGGAGTGGGCTTGCTGAGCAGATCGTCGAAGGTCGCCCCGTCAAACAAGATCTCGTCGTAGTAGTCGGCCGCCAATTCGGAACGCCCGTAAGAAGGGCTGGCAAGCTTTACCCAGTTCCAAGGTGAAAGCGCGCGCCACAACAACGTATTCTGAATGTTGCGCTTGAGAAACCGAGACTCGTACTGACCGAAAAGGGTGTCGCCATACTTTGCGTAGGCCAGCGCGGTGAAGCTACCGCCCGACACTCCCGCAATGGCATCGACTTCCGACAGGAGGCTTGTCGGTACGCCGCTCTTCATAACGGGCGTGCGACGCAACTCTTCGAGCACTCCGTATGAAAAAGCCGCCGCACGCGTACCTCCCCCAGAGAAGGTCAGCAGGAACAGTGTCTCGGGGTCGTTCTTCTGGATGTGGGTACGCCTGAGAAGATTTGCGATGCGATAGCCTGATTTCGCGTCCACCTGGAATATTGGCTCGTTGACGGGCGCAAAGGCCGTGCACCCTCCCAGCCCCGCGAGAAGGAATGCGCCGGCGAGCAGGAGTAGCAAACGCTGTCGCGTGATGCAGACGGCGGTTTTGTTTGATGCGTGGAAGGGTGCAGCGACTCGTGACATCGATGGCTCCTATGGCGACGCGACGAGCGCGGGTCGGGTACTTGGAACGTCGACAGCATTGCGCACGCGCGCACAGCGCGCCATTGCACTTTGGGGCACCTGCGTGACTAACTGACAGGACGGGGGCCTGACTGCCCCAAGGGGCAGGTTGCGGCGCACTCATAGTCCATTGATGAAGCCGGTGACGCTGCGGATGATGAGCCATCGTCATTCACGTGGGCACATCTCCAGATGATCGCTGCGCCGTCTATTGCCGCGTCTCGCCGCCTCTGCTTGCTTGTTGCAATGTTGAGCACGCTTGCTGGGTGCGGCACCGGCCATTCTTTCCTCGCGGGCGTTACCGATCCTGAAGACGGAAAGATCGACATTTCGGATTGGCTCGTCGAGCGCAAGGGCGTGCTTCCGGTGCCGATCGTGATCACCGAGCCCGCCGTCGGAAACGGCGGCGGCGTCGCGCTGATGTTCCTGCGGAACTCGATGCGCGAAAGCGCGGAAAAAAGCAAGGAATCCGGGCAGTTGGTGCCGCCCGACATTTGGGTGATCGGCGGCGGCGCGACCGAAAACGGCACCAAGGCCCTTGCACTGGGCGGCATGAAGACCTTTGACGATGGCCGCTGGCGCTATCGCGGGGGCGTTGCACGGGCCGACGTGAACCTGCAGTTCTACGGCATCGGGAGCACCGGCCTGAGCGGTGGCGCCAACAGCCTCGCCTACTCGCTCGACGGCACCATGTCCAGCCAGCAAATCCTGCGACGCATCGGAGACTCCAGCAACTGGGTCGGCGCCAAGTGGGTCTACATGAACCTGAACGGCAAGGCGGACCTGAGCAAGGACCCGCGCTCGGGCTTGCAGCCCGACCAAGTTGCACGCCGGGTGTCGGGCCTCGGCTTCACGCTGGAGCACGACTCGCGAGACAGCATCTTCACGCCCTCGAAAGGCTGGACGGGCGCGTTGGACGCCACTTTCTACGACCCCGGCCTGGGCAGCGACACGAGCTTCCAGGCGTATCGCGGGCACGTCTTCGCGTACTGGCCGGCCAGCAAAAGCTTGGTGGTCGGCGGTCGGCTGGACGGCCGCACCGTGAGCGGCCGGGCGCCGTTCTTCATGCTCCCGTTCATCGATATGCGTGGTATCCCGGCGGGGCGCTATATGGACAAGAACACGGCCGTTGCCGAGGTGGAGCTGCGTTGGGAATTCGCTCACCGGTGGGCGGCCATCGGGTTCGTCGGAGCGGGCAAGGCATGGGGGCGCGATAGCTCGTTCAGCCAGGCCTCCACCGCTGTCAGCAAAGGGGTGGGTGTGCGTTACGAGATCGCCCGAAAGCTGGGACTGTGGATTGGCTTGGACTACGCAAGAGGGCCTGAGGGAGGCGTGACCTATCTGCAGGTGGGAAGTGCGTGGCGCTGACGCTGCGACATCAACAAAGGAGTGCCATGAAAAATCCAGTGAATCGCTTGTGTTCAATCATGTTCTTCGCTGCTGTGATTGCACTGTTACCGTGGTCGACGCCGGCTGCCGCGCAGGTCAATGCCGCGCAGGGCGATGGCACGGAAGCCATCGCGCGCGAAGCAGGCTGGCCGAGGGTGGTGAATGCCACCGGCAACGTGTCGCTGGCAACCTTCGAGCCGCAAGTTGAAAGCTGGGATGGCGCGCACCTGATCGCGCGCTCGGTGGTGCAGGTCCAGATCGAAGGTGCGCAGTCCGCAACGCATTACGGGGTTGTCGCCTTCGAGGCGCGCACCCTGACCGACAAGAGCACCCGCGTTGTGTCGATAGAAGATGTGCGGGTTCGAAGCGCTGATTTCCCCAGCGCGACACCAGCGCAGTCCGACGCCTGGCGAGGCGCGATCGCGAACAGCTTCAGGGGGCGCTTGCGCACCATTGCCCTCGACCGCCTGGAAGCCGAAATGGCCGTGGTGGAGGTGGCGAAAGTGGCCGAGCGCGGGCCGTTGCGCAATGAGGCACCGCGCATACTGTTTTCAAGCATGCCCGCCGTGCTGGTGGCCGTCGACGGCGAACCCAGATACGCGGCGATGCAAGGCACGCCCTACGAACGCCTTGTCAACACACGGCCGCTGGTGTTGCGCGACAGCACGGGAGCGCACTACCTGAAGATCTTCGACGGGTGGATGAGGGCGCTTTCGCTCACCGGACCCTGGCAGGTGCTCGCTTCGCCACCGAAGGCACTTGCGACCGCGTTCCAGAAGGCGGCTGGCGCCGGCGTGATAGATCCGTTGACCGGACGCACCACGCAGGACCGCCCCGCACCGAGGCTCTCGGAACATGTTCCGACCATCGTCGTGTCGGACGTGCCGACCGAACTGATCGTGACCGAAGGCCCATCGCGGTTCGTTCCCGTCAGCGGCACTGGCTTGCAGTACGTGGAGAACACCACGGGGACGATCTTCAAGGACGCCGCGGACAACCGCATCTACGTGCTGATCGCCGGACGCTGGTTTCGTGCGGCGACCGAGAAAGGTCCGTGGGAGTTCGTGCCCGCCAATGCGTTGCCGAGTGACTTCGCCAGGATCCCCGATGACAGCCCGAAGGAAAATGCAAAGGCCTCGGTTGCGGGAACGGTTCAGGCACGCGAGGCTGCCATCGCCGCGCAGTTGCCGCAGACCGCCGCTGTGCGCATCGTCGGCACCAAGCTGACGCCGCCCCGGTTCGATGGCGCGCCGGCCTTCAGGCGCATCGAGGGTACCGAGCTCTGGTACGTGGCCAACTCCCCCACGGCGATCATTCGCACTGCGGACGAACGATTCTTCGCCGTAGAAAACGGTGTTTGGTTCGTCGCCGCCGGGATCCAGGGCCCGTGGGCGGTGGCGCAGTCGGTGCCAGCCGCCATCTATTCGATTCCCACGAGCTCGCCGCTGCACTATGTGACCTACGTGCGCGTGTACGCGGTCACGCCGTCGACGGTGTACGTCGGATATTCACCCGGCTACACAGGCGCGTTCGTCGATCCTGCAACGGGCGTGGTCATCTACGGAACCGGCTATGCCTACAGCCCGTGGGTGGGATCGGTGTGGTACGGGGCGCCGGTCACGTACGGCTACGGTGCGACTGTGGCGTACACCCCATGGACCGGTTGGGCGGTTGCGTTCGGCATGGGGTGGGCATGGGGCGCCGCGACCGTTGCCACAGGATGGGGGTGGGGCCCTTATCCGTATTGGGGGCCGTGGGCCGGCCCGGTCTGGGGTGGTGCCGCCTATGGGCCGCGCGGCGGTGCCGTGGCCTGGGGGCCGGGCGGATGGGCCGGCTATTCGGGCAATGTGTACAGCCAGTGGGGTGCCCGCGCCACCGTGAGCCGCGCAGCGGGCGGCTACAACGCGTGGACGGGCAATGCGTGGGCCGGCCAGGTCGGCTCCTCCTACAACTCACGCACGGGCATCGCATCGGCTGGCCAGCGCGGTGCGGTGCAAAACGTCTATACCGGCAACTACGCCACAGGGGCCCGCGGCGTAGCGACCGGCCCTGCGGGGAACGTGGCAGTCGGCGCGCGGGGCACCGCCGGCAATGCCTATATGGGCAATCAGGTGTCCGGCAACCGTGGCGCAGTCTATGACAGAGCCACAGGGCAGGTGACGCGGTACGGCGCTGTGGCCGGGCCCGACGGCGGCGCGGTCGCGCATGTCGGAAACGACGTCTACGCGGGCAAGGACGGAAGGGTGTACCGCAATACCGGCGACGGTTGGCAGCAACACACGCCGGGCGGGGGCTGGCAATCCGGCCCCGGCGCGGCACCTGCACCAGGCACGGCGAACATCGGCGCGCGAGGCAACGAACTCGACAGCGCACGGGAGGCGCGCAGCGCCGGCCAGCTGCGCACGCAGAACCTGCAGCAGTCTTCCGTCGGCATGCGGCGCGCCTGGCAAGGCGGGGGCGGCTTTCGCGGCGGTGGCCGGCGCCGCTGAAATCGAATCGACCGGAAGCACCTCATGACCACGACCGCCGACGCTCAACGTTCGACAACGCCCGGCGCGCTAGCGCGGGTGTTTCCCATCCTGCGGTGGGCACCGCGCTACAAGACTGACTGGCTGCGTGCCGACGTGATGGCAGGGGTGACGGTCGCGGCGTTCTGTATTCCGGAGAGCATGGCGTACGCGGGGCTCGCCGGCCTCCCGCCGCAGGCCGGGCTCTATGCGAGTCTGCTGGCCGTGTTCGCGTATGCGGTGTTCGGCACCTCGCGGCAGGCGGCCATCGGCCCGACGTCGGCGTTGTCGATCCTGGTGGCAACCGGGCTTGCCGGCCTGTCGCTCCGCGACCCCTCGCGCTATGCGCAGATGGCCGCCTTGCTTGCACTGATGGTCGGCGCCATCGCCATCGTGGCGCGCATCCTGCGGCTGGGTTTTCTGGTGAACTTCATTTCGGAATCCGTGCTCACGGGGTTTTCCGCCGGCGCTGCGATCTACATCGCCACGACCCAATTGGGCAAGCTGTTCGGTATCGAGGGCGCGAAAGGGGAGTTCATCGATCGCGTCGTGTACATCGTGCAGAACCTGGGCACGACCAACTTATGGTCGCTAGGGCTGGGGCTGTCCGTCATTGCCGTGCTGCTCGTCACCGAAAAGATCGCACCGCGTGTGCCCTGGGCGCTGCTGGTGGTGGCAGCGTCGATCCTGCTGATGATGTTCACGGGCCTCGGCGGCCACGGCATCAGAATCACCGGCGAAATTCCGGCGGGTCTGCCGCCGTTTCAACTTCCCTCGTTCGCACTGGAGGACGTGAAGGCTTTGCTGCCGACGGCGTTCGCTGTGTTCCTGCTGTCCTACGTGGAAGGGATGGGCGTGGTGCGCACCTTTGCTGCAAAGCACAAGTATCCCGCCGATGCGAACCAGGAGCTCATGGCACTCGGCGCGGCCAACCTGGTTTGCGGAGCCGGTTCCGCGCTGCCGGTAGGTTGCAGCATGTCGCGCTCCGCCGTCAATGACCAGGCAGGCGCGAAGACGCCGCTGGCCGGTGCAATCTCCGGCCTGTTGCTGGCCGTCATTGTCATCTTCTTTACAGGCGCATTCACCAGCCTGCCCGAGCCCGTGCTGGCTGCGGTGGTCATCATCGCGGTGAAGGGCCTGATCGACATCGCAGCACTTCGCCGGCTGTGGCGCATCAGTCGAACAGAGTTCTGGATTGCGCTGGCGGCCTTGGCGGGGGTGCTGGTGTTCGGCATGCTCGAGGGCGTGATGATCGGCACAGTGCTGTCGCTGCTGCTGCTGGTCTGGCGCGCGAGCAACCCCAGCACGGTGGAGCTCGGCCGTATTCCCGGCACGTCGTATTTCAGCGATCTGGCGCGCCATCCAGACAACCGCGTGGAACCGGGTGTGCTGGTGTTCCGTGCGAATGCAGGCCTCTTCTACGCGAACGTTGGCAAGGTGAAGGCCGATCTGATGGAGGCCATTGCCAACCAGCACGAGACGGTGGACCTCGTGATATTCGACCTCTCGTCTTCGCCGTACGTCGACATCGCCGCGACCACGATGTTCGAGGAATGCCACGACGAATTGAAAGAGCGAGGGATCACCTTACGCGTCTCGAATCTGGGCGGCTATGTGCGTGGCGTGATGCGCCGCGCCGGTCTTGAAAGCCGATTCGGCAGCCTGGGCCCTGGACTCGATGTCGAATCCCTCGTGGAGTCACATGCTTTTTTTGCGCCGGATGCGTCGAGCGGTACCAAGCCACGTGATGCCTCCGCGACGACCCTCGCCCCCCTGCGCTGAGTTGCTGCTCGCCCCCTTGCCGTCACCAGAGAAAGACCGCCATGGAATTCCAGGAAATCATGCATCGCTTCTGGACCGACATGATGTCCCGGCCCAGCGGACCCTATGCGTTTCGCTTCGTGCTGCAGCCGGTGATGGCTGTTCTCATTGCCGTGCTGAACGGCATCCAGGATGCGAAGACCGGCCGTTCGCCGTATTTCTGGACCATCGTGCACGACCCGGCGCAGCGGTCGGGCCGCCTTCGCGAAGGCGTGAAGGCCACCACGCGGATCCTGCTGCTCGGCGTTGCGATGGAGGCGATGTACCAGATCAAGACCTTCGGTTTCTTCTACGTGGGGGAAGCGATCGCCATCATCTTTTTCCTGGCGTTCCTGCCTTACCTGCTGGTGCGCGGGCCTGCCGCGCGAGTTGCGCGCTGGTGGCTGGACAGGTCGCACAAGCCCAGGCAGCCCGGGTGAGGCCGTGGCGCTCCAGGGCCTGTTTGCGGCGTCGCAGCAGCAGCACGACAGCCTGTTCGCCGGCGGTCCGCCGACGAAGTTCTTCCGGTGCATCGGCGTGGGTCGCTGGCCACTGCGGCATCGCGCCGCCATGGTGGCAGCTGTCGGCTGGCTGCCTTTGGTTCTGCTTGCCGTGTTGTCGCTTCTCGATGGTGAACACCAGGTGTGGCACGCGTTCTGGCGCGATGCGTCGGTGCATGCGCGCTCGCTGATCGTTGCGCCGTTGCTGGTATTGGCCGAGGGCATCTGCATCCCGCGCCTGGGCGCAATCGGCTTCGTGTTCAGGCAGCGGCAGCTCGTGCCTGCGTCACAGGAGGTGGCTTACAACGCATTGCTTCGAAAGATCGGGCGGCTGCGGGACCTGCGGTGGCTGGAGATCGTGGCCGTCGGTCTGGCGTTCTCGGCGGCTTTGCTCGTTGCGCAAAACGTGCCGCCGAGCTTCCTGCCCGACTGGCATCGCGGCAACCCGGCGATGCCATTGGGGCGCTCGCTCGCGAGCTGGTGGCACACGCTGGTCAGCCTGCCGTTGTTGCTGATCCTCCTGCTTGGATGGATCTGGCGCTGGACTCTCTGGATTCGCTTTCTCTGGGGTGTTTCCCGGCTGGAACTGCGCCTTGTCGCCGCGCATCCCGACGGTGCCGCCGGACTGCTGTTCGTGAGCTTTTCGCTGCGCGC
Organism: Variovorax pasteuri; assembly: GCF_051216435.1. Taxonomy (NCBI): domain Bacteria; kingdom Pseudomonadati; phylum Pseudomonadota; class Betaproteobacteria; order Burkholderiales; family Comamonadaceae; genus Variovorax; species Variovorax pasteuri. The sequence goes on from NZ_JBPJZS010000001.1 coordinate 35,537, forward strand.
GTTCTCCATTCTCGGCCTGGCGATCGGCGTGCTGGTCGCGGCGACCACTCTGGCGCACGTGTGGGCCGGCACGCCGGGCAGCGTGGAACTGCTGGCCACGTCGATGCTCGGCACGCTGGCCTTCGTGCTCGCGGGCTTTGCTGCGCCGGTGCTGATCTTCAGCGGCAAGCTGATCGATCTCTGGCACCGCAGCAATCTCCTGTACGGCGCGCTGGCGCAGTCCGCGGGCATGGCCTTCGAGGACAACTGGATGAGCCAGCCGCTCAAGCTGGAGGCGCAGAAACTGCTGGGCTCGAACGAAGCTTCCGCCTTGGCCGACCTGCACCAGGTCGTGCAGGGCGCGGGTGCGCTGCGGCTGCTGCCAGTGGACCTGCGAAGCCTGATCATCCTGGCTGCGGCGACTGCATTGCCGTTTGCCGTGATCGCCCTCGCGCTCGTGCCCATGGACCGGCTGCTGTCGCACGTCCTCAAGTTCTTCCTTTGACCGCCGCGCTGCCGAGCGGTGAAGCCGTTGCCCCGCCTACCCCAAAGTGCACAGCCTGCCGCCCCTTAAGCGGATTCACCTGCTTTCCGAATGCCGGAACCATGGTCTTGCCCCGATCCGGGGCGCCGGGTCTTCTCAACTTTGTCGAGGTTTCGAAATGAACAAACTCTTGGTTTCGGTACTTGCCACCTTCGTTGCGTCGCTGGCGCAAGCGCAGAACCCCAGCGGTACCACCCCTGAACAGGGCAATGCCACCAACAGTGCGAGCCAGAAGCGAGCGCAGGCCCGCAGCGATGCAAGGCAGCACGGCGCGGTGGCCCCGCCGGCGGGTGACGTGGCCGCCACGCCCGAGGGCGGCTCGTTCGGGACGGACAAGGCCGGCGTGGCCGGCGAAGAGCGCGCCGAGACCAGGGATCAGCGCCGGCGCAACAAGGACGGCAGCCTGAAGCGGCGCAGCACCCAGGGCGACACGCCCAAGTAGGTTGTCCAGATCGAGGGCGGGATCACGGCCGGTCGCCAGGGAAGACCTGGCGCCAGTCCTGCTTCATGTCGACGATGGTCCAGCCGCGCGCCTTGCCTTCGTCCCAGGCCTTGTCGAGCGTGCCGATGCGCGACTTCCGGTCGTAGGCGAACTCGCGGTCACCATCGGTGTGATGCACGATGCCGATGAACCGGAGCCCGCTGCCCGCCGCGGTCCACTGCAGCATTTGCAGGTCGCCGTCGGAGTTGCCGAAGGCGAGGATGGGGCGCCGCCCGATGAAGCGCTGGATGCCCACCGGCTTGCCCGCCTTGTCGTCGACCAGGTCGATCTGGGGCAGGCGAATCAGCACCGGCTGGCCGTCCTTGCCGGTGCCCAGCTTGAGCTGCCCGGTCGAGCCGATGACTTGCTCTGGCGGGATGCCGTAGACCCGCTGCGCAAAGACGCGCATGAACTCGATGCCGCCACCGGAAACGATGAAGGTCTTGAACCCGTTGCCATTCAAGTGGTCGAGCAGCTCGCGCATCGGCTGGTAGACCAGTTCGTCATAGCGCCGCTGGAACCGCGGATGGCGCGACGTGACAAGCCAATGTGCGACTGCTGCGGAGAACTCGTCGGTGGACATGCCCGCGTGCGTGACTGCCAGCACCTCGGCCAGCCCTTTCTCGCCAGCGGCCGCCATGCCTTTCATGTCGCCCTTCAGGATGGCATCGAACACGGGCTTGCCTTTCCATTCGGGATGCGCGGGCGCCAGTTCGCGAACACGGTCGATCGCGAACGCAAATTGGAAGTAGATGGGCTGCTCCGCCCACAAGGTGCCGTCGTTGTCGAACACTGCGATGCGCTGATCCTTCTCGACGAAGCCGGGCGCTCCCGGTGTCGTCACGTCGGTCACGAATTTCAGGATGGCACTCTTGGTCGGCCCCTCGTTCCAGGAAGCCAAAGGCTGGGCATTCAAGCTGGTAGCTGCCAGCAAGAGCACCGCAGGCAGTATCAGCGCCAACAAGCGCCCGATGAGCGACCGGCCTGTCGATAGGGGGTCCATGTACGGTCTCCTTGCTAAGTCAAATTGATGAAGGGGAATTCGTTGACGAACGACAGCTGCGCTCTGACAACCGCCATGGAGCGCCCAAGTCCAAGGATTAAGACGACGAGGTTTGCCGTCAATCGTCCAAAGGTGATTGCCAAGCATGCACTTGGGTGCGAAGTGGCGCTTTTGCCCCATGGTGCATTTCGGCGTGCACGTTCGACGGCTGTGCATGGAGGCGGCTTCAAATCAACATTTCGTGCGGCGGGCTCGTTCGACCACGCGCCGGTTTCGCACCCGACCTTTTCAAAATCCATCGTGATGGGAAGTGCCAAATGACAAAGGACAAGAATTGGGAAGCGCCCCGCGAGAGGTTTGACGTAAAACCTTCGGTGGAGACTCATTTTTCGTGGCTGCGGACTCGAATGAGCGTGGAACGAACGCTCATGTCTTGGGTGCGTACGTCCACCGCGCTGATCGGCTTCGGTTTCACCATCGTCCAATTCTTCGCAGGACTGCAGAAAGGCGAGGGACCTTCGCAGCTTCGCTTTCCTGAGGCATCGGGTTACTTCGGCCTGGGCCTGATCGTTGCCGGGGTTGTCGCGCTGGCAATTTCCGCAAGGCAATATCGATCCATGCTGCACTATCTTTGGAGTGAAGATTTCACGCCAGTGGCTGGGTTGGTGGACAACCAGATAAAGACGCCGCTGCTTGGCGTCGCGATTGTGCTGGCGGTGATTGGTGCATTTGCTGCGGTCTCCGTGATCATCAACCTGTTCTGAACGAGGCACTTTATGCATGCGCACGCGCGATTCGAGCAAACGGCCAGTGGCCACGGGGCGCAGCACGAAAACATGGTGCTGCTCCCTGGGGGGAGTTTTCTGATGGGTTCGAACGACCACTATCCGGAGGAATCGCCGGCGCACAAGGCCCGCGTCGGCAGCTTCTGGATCGACACATACGCAGTGACAAACGCGCAATTCAAGCGTTTCGTCGAAGCGACGGGACACGTCACCTCAGCCGAGCGGCCGGCTGACCCCAGAGACTATCCCGGAGCCGCGCCCGAGTTGCTGGCGCCCTCATCGGTGGTGTTCAGAAAGCCGCCAGGGCCCGTAAGTCTTGCCAATCCGTACCAATGGTGGGCTTATGTGGCGGGCGCGAACTGGCGTCGCCCGCGTGGTCCGGGTAGCTCGTTGCAAGGGCTCTGGAACCACCCGGTGGTGCACGTCGGATTCGACGACGCGCAGGCCTACGCGTCATGGGTCGGAAAAACCTTGCCGACCGAGGCGGAGTGGGAGTTCGCTGCGCGTGGCGGACTCGAGGGGGCAGCCTATTGTTGGGGAGACGAGTTCAACCCTGAAGGGCGAGCCATGGCCAACACCTGGCAGGGGGATTTTCCGTGGCAAAACCTGCAGGAAGACGGCTACGAGTGGACAGCACCGGTCGGCACGTTCGCGCCAAACGGCTATGGCTTGTACGACATGGCGGGCAATGTATGGGAATGGACGACCGATTGGTACCAATCACATGGAAAGATCATCAAGGCGTGCTGCACCCTGGACAATCCACGTGGGGGCTCAGAGGCCGACAGCTGTAACCCAGACAGCTCTTCCACCCGCATACCGCGACGCGTGATGAAGGGCGGCTCTCACCTGTGCGCTCCCAATTATTGCCACCGGTATCGGCCGGCTGCGCGAATGGCCCAGCCGATCGATACGGCGACGAGTCATCTCGGTTTTCGCTGCGTTGTTCACGTCTAGCCGAACGGGGCGCGCATGGTTGCGGGCCTACTGCCGCAGGCGAACAGCCCACAACCTCAGGACTTGCCGGGCGCCGAAAGCCTAAAGCCAAAGGTAAGCAGCGTAAGCCCGACGGCCAATGCAGTGGCACCAACGAGCGCCCTTCGCGTCTCATCGCTCGACAGTCCAACGGCCAGTCCAACTCCGAACGCCAGCGTAGAAATGCTGATGGTGACCAGCGGCCAGGCGGTGCCCGAGCGATAGTCCCTACCCAGACGCTTCGCCGCCATTGCATAGCCCAGGCCGACTAGTCCCATCGAGATGCATAGCGCGATGGTTGCCGTGAAGAGAAATACAGCGGAGAGGATCCGATCTTCTATGTTCGGATGCGCAAGCACCAGCGTGCCAACGCTCAGCCGCGCCAGAGCGTCGACGATGGCGGGCGCGGCAAGCCAGCGCGTGCTGGGGTTCCCCCGCATGAGCACCGCGACGCCAAGGGCTACCAGGCCGTCTACGGTCAGGAAGCACCCCGTGGTGTGCAACGCTTGCCGCGCGCCCGCCGCGGGGGCCGCCCACAGGTAAATTGCAAACAGCAAGTCATAGGCGCCCCTTGCGATCAGCGCCGTCTTCAAATTCATGGGGCGTCTCCGGCCAGCGACACTGGCGTTATTGCGCGATGACCCGCGCGGCCTCGCCGTTGCCCTCGATGTACACCGCCTGTCCGACGCGCAGCCCTGGCACCACGGGCTGGGTGATCGAGACCAGCACCCCGCTTGCTGTACGCACGATTACCTGTTGCGCCGCGACAGGCGTGTCGTACCTCTTCTGGATTTCGTTCCCGGCGATGGCGCCACCGACAACGCCGATGACCTGCGCGACATCGCGTCCGGATCCGTTGCCGATCAGGCTGCCGATGCCCAGGCCACCCAGGCCGCCGACGATGGCGCCGACGCCGGCATGGTGAGAACTTTGCAACTGGGTGGGCGTGATCTGCTCGATAGTGCCCTGGCGGATCGCCCTCGATCCCGTTGCAGGCGCGGGATCCGGCGAGGCGCATGCACTCAGCACAACAGCCACGACGAGCGCGGCAAGACGGGTGGAAAGATTTGACAGCAGCATGATGTTCCTTGGAAAAATCGCCGGACAGAAACAGCCAGCGCCGAACGATCATGGTGGTGCCCCGTAGGCCGGGCAATCGCTCACGTGTGCACGACAGGCTGCACTTTCGGGCAGCAGATGCGTGCGGCAAATGGTTACTTCTATACGCCAGCACTGTGCAACCCGACGCACGCTCACGCATCGCGCCCACTGCCCCCACGGTGCAGCACGCGTTGCCCGAAGAGGCAGTTCCGCACCCGTGCGAGCGCGGGGAAGATGGCGACGGGTCGACGACCCTTCACTTCAACGTACACAGGAGCACCTGATGGCTACACCAGCAAAACCGAACATTCTTTTCATCATGGCGGACGACATCGGATGGTTCAACGTCAGTGCCTACAACCACGGAGTCATGGGCTACCGCACGCCAAACATCGACCGAATTGCCCGCCAAGGAGCGATGTTCACCGACTTCTACGGGCAGCAAAGTTGCACCGCAGGCCGCGCCGCGTTCATCACGGGTCAAACACCGATTCGTACCGGCCTGACCAAAGTTGGAATGCCGGGGGCAGCCAGCGGTTTGAGCTTCGAGGATCCTTCGATCGCACAATTCCTGAAGTCGTACGGCTACGCCACTGGCCAGTTCGGAAAGAACCACCTGGGCGACCGAAACGAGCATCTGCCCACCGTGCACGGTTTCGACGAGTTCTTCGGCAATCTGTACCACCTTAATGCGGAGGAAGAGCCCGAGTACGACAACTACCCGAAAGATGCTGAGTTCCGCAAGCGCTTCGGGCCGCGCGGTGTCATGAAGTGCAAAGCCACTGACAAGGAGGACGCGACGGTCGACGCGCAGTTCGGCAAGGTCGGCAAGCAGGTCATCGAGAACACGGGCGCCCTTACACGCAAGCGCATGGAGACCGTCGACGAGGAGTTCATCGGCGCGGCCATCGACTTTATGGATCGCAAGACCAAAGAGGGCGCTCCGTGGTTCTGCTACTTCAACCCGACGCGCATGCATGTCTTCACGCACCTGAAGGAGTCGTCGCGCGGCAAGAGCGGCTTCGGCCTGTACCCGGACGGTATGGTCGAGCTGGACGGCTATGTCGGCCAGCTCCTGCAGAAGCTCGACGATCTCGGCGTGGCGGATAACACCGTCGTGGTCTTTACCACGGACAACGGTGCGGAGGTATTGTCTTGGCCCGATGGCGGCGCAACGCCGTTTCGCGGCGAGAAGGACACCAACTGGGAAGGCGGGTGGCGCATTCCGTGCGTGATGCGCTGGCCCGGCGTTATCGAGCCGGGTCGTGTGATCAACGACATCTGCTCCTTGCAGGACTTCATCCCCACGTTCGCCGCGGCGAATGGCGAGGCCGACCTCGTGGAAAAAGTGAAGAAGGGCTACACGATCGGTGAGAAGACCTACAAGGTCCACCTCGACGGCTACAACCTGCTGCCATTCCTCGCAGGCAAGGAAGACAAATGTCCTCGTCAGGGGTTCCTGTACTGGAGCGATGATGGGGAGATGATGGCGATGCGTATGGGAAAGTACAAGATCGTGTTTGCCGAACAACGCAGCAAGGGACTCGATGTGTGGCGCGAACCGCTGTCGCAAATGCGAATTCCGAAGTTCTTCGATCTGCGCTCCGATCCGTTTGAGAGGGCCGAAGAAAGCATCAAGTACAACGACTGGTTCGTGGAAAACGTGTTCCTGCAGTATGCGGCGCCGCCCCTTCTGGCGCAGTGGCTGCAAAGCTTCAAGGAATTCCCGCCCCGCGCTAAGGCAGCGAGCTTCAGCATCGATCAGGTCGTCGAAAAACTGATGCCGAAAAACTGAGCGACAAGGCCCCCGGCTACACAGCGGACGTTGCCGGGCAGACGCTCACGCGCCATGACGTTGCCGATCGGGAACGTCTGGCAGCCGCGATCAAGATGCGCAAACGCGCAACTTTGAGATGCTACAAACTTCTCAATTCTTGACAATGGAAGTCATGCCGATACCCGCTGCGAGGAGCGTAAAGCCGAAGAAAAGTGCATTGGATCCGATCAATGTGCGCTCGCCGTCGATACCAAACAATTCCAACGCTAGGCCTATCCCAACCGCGAGTGTGTAGAAGCAAATCAGAATTGCCGGCCACGCCGTGCCTACCCGATAGCCGGTGAAAGAGGCTTGCCGCGCGAACAGTACGTAGGCCAGGCCGCCGAAACCCACTGCGATGTGGAGAACCGTCATTGCGCTGAAGAACAACGCTGCGGAAAGGAGCCAGTCGGTCACTTCAGGATAAGTGAAGATAAGTCCGGCCACCGACAAGCGCAGCACGGCATCAATCATCGCCAGCGGGAACAGCCAGCGGGTGCGAAGGTCTGCATAGATTGCGGCAGCCAGGCCTAGTGCGAGGAATCCATCGATCACCAGATACCAGGCAGTCGCATAGATCGAGTGGTGCGTGCCTGACAGCGATGCTGCTGAAAAGTAGACCGCAAACACCAGGTCAAATGTCCCGCGGACTATCAAGCTGGCTTTCGGTTTCATCAGCACTCTCCCGGACATCAAAAAAGCATCCCCGGCTGCTTGCCTTTAGCTGGGGAGCGTTGGGGCGCAAGGTTTTTCCGGTCAGGTTGCGAATGTTTGTCATCGAAGCGTGGTGGGCGCTTGGCAAGATCGCATTCGACCGGCTTGAAGTGGTCCGCTCCGATGCTTCATCATGGTTGTGCTTCGGCGCCGCCGCAACCGATCGCGCGTGCATGCCGCATTGCACTTTTGTGCACTGAAGCCCCCGAGGTCGGAGGCAGTCGTGGCCTTACGTTGCAGCGACGGTCGGCAAGTTGAGTTGGCTTGCGGCTCGAACCAGATCTGCAACTGATCTCACTTCCATTTTTTCCATCATGTTCGCCCTGTAAGCCTTGACAGTGCGTTCAGCGGCCCCTAGTTCCCAACTGATCTGCTTGTTGAGCGACCCCCGAACGACCATGTCCAGAACCTGTCGTTCGCGGGGGCTCAGGCGAGCGTATCGAGCTTCAAGCGCGGATCGCTGCCGACTCGCGATACGCTGGACTGAGTCCTTGGACACTGCGCCCTGCACGGCTTCAAGGAGCATCTCGCTGTCCACTGGTTTGAACAAGACGTCGGTCGCGCCGGCCTTCATCGCGCGCAGGGTCTCGTGAACAGTGGCTTGTGCAGTTACGAAGATCACGGGGAGCGGATCCGGCCGCGCCGCAATCATTTCTTGGAGGTCGAGGCCACTTGGACCTGGCATATGGATGTCAAGGATCATGCATCCGGGAGCAGGTCCCACGCCGGCAAGTAGCATTTCTCCCACGGAACCGTATTCCGCCACTTGATAGCCGGCAGCTCGAAGAAGTCTATTTAAGGCACGCCGGAAAGACTCATCGTCATCGATGAGTCGTAACACTGGAAGATCGTTACGTAACGGCGGGAATTGATCAGGTGTCACGTTCTGCCCCCAAACGGTGTTGAGCGTCTCAATAAAAGGCCGAAAACGCAGTATTTGGGGTATTGAAGCGATTTCGTTAGGACATGACAAGTTGCCCTAAGGTGCAGAAACTGTAGCTCATTAAATTTGTGCTTCCCGCGGATTGCCGGCATCGAAGAAGTGGGCTATTAGGTGGTAGCGCTTAGTCATAAATAGAACTTTTTCCTTCGATTTTCATTTGCGTGCGACCCCACCCGGAACTTTAATTTTTAGGGTGGTGCGTTCCATAAAACACAACATCTTTGGCTCTTTCGCAAGCGCCCAGATCTGTCCCCCTGCTTTAAGGGCGGCAAGTGACGCCTGCTCGAGGCGGTTGCCGCAGGTACGAGGTCACAGACAATACCCAGTCATAAAGAGGTGCATGGACACCCTCTCACTTGCCTAGCCCTACGACTCCGCGTCGCGCAGACGCTCCGCAAAAAACTCCTCAGACTGGGAGGATTTGTCGAACACCCGTTAGCAGCTAGCCATCGTGGACCGGGGCCCGGGCCGAACTAAGCCTGATGCAGGGCTGCGTCGATCAGTCCCCGACACCGGTTGTTCGGCGCTCAGCTAGGAATGCGGGCGATGACCTTAATTTCGAAGTCGAATCCCCCGAGCCAGGTGACCCCGACTGCCGTCCAGTTCGGATACGGCGCCTGGGGAAATACCTCGCCTTTTACAGTCATGACCGTGCCGAACTGGTTCTGTGGATCGGTATGGAAAGTCGTCACATCGACGATGTCGTCAAGCCCGCATCCACCCGCTTTCAACGTCGCCGCGAGATTGGCGAATGCCAGGCGAACTTGCGCCTCGAACTCAGGCTCGGGCGAGCCGTCGCTGCGGCTGCCGACCTGACCCGACACGAATAGCAGATTGCCCGATCGGATCGCTGTGGAATAGGTCTGCGATGTGTAGAGGTCTTGTCGACCGGCGGGGAAAACAGCGTCGCGTGCGCTCATTTCGATACTCCTGATGTTGATGGATCCAGGCACTTTAGTTTTTTGCTTCGCTCGGATAAACCCGCGAACTGCCGCAACACTTGTTTGCGTATTCAATCCAATGATCAGATACCCGGAACAACCAAGGGGCGCACGAATGGACAGGTTCGACAGCATGAAGGCGTTCGTGCGGGTGGTAGAGGCGGACAGTTTCACGAAGGCGGCCGGACACCTGGGCATGAGCCGGACCACGGTCACCCAGATGGTGCAGCAACTGGAGGCGCACTTGCGAATCAAGCTGCTCAACCGCACAACGCGGCGGGTGAACGTCACCACGGATGGCGCCGCCTACTACGAGCGCGTGCTTCGCCTGCTGGCCGAACTGGACGACATCGAAGGCAACCTCCCAGGTGCCTCCACATCGCCGCGCGGCCTGCTTCGCGTGGATGTGCCGAGCCCTTTGGCCAATATCATCCTGGTGCCTGCGCTGCCCGCATTCCACAACCGTTTTCCCGACATTCAGCTGGAGATGAGCGCGAGCGACCGCAAGGTCGACCTGATCGGCGAGAACGTCGATTGCATAGTGCGCGGAGGCGAGGTCAAGGAAGGTTCGCTGGTGGCGCGCCACGTCGGCGACCTGCAGCTCAACGTATATGCCGCGCCGTCCTACCTGGTAGCGGCGGGCACGCCCTCGCACCCGAATGAACTGCACGATCTCCGCCATCGCATCGTGCACTACCGCTGGGCTGGCAAGCTGCCCTATGCGATGACCAAGGGCGACGAGCGCGCGACGATGGAAGGGCGCTACCTGCTGGCGATCGACGACGGAAATGCCTACCTGACCGCCGGGCTTTCAGGGCTGGGCGTGCTATGGCTGCCGGCGTACATGGCAAAGGAACATGCTGCAAACGGCGCGCTGGTGCAGCTCTTCACGGACTGGCGGATAGACCCGATGCCGCTCTACATGGCCTATTCGCCCAACCGCTATGCCCGCAATCGCTTCGGGTGTTCATCGACTGGATTGTCGATCTTATGGCACAGCATGCGCCACGCACCCCCTGACTGGCCAGCTAGCGCGTCACTGACTGAAGAACTGCTGGCCGCAATCAAGGTAATGCGTTCGTTCGTACGTTTTGAGTCTGCAGCGGCCGACCTCACTTCAACCCCGTGCAGTGCGCAGCGAACGCCCACTTGTTGGCCAGTTCATCGATTATCTTTTTCATCGGCTTGCCGGCGCCATGGACCGCCCTGGACCGCCCTGGAGTTGCCTGTCCGCTTGGACCGGGACGGAGCCGGCTGAGCCTTTGCCAGAACATCCTTTAGCCAGGCCACGATTTGCTCCTCCGCCCGTGGGGCGATGCTCACTTGCCGCTCGACCAGGTTGAAAAAGCCCGCGCTGGCGAGCCAAACGGGCCTCAATTCCACTTCCAAGGACGAATCAGTACATCTTCTTGGGCAACTGGGACGAGCGAACCAGCTTGCGCTGCCGGCTGACAGCTGCTGCCTTCTTGCGCTTGCGCTCGGTCGTCGGCTTCTCGTAGAACTCGCGCGCGCGAAGCGCTGTTATCAGACCTAACTTTTCAATCGTGCGCTTGAATCGTCGCAGGGCGACCTCGAAAGGTTCGTTGTCTTTAACACGGACAGTGGTCATCGGATTTAAATGTGTTGGCAACGCTACGGACTGCCAACGCGCGATAAGTTGGGCCGTCGGGTCAACCGAGTTGAATGGCCCTTGATTATCGGGTACCCCAACAGCTTGCTTTGTCCAAAATCAACCACCCGATGTCGAGAGCCTCTACGGTGCGGGCGGGTCAGTGCACGGTAACTTCCGGCGCAGCGGCAAATGGCAGAACGCCTTGAGCGCGCCTTCGCTGATGGTCACGCCGTCCGCCTCGGCCTGCAAGGTAAAGCGGACGGAGGGGGCGCAACCGGCATTGACGCAGCATCACTCATCGAATCGTGTGACGAGTACCGCCATGAGGCGGTGCTTTGCGGCTTGGCCGAACTGGTGCAGACCGCGCCGGCTGAGGATCTGTTCAAGATCCCCGTCTTCGTCTTTCGAGGACGGCGCGGTGACATCCTCAAGGTGCTGTTGTCGACGGCCGAGGCCCGATGCTGTCGACCAGGCGATTTGGAGCGGGGACGCCTCATCTAGCCGCAGGCCACGAAGCGAGGTCGAGCATGTCGTAGTGCGTGAACTGCGCTCCGCTCTCATCTTCGAGGACCAGATGCTCGACTTGATCGGCATCGGCGCTGGTTGCCGACCAGATCTTTCGGATGTCGCGAAGGTGCCAGCGATCAGGATCACTCTCCATTGGCGCCAGATATTGAAGGTGGCGCAACGACTGCGGCCCAACGGTCGCGAAGAGATCGAGTAGATCGCTCTCGTAGATCAACAGAGCTCGCTCCGAGACCTCAAGGTCATCTTCTTGCACCACCCACGTCGGAAAGAAGAAGGGGATCGACAAGTTCAACTGGATCGCTCTCCAGCATCTCGCACCAGGTCCGGCGAGCATGGAGGAGATCTTTTCCTCATTCGAATCCATCGTCAGAAACATTTGAAATGAACCCTATAAGTTGCAGCTCGATGTGAAGCTTGGTCGCGAATGACTTGTTGATCTGATGCCCAAGAGGTTCAAAAAGCTATGCAAACAATACTGATTACTTCTCAAAAGTCTATTTTGCTACTCAAACGCATCAAACGGATATCTTAGCGCTGTCGATAAAAAATGCTAGACGGGGGATTCTTGGTGGATGGGCCAACCTCAACCAAGAACGCAGAGCGCAAGGCAAAGGGTGGCGCTCCATCTACGTGTCATTCGAGCGGAACTCCGCATCTCCCAGGAGCAGCTTGCCGAGGCTGCCGGACTTCATCGGACGTTTGTAGGGTCCGTCGAGAGGGAGGAGAGGAATATCTCGATCGACAACCTCGAACGCCTTGCAACTGCACTGGGTGTCGACGTTTCGCTTCTAGTTTCACCAGTGGGTCAGCGCTCCTAGCAAGCGATTGGAGTACCAATCTGACGGTAAGGACCAGCATGCTCCAGCGGTTGGCCTGGGTCGCGCTATGGCGGAACAAGTCGTGCAAGCCTTGAGCTGAGACTTCCACTGAGTTCGCAGTCGCAGCAGTATGAAATCAGAAGACTGCTTTGCTGACGTCGCCGAAACTGCTTGACTTCCTTACTGCGGTAGGGAGTGACGGCTGTAACGCCCGCTCAACCAGTTGAGACGAGGGGCGGGGCCTTGCGCGAGGTCCTCTCTCACCGATGGGCTTGAATTGTCCACAGCGGAGCGAATGGAAAGTCGCTGGCGCTTCGCGGAGAGAGGTCTGTTCGATCACGATGTCACGGCCCCCGCCGAGATCGCATGGAGGCAATATGATCAGCTTTCAAACAAAGCGAAATCCTTCCACTTCGGGATCTGTTCCGCAATACAGGGCACGGTTGTCGCCCTTCACCGTCCTCTTTCTGGCCGTAACGGAAACAGCGCAGTCAGATCAAGCACTTAGCAAGTCAAAGCCACCAGGTCAAGGCCGCAGTCCAATATCCTTGCCGCCCGAGACGCACACCATGACCTTGTCGCCCTCCTCGATCATGTTGTAGTCGACGATGGCCTGCCCGACCTGGCGGCACAGGCGCTTTTCGAGCTTGTGCGTTTCGCGTTCGATCTTCAGGGAGTGGGTGGCGTCCGCGGCGGCGGGCGCCTCGTCGATCCAGACGGCGTTCATGGGCAGGCTACTTCGGGGAGTCGGGGGAGGGTGCGATTGTCCCCGATCATCCTTTCACCTGCCATCGCGGCGTTTTCATGCGGTTCACTGCACCGGAAACGCCGTGCGCATCGCATCGACAAAGCGGCGCAGCTTGGCCGGGTAGAAGCGCGCGTACGGGTACACGACGTACACGGGCGCATGGGCTGCCTGCCACTGCGGCGCCAGGTGCACCAGCTGCCCGGCCTCCAGCGCCTCGGCCAGCATCCAGGTCGACAGCACCCCCACGCCCACCCCCAGCACGGCCGCGCTGCGCAGCGCGTTCAGGCTGTCGGTGATCATGCGCGGGCGGATCTGCACCCTGTGCACCTCGCCACTGGTCTCATGCGTCAGCACGACCTCGGTGCGGTAGAAGTTCTTCGCGGCCAGCCAGGGGAGCGCCTCCAGGTCGCGGGCGTGCACGGGCGGCGCCACGTCCTTGAACAACGAGGGCGCGCCCACCGCGATGCGCGGCACCTCGGACAGCCGGATGGCCACCACCGACGGGTCGGTCACTTCGCCCACGCGAATCGCGCAGTCCACGCCCTCGGCGATGAAGTCGGGCGTGCGGTCCTGCGGGCCGTCGTGCAGCAGCCATTCGACCGTCATCTGCGGGTAGCTGTGCAGGTAGGCGGCCAGCGGTCCGACCAGCAGCTGCTGGCCGAACACGTGCGGCGCCACCACGCGCAGCCGCCCTTCGGGCTGGTCGACGGCGCCGCGCACCTCGGCCTCGAAGGCGTTCCAGCTCAGGATCAGTTCCCGGGCGCGCTCGAAGCAGCGCTCGCCGTCCTCGGTGAGCTTCATCGCATGGGTGGAGCGCTGCAGCAGGCGCACGCCCAGCGAACGCTCCAGCGCCTGCAGGCGGCGGCTCACGGTGGGCTGGGTGGTGCCCATCTGCGCGGCCGCGGCCGACAGGCTGCCGGCCTCGACGATGCGCACGAAGGTCTGCATCAACTCGATGCGGTCGGCGGAAGCGGTGGGTGGGAGCGGAGCGGCCATACGTACAGCGTATATCAATTGTTCAAAGCAAGGGGCTACCTTCAAGGGGCTGTGGCGAGCACACTCCAGCCCTTGTTTTCGAATCCTAGGGTTAACACCATGTCTTCCATTCATTCAACGCATGAGAGGCTGCCGAACTCGCTGATCCTGCTGCTGGCCGCCAGCGCAGGTTTCGGCGTGGCGGCGCTCTACTACAGCCAGCCGATGCTGGGCGTGCTGAGCCCGGACATCGGCGCCTCCGCCCGCTCGGTGGGCTTCGTGCCCACGCTCACGCAGCTGGGCTACGCGCTGGGCATCCTGCTGCTGGCGCCGCTGGGCGACCGCTTCGACCGGCGCCGCATCATCCTGGCCAAGGCCACCGTGCTGGTGCTGGCGCTGCTCGGCGCGGCGTTCTCGCCTTCGGTCGGCCCGCTGCTCGTGGCCAGCCTCGTCATCGGCCTGGCCGCCACCCTGGCGCAGGACGTGGTGCCGGCCGCCGCCGCGCTGGCGCCCGAAGCGCACCGCGGCAAGATCGTCGGCACGGTCATGACGGGGCTGCTGCTGGGCATTTTGCTGTCGCGCGTGCTGAGCGGCTTCGTGGCCGAGCACTTCGGCTGGCGCGCGATGTTCGTGGTGGCGGCGGCCAGCATCGCGTTCATCGGCGTGGCCGCGGCGCGCGGCCTGCCGCACCTGCGCCCGACCACGCAGCTGGGCTACGGCGCCTTGCTGGGCTCGCTCGGCAAGCTGTGGCGGCGCCACGGCGCGCTGCGCCGCGCCACGATCGCGCAGGCCTTGCTGTCGGTCGGTTTCAGCGCTTTCTGGTCGACGCTGGCCGTGATGCTGCACGGCGCGCCGTTCCACCTGGGCAGCGCGGCAGCAGGAGCCTTCGGCCTGGCCGGAGCGGCCGGTGCGCTGGCCGCGCCCATCGCCGGCCGGCTGGCCGACCGGCGGGGGCCCGAGCTGGTGATCCGCATGGGTGCGGCGTTGGTGGTGGTGTCGTTCGCCGCGATGCTGTTCGCGCCGCTGATGGCGCCCGCCGCGCGGCTGGGGCTCATCGTGGCCAGTGCCATCGGCTTCGACTTCGGCCTGCAGGCCGCGCTGATCGCACACCAGACGGTGGTCTACGGCATCGACCCCGGTGCGCGCAGCCGGCTCAATGCGGTGTTCTTCACGGGCGTGTTCGTCGGCATGGCGACGGGCTCGGCGCTCGGTGCGCTCGTGCTGGCGCAGTGGGGTTGGCCGGGCGTGGCGCTGATGGCCGCGGTGTCGGCACTGGGTGCGCTCGGCGTGCGGATGTGGCCGGCAGGCGCCGGGCCCGCCGTGGCCTGCGGTTCAGCCGCCTGAAAAGGCGTTCACCACTCGCCGGCTTCCATGCGGATCGCCACCTCGCAATCGTCGAAGATTTCGAGCTTGGCGATCTTCACGCGCACGCCCACCACGCCGGGCAGTTGCAGCAGGCGCTGCACCAGCTTGCCGATGAGGCTTTCGAGCAGGTTGACGTGCTCGGCGGTGCACTCCTCGATGATGATGCGGCGCACCTTGCGGTAGTCGAGCACGTGGAAGATGTCGTCGTCCTGCGGCAGCAGCGGCTGCGGGCCGAGGCTGAGTTCGGCGTCCACCAGGATGGGTTGCGGCGCCGTCTTCTCGTGGTCGAGGATGCCCAGGTTGGCATCGAATCGCAGGCCCTGCAGGGTGAGGGTCTGGCGGCCCTGGGTGGGCGAGGGCGTGGAGGGGGTAGACATGGTGCTGCTCACATGAGCGAGAAATCGCGCTCGAATTTCATCAGGTGCTGGCCGCCGTCCACCAGCAGGGTGGTGCCGGTGATCGAGCTGTTTTCCAGCGCGAACTTCACCGTGGCGACCACGTCGGCCGGGGTGGAGGAGCGGCCCAGCGGCGACAGCTTGTGCAGCCGCGCGAAGGTGTCGTCGTCCAGCATGTGGCTGGGCAGCGTGAGGCCGGGCGCCACGCCCACCACGCGCACGCGCGGGGCCAGCGCCAGCGCCAGCATCGGCGTGGCGGCTTCGAGCGCGGCCTTCGACAGCGTGTAGCTCAAGAAGTCGGGGTTCGGGTTCCACAGCTTCTGGTCGAGCAGGTGGATCACGGCACCGTGCGCGTCGCGCGCCGCCAGGTGCTCGTGCAGCGCCTGCGCCAGCAGGATGGCCGCGCCGGTGTTGCTGCGCGCGTGGCGTTCCATGAGCGCGTAGCTGAAGGTGGCGGCCTCGTCGTGCTCGAACAGGGCTGCGCTGTGCACCACCGCATCGACGCCGCGAAAGCGCGCGACCACGCGGGGCAGCAGCGCGCGCGTGGCGGCCTCGTCTTCCAGGTCGGCGGCGAAGAGCGCCGAATCGCCCGAGAGCGCCGCGCAGTCGGCCACCGTCTGCTCGGCCTCGGCGCGCGAGCTGCGGTAGTGCACCGCCACCTGCCAGCCGCCCGCGGCGAGCCCCAGCGCGATCTCGCGGCCCAGCCGGCGACCCGCGCCCGTGACGAGAACGGTGCGGCGGGTGGGGGAGGAGGATGCGGTGCTCATGCGGAGGGGAGATGAGAGGAGAGAGACAATGGCGCCGTGACGACAAAGACAACCCCCAGCAGTTTACCCACCGCCCTCGATCACCTCATCGCGCGCTCCGTCGAGCGCGCGGGCGGCTGGATCGGGTTCGACCGCTTCATGGCGCTGGCCTTGTACGCACCCGGCCTCGGCTACTACGCCAACAGCTCCGCCAAGTTCGGCCACATGCCGTCTTCGGGCAGCGACTTCGTCACCGCACCTGAGTTGACGCCGATGTTCGGCAAGACGCTGGCCGCGCAGGTGGCGCAGGCGCTGGAGAAGACCGGCACCGACACGGTCTGGGAATTCGGCGCGGGCTCGGGTGCGTTGGCGGTCCAGTTGCTGCATGCGCTGGACGAGATGGGCCGTACCGACGTGCGCTACCGCATCGTCGACCTGTCGGGCACGTTGCGCGAGCGGCAGCAGCAGGCGCTGGTGCGCTATGCGGACCGTGTCGAGTGGCTCAACGAACTGCCCGAAGCAATGGAGGGCGTGGTCGTCGGCAACGAGGTGCTCGATGCGATGCCGGTGCAACTGCTGGCACGCGTGGGCGGGCAATGGTTCGAGCGCGGCGTGGTGCGCAACGCGCAGGACGACGGCTGGACCTGGGCCGACCGCGCGACCGAGCTGCGTCCGCCGGTCGACGTGCCGGGCGCGCATGACTACCTCACCGAAATTCATCCGCAGGCGCGGGCTTTCATGGCCACCCTGGCGGACCGGCTGAAGAAGGGCGCGATCTTTCTCGTCGACTATGGGTTTCCTGAAGGGGAGTACTACCACCCGCAGCGGCACATGGGGACCGTGATGTGCCATCGGGCGCACCAGGCCGACGGCGATCCGCTGTCCGACGTGGGCTACAAGGACATCACCGCGCATGTGGACTTCACCGGCATCGCGCTGGCGGGGCAGGACGCGGGGCTTGTCGTGCTGGGCTATGCGAGCCAGGCGCGGTTTCTGCTGAACTGCGGGCTGCTGTCTCTGATGGAAGCTGGGACTGTGGCTGAACGTGCCATGGCGGCGCGGCTCATCCATGAGCATGAGATGGGGGAGCTGTTCAAGGTTGTGGGGTTTGCTGTTGGTGAGGGGTGGGATGCGATGGGGTTTGTTGAAGGGGATCGCAGTCATATGCTCTGAGGTCGGGGCGTGTTTGTTTTCCGGGGCCGGGACTCGCCCCGGCGGGCGACTTACTTTCTTTTGCTTCGCCAAAAGAAAGTAAGCAAAGAAAAGGCGACCCCACTGTCTGCGACCCCTGCGCTGCGCTACGGGGCAACCTGCGGTGCTCGCGTTTCGCGGGGTCTCGCAGAACTCGCTTCGCTCAAACAGCTGCGAGCCCTGATCCGCGAAACACTGCGCTCCTCGGCGCAGCCAGAGGGGGTGCAGACCAATCGGGCCATTGCTTCGCTCGGCCAAGCCGCCGCACGCGCTTCGCGCCTGCGGCGGTTGGTAATGGCGGCTCTTCGGTCTTGGTTGTTGGCTGTTTGCTGTTTGCTGTCTGGAGCCGAGCGCAGCGAAGGCGCTTCGGTATCCCACCCCTTCTGGATGCGCCGAGGAGCGCAGCGTTTCGCGGATCAGGGCTCGCCCTTGTTTGAGCGAAGCGAGTTTGGGCGAGACCCCGCGAAACGTGAGCACCGCAGGTTGCCCGCAGCGAAGCGAAGGGACGCAGCCAGCAGGGGTCGCCTTTCTTTGCTTACTTTCTTTGGCGAAGCAAAGAAAGTAAGTCGCCCGCCGGGGCGAGACCCGGCCCCGGAACCCAATAGGAACCCAACAGAACCCCAACAAAGCCAAAGAACAAAGTCATAAGCTACCAACAAAGAGTTCGTTGGCTATCCCCCCACCGACCCCTACATTCCCGGCATGACAGCCGTTCTTTCCCAAGCGCCAGAGGCCAAGGCCCCAACGCAGCACTTCGAAGTGCGCCCCTTCGCCGCCCCCGTAGGCGCCGAAATCATCGGCCTCGACATCGCCAGCCCGATCAACGCCGAAGACTTCCAGCGCATCCACAAGGCGCACCTCGACCACCACGTGCTGGTGTTCCGCGACCAGCAGGTCACCCCGCAAGCCCACATCGATTTCAGCCGCCGCTTCGGCCCGCTCGAAATCCACGTGCTGCACCAGTTCCAGCTGAAGAACCATCCCGAGATCCTCATCGTCTCCAACATCAAGGAGAACGGCGAGCCCATCGGCCTGGGCGACGCGGGCGTCTACTGGCACTCCGACATCTCGTACAAGCCCAAGCCCAGCCTCGGCTCGCTGCTGCATGCGCAGGAGCTGCCCAGCGAAGGCGGCGACACGCTCTTCGCCGACCAGCACCTCGCCTGGGAAGCGCTGAGCCCCGAGTTGCAGCAGCGCGTGCTGCCGCTCAAGGCCGAGCACAGCTACCTCGCCAAGTACGAAGAGTTGCGTTCGAAGAACCCCTGGCGCCCCAAGCTGTCGCAGGCGCAGATCGACCAGGTCGCGCCCGCCGTGCAGCCCGTGGTGCGCACGCACCCCGAAACAGGCCGCAAGGCGCTGTTCGTCAGCGAGCATTTCACGACGCGCATCGTCGGCCTGCCGCAGGACGAAAGCGACGCGCTGCTGGCCGAGCTGTTCGCCCACAGCGTCAAGCCCGAATTCGTGTACCGCCACACCTGGGCGCCGCACGACCTGGTGTTCTGGGACAACCGTTCGCTGATGCACCTGGCGGCCGGCACACCCGACCACCTGCGCCGCCGCCTCAACCGCACCACCATCGTCGGCGACACGCCTTTCTGATTCCTGATTCCAACGGACCGATTTCAATGAACCGCTTCACGCGCAAAGCCGCCGCCCTCGTCACCGGCCTCGGCCTTCTGGCCGGCAGCCTTTCTTTTTCGGCTTCTGCGCACGCCGAAGGCCAGATCCGCATCGCCGAGCAGTTCGGCATCGTCTACCTGCTGCTCAACGTGGCGCAGGAGCAGAAGCTCATCGAGAAGCACGCCAAGGCCGCGGGTGTGGACGCCAAGGTCGAGTGGGTCAAGCTCTCGGGCGGCTCGGCGGTGAACGACGCGCTGCTGTCCGGCAACATCGAGATCGCGGGCGCCGGCGTGGGCCCGCTGCTCACGCTGTGGGACCGCACCAAGGGCAAGCAGAACGTGAAGGGCGTGGCCTCGCTGGGCAACTTTCCGTACTACCTGGTGAGCAACAACCCGAACGTGAAGACCATTGCCGACTTCACCGAGAAGGACCGCATCGCGCTGCCCGCCGTGGGCGTGTCGGTGCAGTCGCGCGTGCTGCAGTTCGCCTCGGCCAAGCTGTGGGGCGACAAGGAATTCAACCGCCTCGACAAGATCAGCGTGGCGCTGCCGCACCCCGACGCGGCCGCGGCCATCATCAAGGGCGGCACCGAGATCACGGGCCACTTCGGCAACCCGCCGTTCCAGGAGCAGGAGCTCGCGGGCAATCCGAACGCGCACATCGTGCTCAATTCGTACCAGGTGCTCGGCGGGCCGTCGTCGGCCACGGTGCTTTACGCCACCGAGAAATTCCGCAACGAGAACCCCAAGACCTACAAGGCCTTCGTCGATGCGCTCGACGAAGCGGCCAAGTTCGTCACGGCCAACCCCGAGAAGGCGGCCGACATCTACCTGAAGGTGAGCAACGCCAAACTCGACCGCGAGCTGCTGCTGAAGATCATCAAGAACCCCGAGGTGCAGTTCAAGACCACGCCGCAGAACACGTACCCGCTGGCGGAGTTCATGCACCGCGTGGGCGCGATCAAGAACAAGCCGGCTTCGGTGAAGGACTACTTCTTCGACGATGCGCAGAACACGTCGGGGAATTGATGGGCACGGCGAAGGTGCGTTCCGGGTTTGACTCCTTCCCCCTCTGGGGGAAGGTTGGGATGGGGGCGGGCAGAGCGGTGACGAAGCAAGCGCCGTCTGCCCCCACCCCTGCCCTCCCCCGGGAGGGGAGGGAGCAAGACCAGGTGCAAGACTCCGCGCCGCTGCTGCAAGTCGACGCCGTCAGCCTCGAATACCGCACCCCCGAGCGCGTCGTGCGCGCCACGCACCGCGTGAGCTTCGACGTGCATGCGGCCGACCGCTTCGTGCTGCTGGGCCCCTCGGGTTGCGGCAAGTCCACGCTGCTGAAGGCCGTGGCGGGCTTCATCCCGCCGGTCGAAGGCGAGATCCGCCTCGACGGCCGGCGCGTCACGCAGCCCGGCCCCGACCGCATCGTGGTGTTCCAGGAGTTCGACCAGTTGCCGCCTTGGAAGACGGTCAAGCAGAACGTCATGTTCCCGCTGCTGGCGTCGCGCACGCTGGGCAAGAAGGACGCGGCCGAACGCGCGCTGCACTACCTCGACAAGGTCGGCCTGGCCAAGTTCGCCGACGTGCATCCGCACCAGCTCTCGGGCGGCATGAAGCAGCGCGTGGCGATTGCGCGCGCGCTCGCGATGCAGCCGCGCGTGCTGCTGATGGACGAGCCCTTCGCCGCGCTCGACGCGCTCACGCGCCGCAAGATGCAGCAGGAGCTGCTCGAGCTGTGGGACGAGGTGCGCTTCACGCTGTTGTTCGTCACCCACTCGATCGAGGAGGCACTGGTGGTGGGCAACCGCATCGCGCTGCTGTCGCCGCACCCGGGGCGCATGCGCGCGGAAATCAACAGCCACGGCTTCTCGCTGGCGAGCCTGGGCGGCGCCGAGTTCCAGGGCACGGCGCAGCGCATCCACGACATGCTGTTCGAGGAAGAACACGAGGCGGTGGCCGCGCCATGACCCTTTCTTTCTCCCTCCCCCTCTGGGGGAGGGCCGGGGTGGGGGCACGCGGCGCATCCATTGCCGTCGGCCCATTCACCGCCGCTTGCCCCCATCCCAACCTTCCCCCAGAGGGGGAAGGAGCCAAAACCGATGAGCACTCTGACGCCTCCCATCCGCCCTGAATACGAGTTGACGCTCGAGCCCTTCACCGAAGTCCCGCTCGAACGCACGCTGCCGTTGCCCGCCCGCATCTGGGCGCAGGCCGGCGTGCGCAAGGGCCTGATCCTCGTCGTCATCGCCGTGCTGTGGGAACTGGCGGCGCGCTGGCAGAACAACGACCTGCTGCTGCCGACCTTCACCGCCACGGCCCGCGCGCTGGTCGAAGGGCTGGCCAGCGGCGAGCTGATCGAGAAGGTGCGCATCTCGCTGGCCGTGCTGCTGCAGGGCTACCTCGCCGGCGTGGTGCTGGCCTTTGCGCTCACCACGCTGGCGGTGTCCACGCAGATCGGGCGCGACCTGCTGGACACGCTCACTTCCATGTTCAACCCGCTGCCGGCCATCGCGCTGCTGCCGCTCGCCTTGCTGTGGTTCGGGCTGGGCCGGGGCAGCCTGGTGTTCGTGCTGATCCATTCGGTGCTGTGGCCGCTGGCGCTCAACACCTATGCGGGCTTCCAGGGCGTGCCGGAGACGCTGCGCATGGCCGGGCGCAACTACGGGCTCAAGGGCCTGCGCTACGTGCTGCAGATCCTGGTGCCGGCTGCGCTGCCGTCGATTCTTTCGGGTTTGAAGATCGGCTGGGCCTTCGCGTGGCGCACGCTGATCGCGGCCGAGCTGGTGTTCGGGGCGTCCTCGGGCAAGGGCGGGCTGGGCTGGTACATCTTCCAGAACCGCAACGAGCTCTACACCGACCGCGTGTTCGCGGGCCTGGCGATGGTGGTGCTGATCGGCCTGCTGGTCGAGAGCCTGGGCTTCAAGACGCTGGAGCGGCTCACGGTGCGGCGCTGGGGCCAGCAGCGGTAGCAGCGACAACAGGTGCGAGGGGGACTCAGCCGTTCGACGGCTTCTGCGTGCCCTGGCGCAGCGCGCGCAACTCGGCGTTGAGGAACTCGCTGGCGTCGCGCACTGCGCCGTCGTTCAGCTTCACCTTGTAGGCCTGTCCCGTCATCTCCGAGCGCGAAGCGCAACGTGTGATGAAGTCCTCGGCCGTGACCAGTTCCTTTTTGAAGTAGTCGTACTTCGCCTGCATGTGCTTGGCGGCGTCGGCGGCCTTGTATTCGCTGCCGTTGCGCAGGAAGACCATCGACGACATCTTCGCCACGCGCTGGATCAGCGTGTCGATCAGCCGGTCCTCGGTGGCCGAAGGGGTGGCGTGGGCCAGCAGGGCCGATGCGCCGAGCACGACGGTCAGCAGCGCGGCGCGCAAGGGTTTGAAGTGAGCCATGGTTCGTGTTTGCTGGCAATTTCCGGGCCATGCTAGGCCCCCGGGCCTTGCCCTGTCAAACCCGGCCCGGTCGTATCGAACACTGCCCGGCTCGGGTCTAATCGCAGGTTTTGGCACGCGTTCTCCTCTCTCCATGAGCTCTTCCACTCTCGCCACTCCCTCGATCTCCGACCTTTCCTCGATCGCCCAGGCCCTGGCCGATGCCGCCGCCGCGCAGTCCATGCACTATTTCCGCACGCCGCTGGACATCATCACCAAGGCCGACGAAAGCCCCGTCACGCTGGCCGACCGTGCCGCCGAGACGGCCATGCGCGAGATCCTGGGCGCCCGGGTGCCCGCCGACGGCATCTACGGCGAAGAGCACGGCCCCGAGCGGCTCGAGGCCGAACGCGTCTGGGTGCTCGACCCGATCGACGGCACGCGCAGCTTCATCACCGGCTCGCCGCTGTGGGGCACGCTCATCGGCGTGCTGCAAGGCGGCCGGGTGGTGCTGGGCATGGTCGACATGCCGGTGCTCAAGGAGCGCTGGATCGGCCAGGCGGGCCAGGGCGCCACGCGCGACGGCCAGCCCGTTCGCGTGAGCACCTGCACCGAAGTGGCCCAGGCGCGCATCGTCACCACCTCGCCCGACATCTTCGCGCCCGCCGACTGGCAGGCCTTCGACCGGCTGAGCCGCCAGTGCGCCATGCGCCGCTTCGGCGGCGACTGCTACGGCTATGCCCAGCTGGCGGGCGGCACCATCGACCTGGTGGTCGAGACCGGCCTGCAACCCTACGACTACCTCGGCCCGGCCGGGCTGATCGAGGCGGCCGGCGGCGTCATCACCGACTGGCAGGGCCAGCCGCTGGGCCTGAAGTCCGACGGGCGGGTCATTGCGGCCGCAACGCACGAACTTCACCGACAAGCGATGGCGGTGCTCTCGGCCTAGACTGTCGCTCATGTTCCGCTGGCTGATCGTCGTTGTCCTTGCCCTGGTGCTCATGAGCGGCCTGACCGCCTGGCTGCGCCGCTTCGGCTTCGGGCGGCTGCCCGGCGATTTCGAGTTCCGCGCCTTCGGCCGCGAATGGCAGCTGCCGATCGCCAGCACGGTGTTGCTGAGCATGATCGCGGCGCTGGTCGCGCGCCTTTTGTAGAAAAGAAAAAACCCGCAATGAGAGCCTGCGTAGACATCGGTGGCACCAAGGTGGCCGTCAGCCTTTCCGCTTCGAGCGACACGCCGCTCGTCGGTCGGCGCAGCGAGCCCACGGCCAAGACCGGCGACAACGACGCCGTGGCGGTGCAGATCCTGCGGATGATCGACGAGGTCTGTGCCGAGCAGGGCGTCGACGCGGCCAGCATCGAGCGCGTGGGCGTGTCGTCCGCCGGTCCCTTCGAGTTGCGCGACGGCAAGGTCGAGCTGGCCACGCCCAACATCTGCGGCGGCATCGCCGGCCCGGCGCGGGGCCTGCCCAACACCTGGATGACGGCGCAGGTCGAGGCGCCCCTTGCGAAGCGTTTCGCCCGCGTGCGGGTCGAGAACGACGCGGTGGCCGCGCTGGAGGCCGAGCGCCACTGGGGCGCGCTCCAGGGCATCGACGACTGCGCCTACGTCACCTGGAGCACCGGCGTGGGTGTCGGCCTGTGCGTGGGGGGGCGGGCCTTGCGCGGCAAGAACGGCAACGCGGGCCATGCGGGCCACAGCTTCGTGGTGGACGACGACAGCGGTGCGCTGTGCGGCTGCGGCAACGTCGGCGACGTCGAAGGCCTGGTGGCCGGCAACTCGATCGCGCGGCGCTTCGGCCAGCCTCCGGCCGAACTCTTCACCGCCGCGGCGGCCGGTGAGCCGAAGGCGCTGGAAACCGTCGATGCACTGTGCCGCGTGATGGGCCGCATGCTCTACAACCTGGTCGCCACGCTCGACCTGCAGCGCATCAGCCTGGGAGGCAGCGTGTTCTGGCACCACCGCGACTTTCTGCTGCCCAGGCTGCAATCGCACATCGACGGCAAACTGCCGCCGCTCACGCGTGGCGTGCAACTGGTGCCGGCGGGCCTGGGCGACAAGGTCGGCGACTACGCCGCGCTGGCGCTGCTCGACTGAGCGGGCCGGCCACTCCACGAAACGACGATACGGCGCACCATGAACGCGTCGCCCCGCCGCCCCGGTTTCGCCTACCTGCTGCTGGTCGCGGGCGGCTGGCTCGGCGCGCACCGCTTCTACCTCGGCAGCCATGCGGGCGGCGCGGCGCAACTGGCGCTGCTGCTGTTCGGGCTCAGCGGCTACCCGGGGGCCAGGCTCGCCCTGGCGGTGCTGCTGGCATGGCTGCTGTTCGACATCTATTGGGTGCACCGTCGCACCCGCCGGGTTCGCCCCCCGAGCGCGCCACGCGCCGGCGGCGCCGACGCCCCGAAGTACGACCCCGCGGGCCTGGCCGAGGCCAACAGGCTGCAGGCGCAATTCTTCGCGGCCGCCGAGGCGCATGACTGGGCCGCCGCCGTGAGCATCGGCGAGCAGATCGTCGCCACCGCGCGCCGTGTCTTCAAGGGGCCGCACCCCAACCTGGCGATGTCGTTGTGCATGCTCGGCCAGGCCTGCTACCAGCTCAAGGCGCTCGACAAGGCCAGGCCCGCGCTCGAGGAAAGCCTGGCCATCGGCCTGAAGATCGGCATGCCGGCGGAAGACATGGACATCACCCGCAAGGCGCTGTCCCTCACGCTGTCCGGCATCAGCGAGCGCAACGCACGCGGCGCCGCGTCCGACCGCGACGCTGCGCTGCTCAACCTGCTCGAGGACCGCGAAATGCGCTGCCACGCCGCGCTGGCCCAGGGCGACCTGCCGCGCGCCGAGCGCTTCGGCGCCGAGGCCGTGGCCGCCGCCCGCGACCTGTGCGGCGGTCCGGGCAAGGCCGTGGTGCGCCAGCTCGCCGGGTATGCGGAGGTGTGCCGCCGGCTGCAGTGGAACGACAAGGCCGAAGCCTCGGCCCACGAGGCCCTGGCCATGGCCGGGCAGCTCGGACTGGACGACGGCTGGCAGCGTGGCCCGACCAACACGCTGGCGCTGCTGCATGCCGCGGCCGGCCGGGCCGACGAGGCGGAGGCGCTCTACAAGAAGACCATTGCCATGGCCGTCGCCGAAGCCAGGGGCGGCTCCAGCGACAGCGTGCTGCGCGCCTTCAACAACCTGGCGTTCCTGTACGCGGAGTCAGGCCAGAACGAGAAGGCCGAACTCTGCTATGGCCGCGCGCTGGTGCACCTGGACAAGCTGGACCAGGGTGAGGGCGGCGCAGGCAGCGAGGGCGACGCCGAACTGCACTCGCACATGCTGAACAACTTCGGCGGACTGCTGATGGCGCGCCGCGACTTCGACCGTGCCCGGTCGCTGTACGAGCGCTCGCTGGCCATCCAGCAACGCAGCTGCCGCGGCATTTCGACCGCAGCGGCCAACGCCCACAACGACCTGGGCCTGATCGCGCAGGACGAGGGCGACCTGCGCCAGGCGCTCGCGCACTTCAAGCGCACGCTGCTGCTCAACCAGATCTGCACGCCCGACCACTTCAAGAACATCGACAGCGCGCAGCGCAGCATCGACAGCGTGAGCATGGTGCTGGCCACCGTCGCCCGTGCCGCGCGCATGGAGCCCAGCACATGAGCATCGGCGCGGCCTTCTACGCGCTGGACCGCTACCGCCTGCGTGCGCTGGTGATCGATCCGTCGACGGTGTCGGGCTTCGTGAATTCACCGGTCGCGCAAGGCGGCCCGCACCAGAGCCAGACGGTCGAGCAGGCCTGGGACGTGGTGCGCACGCTGCTGCCCGAGGCGGTGGACGGCGAGACGCTGGACGGCACCGAGGGCCTGGGCTGCATCTACCTCACGGCCGCGCACGTCGAGCGCGCGGCGGCACGGCTCGCACAGTGCGACGTGCAGGCGCTGGTGGGCCGCTTCACCGCGGAGCCGGCGAAATTCGCCGAGCTGTATTGGGCCAAGGTGTGGCAAGACGGTGCGAAGGAACTCACGGGGTTCCTGGAAGGCGTGAAGCGCTTCTTCGCGGGCGCGGCCGAGCGGCGCGATGCCGTCGTCTTCTACATCGCCTAGCGGCTAGGCCGTTGGCCGCACGGCCGCCACGATCTCGCCCAGCCGCTGCAACCCCGCATCGACGGCCTTCGAGTAGGGCCAGCCGCAGTTCAGGCGCAGGTAGTTGTCAAAGCGCCCCGAGTTGGAAAACTGCGCGCCTGGCGCCACCAGCATGTGCTCGCGCAGCGCGGCCTCGAACACCTTCACCGACGAGCGCTGCCCGGGCAGTTCCACCCACAGCTGCAGCCCGCCCCGTGGCAGGTTCAGCCGCGTGCCCGGCGGAAAGTACCTGGCGATGGCGTCGGCGGTCTGGTCGCGCTGCACGTGCAGCCGCTCGCGCAGCCGGCGCAGGTGGCGGTCGTAGCCGCCGCTGGCGATGAACTCGCCCGCGGCAATCTGCGCCAGCGCCTCGTTGTTGCGGGTCTGCGCGTACTTGAGCATCTCCACCTGCGCATGCCAGCGTCCGGCCGTGATCCAGCCCAGCCGCAGCCCGGGCGCCAGCACCTTGTGCAGCGAGGCGCAATAGATCACGTTGCCCGTGCGGTCCCACGACTTCAGGGCGCGCAGCGGCGTGTCGGCTTCCACCAGGTCGCTGTAGGTGTCGTCCTCGACCAGCGCGATGCCGTGGCTTTCGCACAGGTGCACCAGGCGCTGCTTGTGGGCGTCGGGCATCACGCTGCCGATGGGGTTCTGCAGGTGCGGCACCACCACCACGGCCTTGATGTCGTCGTAGGTGTGGATGGCCAGGTCGAGCGCCTCGAGCGACATGCCGGTCTGCGGGCTGGTCGGAATTTCCAGCGCGCGCAGGCCCAGGCTTTCGAGCACCTGCAGCAGCCCGTAGAAGGTGGGTGACTCCACGGCCACGGTGTCGCCGGGCTTGGCGACGGCGCGCAGCGCGAGGTTCAGCGCTTCGATGCAGCCGTTGGTGACCAGCACCTCGTCGGGCGCCACCGTCATGCCGATGCGCAGGTTGCGTTGCGCCAGGGCTTCGCGGAATTGCTCGTGGCCGCGTTGCGACGAGGAGGTGGTCAGCAGTTCGGGCCGCTGGCGCAGCGCGCGGGTCATCGAGTTGCGCAGCGCCTCGGCGGGGTAGAGCTCGGGGGCGGCGCGGGCAATGGCAAAGTTGAGCTTCACGCCCGCGTGGCGCCCGCGCGCCATGAAGTTGGCCATGCGCGTGCGCATGCTGACGAGCTGCGCCGGGTCGGGCGGCACGTCGGCCAGCGGTTCTTCCATGGGCGCGATGCTCAGGCGCTGCGGCCGGCGCACGAAGTAGCCCGAGCGGTCCCGCGCCTCGACCCAGCCGTCGCTTTCCATGGCGCGGCAGACCTGCAGCGCGGTCGACAGGCTGATCTCGTGCAGCCGCATCAGGGTGCGCAGGGAGGGCAGCTTGTCGCCCTGCTTGAGCGAGCCGGTGTGGATCGCGTCCACGTAGTGCGCGGAGAGCTGGCGGTAGAGCGGTAGCGAGTCCATGGGTCGATGTTCCCCGCATCGGGCATCCGAAAACAGATGCAGTTGGTCGGGAAAAAGACCATAACAGATGCCTTTGCAGGCCGGCTGTTCCGGTCGCAATAGCCATGGTGTGTGCCTGTTTTTTGGGCGGCGGAGTTCCTACGATGAAGCCTCATTCACCCGAGGTTCGCCATGATCACCACCCTCTCCCAAGCGCCCGATTCCATCGTTCTCGAGCCCGGCCAGTCCCTGCGCACCTCGGTCGAGGCCGGCGCCTGGCTCCAGTTGGCGGAGGGTCGCGCCCGCGTGGTGTCGCCGCCGGGCTGGTTCGGCGAGACGGTGTTCATGGCCGAAACACTGCTCGACGAAGGCGATGTGCATCGGCTGCCGCACGGCGGCTGGATCGAGGTGTGCGCACTGACACCGGTGCATTTGCGGTTGCACGCGCCGCTGGCCGCGCCTTCGAGGGCCGTTGCGTCCACCGAGGCACGGCCGGTGATGCGTTTCGTGCGCCTGCTCACCGGGTGGTGAGCGCGTGCGCTGAACAACAGCGCGCTCGGCCCGAAGAAACTCAGCGCTCGCTGGCGGCCTCGCGCAGCGCATCCAGGAAGCTGCGCCGCCACCAATGGATGTCCTGCTCGCGAATGCGCGACAGCAGTTTCTGGTGCCGCTCGCGCCGTTCTTCCAGCGGCATGTGCAGCGCCTGCTGCACCGTCTCGGCCGTGCCGTGCGTGTCGTACGGGTTCACCAGCAGCGCTTCTTTCAGCTGCTCCGCCGCACCGGCAAAGCGTGACAGCACCAGCACGCCCGGGTCCGCCGGGTCCTGCGCGGCGATGTATTCCTTGGCCACCAGGTTCATGCCGTCGCGCAGCGGCGTCACCAGCCCCACGGCCGCCGCGCGGCACAGCCCCGGCACCCGCTTGCGCGCGACCATGCGGTGGATGTAGCGCACCGGCATCCAGTCGAGCTCGCCGTAGTCGCCGTTGATGGCGCCGCACAGCGACTCCAGCTCGCGCCGGATGTCGCCGTACGCATCGACCGTCTCGCGCGTGGGCGAGGCGATCTGGATCAGCGTGGCGCTGCGCCGGTTCTCGGGGTAGTTCGCAAGCAGCTCACGGAACGCGCGCACGCGCTGCGGGATGCCCTTGGAGTAGTCGAGCCGGTCGATGCCCAGCAGAAGGCGCCGGCTCGAATACTCGCGCTTCATGGTTTCGTACATGTCGCGCGCTTCCTTGGCATGGGTGAGCGCCGAGAACTCGTCCACGTCGATGCCGATCGGGAAGGCGCTGCAGCGCACCGTCTGCCCGTAGGCGCGGTACATGTCGTTGCCCAGGTACTCGCCGTGCGCCTCGTTGCGCACGTAGTGCTCGAAGTGCTGCACGTCCTGCTGGGCCTGGAAGCCGATCAGGTCGTAGGCGAACAGCGAGCGCATCAGCCACTCGTGCTGCGGAATGGCCGCGATGATGATCTGCGGCGGCAGCGGAATGTGCAGGAAGAAGCCGATGCGCTGCTTGCAGCCCATGGCACGCAGCTCGGCCGCCAGCGGCATCAGGTGGTAGTCGTGGATCCAGATGATGTCGTCGTCCTTCAGCATCGGCAGCAGCTTGCGCGCGAACAGCTGGTTCACGCGCCGGTAGCCGCCGATGAAGCCGGCCTCGAAATGCGCCAGGTCCAGGCGGTTGTGGAACACCGGCCACAGCACGTCGTTGCTGTAGCCCAGGTAGTAGCTGTCGTGGTCCTCGCGGCTCAGGTCGATGGTGGCCAGCGTGACCTTGCCGGCCTGGTGCTTGTGCAGTTCGCCTTCGCCGGTCGGGCCGCCCTCGACGATCTGGCCGCTCCAGCCGAACCACAGTCCGCCGCTTTGCTGCAGGCTTTCACCCAGCGCCACGGCCAGGCCGCCGGCCGCGGGCTTGCGTGGGTCGGCCACGCGGTTGGAAATGACGACGAGGCGGCTCATATGCACGAATCCCAAGGGGCGGACAGGCGCACGGCCGCGTTGATGATGCCGACCATCGAATAGGTCTGCGGAAAGTTGCCCCACATCTCGCCCGTGACCGGGTGCGTGTCTTCCGACAGCAGCCCCAGCGGGTTGCGCGCCGCGAGCATGGTCTCGAAGATCTGCCGCGCCTCGGCCTTGCGGCCGATCTTGGCGAGCGCGTCGATGCGCCAGAAGGTGCAGATGTTGAAGGCGGTCTCGGGCTTGCCGAAGTCGTCCGCGGCCTCGTAGCGGCGCATGTAGGGGCCGTCGCACAGCGACTTTTCCATGGCGTCGACGGTGGAGATGAAGCGCGGGTCGCGCGCGTCGATCAGGCCCACCTCGACCATCAGCAGGATGCTCGCGTCCAGCTCGTGCCCGCCGAAGCTCTCGGCAAAGGCCTGGCGCTCCTCGCACCACGACTTCTCGAGGATTTCTTCCCTCATGCGCGCTGCATGGCCGCTCCAGTAGGCGGCGCGATCGGGCAGCGCCAGCGCATGCGCGATCTTGGCGAGCCGGTCGCAGGCGGCCCAGCTCATCAGCGCCGAGCTGGTGTGCACGCGGGCGCGGGTGCGCAGCTCCCACATGCCGGCGTCGGGCGTGCCGTACACGCGCACCGCCTGCTCGCCCACCGCTTCCAGGTGCGGAAACTCCGCCACGCCCGCGCGGCTGAGCAGCCGGTGGTCGTGGAAGGCCTGCGCCGCGCCGAGCACGATGTTGCCGTACACGTCGTGCTGGAAGTGTTCCTGCGCCTGGTTGCCCACGCGCACCGGGCCCATGCCGCGGTAGCCCGGCAGCCCTTCGACGAAGGATTCGGGCAGCTCGCGCTCCAGGCCAATGCCGTAAAGCGGCTGGATGTGCTCGCCATGCGAGCCGATCACCACGTTGCCCAGCCAGCGCAGGTAGTCTTCCATGGTGCCCACTTCGCTCAGCGAATTGAGCGCGCGCACCACGAAGAAGGCGTCGCGCAGCCAGCAGTAGCGGTAGTCCCAGTTGCGCTGGCTGCCCGGCGCCTCGGGGATGCTGGTGGTCATGGCCGCGACGATGGCGCCGGTGTCCTCGTACAGCGAGAGCTTCAGCGTGATGGCCGCGCGGATCACCGCTTCCTGGTACTCGAAGGGAATCGCCAGGCGCTTGGTCCAGGTGCGCCAGTAGGCGATGGTCTCCTGCTCGAACTTGCGCGCGGTGTCGGCAATGCCGTCGCTCAGCGTCTCGTCTACGCCGAACATGAAGTTGTACTCGCGCGAGATCACGAAGGGCTGGCGCGAGAGGATGTGCGAAATGGATGCGTCGGTGTTCAGCCGCAGCGTGACGTCGGGCCCGACGTAGCGGATGTGGTTGCTGCCGCGCGTCACCTCCACCGGCGCCGTGGCGCCCCACTGGAAGCGCGGGTCCAGCGACACGCGGATGCGCGGCGCGCCGGCAATGGGGCGCACGCGGCGCACCATCATCAGCGGGCGGAAGTAGCGCGAGCGGCTGTAGAAGCGCGGCGCGAAGTCGGTGATCTCGATGCCCTGGCCCGCGCTGTCGAACAGCTGCGTGCGCAGCACGGCGGTGTTCGGCTCGTACCACTGCTTCGCTTCTGCGAAGTCCTCGATCTCGATGGCCCAGGCGCCGGCTTCTTCACCCGGGTGCAGCAGGGCGTTGAAGATCGGGTCACCGTCGAAGCGGGGCAGGCAGCACCACACGGCGCGCCCGCGCCCGTCGATGAGCGCGCTGTAGGCGCAGTTGCCGATCACGCCGACATTGAGCGAGGGCTCGGCAGGCGGCGCGAAGCCGCGCGTACGGGCGGCGGCGGCTTCGTCGTGGAGCAGTGCGTCGACCGTTGCGTGCTCCGGCGCGGGCGTCGCCAGTTGTTCTTCGCTCATTCGGGGCTCCTCGGTGATTCTGTGGGCGCTGTGGGCGGTATTGGCGCTGCCTGCGCTGCCTTGGGTGTCTTCGGCCCGGCCAGCTGGTCGCGCGCCTGCACCAGCCATTCGTACACGGCGCGCGGCGACTCGAGGCGGTGCAGCGCCAGGCTCGGCCCGGAACCCACCTTCACGGCGATGCCGCCGCGCGGCTGCACCACGGCAAAGCCGCTTTCGTCGGTGGTGTCGTCGCCGAGGAAGACGGGGGTGCGGCCGGCAAACGGCGCTTCGGTCATGAAGGCATCGATGGCGATGCCCTTGTTGATGCCCGCGGGCTTGATCTCGAACACGAACTTGCCGTGCATCAGTTCGAACTGCGGGTCGTGGGCGATGGCGCGCGACATGGCGTCGCGGCACACCGCCTCCAGCTGCGGTGCAAGCCGGTAGTGCAGCGCGATGGCGGCGTGCTTGCGCTCCACCAGCAGGCCTTCGTGCACGCGCGCGAGTTCGTTGGCCACTTCGAGGATGGGCACGAGGTCGGGCGCGCGCTGTTCCTGCGTGTGGCCCTTGGCGTCGCGGCGCTGCACGCCGTGCTCGCCGGCGGCGGGCAGGCGCAGCGGCGCAAGGAAGCGGTCGATGGAGTCGATCTGGCGGCCCGACACCACGGCGAGCGCGCCGCCGAGCTGGTCGCTCAGGTCACTGAGAAGGGAGACGAGGGCAGGGGGAATCTCGATGGCTTCGGGCGTGGGCGCAAGCCCGACGAGCGTTCCGTCGAAGTCGAGAAAGAGGGCTGCATCACGGCCCAACGGAGGAGGCAACTGCGAGTTGCTGGAGGACTTTGGCATTGGGGAAAAACCATAACACGCGTCGTCGGCGGCGCATGTCGGTCAAAACCGGAAGCTGCGCTTGGGCGGGTATGGATGGCTCCCTCCCCTTCCGGGGAAGGGGAGGGGTGGGGGCATGGCGGCGCTGGCGTGAACGCGGCGCCTGATCGAAGGCCTGCCCCCATCCCAGCCTTCCCCCGGGAGGGGGGAAGGAGCAAGACCGAAGGCCTCAGGCCAGCGACGCAGCCACGGCTTCCACGCGCGCCCGGTGAATCGCCTCGCCGATCTTCGGCCCGGTGGCGCCGGCCTGCTGGGCCGCGCGCGCCACCACGTCGGTGGGTACGGCTGCAGCCGTTGCCAGCACGGCCAACAGCCGAGGGCGCTGCGTGCATGCGCTGAGTGCGGTGGGAGCTGCGCCGAGCCGGCCGTGCGCATCGCACTCGCAGGCCAGCAGCACCTCGGCGAAGCGCGCGGGCTTGCGGAACGCGTCGCAGCGCTCCAGCAGGCGCACCAGCCCCGTGGCGTCGAGCGCGTCGCTGCCGTGGATGTGTGCCTGCTCGCGCGCCACCACCTCGGCCAGCTCGCGGATCTCCACCGGCACCCGCCAGCGGTCGCACACCGCATGCAGCGCAGCGATGCCGGGCGCGGCGCCCCGGCCCAGGTCGTTCACCAGGCAGGCGAAGCGCACCGCCAGCGAGCCCCGCAGCCGCGCGCCGGTGTCCACCACCGCCATCAGGTGCCCGCCGGTGTCGATCTCCGGCAGCAGCACGGCCAGCGCGCCGCAGTCGCGCAGCACCTCGAGCATGCGCGAGGGTCGTGTTTCCATCAGCCCGCGCGACAGCTCCTGCCACACGCGTTCGGGCACCAGCGCGTCGACCTCGCCGGCCACCACCATCTCGTGCATCAGCGCCATCGTCTCGGGCGCAACGGTGAAGTCGTCGAAGCGGGCGGCGAAACGCGCCACGCGCAGGATGCGCACCGGGTCTTCGCGGAAGGCATCGGTCACGTGGCGAAGCACCTTGTCGTGCAGGTCGCGCTGGCCGTGGAAGGGGTCGGCCAGCGTGTCGGGCGTGGGCTCGAAGCGGCCGTCGGCACTCACCAGCTCGGCCGGCAGCGCAATGGCGTTGACGGTCAGGTCGCGGCGGGCCAGGTCTTGTTCGAGCGTGACGTCGGGCGCGGCATGCACCGTGAAGCCGCGGTAGCCCGGCGCGCTCTTGCGTTCGGTGCGGGCCAGCGCGTACTCCTCGCGCGTGCGCGGGTGCAGGAACACCGGAAAGTCGCGCCCCACGGGCAGGTAGCCGCGGGCCGTCATTTCTTCGGGCGTGGCGCCCACCACCAGCCAGTCGTGGTCGGACACCGGGCGCCCCAGCAAGCGGTCGCGCAGTGCGCCGCCGACAAGAAAAATCTTCATCGGCGCAGTGTAGGGATACTCCTCAGCCACAAAAAAGAACGGTCGTTCGATAATCTTCGGCGCAGACCGGGCAATCGTTCGTGAAAACGGCGGTTTTCAGCGGCAGTCACAGGCCGAGGCCCGCATCCGCAGGGGGATCTTTCAACCAAAGGAGCAATTCACATCATGAAGAAAACAATGCTTGCACTGGCGGCTCTGGGCGCGTTGGCGTCTGGAAGCGCGATGGCGCAACAGGCCGGTGACTGGGTCGTGGGTGCCGGCTGGTTTCATCTGTCGCCGCAGGATTCGAGCAAGCCGCTGACAGTGACCGCCCCGATTCCGGCCGTGCTGCCCGGCTCCGGTGCCAGCGTGAGCGACTCCGACACGCTGGGCCTGAGTGCCATGTATTTCCTCGACAGCCACTGGGCGGTGGAAGGCGTGTTCGGCGTGCCGCCCAAGTTCAAGCTCAACGGCACCGGCACGCTCGACCGCGTCGGCCAGCTCGGCGAAGCGCGCCAGTGGAGCCCGACCATTCTGGGCAAGTACTACTTCAACGAAGGCACGTCGGCCTTTCGTCCGTTCGTGGGCGTGGGCGCCACTTATGTCTGGTACAGCGACGTCAAGCTGACCTCGAGCCTGCAGGGCGCGCTGGCCAGCCAGTTCCACCAGTCGCCGTTCGCGGTGAACACCACGGCCAAGCTCGACAGTTCGTTCGCCCCCGTGATCAACGTGGGCGCGGCCTACCAGTTCGACAAGCACTGGGGCGTCTCGTTCTCGGTGTCGTACATCCCGCTGAAGACCAAGGCCAAGCTGACGACCACCTCGATCACCGGCCTGCCCGTGGCCAACAGCGAGGCCAGCCTGAAGCTCAACCCGATCGTCACGTACGTGTCGGCGACCTACAGGTTCTGACCCCCGCCTCGCGCCTCCTCGGAGACCTTATCGCCCCGTGCGGTAAGGCTCTTCGAACTGCAGGAAATCCTTTTCCGCCAGTGCGTCGTCGATCCAGGCCTTCACGCCCGGCAGCGCCTGCACGCGCTCGATGTAGGCCGTGAGCTGCGGCGGCACCGGCAGTCCGTAGGTCTTGATGCGCGTGCCGATGGGCGCGAAGTAGGCGTCGGCAATGCTGAAGGCGCCGAACAGCATCGGACCGCCGTGCGCGTCGAGCAGGCCGCTCCACATCTGCACGATGCGCGCGAGGTCGCTGGCCACCTCGGGCTGTTCCTTCAGCAACCGGGCGCCCACCTCGGGCAGCGAGGCCTCGATGTTCATGCCGCAATGCCCGCGCAGGCCGCCGAAGCCCGAATGCATTTCGGCGCAGACGCTGCGCGCGCGTGCCCGGTCGGCCGCCGCGGCGGGCCAGAGCTGCTTGCCGGGGAAGGTCTCGGCCAGGTATTCGGCAATGGCCAGCGTGTCCCACACGACGAGGTCGCCGTCGGTCAGCAACGGCACCTTGGCCACCGGGTTGAGCGGCGCGATGACGCTCTTGAACGTCGAATCGGCCTCGAAGGAATCGAAGCGCACCATCACCTCCTCGAAGTCGATGCCGGCCTGCTTCATCAGCACCCAGGGGCGCATCGACCACGACGAGTAATTCTTGTTGCCGATGTAGAGCTTGCGCATGAGAGGGGCCTCCGGTCCGTTGCGGGTGAAACAAAGACTTCGATGCTAGCCGTGCGCCGCGGCGGCATTGATGCCCAACGCAGCGCGAATTGATGCGCCCGCGCTCAGCGGCGGGGCGCGTCGTCCGGCGAGGCGATCACCCGGCCCGTCGACCGGGCCGCGTCCTCGTCACGGTTGCCATTGCCGTTGCCGGATGTTCGTTCGAGCAGGCCCACGAGGCGCGGCACCAGCGACAGCACCGCCAGCGCCAGCAGCGCGCTGAGCACGGCCGTGGCCTCGCGGCCCAGCCCGCAGGCCATGCCGATGGCGGCGGTCATCCACAGCCCCGCCGCGGTGGTCAGGCCCTGCACATGCGATTCGTCCTTGCCCTGCTTGAGGATCGTGCCTGCGCACAGGAAGCCCACGCCCGCCACTAGCCCCTGGATCACGCGGCTCATGTCGGCCGGCACGATGCCGGTCTGCTGCGGAATCAGCACGAACATCGCCGAGCCGATGGCCACCAGCATGTGCGTGCGCACGCCGGCCGCCTTGCCCTGCTGCTCGCGCTCGAAGCCGAGCACGAAGCCCAGCACCGCGGCCAGCGTCAGGCGCAGGATGATTCGCGTGAGCTGTGCCACGTCGGTCACGTCCGAGAACTCGGACGCGATGGTGTCCAGCACTTCGTCGCGCCAGCTCATCGGCGTGCCTTGGTGCTTCGCACCGCGGTGCGAGCTTGCTCGGGGCGGCCCGGCGCGGCGCTCATGCGGCGGACCTCAGGGCAGGTCCTTGTTCGGTTCCGGCTCGGCCGCATCGCGCGGCCCCACGCGGCCCAGGCGCTCCTTCAGCGACTGCGGCCGGCCGCTGATGATGGCGGCGTAGTTGGTGGTGTTGGCCAGCACCTTCTTCACGTAGTCGCGCGTCTCGTTGAAGGGCACGTTCTCGGCCCAGATGGCGGCCTCGACGACCGGGCCGTTGCGCCAGCTGCGCGGGCGGCCGGGGCCGGCGTTGTAGGCGGCGGCGGCCAGCGCCATGGAACCGTCGAAGTCGTCGAGCGCCAGCTTCAGGTAGTTGGTGCCGATGGTGATGTTGGTCTCGCGGTCGTTGATCTGGCCGGGCGTGAAGTCGGTCAGGCCGATCTTGCGTGCCGTCCAGCGCGCGGTGGCGGGCATGACCTGCATCAGGCCCGAGGCGCCGACGCCGGAGCGTGCGTCCATGATGAAGCGGCTTTCCTGGCGGATCAGGCCGTACACGTAGGCCGGGTCCAGGCCGATGTCCTGCGCCTTGCGCAGCACCGTGTCGTGGAACGGCATGGGGAAGCGCTGCTCCACGTCGACCACGCCCTTGGTGCGCTCGCTGGTGTTGATGCAGCGGTCCCACACCTCGCGCTGGCAGGCGAAGTCGGCCGCTGCCAGCAGGGCGCGGTCGTCCATGCCGCCCTTGTCGTGCAGGTTGGTGGCGTAGTTCCATTCGCGCGTGCCTTCGGAGCGCAGGCCGATGGCAATGGCGTAGAGGCCGCGTGCCAGCGCCGGGTTGGCGCGCGCGGCGGCCTTTTCCTCGGGCGTGAGCGGCGCGGGGCGGGTGGCGGCCACGGTGCGCTGGCCCAGTTCTTCGAGCGCCAGCATCTCGTAGAAGCCGCGCGAGCCGGCAATGCTCTGGTAGAGCTCGCGCGCCTGGGCGCGGCGCTCTTCGCTGCGCTCGGTGGCGAGCGCGCGGGCCTTCCAGTAGACCCAGGTGGGGTCGAGCTGGGCGGTGTCGCTCATGGCGTTGATGGCCGGTGCCACCTCTTTCCACTGGCCGGCGCGCAGGGCGGCGCGCACGCGCCAGCCGAGCATGTCGTCGGACAGGTCCGAGTTCTTGGTGACGTTGCCGAAGTAGGTGCCGGCCTGCGGCCAGAGCTTCAGCGCGGCGGCGCGGCCGATGGTGCCCCAGAGCCAGTTGCGCTCTTCGGCCGAGAGCATCGGGCTCCACTTGCTGTCGAGCTGCGCGGCGGCCTGCTCGGGGTCGGCAATGGCGACCTTGACGAGCGCCAGCACCACCAGCTCCTTGCGCGACTTGGCGGCCACGAAGGCGCGGCCGGTCAGGAACTTGGCCGAGCTGGCGTTCATTTCCTCGAACAGCGGCAGCGCGTCGGGCGCGGCGATGGCGACGGCGCCGCGCGCGGCCTGCGGGCGGTTGGCCTCGATGGCCAGGCGCGCCTTCTTCCAGACGTCGTTGGGGGCCAGCAGGCGGGCCGCGAACATGCGGTCGGCGGCGGTGAGGCAGCCGTCGTCGGCGTCCTTCTGGCTGAGCCAGTCGCGGCGCACCTCGTCGGCCTGGGCCTGCGTGGCCGTGCCGGTGCGCAGCGTGTCGGCCAGCACCGCGTAGCAGCGCACCTGCGGGTCGTCGCCCATGCGAAAGCCGGCCACGGCGGCGGAGAAGTTGTCCCAGTCGCGGCGCTGGCCCGTGAGCAGCAGCCAGTCGTTGCGCAGGCGGTCTTCCTGGTAGGTGCCGGGGTAGCGCGCGAAGAAGTCCTGCACTTCGTTGGGGGCGGCTTCCTGCAGCCGCGCCTTGAGTTCCCAGTAGGCGGCCCAAGGTTCGAGGGCATGGCCGCGTGCTTGCGGCAGCAGGCCCGTCAGGCGGGCCTTGTCGCCGCGCTGGAAGGCCTGCTTCATCTGGACGAGCACGTCGTCGTTGGTGTTGTTCTGTGCGGCGGCGGGTTGCTGTGAAAGCAACGCGGCGAAGGCCAGGACGGCGGAAAAAACCAGTGCGGGTGCTGCGCTGCGCTGGTGAACGCGGTGGCTGGTGCGCTGGGGTGCCAAAATGCTTGGGAACTGCATCGGGGGATTATGGACAAGTCAAAGGATGCCGACACCTCGGCGACGGCGAGTTTTCTGAAGGATCAACTGCGCAAGGCATTGATCGAACAACGCCTGGCGATGCCGGACCGGCTGACACGCGCGGACCTGCTGCAGCGCGTGATGCGGATCTGGCTGGTCGGGCGGCCCGACACCGTGATCGGCGCCTACTGGCCGATCAAGGGCGAGTTCGATCCGCTGCCTGCGTTGCATCGTTGGAAGGAGGACGGCGAGCTCATGGAAGAAAGCCAGCGCCGCCGCATCGGACTGCCGGTGATCAACAAAGTTCACAAGACGCTGACCTTCCATGCCTGGTACCCGGGCTGCCAGATGGAAGAAGACGCCTACGGCATTCCCAAGCCCAAGGACACCGAGCTCATCGTGCCGACATTGTTGTTCGTGCCCTGCGTGGGCTACAGCGCGGGCGGCTATCGGCTGGGCTACGGCGGCGGCTTCTACGACCGCACGCTGGCCGCCCTGGAGCCGCGGCCGTTCACAGTGGGGCTCGGGTTCACCCACGGCTTCCTGGAAGACTTCGAGCCCGAGGCGCACGACCTCCCGCTGGACGCCATCCTCAACGACAACGGCGTGGTCTGGCCGATGAGCTGAGCCGAGCTGATGCGGCCCTGCAGCGGGCCGGTCAGTCGATGTCGTCGACCGTGTCCGGGTCCGGCACCTCGCCGATGGTCTCGCGGGTGGTGGCGGCCTGCAGTTGCAGCCAGTCCCAGAAGGCCCGGATCTCGGGTCGCAGCGCGTTGCGCGGCCCGGCGATGAGCCAGTAGGCCATCGGCGAATCCATGCGGTGCTGCGGCAGCACTTCCACCAGGTCGCCGTTGGCCAGGCTCTCGGCAATCAGCGAGCTGCGCGCCAGCGTGATGCCCTGGCCGGTCAGCGCGGCCTGCACCATCTGGTAGGCGTAGTTGAAATAGAGCCAGCGCTTGGGCTGTGCGCGCTCCAGCCCGTTCACCTCGAACCAGCGCCTCCAGGTCAGCCATTCCAGGTGGGTGCGGTGGGCGTCGCCGGCCTCGATCAGCGTGAAGCGGGTGATGTCGGCGGGCGTCCTGATGGGCGGGTTGCTCTTCAGCAGCCAGGGGCTGGCCACCGGCGTCAGCGTTTCGCCGAACAGGCGCACGGCGGTGGGCGGCATGGTCTCGCGCGGGCCGTAGCGCAGCGCGATGTCCACGTCGGCCACTTCGAGGTCGACCGCCACGTCGCTGGCGTCGATGCGGATGTCGATCTCGGGGTTGTCGCGCTGGAAGGCCTCCAGCCGCGGAATGAGCCACATCGAGGCGAACGACGCAAAGGTGGTCAGCGACACGCTCTGGCGGCCCGCGCTCTGGCGGATCTGGCGCACGGCCGTGTCGATGCGCGGCAGCGACTGCTGCACCGCCAGCAGCAGCAGCGCCCCGGCGCTGGTGAGCTCCACG
Source organism: Variovorax pasteuri (assembly GCF_051216435.1). Taxonomy (NCBI): domain Bacteria; kingdom Pseudomonadati; phylum Pseudomonadota; class Betaproteobacteria; order Burkholderiales; family Comamonadaceae; genus Variovorax; species Variovorax pasteuri. The sequence continues at coordinate 75,595 of NZ_JBPJZS010000001.1, forward strand.
GCCCGCGTGTGGCGCAGGAACAGCCCCACGCCCACCTCTTCCTCGAGCGACTGGATCTGGCGGCTCACGGCTGACTGGGTCAGCGCCATTTCCTCGGCGGCGGCACGGAAGTTCAGGTGCCGGGCCACGGCCTCGAAGGCGCGCAGGTGGCCCGCCGAGATCGGGCGGGAGCGCAGATGGGTTTGGGAATGTTGCATGGGTATGACTTGGGGTGGCGAATCCGCGTTTTGATCCATTGATGCGGGAATCGCATCAGTAGCCTACCTCGTTTTCATTGGACTCAGGGCGCCTTGGAAACGATCATTCATTCCCGAACTGCGCTATTGCCCCCGTCTCTGTCTGACCGGCCGGCGCTTCGGGAAAGCCCAAGGAGTTTCAACATGTCCACCGCCGTCTGCACCACCGAATCGCTCTCGCCCCTGTCCACCGCCGCCCGCACCACTGCCGCCATTCCGCCGGCCGTTCGCCGCGGCGCCTGGCAGATCGCGCCCGGCGAGGCGATGAGCCTGAAGGCGCGCACGGCCAGCGTGTTGCGCGTGAAGCAGGGCCGGGTGTGGATCACGCCCGACGCCACGCTCGCCAACCCCAGCGAAGACCTGGTGCTCGCACCGGGCGAATCGCTGGCGGTGGCCGCGGGCCAGCGCATCGTGATGGAGGCGTGGGACGGCTACGGCGCGACCTACAGCTGGGACAACGCCTGATTGTTCGGCCTCCAGGAGCTCAAAAGGCGGCCTCGGCCGCCTTTTTCTTTTTGAAGCTTCTTTCAGCCAATGGCGGGTGCCTTTCAGCCGTTGATGTCGAAGCTTGGCAACAGCGCCAGGAAGTGCCGCAAGGCCACCTCGCCGTCCAGCACGTGCACGCCCGCCATGAGGTCGGGGCCTTCGCTCTCGGCCAGGCCCATGCCGAAGCCGGTGTAGCGGCGCACCGCCAGCGGCGCTTCGTAGACCACCCGGATGTCGGTATGGCGCGGGTCCTTCTCGATGTGCTGCATTAGCGTGTCGAGCGCCTCGCGCGGGCCTTCCAGGTGCTGGCAGAAGCGCATGCCGTCGAAGACCAGCAAACCCGTGATGCCGCGCTGGGCATTGCGTGCGCGTGCGCGGGTGGCGATCGAGCCCACGGTGGTCGGGGGCAGGTCCTGGGCAAGCGTGCTGCAGTAGAGGACTTCGTAGAACGGTGATGCTTCTGTCATGTGTCTTTGAGGAATCGGAGCGCAGTCTAGGTACCCCGTCGACGCGGCGAAATGTAAAAAGACACAGCCAAAACGCCTATAGTGGGGCGTGAAGTTCGAGGACTACCCTGCCGCTGCCCCGCCACCCCAGGGGGTGAATCCGTGCGACGACTGCGCGTTGCGCAAGCTGGAAGCTTTTCTTCCGTCGTCCGAGGAAGAACTCAAGACCATCCAGTCGTTTCGCGCCGGCGCCCGGCGCATCGAAGCGGGTGGATCGATCATCGACGAGCACCGCAGCAGCCCGCTGCTCTTCACCCTCTATTCGGGCTGGGCTTTCCGCTACAAGACGCTGAGCGACGGCCGCCGGCAGATATTGAGTTTTCTGCTGCCCGGCGACTTCATCGGCCTGCAGGACGAGTTCGCCGACGGCCAGACGCATGGCGTCGAGGCCGTGACCGACGTCACGCTGTGCGCTTTTTCGCGCGACCGGCTCTGGGGCCTGTTCCACGCCCAACCCAAGCTCGGCTACGACATCACCTGGCTCGCCGCGCGCGAGGAAAAGCTGGTGGACGACAACCTCGTCACCGCCGGACGGCGCAACGCCAGCGAGCGCGTGGCCATGCTGCTGATGCAGTTGTACCGCCGCGCCGAGCGCGTGGGCATGGTGCGCGACGGGTGGGTGGAGTTTCCGTTCAACCAGCAGCACATTGCCGACGCGCTGGGGCTGTCGCTGGTGCACACCAACAAGACGCTGCGGCGGCTGCAGCGCCTGGGGCTCTACAAGATCGACACGGGCTGGCTGCGCATCCTGGAGCCGCACGCGCTCGAAACGCTGGGCGACTACTTCGAGCGCCCGATGCGCCCGACCCCTCTCATCTGACGTCGGCGCCCCGGGCGGCTCAGCGCGCCGCCACCAGCTGGCGCAGGTCGTCCTGGTACGCCTGCAGCCGGCGCACCGCCTGTGCGCGCTGGCTTGCCGTGGCGCCGTTGTGCAGCGCGGCCGTGTTGCGGCAGCCTTCCTCCAGCAAGGCCTGCTGCTGGTCGCGCCAGGGGCCGGGCGGCGGCTCGGCGATGCGTTGGATGTAGCCGTGCAGCGCGGCGCGCGCCTCGTCCGACGAGGGCTTGCCGGCGACGAAGCCGTGCAGCAGCACCAGCGCCTCCTGCTGGCGCTTGCGGCGCTCGGCGTCCGCCAGCCGCGGGTCGAACACCGACTGCGCCACCTGCGCTTTCAGCAGGTCGCGCTGTTCCGGGTTCAGTCGTCCGTAGAAGTCCTCGGCGCGGTCCAGGAACTGGTCGTAGCGCTTCTCGTGCACCTGCGCCGGGGTGCGGTCCAGCCAGTCCTTGCGGAAGTCGGCGTTGTTCTTGGCGTACTTGCGCTCCAGCTGCTGCAACTGGGCGCCGGTCAGGCTCAGCGCCAGTTCGGTGCCGGCGGGCTCGGCGCGCTCGGTCACGGCCAGCAGGCGCTCGCGGATGCGCTCGGCCATGGCGCAGACCTGCTCGGGCGTCACTTCGCCGGGTGCCAGCGCTTGCGCGTCCTGCAGCAGCGCGGCCAGGCGCGGCAGCTCGTTCTGGCGGTGCCAGGCCAGCAACTGCGCGAGCTCGTCGCGCACCTTCGGGGTCTGCTCGCTGTCGAAATCCAGATAGCCGTCGAGCCACCAGTAGCTCACCGTGGGCAGGTTGTTGTAGGCCAGCTTGATCGCGCTGCAGGCGCCCAGGGCCGCGGCCAACAGCAGCACGCCGATAATTCGCGCCACTGCAGCGCAACGAAATCGGGAAGAAAAACACATGAATCAGACTCCGCAACAAGACAACCAGGGGCCGGTCGACGTCGTCATCATGGCGGCCGGCAAGGGCACGCGCATGAAGAGCAAGCTGCCCAAAGTGTTGCATCGATTGGGAGGCCGTGCATTGCTGGCCCATGTGGCCGGCACCGCCGCGCGCATCGGCGCACGCGACGTGGTGTTCGTGACCGGGCACGGCGCGGCGGAGGTGGAGGCCGCCATGGCCGCGTTCGCGGCGGGCATGACGGGCATCACGCAGCGCTTTGCGCGCCAGGAGCCGCAGCTGGGCACCGGCCATGCGGTGCAGCAGGCCGCGCCGCTGCTGGCGGACGACGGCACGGTGGTCGTGCTGTCGGGCGACGTGCCGCTGATCGGCGAAGAGACCCTGCGCGCGCTCATCGCGGCCAGCGCCGGCGACCGCCTGGCGCTGCTGACCATCGAGTTCGACGACCCGAGCGGCTATGGCCGCGTGATCCGTTCGGCCGCCGGTGGCGAAGTGACCGCCGTTGTCGAGCACAAGGACGCCAGCGAAGCCCAGCGCGCCGTGCGCGAGATCTACAGCGGCGTGATGGCCGTGCCCGCGCGACTGCTCAAGGGCTGGCTCGCGCGGCTGGACAACAAGAACGTGCAGGGCGAGTACTACCTGACCGACGTGGTGAAGTTCGCCGCCGCCGACGGCGTGCCCGTGGTGGCGCACATCACCACCGACGCGCTGCAGGTGGCCGGCATCAACAGCCCGGCCCAGCTCGCGGCGCTCGAGCGCGCCTGGCAACTGCGCCAGGCCGACGCGCTGATGTCGCAGGGCGTGCGCCTGGCCGACCCGGCGCGCTTCGACCTGCGCGGCACGCTGGACTGCGGCACCGACGTGGAGATCGACGTCAACTGCATCTTCGAAGGCGCGGTGTCGCTGGGCGAAGGTGTGCGCATCGGCGCGAACTGCGTCATTGCCAATGCGCGCATCGAAGCGGGCGCGGTGATCCACCCGTTCACCCACATCGAAGGCGAGAAGGCCGGCGTGAGCGTGGGCGCTGGCGCGCTCATCGGCCCGTTCGCGCGCTTGCGGCCGGGCGCGCAACTGGGTGCCGAGGTGCACATCGGCAATTTCGTCGAGGTGAAGAATTCGACGCTGGCCGCTGGCGCCAAGGCCAACCACCTGGCCTACCTGGGCGACGCGACCGTGGGCGAGCGCGTGAACTACGGCGCGGGCAGCATCACCGCCAACTACGACGGCGCCAACAAGCACCGCACCGTGATCGGCGACGACGTGCACGTGGGCAGCAACTGCGTGCTGGTGGCCCCCATCACCATCGGCGCGGGCGGCACCATCGGCGGCGGGTCGACCATCAACAAGTCGACCGAGCCGGGCGCGCTGACCGTGGCGCGGGGCAAGCAGGTGAGCTTTGCCAACTGGAAACGACCGCAGAAGAAGCCCAAGGCCTGACGACGGCCTTCAGGCCCCGGGTGCCAGCGGCAGCCGGGGCTCGAACTTCGCCCGCTTCAGGCTGAAGAAGGCCTTCACATTGCGCACGTTCGCATCCGCCGTGAACAGGCGCTGCGTGAGCGCCCCGTAGTCCGGCATGTCGCGCGCCGCGACCACCAGCACGAAGTCCGGCCCCGGCGACACACGCCAGCACTGCTGCACCGCGTCGTCGGCGATCACGCGGGTTTCGAAGGCGTCGAGCGAGGCCGCGTCCTGCCGGTCCAGCGAAATTTCGACCACCGCCTGCAAACCGTGGCCCAGCACTGCGGCGAGCCGGTCGGGCGACAGCAGCGCCACCTGGCGCTCGATCAAGCCGAGTTCACGCAGGCGCTGCACGCGGCGCAGGCAGGTCGGTGGCGAGATGCCGATGTCCGAGGCCAGGCGCTGGTTGGTGTGCGAGGCATCGCGCTGCAGCGCGTCGAGCAGGCGCAGGTCGGTTGAATCGAGGGAGATTGATTCCATATACGAATAAATTATGGAATAAAAATCCAATGAAGCGAAATGAAGAAATAAAAGTCCGAAAACAATCGAACTAAGAAAACATATTTCTTCTCTGTCTACCTACCATTCAGTCTCTTCTTCATTCAAAGGCAGCTCACCATGTGCGGCATCGTCGGGGCAGCGTCCCATCGCAACATCGTTCCGGTCCTGGTCCAGGGCCTTCAGCGGCTCGAGTACCGCGGCTATGACTCGTGCGGCGTGGCGGTGCATGCCGGCGGCCTGACCCGGGCGCGCACCACCTCGCGCGTGGCCGACCTCGTGGCGCAGGTGCACGACGACAAGGTCGAAGGCCTCACCGGCATTGCCCACACGCGCTGGGCCACGCACGGCGCGCCGGTCGTGCACAACGCGCACCCGCACTTCAGCCACGGCCCCGGCGCCGATGCGCAAGGCGTGCGCCCCGGGCGCATCGCGCTCGTGCACAACGGCATCATCGAAAACCACGAACCCCTGCGCGCCGCGCTCGAAGCCAAGGGCTATGTGTTCGAGAGCCAGACCGACACCGAGGTCATCGCCCACCTGGTCGACAGCCTCTACGACGGCGACCTGTTCGAGGCCGTGAAAGCCGCCGTGCTGCAACTGCACGGCGCCTACGCCATTGCCGTGATCTGCCGCGACGAACCGCAGCGCGTGGTCGGTGCGCGCGCGGGCTCGCCGCTGATCCTGGGTGCGGGCAAGGACGGCGCGGAGAACTTCCTCGCCAGCGACGCCATGGCCCTGGCCGGCGTGACCGACCAGATCGTCTACCTGGAAGAGGGCGACGTGGTCGACCTGCAGCCGGGCAAGTACTGGATCGTCGACAAGAACCACAAGCCGCTGTCCGCGGAACAGCGCCCGGTGCGCACCGTGCACGCCCACAGCGGCGCGGCCGAACTGGGCCCGTACCGGCACTACATGCAGAAGGAAATCTTCGAGCAGCCGCGCGCCATCGGCGACACGCTCGAGGGCGTGGAGGGCATCGTGCCCGAGCTGTTCGACGGCATCGGGCAGGACGGTGCCACGGGGGCGAGCGCGCACCGCGTGTTCCAGGACATCGACAAGATCCTCATCCTGGCCTGCGGCACCAGCTACTACAGCGGCTGCACCGCCAAGTACTGGCTCGAAGGCATCGCGAAGATCTCCACCCAGGTCGAGATCGCCAGCGAGTACCGCTACCGCGACTCCGTGCCCGACCCCAAGACGCTGGTCGTCACCATCAGCCAGTCGGGCGAAACCGCCGACACGCTGGCCGCCCTGAAGCACGCGCGATCGCTCGGCATGGAACAGACCCTGACCATCTGCAACGTGGCCACCAGCGCGATGGTGCGCGAGTGCAAGCTGGCGTACATCACGCGCGCCGGCGTGGAAATCGGCGTGGCGTCGACCAAGGCCTTCACCACGCAGCTGGCGGGCCTGTTCCTGCTCACGCTCGCCGTTGCGCAGGCCAAGGGCCATTTGAGCGATGCCGACGAGGCGCGCTACCTGAAGGAGATGCGCCACCTGCCGGTCGCGCTGCAGTCGGTACTGGCGCTGGAGCCGCAGATCATCGGCTGGGCCGAGGACTTCGCACGCAAGGAGAACGCGCTGTTCCTGGGTCGCGGCCTGCACTACCCGATTGCGCTCGAAGGTGCGCTCAAGCTCAAGGAAGTGACCTACATCCACGCCGAGGCCTACGCCGCCGGCGAACTCAAGCACGGCCCGCTCGCGCTGGTGACGAGCGAGATGCCCGTGGTGGCCGTGGCGCCCAACGACGCGCTGCTCGAAAAGCTCAAGAGCAACCTGCAGGAGGTGCGCGCGCGCGGCGGTGTTCTGTATGTGCTGGCCGACGGCGACACGCAGATCAGGAGCAGCGAAGGGCTGCACGTGATCCGCATGCCCGAGCACTACGGTGCGCTCTCGCCGATCCTGCATGTGGTGCCGCTGCAGCTGCTGGCGTATCACACGGCGTGTGCGCGCGGGACCGATGTGGACAAGCCGCGCAACCTGGCGAAGAGTGTGACGGTGGAGTGAGTTCGACAATGCGGGTTTCCAGCTAATCTCACCTAATAAAGTCGTAAACATTCAAATAGAGTCGTAAACGGGGCAATAGAGTCGTATACCCCTCATAAAGCAAGCAGGAGGGGCTAGTTGCGTGTTGCTTGACTGCAGTGCCTACAGCTAAGATCGACTTGTTAGTTCACCTCTAACTTTTACGAATACCCCATGTTCAAGCTCTCGGCCACCACCGCCAAATGCGTCTGCATCGATGCAGGTGTGGTTATGCGCGTGGTGATTCGCTCGGGATGTTCAGGCCAGTCGGCGAACCGAATAGCAGTGGTGGCATCGCCTCTTCTCGCCATCGTTCCACAGTCTTAAGGAGCTGACATTTTTGGCTCCATCTAGGAGCCCAGAATGTTCAGCCGAATCAGTTTTCTCCTCCTCTCTCCCTTGGGCACGCCGCCCAAATTGATGTTCCTTGGCGACTCGGCCGTAGTCAGGAAATCAAGCGGCTCAATCCCACGCAGATCGCCGACCTCTATAAGACACCACTGTTTCTGCCGGGGGTGAGGTCTCAATGGTGAAAGCGATGCCGATCCACGACGCCCCCGGCCGCGCCGGTGACTCCAGCGATCTGCTGTTCCTGGATGTAGACGGTGTTCTTCATCCTGTCGGCGCGGACTACTCGTTCAGCAGCAGCAGCTTCTTCAGTCATTTGCCGCGGCTGGAAGAGCTCCTGCGCGAGTTCAGGTCTGTCGATATCGTCATCTCGTCGGATTGGCGACTGGCCGAAAGCATCGAGCAACTGCAACAGTATTTCAGCGATGACATCCGGCACCGGATCATCGGAGCGACGCCGCAGATTGACCCAAGTGTCGTCGTCCGACATCAACGCCAGTTAGAGATCCAGGCCTGGCTCGACGGAAACGGCTGCCATGACGCAGAGTGGGTCGCACTTGACGATTGGCCCTCGAGCTTCGACGCAGGCTTCGAACGGCTCGTGCTCACCGATCCCAAGCGTGCGTTCGATCAAGACAGCTTCCAGGAACTGCGCTCGCACTTCCTGCGGTTCGCGGCTGGCCGATGAACCGCCAGTCGGCACATGAAATGACACCTCTCATCCCGTCGGGCCTCCACGCGCGATCCGCACATCAACAGTCGAAGCCCAAGCTGATGTTCTTCGGCGACCCGCACGGCGACCTCGATCCGGTGATCGCCGCGGTCGAGCACTTTCAGCCTGAGGCGATCGTGCTGCTGGGCGACATCCAGGCGCGCCGACCTCTGCACGACGAGCTAAGGCCGATCCTGGATGTAACCGAGATCTGGTTCATCCACGGGAACCACGACACGGACTCCGACGCCGACTACGACAACCTGTGGGGATCAGAGCTCGCCACCCGCAACCTGCACGGCCGCATCGTCGAGATCGCCGGGTACAAGGTCGCAGGCCTGGGCGGCATCTTCCGCAGCAAGATCTGGGACCCGCGGCGACCGATCGAGGAGGCGGCGTTCCAGTCGAGCGACGCCATGCGCCGTACCATGAAGCGCGAGGAACGGTGGCGCGACGGTATCTCCCGCAAGCACCGATCCTCCATCTTCCTGGATGAGTACCAGCGGTTGCTGCGGAGCGGACCCGCCGACATCCTGGCGACGCACGAGGCGCCGTCGGCCCATCCACACGGCTGGAAGGCGATCGACGAACTCGCCGTGAAGCTCGGCGTCCATTTGGTGGTCCACGGTCATCTTCACCGAAGCGTTGATTATCTCGGCGAAGGCCTGATGCCTGCCACGGCGCCGTTCCGGGCCTTCGGCGTCGACATGGGCTCGCATCTGGCGTGGCCGCGCAGTCCCCAGGAGGAGGCTGGGTTGGAAAGCCCGCCACAGGACTTACTGAATCTCGCGACCCAAGTGTTCGGCGCAGCAACCCAAGCTTGGTTGAACAAGCCGCACGAACTGCTTGATGGTCAAACGCCGGCGGCGTTTGCTTTCGGGGGCGGCGCTGACAAAGTGCGATCGATCCTGATCGCGATTCAACACGGCGGTGTCGTATGAGGGCTGGTGGATATGGGCTAGGAGATTCAAGGTGATCCTGTTCCTCGACTTCGACGGCGTGCTTCATCCGGAGGGGGAAGATCACATCCTCAATGGCGGCGCCGATTTCTGCTTCCTGCCGCGACTGGAGGCACTGCTGCGCGAGTTCCCACACGTGAAGATCGTGATCAGTTCATCATGGCGCGAGCAGCTTCTCTACCGAAGCTTGCTGAAACCGTTCTCCAGCGACATCCGGGCGCGCATCCTTGGAGCCACGCCTCATTCGGGCTTTGGCCTTCCGCCGCCGTACAAGAAGCGCGAAGGAGAGATCCTCGCGTGGCTCCAGATCCACGATGCGGTTGGCGAGCCCTGGGTCGCGCTCGACGATGCCTACTGGCAGTTCGCTTGCTGCAAGGACCATCTGGTGGTGTGCGGCTCGTTCACCGGCTTCGACGACAAGGCCAGTGCCGAGCTTCGCGCTCGCTTTGAAGGGGCATCCCAATGAAAGTACTGGTTCTTTCCGACCTCCACCTCGAGTTCGCACCGTTCGAGCCGATGCCAGATCTCGAATTCGACGTCGTTATCCTCGCCGGCGACATTCATTCACCGGCCAAGCGCGCCGTCCAATGGGCGGCGGATCGCTTTCGCGGCAAGCCCGTGATCTACCTCCTCGGTAACCACGAGTACTACGACGGACGGTTGGACACAACACTGGCCGAAGCGCGCCGCGAAGCCGCGGGCAGCAATGTCCATTTGCTCGACGGTGACGAGCTGGTGATCGACGGCGTACGCTTCCTCGGTGCAACGTTGTGGACCGACTTCGAACTCGCCATCGAGACCCCTGAAGGTCCGGTCAGCGATGTCCGGCGTGCCATGAAGATGGCGACCAACCTGCTGAACGACTACGCACTGATCCGCACGGTCGACGAGTCGGCGGAGCCCAATACTTGGCGCTACAAGCAGGGAAGAAAGCTCCAAGCGGCCGACACGCTGCGGATTCACCAGGCACAGCGAGCCTGGCTGCGGGAGAAGCTTTCGGAACCGTTCGCCGGACCGACGGTGGTCGTAACGCACCATGCACCTCATCGCGGATCGCTCGCAGAGCGCTACGCCGATGACTGGGCTTCGGGTGCGTTTGTGAACGAGCTTCCGGATACGTTCTTCGACGTACCAGTGCTCTGGGTGCATGGTCACACGCATCAACAGTTCGACTATCGAGTCCGTTCTTGTCGAGTCGTTTCCAACCCGCGCGGCTACGTGAACTGGAGCGGCAGGATCGAGAACAAAGAGTTCGATCCAAGCTTGATCATCGATCTCGAGTATTCCATCTAGCCCATCGATACAACCGAGGTTAGCGGCTTGGGTGGTTGCTGTGGAGTCTGCCCTGCAAGACGTCAGCCGAGTCACAAGGGGCGGGCGATTGGACCCGGTAAGAACTGCCCAGCTGTTGGCTGCGGTTGAAATAGCGCGCAAACAATGCGAGCAGATGGACTGCATCGCTCGCGTAGCAGCGGCCAAGTTGTGATGGTCGACTCAGCCGGACGGAGGTGCAAGTTCGTCGCGTAGCGCGTTTCGTTGGTCAATCACGTTCGTCAGGTTCTCGTGAAAGAGATCCACGTCCGGCATTCGGACGCCGAGCCAGCCAAGCCCGGGGTGACGGAGGTTCAGAACCAAGCTGCCATCGAGCTGAATCGACCACTGCCAAGCGGCCCCATCGACCTGTGGCGGGTCCTTGATGAGCACGGGCAGCGTCTCAGAAAAAGCCGGCTCCATCGTCTTCCTGGTTTCTGCCAGGACGCGGATGAGTCGGTCGAAGGTTTCGGCCAGTGGGATCTCTCCGCTGGTAGACCAACTCGCGATGTCCGTGCCGCTCTCGTGAGTCATCTCGACTGTCATCAGCTTCATGGTCAGGGCCTCTCAAGTGCGGTGAGCTCAGTGCAGATTCGAACGTCCGATCCTGCGCCTAGATGCCCGCGGCAGCTTAGCCCGACGCGACCTGCTACTTTGACGTGGGTGGGCTTCCGTTGCCGGTAAGCAAACAGCCATCCCATCTTGACGAAGCGATAGCACCCCGGCCGGCGGGCTAGACTTCGGCTGTCGGCCACAACCGGTCAGTCGTACCGTTGAGCAAAACCCGGTCGTGAGGAGACCCTTGATCTATGAACCCCACTCCGCGGGACACCCGCTCGATGTCTCGCAAGGCATGCTCACCTGATAGCGCAGCTTGCGAAGGCTTCTTCGGTCGGCTGAAGAACGAGCTGTTCTATCCTCGAGACTGGAAGAACGCCACCATTGAGTAATTCATCGAGGCGGTCGACTCGTAGTACATCCGCTGGTACAACGAGAAGCGGATCAAGATCTCTCTTGGCTCTCTCAGCCCTATCGAATACCGGGTGAACCTTGGACTTGCGGCATAAAACCAGTCCAAGTTTTTATCCGCACCCCCGGAGGGTCAATTTTCGGCCGGCGCCAACAGGCCTCCACCATCGCGACCCCTGGGAAAGTTCGGCTGACGCATTTAGCTTCAGATGCTAGATTCCGCCACGAGGGAGAAAGCAAAGAGTGGTTTATGTCGACGATGCCGAAGTCCTGAAGCACGGTTATGCGTGGTTTCACCTTATGGCGGATAGCATCCAGGAGCTGCATGAATTTGCAGCTGGTATCGGCGTATCTGCGCGCGCCTTCCATCGCGGTGCTCGACACCCCCATTACGACGTCACAGCTGCCCAACGCCGGCGCGCGCTTCAACACGGCGCTGCCGCGATCTCCGCTCGAGACGCTGTGCAGATCGGTCGGCGGGCGGCGGAGCCGGCCCGCCAAGCCGCTCTCGATACACCCCAGCTCTGTCTTTTCATCTGAAGCCGGGAGCCCGTCGTGTACCTTGCAGCCGACTCCCTCGACGATTTGCTAATCAAGGTATACAAACAGATCCTCGCGCGTGGCACTGCCATAGAGCCATCCAAAGGTCCGGCACGGGAAATCAGTGGCATGCTCCTAAAACTCTCAGCGCCGAGGGTTCGCCTCAGCAGGTCTGAATCGCGAGGCCTGTTGTTTAGCTGCCTGGGCGAGCTGCTCTGGATACTCGCCGGCACCAAACGGCTGGATTTCATCCAGCACTACATCCCTAGTTACCACGAGTTCTCCGATGACAGGAAAACCATCTTCGGCGCGTATGGCCCGCGCCTGTTCGGTAAGTCGCCAAATGACCAGGTCCACCGCGTCATCAAGCTGTTGGGGGAGAAGCGCGACTCAAGACAAGCCGTCTTGCAGCTGTTCGACCGTACCGACACACTGGTGCCCCACCGCGACATACCTTGCACCTGTACGCTCCAGTTCCTCGTCCGTGACGGCCGGCTGCACTTGTTGACGTCCATGCGCTCCAACGACGCCTGGCTGGGCCTACCCCACGATGTGTTCACGTTCACCATGCTTCAGGAGCTGGTCTCCCGGTCGTTGGGCATCGAGCTGGGCGAATACAAGCACGCCGTCGGCAGCTTGCATCTGTACGACGAGCATCACGACAAAGCACTCCGATTCTTGAACGAAGGCTGGCAGACACATCGCCCGATGCCTCCGATGCCAAAGGGAGATCCCTGGGCCGCCGTGAAGAGCCTCCTCGAATTCGAGAAGAAGGTGCGCATCGACGGGGGCGACATACCTGTCCCCCACGACACCATGGACACGTACTGGGCAGACTTGGCCACGTTGCTGGCGATCTACAAGGCTGGTCTCGCACCGAACAACCAGCCTGAGATAAAGCGGCTGAAGCGACGCATCCAAGACGACGTCTACTCGACGTACATCAAGAGGCGCTACAAGCTCACCCCCGAGAAAGAACAGTTGTCGTTCTTCGATGAAGAGGCAACCCCGACGAAGGAACCAACATGAAAGGCCCCGAGAAGGAACAGCGCAGAGAAGAACTCGAGGCAAAACTGATGGAGTTTCACAAGGACGAGATGCCGTTGACGGGCATCGTCCCCGTGGAGAACCTTTGGGCCTTCGTGGGCCAGCTTATTGACAGCCTTCAGCGAGTCGAATACGTTCAAAAAGTACGAGCGAGACCCATCAACCCATCACGTGTCGACCCTAAAAGCGACATGTTCGACCCCATCAGAGCCGCGATGCTCACAGCGGCGAATGGACAGCGGGAAGAAGCCTTCTGGCTGGTGTTTCTGGCCACCCACTGCGGTCGGAACCTGCGCACCGAATGGATGCTGGCGCGAGAGCTGTACGGCGCGCACGAAGACACTCCCTGGACCTGGGCGCGAGTCGTCGTTGACCCGAAGGCCTATAGCGAGTGGCTCGAGTACAACCGCGCCGATTTCAAGGGCAAGTTCGGTAACCACCGCAAGTACGAGTCGCTCAAGCAGGGCGCGCGCGGCACGGGGGTTGTCGTTAGGACCTATGTCGAATGGATCAACGCCAATAGCTCGCATGACAAGATGATTGCGGACGCTCTGGCCCAGGCCGAGGGCAACTCTCGACTTGCGTTTGCACTGCTCTACGACTCGATGGCCGCCGTCATGAGCTTCGGAAGAACAGGACGCTTCGACTACCTCACGATGCTCGCAAAGGTCGGCCTCGCGGCTATAGACGCCAACTCGACTTACATGAACGAAGCCACCGGCCCAAAGAAGGGCGCGCGCCTTCTGTTCGACGGACAGATCGACTCGAACACAGGCGCTCGGATCCTCGAGTCGCGCGTAGCCGTCCTCGAGAAACACCTCGGCGTTGGAATGCAAGTCATGGAGGACGCCATGTGCAACTGGCAGAAGAGCCCCGGCAAGTACCTTCCATTCCGCGGGTAGTGGTTATCCCCAGGTGTAGCGCTTCTTTAAAAAGTTGAGCTTCTCCCTTGGCACTAAGCCTCGATGCTGAAGCTGACCCACAACGATGCCCGGTGAAACCGACAGATTGCGGGCAAACCTCATGATGGCCTTGTACTCATGAGGTAGCGCACGTAACGCAGCCTCCTGCGCCGGCGGCATCAAGACCTTGCCAGCGAAGTCGTTGGCCTCCTGCTCTTCCTTCTCATCGAGGTGTCGCTTCTCTGACCATTCGAGAAACAGGCGATCCTCGTGCAGGATCAGATGCCCGGCTTCGTGAAAGAACGTGAACCAGAAGCTGTCGTCACGCAGATACCGAGCACTGAGCTGAAGGATGGCTTGGCCATTCCTGACCCGCGTTGCACCACTTGCAGGGCAACCTTTGGGCGCTCGGACGATGACAACTGCGACGCCGCACTCGGCACACCTGCGCTGCAGTTCGGGAATGAAATCAGCAGGCTGCTCAACTCTCGTCAGCGGCTTCAGGTCCGATAAAAGGCACTCAAAGTCCGCGCGGGACCATTGAGCCGTGCGAATGCGGCTCGCTGCCAGCTCACCTTTTCTGAGCCAAGCTGCAGCAGATGCAGCTTGCGTAGCGAAGACGGGGGACGTTCTGTATGCCGTAAGACCGGCATGTTCAGAAAGCCAAGCTTCCCGCCATTCATCAACGCTCGACACGTCGAAGAAGGCGAAAGCATGACGAAGCTTGTCCGCCGCGGTGTTCGCGGCATCAAGCCATCCAAACTTAGCCATGTCGGCGAACGGAAGGCTGTACATCCACGCACGGGCGTCATCCTGAATGGACTGAAGGGCTTGCCGGTACTGCGCCTCCCGTGCAAGCCAAAACCGAGGGCTGGCGCCTATCAACGCCGCGAGCCCTTCAGCTCTCGCTTCGTCGATGGGTAAGGCGCCATCGAGCACGCGAGGTAGGTCGTTCTCCACCACACCAAGCGCGCGAGCAACGACCGCTGGTGTTAACCCCTTGCGTTGCGCGAGTTCACGAACGGTCTCCCCAGGGGGCGATGCCCATGCGGGGCTAAATTCAGCGGAGACGCTCACTTGCCGTCCCCGATCCTGATGAGCTTGAGCCTCGTCACTTGGGCCCAATCAATCGCTTCGCGGTTCATCGGCACGCTTTGATGATTAGCATGGCAGTAGAGGCTGAGTCCTTCGCTGAGATGGAACCGTAGCATCCCTTGCCCCTGAGTGCAATTCTCAATTCCGATCCCCATCTGAAAAAGTTCGGCCACAGAATCAACCGCGTTCATGTCGGCCAGTGCTCTGCGCAGTGCCTTGCTGCCCGGCTCGCCAAGCTCCCGCTTTGCCCTTGTCGGGCTTTCACAGGTGGCACGCAACTCCCTCGTCTGAAACGCAATCTCAAGAGGCATAGAGCAGGGATTGTCGCCCACCGGGGCCATGTACTCGATGTACATCGGGTGGACGGCGACGTTGTCGGCGGTGCGCGCCTGCTAAGTTCGATGAAGTGTTCTGAACATCGATGTTGCGGCCGAAACGGGAAATGACAACTAGCACGAGAGGACGGCCACGGCACCAGCGCCCGGCGGGTGCTGGACCGGCGAGCAGATGCAGACCGCATCCTCACGCATGACCTGGGGCGCATCACTGCCCTGGTTGATTGGATTACAACGCCTGCGCTGCGGTCGCAGAAGCGGGCGCTCTGAACCTGCCCGAGCGCACCGTAGGGGTCGCCGTCGGAATGAGGGGAGCCCGTGTTTTCCAGTTCAGCGGCCGCTTCGCCGCTCAAATGCAGTTTGGCTGTTGATTTTCATCTCGAAGTGCTCCGGTTTTCCGTGGGGCGTTGATCCGCATGCAGCACTCAACCTGCCTGATGAACAATGCCCGAGGAGGACATTTCAACGGACTTCCGCTCGATGGAAATGTGGGTCGTTCGAGCGCGGAAATCCACAGAGGTGGCTGTCAGGCACTACCTTGATCACGGGAGCTGCGTTGCATTCACCATAAGGGCGTTGGGCTATCCGGCACGCGATTCGCTGCGTTCCTGGATCCACGAATCACACCCCGAGCTGCACATTCGTGTCGTCGGCCGATCCAACGGGTTAGTGAGGCCACCAGCGATGAAACAGGCAGCTGTCATCGCGCTGTGCACGCGGCAGGAGAGTGCACAAGCCGTGGCCCAAGAGCTGGGCGTGTGCAGGCCAACGTTGTACAACTGGAAGAACCAGCTACTCGGCCGTGAGGTTCCAGCATCCATGAAGCGCCAACATGATCTACCGCCAGGCCCGGAACGGGAGGAGCTGGAGCGCTAACTCCAAGCCCTGCGACGCGACATCCGACGATTGCAGCTCGAACAAGACCTCTTGAAGAAGGCGAGTGAAATCCTAAAAAAGACCGGGGCATCGACCAACAACTCCTGACCAAATCGGGAGAAGACGCTGCTGGTTGATGCCCTGAGGCAGACATACACCCTCGTGGAACTGCTCGACGAAGTGGGCTTGGCACGCAGTTCCTACTTCTACCATCGAGCCCGGCTCGATGCTGCGGAAAAGTACGCCGAGGTGCGTCAAACCCTCGCCGACATCTTCGAGTGCAACCACCGTTGCTTTGGTTACCGCCGGCTGCAAGCTTCGCTGGCCAGGCAGCGCGCGAGCATCTCGGAGAAGGTCGTGCAGCGGCTGATGAAACAAGAGTGCTTGGTCGTTGCCAAGCCGAAGCGGCGCAGGTATGGCTCATACCTGGGAGAGATCAGTCCGGCGCCAGACAACCTTCTCAACCGAGACTTCCGGGCTGCCGCGCCCAACGAGAAGTGGCTCACTGACATCACGGAGTTCCAGATCCCGGCCGGCAAGGTGTATCTGTCTCCTATGATCGACTGCTTCGACGGCATGGTTATCAGCTGGTCGCTCGGTACGCGCCCGGACGCTGAACTCGTCAACACGCTGCTGGATGCGGCCATCGAGACGGTGGTAGATACCGAAGACCGGCCCGTCGTTCACTCCGATCGTGGTGCCCACTATCGCTGGCTAGGCTGGCTATCGCGCATCGCCAATGCGAAGCTGATTCGCTCGATGTCGCGCAAGGGATACTCGCCTGATAACGCGGCATGTGAAGGCTTCTTTGGTCGGTTGAAAACCGAGCTGTTCTATCCTCGCAATTGGCCGGCCACAACTATCGAGCAGTTCGTACAGGCCGTGGACTCCTACATCCGTTGGTACAACGAACAACGGATCAAGATCTCCCTGGGCTCTCTCAGCCCAATCGAGTACCGAGAGAGTCTTGGACTTACGGCATAAAACCAGTCCAAGTTTTTATCCGCACCCCCGGTGGCTCAGTTCTACTTCGGCGCGGACAAGCAGGGCTGAGGATGCCATCTCTTCGGGCTCTACGCTTTAAGTAAACGCTCAGCTCGGCTTATTTTTTCCCGCAGGCTCGTCTGGAAATCTGGTGTACGCGCCACACGGTCCACATGCTCGGCGATCGCCGCACGAATCACCTCTGAAACGGGGCGGTTCTCCACGGTCGCAACCGTCTCCAGCGCATCCGCCTGTTCTTCGGAAAGGCGAATCGTCATCGCTTTAGCGCTTTTCATACGGCGAATTTTTTCACCATGTCACCTTGGTTGTCAATAAAAAAGATACCATGGTATCATGCAACCACACTATCGGAGTTGAGCAATGAGCCAAGCAGAAAAGCCCGCCGCGCATCCCATCAACATCCAGGTTGACCGAACGCACTACAAGGTAGAAACCGCATCGCTCACTGGTCAAGAACTGCGAGACCTTGCCAGCATCCCCTCCGACCGCGACTTGTTTCGCGTCGTTCCAGGCGGCTCGGACGTGAAGATTGAAGTGGGCGACACAGTTCAGCTCAAGAGCGGTGACCGCTTCTTTACGGCGCCCAGTCAAATCAATCCCGGAGCCTAATCACATGAGCCTCCCCGCATCCGAGATGGCCTTCCTGACCGAGCGGGGGAGCCCGTTTCAGGTGCTTCAGGAAGGAGGGATGAATTGCTTGTTGCTTCCGAAATATCGGCTCCCGGCAGGATTCACAGTGTTGTCGGCAGACCTCCTGCTGCGGTTGAACCTAGGCTATCCCGACGTTCCTCCGGACATGTGGTGGTTCGAGCCGGCGGTGTTACGGGCAGATGGCCGTGTTATCGCCAACACAGATGTCTTTGAGGATCATCTTGGGCGACGTTGGCAGCGTTGGTCACGTCACCTTAACCCGGATCAATGGCTCGCAGGCCGTGATTCGCTGGAATCTTTTCTAGCCCTAATTGACAGTGACCTGCGAAAGAGCGTTTCGGGGTGCGCGCAGTGACCGCGACGCTAGTCCTGACGACTGCTATCTATGAGCAGATGCGAACCGTCGCCTCCGAGCCGTTAGAAACCGCTGGGGTACTGCTCGCGAGTTACGTAGCCACTTCGGACGGCATTCGACTGCTGGGGCGGGAGTACCACTCGGTGCCCGACAGGGCCTATCGCGTTCGTAAGGTCGACAGTTTGGGTATCTCGTCAGATGGATACGTGCCGGCACTTTCGCGTGCGGAGCAACTTGGCGCAGTGGCCATCTGGTTTCACACTCACCCCGGAGAGGGGTCCTGGCCCTCGCCGAGCTCGTGGGACGACAAAGTGGACGAGGAACTCGCGGAGACGTTCCGGCTTAGGACGAACCGTGAGTTCTATGGCACTCTTATCTTCAGCCCCTCTGCAGGAGAGGTCGCCTTCACAGGCCGAGTGCTAATTGCCAATGAGACCGACGCCGTGTTGGATAGGCTGTGGGTGGTGGGTGACCGCCTAAAATTGATGCACTCGTTCGGGAGCACGGCCCTACACCCACTAGCAATCTACGACCGCAATGTTCGGGCGTTCGGCGCTCCTATTCAGTCTGCTCTTGCGGACCTCAAGGTTGGCGTCGTGGGTTGCGGCGGTACAGGGTCTTCTGTCCTCGAGCAACTGGCTCGCCTCGGCGTCAAACGCTTTCTGCTTATCGACCCGGAGAGGCTCGCTCCCAGTAACGTCACTCGAGTGTACGGCTCCACTTTGAGCGACGTAAATGCGCCGAAGGTCGAAATTGCCACTCATAACATTCGAAAAATTCAACCTGAGGCTTCGATCGAGGCGATCGAGTCCACATGCAACGTCGAAGCGACGGCCAAACGCCTAAGCGATTGCGACATAGTCTTCGGTTGTACAGACGACAACGCCGGTCGCCTAGTGTTGTCTCGCCTACCCTACTACCTGTTGACTCCGGTCATTGATATGGGTGTGCTTCTCTCGGCCGATAGCAAAGGACAGATGACGGGTATTGATGGCCGTATTACCACCTTGGTCCCCGGCCACGCGTGTCTAATCTGCCGCAACCGTATTGACGTCGCGCGCGCAGGCGCCGAACTGATGACCCCCGAGGAGCGCAGACGCCTCGAAGGTGAGGGCTACGCGCCAGTACTCGGCAGGACGGAGCCTGCAGTGGTGACGTACACGACGGCTGTGGCCGCGGCGGCGGTCAGTGAACTGCTCGAACGTTTAGTTGGCTATGGTCTTAGTCCAACCCCTGGAGAGGTCCTCTTACGACTGCACGACCGAGAAATGTCGACAAACCTCGCCGTGCCTCGGTCAAACCATTACTGTGACCCAACTGGGGGTAAGTACGGCGTAGGCATGAGTGAGCCTTTTTTAGACCTGGGTTGGTCAAAATGAAGTTTCCATGGACGCAGTGGCTTCCCTTTCGCCTCTGGCGCCTTGTCGCCGTTGTCGACGCTGCAGACGAAGTTCCAGATCGTCTTCCGACTCGCGGCATGGTTCTCGTAGGTAGCGCCGACTACCCGAAGTGGATGGCTTTCGACTGCCCGTGCAAACAAAGTCATCGAATCCTCGTTCCGCTGGACAGGTCGAAGAAGCCGCATTGGAGATTTACTGGCGTCGAGAAGGTGAGCCTGTTCCCGAGCGTTGACGCTTTTCGGGGGAAGGTTCGCTGCCATTATGTGATTCGTGACGGACGGACTAAATGGGTTTGAGTTTGGAGGGGCAATCAATGGATGAGAACGAGAATCCTGAGACTTCATTTGTCGCGGATGCGAGCACAAGTGTAAAACCACCGCCCGAAGCAATCGCCGTGGCACGGCCCTCTGTGCGCAAGACGCCAATGTATCAAGCGATGCAGGCTCCGCGATACCAGCGGCAGAGCATCATCAAGAAAATCATGCACCTGCGAGAGCGGGAGGTTGTCTGCTACGTTGGCGGCGATTCAAGCCAAATTAGCCGCAAGGATGTGATGTTCCTCAGCGACCTGCTGTACAACGTTCCTCGAGGTTCATCGGTGGATTTGCTGTTGCACACCAAGGGCGGCGACATGGACGCCGCGGAGAAACTGTCCTCTATGGTCCGGGAGGTTGTGGGTACGAGCGATCTCACGGTGGTCATTCCCGACTATGCGAAGAGTTCCGGCACTCTGATTGCACTCGGCGCGGACCAGTTGATGATGAGCGACAGTTCAGAACTGGGGCCAATTGACCCGCAGATTGTGGTCGAGGACCCCGAAGGCAAGCGGATGGCAAGCTCGCTAATCAGCTACTTGGATGCGTATGACTCTCACGCGAAGAGGCTGCGGCAAGACCCGAGCGATGCTGTCGCCAGGCTCATGCTTGAAAAGTTCGACCCGACTAAGCTCCATCAGTTGCAGATGGCACGAGAGCGCGTCTTGAGGATTGCGGAGAAGCAGCTCCAAGAGGGCATGTTCCGCAAGCCGCCTCTCGGAAACTTCACGGGCATTCCTCGTAAGCTGATTGACGTGGCGCACTACGCGTCGCACGGCCAGATGATTGGATATCGGGAATGCAAGGGACTGGGCCTCCGAGTAGATTACCGCGCACCCGGCGACGAGTTGTGGGACCTGTTTTGGCAGCTCTACTGCTTTCAGCGGCTGGAAATTAGCGACAACTCGCGGAAGATTCTTTTTGAATCCAGCTACGCCTGCCTAGCATCTGAGTAACGCTGTCGGCCTAGGGGTAAAGTTGAAACGGTCGTTCCACGTAGCGCTGGTCAACCTCCAAAAGGGCCGGCCGGATACCGTAGGTTCGCAGCAGCCAGCGCTCCTTCTCGCCTGCGGCCGCTCCAACTTCGGCTCGCCCATGAATCGCGCGTCGATTGTTGACCCACAGAAGGTCGCCAGGGTTCAACACAACGCCTTCACTATTTGCCGCGCAGTACTTTTCCAAAGCATCTAATGCCGGTTTCGCGTGCGCGGACGCGTCATGCGCAACATCGACGTTGCTGTGGCTAAACCGCAAAACAAAATCGCGGGCTCCGTGCAAGAGCGCACCGCCATCAACAATATGTTCCGAGCCCAAGATGTCGAGCATCCCCTCCTTAAAAGTGCCTTGAGCCCCAATGACAAATTGGGGTTCACGTAGAGCCGTCAGGAGTTCAGGAGTAAGTTGCTCAATCAGCGGAGCCATCGGGATGACCCGGGTAGCCACTCCGTGCGGATTGCGAAGGCATGCCAAGCCGACCCAATCGGGAGCCGGTGCCATTCTGTAGAACGTCTCGTCGCGCGTTCCGGGAAAAGGGAAAGTGACCCCATCTGTGTGCCCACGCATACCACCATGGGATTTGCGCACCTTACGACCCTTGCCCACTTGCGGGACCAAGTTGACGAATGGATGGCCGGCATTCTCCGATCCGTAACTGATGGTTTCGAGCCCCAAGAGGTGATTGAGCATGGAGGCCGCCAGGGCGCCTCTAACTGCCCCTCCGTCAGCAGGTACAGGAATGAAATTAAGCGGCGTGTCCGTCGCCAAACCCGCATCAAACGCGCCAGAAAGGTGCAACATTGAATGTGTGCGAATGCTCACACTCGAAAAAAGTTCCAGCCCACTGTGAATCTTTTCAGCTATAGGGGTAATTACCCGCGGGTCTTGCAGAACGGCCGCACAGCTGTCCAACCCATGTGTCTCAAAGGCCTGTTCGACTGCCTGGAAGAGGATTGCTGCAAGTTGCTGGGGTTGGAAAGTCATTGACTAGATGATACAGTGTTGATACGCCATTTTTTACTGATTATTGGAGAACGCCCTTGGTTGCAACCGCACGATTGGAGCCCAGAGAACGACCTGCGGACGATGAGCGCGCTCTCGTGGACAACGTGCGTCTATCGTCTTTGTTAGCATCAGGTCACAATGTAATTTCATCCGGACGAAATGGGTATACGGTCCAAAGCGTCATACCTGCTAGGGGGCGAGTTGAAGCCAATGCGGAATCGCTGCCGAAAGCGGTAGGAAGCCTTACAGAGCAAATCTCTCAATTGGTGTGGGATGCTGGCCCAATCAAGCAGTGGCCGCCTGAGTGGGTACAACTGCTTGATGACGTACCAACGCCTTCGCCAAAAGTCGAAAGGCCGCCTGAGAGAACAAAGGAGCGCTATCTCTCTATCGGGATGAGCACGAGCGCGGCGCTCCACAGCGCGCTTGAGAACCGAGCGCAAGCACTTGAAAGCACCGTCTCGCAGGTCGCTCGAGACTTGTTCTTGCTTGGCATGGCTGCTTTGGACCGTAGTGTCGAGGAGGAAGACCTCGACACGACTTACGTCAACTTTAGGGATAGCTATGCAGCACTTAATACCGGTGACAGCATTCGCTGGATGCTGCGTGTGGAGCGCCGGAAGTATCTAGGAGCACAGATGCTAGCCAGGGAGCTTCGATGCTCTCTTGCACAGCTTGCGGGATGGTGTGTGCAGTACGCCGTTCGCACACAACCAGTTCTCATGGAGAGCTGATGACAAGGCCCCTATGCGGGCCACACTTCGCTGGGTGCTCCCATCATTCGTGTGAAGGTGCACCGTGGGAACGTACTGCAGCCAAGTAAGCGTAAGCGGATGGTCATCCCATCTTGATTTCCGGAATTGGTCGGTGCAGGTCAGTACACGATGCAACAGACTTCACTGTGCATCGCGCAGGGATAGCTGCTGATCTGAGGGGGCGAGGCGTCATCTGGTTTCTGCGGCTTGGACTGCTGTCGAAGACGAACGGTTCAGCCACCTCGCCACACACAGCCTCCTCTTGTGCGAGGGGAAAGAGAGTCTTTCGCATATGTTCTTGCCCGTTTCGCAAAAGACAGGGTGATGGCCCGTCGATAGACTGCCCTCATCCAGATCAACTTGACTTCGGCAAAGACCGATCTGAAGCGATGAATGACCGAAGCGCGGTGCGTCGCCATGCCTAGCTTCCTGCAATATCACCAAATCATTTCCCTTGGGCAACCTCCGGAGCGCTGAAGCTGATCGACTTGTGTGTGCCCGTGATCTTGTCTCGCTCAATCGAGCCTCGCAGCTTGCCCCTTCATTAGGAGCTTTTCAAGCGGCCGGGTTCTCTTCGATCGTGCCAGCTTCGACTCGCGCCTTGAGATAGTCGACGGCGCTTTGATCGGCCAGGATTCCAGCAATGAGCATGGATTCCCAGTTGTTCGGTGTGCCGAATGTGGTGTCGTGTGAATCCAGGCGACTTTGGAGTGCGGCTTCGACGCCTGCTCCAAATTTGAGCGCTTCAAGAACCTGCCTGGGATTTCTCACCAGCGTGATCCATCGGTCCTTGAGGGTGTTGGCGATCGAGGTTTTTCGCACCACGTTTTCGAGATGCCATTCAACGGTTTCTCCCGTGTCAGGCGCTAACCCAGCCACGGGAACGATCTCGACGATCGGCGTCGAATAGGGCGGCACAAGGCGGGCTATGACAACGCGAGTGAGCAGAAAATCATCGATGTAGGGATGGATAGGACGGCTGTTAGGCGTCTCGCCGGCGTACGAGTCATTCTTCTTTCGGTTGCATTGATCGCAGGCAGGGACGAGGTTGTAGGAGAAGATTGAGAAAACCGGCCATGGACTCTTTGGCAGCACATGGTCGACGGTCGCAGGACTCGCGGACCCACACATGGGACACACACCGGGGCTCAGCTCGGAACGAACTGTCGCAATGAACCCAAGCTGCGCGCATCCTGAGGTGTAGTGAGTCTTCAATGCCTGAGCCAATGGTTCGGGAAGAAGCGGATGAGATGAAGGAACGGACCCTTCAACAAGCTCCCGGTATCGCTGATAGGCAACTACAAGCTTGGCGCGATGCTCTTTGAGCAAAGGGTATGAACTCAGACTCTTGTCATTGCTCATGACTTGAATGTTGCTGCGGTCATTGACCGAGATTTTTTCGATTCGCTTCATTCGAAAGAGCCCCGCTGACGCTTGAGAATCTCTGATCGAATGTGGCTGATCGCCTCATTGCTGAACTCAGTGTGAAGGCGATTCAGGGTGAGCTCGAAATCAACGTCTGGCAAATCCTTGAGCGCATCAACAGTCAACCGCGCCAACGCGGGAACGGTTTCATCACCAAAAACATATGAGGATACGGCCTCGACGCTGGCACCGAGAGTTTGGAGGCGCGGCCTTCGGATGGTTGGTGAGCCGTCCTCTGCGCGACTCATGATGGAAACATCCTTGGCTGTAACCTCGCGCACAACGAAAGCTGAGTGGCTGGCAACAAGTGCAAATGAGCCTGTGCGAACGAGAATGTCGCGCAAAAGCGCCATAAGGTGGGTGATGAAATTTGGGTGTAGGTGATTTTCAGGCTCGTCGACGAGAACCAATGTCCCGATCTCTATGGATGCGCACAGATTCAATGCGAACCGAAAGAAAAGTTCTTGCCCACTGCTCAACGGTGATGGCGTGTTGCGCTGTCGCGCGAAAAACATCGGAGGCTGTGAGGCATCGACTTCTGCATGTGCTTCGAAGAACTCCGAACCTTTCAACGAGGTGAGACGAGACAACGTCACGTACTTTCTTTGCTTGGATTCATCTTGCATCAGTGGGAGTGCAATCTGAGAGAAAGTCAGCCAGCTCCTGATGGCTAAGCGGAACAGGTTGATTCGCTTGGCCCCGCCAATTTCCTCTTCATCACGCAACGTGTCCAGCAGTGCCGAGGTCAATCGATTGCGTCCGGATTTTTGCCGTGCTTGACCTTGAGGAGAAAGCGCAAAGAAGCGGTACTGCAGGTTCTGCTGGCTTCGAAGAGACGTCGGCAGGGAGGTCTGGCTTGGAACCCCCGAAAATGCGATCACTCTGCTGAACTCTCCTCGAGGTTCGAGGCTTGCATGGGTGCCCGGATCAGCCAAAGCCGAGACTAGGCGTGCCAGCGTTTGGGACTTACCGACGCCGTTCTCTCCAATGAGTACGTTGATGCGTCTGTCAAAAAATTGGCCTTCGCCGAAATCGAGCTGGACGCAGTGGTTTTCACTGAACGTAGGAAGTCTGAAGACGAGCTGCGCAGCTGCCCTGGTCAGAGTGATCGATCTCTTTTCTCGTCCAGAAAGGATGTCTGCAGCCCGCCTGTACGCAAAGTAGCGTCCCGTTGAGCGCAGCAGATGCAGGCGAAATGCATCGCATGCTTTGATCTGTGGCAACCATATAGCGGGCTTTTTCTTGAGCTCTTCTACTGCGACAACTGCGGCGAAGGTCTAGCAGCAGTTGACCTTTCCACGCGGCTTGCCAGAACGCATGCTGAGCGGTCTCCAGGTTCACCTGGAGACGTGCGCATATCTCCTCCAGCGTGCACCTCAACGACGCACCGACCATGGCCTTGGCGACCGCTGAAGCCTTGCTCAAGACCAAGGCTGGAAGCGGCTCGGATATGAAGCCCCAGCCGGAACTGCATCGAAGGCAGTTTGCAACAGTGCTGTCGTACTCCTGGGGCGTGATCAGAAGCCACTCGACGCCGCGCCGGCGCCAGTACTCGCGCTCGATCGAGAGCAGTTGCCGCTCTCGAGGTTTCAGCGCATCGAATTTCCCGTACTTGAAGGAGACCGCCAGAAGATACTTGACGCCGTTGTAGGACATCAAAGTAAGCAGGTTGTCAGTGGTGAATTCCCAATCGCAGATTTCACCGTCGCCCGAGACTCTCGGGTGTCTGAAGCCGAGCTCTGCTGCAATTTTCAGCGTGCCATCGAAGAGACCGCCCGGCGCCGCGACGTCATAGCTTTTCAGTTCATGCGGAGCAGCGTTGCGTGACAGCTTGAACTGCTCGCGACTGTCGAAGACATTCGACATCAGAATGATGAACAGTTCGCCCTTCCATTCGCCGTCGCTGAGAAGTTCGCGGAATCGATCGCGCCAGTAGAGAAGGTGTGATCGCCCCTTACTGGAGGGATCGCCGCGGGACACGCGGTGCCACGGAGTGAAATCTTCAAGGGTGCCAGTGCTTCGACCTTGGGCTATGAAGCGGGCAAGAACTTTAGGAGTGAATCTCTTGGTCGTCCTCATGACAGACCTCGAGAAAAGGAAGGGAGCATGTTTTTCATGGCTACGCTTTCGGAGCGAGCTTCATCCCTCGGCGAGCCTGTCGCCGAGTGAACAAAAATGAACAAACGAAGCAACCCTGCCTCACGGAAGCGAGGCTAAAATTTAGGCGTCAATACTGAACCCGATTGGGTTGCTCCAACGATTCACCCGAAGATGCGACGAGGATCTTTCGGGGCGCAGACATGCAGACGCAGCTGTTCCACCAGCTGCGTCTGCTTTTTTCATGGCAAGTCGAGTGTTCGGCTATGTCATATGCGAATCGGTCCTTCTGAAATTAGCAAGTCAGGCGCGCTTGAGCCCGAGCGCGACTGCGATGGCGTGTGACTGTCCTCGCAGGCACTTGCGTTCACCGCGCAGGACTGCGTACACCAAGGCGCGGCTGAAGCCGTTTGCATCTGCCCAGCCCGCTGCTGTGGTGCCCGTGCTGCGGAGTCGTTTCCAAGCTTGATTCGCGCTACCGCCGCCGTCCGACCGCGCCTTATCTGATGTCAGAAGTTGGACTGCAGGGTTGGTCGGTACACCGATGAGGCGCTCGTGATGCATGTCAATATTCTGCCATAAGTGCGAAAAAAGCCTTTGAAATCAATGACTTAGCATCTTATTCATGTATTGGCACAAAAGAATTGAAAATCGCTCGAAACTTGGCGATCGTGCTGTCTTTTGAGCATTGGATCGGATCAAGTCGCTGGGCTAGCAACGGCTCGCCTTCGGTGGGATCTGCTCAAGGGATTCACGCGCGTAGGTGTGTCACTCCCCCTGCATCTGAACAGCCGCATTGACGAGTTACTTCCTCATCGCTGGTGCCGAGCGAGTTGATCGATCCACGCTTCATGCAACCTAGTTCCTACCTCCAAGGAAACACTGAGGAATCGCCGGAATTTCGCTCCGCGACTGCACATACGTTGTGGACATGGGAAGTCGACGTTCGTAAGCATGCGAGTGCGCTCGGGCGCTAAGTAGTCGGTAGACCATCAGAGCGCTGGTAGAGTGAGCACTCCAGCCTCCGACACGAATCAACTCCGTGACCGCCGCTGCAAGACCTTCACCCCAAGAGACTTCGCGCCGATCTTTGGGGCAGCAGTTCATCATCTTTTTGCTCCCGCTGTTGCTGGGCAATGTGTTGCAAGCGCTGTCCAACACAATCAACGGCATCTTCCTCGGCCGTATGTTGGGCGCGAGTGCCATCGCCTCTGCTGCAGGGGTCTTTCCCGTTCTAATGTTCTTCACTGCCTTTGTGATCGGCCTTGGAACGGGTGCTTCGATCCTTGTGGGCCGTGCGTGGGGCGCCAGGGATCTCACCAAGGCGCAGGAGATCGCCGGAGCTGCGCTGGTCGGCGGTATGGGGCTGGGCCTTGTCGCTGCCCTGGTTGGCATCGTCTCCGTGGACACATGGCTGCAGTGGATGCACACCCCGCCAGAGATTCGGCAGGCTGCAACCGGCTACGCACGTATCGCCGTGCTGGCCTTTCCGGCGGTGTTTGTGTTCATGCTGATTTCCGCCGTATTGCGAGGCACTGGCGACACACGCACCCCGCTTATCTCGCTCGCGATCGCTTGCGCCGCTTTGATTGTTCTGACACCGACCCTCATTGGCGGAGCACTGGGCATGCCGCGTCTTGGGGTGGAAGGGGCTGCGCTGGCTAGCGCGTGTGCAACATTGCTCTCGCTCGTGTGGCTGATGCGTCATCTCGCGAAGCGGCGCTCACCCTTTGCTCTTAGCAGCATTGCACCGCATCTTCGCTTCAATCGCGCGATCCTATTTGAGATCCTGCGACTCGGCGTGCCCACGGGGCTTTTCTTTGTCACCGGCTCGCTGGCGGACATGATGCTGCTATCCCTGGTCAACAGCTACGGCGCCACGGCTACCGCTGCGTGGGGCGCGGTGAATCAGGTGATGGC
The DNA here is from genome assembly GCF_051216435.1 of Variovorax pasteuri. NCBI lineage: Bacteria > Pseudomonadati > Pseudomonadota > Betaproteobacteria > Burkholderiales > Comamonadaceae > Variovorax > Variovorax pasteuri. Next base: position 103,549 of record NZ_JBPJZS010000001.1, read on the forward strand.
ATACGTGCAGATGCCAGCTATGTGTATTGCCATCGCGGCCTCTGTATTCGCGGCACAAGCTATTGGGGCCAAAGAATTTTTTCGGGTTGGGCAGATCACGAACACCGGCATCTGGATGAACTTGGCCCTCACGGGAGGCGCGGCGACGATGGCAGCGCTTTTCTCATCAAGCGCTGTGCGCCTGTTCGTAGTTGAGCCTGAAGTTGTTCAGCTTGCCGGATCTTTGCTTCACATCACGGTCTGGGGCAGTGTCCTGTTTGGTATTGCCAGCGTGTTTAGTGGGGTGATGCGTGCAGCTGGGACAGTGCTCATCCCGACCACGATTTCACTCGTCTGCCTGGCAGTTTTATTGGTGCCGCTGGCCAGCCTTTTCAACGGGTTCTTTGGCATCCACGGTCTTTGGATGGCCTATCCAGCCACGTACGGGAGTGCCTTGTTGTTCCAGGCGCTGTACTTCTATCGAATCTGGAGGCGCGTGCCAACTGTTTGAGCGACCTCATTGCCAACTTTAGAAATGCGTCAGCTCGAAGAGTAGCAATGAGCCAGGACGCAGCCGTCGATCTCAGACGATGCTTGCCTTTGCGGGCGTGAAAGATGGACGCACCAGTCGCTCACGAAGATTTGCCCCGTATGACGTACGTCACGCCAAGGGGCCGACCGCCGTGAACCGGTGCGCCTAGGCGGCGCCGGGAACCTGTTTGTGATCCTCCATTTGAAGGATGACAGCCAGCCCAGACGTCTCTACCATGAGCGCCAAAGTGCGAAACGCATGCGGAGGGACACGTGAACAATCGATCTCTACAGGCCGTGGCGCGCGCCGCGCGCGCGTTTCTGGGCTGCGCCATCGCCGCCGTGGCGATACCAGCTGCAGCGCAGCAGGTTTGCAGCCTCCCGCAGAGAGTCACGCCGTCACCTCCCAAAACCTATCCGGACGCAAACCCCAAGGCGCCGCGCGACTACCATGTGCTCTCTGTCTCCTGGTCGCCCGACCACTGCTTCAACATTTTGAAGAAAGCGGAGACGGACCCAAAGATTCTGGATAAGCACCGCCACCAGTGCGCATCTTCTAACCGGTTCGAGTGGGTCGTCCACGGCCTGTGGCCGCAGAACCTGCAGGCCAAGAACACCAGCGAACACCCCCGCGCCTGCGAGAGTTCGGAATCCCTGCCGGCCGACCTACTGCGCAAGCACTTGTGCACGCTCCCCGGCGAAGACCTGATGCAGAACGAATGGCAGGCCCACGGCACCTGCGGCTGGAGCGCGCCCAGCGCCTACTTCAGCGACATAGAGACGATCTGGAGCCAACTGGCGCGGCCCAAAGTGGAACAGACCGTCACCACGCAGAAGCCCGCGCAGGATGCGGTGCTGACGACCGCCGGCGACATCAAGCGCGCCTGGGCCAAGGCCAACCCGGACCGCATCAAGCCGGAGATGGTGCGCGTCAGCGTCTCTTCGGGCAACTTCCTCAAGGAAGTGATGGTGTGCATGGACAAAGCCTACACACCCATCCCGTGCCCGCCCGGCGGCACGCCCGATCAGCAGCAGATCCGCGCGCGGCTTCTTAAGACGAAATGAACGTGTGGGCCCAGCCCTCCAGCACGAGCAGGACCTGACACCATGAAGCGCACCGAAGCAACCAACGACCACAAGATCCACCCGCTGCTACGCGTCGTCAAGAACCGCGACGATGTTGTCAACGCGTGTGGCGCGGAGTTTTCCACCCGGCTCGCCACCAGCGACTTTCTCGGCGCCTCCGAGAGATTTGACAGCCCGGCTTTGGACGCCAGCCTCAGCTTCGCGCTCGGCACGGTCACCGGCGACCAGATCCCCAAGTCGCCCAAAGCCAGCCGCAGGCCGTCGCTGGGCGACACCGGCGCTGCGCGCCAAGCCTACGTCAACGTGTTCATCGAGGTTTTTCAGGGCGGCTGGGAAGGCACGGGCCCCGCCCGCCAGGTCATGGCGGAGCTAGAGCGGCTGCTGATCGAGAGCGCGCTCGCCCGGTCGCCCGAGCGGGACGGCTTCGTTCCCCGCCGCAACCCGATCCCCCAGCGCAACCTGATCTCCGCGACCATCCCCGTCGCCCTGCTGGCCAGGGTGGCCGACCTGCCCGAGGTGGCCTACATCCACGCTGCGGAGTCCATCGCCCTGTCCATCCCCCCGGTCCTGGCGACCCCAACCAACGTCAAACCCACGCCGCGGGCCGTGACCGCGGGCGGCACCAAGCAAACCGGCACTGGCGTGCTGATCGGCATCATCGACGTGGGCGGTTTCGACTTCGCCCATCCGGACTTTATGGACGCCAACGGCAACACCCGCTTCGAGGCGATCTGGGACCAGGGTGGCAAATTCCGCGGCCCTCCGTCCAAGTTCGGCTACGGCTCTGAGCTGACAGCCGACCGCCTGTCAAGGGCCATCGCGCGCGAGAAGGCGGGCGGTATGCCGGCCGTGGACCTGGAACTGCAATCGCAGCGGGTGCCCGGCTCCCATGGCACGCATGTCGCCAGCATTGCCGCCGGAAGAAGCGGCATCTGCCCGAGCGCCAGGATCGCCGCAGTGCTGCTTTCCATCCCGGTCGCGGCCGACGTCCGTGAGCGCCGTCAATCCACCTTCAGCGACTCGTCGCGCATCACCGATGCCATTGAGTACTTGTTCGACCTAGGCAAAAAGCTCAACTTGCCAGTCTCCATCAACATCAGCTTGGGCACCAACGGCGGCCCGCATGACGGCTCCAACGGCCCCTGCCGCTGGATCGACGCATCGCTGACCACGCCGGGCCGGGCGATCTGCCTGGCCGCGGGGAACGCGGGCCAGCAGGACGGCCTCACACCCGATGACCTGGGCTGGATGATGGGCCGCATCCACACCATGGGGCAGATCAAGTCCGCAGGCCTGGACGTGGACCTGGAATGGATCGTCGTGGGCGACGGGATCGCTGACGTCTCCGAGAACGAGCTGGAGATCTGGTACAGCCCGCAGGATCGCATCACGGTGTCGGTAATGCCCCCCGGCTCCAACACCTGGTACAGCGTGTCGCCGGGCGAATTCATTCAGAACAAGCGGATGGCCAACGGCACTTTCCTGTCCATCTACAACGAGAAATACCATCCGAGCAACGGCGACAACTACATCGCCATCTACCTGTCGCCCAACCTTGCGCCGGAATCCTTTGCCCCGATCGCCCCTGGCGTCTGGAAGGTGCGGCTGCACGGCGACGAAATCCGATATGGCCACTTCCATGCGTGGATCGAGCGCGACGACCCAATGGAGCTAGAGCGCAAGGAGAAGCTGCGCGCCTACCGATTCCCCTCCTTCTTCTCCAAGAACAGCAACGTCGATTCCCACTCTATCGGCTCGCTGGCCTGTGCGCACCGGGCGATTGCCGTAGCCAACGAGCACACCAGCGCCTACGCTATCAACATCTCCAGCAGCCAGGGCCCGACCCGCGAGGGCCGCAACAAGCCCGACATCGCGGCGCCCGGCACCGACATAGTCGCGGCCTGCGGCTTCCACGAGGAACAGGACTGGATCTCGATGACGGGCACCAGCATGGCCAGTCCCTTCGTCTGCGGCGTGGTCGGACTGATGCTGGCGGCGCGCAACAACCTTAACGCCGCGCAGTGCGAAGGCATCCTCAAGCGCACCGCCCGACCCCTGCCATCGCATGGCTACGAATGGCGCAGCGATGCGGGCTACGGGGTGGTCGACCCAGTCGCGGCGATCAACGAGGCCCTCAACTTCGAATCACGCACCGAGCGCTGAAGGAGCAAGCATGGACATCCATATCTTCCAGTCCAACGAGGGCGACTGCCTGATGGTCGAGGACGCCGCGGGCAAACACCGCATCCTGTGCGACGGCGGCAGCGAGGCGGCCATGCGCCACCGGATCGCCGAGGAACTGGCCCAGTGGGCCGTCGACGGCAAGGAGATCGACCTGCTCTACGTCTCGCACATCGACGCGGACCACATCGGCGGCGTCTTCGTCATGCTGGACGCGATGGCGCAGTGGAAGGTCTACGACATCAACCAGGCCGACGGCGACCCGTCTGCGGAACCCGAACTGCCACGCCAGCCCAAGGTCCACAACATCTGGCACAACGCATTCCGCGACATCGTCAAGGACAACGTCGGCAAGATCGAGTCGCTGCTGGCCGCGAGCGCCCCCATGCTGCAGGCCAGCCAGGTGCACGAGCTGCAACACCTGGGCCACGACTACGCCCAGATCGCCACTTCCGTCCCGCAGGCGATCAAGGTTTCGCGCCTGATCAAGCCCGACATCCTGAACATCGGCCTGAATCAACTACCCAATAACAAGAAGCACAGCGGCAAGTTGCTGATGGCCCGCGACAAACAGAACGACGAGCAGATCGGCAGCCTCACTGTTTCCATCCTTTGTCCGACCCAGGACGAACTGGAAAACTTGCGCAAGGGCTGGAACACCTGGCTTGATGCCGAGGAGAGCCAGAAGAACCTGGAGAAGACCCGTAACTACTACGCCGACGGCCTCAATGCGTCCAACCCCTTCGCGCAGGGCAACCCGATCGACCTGCACAAGTGGAACGGTGTGGCGGCCTACAAGCAGGTCACCGCGCCCAATGTCGCCTCCACCGTGCTAATGGTGGAGGAGGACGGAAAGCGCCTGTTACTGACCGGCGACAACCATCCCGACATGATCGTCGCCGGCTTGGAGTACGGCGGCTACCTCGACAAGGGCTACATCCACCTGGACGTGCTCAAGTACCCCCACCACGGCTCCGAGCACAACATCACCTCCGATTTCTCGCGGCAGGTATCGGCCGATCATTACATCTTCTGCGGCAACGGCAGCAGCGGCAATCCCGATGAGCGCGTGCTCAACCAGATGATCCAGGCCCGCGTCGGCCTCGCCAAGCTCCGCGCCCGCGCCCCCGAAGCCAAGGACCGCCCCTTCACCTTCTGGTTTAGCACTTCCCCCGAGGCCGCCAATACGGAGGACTTCAAGCTGCACATGAAAAACCTAGCCAACTGGGTCAAGAAGATGGAAGCCAAGCACGGGGACGTGTTCAGCGCGCGCTTCAGCGACGATCCATACATCACGTTGACGCCGCGATAGCGCCGGCGCCACGGGCGGCCACCTCCTGTAAAGCTTCGACTCCCACGGCAGCTGGGGCCTCTTCCTCAAAACCAGCTACAGCCTCCAGCGGCCGATCCGAAGGCTTCCGCCGAAGATGGACCGAACGTGAGGTTCAACATGAGCTCGCGCTCTCCCGTGTTCGCATCGAGCGGCGGTCGACCTTTGGAGACGCCAGGCTCGCCGCAAGCAAGGCACGCCTTGCCCGACTTGTGGGCGTCCGGGTGCAGTGATCGCCATGGCTACAACGCCGGCTTGAGCTGCGGAACACTGTCGAGTAGTTGAACTCGCTCGACGCCGGGTGGCGAGCCTGCCACCCGGCGTCGGTGTTTCGCCCCGATGTCGCTGAGAATGAACGCAACGATCCGTTCTTCCATCATCCGCTTTGAGCGGAGCTAGAAAAATCCGCGCTTGGTGAGCACGCCCAGCGCGATCAATCCCAGGAATGTCCATCCTGCACAAGAGGGGAGCAGATGCCTCCACACGACTCGCACACGCGTCAAGGGATGCCTCATCTCTCTCCATAGCTTGAACACGCGATCGTATGGTTTCAGCTGGATGTAAGCTCCAAAGAGGACTGCGAGCAGCGAGCAAAAGGCCCAAAGCCTCGGTGCGTCCGAGCTCAATGACAGCGCGCCAAGGTAGAAGGACAGCGCTCCAAAGATCTGATTGGCAAGGCGCGTTCTGGCGAGAAACAAGGACAACTCGATCGGGCGGACGTTCATCATGGCGATTCCTTCAGAAGTAGCTGCATTGGAACTCCAAGCCTTGTGCCTTGGATTCCTCTTCATGTGGTGATGACGTAAGGAGTGGCTCTGTTGGCCGTTTCCCTGAGCGGTGAACGTTGCGGCTGGCTGGCAATGCTCCGTCGCGACACGGCGCAGTTCGCGCTGCAGGCGCCTAACTTCTGATGCAGCCTCGCTGCGAAGCGGCTTGCTGGGTCGCATGTTGAGGACACCACCGTGCTCTTGACTAACCCAGCGTCTGAGCCCGCTCTGCTCGATACCTAGGTCCTTCGCTATGTGCGCGACCTTTGCCCCTAGCTGCTTTACCAGCTCCCCCGCCTCCCGTTCGAACTCGTCCATGAACGTCCATCTTGCTCTTGGCATATCTGCCTGCTAAACACATCATGTCATTCGATGTGTCCGGGAAACCGGGGGAAGCCCAAGATTGGATTAGCAGCAATAACCGTTTGAGGACGAGAAGTACGTTAGCAGCGATGCGAACTTGGCACTCAAATCAATTTCATTTTGGGCGCGTTTACCAAGGTATTCATTTTAAAACCTGGAGTTGAATGTCGCCGCCGTTCGCACCCAGAGCTATTGAGTGTTGTTGACCGTGGGGCCGGAGCATTTAGTGTTGCTTGGTCGCGACAGTCGCCTAGGAAGGCCTGCGTACTTTAATTTGCGGATGATCATTATCGCTAATAGGAGCATCAATTAACTGTTGCTGAAGCCTCCGCGTTAGACTAACTTGAGAGAAATACAAGCAGTTGCTGCTCGTTACGATTTCCATGCTATGCGTAGTCGGCCGATCAGTTTGCGTTGGCTCGCATCAGTGGAGGCGATCGCGAAAGGAAGTAATCTCCTTAAAGGGGCTGCCAACTTAATAACACAGGGCGCGCACCAAGATTGCTTGGTGTTGGTGAAAAAAACTAGGAGGCGAGGATGCTGGGATCTAATAATTTTTTGATTTGTGGCGGCCAAATAATATTGAAGTTCGCTTTCGCGGCGTCCTTGTTTTTTTCGACAATAGGTGCTCATGCCGTTGAGTACGTGAATCACTACTACAACGTCTCAATGCCTCGACCTTGGGCATTTTTTCCAAATGCCCAAGAAGCTTGCGACGCAACGGTTGCAAATCTCAACAGTGCGCTAGCGCCGGACACCTTCAAGCTCAATTCGGTAACTGATTTTGCTCCCGTAAATGCATCGTGTTTTATCACTCAGACTTGGGCAACTAATCATACGACCTTAGACTTTTATGACGAAGTACTAATCGACCGATGCATACCAAATAGCCACCCGGTTGACGAAATGATTAACAACTACGTCGGATGCAGATGCAACGATGGGTTTGGATCAAATCAGGCTGGCGACGCTTGTGTGGCAATTACGTACCCGACGCCGCCAGAACCGCCTTCATGCAAGCGAGCAGCTGACGGCGCACAAGTAGGCGCCCCAATTCTTCCCGCTAGGGCAGAAAAATACCGGTCCGAAACTGACTGGTCTGATTCGGGCCCCGGCGCCTTGTCCTTCACGCGGACCTACCGCAGTACTTGGGCAAGCGATTCGACCTGGACTGGCACTTCGTTGGGCAAAGTTTGGTCTCACAGCTTTAGCGCCAAACTGGTCGCCACACCCAGCACGTCTCCCGTCACTGCGGCCATCACCACAGGTCAAGGCTATGAGCGGACCTTTGCGAGGGTCTCAGGTGCAAGCATCTGGAGTGGTACCAACAATGCTGACACGCTGGCGCAACTTTCCTCGGGAGGCTGGACTTACTCCCGCGCCGATGACAACACCACATTCAGCTTCGACGGATCTGGCAAACTGCAGACGCAAACGGATCGCAATGGCTGGGTCACTACGTACATCTACAACGGCGCTGGTCAGCTGGCTAGCGTTACGAACAACTTCGGCCGCACTCTAGCGTTCGGCTACAACGGCGCAGGCCAACTGAACACTGTCACGACTCCTGATTCGCGGATCATCGCCTACGGGTACGACAACACTGGTCGTCTGGTCTCGGTCCTTTACCCAGACGGCAAGAGTCGCAACTTCGTTTACGAAAACACCTCTTTCCCCCAAGCACTGACTGGTATCTTCGACGAGGCTGGTGTTCGCTGGGGCACCTTCGCCTACGACAGCACTGGCCGAGCGATTAGCACGCAATTGGCAGGCTCGGTCGACAGCTACCAAGTCAGCTATCCCTCGGCAGGTTCTGCCAGGGTGACCGATCCGCTGGGCACGATCCATAATTACAACTACGGCATGACGATGGGCAAGCTTGCCGTCCTTGCAGGCTCAATGCCTTCGGGCGAAAGCAAGAGTGACGCTGCCAATCGTGTGCAAGATGCCAACGGATTGATAACGTCGGAGACCGACTTCACTGGTGCGGTGACCACTACCACCTGGGACGTTGCTCGTCGCCTGCCGACCACAGTGGTCTACGCCTCCGGCACGCCTGAGGCACGGACAGTGACCACCCAATGGCATTCGACTTTAGCCTTACCGGTGCTGGTCACCGAAGACAACCGCACCACCGCCTACACCTATGACGCTGTCGGCAATGTCCTAACGAAGACCGCCACCGATACCGCCACGAGCAAGGCGCAGTTATGGCAGTTGACCTACAACGCTCAGAAGTTGGTCGAGACGGCCACCGAACCCAACGGTGCGGTGACTAGCTACGCCTACGACACCCGGGGCAATGTTCTCACCACGACGAACGCATTGGGCCACGTCACCAGTTACACCTACGACACCGCTAACCGTGTCGCTAGTTCGACGGCCCCCAACGGCCTCGCGACCACCTACACCTACGACGCCCGCGACCGCCTTCTGACTAGGACAGTCGGCGGCCAAATCACCACCCTCACTTACAAGCCCTTCGGTACGGTCGACACCATCACGCTGCCCTCCGGCCTCGTCCTGACCTACACCTACGACGCCGCCCATCGCCTCACAGGCTGGAGCAACAACCGCGGTGAGTCCGTCACCTACACCCTCGACAGCATGGGAAACCGCACCGCGGAGCAGATCAAGGACAGCGCCGGCAACGTGGCGTGGAACACGGCGCGCACTATCAACAGCAACAACCGCCTCATCGCCAAGACCGAAGGCCCGAACCAGACCATTTCCTTCGGCTACGACGCTAACGGCGAACTGATCACCCAGACCAACGGCCTGAACCAAAGCACCCAATACGGCCTCGACGGCCTGCGCCGCGTCAAGGCCGTGACCAATGCCCTCAACGCCACCGCCACCCTCAAGTACAACGTCCTCGATGCCGTCACTGAAGCAAAAGACTTCAAGGGCGTGGCCACCACCTACGCCCGCGACGCCCAGGGCAACGCGACGAGCGAGGCGAGTGCCGACATGGGTGGCGCCAGCACCCAGTACGACGCGCTGGGTCTGCCCAGCCAGATCACAGACGCCCTCGGCCAAGCCACGACCATCACCCGAGACCTGCTCGGGCGGCCGATCAGCCTAGTCTTCGCCGACGGCAAGACCACCACGCTGCGCTATGACCTCACTGCCAATAGCAAGGGCTATCTGTCGGAGATCATCGATCGCAGCGGCACGACCGAATACACGCGCGACTCCTTCGGCCGCGTGACCCTCAAAAGGCAAACCCTGGCCAACGGCAGCGTGCAGCAGGTCAGCTATGCCTACAACCCTAACGGGACGCTCGCCAGCATCGGCTACTCCAACGGCTCGACGCTCGCCCATGCCTACGATGGCACTGGCCGCCTCACGAGCCTGAGCCTGAACGGCATGCCGCTCATCACGAACGTCGCCTGGAACCCGCTGGGTCAGCCCACTGCCTGGACCTGGGTCTTTGCAAGCCCGGCTATCGCTGCGAGCCGCAGCTATGACACCGCGGGCCGCATGACGGCGACGGAATTCAGCAGCTACGTCTACGACGCCGCCGGCCGCATCACGAGCCTCACGCAGAACCTCTACCAGCCCGGCCCCACGCAAGGCTCCATCGGCAACGGCAACGTCACATGGACCGTCGGCTACAACCCGATGGGTAGAATTACAGGCTTCTACGCCACGGACTACACCGCCGGCTTCGGCTACGACGCCAACGGCAATCGCTTGAACAGCACGCGTGTGCTCGGCGGCCAGAGCACCAGCCGCAACTACACAGTAAGCGCTGCGAGCAACCAACTCTCTGGCTTCACCCAAAACATCAACGGCCTGAGCAACACCAGCGTCACTTTTGGCTACAACCCCAATGGCGACCTGCTGAGCGACGGTCTGCGCAGCTACACCTACGACGCCGAAGGGCGCTTGGCTGCCTCCACCACCGGCGCCACCGACGCGAGCCCGACCACGCGCTACGCGCACAACGCACTAGGCCAGCGTGTCTTCAAGACCGAGCCGTTGTACCCGCCCAGCCAGGGCGACGAGGCCGACCCGGGCTTCATGCAGAGCCTGATAGCGTTCTTCACCAAGCTGTGGAGTCCTTCGACCACGCAGGCTGAGCAACTGGGCTATGCGTATGTCTACGACGAGCAGGGCGCACTTATCGCAGAGGTGGGTAGCGGCGGCACGCAGAGCGCGGGCCAGGCGCAGTACATCTACCTGCCAACGGCCAACGGGCCGATGCCAATCGCGGCGGTGATTGACGGCGCCACGTATGCGGTGCACAGCGATCACCTGAACACGCCGCGCAAGCTCACGAACGCGGATGGGCAAGCGGTCTGGCAGTGGAGCTACAGCGCGTTCGGGGAAGATAAGCCGACGCTGGCGAAGAATCGGTTTGCGAATCTGGATGTGACGCCCTACCCAGGCACCACGAGCATCTCCGAGGTGAAGTTCAACCTGAGGTATCCGGGGCAGTATGCGGATGAGGAGTCTGGGTTGTTCTACAACTACTTTAGGAGCTACGACGTGAGGACGGGGCGATACAGTCAGCCGGATCCGATTGGGCTGGATGGTGGGTGGAACCGGTTTGGGTATGCGGAGGCCAGCCCTCTTAACCTTTCCGACCCTCGCGGTTTATTCGCGATACCGATGCCACCACCGCCGCCGCCAGGAGCTTCCGGCAAATCGCCTGGCCTGCCTCAAGTATTAGATCCAGAGACCCTCACTCCAATCATCAGTCCACCGCCGAAACTTTCAGTGCCCAAGTGGCTGAACGATCTGATGCCGAAGAGCGCCCTGGAAGAATGCGAGCAAGATGCGGAAGATCGAATGAACCGGGAATACGAATACTGTGATGCTCTAGGAAAGACCTATCAAGACTTTCGAACTCGCAAGGCATGCGAAGAGGACGCTTTCCGCAGATACGTAAAGAGACTCAGCGCTTGCAAGGAACAATGCCAATGAAACAGACTATTAAATCCGCTTCGATCGAATTTTTAATCGATGAGTCTGCTGATTCTCTGCTGGCCCGAGAGAACAGTCTGGAAGGATCGGATGGCCGATCGTCAGAGGAAATTCTGAACTTGCCCCTTAGCAATATCAGAGCGCGTGAGCCTGCAGAAATTGAGCGTACGCTAGGGCGCCTGGTTCTGACGTTTCTAAATTCGCGAAGTCCAAAAGGGCTGAATCTACCGAAAGATCCGGAGTATGAGAAAGAGGTAGAGAAGGAGTACCGTGCTGAACTGAAAACCCTGGCGGAAAAGAAGACTCCTGCGGCGCTCTACGAGCTCGCAGTCAGTCTGATCGGCCGCGGCATAGGGAGCAAGAACTGGGCAGACATTGATCAGGGAGAAATCTACTTAAATGAATCAGTCGAGGCTGGCTTCGAGGCCGCAATAAAATATAGAGACGAGGTGTGGGCACTGGTGCGTCCTCGCTTGGATAGAAAGCGGGCAAGCGACTAGCTGCGTCCAGTGGCTGGTTAATGTCGCGGTCGTTGAGAAAATTCACAGCTATTTGAGTTCCAGGCTATTTTAGAATATTGAGCGGTCTAGCAAGCGGTCACTCCTTCCGGCCCTCTCTTGTGTCTAGCCCCTAATCGTCAAATCGTTCGAGCCGGCGGCTAAACAAGATTGGCGACGGTCTCTTGCCTGCTGAAATTGCCCTAGCGCCAGTGATGAGTGCTTCCAGCGGGCGCTTCATAGGTTCGAGTTCATCGGCGACGTCCAATGCAAGGCGGACCCCGTCGTCGAACGTAGGATTCCCTTCAGGCCCCAGCTCTGGATGAGCCGAAAGCACGCCAACCATCTCTCGAATGTCCAGTGCGGCTCACCAGCACTTGTCTGGTGTCGATGGCGCGCGACCGCGACTCGGTGCCGCGCGAACTGGCCGGCCGGATGGTCAGCACGCACCTGTATCCCACGCGAGTGAAGATCGTTGCTGATGACGTCGTGGTGAGCGACCACGAAAGGCTGAGCGATAAGCGCAAGATCCGGCTCAACGCACTGTTGCTTGCCGTCGAGCCGTTGGATATGCGCGCAGGCACGGAAGCAGCGCTGGCGCGTGTGGTTCGTGTCTTCGGTGCTGCACGCCCGCACCACGCCTACGCGAAGCGCATCAGCCCGACCAAGCTCGACGCGTTCGCCGAGAAGCTCGGCGGCTGGCTCAAGAGCGAGACCTCCAAGTCTCGCAAGCAGCGTCGCACGCTCAGGTAGATGCACGCAGATCTGGCGGCCCTGGACTACCAGGGGTCGTACAACCGGGTGGCCGCCTTTGTGCGTCAGTGGCATGCACACCACCGCGAGGTCCAACAGACCACCGGACGCGGCACCTCGTGCCCCTGGCCTTCGGCCCCGGCGAAGCGTTCCAGTTCGACTGAAGCGGGTGACTGGGCCGTCATCGCCGGTGAACGCACCAAGCTGCAGGTGGTTCACTTCGAGCTGAGTCACAACCGCGCGTTCATCGTGCGCGCCTAGCTGCCTACGGTGAATGTGCCGATCTCGAATGCTTGGTTAAGCACCGGCCCGGCCAGCGAGACCAATCGCGGCCGCAAGCTAAAGCATTAATTAGTCGCAACACAGAAAAGTACGACTGTTTAGATAGTCGTTTCACGACAACAGCGCCCGCGAACTTTTATATCCATTCTGATCGTCGAAGTGCAAGCCGATTCGCATTGGTGTTGTGCGTCCTCGGGCGATCAGATATTCTGAAACAATATGTATTTACCGATGCAAATTTGCTTGCGGAGGTTGGCTACTTGCTTTGGGATTTCTTGGTTCGGACGGTGGCGACGTAAGAATTTCCGTTGCAAGTTTGCGGCTGATCATGACATCTGCCACAAGAAAAGTGATAAAACGGAGGGTAATTTTGAAAATCTTGGTCAAGAAATTTGCAAGACGAATTGAGGCTTTGGAAAAGTTGTTCTCTCGGGTCTTTATTTGCAGCGCGATATTTCAGAAAAATATCCTACAGATATTCTTGTGCATCGGGGTTTTGGGTGCTCATGCTAGCGCGCATGCTTTGGTTGAAAAAGAAGCATCATTTAGGGCGTATCTCGACTTTGACGGTCGCGAGATGGGGCTATTTCCGACCGCGCGCTTGGCTTGCGAAACCGTAGCGGCTGCTTTTAATGCTAATTCTATTGAGGAAAAGTGGCAATATTTAGATGCGCCAGGAGCGGACAACCTGCCACCCTACCCCTCCGAAGGTGGCGGTCCGTGTATTGCTGAGGAATATCTTAACGGTACACTTACGGGCACTACGAAGTTAGGATGGTGGAGGTCAGAGAGGCGATGCCCCGCAAACAGCATCCGAGATCCTTGGACAGATACTTGCGGTTGCAAGGTTTCGTACCAAGCGAATGCTAAGCAAACCGCGTGTGTCCCGGCCGAGATCAATATGTGCATGGCCGGTGGTCGCACAAGCAACCCGATTCTCCCGGGCTCTGCGGAGAAGTACCGACTGGAGGTTGATTATTTAGACAACGGCCCGTCGCCTTTGAGCTTTTCGCGAATCTACCGTAGCGCATGGGGCTCAGATGCACTTCGGCCGGAGGGCGTGCTGGGAAAGGCTTGGACCCACAGCTATACCGAAGGGTTGGTGGTGCCATCGACAGCAAACGCGGATATCGTTTCAGTTGTAAAGGCAGATGGATCAGTGCGGCAATTTCTAAAAGCGTCCGGTGCATCAATTTGGAGTGGAGTTAATAACGCCGACTCACTCGTCCAGAACAGTGACGGGACTTGGACCTATCGCCGAGTCGACGACGATTCCACCCTATCTTTTTCCGCAGACGGCAAGTTGAACTCCAGCGCGCAGCGCAACGGCCAGACGACAACCTTCCTCTACAACAGCTCTGGCCAACTCGTCACCATCAGCAATGGCTTTGGACGCACGCTTACGCTCCATTACGACGGCGTAGGTAAATTGATCGCGCTCGCCATTCCAGACTCGCGTACCGTCAGCTATAGCTATGACACGCTTGGCCGGTTGTCTGTCGTCACGTACCCCGACGCCAAGGCCCGCACCTTGGTCTACGAGAACGCTTCGTTCCCTTACGCGTTAACCGGGATTTTCGACGAGACGGGAGCGCGCTTTGCGACCTTCGATTACGACAGCCAGGGCCGGGCGATCCGTTCGGAACTCGCGGGTTCTGCTGACCGCTACCAAGTCAGCTATCCGTCAGACGGCTATGCCAGTGTCATCGATCCTCTAGGAACCTCCCGTTCTTACAGTTACAGCCTCGGCCAAAGTCCCGTCGCCGTGATCGCCAGTTCCTTGCCTTCGGGTCTCGGCGAGTCAGACGCCTATAGGCGCGTACAAGATGCCAGTGGACTCATAACTTCTGAGACAGACTTCAACAACGTCGAGACGGTCACGACTTGGGATGTTGCTCGCAGATTGCCTACCACCGTCGTTCGCGGTATTCGCAGGACCGAAGCGCAAACGGTGAATGTGCAGTGGCATTCGACCTACTCACTGCCTTTGTTGGTCACCGAGGATGGCCGCACGACCGCCTACTCTTACAACTCAGTAGGTAATGTGCTTTCCAAAACCGTCACGGATACCACCACCAGCAAGACCCAAATCTGGCAATGGACCTACAACGCCCAGCAGCTCGTCGCCACGGCTACTGAGCCTAGCGGCGCCGTGACCAGCTACACCTACGACACCCAGGGCAACGTCCTCACGTCGACCAATGCGCTCGGTCACGTCAGCAGCTATGCCTACGATACCGCCAACCGGGTTGTGAGTTCGACCGCCCCCAACGGCTTGGTCACTACTTATACCTACGACCAGCGCGATCGCCTATTGACTCAGACCGTCGGCGGCCAGACTACGGTCCTCACCTATAAGCCCTACGGAACCGTAGAGACCATTACCCTCCCGTCGGGCCTCGTCGTGACTTATACGTACGACGCGGCTCACCGTCTCACAGGCTGGAGCAACAACGGGGGCGAATCCGGCACCTACACCCTCGACGGCCTAGGCAACCGCACCGCCGAGCAGGTCAAAGACAGCGCTGGCAACCTCGCTTGGAGTGCAGGCAGAATCATTAATAACATTAACCGCGTCTCGGCCCAGTCTGAAGGCCCTAATCAAACCAGAAGCTTTGGCTACGACTCCAACGGCGACCTCTCAACATTGACCAATGGCCTGAATGACACCGTCTTTAGGTACGGTCGTGACGCCTTGCGCCGCGTTGAGACTATTTCGGATTCAACCTGGGCATTCACCAAGCTACAGTACAACGCCCTCGACGCTGTTACCACGGCTAGCGATTTCAAGGGCGTGACTACCGCCTACACCCGCGATGCACAGGGCAACGCCACTGTAGAAGCCAGCGCGGACATGGGCGCCGCCAGCACCCAGTACGACAACCTTGGCCTACCCAGCCAGATCACTGACGCCCTCGGCCATGCGACAACGATAACTCGCGATATCCTGGGCCGTCCGACCGGTCTCGTCTTTGCCGATGGCAAGACGACCACCCTGCGCTACGACCTCACGGCCAACAGCAAGGGTTATTTGTCGGAGATCGTTGACCGCAGTGGCACCACCGAATACACCCGTGACGCCTTCGGCCGGGTGACACTCAAGAAGCAGACGCTTGCCAACGGAGGCGTTCAGCAGGTCAGTTATGCCTACAACCCCAACGGCCTGCTGGCGAGCATCGGTTATCCCAACGCAGGTGGCATACTGACGTACTCCTACGACAGTTCAGGCCGCGTTACCGGCCTGAGCTTGAACGGCAACCCGCTCGTCACAGGCATCGCTTGGAATCCGCTGGGTCAGCCCAAGGCATGGAGTTGGGCATTCTCGAGCCCGGCCATCGCAGCCAACCGTGATTACGACACCGCAGGCCGCCTGACCTCCACTGAGTTCAGTAGCTACTCCTACGACGCATCCGGGCGCATTACAAGCCTGATGCAAAACCGCTACCAGCCCGCCGACACCGATCCGACCCACAGCACCATCGTCAATGGCAACGTCACCTGGAGCGTGGACTACGACCGCGTGGGCCGCATCGCCAGCTTCAAAGCCACCGGCAACGCAGCAGCCGATTCAGCAGAGTTTGGCTACGACGCCAACGGCAATCGTTCCGCCAGCACCCGGGCGTCAAATGGCCAGACCACCAACCGCACATACACGGTAAGCGCAACCAGCAACCAGCTCACGGGCTTCACCCAGACTATTAACGGCGCGAGCAACACCAGCGTCACTTACGGCTACAACGCCAACGGCGACTTGCTGACGGATGGCCTACGCAGCTACACCTACGACGCCGAAGGCCGGCTTGCCGCAGCGACGACTGGCGCAACAGATGTCAGCCCGACCACGCGCTATGCGCACAACGCGCTGGGGCAAAGGGTGTTCAAGACCGAGCCGCTGTATCCGCCAGTTCAGGGGGATGAAAGCAACCCGGGCTTCATGCAAAGCCTGATCGCGTTCTTCACGAAGCTCTGGAGCCCAGCCAACAACCAGGCCGAGCAGTTGGGCTATGCGTATGTCTACGACGAGCAGGGCACGCTGATCGCGGAGGTGGGCAGTGGGGGCACGAACAGTGCGGGGCAGAGCCAGTACATCTACCTGCCGACGAGTAATGGGCCGATGCCGATTGCGGCGATCGTCAATGGCGCTACCTATGCCATCCACAGCGATCACCTGAATACGCCCAGGAGGCTTACCAATGCGCGCGGGCAGGCGGTCTGGCAGTGGGGCTACAGCGCGTTCGGGGAGGACAAGCCGACGACGGCGAGGAACCGGTTCGCCAACACCGATACGACACCGAACCTGGGCACGACGAGCATCTCGGAGGTGACGTTTAACTTGAGGTATCCGGGGCAGTATGCGGATGAGGAGTCGGGCCTCTCATACAACTACTTCAGGAGCTATGACGCGAGGACGGGGCGATATAGCCAGCCGGATCCGATAGGGCTCGATGGTGGGTGGAATCGCTTTGGCTATGTTTCCGCCAATCCACTTGCCAACGTGGATCCCTATGGTCTGGCAGATCAACTATCGGTGGGTATCTCTGGGACAGGCATGGTCTTGGGCGGTGGCGGCGGTGGAACATCCGTCGGCATATCCATTCCCAAAAACAAGCTCAACTGGAAATGCTATCAGGCCTTCTTGCAGTTCCAGGCTAACCTGTATGTAGGGCCGGGAGCTTTTGTTGGAGTGGGACTGAGTGCGGGGCACTCAAAATCTGATGGCCCCATCACCAATAGCTCATCTAGCGGCATCGCGACAGAAGGGAATATTGGCTGGGGAGTGTCTGGAGGAGGTAGTGCCACAGCCCCTGGGAATGCACTCAAGCCTGCTGATTACATGAACCCAGTAGCGGGGCATTCCGGCACGATCTTTCCGAAGATCGGAGCCGGTTTTGGTGTCATGGTTGGTGCTGGTCAGTTTTGGTCTTCAACCCTTGCCACTAGTCCGTGGGGAGATGCTTGTGGATGCGAATAAACGTGCGATGTTCACGCAGCACAAAGTGACTAAATTCATCGTCACATCGATAGTCATCGCAATCTTATTTTTTGGATTGAACTTTCTTGGGCAGGAATTCGGTATCGAATGGCTCCGTAAGGCCGGGCTCCTGCTATTTTTTGCGGCCTTCGCGTGCGCGTTCGTAGGGTTTCTCACCATGATCCCATTGGTGATCAGGGATCTCTTTAAGAAATAGTGGGTCACCGCAAACGCAATAGATTCCTCGACTGTCTGCGCAACGTTTCGATGCTGTCGATCAACTGCCGGTGATTGTTATCCTCGCGTTCTATCCGCAGCGTCTGGAGCTTCGTGGTCGCATCGATGCTCTGCCTGATCGACCACTCGGTTTCCATCTCGATCTTGGCCTGCTTCTCGACCATGTCTGCGAACTCGGGATGGCCTTTGCCGTACGCGCGTGAAACAAAGTCCTCTGCCTTCTGCTTCGCGTCGTCTTCGTAGATGTCCATCGCCTCGCGGTCCATCAACTGGTTGATGCGCTCCTCGTGCCAGTCCAACTCCTTGTTCGATATCTTGTAGCCGACCATGAGGGCGGCCAGTTTTTTCCGATGTCGCGCACTGGTAGACGACTTGTAGGTCGCGGTAGGGACGGGGACTACTCCCCGCCCCCCGCACCGCACAGATCCGTACGTGCGGCACTACCGCATACGGCTCCTGCCTTGAGTCATGACGCAAAGCGTTGATGCGGATACGGGTGGAGCACCCCAGCCCGCGGGAGGTAGCGTTCGACCAGACGCCCGAACCGGCCCCAAGGCATTCGTCCACGCTGCCCTCGCCGTCGTAGCGCATGTAGCCACGCCCAAGACACGTCCTTGCGAAACGCGTCCAAGCGGTCAACATTGCCCGGTACGGCTTGGTAGTTGAAGTAGCCCTGGACCACGTGCCGCAGCCAGCGACCAACCACGGGGATCGGCTCGTGCATGCGGCGCATCAGCGCCTCTCGAATCGCCTTGAGGCGGGCACGCATTCGCTTCGCCGAGGTCAGTCGCTTCAGTTGGAACCAGCCGTTCGACCGGGACTTCCCACAGATGTGGGTGAACCCCAAGAAGTCGAACGTCGGCGGCTTTGCAAGCCCTTGCTTGGCGCGCGCCTGGGCCGCGAAGCGACCGAACTGCAGCACGCGCGTCTTGTCCTCATTCAGCGTCAGCTCGAACTGGGCGAACCGCACCTTCATATCTTCAAGGAATCGGTCAACGTCGCTCTTGCTCTCAAACCCGAGTACGCTGTCGTCGGCGTACCGAACGATCATCACGTCCCCTCTTGCATGGCGGCCTCGCCAGCGATGTGCCCACAGGTCGAAGACATAGTGCAGGTAGATGTTCGCCAATAGCGGCGAGATCACTGCCCCTTGCGGGGTACCCACCCGCACCTCGGTCTTGTGCCCGTTTTCGACAACGCCGGCCGTCAACCACTTGCGGATCAATCGCAAGACTCTCGTGTCGCCGACCCGGTGCTCGAGGAATCGCATCATCCAGGCGTGATCGACTGTGTCGAAGAATGCCCTGATGTCAGCGTCGAGCACCCAGTTCACGCGCTTCGCCTGTACCAACAGGCCATGGCCATTCGGGCCGGAAACCACGCCTCTTGAAGCCCTGCCGGCAAGGATGTCCGCGTCGATCAGAACTGCAAGACGCGTGGACTCGGCATTTGCCAAGGCCTTCCTCCTGTTGGAACATCGTGTCGCAGATCGAGCCGCCTAGTTATTGAAACATAGCCATGACGAAGACATTGACCCGCACTGAGCTCTATGACCTTGTCTGGACTCGTCCGCGCTCTTCACTCGCCAAAGAGCTGGGCATATCTGACGTGGCCATAGGCAAGCTCTGCACTCGGTCTCACATTCCTGGTCCGCCGCCAGGCTATTGGGCAAGGAAAGCTGTCGGCAAGGTGGGGCGACGGCCTCAGCTTCCCGTCCGCCTGCCAGGCCACCCGGTTGAACTATCGTTTGGTGAGCAAAGCTACTACCGCTGGCCAGCGGATGAGGATCTGAATCAGCCGATCGTTGCTCCGGCGTTTGCAGAGCAGGTTGAGGAGCAAGTGGCTGCGGCATTGAAGATCATCGGCAAGGTGGTCGCATGTCGAGATCTGTCGAGCCCACATGGCGCGCTCAAGCGCGTGCTCGATGCCGAAGCTCGGCGCCGGCAAAAGGTTCAGGAGCGTGAGTGGACCTCTTCCTTCGACAAGCCCTACTACGACGCGCCGCAGCACCAACGCCAACTCAGAATCTTCAACAGCATCGCTCGTGCACTCACATCTGTGTCGACCGGACAGGAAGTCTTCACTCACGATGAATGGTTTCAGGGGGTCGGGACCCTGCATTTCCTGAAGATGAATCTCCGGTTCGGGAGCGGAAGGATGGAGCTTCTGATCGTCGAACCCGATGGGAAACACGAGCGAAGAAGGTTGCAGAACTCCAAGAAAGTCGATGCAACGACGCTCAGGCTCGGAACTGAGTCGTGTGCGCTCGGCGCACTTGAATGGATCGACAAGCCGGGCGAGAAACTGGAGAGCCAACTGCCGGTCATCATCGAAGGCTTGCTTAGGCGAGCCGAGCTTTCTATGCGGCACTTTGCTCAGTATGCGTACGAACAGCGGCTCAAGTGTCGTATCGAAATGGAAAGGGAACGTGAAGCCGCAGAGCGCGCCAGAGAAGCTAAGCGCCTGGAAGAGATCGCGACCCAGCGACGTAAGCTGCGGCAACACATCATCGATCTGGGCAGCCAACGAAGAATGGCGCTTGATATCCGTGAGATGGTCAATGCAATGGCCGCCCACCCTGAACTGGGACCTGAAGGCAATGCTCAGTTTGACGAATGGGTGCGAGTTGCGCTGGACGTTGCCGATGACATGGACCCGATGAAGCGCCCGCTGCAATCGATCATTGCTGGTACCGACCCTTCTGCGAGCTAAGGGAATGCTGATCAATATGTCGCGGCAGGCACGACTCGTGCGTGCGTGAAGACACCACAAGTCACAGCACCACCAAGATGAACCAACGCAGCTTTGCCAGCGCCGAGTACGCGATGAAGAAGAAGCAGATACGGCGCGAGAAGTTTCTTGCCGACATGGAACGCGTGGTGCCGTGGTCTGGCCTGATCGCAGTGATCGAGCCGCAGTACTCCACGAGCGGGCGCGTCGGCGTCAGCCGATCGGCATTTCCAGGATGTTGCGCATGTACTGCCTGCAGCAGTGGTACGGCCTGGCCGACGAAGCATTGGAGGACGCGCTGTACGACAGCCAGGCGCTGCGCGACTTCGTGGGCATCGACCTGTCGCGCGAGTCGGTGCCCGATGCCACCACGCTGCTCAAGTTCAGACGACTGCTGCTGGACAACGATCTAACCAGGGCACTGTTCGACGAGATCAATGCTTACCTGGCCGAGCAAGGCCTTCTGATGCGCGCGGGCACCATCGTGGACGCGACCATCATTGCAGCGCCCAGTTCGACCAAGAACGAGGGCAACGCGCGCGATCCCGAGATGCATCAGACCAAGAAGGGCAACGCCTGGCACTTTGGCATGAAGGCGCACATTGGCGTGGATGCTCAGTCGGGCCTGGTGCACACGGTGGTCGCGACGGCGGCCAACGTCAACGACGTGACGCAAGCCGGCGCGCTGCTTCATGGCGAGGAGGCCGCGGCCTTCGGCGATGCAGGCTATCGGGGCGTCGACAAGCGCGAGGAAGCGCAGGGCCCGAAGTGGCACGTGAATGTCCGAGACTTAGCTTCCGACAAGGGAGCTTTTGCCGGCAATTGCACAGGATTCTCGTGATGTGCAGTTTCTCAGCTGCTCTCCGTCTCGGGGAGCGGCATCGAGAGCAGTCATCGCAGCGATTGCTTCTGAGGCCGATGGCCAGAGCGCTGCAGCTGCGAGGCATGCGAACATTCGCCGCGGAATGGGAGCTAAGCGATCTGTGCGGGTCAGGGATAAGAAGCATTGAGGTGGTCGTGTGGCTGTCATGCGCGTGAAAGACGCGACCTGTCTAAGCCAGTCGTGGGGAAATCTTCGCGTCAAATATGTGGCCAAATTGTTGCCATCCAGATTCAGGATTCTTGCTCTTCTCTGAAAGCAGTCGACTAAGTCATAGCGATTGAGATCACCTTCCCAGTTCGACATGTACAACGCGATCGCCGTGTAGCGGCGGACAGTCCGGTTTTCCAACCACGTAGACCATTCTGAGTTTTTGTAGGTGCTATCTTGGGCATGCCCAGGCGGAAGCCAGAAGATTTCGGAACGCCAGGAAGAGCTAAGAGTTGTGCCCGGATGCATGGGGCATTCGTAGATTCCTGGCAGTTGGTGTGCGACATGCCAGTAACTTCGTCCAAACCGGTCTATATCATCATCGATACATGATGAACAAAAGAAAGTATCGTTACGTGCACGATGCAGCAAATACGAGAAGTCGTACTTGGTATCTGTGATAGCAGAGATCTGGCTGTCCTTGGTCTCTGTTGCCCGACTAAGAAAATACTGGAGAGTATGTCGTCTCAGAAGATCTGGAGGAGCTAGAAACCCAAGCGATGCCAACGTCTTCGCTGGGTCGCCGTCGCCCGTCCCCCATCTGCGTTGCATTTCGGAAATATCGCACTTCTGGGGGCGGATACCGTGGAATCGAAAGATGGTGTTGAGATACCCGTAAGCAAATTCGCCTGGGAGAAGACTGGGGATGTCAAGCATGCGGCTGCGAGAGAACTGTGGCTGCGCATATTGTTCAACAGCGGTCAGGCACTCGTTTACGACCACGGTCACAGAGACTTACTCGTCCCACCGCCCTTTACGACTCTGACCCAGGAACGCGGACGTGTCGCTCTGCGCAATGCCGCATGGGCGCTTGTTGCCCTTTTACGACTCTATTGGGTCAGATTACCAGCAGCCGCAGCTCACCCCAAGGAGACCCTCCGTGAAGCCCCAACCCATCGAATACGCCGCCGCCTCCGACGAAGTCAAGGCCGTCTTCGACGACATCAAGACCTCGCGCAACGTGCCCGACGTCAACAACTTCTGGAAGTACCTGGCCAACGACCCGGCCACGCTCAGGCGCACCTGGGCCAGCCTGAAGGAAGTGATGGCGCCCGGTGCGCTCGACCCGGTCGTGAAGGAAATGGTCTACCTCGCCGTGAGCGTCACCAACAACTGCGGCTACTGCATCGCCAGCCATCACGCGGGCGCCGAAAAGGCCGGCATGACGCCGGCCATGTTCGCCGAGCTGATGAGCGTGGTCGGCATGGCCAACGAGACCAACCGGCTCGTCAACGGCTACCGCGTGCCGATCGACCCGGCGTTCGACAAGTAACGCGCAAAGCCCGGCCCGGCGCCGCTCAGCCGATGGTCATCAGGCTCGCGTTGCCGCCGGCCGCCGCCGTGTTGATGCTCAGCGCGCGCTCCACCACAAGGCTTTCGAGCGGAATGCCGGTGTCGCCCGGCGCGAAGGCGCGCACGCCGACGACAGGCCCGGGCCGCGCGGCCAGGCGCTGCATCACGCCCGACAGGTCTTGCGCGCCGCCGTGGTACAGCGCGGCATCGAACGCGACCGTGTCCGACGTCCAGTCGTTCGCAACGGCCACGCACTGCCGCACCTCGGCTGGCAGCGAGGCCAGCAGGCCTTGCGTGCCGGCATCGGCGGGCCAGATCGCGCTGCTGCCCACCGACAGCACGGCGGCCAGTTGCGTCAACCGGTCTGCTTCGTCGTCGGCCAGGCACAGCACCGCTTCGCGCGGTACCAGCGTGTAGACGTTGCGCTCGCCGGTGGGGCCGGCGAGCGTGCGCGAACTGCCCGCGCGCGAATCGGCGGCAAAGCGCGCGCACTGCGCGGCCAGCGTGGTGCGCTCGGTGGCCTGCGCCCAACGCGACAGTGCCGACAGTGCAGCCCGTGACGCGGGCGCTTCGCCCGGCACCGCGCGCGCCATCGCATCGTCCGGCCGCTTCGACAGCATGCGCAGCATGTACAGCGGCCCGCCGGCCTTCGGCCCGGTGCCCGACAGCCCTTCGCCGCCGAAGGGCTGCACGCCCACCACCGCACCGACGATGTTGCGGTTCACGTAGACGTTGCCCGCCTTCGCGTGTTCGACGATCTGCGCGATGGTCTCGTCGATGCGCGTGTGCACGCCCAGCGTGAGCCCGTAGCCCGTGCCGTTGATCTGCCCGATCAGCGCGCCCAGGTCGCGCCGGCGGTAGCGCACCAGGTGCAGCACCGGGCCGAACACCTCGCGCTGCAACTCGCCGATGCTGTCGAGCTCGATCAGCGTCGGCATCACGTAGGTGCCGTTGCGCGTGTCGTGCGCGTATTCGCGGCCCTGGCGGAAGACCTTGCGGCCCTTCGCGCGCATGGCCTCGATGTGGCGCTCGATGCCATCGCGTGCTTCGGCATCGATCACCGGGCCCACGTCCACCGCCAGCCGCGCGGGGTTGCCGATGCAGGCTTCGGCCATCGCGCCCTTGAGCATTTCCACCAGCCGGTCGGCCGCTTCTTCCTGCACGCACAGCACGCGCAGCGCCGAGCAGCGCTGGCCGGCGCTGTCGAAGGCCGAGGCCATCACGTCGGTGACGACCTGCTCCACCAGCGCGGACGAGTCCACGACCATCGCGTTCTGACCGCCGGTCTCCGCGATGAGCGGCACGGGCGCGCCGTGCGCACCCAGGCGCTGCGAGAGCGTCTTCTGCAGCAGGCGCGCCACCTCGGTCGAGCCGGTGAACATCACGCCCTGCACGCGCGCGTCCGCCACCAGCGCGGCACCCACGGTCTCGCCCTGGCCGGGCAGCAGTTGCACCGCGGCGCGCGGCACGCCGGCCTCCCACAGCACGCGCACCGCCTCGGCCGCCACCAGCGGTGTCTGTTCCGCGGGCTTGGCCAGCACCGGGTTGCCGGCCGCGAGCGCGGCGGCCACCTGGCCAGTGAAGATCGCCAGCGGAAAGTTCCACGGGCTGATGCACACCATCGGCCCGAGCGCACAGTGCGTGTCGTTGGAGAAATCGTCGCGCGCCTGCGCCGCATAGAAGCGCAGGAAGTCGACCGCCTCGCGCACCTCGGCGATGGCGTTGGCACAGGTCTTTCCGGCCTCGCGCGCCAGCAGGCCCAGCAGGCGGGGCATGCGGTCTTCGAGCAGGCCCGCCGCGCGCTCGAGCGTCGCGGCGCGTTCGGCGGGCGGCGTTGCGGCCCACGTTGCGGCGATGCCCTGCGCCTGTGCGATGGCGGACTCCACATCGGCCAGCGTGGCTTGCTGCACGCGGCCCACCACGTCGCGATGGTCCGCCGGGTTCAGCACCTCGGCTCCGCCCAAAGCGTCGTCTGGGCTGGCGCCAGGTTCGGCCAGAAGGGGCGAGGCGCGCCAGTGCGCATCGGCGCTGTCGATCAATGCCTGACCCAGCGCACGCAAGCTGTCGTCGTTCGCCAGGTCGAGCCCGCGCGAGTTCGCGCGCTGCGCGCCGTACAGTGCCGCCGGCAGCGCAATGGCCGGGTGCGGCAGGCCGATGGCGCCTTCCAGCGCGCCCATGCGCTCCACCGTCGAGACAGGGTCTTCCACCAGCACATCGAGCGGAATCGTCGGGTCCGCGATGCGGTTCACGAACGAGGTGTTGGCGCCGTTCTCCAGCAGCCGGCGCACCAGGTAGGCCAGCAGCGTCTCGTGCGTGCCCACGGGCGCATAGATGCGGCATGGCCGCCCCAGCGGCCCCACCACCTGCTCGTACAGCGGCTCGCCCATGCCGTGCAGGCATTGAAATTCGTACTGGCCCGGCGTGTAGCGCGACGGGTCGGCCGCCGTGTAGATGGCGGCCAGCGTGTGCGCGTTGTGCGTGGCGAACTGCGGGTACACGGCCTCGGGCGCGGCCAGCAGCCGGCGTGCGCAGGCCAGGTACGACACGTCGGTGTAGGCCTTGCGCGTGTAGACCGGGTAGCCGTCCAGCCCGTCGAGCTGCGCGCGCTTGATCTCGCTGTCCCAGTAGGCGCCCTTCACCAGCCGCACCATCAGCCGGTGCCGGCTGCGCCGCGCCAGGTCGACCACGAAGTCGATCACGAAGGGGCAGCGCTTCTGGTACGCCTGGATCACGAAGCCGATGCCGTTCCAGCCCGCCAGCGCCGGCTCGAAGCACAGGCGCTCCAGCAGGTCGAGCGAGAGTTCGAGCCGGTCGGCTTCCTCCGCGTCGATGTTCAGCCCGATGTCGTACTGCCGCGCCAGCAGCGTGAGCTCGCGCAGCACCGGGTACAGCTCGGCCATCACGCGTGCATGCTGCGCGCGGCTGTAGCGCGGGTGCAGCGCCGAGAGCTTGATGGAGATGCCCGGGCCCTCGTACACGCCGCGCCCGGCCGAGGCCTTGCCGATGGCGTGGATGGCGTCTTCGTAGGCCACGCGGTAGCGCTTCGCGTCTTGCGCGGTAAGCGCCGCTTCGCCCAGCATGTCGTACGAATAGCGAAAGCCCTGGGCCTCGAGTTCGCGTGCGTTGCCCAGCGCCTGCGCGATGGTCTCGCCGGTGACGAACTGCTCGCCCATCATGCGCATCGCCATGTCCACGCCCTTGCGGATCAGCGGCTCGCCGCCCTTGCCGATGAGCCGCGTCAGCAAGCTCGACAGGCCCGTTTCGCTGTGCGTCGCCACCAGCTTGCCGGTCAGCAGCAGGCCCCAGGTGGCGGCATTGACGAACACCGAGGGGCTGCGCCCCGCATGCGACTGCCACTGGCCGTGCGCGATCTTGTCGCGGATGAGCGCGTTGCGCGTCTCGGCATCGGGAATGCGCAGCAGCGCCTCGGCCAGGCACATCAGCGCCACGCCTTCCTGCGACGACAGCGCGTATTCCTGCAGCAGGCCCTGCACCAGGCCGGCGCGCCCGCTCGCGTTCTTGCGGTTGCGCAGCTGCTCGGCAATGCGGTGCGCAAGGGCGTGCGCCTGCGCAGCCAGGTCGGCCGGCAGGCGGGCCTGCGCGAGCAGCGGCGGCAACGCCTCGGGCTCGGCGCGCCGGTAGGCGCCGGTGATGGCGGCGCGCAGCGCCGAGGGTTCGGCAAGGCCGTCCGCGAACGCCGTGAAGGAAGAGGGCAGGGGGTCGGCGCTGAAAGTGCTCATGGCAAAGCTCTGTCTGGTGAGATGTTGAATGATCTGCGTCTTACAGCTGAATATGTGTTCGAAGAATCGGCTCATCACAGAATAAAAACCAGGCCCGGCGGCGCGGGAGAATCCGGTTTTCACGATGCCAACGCTCATGGCAATGGAGTCTTCATGAACAGATGGTCATGGCTGGTGGCCGCGTGCCTCGCGCTCGGGGCTTTGCATGCGGCGGCGCAGCCTTCCGGTTGCGCCGCGTCGGCCGGGCCCGATTGCTACCGCGCCTTCCAGCCGCCCGGCGCCGAAGGCACGCTGAACTACTTCGCGTCGCTGGCGCCCGCACCCGTGCCCGGCAATGCGGCCGGGCCCACCAAGGCGCTCATCGCCCTGCACGGCCATCCGCGCGACGCCGCCAAGACCTTCGATGCGGCGCTGCGGGCGGTGCGCAATGCCGGCGCGCTCGCCGACACGCTGGTGGTTGCGCCGGTCTTCCAGGTCGCCGCGGACAAGGCCGCCAGATGCAGCGCGCCGGGCGTGCCGGCGGCGCGGGCCGGCGACCTGCTGTGGACCTGCGCCTCGTGGCTCGAAGGCGGCCGCGCGGACAACGGCGCGCGCATCACCTCCTTCGCGGCCATGGACGCACTGGTGGCCGAACTCGCGCAGCGCTGGCCCAGCCTGCGCACCGTCACCATCGCGGGCTTCTCGGCCGGGGCGCAGATGGTGCAGCACTACATCGGCTTCGCGGATCAGGAGCGCGCCGGCGCGGCCTCGGTCGCGGTGCGCTATGTGGTCGCCGACCCCGGTACCTGGCTCTACTTCGATGCCTGGCGTCCGCAACCGCCGGCCGACGGCACCTGCCCCGGCGTGAACCGCTGGAAGTACGGCACCGACGGTGTGCCCGCCGACCTGGGGCGCAGCGCCGCGCAGGCGCGCCAGCGCTATGCCGCCGCCGACATCAGCTACCTCGAAGGCGCGCTCGACGGCAGCGAGGCCAAGGGCACGTACTACGGCATCCTCGACAAGTCGTGCGCGGCCGCCGCGCAGGGCCCGTACCGCATGCAGCGCGGCCTGGCCTATGCGCAGTACGACCGCACGATGCTCGCGCCCGACAAGCGGCGCGAGGTCGTGCTGGTGCCGGGCTGCGCGCACGACGTGGCCTGCGTGTTCCCGTCGGAGGCGGCGCGCGCGGCCTTGCTCGGCGCTTCGCGGTGAAGGCGCATCACTGACCGCTTGACTCGGTTTCCGTTGTATTGGATATTCCATCCAATATGACGGAAACAGAATCGCCACCCTCCCTGAACGACCGCATCGCCCAGCGCGTGCGCGAGCTGCGTGCCGCGCGCGGCCTGTCGCTCGACGCGCTGGCCACGCACTGCGGCGTGAGCCGCTCGATGATCTCGCTGATCGAGCGCGGCGAAAGCAGCCCCACCGCCGTGCTGCTGGAGAAGCTGGCCACCGGCCTGGGCGTGTCGCTGGCCTCGCTGTTCGACGCGCCGTCGCCCGCGCCCGAACCTGCCTCCCCGGTGTCCCGCTTCGCCGACCAGTTGCAGTGGCGCGATCCGCACTCCGGCTATGTGCGAAGGAACGTCTCGCCCGGCGGATTCCCGTCGCCGATCCAGGTCGTCGAGGTGCTGTTTCCGCCCAAGGCGCGCGTGGCCTACGAAACGGCGGCGCGCGAGCCCGTCATCCACCAGCAGGTGTGGGTGCTCGACGGCGTCATCGAACTCACCGTGGGCGACGACCGCCACCGCCTTTCGACGGGCGACTGCCTGGCGATGGTGCTCGACCGCCCCATGAGCTACTACAACCCCACGCGCAAGACCACGCGCTACGCCGTCGTCATCGCAACGGTGGCGGCGGCACCTTCTTACCCAGCGAGATGAACATGACGACGACCCCTACCTCTATCCCCCGCATCCACCTTCTGCAGCGCGTGAGCGATGCGCAAATGCAAGGCCTGGCCGATGTGCTCAAAGACTGCGTCGAAGGCGGCGCCTCCGTGAGCTTCATGCTGCCGCTGGCGCATGAGCGCGCACTCGCGTTCTGGCGCCAGGTGGCCGACGGCGTGGCACGCGGCGAGCGTGCATTGCTGGTGGCCGAGGACGAAGAGGGCATCGTGGGCACCGTGCAGGTGGTGCTGGCGCAACCCGAGAACCAGCCGCACCGCGCCGACGTTTCCAAGATGCTGGTGCACCGCCGTGCGCGGCGCCGTGGCATCGGCGCGCTGCTGATGCAGGCGGCCGAAGCCGTGGCGCGCGAGCGCGGCAAGACGCTGCTGGTGCTCGACACCTCGAGCGCCGAAGCCGAAAGACTCTATGTGCGCAGCGGGTGGACGCGCGTGGGCACGGTGCCCGGCTTTGCGCTGTTGCCCGAAGGCGGGCCGTGCGCCACCACCTTCTTCTACCGCGAGCTGGCCGCCGGGCGGTGAACCGGGTCAGCGCGCGCCGAAGCTCGCGTTCTCGAACAGGTCCTTGAACTCGCGCGGCTGCGAGCGCCAGTACTGCGGCGGCGCGCTCACGTGCGCGCCCAGTTCGGCCGCCGCATGCCACGGCCAGCGCGGGTCGTAGAGCATCGCGCGGGCCAGCGACACCGCGTCGGCCTGTCCGTTGGCGAGGATGGCTTCGGCGTGCGCGGGTTCGGTGATCAGCCCCACCGCGATGGTCGGCAGCCCGACCTCGGCCTTCACGCGTTCGGCGAACGGCACCTGGTAGCCCGCGCCCAGCGGAATGGCCTGCTGCGGCGACACCCCGCCGCTGGACACATGGATGGCCGCGCAGCCGCGCGCCTTGAGCGCCTGGCCGAACGCCACCGTGCTGTCGAGGTCCCAGCCGCCGGGCACCCAGTCGCTGGCCGACACGCGCACCCACACCGGCTTGTCGGCCGGGAACACCTCGCGCACCGCGTCGAACACCTCCAGCGGAAAGCGCAGACGGTTCTCCAAGCTGCCGCCGTAGCCGTCGGTGCGGTGGTTGGCAATGGGCGAGAGGAACTGGTGCAGCAGGTAGCCGTGCGCCGCATGGATCTCCAGCCCGTCCAGGCCCAGCCGCGCCGCGCGCTTCGCAGCCGCCACGAAGGCATCGCGCACACGGGCGAGGCCGGCCGCATCGAGCGCGGTGGGCGGGTCTTCGCCGGGCGAATGCGGCACGGCCGAGGGCGCGAAAGACTGCCAGCTGCCCGCCTCGGTCAGGGGAATCTGCTTGCCGCCGTTCCACGGCGCGCGGCTCGATGCCTTGCGCCCCGCGTGGCCCAGCTGCATGGCGATCTTGATGGGCGAATGCGCGCGCATCGCGTGCAGCACGCGCGCCAGGCCTTGTTCGTTCGCGTCGGAATACAGGCCCAGGTCGCCGGGCGAGATGCGCCCTTCGGCCTCCACCGCCGTCGCCTCGATGATCAGCAGGCCCGCGCCCGAAAGCGCCAGTGAACCGAGGTGGATCAGGTGCCAGTCGCCCGGCGTGCCCTCGGTGGCGGAGTACTGGCACATCGGCGCGATGACGATGCGGTTGTCGATCTGCAGGTTGCCGAGCCGCAGGGGCTCGAAAAGAAGGGGCTTGCTGGCGCTGTTGCTCATGACGATGCGGCTCCACAGGTGCTGTAGTTGCGCGGATTCTGCGGGGTCTGCGCGATCCGTGCCGGGGCCGGCGCGGAAGCCTTGCGGCTCAGGGCGGTATGGATCAGCAGCGCGCCGACCACCATCGCCATGCCCACCGCCTCGTTCACCGTGGGCAGCCGCCCCAGTGCCGCGCTCATCAGCAGCGCCGACACCGGCACGAAGTTGATGAAGGCCGTGCCCGTGACCGCGCCCAGCGTGCGCACCCCGTGGTTGAAAGCCAGCACCGCGATGGCCGAAGACACCAGCCCGACATACAGCAGCGCCTGCCACGACAGGCGCAGGCCTTCCATGCTCGGCGCATGCGTCCACCCCAGCAGCGTGCCGACGACCGCCACGCCCAGCAGCAGCGGCCACGAGGCCAGCACCGTGAGCGCGGTGTACTCGATCACGTCGAGCTCCGGAAAGCGCGTGGTGCCGCGCGTGTACCAGACCCAGCCCAGCGTGCCGACGAAGGCCACCGCATCGCCGAAGAGCGTCGATTCACCGGCCTGCGGCGTGCCGAACAGCAGCCCCGAGACGATGGCCACGCCCAGCAGCGACAGCGCCGTGACCACCAGCGTCGAGCGGGTCGGCCGCACGCCGTCGAGCGCCCAGCGCAGCAGCTGCGTGGTCATGGGCGTGGTGGCCATGATGACCGCGCCGTGCGAGGGCACCGAGTGCGCCAGCCCGGCCAGCAGCATCACGCTGAAGATGCCGAAGCCCGCGAACCCGCGCAGCGCCAGCGGCCCCGCATGCCGGCGCAGCTTGCGCCAGGGCGCCGCGCCGCGCGGAAGAATGAGCAGCACGAACAGCAGCGCGGCCATGCTGTAGCGGATGAGCGTGAACCACGCCGGCTCGACGTGGTGCAGCACGCCCTGGCTGACCAGGAACATGCCGCCCCACCCGGAGGTGGCGAGCAGCAGCGCGGCAATGCCGAGCAGACGTTGGCGATGGGACATGGAGCAGGCCTCTTGCAATGAATCGATGCCCCAAGAATCGGGGCTGGGCGCTGCGAATGCCATTCGCTTCTTTGGACGGGGGCCTCCAAAAAAGCGAACAGACCGAAACGCCCGCCGCGCTCACAATCCGCTCCCATGGAGCTCTACCAACTCAAGACCTTCGTCGCCATCGCCCGCGAAGGCAGCCTGACCCGGGCGGCCGAGCGGGTGTTCACCAGCGCGCCGGCGGTCAGCGCGCAGCTCAAGGCGCTGGAAGACGAACTCGGCGTGAAGCTGTTCGAGCGCACCCCGCGCGGCATGTCGCCGACCGAGGCGGGCCTGAGCCTGCTGGAAGAGGCCGAACGCACGCTGGCCTCCGCCATGCGCATGCGCTCGGCGGCCGAGCAGTTGCGCGGCGCGGCGCAGGGCGTGGTGCGCTTTGGCACGGTGGTCGACCCGGTGGCGCTGCGCCTGGGCGAGGTGCTGGTGAAGCTGGCCGAGCGGCATCCGCAGGTGACGCTGCAGCTCAGGCAGGGGCTGTCGTACGAAACGCTCGCGGGCGTGCAGCGCGGCGAGCTCGACTGCGCCTATGTGCTGAGCGACAGCCCGCAGATCGAGGGGCTGGAGGTGGTGCGGCTGAGCGCGGTGGACCTGGTGGTGACGCTGCCGAAGTCGGTGGCCGACGCGCAGCCCGGGCTGTCGCTCGAGCAGCTCGCCGACATGCCCTGGGTCGGCACGCCGCCCTCGTGCATCCTGCGCGTGCACCTGGAGAAATTGTTCGCCGGCGCGGGCCGCGAGTACCGCCCGGGCCGCACCGCCGACGGCGAGAGCGCCATCCGCAGCATGGTCGCCAGCGGCATGGGCGCGGGCCTGCTGCGCAGCGACTATGCGGAGCAGGGCGAGCGCAACGGCGAGCTGGCCATCTGGAAGGGTTGGCGTTCGCACACCTGGCTGTGCTGGGTGGCGCCGGCCGAGGGCAAGCAGCGGCCGGTGGCCGTGGAGGCGGTGCGCAGCGCGGTGATGGAGGCGTGGGCCTGAGGTTGTGGCGCGTCGTCCGGGGGTGCGCTCGCGCCGGCGGGGGACATTCGCGGTGGCGACCGCACGACCTCGTTCGCAGATGCCCCGAACGCTGACCCGCAGCTGACCTGAACGCCGGCGGCGCAGAGCGTCCGCCCGGGGTACGATCCCCGCCGCTCCAACGCTGCGCACCTCATGAACGCTGAAATCGCACCCCTGCCAGGCCTCCTGTTGATGTTCGTGCTCGGCCTGCGCCATGGGCTCGACCCCGACCACATCGCCTGCATCGACGGCCTCACCTGGCGTGCGCTGTCTCACAAGCACCGGCATGCGGGCTGGGTGGGCACGCTGTTCGCGGTGGGCCACGGCCTGCTCGTGACGGCCATCGCGGTGGTGGTGAGCCGCCTCACGCTGCACCTCGATCCGCCGGCCGTGGTCGTCCAGGTCTTCGAGTGGATTCCCACCGCGCTGCTGCTGCTGGTCGGCACCCTCAACCTCCGGCTGCTGCTCAGCCGCAAGGAGGCCTACGCGCCGATGGGCTGGAAGATGAGCCTGATTCCGCGCCGCCTGCAGGCGCAGTCCAGCGCGTGGGCCATCGTCGTCATCGGCGTGCTGTTCGCCACCGTGTTCGACACCGCCACGCAGGCCGCCGCCTGGGGCTACGTGGCCAGCAACCGCGACGGCGGCGCATGGGCCGCGCTGGCCGCGGGCCTCACCTTCACCGCGGGCATGGTCATCACCGACACGCTCGACGGGCGCCTGGTCTGCCGCATCAGCCGCAGCGCCGAAGGGCCCGAGGCCGGACGCAAGGCGCGGCGCATCCTGGGCTGGCTGATCGTCTGCATCTCCTATGCGGTGGCGGCGTACAACCTGGCCAAGGCCTGGTTCCCGCAGGTCGAGCTGAGCGACATCGCCTTCTCGTGGGCCGGCTTTTCGCTCGTGGTCGTGATGCTGGCGCTGTGGAGCTGGATCGCCCGCGCCCGGTCGCGCTCGGCGCGTTCGGCGGGCCCTGCCGGCGGGCGCTGACCCGTCCCCGAGGGCCGCGAACCCTGGGTTTCCGGGGTGACACGGCCCTGTGTGCACTGTCATCATTCGCCGCTGCATGAACCTAGACCCGAACCCTCTCTCCGATCTGTTGAACCGCGCCAGGCAAGCCCTGTCGGACCCGTCGGGTGCGCTGCCTCCGGTGCCGCCGGCCACCGACGCTTCGGGCTGCGTCGTGTTCCTGGCCCTGGGCGAGGACGGCAGCCGGGCCCGCGTGGTCTCGGGGCGCGGCAGCGACGTGGCGTCGGCCTGGCGCCGCGCCGCCGAGGCCGCGGCGGCCCAGGCGCAGCGCGCGCAGGGCATGCCGCAGCGCCTGCGCGCCGAACTGGTCGACCAGGTCACGCCCATGACCTGGGGCGCGCTGAAAGCGAAGCTGGCGCACACCAAGCGCAACTACTTCAACCAGGGCATCGCGCTCGACGCGGGCTTCGAGGTGGCGCTGCTCGCGCAGGAAATGCACGGCAGCGCCATCCTCTACAACGGCGACGTCGACCATTCCGAGCCCAACACCGGCAACCTGCGCCTGCACTGCAAGCGCCGCTTCGGCCGCGAGATCGACTTTCCGGCGGACGACGCGGCGCCCGTGTGGTGCTTCACCACGCGCGCCGTGTATGTCGACGCC
Source organism: Variovorax pasteuri (assembly GCF_051216435.1). Lineage (NCBI taxonomy): Bacteria > Pseudomonadati > Pseudomonadota > Betaproteobacteria > Burkholderiales > Comamonadaceae > Variovorax > Variovorax pasteuri. Next base: position 137,501 of record NZ_JBPJZS010000001.1, read on the forward strand.
AAGGGCGCCTGGCCGATCACCGCCGAAGGGCAGGCCGCCGGCTTTCGCGAACTGCGCGACTGGCACGCGCCGCAGATCCACGCACTGGTCGACGACGCGAGCGCCTACCTGGCCGAGCAGGTCAAGCCCAACGGCGAATTCCACTACGGCTGGTTTCCCTGCTTCGACCGCACCATTCCCACCTACAACACGCTGCGCCACGCGAGCTCGACCTACGCGATGCTGGAGGCCTGGGAGCTCACGCGCAGCGACGCGCCGCAAGGCAGGCCGCAAGACAGGCTCAAGGCCGCCATCGACCGTTCGCTGGCCCTGCTGACCGGCAGCCTCATCCGCCCGGCCGACCTGCCGGACGGCACGCGCGCCGCCTACCTGCTGGACGTGGGCAGCGAGATCAAGCTCGGCGGCAACGCGGTGTGCCTGCTTGCGCTGGTGAAGTACACCGAGCTCACCGGCGACCGGCAGCACCTGCCCCTCATGGAGCAACTGGCGCTGGGCATCCGCCACATGCAGGACGCGCACACCGGCAGCTTCGTGCATGTGCTGAACGCGCCCGCGCTCGACGTGAAGGACACCTTTCGCGTCATCTACTACGACGGCGAGGCCGCGTTCGGGCTGATGCGGCTGTACGGCCTCACGCGCGACGCGCGCTGGCTCGCGGTGGTGGAGAAGGCCTTCGAACACTTCATTGCGGCCGAGCACTGGCGCGCGCACGACCACTGGCTGAGCTACTGCGTCAACGAGCTCACGCGCTACCGGCCCGAAACGCGCTACTACCGCTTCGGCCTGCAGAACGTGGCGGGCTACCTCGACTTCGTGCTCGAGCGCATCACCACGTTCCCGACGCTGCTCGAACTGATGATGGCGGCGCGCGAGATGGTGCTGCGCATGGAGGCCGACCCGGCGCTGCAGCCGCTGCTGGCCGGGCTCGACCGCGACAAGTTCGACCGCGCGCTGGAGTTCCGCGCGCGCTACCTCGCCAACGGCCACTTCTGGCCCGAGCTGGCGATGTTCTTTCGCAACCCCGCGCGCATCTCGGGCTCGTTCTTCATCAAGCACCACAGCTTCAGGGTGCGCATCGACGATGTGGAGCACTACCTGTCGGGCTATGTGGCGTACCACCGGATGCTGAAGGAACGCGAGGCGCAGCGCGCGGGCGCGGACACCCCCGCTGCGGCCACCGGCCTGGTGGCCTGGGGCGGCGACGTCAACCTGTCGCGCCGCCAGCACTACCGCCTGCACGAGCTGGGCGGCGCGCACCGGATGCTTTGCGACATTCCCGCGCTGCGCGAGGCCGACCTGCGCATCGTCAACCTCGAATGCGTGGTCGCCACCGTCGGTGAGCAGGGCGTGGACAAGGACGAGACCGCGCCGTACTACTACCGCGCGCGGCCCGAGATGCTCGCGGTGCTCACCGAGGCCGGCATCGGCATGGTGGCCACCGCCAACAACCACAGCGGCGACTACGGCCCCGACGCGCTCATGGAACAGCAGGGCCTGCTCGATGCCGCAGGCATCGCCCATGCCGGCAGCGGCCCCACGCTGGAGGCCGCGCTGCGCCCCGCGTTCGGTCGCGCGGGCGGCGTGCGCGTGGCGCTGTTCTCGCTCGACGCCACGCAGCCGCGCTTTGCCGCGACGGCGCTGCGCCCGGGCACGGCCTGGCTGCCGCTGCATGACCCCGCCGCCTGGACCGCCACGCTCGCGCCGCGCATCGAGGCCGCGCGCCGCGAGGCCGACGTGGTGCTGGTGGCGGTGCACTGGGGCGACAACCTGGAGACCGAGCCTTCGAAGGACGAGATCGCGGTCGGCCACGCCATCGTCGATGCGGGCGCCGACGCGGTGCTCGGCACCTCGGCGCATGTGCTGCAGGGCATCGAGGTCTACCGCGACCGGCCGATCCTGCACGACGCGGGCGACCTGCTGTTCGACTCGGTGCGCGACGACTTCGGCGATTCGGGCGTGTTCTCGCTCGTGCTGGGCGCGCGCGGCGTGGAGCAGGTGGTGTTCACGCCCATCGGCGTGGGCTTCGGGTTTTCGCGCCAGCGCGAGGGCGACGAGGCGGTGGCGCTCGGCGAGCGTTTCGCCGCGCAATGCCGCGCGCTCGGCACGCAGACGGCGCCGCTGCCGGGCGGGCGCTGCGCCGTGCGGCTGTCGCCGCCAGAACGCGCCGCCGTGCGGCCCGCCTTTCGCGCGCAACCGGCCGCGCAGGCATTCCGCCCGGCGCCCCTGGTCGGCCCGGTGCGCGCGCCGCGCCCCGAATGGACGGTCGACGAGGTTCCCGCCGACGCGCGCATCACGCCGCTGCAACTCGGCCCCCTGCGGCTGGTGGGCCTGCGCTGCGCGCCACGGCAGATCGCCGGGCGCCGCCTGCTGTGGGTCGAGTCCTTCTGGACCGCCGACGCGCCGGTGGCCGACGACCTGCGCGTGCAGTTCCGCGCGCTGCCGATGCGCAGCACCCGCATGCCGGCATGGGGCGCAAGCATGGACCACGACCCCTGCGACTGGATGTGGCCCACCAGCCGGTGGGAGCCGGGCCGCATCTATCACGACCGCTACGGCCTGCGCCCGCCGCGCCCCGGCCTGATGACCAGCGACGTGCTGCAACTGGAAGTGCGCCTGCGCGGTGGCCCACCCGGCGCGGCGGAACTGCCTGCGCGCCGCCTGGCGATGTGGTGTGGGCTGCGCGTGCCGGCGCTGCCCACGCCGTTGCCGCAGCGTCCGGCGCCGGTGCTCGCTGTCGACCGGGCCGGTGCAGGTGCCGAAGCTGAGCCCGTCTGGACGGCCGCGCAGCTGCAGCGGGTCACCGGTGGCCGCTGGCTGGTCGAGCCGCCGCCGGGCTGGTTCGCCAATGCCGTGGTGCGCGGCCCGGTGCACATGGGGCTGCTGCCGAAGCCGGCGCTGTTCATCGCGTCGGACTTCCGCACGCTGGCCGCGCACGAGAACTACAGCAAGCCGCGCGCCGACAACTGGGACCGCCACCGCGACCTGCCCGCGCTGCAGCACGAGCTGGCCGGCGCCGTGGTCGCGCACCCGGTCGAGGGGCTGGCCACCGGTTTTCCGCTGCTGCAGGTGGCCGACCCGATTGCCGCGATGCTGGCCATGGGCGCCGCCGCGCGCGAGCGCTACCGGGGCCTGGTGGTGGGCGTGACCGGCACGGTCGGCAAGTCGTCCACCATCGCCATGCTGCGCGACCTGCTGCCCGAGCGCGCGCGCGTGCTCACCACCATCGACAACTACAACTCGCGCGTGGGCGTGCCCGCCATGCTGGCCAACCTCGCGCCCGACGCGGACGTGTGCATCCTCGAGATGGCGCAGAGCGGCCTGTGGATGGACCGCGGCCCCATCTCGCTGCTGGCGCGCCCGCACGTGGCGCTGATCACCGAGATCGGCCTGTCGCAGACGCGGCAGGCGTCCACGCTGGAGCTCACGGCGCAGTACAAGTCGCGCATCTTCCTGGGGCTGGAGCCCGGCGGCGTGGCCATCGTGCCCGACCACATCGCCTGCCTGCAGCAGGTGGTGCAGGCCGCCGCCTGCACCGCGGGCGCCATCTGGGTGGTGGGCACCGGGCCCGACGCCGACGTGCGGGTGGTCGACACCCGGCCCGAGCCCGGCGGCGGCTGCCGCGTGCGCATCGCGGTGCCGGGGCGCACGCTGGAGTACCTGTTTCCGGTCGACAGCGCGGGGCTGGTGCGCAACTCGGCGCTGGCCTTCGCCGCGCTGATGGCCATGGGCTTCGACGCCGAGGCCGCCTGCGCGCGCATGCCGCACGTGCGCCTGCCGGCTTCGGTGATGCAGGTGCATGCGCTGCGCACGCAGGCCGGCGTGCAGGCCACGCTGATCGACGACAGCTGGAACGCCGAGGTCATGTCGATGCGCAACGCCATGGAGTTCGTGCGCACCTGGCAGCGCGACGCGCACGGCCCGGTGGCGCGCAAGATCGGCGTTCTCGGGCGCATCGTCAACCTCGACGACGAGGCCGAGGCCATGCACCGCAGCCTGGCGGCGCCGCTGCTGGCCTCGGGCATCCAGCATGTGGTGACGCACGGCAACGAGATGCGCTGGCTGCGCGAGGAAATGCCGGCCGCGCTGCTCGGCCCGCACTTCGACGACGCCGCGCAACTCGCGCTGTACCTCGGCGGCTTCCTGCGCGACGGCGACCTGGTGCTGGTGAAGGGCGACCGCGACCGCTCCGACTTCGGCCGCATTCCCGGCCTGCTGCAGCGGCTATGACCCTGCGAGACCTGCTTCGGCGCCACACCCGCGCAGCGCTGGTGCTGCTGGCCATCGTGCAGACGGCCTGCGCGCAGCGCACCGGCCCCGACGTGCCCCGGCCCTTCGCCGCGGGCGACGACCAGGTGCTGCAATGGAACCAGCCCGCCGACCGCGCCACCTGCCCCGACCGCCCCGGCTTCCTGTGGGTGCAGCCGGTGGAAGGGCCGGCCTGCATCCGCTACTTTGCGAGCGGCGACATCGAAGGTGCGCGCATCGCCGTCGTGCAGTTCTCGGGCGACCGCGACGGCGTGATGGACCAGCCGCCCGCGCGCATTCCCGGCAACACCGAGGCGCTGCGCACGCGCGACGCACAGCGCAGCCGCGACCTCGCGGGCGTGCCGTGGATCTTCGTGGCGCGGCCCGGCACCTACGGCTCGTCGGGCGACCACCGCAAGCGGCGCCAGCCGGTGGAGTTCCATGCGCTCGATGCCGCGCTCGACGCGCTCATGCAGCGCCACAAACTGCAGCGCCTGGTCATCGTGGGCCACAGCGGCGGCGCCACCGCGGGCGCCGCGCTGCTCACGCTGGGGCGCACCCGCGTGGCCTGCGCGGTGCTCACCTCGGGCGCCTACGGGCTGCTGGAGCGCGCGCGCCTGCTGGGCCGCTCGAACGACGGGCGCACCGACACCACCGGCAGCGCGCAGTTCTACGACCCGCTCGACCATGTGAGCGGCATCGCGCGCGACCCGGCGCGGCGCATCGTGCTGATCGGCAACCGCGACGACAGGAACACGCCCTTCGCGCTGCAGCAGCGCTTTGCCGATGCGGTCGGCAAGGCGGGCCACCGCATCGAGCTGCGCACGCACGCGGCCGAGCCGCCCGAGTTCCACGACCTCAAGGACCGCATTGCGCTGCTCACCGCCTCGGAGTGCGCGCGCGAGGCCATGGCTCCCCGGTGACAGCATCCCGTTTCAGAATCCAGTCAGGAACCCCATGAGCAACAGCATCACCTCGCGCGAGTTCGGCCGCATGCCCGACGGCCGCGTCGTCACCGAGTACACCCTGGACAACGGCCGCGGCCTGAGCCTGAGCGCTATCAACCTGGGCGGCATCGTCACCGCGCTGCGCGTGCCCGACCGGCACGGCCAGGCCGCGAACGTCGTGCTGGGCCTGCCGTCGCTGGCCGACTACCTGAAGCCGCATCCGCACCTGGGCACCATCGTCGGGCGCCATGCCAACCGCATCGGCGGCGGGCGCTTCACGCTCGACGGAACATCGCACCAGCTGGGGCTGAACGACGGCGTGAACTCGCTGCACGGCGGCGCAACGGGCTTCGGCAAGCGCTACTGGGAGATCGTGCCGCTGTCGGCGCAAGAATCGGGCAGCGACATCGCCGTCGAACTGCACCGCACCAGCGCCGACGGCGAGGAGGGCTACCCGGGCGAAGTGAAATTGACCGTGCGCTACACGCTGGCCGCCGAAAGCAATACCTGGCGCATCGACTACAGCGCCACCACCGACAAGCCCACCGTGCTGAACCTGAGCCACCACGACTACTTCAACCTGGCGGGAAGCGGCTCGGTGATGGACCACCGGTTGACGCTGCCGGCGAGCCGCTATTGCCCGGTGGACGCAACGCTCATCCCGCTGGGGCTGGCCGACGTGGCGGCCACGCCGTTCGACTTCCGCACGGCCACGCGCATCGGCGAGCGCATCCGCGAAGGCCACGAGCAGCTGCTGCGCGCGCACGGCTACGACCACAACTGGGTGCTCGACCGGCCTGTCCATCATCAGGGCCTGGCCCTCGCGGCGCGCCTGGAACACGAGGCCACGGGCCGCGTGATGGAGGTGCACACCAGCGAGCCCGGCGTGCAGTTCTATTCGGGCAATTTCCTCGACGGCAGCCTCTTCGGCAGCGCGGGCGCGAGCCTGCGCCAGGGCGACGGGCTGTGCCTGGAAACGCAGCACTTCCCCGACTCACCCAACCAGCCGGGCTTTCCGTCGACGGTGCTGCGCCCGGGCGAGGTGTTCACCAGCGCGACCGAACACCGCTTCGGCATCGGCTGAAGCGCGTGTGAAGCACGCGCGAATCGTGCGGATCGGCGCGCGCGTCAGCCGGCGAACAGCGCCGCCGGCACGCCGGGGCTGTCGATGCGCACCGCGAACAGGCCGCCGGCCAGCGGCTCGTGGTTCAGCTGGGCTTCGGTGCGGCCGTTGCGCGCGGTCGTGATGTAGAGCGTGCGCAGGTCGGCGCCGCCGAAGGCGCAGTCGGTCACGTTGCCGGTGGGCAGCGCGATGCGGCACAGCTCCACCGCGCTCACCGGGTCGTGGCAGGTGACGCAGGCGCCGTCCCAGTGCGCGATCCACAGGCGGCCGGCCGCGTCGGTGGTCATGCCGTCGGGCAGGCCGTCGCCCTGGGGAAAGCGGTGCCACAGGCGGCGGTTCGACACGGTGCCCTCGGCCATCTCGAAGTCGTAGGCGTACAGGTGGTTCAGCACCGTGTTGTTGAAGTACATCGTGCGGCCGTCTCCCGACCAGGTCGGGCCGTTGGTCACCTCGAAGCCGTCGTCGTGCCGGGTGCAGCGGCCGTCGGCGTCGTAGCGGTAGAGCGCGCCGGTGGGCGCCTTGCACTCGAAGTCCATGCTGCCGGCCCAGAAGCGGCCGCGGCTGTCGCACTTGCCGTCGTTGAAGCGGTTGCCGGTGCGTTCGGTCTCGGGCTGGTGCAGGTAGCGCGGCGTGGCGTCGTCGCCCGGCGCGGTGGTGTCGAACAGCGCGAAGCCGCGGCGCAGGGTGATGAACAAACCCGGTGCCGTGGCGCGCTCGGCGATGGCGGTGATTTCTTCGTCGAAGTGCCAGATGCGCTGCGCACCCGTGGCCGGGTCGTGGCGGAACAGGCGCGGCGTGAGGATGTCGATCCAGTAGAGCGCCTGCTCGCGCACCGACCACAGCGTGCCTTCGCCGAGGTTGGCCGCCGCAGGCCAGATGCATTCGGGTTCGCTGACGGCGCGGGGCGCCGCCAGCGGGGAGGGGGTGTTTGTCTCTGTCTTGTTCATTGGATCCTTCTTGTCTGCTTGACGCGGCGGATCGTATCAAGGCATATTGATAACGGAAATTAAATAAATTGGCATCAATTGATATGCTTTTTGCAATGGCATGAGATGCGCTTCTGGAGACTTTTCTTGAATTCCCCCCCACTTTCCATCTATCCGAGCTTGCAGGGCCGCTCGGTGTTCGTCACCGGCGGCGGCAGCGGCATCGGCGCGGCCATCGTCGCGGCGTTCGCGGCGCAGGGCGCGCGCGTGGCCTTCGTCGACATCGCCGAGGGCGCGAGCGCGGCGCTCGCGCAGCAGATCACCGGCGCCGGCCATGCCGCGCCGTGGTGGCGCGCCTGCGACGTGCGCGACATTGCCGCGCTGCAGAAGGCGATTGCCGACGCGGCGGCCGAGCTCGGCGACTTCGCGGTGCTGGTCAACAACGTGGCGAGCGACGACCGCCACACGCTCGAGTCGGTCACGCCCGACTACTACGACAACCGCATGGCCATCAACGAGCGGCCGGCGCTGTTCGCCATCCAGTCGGTGGTGCCGGGAATGAAGCGCCTGGGCTTCGGCTCGGTGGTGAACCTGGGCTCCACGGGCTGGCAGACCAAGGGCTCGGGCTACCCCTGCTATGCCATCGCCAAGTCGTCGGTGAACGGCCTCACGCGCGGGCTGGCGGTCGACCTGGGGAAGGACCGCATCCGCATCAACACCGTGTCGCCCGGCTGGGTGATGACCGAACGGCAGGTGGCGCTGTGGCTCGACGAAGAGGGCGAGAAGTCGCTGCAGCGCAACCAGTGCCTGCCGGACAAGTTGATGCCGGAAGACATCGCGCGCATGGTGCTGTTCCTGGCGTCGGACGACGCGAAGATGTGCACCGCGCAGGAGTTCACGGTGGACGCCGGCTGGACCTGAGCCTGGTCGGTCAGTCGATCTCTAGCTTGCGGCCGTAGACGCTCATGCTCGCGGTCTTCAGCGCCTTCATCATCACCTTGGCCGCCGGCGACAGCAGGCGGTCGGTGCGCGTGATGATGCCGAAGGCGTCCATGTGGCAGGGCATGTCCAGCGGCAGCAGCGACACGATGCCGTGCGACGCGTAGTAGCGCGCCACGTCGGTCGCCAGCACTGCCACCATGTCGCTCTGCTGCAGCATGCGCGTGATGAACAGCAGGGCCGAGCTTTCGATGGTGTTGGTCGGCGGGGCCAGGCCCTCCTCCTGGAACATCAGCTCGAAGCGGTGGCGCAGCACGCTGCCCGAGGGCGGCACGATCCAGCCGGCGCTCACCACGTCGCGCAAGGTGAGCCCGCTCACGCCCAGCAGCGGGTGGCCCGGACGCACCAGCGCGCACACGGGTTCCTCGGTCAGCGCCTCGTAGCGCAGCTGCGACTTGTCGTGCTCGGCGAAGAGGCGCGCCACCAGGATGTCGAGCTTGCCCTGCTCCAGCCGCTCGATCAGCACCGGGCTGGTCTCGATCTCCAATGACACGCGCAGGTCGGGCTGCTCGCGCTTGACCATCGCCACCGCCGGCGGCATCAGCGTGAGGCCGGGGGCGGTGATGGCGCCCACGCTCACCTGCCCGAAGCGCCCGGCCTTCAGCGCCGTGAGCTCGTCGTGCGCCTGGTTCAGGCTGGCGAGCGCCACGCGGGCGTGGCGGATCATGGTTTCGCCGTACCAGGTGGGGCGCATGCCGCGCGGCAGGCGGTCGAACAGCGAGACCTCCAGCACGTCTTCCAGGTCCTTCAGCAGCTTGGAGGCGGCGGGCTGCGTCATGTTGAGCACCTGCGCGGCGCGATGGATGTTGCCTTCCTCGGCCAGTGCCACGAGCAGAAGCAGTTGCCGGGTCTTCAGGCGGGCGCGGATGAACCAGTGGTTGTAGTTGGTCATGGGTGTGAAAACGAAGGTCTGATCGGGTTTTCCAGAATCCGGCGATCGATATGCATTTTGTCTAAAAAACGATTGGATCGATATCAATTCTGTTCCTAGACTGCCTGCACATCCAGAACAACAGAGACAAGGTTCGCGTCCCGGTGATTCACGGCGAGATCCATCAGAACGTGCGGCAGTACATCAACGGCCGCTGGGAAACCAGCGCGACCACGGGTGTGAGCGCCAATCCCTCGGACACCAGCGAAGTGGTGGCCGAGTACGCACGTGCCGACCGCCGCCAGGCCGAGCTCGCCGTCCGCGCGGCCACCGAGGCCTTTCCCCACTGGAGCCACAGCACGCCGCAGCGGCGCGCCGACGTGCTCGACCGCATCGGCGCCGAGCTGCTCGCCCGCAAGGACGACCTGGGCCTGCTGCTGGCGCGCGAGGAGGGCAAGACGCTGCCCGAGGCGGTGGCCGAGGTGGCGCGTGCGGGCCAGGTGTTCAAGTTCTTCGCGGGCGAAGCCATTCGCGCAAGTGCAGGCGGCGGCGGCGGCGAGCACGTGGCCTCGGTGCGCGCGGGCGTGCAGGTCGACGTCACGCGCGAACCCGTGGGCGTGGTCGGGCTCATCACGCCGTGGAACTCGCCCTTCGTCATTCCCGCCTGGAAGATCGCGCCCGCATTGGCGCATGGCAACAGCGTGGTGTTCAAGCCGGCCGAGCTGGTGCCGGCCTGCGGCTGGGCGCTGGCCGAGATCATCAGCCGCGCGGCCTTGCCGGCCGGTGCCTTCAACCTCGTGATGGGCAGCGGCCGCGAGGTGGGGCAGGCGCTGGTCGACAGCCCGCTGGTCGATGCGCTGAGCTTCACGGGCTCGGCCGCCAACGGCGAACGCGTGCTGCAGGCGGCCGCCACGCGGCGTGCCAAGGTGCAGCTGGAAACCGGCGGCAAGAACGCGCTGATGGTGCTGGCCGACGCCGACCTCGACCGCGCCGTCGATTGCGCGGTGCAGGGCGCCTACTTCTCCGCCGGCCAGCGCTGCACCGCGTCGAGCCGGCTCATCGTCGAGGCGCCGGTGCACGACGCCTTCGTCGCCAGGCTGCGCCAGCGCCTGAAGGCACTGAACATCGGCCACGCGCTGGAGCGCGGCGTGGACATCGGGCCCGTGGCCGACGAAGAGTGCCTGGCGCAGAACCTGGCCTGGGTCGGCATCGCGCGCGACGAGGGTGCGGAGCACGTGTGGGGCGGCGAAGCGCTGCAGCGCGCCACGCCGGGCCACTACATGAGCCCTGCGCTGTTCCTGGCCAAACCCTCGCACCGCATCGCGCGCGAAGAAATCTTCGGCCCGCTGGCCTGCGTGCTGCGCGCCGACGACTACGACCATGCGCTGGCGCTGTGCAACGACACGCCTTTCGGACTGTGTGCGGGCATCTGCACCAACTCGCTGAAGCACGCCATGCATTTCAGGCGCCATGCCGTGGTCGGCATGACGATGGTCAATCTGCCGACCGCGGGGGTGGACTTCCACGTGCCCTTCGGCGGCCGCAAGGGGTCGGGCTACGGGCCGCGCGAACAAGGGCGCCACGCCTCGGAGTTCTACACGACGGTGAAGACCGGCTACATGCTGGCCTGACCGGACGGGGTTTCATTGCAACAGCCAATCGGCACCACAGCCAAAGTCCTCAAGACATCAAGAAGGAGACATCCCATGACCATGAATCGCCGCACCCTCAACACCGCCCTCGCAGCCGCCGCCATCGGCAGCATGCTGCCCGTGTCCGTCTTCGCGCAGAAGAAGCTCGTGCTCGGCTTCGCCCAGGTGGGCGCCGAGAGCGAATGGCGCACGGCCAACACCGAGTCGATCAAGTCGTCCGCCAAGGACGCCGGCATCGAGCTGAAGTTTTCCGACGCGCAGCAGAAGCAGGAAAACCAGATCAAGGCCATCCGCTCGTACATTGCGCAGAAGGTCGACGTGATCGCCTTCTCGCCGGTGGTCGAGTCGGGCTGGGAAACCGTGCTGCGCGAGGCCAAGGCCGCCAAGATCCCGGTGGTGCTGACCGACCGCTCGGTGAGCACCAAGGACGACACGCTCTACGTGACCTTCATGGGCTCGGACTTCACCGAGGAAGGCCGCAAGGCCGGCCGCTGGCTGGTCGAGAAGATGAAGGACCAGAAGGGCGACGTGAACATCGTCGAGCTGCAGGGCACCGTGGGCTCGGCGCCGGCCATCGACCGCAAGAAGGGCTTCGAGGAAATCATCAAGGCCGACCCCAAGTTCAAGATCATCCGCTCGCAGACCGGCGACTTCACGCGCGCCAAGGGCAAGGAGGTGATGGAAGCCTTCCTGAAGGCCGACGGCAAGAAGATCAACGTGCTGTTCGCGCACAACGACGACATGGCCATCGGCGCCATCCAGGCTATTGAAGAGGCAGGCCTGAAGCCCGCCAAGGACATCACCATCATCTCCATCGACGGGGTGAAGGGTGCCTTCGAAGCCATGATCGCCGGCAAGCTCAACGTGTCGGTGGAGTGCAGCCCGCTGCTCGGGCCGCAGCTGATGCAGGCGGTGAAGGACATCAAGGACGGCAAGACGCTGCCCAAGCGCATCGTGACGGTGGAGAGCATCTTCCCGATGGAAGTCGCCGCCAAGGAATTCCCGAACCGCAAGTACTGAGAGCACATCTATGAAACGCAACTTCCTCAAGGCCTCGCTCGCGGGCATCGCGTTTGCCATCGTCGGCTTCACGCCGCTGGCCAACGCGCAGGACAAGGGCCTGATCGCCATCTCGATGCCCACCAAGTCGTCGGCGCGCTGGATCGCCGACGGCGCCAACATGGTCAAGTACTTCAAGGACAAGGGCTACAAGACCGACCTGCAGTACGCGGACGACGACATTCCCAACCAGCTCGCGCAGATCGAGAACATGGTGACCAAGGGCTCCAAGGTGCTGGTCATCGCGGCCATCGACGGCACCACGCTGTCCGACGTGCTGCAGAAGGCTGCCGACAAGGGCGTGAAGGTCATCGCGTACGACCGGCTCATCAAGGGCTCGAAGAACGTCGACTACTACGCCACCTTCGACAACTTCCAGGTCGGCGTGCTGCAGGCGCAGTCCATCGAGGCGGCGCTGGGCCTGAAGAGCGGCAAGGGCCCGTTCAACATCGAGCTGTTCGGCGGCTCGCCCGACGACAACAACGCCTTCTTCTTCTACAACGGCGCGCTGTCGGTGCTCAAGCCGTACATCGACAGCGGCAAGCTGGTGGTGCGCAGCAAGCAGATGGGCATGGACAAGGTCGGCACGCTGCGCTGGGACGGCGCGGTGGCGCAGGCGCGCATGGACAACCTGCTGTCGGCGTACTACACCAAGGACCGGGTCGACGCGGTGCTGTCGCCTTACGACGGCCTGTCCATCGGCATCCTGTCGTCGCTGAAGGGCGTGGGCTACGGCTCGGCCGCGCAGCCGATGCCCATCGTGTCGGGGCAGGACGCCGAGGTGCCTTCGGTCAAGTCGATCCTGCGCAAGGAGCAGACCTCGACCGTGTTCAAGGACACGCGCGAACTGGCCAAGGTGACCGTGGCCATGGCCGACGCCATGCTCTCGGGCAAGACGCCCGAGGTGAACGACACCAAGACCTACAACAACGGCATCAAGGTGGTGCCCTCGTACCTGCTCAAGCCGGTGAGCGTGGACGCCTCGAACTGGAAGCAGGTGCTGGTCGACAGCGGCTACTACAAGGAAAGCCAGATCAAGTGAGCATCGAAGGCCGCACCGCCGATGCCGGCGCCATCCTGGAGATGCGCGGCATCACCAAGACCTTTCCCGGCGTGAAGGCGCTGAGCAACGTCAACCTCAGCGTGCGCGCCGGGGAGATTCACGCGGTGGTCGGCGAGAACGGCGCGGGCAAGTCGACGCTCATGAAGGTGCTGAGCGGCGTGTACCCGTGCGACTCCTACACCGGCGCGATTCACTTCGAAGGCGAGGAGCGCCGGTTCAAGACCATTGCCGACAGCGAGAAGCTCGGCATCATCATCATCCACCAGGAGCTGGCGCTGGTGCCGCTGCTGTCGATTGCGGAGAACCTGTTTCTCGGCAACGAAATTGCGCACCGCGGCGTGATCGACTGGTTCGCCGCCTATGCGAAGACGCGCGAGCTGCTGGCCAAGGTGGGGCTGAAAGAGCTGCCCACCACGCTGGTGACCGATCTGGGCGTGGGCAAGCAGCAGCTGGTGGAAATTGCCAAGGCGCTGGCCAAGGAGGTGAAGCTGCTGATCCTGGACGAGCCCACCGCCAGCCTGAACGAGAAGGACAGCGACGCGCTGCTGATGCTGCTGCTGGAACTCAAGCGCCAGGGCATCGCGTCGATCCTCATCTCTCACAAGCTCAACGAGATCGCCAAGGTGGCCGACTCGGTGACGGTGCTGCGCGACGGCGCCACCGTGGAGAGCATCGACTGCCGCACGCAGCCCATCAGCGAGGACCGCATCATCCGCGGCATGGTGGGCCGCGACATGGAACACCGCTACCCGCAGCGCTCGCCGAAGATCGGCGAGACCGTGTTCGAGGTGCGCGACTGGCGCGTGCACCACGCGCTGCACGCCGACCGCGAGCAGATCAAGGGCGTGAGCCTCACGGTGCGCCAGGGCGAGATCGTCGGCATTGCGGGCCTCATGGGCGCGGGCCGCACCGAGCTGGCCATGAGCGTGTTCGGCAAGTCCTACGGCCAGCGCATCAGCGGCTCGGTGCTGATGCACGGCAAGCCGGTGGACGTGGGCACGGTGCGCAAGGCCATCGACCACGGCATCGCCTACGTCACCGAAGACCGCAAGGGCCTGGGGCTGGTGCTGGAGGAAGACATCCGCAAGAACATCACCCTGGGCAACCTGGACGCCGTGTCCGAGCGCACCGTGATCGACAACGGCCGCGAATTCAAGGTGGCCAACGACTACCGCAAGGCGCTCAACATCCGCTGCTCGGGCGTCGAGCAGCTGGTGGTCAACCTGTCGGGCGGCAACCAGCAGAAGGTGGTGCTGAGCAAGTGGCTCTTCACGCAACCCGAACTGCTGATATTGGACGAACCCACGCGCGGCATCGACGTGGGCGCCAAGTACGAGATCTACACCATCATCGACCAGCTCGCGAGCGAGGGCAAAGGCATTCTCATGATCTCTTCGGAACTGCCGGAACTGCTCGGCATGTGCGACCGCATCTACGTGATGAACGAGGGGCGCTTCGTCGCCGAAATGACGGCCGCCGAGGCCTCGCAGGAACGCATCATGCACGCCATCGTGAGCGCGGGGAGCACTGTCCATGTCCCGGCCTGAAGTCAACGCGTTGCAGGGCGCCGCGCCTGTCGCAGAGGCACCGAAGCTGCATGCGGGTTTCCTGAAGAACAACCTGCGCGAGTACGGCATGCTGATCTCGCTGGTCGCGATCATGGTGCTGTTCCAGGTGCTGACCGACGGCACGCTGCTGCGGCCGCTGAACCTCACCAACCTGCTGCTGCAGAACAGCTACGTGGTCATCATGGCGCTGGGCATGCTGCTGGTGATCGTGGCGGGGCACATCGACCTGTCGGTGGGCTCGGTGTGCGGCTTCATCGGCGCGCTGGCGGCGGTGCTGATGGTGGAGTACGAGTGGCACTTCGTGCCCACGGCCATCGTGAGCATTCTTGCGGGCGCCGTCATCGGTGCGGCGCAGGGCTGGTTCGTCGCGTTCCGCAAGATCCCGTCGTTCATCGTCACGCTGGCGGGCATGCTGGTGTTCAAGGGGCTCACGCTGGCGCTGCTGGCGGGGCAGTCGGTGGGGCCGTTTCCGGTGGAGTTCCAGCGGCTGAGCTCGGGCTTCATTCCCGATCCGCTGGGTGGCGACGCGCTGCGCACCACCTCGCTGGTGGTGGGCGTGCTGGCGGCCGCGGCGCTGGTGTTCTTCAAGCTGCGCGGGCGCGCCAAGCTCAAGGCGCACGGCATGGAGCAGGAGCCCTACGCCTTCTTCCTGGTGAAGAACCTGTTCTTCGCGGCCATCATCCTGTTCTTCAGCTACCTGCTGTCGACCTACAAGGGCCTGCCCAACGTGCTGATCGTGATGGCGGTGCTGATCGTGGTGTACGACTTCGTCACCAACCGCACCACCATCGGCCGGCGCATCTATGCGCTGGGCGGCAACGAGAAGGCGGCGCGGCTGTCGGGCGTGAAGACGCAGCGGCTTGCGTTCCTCACCTTCGTGAACATGGGCGCGCTCGCGGCGCTGGCGGGCCTGGTGTTCGCCGCGCGGCTCAACACCGCCACGCCCAAGGCGGGCCTGGGCTTCGAGCTCGACGTGATCGCGGCCTGCTTCATCGGCGGTGCGTCGGCCTCGGGCGGCGTGGGCCGCGTGATGGGTGCGGTGATCGGCGCCTTCATCATGGGCGTGATGAACAACGGCATGTCGATCCTGGGCATCGGCATCGACTACCAGCAGGTCATCAAGGGGCTGGTGCTGCTGGCGGCGGTGTTCATCGACGTCTACAACAAGAACAAGTGAACGCGCATGGCTGACAGCAACCCATCGCCCGTGCTCGAGCTGCGGGGCATCCACAAGCAGTTCGGCGGCATTCCGGTGCTGCGCGACGTGCAGTTGCGCCTGTACCCCGGCGAGATCCACGCGCTGATGGGGCAGAACGGCGCGGGCAAGTCGACGCTCATCAAGGTGCTGACGGGCGTGCTGCCGTCCAGCGGCGGCGAGACGTTTCTCGACGGGCAGGCCATTCGCCCGCAGTCGCCGCTGGAGGCGCAGAAGCTGGGCATCAGCACGGTCTACCAGGAAGTGAACCTGTGCCCGAACCTGTCGGTGGCGGAGAACGTGTTCGCGGGGCGCTATCCGCGTTGCGGCATGGCGCAGGGCTTTCGCATCGACTGGGCGCTGGTGAACCGGCGCGCCGAAGAACTGCTGGCGCGCATCGGGCTGGACATCGACGTGACGCGGCTGCTGTCGAGCTACTCGGTGGCGGTGCAGCAGATGGTGGCCATCGCACGCGCGCTGGGCGTGTCGTCGAAGGTGCTGATCCTGGACGAGCCCACTTCGAGCCTGGACGACGACGAGGTGGAGAAGCTGTTCGAGGTGCTGCGGCGTTTGCGCGGCGAGGGCCTGGCGATCGTGTTCGTCACGCACTTCCTCAACCAGATGTACGCGGTGTCGGACCGCATCACGGTGCTGCGCAATGGCGGCTGGATCGGCGAGTGGCGCGCCGCCGACCTGGGACCGCAGGCGTTGATTGCCGCGATGCTCGGGCGCGAGCTGGCGGCGCAGTCGGCGCGACCCGCGGCCTTGCCGGCATTCGATGAGGCCGCGCCGGCATTGCTGCAGGCCGAGGGGCTGGGCCAGGCCGGCCAGTTGCAGGCGACCGACCTGCGGGTGCGCGCCGGAGAAGTGGTCGGCATCGCGGGTTTGCTGGGCGCGGGCCGCACGGAACTGGCGCGCCTGCTGTTCGGGCTCGAACTGCCGGACCGTGGCGTGCTGAAGGTGGACGGGCGTTCCGTCAGTTTCTCGAACCCGGCCGATGCGATCCGCGAAGGCCTGGCGCTGTGCCCCGAGGAGCGCAAGACGGACGGCATCGTCGCCGAGCTGTCGGTGCGCGAGAACATCGCGCTGGCGCTGCAGGCGCGCCTCGGTACCAAGCGCTTTCTGTCGCACGCCGAGCAGACCGAGATGGCCGAGCGCTTCGTCAAGTCACTGGGCATCAAGACCGCGAGCGTCGAAACACCGATCGGCCTGCTCTCGGGCGGCAACCAGCAGAAGGCCATGATCGCGCGCTGGCTCGCCACCGAGCCGCGCCTGCTGATCCTCGACGAGCCCACGCGCGGCATCGACGTGGCGGCGAAGCAGGAAATCATGGAAGAGATCTTGCGGCTTGCGCGCGCGGGCATGGCGGTGGTTTTCATCTCGTCGGAGATGAGCGAAGTGGTGCGCGTGGCGCATCGCATCGTGGTGCTGCGGGATCGGAAGAAGGTGGGGGAGCTGCCGGGGGGCTCTTCTGAGGACGAGGTCTACGAAATGATTGCAGCCGCATGACGCACGAGCTTCTTTTGTCTTTCTCCCTCCCCCGCCGGGGGAGGGCAGGGGTGGGGGCAAGCCGCCTCCGATCAGGCGCTGCCACATTGCAAGCGCCGCGTGCCCCCATCCCAGCCTTCCCCCGGAAGGGGAAGGAGCAAGACATGGGCAACGCGTCCTGCATTGAGCCCGGATATTTCTCCCTCCCCTCCCGGGGGAGGGTCGGGGTGGGGGCGCGCGGCCTTCACCTTCGCGCGATGTCGAAGGCCGCGTGCCCCCATCCCAGCCTTCCCCCGGAAGGGGAAGGAGCAAGGCAGAAGACATGAACCGCCTTTCATCCCTCATGCGCCATCGCCTCGCCTGGCCCCTCATCACACTGCTGCTCCTGCTCGCAGTGAACACCGCCTTCAACGCCAGCTTTCTCCACCTCGAATGGCGCGACGGCCATCTCTACGGCAGCCTGATCGACATCCTGAACCGCGCGGCGCCGCTGGTGCTGGTGTCGCTGGGCATGACGCTGGTGATCGCCACGCGGGGCATCGACATTTCGGTGGGCGCGGTGGTGGCCATTGCGGCGTCGCTCGCGGCCTGGATGATCGGGGGCTCGGTGGCCAACGACGTGAGCCGCTTCCCCATGTCGCTCGCCATCGCCGCGGCCATCGGCATCGCGCTGCTGTGCGGGCTGTGGAACGGCCTGCTGGTCGCCAAGGTGGGCATGCAGCCCATCATCGCGACGCTCATTCTCATGGTGGCCGGGCGCGGCATCGCGCAACTGATTGCCGACGGGCAGATCATCACCATCTACTACAAGCCCTTCTTCTTCCTGGGCAGCGGCTACCTGCTGGGCCTGCCGTTCTCGCTGTTCATCGTGGCGGCGGTGTTCGTGCTGCTGTACCTGGCGATCACGCGCACGGCGCTGGGCCTGTTCATCCAGGCGGTGGGCATCAACCCGACCGCGGCGCGCGTGGCGGGTGTGCAGGCGCGGCGGCTGGTCGTCGGGGCCTATGCGTTCTGCGGTGCTTGCGCGGGTGTGGCGGGCCTGCTGATCAGCTCCAACGTGAAGAGCGCGGACGGCAACAACGCCGGCCAGCTCATCGAGCTCGATGCGATCCTGGCCGTGACGCTGGGCGGCACGGCACTCACCGGCGGGCGCTTCAGCCTGGTGGGAAGCGTGATCGGCGCGCTGATCATCCAGACGCTGACCTATGCGATCTATTCGCTGGGGGTGCCGCCGGAGATCAACCTGGTCGTGAAGGCAGGGGTGGTGTTCGCGGTGATGCTGTTGCAATCGCCGGAGTTTCGCGCCGAGATCCGGTCGCTGGTGCAGCGGCCGGTGGGTGAAGGGGCCAAGGTATGAGCGCGGTGATCGATAGCGGACCCTCACCCCAGCCGTCTCCCGCGAGCGGGAGAGGGAGCAAGGCCGGGGGCAAGGGCAGGAACCGGCTCAACCCGAAGTACCTGCCGTTGACCGCGACCATTTCGTTGTTCCTGCTGGTGGCCACGCTCGGCTCGGTGTTCTACGACGGCTTCTTCTCGGCGCAGGTGTTCCTCAACCTGCTGATCGACAACGCCTTCCTGATCGTCGTGGCCGTGGGCATGACCTTCGTGATTCTCTCGGGCGGCATCGACCTGTCGGTGGGCTCGGTGATCGCGCTCACCACCATGGTCTCGGCCTCGCTGGTCGAGAAGCACGGCTGGAGCCCGGGCATCGTCATTCCGCTGGTGCTGGCGATGGGCACGGCCTTCGGGGCATTCATGGGGCTGCTCATCGAGCGCTACAGGCTGCAGCCCTTCATCGTCACGCTGGCGGGCATGTTCCTGGCGCGCGGGCTGTGCTACCTGATCAGCATCGACTCCATCAGCATCACCAACGCGTTCTATTCGGAGGTTTCGCAGATCCGCATTCCGATCTGGGGCGAAGCCTCGGTGTCGATCAGCGCGGTGATCGCCATCGTGGTGCTGCTGGCGGCGATGTTCATCGCGCACTGCACGCCCTTCGGCCGCGCGGTGTATGCCATCGGCGGCAGCGAGCATTCGGCCATGCTCATGGGCCTGCCGGTGCGCCGCACGCTCATCGGCGTGTACACGCTCTCGGGCTTCTGCTCGGCGCTGGCGGGTGTGATCTTCACCTTCTACATGCTCTCGGGCTACGGCCTGCATGCGGTGGGGCTGGAGCTCGACGCCATCGCGGCCGTGGTGATCGGCGGCACGCTGCTCACGGGCGGCGTGGGCTACGTGGCGGGCACGCTGTTCGGCGTGCTGATGCTCGGGATCATCCAGACGCTGATTTCCTTCGACGGCACGCTGAGCTCGTGGTGGACGCGCATCGTGGTCGGCGCGCTGCTGTTCGTGTTCTGCCTGCTGCAGCGCTTCTTCACGTCGCGCTCGCCGCGCCGCTGACGACTTCTTTTTTTCTCTCTCCAGCTTTCATCAGGACTTCCGCATGTCGGACCCCACATCCAAGACCCCCCCGAAGAAACTGCGCTCCACCGAGTGGTTCGGCTCGGCCGACAAGAACGGCTTCATGTACCGCAGCTGGATGAAGAACCAGGGCATTCCGGACCACGAGTTCGATGGCCGCCCGATCATCGGCATCTGCAACACCTGGTCGGAGCTCACGCCGTGCAACGCGCACTTCCGAAAGATCGCCGAGCACGTGAAGCGCGGCATCTCGGAGGCGGGCGGCTTTCCGGTGGAGTTCCCGGTGTTCTCCAACGGCGAGTCGAACCTGCGGCCCACCGCCATGCTCACGCGCAACCTCGCGAGCATGGACGTGGAAGAGGCCATTCGCGGCAACCCGGTCGATGCGGTGGTGCTGCTCACCGGCTGCGACAAGACCACGCCCGCGCTGCTGATGGGTGCGGCGAGCTGCGACATCCCGGCCATCGTGGTCACGGGCGGGCCCATGCTCAACGGCAAGCTCGACGGCAAGAACATCGGCTCGGGCACGGCCGTGTGGCAGCTGCACGAATCGCTGAAGGCGGGCGAGATCAACCTGCACCAGTTCCTCTCGGCCGAAGGCGGCATGTCGCGCTCGGCGGGCACCTGCAACACCATGGGCACGGCCTCCACCATGGCCTGCATGGCCGAGGCGCTGGGCACCTCGCTGCCGCACAACGCGGCCATTCCGGCGGTCGACGCGCGGCGCTACGTGCTCGCGCAGATGTCGGGCATGCGCGCGGTGCAGATGGCCAAGGAAGGGCTCACGCTGTCGAAGATCCTCACGCGCGAGGCCTTCGAGAATGCCATCCGCGTGAACGCGGCCATCGGCGGCTCGACCAACGCGGTGATCCACCTGAAGGCGATCGCGGGGCGCATCGGCGTCGAGCTGGAGCTGGAAGACTGGACGCGCATCGGCAGCCACACGCCCACCATCGTCGACCTGATGCCCTCGGGCCGCTTCCTGATGGAAGAGTTCTATTACGCCGGCGGCCTGCCCGCCGTGCTGCGCCGCCTGGGCGAGAACGGCCTGCTGCCGCACCCCGGTGCGCTCACGGTCAACGGCCAGTCGATCTGGGACAACGTGCGCGAGGCGCCCAGCCTCGACGACGAGGTGATCCGCCCGCTGAGCAACCCGCTGATCGCCGACGGCGGCATCCGCATCCTGCGCGGCAACCTGTCGCCGCGCGGCGCGGTGTTGAAGCCCTCGGCCGCAACGCCCGAGCTGCTCAAGCACCGCGGCCGCGCGGTGGTGTTCGAGAACCTGGAGCACTACAAGGAACGCATCGTCGACGAAGACCTCGACATCGACGCGAGCTGCGTGATGGTGCTGAAGAACTGCGGCCCCAAGGGCTACCCCGGCATGGCCGAGGTCGGCAACATGGGCCTGCCGCCCAAGCTGCTGCGCCAGGGCGTGAAGGACATGGTGCGCATCTCGGACGCACGCATGAGCGGCACGGCCTACGGCACGGTGGTGCTGCACGTGGCGCCCGAGGCCGCCGACGGCGGGCCTTTGGCGGCGGTGCGCGACGGCGACTGGATCGAGCTCGATTGCGATGCGGGGCGGCTGCACCTGGACATCAGCGACGAAGAACTGGCCTCGCGCCTGGCGTCGTTGACCGGCACCGACGCGCAACCCATGAGCACGCGCGGCGGCGGCTACCAGAAGCTCTACGTCAACCATGTGCTGCAGGCCGACGAGGGCTGCGACTTCGACTTTCTGGTGGGCTGCAGAGGTTCTGCCGTGCCGCGCCATTCGCACTGACATTCCACCGACCTCCACGGCGATTCACCATGACCCCCAGATACCGCGGCATCTTCCCGGTGGTGCCCACCACCTTCACCGAACACGGCGCGCTCGACCTCGAGAGCCAGAAGCGCTGCGTCGACTTCATGATCGACGCGGGCTCCGACGGCCTCTGCATCCTGGCGAATTTCTCGGAGCAGTTCGTGCTGTCCGACGAAGAGCGCGAGGTGCTCACGCGCACCATCCTCGAGCACGTGAAAGGCCGCGTGCCGGTCATCGTGACCACCACGCACTACAGCACGCAGGTCTGCGCCGAGCGCAGCCGCCGCGCGCAGGACATGGGCGCGGCCATGCTGATGGTGATGCCGCCGTACCACGGCGCCACCTTCCGCGTGCCCGAACCCCAGATCTTCGAGTTCTATGCGCGGTTGTCGGACGCGGTGGGCATTCCCGTCATGATCCAGGACGCACCGGCCAGCGGCACGGTGCTGTCGGCGCCGTTCCTGGCGCGCATGGCCAGGGAGATCGAGCACGTCGCGTACTTCAAGATCGAGACGCCCGGCGCGGCCGCCAAGCTGCGCGAGCTGATCCGCCTGGGCGGCGACGCCATCGAAGGCCCGTGGGACGGCGAGGAAGCCATCACGCTGATGCCCGACCTCGACGCCGGTGCCACCGGCTCCATGACCGGCGGCGGCTACCCGGACGGCATTCGCCCGATCATCGAGGCGCACCGCGCGGGCGACCGCGACAAGGCCTTCGCGCTGTACCAGCAGTGGCTGCCGCTCATCAACTACGAGAACCGGCAGGCGGGCCTGCTGGCCTGCAAGTCGCTCATGAAGGAGGGCGGCGTGATCGCTTGCGAGGCGCCGCGGCATCCGCTGCCGGCGATGCACCCCGAAACGCGCGCCGGCCTGATCGAGACGGCGAAGCGGCTCGACCCGCTGGTGCTGCGCTGGGGGCGCTAGCGGCGTCGCCTTCCTCGGTGAAGTAGGGCGCGAGGATTTCCGTCAGCCAGTCCATCACCGCCAGCACGCGCGGCGCGAGCTGGCGGCGGTTGACGTACACCAGCGACACCGGCATGGGGCGCGCGGTGAACGCCGGCATCAGCTGCACGAGCGAACCTCTCTCGAAGCAAGGCTGCAGGCCCGCGACAGGCGCCTGGATCAGCCCGAGGCCCGCCACCGCCGCGGCGTTGTAGGCGTCCGTGCCGTTCACCGTGACGGTGGCGCGCACAGGCTGCATCCTGTAGCGGCCTGCTGCCGCGTCGAAGTATTCCCAGCCCGCATCGTTCGGCGAGACGGTTTGCGCGAAATGCACGATGCGGTGCTGCGCGAGCTCGGCCAGCGTGTGCGGCGTGCCATGTGCCTGCAGGTAGGCCGGGCTCGCGGCGTTGGCCATGCGCATGACACCGAGCGGCCGTGCGACGAGTTCGGAGTCTCCGAGCACGCCCACGCGCAGGACGCAGTCGAAGCCCTCGTTCACGAGGTCGACCCGGCGGTCGGTGGTGCTGATGCCGATCTCGAGCGCGGGATGCCGCGCGAGGAATTCGGGCAGGCGCGGAATGACGAGGTCGCGCGCCAAGGTGGCGGGCAGGTCGATGCGCAGGCGCCCCGTCAGGCCGCCGGTGTTCGAGCGGAACAGGGTGGCCAGTTGTTCGCCTTCTGCGAGGTAGTCCTTGCACCGCGCCAGAAAGCGTTCGCCGTCTTCGGTGAGCCGCACGCTGCGCGTGGTGCGCTGCAGGAGCCGCGTGCCCAGGCGCTCCTCAAGCTGCTGCACGGCCACCGACACGCGCGCCCGGGTCAGGCCGAGCTGGTCGGCGGCGCGGCTGAAGCTCGCGAGTTCGGCGACCCTGGAGAAGATGCGCAGTTCGTCGGGGTTCATGGCGGTGGATTGTTATTCGATCGGACAACAGTGTGCATCGTCTTGCGGGATTTATCTTGCTGCCGGTAATTTTTAAAGTCCATCCATCGATTCATCCACCGAGGACTTTGAAATGACCGCTTCCATCACACCCGTTTCCCGCATTGCCCTTGTCACCGGCGGCAGCCGCGGCCTGGGCCGCAGCACCGCGCTGGCGCTCGCCGCGGACGGCGTCGACGTGATCCTGACCTACGTGTCGAACGAAGCCAGCGCGCAGGCGGTGGTGTCGGAAATCGAAGCGAAGGGGCGCCGCGCCGTCGCGCTTCGGCTCGACGTTGGCGACAGCAGCGCGTTCGCCGCGTTCGCGCAAGCTGTGAAGCGCGTGCTGGCGTCCACCTGGCAGCGCGAGCGCTTCGACTTCCTGGTGAACAACGCCGGCGTGGGCCTGCATGCGAGCTTCGAGGAGACGACCGAAGCGCAGTTCGACATGCTGTTCAACATCCACTTCAAGGGCACGTACTTCCTCACGCAGAAGCTGCTGCCGTTGATGGCCGACGGCGGGCGCATCGTCAACCTGTCGTCGGGGCTGACCCGCTTCTCGATGGTTGGCGCCTCGGCCTATGCCGCGATGAAGGGCGGCGTGGAAGTGCTCACCCGCTACCTCGCCAAGGAGCTGGGCGCACGCGGCATCACGGTGAACACGGTGGCGCCGGGCGCGATCGAAACCGACTTCAGCGGCGGCATGGTGCGCGACAACCCGCAGGTGAACGCGATGGTCGCGGGATTCACCGCGCTGGGACGCGCGGGCAAGCCCGACGACATCGGCGATGCCATCGCGGGCTTGCTGGGGGAGGGGAACCGCTGGGTGAATGCCCAGCGCATCGAGGTCTCGGGCGGGATGATGGTCTGAGCGCGGGGCGCGCCCTGACGGGGACCGGGCACGGCGTGCCCGGGTGAACTCAGCTCTTCTCGAGCTCGGTGACCTGCAGCGACAGGTCGAACAGCTTCGACTTGCTGGCGTAGTAGCGGTCGAGCCGCCACTCCTTCAGGATGTCCATGGCGAGCTGGAAGCTCTTGTAGTCGAGGTTGTACAGCGTGATCAGTTCGAAGCTGCGTTCGGACTCCAGCGCCAAGACGAGCTGGGCCAGGATCTTGGCCGATTCGTTGGCCGGGTCCGTTTCGATGAATCGGCGAGCGACCTTGATGGCATTCATGGGAAGGGATTCCTCGGTAGGCAGGGACCGAGAACTATAGCTAGCACTCCCGCGCCTTTTGTGACGGTTTTATGACAGCCAAGGTCATCGCCCGCCTTCCGGGCGCAAACCCGGAAGGGAGGAGCCTGCGGGCGTTCAGCGCATCGGCATCGGTGCCGGCATGGGCACCATCACCGGCTCGGGTGCGCGCTCCATCGGCATGGGCCGCGGCATCGGGCGCGCCGGCCGCACGGTGGTGGTGACCGATTCGCGGATCACGCCGCCGCCCATCACGCTGCCCTCGACCGCCGCGCTGGTGTTGCCGCTGCCGCCCAGCACCCGGGCTTCGCAGTCGGCACGGTCGGCCGGTTGCTGCAGGCCGCAACGGGCCAGGGCGTTGGCACGGTAGTCGGGTGCGCCGGTCAGGGCGCCCTGGGCCGCGGCTTGGCGCGCTGCGCCGGCTTCGCGGATGCAGGCGGCACGGTCTTGCTGGTTGTGGCCGCACACGGCCAGCTCCTGCTGGTAGGTGCCGCCGTCACCGCGGCGCGGGCCGGCGGCCGAGGCCACGGTGGCGCTGGCCACGCCGCCCAGGGCGAGCAGCGCGAAGATCATCGAACGCGAGGTCTTGCTTTGCATGATGTGTTCCTTGGGAAGTCAAAGGGGTTCAACGCGACGGCACGGGCTGCGCCGGCAGCGGCGTCACGGTTTCGCGGATCACGCCGCCCCCCATCACGCTGCCTTCGGTGGTGGTGCGCGCGCCGCCCTTGATGCGGGCTTCGCAGTCGGCCTGGTCGGCACCGGGCTGTTCGCTGCAACGGGCCAGGGCATTGACCTGGCCGCGGGCCGGGCTGGGCGTGGTGAGGCCGCTGCGGCCGGCTTCCTGCTTCGCGGCGCCGGCTTCGCGCAGGCATGCTGCGCGGTCTTGCTGCACACCGTCGCACACGGCGCGCTCTTTCTGCATGCGGGCATCGGAGCCCGGCGCCTGTGCGCCGGCGGTCTGCGCGCCGAACACGATGAATCCGCTGGCTGCGAAGAGGGCCGTGGCGGAAAGGATGGAACGAACTGTTGTTGTCATGCGGGCTCCTGGTTGGGGCACGCCCTCCTGGAGGTGCGTGACCGGAGCCACAGTGTGGTGTCGGTGGGGGTGGCGGGTCTGTGGGACAGCCGCACCCTCTGGCCGGGCCGGACGCGCCCCTCTCTGTGGGACGTGTCCGGCAAGCGGGACTTCAGCCAGCCGCGATGCGCTGCGCGAGGTGAGCGAGCGCTTCCTCGACCTGGTCGACGAGGATGAGCGACAGGTCCCCGGGCTGCAGGCGCGCCAGCGCGGTGTCGATGGCGACGAACTCGCCGCGGATCTCGTCGATGTAGCGCGTGCGGGCCGCGCCCTGCAGGCCCTGGCGCAGCAGCGCCATCACCTCGCCGTCGGCGCGCCCGCGCTGCGCCGCGTCCTGGTACAGGATCACGTCGTCGAAGGCCTGGCCGAGGATGGCGGTCTGGTCGCGGATGTCGGAGTCGCGGCGGTCGCCCGCGCCGCTGATGACCACCGAGCGCTTCTTCGCCGGCATCGTGTCCACGGCCGACACCAGCGCGCGCATGGCGTCGGTGTTGTGGCCATAGTCGGCGATCACGGTGGCGCCGCGGTAGTCCATGACGTTGAAGCGCCCGGGCACGCCGGCCGCGTCGTTCATGAAGCTGGCCAGGCCGCTGCGGATGGTGTCCCAGTCCAGGCCCACGGCCCAGGCCGCGGCCACCGAGGCCATCACGTTGTCGACCTGGAAGCCGATGGTGCCGCCGCGCGTGATCGGCACGTCGCGCAGCGCGATGCGTTCGCGCCACGAGCCTTCGGCGGCGACCAGCGTGTCCTGGTCGACGTACACGGTGCGCTTGCCCTGGGCGCGGTGCGTGGCCATCACCGGGTGCATGCGGTCGGCGGTGAAGAAGATCACGTGGCCGGGGCAGCCCGCGGCCATGGCCGCGACGTTCGGGTCGCCTGCGTTGAGCACCGCGTAGCCGTCGGCGGACACGTTGCGCACGATCACGCGCTTGAGCACCGCGAGGTCTTCCACGGTGGTGATGTAGTTCAGCCCCAGGTGGTCGCCGCTGCCGATGTTGGTGACCACGGCCACCTCGCAGCGGTCGAAGCCCAGGCCCTCGCGCAGCACGCCGCCGCGGGCCACTTCGAACACGGCCGCGTCCACGTCGGGGTGCATCAGCACGTTGCGCGCGCTCTTCGGGCCGCTGCAGTCGCCGCTGTCGGTCTGCCGGCCGTCGACGTACACGCCGTCGGTGTTGGTCATGCCGGTGCGCAGGCCGCTGGAGGCGAGCAGGTGGTTGATGAGGCGTGCGGTGGTGGTCTTGCCGTTGGTGCCGGTGACGGCCACGACCGGAATGCGGCCGTCGTCGCCGTGGGCGAACAGGGTGTCCATCACCGCTTCGCCCACCGCGCGGCCGCGGCCGAACGAGGGCGAGATGTGCATGCGCAGGCCGGGTGCGGCATTGACTTCGACCACGCCGCCGTGCTGCTCCTCAAGCGGTCGCAGCACGTTCTCGCAGACCATGTCGACGCCGCAGATGTGCAGGCCGACCATCTGCGCCGCATCGACGGCGCGCGCCGCCACTTCGGGGTGCACGGTGTCGGTCACGTCGGTGGCGGTGCCGCCGGTGGACAGGTTGGCGTTGTTGCGCAGCACCACGCGCTGGCCGCGCGCGGGCACGCTGTCGGGCGTGAGGCCTTGCGATTCGAGCCGGCCGACGGCAATGTCGTCCAGCCGGATCTTGGTGAGCGAGGTGGCATGGCCCTCGCCGCGACGCGGGTCGAGGTTGACGGTGTCCACCAGCTGGCGCACGGTGAGGACGCCGTCGCCGATCACCTGCGGCGGATCGCGCCGCGCGGCGGCCACCAGGCGGTCGCCCACCACCAGCAGGCGGAAGTCGAAGCCGGGCAGGAACTTCTCGACCATCACCTCGCCATAGACGGCGGCCGAGTCGTAGGCCGCGAACAGTTCCTCGCGCGTGGTGATGTTCACCGTGACGCCCTTGCCCTGGTTGCCGTCCTGCGGCTTCACCACGACCGGCAGGCCGATCTCGTGGGCGGCGGCCCAGCCGTCTTCGGCGCTGGACACCGGGCGGCCCAGCGGCACCGGCACGCCGGCGGCGTTGAGCAGCTGCTTGGTCAGTTCCTTGTCCTGCGCGATCGATTCGGCCACGCCGCTGGTGCTGTCGATTTCGGCGGCCTGGATGCGGCGCTGCTTGGAACCCCAGCCGAACTGCACCAGGCTGCCGCGCGTCAGGCGGCGGTACGGAATGCCGCGTGCCACGGCCGCATCGACGATGGAGCCGGTGCTCGGGCCCAGGCGCTCCGATTCGTCCAGGTCGCGCAGCTCGGTGATGGCGGCGTCGGCGTCGAAGGGTGTGTCGGCCTGCGCGGCGGCGATCAGTTGCTCGGCCAGTTCGATGGCGCGGCGGCCCACGGCCTCTTCGCTGTACTGGAACACCACCTGGTAGACGCCTTCTTCGAGCGTCTGCGAGGTGTGGCCGAAGTTGACGGCGCAGCCGGCCTGGGCCTGCAGCGCGACGGCGGCGTTTTCCAGCACGTGGGCCAGGGCCAGCGGCTGGCCCAGCACCATGGGGTGCAGCTCGCCGATGGTCGGGAAGCGCGCGCGCAGGCGGGCTTCGAAGCCGGCCAGCTTGCCGGTGGCGTTTTCATCGCCTTCGCAGGCCACGACCGCTTCGATGGCGGTGTGGCGGCTCCAGAGATTGGGCCCGCGAAGGGCTCGGATGCGGGTGACTTTCATGGGGCGGCGAGGGCTCGAGGCTTGCGTTTCCGGCGCGCGAACGCGTCAGATGAATTGAGGTTGGAGGGGCTGGGTCTGCGACAGCTGGAGCGAGGCCAGCGCGGCCTGCAGGTCGGCCTCGAAGGCCTCCACGCCGGCGCCGATCAGGTTCAGCGGAATGCCCAGGGCCCAGGCCGCGGCCACGGCGGCCAGCAGGCTTTCGAGGCTCACGCCGGCATGGGTGGCGCGCCACACGGTCAGCCGGCCCAGGCCGGGCAGGAACGATTCGCTGCTGCCGTTGGCCAGCACCACGCGGTCCTGGCGCACCAGCACGGCCTTGCCGCCGGCGGTCTGGTGCGCGGTGAGCGCGGCGGCCTGCGGTTCGGCCGAATACAGGATGACGGCGCCATCGCACAGCGGCGCCAGGCCGGCCACGCGCGCGTCGGCCGCGTTCAGCACGGCGGTGCCTTCGGACAGCACCACGTCGACCTGCGTGCGCAGCACCTTCACCAGCTGGTCGCTCTCGGTGATGTCGTAGTCGGCCAGCGCTTCGAAGCCGTCGAGGTCAGTGACGATGCCGACTTCGCAGCGGTCGTACGACAGGCCGTCGCGCAGGATGGTCTCGGCGCCGTTCTCGATCACCACGGCCTGCACGGCACGGTTCACCAGCAGGCGGTGGCCGGCGTCCCAGTTGGCGCTGTCGCGTGCGTCGACGCGGCGGCGTTCCAGGAACAGGCCGTCGCGGCAGGCCAGGCCGGTGTGGCGCCCGCCCAGGTTGACGAGCCAGGCGACCAGGCGTGCCAGCACCGCGGTGTTGCGCGAGCCGGCCACGCCGATCACGGGAATGCGCCCGGGCGCGTCGTTGGGGAACAGGTGGTCGCAGATGGCGCGGCCCACCGGGCGCGGCGAACCGACGGCCGGCTTCAGGTGCATCAGCAGGCCGGGGCCGGCGTTGACTTCGACGATGGCGCCGCGCTGCGGGCCCAGCGGCTTGGAAATGTCCTGCGCCACCAGGTCGATGCCGGCGATGTCGAGGCCCACCACGCGCGCGGCCAGCACGGCGGCATGCGCGACTTCGGGGTGGACCTGGTCGGTGCAGTCGTTGGCCATGTTGCCGTTGCGCTGGATGGTCACCACGCGGCCGGCGGCCGGCACGGCGTTGCCGTCCAGCTCCTGGCGCTTGAGCTCCAGCTGCAGCTTGGCGTCGGTGTCCAGCACGATCACGTCGAGCGGAAACTCTTCCTCGGCGCCGCGGCGCGGGTCGCTGTTGAGCTGCTTGTCGATCAGCTCGCGCACGCTGGCCTGGCCGTCGCCGGTCACGGTGATGATCTCGCCGCGCGCGGCCGCCACCACTTCGCCGCCCACCACCAGCAGGCGGTGTTCGTGCCCGCGGATGAAGCGCTCGACCATCACGTCGCTGCCTTCGGGCTCGGCCACCGCGAAGGCGGCCATGACTTCTTCGCGCGTCGTCAGTTCCAGCGAGACGCCGCGGCCGTGGTTGGCGTCCGACGGCTTCACGACCACCGGCAGGCCGATGTCTTCGGCGGCTTCCCAGGCTTCCTCGGCGCTGTTGACGACCTGGCCTTCGGGCACCGGCACGCCGCAGCTCGCCAGCAGGGACTTGGTCAGCTCCTTGTCGCTGGCGATCGATTCGCCGATGGCGCTGGTGTAGTCGGTCTCGGCGGTCCAGATGCGCTGCTGGTTGGCGCCGTAGCCCAGCTGCACCAGGTTGCCGCTGTTCAGGCGCATGTGCGGAATGCCGCGGTCGGTGGCGGCGGACACGATGGCCGCGGTGCTCGGGCCGAGGTAGCAGTCTTCGACCTTGGCCTTGACCGCGTCGACCGCCTTCTGCACGTCGGCGGCGCTGAACGGGTCGTTGTTGATGGCGGCCATCAGCAGGCGGTGGCCCTGGGCCAGCGCCACGCGGGCGACCTGCTCGTCACGCGCGCGGAACACCATGCGGTAGACGCCGTGCTCCGAGGTGCTGCGGGTTTGCCCGAAGCCCGTGGGCATGCCGGCCAGGTTCAGCAGCTCGATGACGACGTGCTCCAGCACGTGGCCCGACCAGGTGCCCTCGGTCAGGCGCTGGATGAAGCCGCCGCGCTCGCCGACGCCGCAGTGGTGCTCGATGAGCGCCGGCAGCAGCCCGGTCAGGCGGTCGGTGAAGCCGTCGATCTTGTTGGAGGGGAAGTCCTCGAGCGAGCCCAGATCGAGCCAGACTTCGAGCACCGGACGGTAAGTCCAGAGATTGGGACCGCGCAAATAGTTGATGCGCAGCAATTGGATGTCGTCGAAACGGGTCATGCAAACGTTCGATGTGCTTTGGCCGAGCACCGCGGCGCCTTCAAGCGCGCCCATGGTGATCGGTCAGAATCGGCGCCCGACCAAGGGCGCCATGAAGCGGTCCATGCGGCCCGCGACGGGCAAGAGTCAAAGAAACACAATGCAACATCACGATCCAGTCGGCACCCGGGAGGGCGAAACAGAGGCGGCTTCAGCGGCGCTGAAAAACCGTCTCGCAGTCGCGGAAAACGTTCTGGTAACACTGACGGTTGACCTCGACGACCAACTTCGCTTCGCCAGCGGCCTAGTCGCCCTCACTGACCGGAGGCTGATTGCGTGCGAACCGGGTGGCGAATGGCGTGAGTGGTCGCTAACTGATTCGGCTCTCGAACTGCGCCTTTCAGACCATTCCGGCGTCGGAACCCTTGATTTGACGGGGCCTGCGGGCCGTCTGGGCCGCTGGCGCTACACGCTGGGCAGCCAGGCCGCGGCGCTTCGGCTGCTCAAATTGTTCGGACAACGAACACAGGGTGCCGCCAAGGACATGCCTCGGGCCGTCGACCCGGCCGACGGCGACGAAGGCGCGATCGACACCGAAATCCAGGCCCCGCCCTCGACCTGGGTGCTGCTGCGACTGGGCCGTTTTGCCGGGCCGTACCGCAAGCAGCTGATCCTGGGGTTCGTTCTGACCCTCATTTCCACCGCCGCGACGCTGGTCCCGCCGTACCTGACCATTCCGCTGATGGACGACATCCTGATTCCGTTCCAGAACGGGCAGAAGATCGACACCATGCGCGTGGGCCTGTACCTGGGCGGCCTGCTGATCGCGGCGCTGGTCGGCTGGGGGCTGGGCTGGGCGCGCACCTACCTGCTGGCGCTGGTGTCCGAGCGCATCGGCGCCGACCTGCGCACCACCACCTACGAGCACCTGCTGACCCTGCCGCTGGACTATTTCGGCGGCAAGCGCACCGGCGACCTGATGTCGCGCATCGGCTCGGAAACCGACCGCATCAACGTCTTCCTGTCGCTGCACGCGCTCGATTTCGCCAACGACGTGCTGATGATCGTGATGACCGCGATCATCCTGTTCTCCATCAACCCGCTGCTGGCCGTGGTCACGCTGGTGCCGCTGCCCTTCATCGCCTGGATGATCCACGTGGTGCGCGACCGCCTGCGCACCGGCTTCGAGAAGATCGACCGCGTCTGGTCGGAGGTGACCAACGTGCTGGCCGACACCATCCCCGGCATTCGCGTGGTCAAGGCCTTTGCGCAGGAGCGCCGCGAAGCCGAGCGTTTCCGCGTGGCCAACGTCTACAACCTGCAGGTGAACGACAAGCTCAACCGCACCTGGTCGCTGTTCACGCCGACCGTGTCGCTGCTGACCGAAATCGGCCTGCTGGTGGTGTGGGCCTTCGGCATCTGGCAAGTGGCGCGCGGCAGCATCACCGTGGGTGTGCTCACCGCGTTCATCGCCTACATCGGGCGTTTCTACACGCGGCTCGACTCCATGAGCCGCATCGTATCGGTCACTCAGAAGGCGGCCGCGGGCGCCAAGCGCATCTTCGACATCCTCGACCATGTGAGCAACGTGCCCGAACCTGCGAATCCGGTGAAGGTCGAGCGTGTGCAGGGCCGCATCGAGATGAGCGGGCTGGGCTTTCGCTACGGCTCGCGCGCCGTCATCCACGACCTCGACCTGGTGATCGAGCCCGGCGAAATGATCGGCCTGGTGGGCCACAGCGGCTCGGGCAAGAGCACGCTGGTCAACCTCATTTGCCGCTTCTACGACGTGACCGACGGCGCCATCAAGGTCGACGGCACCGACATCCGCCGCTTCGCCGTGGCCGACTACCGGCGCCACGTGGGGCTGGTGCTGCAGGAGCCCTTTCTGTTCTTCGGCACCATCGCGCAGAACATCGCCTACGGCAAGCCCGACGCCACGCGCGAAGAGGTGGTGGCCGCGGCCCGCGCGGCCCATGCGCACGACTTCATCCTGCGGCTGCCGCACGGCTACGACTCGCTGGTGGGCGAGCGCGGGCAGGGCCTGTCGGGCGGCGAGCGCCAGCGCATCAGCATTGCGCGCGCGCTCCTGATCGACCCGCGCATCCTGATCCTCGACGAAGCCACCTCGGCGGTGGACACCGAGACCGAGAAGGAAATCCAGAAGGCGCTGGACAACCTCGTGCAGGGCCGAACCACCATCGCCATTGCGCACCGCCTGTCGACGTTGCGCAAGGCCGACCGCCTCGTGGTCATGGACCGCGGCGAGGTGGTCGAGGTCGGGCCGCACGACGAACTGATGGCCAAGCAGGGCGCCTACTGGCGCCTGTACCAGGCGCAGCTGCGCCAGGGCGACGACGATGCGAGCGAAGGCGCGGTCGACGAGCGCGCGGGCGCGCAGGCATCGTTGGCCGTGACGCATGCAGCCCATCCGGCGGGGAACGCATGAACACCGACACCCAACCCTCTTTCGAACT
Source organism: Variovorax pasteuri (assembly GCF_051216435.1). NCBI lineage: Bacteria > Pseudomonadati > Pseudomonadota > Betaproteobacteria > Burkholderiales > Comamonadaceae > Variovorax > Variovorax pasteuri. Next base: position 170,409 of record NZ_JBPJZS010000001.1, read on the forward strand.
CGAGCGCGACGCCTTCGGCCGCCTCGTGCTGACCGACGCCCAGGGCGAGCGGCATGTGGGCATCACGCCGGTGCGCGCCTTTCCGCTGAGCGCGCCCGGCCACGGCGTGTCGCTGGTCGGCGGCGAGGGGCGCGAGCTGGTCTGGATCGACGACGTCGCGCAGTTGCCGGCCAACGCCAGGGCACTGCTGCAAGAAGAACTCGCCGTGCGCGACTTCGCGCCCACGCTGCTGCGGCTGCACCGCGTGTCCAGCTTCGGCGTGCCCAGCACCTGGACCGTGAGCACCGACCGCGGCGACACCGCCTTCGTGCTCAAGGCCGAGGAAGACATCCGCAGGCTCGAAGGCGGCGCGCTGCTCATCGCCAGCGCGCACGGCGTGCAGTTCAGGATTCCCGACGTGAAGGAACTGGACCGCGCGTCGCGCAAGCTGCTGGAGCGCTTCCTCTAGAACTTCAGTCCAGCAAGTCCGAGTACTCGCCGCGCTCGTAGACCTCGGCGGTCTGCCAGGGCAGTGTCTTCGGTGCCGCGATGGCCGCGGCGGTCATCGTGTTGACCGAGGTGCCGTTCGCGTTGCGCTGCTCGATCCTGCGGGCGTAGCGGCCCGCCACGTCCCAGTCGATGCGCAGCGTGCTTTCGCCCTGCGGCAACTCGTAGCGCTGCACCCCCTTGCCGCCGGCGCCCAGCGCCTTCATGCGCGGCAGGCTCGCCGGGTCGACCAGCCAGTAGGCGTTGGCCCACGAGCCGCCGTAGCCCACGTTGCCGTAGTTGGCCTGGTCGACCTCGATCACCTTGCGCTGCTCGCGCAGCACCATGCCCACCTGTACCTTGCCGGCCGCATCGCGGCGCAGCCACAGCGGCGCTGCCGTGGTGTCGGCGTGCGAGTGGCCGATGTGCACCCTGCCTTCGCGCGCCTCGTGGTCGTGGTCGGCGCGCAGCACCGGCGGCAGTTCGCGCTCGATCCACACCGTGCCGGCGCGGCGGAACATCAGGTCGGCGTAGCGGCTCTCGCGCTGCACGCCGTCCTTGCCGATCGACATCACGTGGTGGCTGATGCGCAGGTTCTGGTCGGGCGCCGCAGCGTCGCCCGCCGCGCCCGCCGTCATCGAGAAGGCCGCGAAGGCCGTGGCGCCCAGCAGCGCCTTGAGGGTCGGGGAGGCGTTCACAGGCCGGCCGCTTCCTTCACCTTGTTGAACACCTTGATGTTCTCCATGGTGCCCTTGAAGATCTTCGAGCCCGCGCCGCCGGCGAACAGCATCACGTCGCCGCCGCCGTGCGTTTCCGCGCCGGGCGAGCCGAGGTTGATGCCGACTTCCTGCAGGAAGTTGTCGTCCGTGGTGTCCATCGCGCTCTGGTCGTCGCGGCTCGCCGCGCGTGCCGGGGCGATCCACTTCTTGCCGCCGTCTTCCGCGTTGACGTCGCTGCCTGCGGTCGCGTTGGGCCGGCCGCCGTTGCCGAACACCAGCGTGGTGTACGGCTTGCCGTCCGACGCCTTCGAGGGCTTGCCGTCGGCGTAGCCGTTGACCAGGCCCAGGATCGGGTTGCCGATCTTCGGATAGCCGTTGAAGGCGATCGCGTGGTCGTGGTCGGCCGTGACCACCACCAGCGTGTTCTTCAGGCCCGGGTCTTTATTGTTCATGTAGTCCAGCGCGGTCTGGATGGCCGCGTCGAAGGCCAGCGTGTCTTCCAGCGCGCGCTTGGCGTTGGTGCCGTGCAGCGCGTGGTCGATGCGCCCGCCCTCCACCATCAGGAAGAAGCCCTTGTCGTTCCTGCTCAGCACGCCGAGCGCCTTCTCGGTCATGTCCGACAGGCTGGGCTGGTCGAGGTTCTGCTTCACGCGGTCCAGCTCGTAGGCCATCTCGCTCGGCGAGAACAGGCCCAGCAGCTTGCCCGTGGCGGCCGCATCGACGGCCTTGAGCTTGGTGCCGTTGTCCACGTAGGTGTAGCCCTTGGCGGTCATCGCGGCCACCAGGTCGACGCCGTCGGTGCGCTTGGTGCCCGCCGTCGTCAGGTAGTTGCGCTGGCCGCCGCCCAGCAGCACGTCGATGCCGTCGAGCAGCTTGGGGTTGTAGTTGGCATGGCCCGGCACGCTCTGCTCGGCAATGGTGTTGTAGCCGTTGCGGTTGCAGATGTGCGCGTAGGTGGTGGCCGGCGTGGCGTGGCCCACGCGCGTGGTCGACACCGCGCCCACCGCGCGGCCCTTGGCCTTGGCGAGCTCCAGCAGCGTGTCGGCGGCCTTGCCGTTGGTCGGCGGGCAGGTGGTGTTCTCGCCGTTGATGTACTGCTTGCCGGTGCTGTCGACGGCCACGGTGTCGCTCGACATCGAGATCACCTCGTTGCGCATCTTCACGCCGGTCATGTAGGCCGCCATGGAAGGTGCGCTGTCGGTGGTCTGGCCGTCCAGCGAGAAGGTCTTCACGCGCGCCGCGTAGGGCAGCGACTGCATCACGAGGTTGGCGCGCTCCGGGCTCACCAGCGAGCCGGGCCTGGCGGCCAGCTGCTTTTCCCCCTTGTAGATGCGCGCTGCGGTGACGGTGACGGGGCCCATGCCGTCGCCGAGGAAGAAGATGACGTTCCTGGCTTCACCGGCGGCGTGTGCGTTGCCGGCCAGCATGCCTGCGGCGGCGCAAAGCAGGGCGGCGGCCAGGCGAGTGGTGCGAATGGTGCGGTTCATGGTCGTGTGCATGTTGGTGTTCGTCCGTGGGTGGTCGCGGCCCCTCACAGGCCGACCGCCTTCTTGATCAGCCCGAACACGTCGGTGTTGGTGATGACCCCCGAGAAGTTGTCCGCGCCCAGGCCCTGCGCGCCCAGGAACACGTCGGCACCGCCGTGGGTCTCGGAGTCGCTCGCGCCGTCCATCGGCACCACGGCTTCCTGCCTGTAGTCCTTGCTTTCCAGCGCGGTGCTGTCGATGGCGCCGCGCGTGGCCAGGCGCACCGGGCCGTTGCCGAAGCCGATGATGGTGTACGGGTTGCCGTCGACGTCCTTGCTGGTCTTGCTGGTGTCGACGTAGTCCTTCACCAGGCCGAGCACGCCCGGCTTGCCGGCTTCGGTCTTGCCGGTGCGCGCGGCGTAGCCGTTGAGCTGCAACGTGTGGTCGTGGTCGGCCGTGACCACCACCAGCGTGTTCTTCAGGCCCGGGTCGATGGCCTGCATCTTGTCGAGGGCGACCTTGATGGCGTCGTCGAAGGCGCCGGTGTCCTGAAGGGCGCGGCGTGCGTTGGTGGCGTGCAGCGCATGGTCGATGCGCCCGCCTTCCACCATCAGGAAGAAGCCCTTCTTGCGCGCGGCCAGCGCGTCGATGGCCTTGCCGGTCATCTCGGCCAGGCTCGGCTCCTTGGCGGCGTCGCGGTCCAGGTCGTAGGCCATGTGGCTCTTGGTGAACAGGCCGGCGATCTTGGTGCTGCCGTCGACGGGCAGCTTGTCGAAATCGCTCTTGCTGGCGGCGTAGCTGTACTTCGCGGCCTTCAGTTCGGCGATCAGGTCGCGCTTGTCGTTGCGCTTGCCGCCGGCTTCCTTGCTGGTGAAGTAGTCGGTGCCGCCGCCGAAGAACACGTCCACGCCGTCGCCCAGCTTGCCGTTGTAGCCCGCGCCGCCCGGCACCAGCGCCGCGGCGATGGTGTTCTCGGCGTCGCGGTGGCACACATGCGAGTAGGTGGCGGCGGGCGTGGCATGCGTGATGCGCGTGGTGGTCACCACGCCGGTGGCATAGCCCCTGGCCTTGCTCTGTTCCAGCAGCGTTTCCACGGCCTGGCCGTTGCCCGAGGGGCAGGTGCTGTCGAAGTTGAGGTGGTAGGCCTTGCCCGCCGCGTCGGTGGCCTTGGTGTCCGCGCTCATGGAGATGACTTCGTTGTTCATCTTCACGCCGGTCATGTAGGCCGACATCGAGGGCGCGCTGTCGGTCACCTGGGCGTCGTTCGAATAGGTGTGGACGAAGGCGGTCTCGGGCAGCGTGTCCATCGTGAGGTCGCCGTCTTCGCCGACCTTGTAGATGCGCGCCGCGGTCATGGTGGTGATGCCCATGCCGTCGCCCAGGAAGAACAGCACGTTCTTCTGCGCCTGTGCCGGCGCGGGCGGCGTGCTCGCGGGCGGCGTGAGCGGCAGCACGGAGTTGGTGTTGTTGCTGCCGCCGCAGGCGGACAGCAGCAAGGAAACGCCCAGCAGCGCTGGGGCATAGAAGCGTCGAGTCATGCAACTCCCTCGGATGGTGGTTCGAGCGGCGCGCCTGCTGCGCACCGTTTCTGGAGCTGCAATCTAAAGACCTCGGATGACTCGGCCGTGACGAGTCACATGCGCTGAAAAAGTTCAGCGCATTTTCTTAGGTGAGCGTGAGCTTGAGCGAGGGCCGGTCAACGCGTCGCGAACCACCGCAGCGTGGCCGCGCCCGCTGCGGCCGCCACACCGCTCACCAGCGTGCCCCACGCAATGTCGATGAAAGACAGCGCCAGCGGCCAGTTGCGAATGACGGCCAGGTTGGTCAGGTCGTAGGTGGCGTAGCAGAACAGGCCGAACAGGCCGCCCATCAGCGCGGCCCGCATCACGCCCTGCGCCGCCAGGCCCGGCACGATCGCGAAGATCAGCAAGCCGATGGGATAGATCAGGTAGAACACCGCCGCGAAGGCCAGCCGCGGTTTGGGCGACATCAGGTCGCCCATGGCCTCCTGGTACATGCCCTTGGCGACGACGCCGAGCCAGATCATGTCGATGACCAGCAGCACCACGAAGGTGACCGCCCATGCAACCAGGTGTTTGGTGTTCATTCGCGGGATCGTATCCGTGTGCGCGACCCGGCCTGCGAAAATTGCGGTTTTGGACTACGACGGCCCGCCGTCGACGGATATGCCCCTGCACACCACCGCCCTCGTCCTGTTCTCCGGCGGCCAGGACTCCACCACCTGCCTGGCCGACGCGCTCTCCAAGTACCAGCGCGTCGAAACCCTGGGCTTCGACTACGGGCAGCGCCACCGCGTCGAGCTCGACGTGCGCGGCACCATCCTCGCGCAGATGCGCAATCGCTTTCCCGACTGGGCGCCCCGCCTGGGCGAAGACCATGTGCTCACGCTCGCCGCGCTGGCGCAGCTGGGCGGCTCGTCCCTCACCGAGGAAGTGGCGTTCGCCATGCAGGCCGACGGCCTGCCCAACACCTTCGTGCCCGGGCGCAACCTGCTGTTCCTCACGCTGGCCGGCGCGCTGGCCTACCGGCGCGGGCTGCAGGTGATCGTCACCGGCGTCTGCGAAACCGACTTCTCGGGCTACCCCGACTGCCGCGACGACACGATGAAGGCGATGCAGCTCGCACTGTCGCTCGGGCTGGAGCGCCGCCTGGTCATCGAGACGCCGCTCATGTGGATCGACAAGGCCGAGACCTGGCAGATGGCGCATCGCCTGGGTGGCGAGCCGCTGGTGGACCTCATCGTCGAAGAAACCCACACCTGCTACCTCGGCGACCGCGAACACCGCCAGGCCTGGGGCTACGGCTGCGGGGAGTGCCCCGCCTGCGAACTGCGCAAGAAGGGCTGGGAGCGTTATTCCGGTCAGGCCGCAGCGGGCTGAACAGGCGCCGTGTTCAGCCGGTAGCGCGCGCCCGTCGATCCTTCGGCCTGCGGCTCCAGCGTCCATCGCTGGTTGTGAAAGTCGCCTACCGCCGCGCGGTGCGCGATCGACACCATGGCGCCCCCGGCGGCCTGCACGGTGTCCGAGAGCCGCTTGTAGAGCACGCCCTCGGCGTGCGCGTCCAGCGCGCTTGTGATCTCGTCGGCGAACAGCCATGCCGGCTTCTTCAGCAGCACGCGCGCGATGGCCAGGCGCTGCTGCTCGCCGCCCGAGAGCTTCTGGCTCCAGGCGTCGCTGTCGTCCAGGCGGGTGGCCAGGTCGGGCAGCAGGGCGTCGGTCAGGGCCTGGTGCAGCTGGTCGTCGGTGAAGTCCGCGGCCGGGTTGGGGTAGGTCAGCGCGTCGCGCAGCTTGCCGTCGGGCACGTAGGGGCGCTGCGGCATGAACACTGCATCGTCCGGCACCTGCAGATGACCGCTCGCAAACGGCCAGATGCCGGCGAAGGCCCGGAACAGCGTCGATTTGCCGCTGCCCGAAGGGCCCTGAAGCAGCACGCTGTCGCCTGCCTTTACCGCCAGCGAGGCGTCGGACAGCAAATGCGTGTTGTTGGGCAACGCGATGCTCAGATCGTCGGTGCCCAGCGCGGGCCCGGCATTGCGCTCGAGCGCGACGTCTCGCGCGGCATGGACGCGCATTGCATCGTCGAAGCTGGTGAGGCGGTCCGCGGTAGCACGCCAGGCTGCCACAGTGTCGTAGTTGTCGACGAACCAGCTGAGCGACTCCTGCACCTTGCCGAAAGCCGACGAGATCTGCATCAGTGCGCCGAGTTGGATCGCTCCGCTGAAGAAGCGCGGCGCGGAGACCAGGAAAGGAAAGATCACCGACGCCTGCCCGAAGAAGGATGTGAAGGTCGTCAGGTTCTTCAGCTGCTTGATCAATTGCAGGTAATTGGCCAATACCGCGCCGAAGCGCTGGTTGAGCTGTCCATGCTCGGTCTTTTCGCCGCGATCCAATGCGATCGCTTCACTGGATTCCCGCACGCGCACCAGGTGATGCCGAAAATCGGCTTCGAAGCGCTGTTGTCGGAAGTTCAAGCCGATCAGCGGCCGGCCGATGAAGTGCGTGATCGCGGTGCCGACAACGGAGTACACGAGCGCAACCCAGACCATCGAGCCGACGATCTGATAGGTGCTGTCGCCCAGCTTGAAGTCGATGGTGCCTGAAAGACCCCAGAGAATCCCGACGAAGCTCACCAGCGTGACGACCGCGTTCAGCAGGTCCATCGACAGCGACATCGTCCCGTTGGTGAACAGCTTCAGGTCTTCCTGGATGCGCTGGTCGGGGTTGTCTGGCGCGTGGCCGTCTTTCTGCGCGTAGCGCGCAAGCTCCAGGTGATAGAAGGTCCGGTTGGCCATCCACCTCTCTAGGTAGCTGCGTGTCATCCAGGTGCGCCAGCGCAACTGCAGCAGTTGGGTCACGTAGAACTTCACGACCTGGATCGCGATGTTGAAGAACGCGAGCCAGGCGAACACATGGATTTCGCGCCAGAAGGCGCTGACGTCCTTGTTCTGCAGCGAGTCGTAGAAGCGTCCGTACCACTGGTTGTAGAGCACCAGCGCATACACATAGGCCAGGTTGAGCGCGACGATGCCCACCAGCATGGTTCGGGCCCGCCATTTTTCCTCAGACCGGAAATAAGGTGCGGCAAGCGCAAGGATGCGGCGCAGATCGCGGGCCAACGTTCCGGCACGCGCTGTGATGGATGAAGACATTCGGATTTCCTCGCAGGCGCGGATGCGCCTGACATCGTGAGGAGACCATCGTAGACAAATGTTTCTTAAACCGGCCTGAAACCTGGCCGAGGGGCAGAAAGCCTTTCCTCAGCCCAGCATCACCCGCGCCGCAATCGCCAGAAAGTGCGCCAGCGGTGGCGTCTTCAACCCTTCGACCTTCGCCTCTTCATCCCATAACCGCAGCCGCACCGCGTCATCGGCCCACAGGTGCGAAGCAAAGCGTTGCGCCGCATCGCCGTCCATCACCCCGCCCTGCAACGCCAGGCTGCGCACGGAGTCGGGCGAGAGCTTCGAGAAGTAGCCGGCCCGCGTGGCGCACAGGTAGCGCTTGGCATCCACGTGCAGCCGGATCGGCTCGCGCACCTCGGCGTCGAAGGCGCCGCGCAGCAGGGGCAGGGCGATGTACTGGTGCCGGTCGTCGATGCCCAGCTCGGTGGGCGAGCGCGACAGCGTCTGGTGCTCGGCGATCAGCAGGTGGCCCAGGTCGTGCAGCAGCGCGGCCGTCACCAGCGCGTCGCTTGCGCCGGCCTGCTCGGCGAGCCAGGCGCATTGCAGCGCGTGCTCCAGCTGCGACACCGGTTCACCCGCGTAGGCAACCCCGCCGCGTTCGGCGAACAGGCGGGCGATCTCGGCGAGGTCGAGGGTCATGAAAGTGAACGGAGCGGGCGAAGCGAAAACACGGGCAATGGAACCCCGACTTTGCCGCCATGCAGTGACACGCCGATGACGGAGCCGCCGACCGCGGGCGCTTTTTTGGGCATTTGGGGTTTTTTGGGGCATCTGACAAATCCCTGTCACATGCCGCTGCCAGCATCGCCCGCATTCGCTGCACCGGACGACTTTCGTACTTTCGCCTGCCTGTCCGTGTGCCCCGCACCGCGTCCTTCTCCTCTTCACTTTCTCCCAAGGATCCCACCATGCTGCATCGTCAACTCCGCTGGTCCGTCGTGCCGGCCGCCCTGCTTTCGATGGCCTTCGCCGCGTCCGCCCAGGGCCGCACCGAGCTGCTGGTCTACACCGCGCTCGAAGCCGACCAAGTGCAGGCCTACAAGGCCGCCTTCGAAAAGGAGAACCCGGCCATCGAGCTGAAGTTCGTGCGCGACTCCACCGGCATCGTCACCGCCAAGCTGCTGGCCGAAAAGGCCAATCCGCAGGCCGACGTGGTGTGGGGCCTGGCCGCCACCTCGCTGATGCTGCTCGACAAGGAAGGCATGCTCCAGCCCTACGCGCCCAAGGGCCTGGACGCCATCAAGCCCACCATGCGCGATCCGGCGAACCCGCCCAAGTGGGTCGGCATGGACGTGTGGTCGTCGGCCATCTGCTTCAACACCGCCGAAGCGACGAAGAAGAACCTGCCCAAGCCCACCAGCTGGGCCGACCTGACCAACCCGGTCTACAAGGGCCAGATCACCATGCCCAACCCGGCCGCCTCGGGCACGGGCTACCTGATGGTGTCGGGCTGGATCCAGATGATGGGCGAGGACAAGGCCTGGAAGTACATGGACGCGCTGCACCAGAACATCGGCATCTACAGCCAGTCGGGCAGCAAGCCCTGCCGCCAGGCCGGCGCCGGCGAGTTCGCGCTCGGCATGTCGTTCGAGTACCGCGCCAACAAGACCAAGCGCGACGGCGCGCCCATCGACATCGTGCTGCCCAAGGAAGGCCTGGGCTGGGACATGGAAGCCACCGGCATCATCAAGACCAGCAAGAAGCAGGACGCCGCCAAGGCGCTGGCCGACTGGGCCGTGACGAAGCAGGCCAACGAGCTGTACGCGAAGAACTTCGCCGTGCTCGCGCTGCCGGGCATCCAGGAAAAGCTGGAGTTCGTGCCGGGCGATGTGGAGAAGCTGCTCGCCAAGAACGACTTCACCTGGGCCGCCGCCAACCGCGACCGCATCCTGACGGAATGGTCCAAGCGCTACGAGTCGAAGTCGGAAAAGAAGGCGCCGCTCTGACGAGGCTTTCGGGCAGCAGCACATGACCAGTTTTCTCTCCCTTCGCGGCATCGGCAAGTCCTTTGGCGCCACACGCGTGCTCGACGGCATCGACCTGGACATCGAGCCCGGCGAGTTCGTGTGCCTGCTCGGTCCCTCAGGCTGCGGCAAGACCACGCTGCTGCGCATCGTTTGCGGCATCGAGCGCGCCGACAGCGGCCAGATATTGCTGGGCGGCCAGGACATCGCGGGCCTGCCCCCGGCGGCGCGCGGCTTCGGCGTGGTGTTCCAGTCGTACGCGCTGTTTCCCAACCTCACGGCCGCGCAGAACATCGCCTACGGCCTGCATCCCACGGGCGCACTGGCCCGCGAGATGGCCAAGCGTTCGCGCGAGATGCTCGACCTGGTCGGCCTCACCGCGCATGCCGACAAGTACCCCGTGCAGCTCTCGGGCGGCCAGCAGCAGCGCGTCGCCCTGGCGCGTGCATTGGCCCCCAACCCGCGCCTGCTGCTGCTCGACGAGCCGCTCTCCGCGCTCGACGCGCAGGTGCGCGCCAGCCTGCGCAGCGAAATCCGCGCGCTGCAGAAGCGCCTGGGCATCGTCACCATCATGGTCACGCACGACCAGGAAGAAGCGCTGTCGATGGCCGACCGCGTGGTGCTGATGCACAACGGCCGCATCGAGCAGGCGGGCACCCCCGACGAGCTGTACCGCCAGCCGCGCACCCGTTTCGCGGCCGGCTTCGTCGGGCGCATGAACATGCTGCCCGCGACGGTGCTGGCCGACGGCAAGGTGCGGGTGCGCGACAGCGAGCTGTTCTGCGCGCCGGGCAACTTGAGCGTCGGTTCGCAGGCCACCGTGGGCATTCGCCCCGAACACGTGGTGGTCAAGCGCTTCGGCACCGAACTCGGCGCCAACAGCTTCGCGGCGCGCTTGCTCGACACCGAGTTCTTCGGCAACCGCACCTCGGCCCGCCTGGCATGCGAGCCGCTGGGCATAGAGATAGAAGCCGAGCTGCCCGCCGATGCGCGCGGTGGCGGCGGCGAGCCCTTGGTGCCCAGCAGCATGGTGCATATCCAGTTGCCGTTGAACGCGCTGTCGGTGCTGGCGCATTGAGCATGAGCAGTTCTCCCGACGCCGTCGCCGTCCTGCCGGTGGCGACGGCGCGCATGGCGCGCCACGGCGCGTTCGACCGCGAGCGATGGCTGACCGGTGCCGCCGTGCTGCTGATGGTGCTTGTGCTGGTCGTGATCGTCGCGTTGCCCGTAGGTGCACTGGTCGGCCAGAGCTTCTTCGACCGCGCGGGCGCATTCGTGGGCCTCGCCAACTTTGCGCGCTACCTCGACAACCCGGCGCTCGTGCAGTCGGCGTTCAACAGCCTGGGGCTCGCAGCCATCAGCGCCGTCATCTGCACCGGCATCGCCTACGTGTACGCCTACGGCCTCACGCTGTCGTGCATGCCGGCCAAGGGCCTGCTGCGCGCGGTGGCGCTGGTGCCGCTGCTCGCGCCTTCGCTCCTGCCGGCCATCAGCCTCGTGTATCTCTTCGGCAACCAGGGCCTGTTCAAGGGGCTGCTGGGCGAGGTGTCGATCTACGGGCCGCTGGGCATCGTGCTGGGCTCGGTGTTCTGGACGCTGCCGCATGCGCTGCTGATCCTCACCACGGCCATGGCCACCTCCGACGGCCGGCTGTACGAAGCCGCGCAGACGCTCGGCGCGTCGCGCTGGCGCATCTTCCGTACCGTGACGCTGCCGTCGTCGCGCTACGGACTGATCGTGGCCGCGATGGTGGTCTTCGTGCTGGTCATCACCGACTTCGGCGTGCCCAAGGTGGTGGGCGGCCAGACCGGCGTGCTCGCGACCGACATCTACAGGCAGGTGGTCGGGCAACAGAACTTCCAGATGGGCGCCGTGGTCGGCCTGGTGCTGCTCATTCCCGCGGTGCTGTCTTTCCTGGTCGAGCGCCGCGTGCGCGGCAAGCAGGCCGCGGCGCTGTCGGCACGCGCCACGCCGTACCAGCCCGAACCGGTGAGGTCGCGCGACCGCGCGCTGCTCGCGTTCTGCGTGCTCACCGCATGCGCCATCCTCGTGATGATCGGCATGGCCGTGTTCGCCTCGCTCGCCACCTACTGGCCCTACAACCTGGCGCCGTCGGTGAAGAACTACGACTTCAGCAACATGGACGGCGGCGGCTGGGGCAGCTACTTCAACTCGCTGCGACTGGCCGTGTGCGCGGCGGTGGCGGGTGCGCTCGCCACCTTCGTCTCGGCCTACCTGGTCGAGAAGCCGCGCCACTTCGGGCTGCTGCGCGAACTGCTCAACCTGCTGGCCAACCTGCCGCTGGCCGTGCCCGGGCTGGTGCTGGGCGTGGGCTACATCTTCTTCTTCATCTCGCCGTCGAACCCGCTGCGCGGCATCTACGGCAGCATGACCATCCTCGTGGTGTGCACCGTGGCGCACTTCTTCTCGGTGGCGCACCTCACCTCGCTCACCGCGCTGCGCCAGCTCGACCGCGAGTACGAGCTGGTGTCCGAGTCGATGGGCGTGCCCTTCTGGCGCACCCTGTGGCGCGTGCACCTGCCGGTGGCGCTGCCCACCGTGCTCGGCGTGGGCGGCTACTTCTTCGTCAACGCGATGACGACCGTGTCGGCCGTCGTGTTCCTCTATTCGCCGCAGACCTCGCTGGCCGCCATTGCCGTGCTCAACATGGACGACGCGGGCGACGTCGCGCCCGCCGCCGCCATGGCCTCGCTGATCATGCTCACGGCCGCGCTCGGCCGGGGCTTGTTCGCGCTCGCGGGGCACGGGGTGCTCAAGCGCACCCAGGCATGGAGACATCGGTGATGCCCGCGACCCTGGCTCTTCATTCGGACCATTTCGACCTGATCGTGGTCGGCGCCGGCATCGTCGGCCTGGCCCACGCCTACACCGCCGCGCAGCGCGGCCTGAAGGTGTGCGTGGTCGAGCGCGACGCGGCCTGCGTGGGCGCGTCGATCCGCAACTTCGGCTTCATCACCGTCACCGGCCAGGCACCGGGCGACACCTGGCGCCGTGCGATGCATGCGCGCGAGGTGTGGCAGCAGATCGCGCCGTATGCGGGCATCGACATCGTGCACCGCAACCTCTGGCTCGCCGCCTACCGCCCCGAGGCGCACGAGGTGCTCGAGGCCTTCATGCGCACGCCGATGGGCGAGGGCTGCGAGCTGCTCGACGCCGCCGATGCGCAGGCCAAGGCGCCGGCGTTGAGCCTGGCCGATGCGCAGTCGGTGCTGTTCAGCCCGCACGAGCTGCGCGTGGAATCGCGCACCGCCATCGGCCGGCTCGCGAAATGGCTGGCCGAGGCGCACGGCGTGACCTTCCGCTTCGGCGAAGCGGTGCACGAAGTCGAAACACCGCGCGTGCGCACCTCGCGCGGCACGCTGCGCGCCGAGCGCGTGGTGGTGTGCACCAACACCGACCTGCACGGCCTGTTTGCAGAGCGCATCGCCGCGCACGACCTCACGCTGTGCCGCCTGCAGATGCTGCGCGTGCAGCCCGAGGCCGGCTTTCATTTGCCCGGCTCCGTGATGATGGACCTGAGCCTGGTGCGCTACGAGGGCTACAGCACGCTGCCCGAGGCCGCCGCGCTGCGCGCACGGCTGCGGCAGGAAGAGGCGGTCTCGCTGGCGCACGGCATCCACCTCATCGTGGTGCAGAGCGCCGACGGCTCGCTGGTGGTGGGCGACTCGCACCACTACGCCGATGCGCCCGAGCCCTTCGCGATGGAGGCGGTCGACCAGCTCATCCTGCGTCACCTGCGCAGCACGCTGAACCTGGAGGCCGCGCAGGTCACCGAGCGCTGGACCGGCGTGTACCCGTCGTCGAAGACGACGCCCTGCGTGATCGACGCGCCAAACGACGCCACGCGCGTGGTGCTGGTCACCAGCGGCAGCGGCGCGAGCACCGGCTTCGGCATTGCGCACGACGTGCTCGACGCCTGGTGAGGCGGCTCGGCGCGTTTGCCGCTGCCTGAGGTGCAGGCACGAGACACAAGACAGAGGCGGCGTCCGACTTGACGCACGCTGGCCTGGGCATAAGGTGCGCTCATGAAAAGCACCATCCTTGTCTTTCTGTTCTGCGTTGGCGTGCTGACGGCTGCGTGCGACGACAGGCCCAAGCCGGGCGGGCCGATGCCCAAGGCTTCGGTGAGCCTCGCAACGCCGGCACCGTCGGTTCGCTGATCCGACGCTGCACCTCGCACCTGACTGCACGTGAGGATGGCTGCGCGCCATCGGGTTCTTCGCTCGCCCCGCGTTCCGGCGCACCGGGGTATCCTCGCCGCGGAGAAAAACAATGAAGACCCCAGAGACAACCGCCCATCAGGCGGATTCACGCTACGCCATGCTGCGTCTAGGCCTCACGCTACTGATCATGACGGTCGGCAGCAGCGGCATGTACGTGGTGTCGGTGATGCTGCCCGCGGTGCAGGCCGAGTTCGGCGTGGCGCGTGCCGATGCCTCGCTGCCCTACACGCTGCTGATGCTGGGCTTCGGCTTCGGCGGCGTGCTCATGGGCAAGCTGGCCGACCGTGTCGGCGTGATGTGGCCGCTGCTCGGCGGCTCGGTCTTCCTCGGCCTGGGCTACGTCGCCACGGGCCTGTCGGGCGGCATCGTGTCCTTCACCATCGCGCAGGCATTGCTGGTCGGGCTGCTCGGTTGCTCGGTGACCTTCGCACCGCTGGTAGCCGACACCTCGCTGTGGTTCGTCAAGCGGCGCGGCATTGCGGTGGCGGTCTGCGCCAGCGGCAACTACCTGGCCGGCGCGGTGTGGCCGCCGATCGCGCAGCATTTCGTGGAGACGGTGGGCTGGCGGCAGACCTACATCGGCATGGGCATCTTCTGCGGCGTGACGATGGCGCTGCTCGCGCTGCTGTTCCGCGCGCGGCCGCCCGCGCTGGCCGAGGCACTGCCTGCCGGCGTGTCGAACCGGTCGGGTGGCCTGGCCGCACGCGACCCCACGCGGCCCTTCGGCCTGCGCATGGGCACGGCGCAGGGCCTGCTGTGCGTGGCCGGTGTCGCTTGCTGCGTGGCCATGGCGATGCCGCAGGTGCACATCGTGGCCTACTGCGGCGACCTGGGCTACGGGCCGGCGCAGGGCGCGATGATGCTGTCGCTGATGCTGGGCTTCGGCATCGTGAGCCGGCTGGTGTCGGGCGCCATCTGCGACCGCATCGGCGGGCTGCGCACGCTGATGCTCGGCGGCCTGCTGCAGTGCGTGGCGCTGCTGCTGTTCCTGCCCTTCGACGGGCTGGTGCCGCTGTATGTGATCTCGGCGCTGTTCGGGCTGTTCCAGGGCGGCATCGTGCCTTCGTACGCCATCATCGTTCGCGAGCACTTTCCGCCGGAGGAGGCGGGTGCGCGCGTGGGCACGGTGCTGATGTTCACGCTGTTCGGCATGGCGCTGGGCGGCTGGATGTCGGGCAAGGTGTTCGACCTCACGGGCAGCTACCACGCGGCCTTCCTGAACGGCATTGCGTGGAACCTGCTCAACGTGGGCATCGCGGCGTTCCTGCTGTTCAGGACGCTTCGGCGACCAGGCGGCCTAGGGTCTGCATTGCCTGCTCGCTGAGCGCGTCCCAGGGGTGGCCGTAGTTCAGGCGCAGGCAGTTGGTGAAAGCGCGCGTGGCCGAGAAGATCGGCCCGGGCGCCACGCTGATGCCGAGCGCCAGCGCCTTGCCGTGAATCTCCAGCGCGTTCACCCGCGCCGGCAGCTCGACCCACAAAAAGTACCCGCCCAGCGGCCGCGTCGCACGCGTGCCCGCCGGAAAGTAATGCCCCACGGCCTGCGCGAAGGTGGCCTGTTGCAGGGCCAGCGTCTGGCGCAGCCGGCGCAGGTGCTTGTCGAGCCCGCCCTTTTCCAGGTAGCCGGCCAGCGCGAGCTGCGACGGCGCCGAGGTGCTGAGCGTGGTCGTGAGCTTTTGCCGCGCCACCTGCCGTGCGAAGCGCCCGGCCGATGCCCAGCCGATGCGGTAGCCGGGCGCCAGGCATTTGGAGAACGAGGCGCAGTGCAGCACCAGGCCTTGCGTGTCGAAGGCCTTGGCCGGCGGCGGGCGGCGCTCGCCGAAGTAGAGCTCGGCGTACACGTCGTCCTCGATCAGCGGCAGCTGGTGCCGCGCCAGCAGCGCGACCAGCGCCTTCTTCTTCGCATCGGGCATCAGGCTGCCGAGCGGGTTCTGGAAGGTGGTCATGAGCCAGCAGGCGGTGGGCCTGTGCGCCGCGATGGCCAGCTCCAGCGCGCCCAGGTCGATGCCTTCGCCCGGATGCGTGGGCACCTCGATGGCGCGCAGCCCCATGCGCTGCAAGGCCTGCAGCGCCGCATAGAAGGTGGGCGACTCGACGATCACCGCGTCGCCCGGCCGCGTCACGGCCGAGAGGCAGAGGTTGAGCGCTTCCAGCGCGCCGTTGGTCACGACGATCTCGTCGGCCGGCACCGGCATGCCGTCGCCCAGGTAGCGCAGCGCGATCTGCCGGCGCAGCGCGGCGCTGCCGGGCGTGAGGTCGTCCACCGTGCTCCACGGGTCCAGCGACTTGGCGCTGGCCGCCATGAACTGCCCCAGCCGCGCCAGCGGAAACAGCAGCGGGCTCGGGAAGGCCGAGCCGAAAGGCACCACCTTGCGCGACATGCTGGCTTCGAGGATGTCGAACACCTGGTCGCTCACGTCGAGCGAGCGCGGGCCGTCGGCGGGGCGCGAGGTGAGGGTGGACTCGGGTGGCGCGTCGCGTAGGCCGCCGCCGGTCACGTAGTAGCCCGAGCGGTCGCGCGCGCGCACCAGGCCGCGCGCCTCGAGCAGGTAGTACGCCTGGAACACGGTGGACGCGCTGACCCCGCGGCTCTCGCCGGTGTGGCGCACCGAGGGCAGGCGGTCGCCGGTCTTCAGGGTGCCGTTGCGGATGGACGCCTCGATGTCGGCGGCCAGGGCTTCGTAGCGCTTCATGGCAGGGCGGTGTTCATTCGGCAGGACTTTATCTGCGCCGGTCAATTGAGGGGAATCTGCATCTGTTTTTTTGAGTGGGCAGGGTTCACACTCGGTCCCATGTCGAATCTCATGCGCGCGGTGCGCGCCGTTCTCTGGAGTTTCATCGGCCTGGGCGGGCGCCGCGCCGACGCGGACAAGCGAACCGCGCAGGTCGGCATCCTGCCGCTGATCGGCGTGGCGCTGGTGATGGTGCTGCTGCTGATCGCGGGTCTGCTGGCGTTGGCGCATTACGCGGCTGGCACATGAAGCGCGGACTGCGCCTCTTCGCGCTCGGGCTGCTGCTTGCCGTGCAAGGGACGGCAGGGGCTGCCAACACCACCGTGCCCGACGCCATCGAGCAGCGCGTGGCCGCCTGCATCGCCTGCCACGGCCGCGAGGGCGCGACCACCAACGCCGGCTACTTTCCGCGCCTGGCGGGCAAGCCGTCCGGCTACCTGTTCAACCAGCTGGTGAGCTTTCGCGACGGGCGCCGCTTCAACACCGACATGGCGTACATGGTGCAGCACATGTCCGACGATTACCTGCGCGAGATCGCCGACTACTTCGCCGGGCTCGACCTGCCGTATCCGCCGGTCTCGCCCGTGAGCGACGCCACGCCCGAGGTGCTCGCGCGCGGCCGCATGCTCGCGCTGCAGGGCGACCCCGAGCGCCGGCTGCCCGCGTGCGTGCAGTGCCACGGCGCGGCGCTCACCGGCGTGCAGCCCGCCACCCCGGGGCTGCTGGGCCTGCCGCGCCTGTACCTGGCGTCGCAGCTGGGCGCCTGGCTCACCAACGAGCGGCATGCGCAGCCACCCGACTGCATGGCCGAAGTCGGCCGCCGCATGTGGACCTCCGACGTGAACGCGGTGGCGAGCTGGCTGGCCACGCAGCCGGTGCCGGCCAACGCGAAGCCCGCCGCTTCGCTGCCCGCGCCGATGCCGATCGCCTGCGGCGGCACGACCGGGCCGAAGAAGTGACGAAGCCGCACCCATGAAACTCCGACACCTCGGCTGGACGCTGCTGACCCTTCTGGTGCTGATGGCCGTGGCCGCCGGCATCGTCGTGGCCCTGAACCTGCGCGGCGAAGACCCGCTGCCTGAAACGGCCGAAGCCTTCCAGTCCACGCCGCAACAGGTCGAGCGCGGCCGCTACCTCGCGCTGGCCGGCAACTGCGCGGGCTGCCACACCACGCGCGGCGGCCGGCCCTACGCGGGCGGCCTGCCCATCGACACGCCCTTCGGCACCATCTATTCGAGCAACCTCACGCCCGACGACGGCACCGGCATCGGCCGCTGGAGCAGCGCGCACTTCTGGCGCGCGATGCACAACGGGCGCAGCAAGGACGGCCGCCTGCTGTACCCCGCGTTCCCGTATCCCAACTTCACCCAGGTGACGCGCGACGACTCGGACGCCATCTACGCGTACCTGCGCAGCGTGCCAGCCGCCACGGAGCCCAACAGGGCGCACCGGCTGCGCTTTCCCTACGACACCCAGCCCGCGCTGGCCGTGTGGCGCGCGCTGTCGTTCAAGCCCGAGCCTTTCGTGGCCGACGCGGGCAAGCCGGCCGAGTGGAACCGGGGCGCCTACCTGGTCAACGGGCTGGGGCATTGCATCGCCTGCCACGGCCCGCGCAACTCGCTGGGCGCGACGGACACCAGGCTCGGCCTTTCGGGCGGGCTGATTGCCGTGGAGAACTGGTACGCCCCGTCGCTCACCGACCCGCACCAGGCCGGCGTGGCCGACTGGCCCGCCGCCGACGTGGTGGCGCTGCTGAAGACGGGCGTGGCGCCGCGCGGCTCGGTGATGGGTCCGATGGCCGACGTGGTGTTCCGCAGCACGCAGTACCTGAGCGAGGCCGACCTGGGCGCGATGGCGAGCTACCTGAAGGACCTGCCCGACGTGCCGAAGGCTGAAGCGCCCGTGGCCGCCAAGGCCCCGATCCGCCGCGACGCCGGCACCATGGCGCGCGGCGCGAAGATCTACGACCAGCGCTGCGCCTACTGCCACGGCGACCAGGGGCAGGGCGCCGCCGGCGCCTATCCGTCGCTGGCGGGCAACCGCGCCGTGAACATGGCGCAGCCCACGAACCTGATCCAGGTCATTTCGCACGGCGGCTTCCTGCCCACCACGGCCGGCAACCCGCGCCCCTACGGCATGCCGCCGTTCGGCCAGGTGCTGGATGCGGCGGACGTGGCGGCGGTGCTCACCTATGTGCGCGGCTCGTGGGGCAACGACAGCGCACCGGTCACGCAGCTGGACACGATGCGGCGCTGAGTGCGGGGCCGCCGGGGGTCAGGCCGTGTGCGGATGCTGCGCGCGCTCGTACAGCGTGCGCGCCAGCGCGCGGTGCCGTGCCAGCAGCGGCGTGAGCTCCAGGCCGGTGAACTGCCCGTCGCGGATGCGCACCGCGCCGTCGATCACGCTCAGCGACACCTGCCCCGGCGTGCAGAACACCAGCGCCGCCACCGGGTCGTGCCATGCGCCCGCATGCGCCACGCCGCGCAGGTCGAAGGCCACGAGGTCGGCCGACATGCCCGGCGCCAGCGCGCCGATGTCGTCGCGCCCCAGCACTTGCGCTCCGCCCAGCGTGGCGATTTCCAGCGCCTCGCGCGCCGTCATCGCGGCGGGGCCATGGCCCACGCGCTGCAGCAGCATGGCCTGCCGCGCCTCGCCCAGCATGTGCGCGCCGTCGTTCGAGGCGCTGCCGTCCACGCCCAGCCCGACCGGCACGCCCGCGCGGCGCATCGCACCGATGGGCGCGATGCCCGAGGCCAGCCGCATGTTGGAGCAGGGGCAGTGCGCCACGCCGGTGCCGGTGCGCCCGAAGAGGGCGATGCCGGCCTCGTCGAGCTTCACGCAGTGCGCGTGCCACACGTCGCGCCCGACCCAGCCCAGGTCCTCGGCGTATTCGGCCGGCGTCATGCCGAACTTCTCGCGCGAATAGGCCACGTCGTTGTCGTTCTCCGCCAGGTGCGTGTGCAGCGACACGCCGCGCTCGCGCGCCAGTTCGGCCGACAGGCGCATCAGGTCGCGCGACACCGAGAACGGCGAGCAGGGCGCCAGCACGATGCGGCGCATGGAGTGGCGCGACGCGTCGTGCCAGCGGTCGATGAGCCGCTCGCTGTCGCGCAGGATGGCCTCTTCGCTCTCCACCACTTCGTCGGGCGGCAGGCCGCCGGCGCTGCGGCCCACGCTCATGCTGCCGCGCGCGGCATGAAAGCGCATGCCCATGGCGTGCGCCGCCTCGATGGAGTCGTCGAGCCTGGCGCCGTTGGGAAACAGGTAGAGATGGTCGCTGCTGGTGGTGCAGCCCGAGAGCATCAGCTCGGCCATGGCGGTCTGCGTCGACACGCGGATCATCTCGGGCGTGAGGCGCGCCCACAGCAGGTACAGGTGGGTGAGCCAGCCGAAGAGTTCGGCGTCCTGCGCCTCGGGCACGGCGCGCGTGAGGCTCTGGTACATGTGGTGGTGGGTGTTGACCAGCCCGGGCATCACCACGTGGCCGTGCATGTCGAGGGCCTCGGCCTGCCCGCTGCGCAGGGCGTCGAGGTACGAGGCCGGCAACTCGGCCGTCGGCCCCACCCAGGCCACGGCGGGCCCGTCGCACACCACGGCGCCGTCGGCGATTTCGCGCCGCGCGGCGTCCATGGTGACCAGAACGTCGGCGTGTCGAAGGATCAGCATGCCGGCATTCTTGCCGGTGCCCGCGGGCCGGGCAAGCCCGTGGCCTGCCGCGGCGGCGCCTTCGCGGCGCCCTCGTGGCACTCAGGGCTCGTTGCTGATGCCGCTGCTCACATGCCCCGCGGGCACGTGGCGCGAGGCTGCGTCGACGTGGCCGGTCTGGTCGTCGAAGAAGAAGTCGGGTTCGAACTCGCGCAGGAACTCGCCCTTGGGCAGGCCGCCGAGGAACATGGCCTCGTCGACGCGGATGTTCCACTTCATCAGCGTGCGAATGGCGCGCTCGTGCGCCGGTGCGCTGCGCGCGGTGACCAGCGCGGTGCGGATGCGCATGTGCGCATTGCCTGCCATCTGCAGGCGGTGCAGCGCCATCAGCAGCGGCTTGAACGGCCCTTCGGGCAGGGGCAGGTCGGCCTTGCTGAGTTCGTGCGCCTGGAAGGCGTCCAGCCCCTCGGCCTGGAACACGCGCTCGGCCTCGTCGCTGAAGAGCACCGCATCGCCGTCGAAGGCAATGCGCACTTCGCTGGGCCAGGCGTCGCTGGCCTTCACCGATTCGACCAGCACGCGCGCGGCCGGAAAGCCCGCGCCCAGCGCCTCGCGCACGTCCTGCGCATTGGCCGACAGGAACAGGTGCGCGCGCAAGGGGCGCAGGTAACCGAAGGGCGGGCGGCCCTGCGTGAACACGCCGCGCTGCAGCTTGATGTCGGCCGCCACGCTCGAGCGGAAGATGCGCATGCCCGACACCGGGTCGTTGCGCGACAGGATCACCACCTCCACGCGCTGCACGCCGTCGTCGTTGAAGCGCAGCAGCTTGCGGATCAGCGAGTACGCAATGCCCGGTGCGGCCGGCACGTCGATGCGGTCGAGCTGCAGCTTCATGTAGCCCTCGTTGTCGCCGGCGTCGAAGATCCTGTTTTCTTCTTCGAGGTTGAACAGGGCGCGCGAGGAAATCGCGACCACGAGCTTGTCTTCGAGCGTTACGGGCATGTCGCGTGCGCCTGGGTGTGTGAGGCGGTGCGGCGCGTCACTTGATGAACTGGTTGAGCTGGATGATCGGCAGCATCACCGCCAGCACGATCAGCATCACCACGCCGCCCATCGCCACGATCAGCAGCGGTTCGAGGATGGTGGCCAGGTGCATCGCGCGGCGCTGCACTTCGGCGCCGAGCTGGTTGGCCGCGCGCTGCAGCATCAGCGGCAGCGTGCCGGTCTGCTCGCCCAGGCGCGCGAACATCGACACCAGCCCCGGAAAGCGTTTTTTCTGCGCCAGCGCCGAGGCCAGCGGCGCGCCTTCGCGCACCAGCACCAGCGCGTCGAGCGCGTCGGCGCGCATGGCGCGGTTGCTCAGCGTTTCGGCCGCCGCCTGCAGCGCGCGCAGGATGGGCACGCCGGCGGTGGCCAGCATGGCCAGCGTGCTGGCGAAGCGCGCCGCGTTGTAGCCGCGCGCGAGCTTGCCCACCAGCGGCAGCTTGAGCCAGGCGGCGTCGAACTTCAGGCGAAAGGCTTCCTGCGCCAGCGCGAGCCGCACGCCGGCTGCTGCGAGCACCACCGCGCCCAGCATCCACCAGCCGTAGTTGCGCACGCCCGCGCTCAGCGACAGCATCACCGTGGTGAGGAAGGGCAGCGAGCGCTTGGTGCCCGCGAACACCTGCGCCACCTGCGGCACCACGTAGCTCACGAGGAAGATCACGATCACGATCGCCACCAGCGTGACGATGGCCGGGTACAGCGCCGCGCCGATCAGCTTCTGCTGCAGCGCCTGGCGCTCTTCCAGGTCGTCGGCCAGGCGGTCGAGCACCAGGCCCAGGTTGCCGCTTTGCTCGCCGGCACCGATCACGGCGGTGTAGATGGGCGAGAACTCGCGCGAATGCGCCGACAGCGCACGCGCGAACGGCGAACCGGCGTTGACCTCGGCGCGCAGCGAGGCGACGAGGTTGCGCTGCGGCTCGGATTCGGCCTCGTCGGTGAGCGCGGTGAGCGCGCGTTCCAGCGGCAGGCCCGAAGACACCAGGCCCGCGAGCTGGCGCGTCCACACGGCCAGGCCGGTGGAATTGAAGACCCGCTTGCCGCCGCCCAGCCAGCGGCTCAGGCTGCTGCGCTGGCCGGTGCCGTTGATGTGGTCGCTGCCGACCGGCTTGACCGACAGCGGAATGAGCGCCTGCGCCCGCAGCAGGCTGCGCGCGCTGCGTGCGGTATCGGCCTCGAGCACGCCTTCGCGCGACTGGCCGGTGGCATCGATGGCTTCGAAGGAATAGGCGGGCATGGCGAAACCGGCGCGCTAGTCGCGCGTGACGCGCAGCAGTTCGGCGCGCGAGGTGATGCCGGCCTGCACCAGCCGCTCGCCGTCTTCGCGCATCAGCCGCAGTCCGCCGCGCGCGCCGGCTTGCAGCAGCTCGCTCTCGGCCGCCTTGCTGTGAATGAGGCCCTGCACGGTCTCGTCGGCCACCAGCAGCTCGAAGATGCCGGTGCGGCCCTGGTAGCCGGTCTGGCCGCAGACCTCGCAGCCGGCACCCGCGCAGGCCGTGCAGACCTTGCGCACGAGGCGCTGCGCGAGCACGCCCAGCAGCGAAGAGCTCAGCAGGAAGGGCTCCACGCCCATGTCGGTCAGGCGCGTGACGGCGCTGACGGAGTCGTTGGTGTGCAGCGTGGCCAGCACCAGGTGGCCGGTGAGCGAGGCCTGGATGGCGATCTGCGCGGTCTCGAAGTCGCGGATCTCGCCGATCATGATCACGTCCGGGTCCTGCCGCAGGATGGCGCGCAGAGCCTTGGCGAAGGTGAGTTCGATCTTGGCGTTGATCTGCGTCTGGCCCACGCCGGGCAGCTCGTACTCGATGGGGTCTTCCACCGTCATGATGTTGCTGCGGCTGGCGTCCAGGCGGGCCAGCGCGGCGTACAGCGTGGTGGTCTTGCCCGAGCCCGTGGGGCCCGTCACCAGGATGATGCCGTGCGGCTGCGAGATGAGTTTTTCGAAGCGATGCAGCGTGTCGCCCTGCATGCCCACCGATTCGAGCGTGAGCTTCGACTCGCTCTTGTCCAGCAGGCGCAGCACCGCGCGTTCGCCGTGCGCGCTGGGCAGCGTGGACACCCGCACGTCGACCGCGCGCGTGCCGATGCGAAGGCTGATGCGCCCGTCCTGCGGCAGCCGCTTCTCGGAGATGTCGAGGTCGGCCATGATCTTCAGCCGCGAGATCAGCGCGGCGTGCAGCGCGCGGTTGGGTTGCACCACCTCGCGCAGCGTGCCGTCGATGCGAAAGCGCACGGACGAGGTGCGCTCGTAGGGCTCGATGTGGATGTCGCTGGCGCCGTCGCGCGCGGCCTGCGTGAGCAGCGCGTTGAGCATGCGGATGATGGGCGCGTCGCCCGCGCTGGCCAGCAGGTCTTCGACAGCCGGCAGCTCCTGCATCATGCGCGAGAGGTCGGCGTCGTTCTGCACCTCGCTCACCACCGCGGCGGCGCTCGATTCGCCCTGCGAATACGCCGCGCTGATGCGCTGCGCCAGCACGCCGTCGGCCAGCACCTCGAAGGCCTGCACGCCGTATTTGCGCGCCACTTCGCCCACGGCGCTGCGCGCGGGGTGCGAGGACATCCACAGCGTGTGGCGGCCGTCGTCGGCTTCCTCGAGCAGCAGTTGCTGGCTGCGTGCGAACGCGTAGGGCAGGGGGTAGCGGCTGGACATCAGGGCAGTATCAAGGCATTTCGCGCGCGTCAGGGCAGTTCGCGTGCGCTCACGGGATCGGCCGTGGGCGGCAGCGCGCCGCGCAGGGGGCTCGGGGCCAGCCGGCGGTTGTCGGCGGGCAGCGCCGGCGGCGGAATCAGCTGGGTGCCTTCGTCGCGCAGGCCGCCGGTGCGGTTGCTCGCGGCGCCCAGCGGCGGTGCGGCCGGCAGGATGGGGGCGGCGCTCACGTTGCGCAGCATCACGTTGTCGGTGTTGGGCTGCGTTGCCTGCTGCAGGCCGCGGATCTGGTCGTAGCGGTCGTAGGCGAAGGCTTCGGTCGAATTCGCGTCGCGCATGACCACGGGGCGCAGGAACATCATCAGGTTGTTCTTCTCGCGCTTGCGGGTCTCGTTCTTGAACAGGTTGCCCACGATCGGGATGTCGCCGGCCAGCGGCACCTTCTCGATGGCGTTGCCGTAGGTGTCCGACAGCAGGCCGCCCAGCATGACCAGGCCGCCGTCTTCCACCAGCACGCTGGATTCGAGCGAGCGCTTGTTGGTGGTGGGGCCGTTCGGGTCGGTGGTGGTGCCGGCCGCGACGTTGGAGATCTCCTGGAAGATCTGCATCTTCACGGTGCCGTTCTCGTTGATGGTCGGGCGCACGCGCAGCGTGAGGCCCACGTCCTTGCGCTCGACGGTGGTGAAGGGGTTGATGCCCACCGAGCCCGAGGTGCTGGCGTACGAGCCGGTGGGGAAGGGCACGTTCTGGCCGATGACGATCTTGGCCTCTTCGTTGTCCAGCGTCAGCAGGTTGGGCGTGGACAGCACGTTGGCGTCGTTGTCGCTGCTGAAGAAGTTGGCGATGGCGCCCAGGATGTACTGGCCGCCGACCTTGCCCGCGATGCCCAGGTTCAGGCCGGTGGGAAGGTTGATGCCCGCCGCGTTGCGGGTGGCGATGGCCTGGGTCAGCGCCAGGATGTTGGCGCCCGTCAGGCTGGAGTTGGTGCCGATGACCGCGTTGTTGCCCAGCGCGCTTTGCCACTGCACGCCGAAGTTGGCGGCCTTGGTGGCGTTCACCTCGACGATGAGCGCCTCGATCATGACCTGCGCGCGGCGCCCGTCGAGCCGGTCGATCACCGCGCGCATCTGGCGGTACTGCGGCTCGGGCGCCGTGATGATCAGCGAGTTGGTGCTCGGGTCGGCCTGGATCTGGCCGCCGGTGGACGGCTGGTTGGCGTTGTTGAGCGGCGCCGAGGCCTGCGGCGAGCTGCTTCCCTGACCGCCGAAGGCCGACTGCTGCGCCTGCTGCGAGAACGCGTTCTGCCCCTGCGGCTGGGCCGCGCCACCGGCCGCGCCCGCGGCGCCGCCCTGGGTGGTGTTGATCTGGTTGGCCGCCATGGCGGCGCGCAGCGTGGCCGCCAGGCGCACCGCGTCGGCGTTCTTCAGGTAGACGACGTAGATGTTGCCGGCCGCGCCGTTGGTGCTTTCGGCGGCCGGGCGGTCGAGCTTGTCGACCAGCGAGCGCACCAGGCTCACGCGCGCCGGGTTGGCCGCGCGAAGAATCAGCGAGTTGCTGCGCGGGTCGGCCATCAGCGTGGTGCGGAACGACGCATCGGCGGCGCCCGGGGCAGCGGCCGCGCCCGGCGCGCCCGCACCGCCGCCGTCGATCAGGCGCTGCACCAGCGGCACCATGTCGGTGGCGATGGAGTGCTTGAGCTGGATCACCTCGATGTCGGACGCGTTCGGCACGTCGAGCGACGCGATGATGCGCGCCAGCCGGCGCATGTTGTCGGCGTAGTCGGTGATCACGAGCGAGTTGTTGCCCGGGTTCACGTTGATGGTGTTGTTCGGCGGAATCAGCGGGCGCAGCACCGGCAGCAGGCTGTTGGGCGACTCGTAGTTGAGCCGGAAGATCTGCGTGACGATCTGGTTGCTGCCGCTGGACGACGCGGCGCCGATGGAGGTGTTGACGGTGCTGCTCTGCAGCTTGGCGTCGGCCTCGGGCACCACCTTGTACAGGCCGTCGGCCTCCACCACCGCGAAGCCCTGCAGCCGCAGCGCCGAGGCGAACTGGTTGAAGGCCGCGGCCGGCTGGATGGCGCGGTCGGTGACCAGGTTCATCGTGCCCTTCACGCGCGGGTCGACCACCACGTCGCGCCCGGTGACCACCGCCATGGTGCGCGCCACGGCCTCGATGTCGGCGTTGGCGAAGTTGAGCGTGATCGGCTCCCCGCGGCGCGGCGCGTCCCCGGCCTGCGCGAACACGGCGGGCGCGGCCTGCAGGAAGGTGGCGGCGATCAGCACGCGCACCGCAAGGGCGACGGTGCCGGTCGAAAACAGTGGCTTCATCATGAGGATCAACCCAGGGTGATGATCGAGCGTGCGTTGTCGCGGCGCCCGATGATGTTCAACAAATTGGAAAGTGCGTCTTCGCGGCCTGGCGCGGCGCTGGCTTCGCCGTTGAAGCGGAACGAGGTGCCGTTCCAGCTGCCGCTGCCGTTGAGTTCGAGGCTGCCTTCGCGCGTGCTCAGCAGCAGCGTGGGGCTGGGGCCGCCGTCGAGCGTGAGTCGGTAGCTGCCCATCGGCCTCAGCGTCGACAGGCTGGAGGAAACGTCGGTGGCGTCGAGCGTGGCCTGGCCCGCGATGCGCAGCGCGGGACCGTCCCACTGCACTGCGAAGGCCTTGGTGGACAGGTCGAGCGCGCCTTCGAGCTTGAGCGTGTTCCAGGGCGCGCCCAGGCCGGCGAGCATGGTGGCGGGCCAGCGCGAGCGGCTGTCCTGCCAGGTGAGCAACATGCCGCCGGCGCGCGGGCTGGCCTTGAGTTCGAGCGGCTGGGCGGCACAGCAGGCCAGGTCGAGGCTGGCGGACATGCCGCCCCAGCCCGGACGCATGCGCCAGTGCAGCACGCCGGGCAGCGACACGGCCTGCGCGCCACCCGCGCCGCTGGCGAACACCACGGCAGCGGTGCCGTTCCACACGGTGCCGCGCGGGTTGGCCAGCACGAGGCGGCCTTCGCTCCAGCTCGACAGCGCCGCCGACAGCCAGCGGGCCGGCGCGAACAGCAGCACCGCTGCCAGCACGCCGAGGGTCAGCCCGAGCAAGGCCCAGCGCCAGCCGCGGGGCGGCCTGGGTTGGAAGGCGGAGGGGGCGGACCGGGTCACCATGCGGTGCTGCTCATCGCGCCGCGGGCAGCGCCATGACGACGGTGCCGTCCCAGCGGACCACCGGCGGCTTGGCGGCGTCCTTGCCGCCTGGCGACGGCGCGGCCGCGGAGGCGGGCGTGGAGGCGGGCGTGGATGTGGGCGCGCGGGTCAGGTGCACTTCGCGCGGCACCGCATGGGCATTGCCGCGGGCCTGGGCAAGCCATTGGGCGAGCGTGGGCGCAGGCGCGGCGCGCAGCGACACCGTGGCGGCACCGTCGCCGCCGGCCGTCATGAGCTGGGCATTGCTGACGCCGAGGCCGTCGCGCACCGAGGTCTCCAGGGCGCGCAGCGCGTCGTCGCGGTTCAGCCGCGGCTGCGATTGCAGCGCCTTCGCGCGGTTCTGCAGGGTGGCCATCTGCTGCAGTTGGGCGTCGAGCCGTGCGTGTTCGGCCGGGGCCGCGGCCAGCGTGCGCAACGCGGGGGCGAGCGCAATCCACCACATCAAGGCCAGTGCCACCAGCGTGGCGGCCCCTGCGACCAGGCGGCGCTCGCGCGCATCGAGCGCGGCCCAGCGCGCCTTGAGTTGTTCGCTGAAGTTCATCGGGTGGCCTCGGCCTGTGCCTGCACGAGCAGCAGGTCGCCTTCGGTGCGCACGCCGTAGCCGCGCGGCGCCATGGCGCCGGTGACCTGCGACACCTCCGACGGCTGCAGCCCCAGGCCGCGCAGGCGCAGCTGGCCTGCGCTGTAGTCGACGGCGCTGGGCACCTTGCCCGGCGGCAGGTTGGCGGCGAGCGCGCCGACCATGGGTTCGAAGTCGCTGTCGGCCACGTCGCCCACGGCCTGTTGCAGCGCCGAAACCTCGCGCTGCATCTGCAGCGGCGCGTCGATCACGATCTTCACCGAGGGGAATGTCTGGGTCAGCATGGTCTTGGCGGCCTGGCGCTTGGCGTCGAGCGCGTTGCGCTCCTTCCAGGCCCAGGCGTTCAGGCCGATGAGCTGGGTCAGCAGCAGCGCCACCACGCCCCAGCGCGCGGCACGCCATTCGGGTGCGTAGCGCAGGGTCTGGAAGACGGAGGCGAACTTCTTGCCGGCGCGCGCGCGGCCGGTCACGGCCAGGTCGAACTGCGCCAGCTCCCACGGCGTGCGCGCGGCCTGCAGCCAGCGCTGCGGCGTCTGCACGATGGGCACGCGGCGCTCCAGCAGGTGCTCGGCGGCTTCGGCCACGGCGGGTTCGGTGGTGATGACGGCAGTGTCCAGCGGCAGGCCGCTCGACAGCGCCAGCCCCGCACCGGCCAGCGGCAGAGAGACCACGCCGTCGGCGTCGCAGACGGTGAGCCGCGGCGCCTCGGGCTCGCCCGTGACCAGCAGCAGCGGCGGGGCGTCGAGCGGCTGGGGCGCGAACTCGGGAACGATGCGCACCACGCGCCGGCCGGCCGCTTCAAGCGCCTGCACCACGCTGCGCAGCCAGATGCGGTTGCAGGCCGCGACCCACACCGGCGCGCCGGCCTTGGCGTCGGGCTCGAGCGCGAAGTGCAGGCTCTCGGGCTCGTCGAGCAGGTGCTCTTCGAGCAGGCCGTCGAGCACCGCGCGCAGCCTGGAGGCGCTGCCCATGCTGCCCTTGGGCAGCGTGACGCGGTGCCACGAGAGGGCGGCGGAAGGAATGCCGAGCATGACTTCGCTGCCCGAGGGCAGGAGCGCCAGCAGCGCGCGGCCCTGGTTGCGCAACGCAATGCCGTCGTCGCCTGCTTGGGCCCAGTCGAACTCGCCCGCGGCGTCGGCCGGGGGGAGGGGGGCAAGGAGCAGCAAGGGGGTCATGTCGATGTTGGAAAAGCCGGTGGATTGTAGGTGTCTGTCCGACAGCGGAGCGCTCTTCTTTCGATAGCGTACTGTGCAGCTGTGACGCGCGTTAGAAGGCTTTTTATTTACAAATAGTGCCGCGAAATCAGGGTTTGACCGGAGTGTTCGTTGCGCCGGCGCCTCGGGTGCGCCAGATGGTCGTCACCGTGACACCGTTGCGTTGTAGGAGCGAGTGTTCCTCGACATAGGTGCGGTCCAGCCGCAGCCGGCCGTAGACCTCGAAATAGTTGGTGCCCACGCCGTGCTGCGCCGCGTTGAAGGGCGCGCTGCCGCTGGGCAACGCGGCGTTGGCGGCGGCGATGTCCTTGAAGAAGCTGCGCGTGCGGCGCTCCACCAGCTGGCGCGCGCTGGCGATGTTGAGCGACTCCATGCTGGCGCTGATGGCCTCGGCGCTGGCGGTGTTCAGGTTGAGCGTGGTGCGCACCGGCAGGATCGTCACGTAGGGTTCGAGCGCCGCCGCGGTCGAGGGCGACAGGCCGAGCCACACCAGCTGCGAGACTTCCTGCGGCATCAACGGGGCGCCGCCGGCATCGCCGTCGGCACCCGTGGCGAGCGCGCTGACGAGGCCCGTGGTCATGCGATTGAGCTCGGCCACCGGCAGTCCCAGCGTATTGAACAGCCGGGTGAAGGTGGCGACGCTGGCGGGTATGGGCTGGCCGGCGTCGACCAGCGACAGCACGTTGAGCTTGGACTGCGCGTCGACGATGCGGCCCGACAGGAACGCGTCGGGCAGGCCTTCGACGCTGTCGCTGGCCACGTTCTTCTCGGCCGCCAGGAAGGTGGTGAGCCGCGCCTCCTCGAGCGGCACGGCCCAGGGCTCGGTGAGGTTGTCGGAACCGCCGGCGCGGCCGTCCTCGCCGAGGATCAGCCGCGACCAGTCGAGCGCGCCGACCAGCACCCAGGCGGCCTGCACGCGGGCGCGCTCGGCGCCTTCGATCTCGGCGGCGCGCCATTGTTGCCAGAGCGCCGCGGCGGAAAAGGTGGCCACCAGCATCACCGTGAGCATCGCGGCGAGCAGGGCGGCGCCGGACTGGCGCTGGGCGGTCTTCGTCATGAGCTTCGGGGCGCGCCGACGGTGGGGCGGACCCAGTCGCGCGTGAGGGTGCCCGAGAGCCCGTCGCCCGGCGGCAGCGTGATCACCAGGCGCAGCCCGTCGGGCATGGCGACGACCGGGCCCGTGGGCGCATTGGGGGTGGCGGCGACGGTGGGCAACTGGCTGGCGGGCACCCAGGTGTTGTCGCGAAAGAAATAGAGCTGCCAGCTGCTGGCGGGCACCAGCGTGACGTCGCTGTAGCCGCCTGCGGCGCCGGTGCCGGCGTCCTGCGACCAGGCGGCGGCCATGTTCCAGGCCTGCTGCCACTCGCCGCGCGTGGCGAAGGGCAGCGACTGCCAGCGCCGCCAGCGCACGCCGTCGGGGCCTTGCTTGAGCGTCCAGGCGACCACCAGCACGGAGGGCGCGCTGGCGTCGCTGCCGCGCCGCGTGAGGCGCAGCACGCGGCCGTCCCAGTCGATCGGGCGGGTCTGCGCCAGCGTGGTCACGGCGTCGAGGTCGGCGCCCCACTGCGCAAGCGTGGTCTGCAGCGTCAGCACGGCGTCGGCGCGCTGCTGGTTCTGCGTGGTGGCGCGCGACATGCTCTCCAGTCCGCGCCAGCTCACGAGCGACAGAAGGGCCATCACCGAGATGGCGACGAGCAGCTCGATCAGCGTGAAGCCGCGCGGGGCGGTGGGTGTGGCGCGCCGCATCAGTAGCGCCCCACCACGGTCGAGATGCGCAGGATCGGCGCGTCGCCCTCGTCGCGCACCTGCACGTCGACACGGCGGAAGTTCGGGTTCAGCGTGGGAAAGGTCGAGGTCGTCACGTTGAACGACACGCCGGCCTGCGGGCAGATCGAGCCCGAGTCGCCCACCGCCGGCATCTGCCGCGAGAGCCGCGCTTTGGCGAGTTCGTTCTCCGCGCACAGCTCGGCCAGCACCAGGTCGGACTGGCGCTGCGCATTGCGGGTGAGCGACATCGTGGCCTGCGAGCCCGCAGCCAGCGCCAGCGCCACGATGCCCAGCGCGATCAGCACTTCGATCAGCGTGAAGCCGCGGCTGTGCGAGGCGCGTGAAGAAGAAGTGCGCCGCGCGTTCATTGCACGGCCGTCACGGTGAAGGGGCGCAGCCCGTCGGTGGCGATGCGCAACGCGCGGGCGGGTGGGCCGGCCGAATAGAGCATGACCTGCTGCGGCGCAATGATCGGGTCGGGCCCCAGCTGCAGGCCCGGAACCGGCACACCACTGGCGAGCGAAGCCTGGGCCGTGATGCCTTCGGCGGCCCAGCCGCTGGGCAGCGCACCGGCTGGCAGGCCGTCGAACACGAAACCGCCTTCCACCAGGCGCCACCGCACCACCACGCCGCTGGCGCGCGACTGGGCGCGCGCCGATTCGAGCAGGGCGGCCAGGCGGTCGCCCTCGCGGTCGAGCTTGGCGGCGTCGGTGTCGCGCATGGCGAAGCTCACGGCGGCGGTGGCGATCGCGATGATCGCAATCACCACGATCAGCTCCAGCAGGGTGAAGCCGGCGGCCGGATGGCTGTTGGGGGGAGGGTGTGGATGCAGGTTGCGGCGCGACGCGCCCGGGCTGCTACTGCCAGCTGCCGATGTCGGCATTCTTGCCCTCGCCGCCGCTCTGGCCGTCGGCGCCGAACGAGAGCACGTCGATCTCGCCCTTGATGCCCGGGTTCATGTACTGGTACGGATGGCCCCAGGGGTCGTTGGGCAGCTTCTCAACGTAGGGCTTCCAGTTGGGCGCGGCCGGGCCCGAGGTCGGGCGGGTGAGCAGCGCCTGCAGGCCCTGCTCGCCGGTGGGGTAGCGCTGGTTGTCCAGGCGGTAGAGCTTGAGCGCCTGCATCAGGTTGTTGATGTCGGTGCGTGCGGCCGTCACGCGGGCGTCGTCGGCGCGTTCGATCACGTTCGGCACGATCAGCGCCGCGAGCACGCCGATGATGACCAGCACGACCATCAGTTCGATCAGCGTGAAGCCGCGTTGGGCGGTGCGGGTGGCGGTACGAAGGAATTTTTTCATGGGTTCGGCGGACATGATTCGGAAGGCGCGCTGCATGATAATCCGCGCCCATGACAAGTCCTTACTCCGCCGCCCGCTGGCATGCCCCACTTGCAACGACAGGGCTTTGGGCGCTGGCAGCCGGTGCGGCCGTGTTCTGGGCGCTGCGCCTGGCTTCGCCGACCGACATGGTCGCGGCGGCCGCGACCATGCCCCGGCCGTCGGTTGCGGCCGACTCGGATGCGGTGGCGCGGCTGCTGGGCGTGCTCCCCGCATCGAGCACCGCGCCGGTGACGCCGGAGGCGGCCAGCCGCTTCGCACTGTCGGGCGTCGTGGCCGACCCGTCGAAGCAGGGCGCCGCGCTGATCGCCATCGACGGCAAGCCGCCGCGGCCGTTCCGCGTGGGGTCGAGGGTTGGCGACAACTACGTGCTGCAGTCGGTGGGGTTGCGCTCGGCCACGCTGGGCGCGCAGGCCGACGGGCCTGCGGCGTTCACGCTGCAACTGCCGGTGCGCGCACCGATCAGCGTGTCGAGCGTGCCGGGTGCATTGCCGACGGTGGCGGCTGCACCGCCCGTGTCCATGAGCGCCCCGCCTCCCGCCGGATTGCCGCCGGCGATGATGCCGGCGGTGGTGACGCCACCTCCGCAGCAGGCGCCTCAAGGGCAGGCGCAGTAGCCCGCAGCAGCGCGCAGCGAACGATTCAGCGACAGAAGCCGGCCTTGCGCCGGCTTCCGCTTTTTCAGGCCTGCAGGAACATGCGGTACGCCGGGTTGGCCGTTTCCTCGACGTAGGGATAGCCCAGCGTTTCGAGGAAGGCGTCGAACGCGGCGGACTCACCGGTCGGCACCTGCAGCCCGACCAAGATGCGGCCGTAGTCGGCGCCCTGGTTGCGGTAGTGGAACAGGCTGATGTTCCAGTTCGGCTTCATCAGGCTCAGGAACTTGAGCAGCGCGCCCGGGCGTTCGGGAAACACGAATCGCAGCAGCCGTTCGTCGTGCGCCAGACCGGTGCGCCCGCCCACGAGGTGGCGCAGATGCTCCTTGGCCAGTTCGTCGTGCGTGAGGTCCAGCGCCTCGAAGCCGTGCTCGTTGAAGCAGCGCGCGATGGTGGCTGACTCACCGCGTTCCGAGGTGGTGAGGCCGACGAACACATGGGCCTTGGCCGCGTCGCTGATGCGGTAGTTGAACTCGGTCACGTTGCGCGGCGCGCCGCCGGCCTCGGCGTCGCGCGCGGGCAATTCGCTCACCAGCTCGCAGAAGCGGCGGAAGCTGCCGCGCTCTTCGGGGATCGTGACCGCGAACAGTGCTTCGCGTTCTTCGCCGACCTCGGCCCGTTCGGCCACGAAGCGAAGCCGGTCGAAGTTCATGTTGGCGCCGCACAGGATCGCCGCGTAGGTCTCGCCCTGGCGGCCATGCTGGGCCGCGTACTGCTTGATGGCCGCCACCGCCAGCGCGCCCGCCGGTTCGACGATGCCGCGCGTGTCCACGAAGATGTCCTTGATGGCGGCGCACACGGCGTCCGTGTCGACGGCGATGTACTCGTCCACCAGCTCGCTGGCGATGCGGAAGGTTTCTTCGCCGACCAGCTTGACCGCGGTGCCGTCCGAGAACAGCCCGACGTCGGGCAGGTTCACCCGCTGGTGCGCGGCGACCGATTGCATCATCGCGTCGGAGTCGTTCATCTGCACGCCGATGACCTTGATCTCGGGACGCACGGCCTTGATGTAGTTGGCCACGCCGGAGATCAGGCCGCCGCCGCCGATCGCGACGAACACGGCGTCGAGCCGGCCCTGGTGCTGGCGCAGGATCTCCATCGCGATGGTGCCCTGGCCTGCAATGACGTCAGGGTCGTCGAAGGGGTGGACGAAGGTCAGGTCTTGCTGCGCCTGCAATTCGAGTGCGTGCAGATAGGCGTCCGAATAGCTGTCGCCGTGCAGCACGATTTCGCCGCCGAAGCCGCGTACCGCATCGATCTTCAAGCGGGGCGTGGTCACCGGCATCACGATGACGGCGCGGGTGCCGAGCTTGCGCGCGCCCAATGCAACGCCCTGTGCGTGATTGCCGGCGGATGCGCAAATCACGCCGCTCGCCAATTGCGCCGCACTCAGGTGCGCCATCTTGTTATAGGCGCCACGCAGCTTGAAGCTGAATACCGGTTGCTGGTCTTCGCGCTTGAGCAAGACCGTGTTGCCGAGCCGTGCGCTGAGCGCGCGCGCCTTCTCCAGAGCGGACTCCACGGCCACGTCGTACACACGGGCGTTGAGAATTTTTCTGAGATAGTCGGCGGGCGTCAGCGCCGGAGTAACAGGTGCATTGCGCACGATTTTTTCCAAGGGAGTTTTCATTTGCTAACCGTCGATGATAAGAGGCATCGGGATTGCATGCGGGTATGACATGGACACAAATGTCATAAACCTATTTCAAAGTACCCCCGCGGCCAATGATTCGGGATTTTTTGGACGCAGCTATTCCGCAGTTCACACGCCTGCCAATCAAATTACGATTGAGCAAAATTTGTTATCAATTTCTGTCAGCGACCTTTCCAAAGGGCTGATGCAGGCAGAGGCTGCGCGTGTTCAGCGAAAAGAAATTGGCCGGCCCACGTGGCAGGTCATGGGCAACAGATTGCGTGCGCACATCATTCCGTTGCTGGGTGATGTGCAGGCGCAGTCGTTCGTTACGGCCGATGCGCAACGCCTCATCGACCACCTCGGCGCGCAGGGCTTCACCAGCACGACGATCGCGCAGTACCTGGTGCTGTTGCGCAAGGTGTTGATGCATGGCGTGCACACTGGCGTGCTGCGCGATGCGCCGGCATTTCCGAAAGTGAAGGTGCGCAGCCAACCGCGCGGGAGCTTCAGCGTGGCGGAGTACAGAACGATCATTGGGGCCGCGCGAAGCTTGCGCGGGCACCCGCACCCGGTGCTCGATCAGCTGTCGGCCGGCGAGCGCTTCTGGATCGCGAGGGAACTGCTCGTGATGCCGGACGAATTGCCGTGGCTGATTCGTTGGATGGTGAACACCTTCGTGCGGCCGAGCGACATCAAGCTCATGAAGCACAAGCACATCGATGTGGTGCGCGGCAAGCATGTCTACCTGCGCATGAACCTGCCGGAGACCAAGCGGCACAGTCAACCCATCGTGAGCCTTCGACCCGCCGTGCGTGTCTATGAATGCTTGCTCGCTCATCGCGGCGAGCATGGATTTGGCGGCGCGGAAGACTACATCTTCATGCCGCATCTGAAGAACCGTGAACACGCATTGGCAGTGCTCAACTTCTTTTTCCACTGGGTGCTCGAGAAGACGGGGCTCGCCAAGGGGCCGCTGGGTCAGGCCAGGACGCTCTATTGCCTGCGCCACACAGCGATCACGTTGCGGCTCCTGTATGGGCAGGGCATCGACATGCTGACCTTGGCGCGCAACGCACGCACGAGCGTCAACATGGTTGAACGCTTCTACGCATCGGTGTTGAGCGGAGAAATGAATGTGGGGCTGCTGCAGAGCAGGCGTGGCCGGGTGACTTGAAGGGAAAGGGAAAGGACAAAAAGCCGCCCGGCTTGCACCGGGCGACTTGAGGCTTTGCTGAATCGAACTGGCGGGAGCCAGCATCGGGATCAAACGAAGGTCAGAACGCGTGACGGAGACCGAAGTCGTAGCCCGTCGAGTTCTTCGGCGTGAAGGCTCCAGCCGCGTTGTTGTAGAAGGCCGGGCCGCCCACAGTCAGTGCCGCGCCGTTCTTGTTGCTCACACGAGCCACCGTGGCGTACAGGGCCGTGCGCTTCGACAGGTTGTGCACGTAGCCGAGTGCCAGCTTGTTAGCCTTCGGGTCGCGAATCGGCAGAGCGAACGCGGTTTGAACCCTGTTCAAGTCGTACTTGACCGACGAGTACGAAGCGCGGATCAGGCCAGCACCGACCGGTACGGTCACGCCGAGCAGATAGCCCTTCAGGTTCACGTCGGGGCGACCTCCGCCGAAGGGGGTGACTTCGTAGTCACGCGAGTTCTTGGCGCGCGAAACTTCACCGAAGAGCTTTGCGGGACCGAAGTCGTACGAAGCACCGAGGTTGAAGGTCTTTACAGCGTCGGTGGTACCGGCGTAGTACTGGTCGCCCACAGTGCTGTTGCCGTAGGCAAGTGCGACGTCCAGAGGACCGTTGGCGTAGCCGAAGCGACCGCCAAGGTAGCGGCCGGTGCGGCTCTTGGCCGCGCTGGTCTGCTCGATGGCGCCGGTCTTCGAATTCAGGGCAAAGCCAGTGCCCGCAGTTGGCGTGAATTCACCGTTCTTGTACTTGTCGTTTTCGTGGAACGCGTACATCAGTTGACCGTAGAAGCCACCCAGGTTCGGCGGCAGGAAGTAGCCGATCGAGTTGCTGGCGCGAACGTAGTTGGCATTGCCGCCGAAGCCGCCCGTGCCGCCGGCGGTGTTGAAACCGTTGGCCGTCGAGATCAGGTTGGTGCCCACGCCGTTGGTGCCGAACGGATCGAACACGGTGTCGTTCCAGAAGGTCGGGGTGTAGTCACGACCGAGGCGGACTTCACCGAAACCACCAGACAGGCTCACGGTCGAGCGACGAGCGAACGTCGAGACACCGGTTGCGCCGTCGTCATTGGTGATCGGGGCTTCGAGCCAGAAGCTGGCTGCCAGACCGCCACCCAGGTCTTCCGTACCACGGAAGCCCAGACGGCTGGAGTTGTAGCCCGAATTCGCCAGAGCGGTACGGCGGACCTTGACGCTACCTTGGTTCGTATACGTGGGAATCTGGAAGTCGTTGCGCAGAACGGTGGGCTTCAGGTCCCGCGAACTGGACGAATAGCTGCTGATCGATGCGTCGACCACACCGAACAGAGTGACGGACGACTGGGCCGAGGCAACACCGGCAACAGCCAGGGCAGCCAGAGCAGCTGCCCTTTCAGGCGCGCGCACTAGAGTGGCTCAGGCCTGCTGCGCGGCCAGCGGCAAAGAAAAAAGCCCCGAGCTTTGCAGCTCGGGGCTAAATCCACCAATTGGAAGGGTGGAGGAGACAACTGGCTGCACGCAACGGGGCGTGCAATGAAATAAAGTATATCGACTGTTTGCTGCGATGCAACAAGCGAGTGACGCTTTTCCCACACATAAACCGATGTTTGGTGTGCATTTTTGCCTGACATCCCTCACTGGAACCCCGAACGACCATGGAATGCACAGTAAGTTGGACCGGTGACGCCGGCACCCGATCGGCCATGGGCTTCGTTGCCGAGACCGGCAGCGGCCATGTCCTGACGATGGACGGCGCACCCGACGCCACCAAGCCCGAGAACGGCGGCCAGAACCTGGCGCCCCGGCCCATGGAGACGCTGCTCGCGGGCACCGGCGGCTGCACGGCCTATGACGTCGTGCTCATCCTGAAGCGCGGGCGCCATCGCGTCGAGCGCTGCAGCGTCAAGCTGACGAGCGAACGCGCCGAAAAGGATCCCAAGGTGTTCACCAAGATCCACATGCATTTCACGGTGGCGGGCAAAGGCATCCCGGCCTCGGCCGTGGAGCGCGCAGTTGCGCTGAGCCACGAAACCTACTGTTCCGCCAGCATCATGCTGGCGAAGACGGCCGAAATCACCACCAGTTTCGATCTGATCGAAACCTGAGGGCCGGACCGTACCGGCTCAGATGCGGTGCGCCAGCGTTGTCATGATGCGGGACGCCACGCGCATCAGGGCCTTGGCGGGGGGCGGCAGTTCCGCAGCCCCGGCGTCGACGGCTTGCGCTGCGTGGCGTGCCTCGTCGAGCTTCATTTGCTCGACGACGGCCCTGGAGGCACTGTCGGCGGTTGGGAGGCGGTTCAGGTGGCTGTCGAGGTGGGCCTCCACCTGCCGCTCCGTTTCAGCGACGAACCCCAGGCTCAGCGGATCTCCCAGCCGCCCCGCAACCAGCCCGAGGCCGAAAGCGCCGGCGTACCAGAGCGGATTCAGTATCGAGGGCCTTGCGCCAAGTTCATCCAGGCGCTGGCGTGTCCAGGCCAGATGATCGGTTTCCTCGTGTGCAGCCTCGATGAACTGGGCGCGCAAGGATGGGTCATGCGTCACGGCGGCCTGCGCGGTATAGAGCGCTTGTGCACAGACCTCGCCGACGTGGTTCACGCGCATCAGGGCGCCGGCCTCCCTCCGCTCATGAGCGCTCAGCTCGCCCGGGGCATCGAAGGGGGCGGGCATGGCCCGGGTGGCGTGGGGGCGGGCAAAAAGAGTGCGCAGTGCCGCGTCCGCCGCGGTCAGAACAGGATCTAGCAGGGGCGTCATGGGTCTATTTGAACCCACGTGAGAAATGACCTGCTTGAGCGTTGTCATATTTCACATGGTGGCAAGAAGAGTGGCCTAAGTCCTTTGTTGCAGGCGTGCAACGAAACGCGCTGACCAGCCAACTTTTCGGGCGAATTGTTTTGCCCTGCTGCGGCGGCTCTGGTGCAATAGCAACAACTTCCCAAAAGGAGGTTGGCCCGGGGTCCGGTGGGAGCACTAAGTGCCAGTCACAGTGAGCCCTTCGCACCGGAGCCCTATGTTTAACCTTGGAGAAACTTGCAATGAAAAAATCTCTAGTTGCTCTGGCTGCCCTGGCTGTTGCCGGTGTTGCCTCGGCCCAGTCGTCCGTCACTCTGTTCGGTGTGGTCGACGCGTCGATCAGCGGCTACTCGAGCACCTCGCGTGACCTGAATGGCGCCACGTTCCTGAACCCGTTCTACCAAAACCAAGGCAGCGTCAAGGCCAAGAGCACGCAGCTGGCTAACTCGGGCTACAACTCGAGCCGCCTGGGCTTCCGTGGTACGGAAGACCTCGGTGGTGGCCTGGCAGCCAGCTTCTGGCTCGAAGCCCCGATCTCCAACGACGACGGCCAGCAAGGTATCGCGACGTTCGCACGTCGCTCGACCGTGAGCCTGTCGGGTGGTTTCGGTGAAATCCGCCTGGGTCGTGACTACACGCCGACGTTCTGGAACGACACCGTGTTCGATCCGTTCGGCACCAACGGCGTTGGCACGAACCTGATCTCGACGGCTAACACGCCTTTCGGCAACTTCGGTACCCCCGCAGCTTCGACTGGCGCTTTCACCAACGTTGGCAACAGCAACTACGTTCGCGCCAGCAACACCGTCGGCTACTTCCTGCCGCCGAACCTGGGTGGTTTCTACGGTCAAGTGATGTACGGCTTCAACGAGAAGACCAAGTACAGCCCGGGTCTTGCTACGCCTAACGTGGCCAACAGCCAGCGCCAAGGTCGTTACGTCGGCGGCCGCTTCGGCTACGCGAATGGTCCTCTGGACGTTGCGCTGGCTTACGGCAGCAGCACCGTGGGTGACGACTACTACGCCGGCACGACCACCAAGGTCAACACGCTGAACCTGGGCGCTTCGTATGACTTCGGTCCCGTGAAGCTGTTCGGTGAAGTGTCGCGGGCCAAGAACAAGATCGACTACGAAGTGACCCCGCTGGCTGGTGGCCGTGCTGACATCGACCTGACCGGTTACCTGCTCGGCGTGACCGTGCCGGTCGGTGCTGGCCTGATCCGCGCTTCGTACTCGGCTGTCAAGTACGACCTGAACGCAGTTCAGAACCCGTTCGCTCTGCCGATCCGCGACCCGAAGGCCAACAAGCTGGCTCTGGGCTACGTGCACAACCTGTCGAAGCGCACGGCTCTGTACGCAACGATCGCTCGCGTCAGCAACAAGAACGGCGCGGCACTGACTGTGGGCGGCCCGGCGTTCATCAGCAACGCAACGTTCACCCCGAAGACCTCGACGGGCTACGACTTCGGTATCCGTCACGCTTTCTAATTTGACGCTGGCGTAAGCCAGCTTCGAATCAAAAGCTCAAGAAGCCACTCGACGAAAGTCGAGTGGCTTTTTTCGTTCTGGCGCACCCGTCGTGATGAGTGTTGGCAAAGAGCACCAAGTGCGTGCACCCCCGGGGAACCCCCGTGCGGGCACGCACCTTGCACTGCTAGCATGCCCGTAAACTTTAGTAGCTGAATGATCGCCTTTGTACTGCGCCGCCTGATCCAGGCCGTGATCGTGATGATCGCGGTCGCGTTCATCGCCTTTCTCTTGTTCCAGTATGTCGGCGACCCCGTCGTGTTCCTGCTGGGACAAGACGCCAAGCCCGACCAGATCCG
The DNA here is from genome assembly GCF_051216435.1 of Variovorax pasteuri. NCBI lineage: Bacteria > Pseudomonadati > Pseudomonadota > Betaproteobacteria > Burkholderiales > Comamonadaceae > Variovorax > Variovorax pasteuri. The sequence goes on from NZ_JBPJZS010000001.1 coordinate 210,185, forward strand.
CGAACTGCGCGCTTCATTGGGGCTCGACCAGCCCTTCTTCGTGCAGTTCTGGCACTTCCTGGTGAATGCCGCGCAGGGTGAGTTCGGATTGAGCCTGCGCCAGGGCGCCAAGGTGTCGCGCCTCATCGGCGAACGCTTTCCCGCCACGCTCGAACTTGCGCTCGTGGCTGCGGTGCTCGCGTTGTTCATCGGCATCCCGATGGGCGTGTACACCGCGCTGCGCCGCGGCACCTTCATGAGCCAGGTGTTCATGACCGTGTCGCTGCTGGGCGTGTCGCTGCCCACGTTCCTGATCGGCATCCTGCTGATCCTCGTGTTCGCGGTCACGCTCGGCTGGTTTCCCAGCTTCGGGCGCGGCGAGACGGTGAGCTTCGGCTGGTGGACCAGCGGCCTGTTCCGCGCCGACGGCTGGCACCACATCGTGCTGCCGGCCGTGACGCTGGCGATCTTTCAGCTCACGCTCATCATGCGGCTGGTGCGCGCCGAGATGCTCGAGGTGCTGCGCACCGACTACATCAAGTTCGCGCGCGCGCGCGGCCTGTCGAACCGCGCCATCCATTTCGGTCACGCGCTCAAGAACACGCTGGTGCCGGTGATGACCATCACCGGCCTGCAGCTCGGCGGCCTGATCGCCTTTGCCATCATCACTGAGTCGGTGTTCCAGTGGCCGGGCATGGGCCTGCTGTTCATCCAGGCCGTCACCTTCGCCGACATCCCGGTGATGGCGGCCTACCTCTGCCTCATTGCCTTGATCTTCGTGGTGATCAATCTGGTGGTCGACCTGCTGTATTTCGTGGTCGATCCGCGTCTGCGCGTTGGCAAGGCGGGAGGGCACTGACATGACGACGGCAGCGACAGCCGAGGAACCGCGCCTGCGGGCGTCCGGACGTGCGTTCGCGCACATCGCCAGCTTCTATCCCGAGATCACGGCCTTTCGCCGCGACCTGCATGCACACCCCGAACTCGGTTTCGAGGAGGTCTACACCTCGGGGCGCGTGCGCGAGGCCCTTCGTGCCTGCGGTGTGGACGAGATCCACGAAGGCATCGGCAAGACCGGTGTGGTGGGCGTCATCCGCGGCCGCTCCACGGCCAGTGGCCGCCTGATCGGCCTGCGCGCCGACATGGATGCGCTGCCCATGCGCGAGGACAACGACTTCGGCTGGCGCTCCGCCAAGGACGGCCTCATGCACGGCTGCGGCCACGACGGCCACACCGCCATGCTGGTCGGCGCGGCGCGCTACCTGGCCGAAACACGCGACTTCGACGGCACGGCCGTGCTGATCTTCCAGCCCGGCGAAGAAGGCTTCGCCGGCGCGCGCGTGATGATCGAGGACGGCCTGTTCGACCGCTTCCCGGTGAACGCCGTCTACGCCATGCACAACTGGCCCGCCATGCCGGCCGGCACCGTGGGCATCAACCGCGGCGCCATGATGGCCGCGGCCGACCGCGTCACCATCCACATCAAGGGCAAGGGTGGCCATGGCGCGCACGCTTACCAGACCGTCGACCCGGTGATCGTCGCGGCGCACATCATCACCGCGGCCCAGAGCATCGTCTCGCGCAACGTGCGCCCCATCGACGCCGCGGTCCTCAGCATCTGCGCCATGCAGGCCGGCGACCTCGGCGCCATGAGCGTGATACCGGGCGAGGCGACGCTGGTCGGCACGGTGCGAACTTTCAGCGCCCGCGTGCAGGCGCAGGTCGAGCAGCGGCTGAGCGAGCTGTGCACGGCCATTGCTTCCGGCTTCGGCGCGAGCGCCAGCATCCAGTACGAGCGCATCTACCCCGCCACCATCAACACCGCGCCCGAGGCGATGTTCGCGGCCGACGTGGCCGAATCGCTGGTGGGCGCGAAGAACGTCGACCGCAACATGGAGCCCAGCATGGGCGCCGAGGACTTCTCCTTCATGTTGCAGAAGAAGGCAGGCGCCTACCTGCGCATCGGCCAGAACGTGCGCGAAGGCGCCTACCTGCACAACAGCCGCTACGACTTCAATGACGAGATCCTGCCGCTCGGCGCCGCGCTGCACGCCGGCCTGATCGAGCAGGGCATGCCGCTTGCCGCTACCCGCGGCGCGCAGCCAGTGAAAGCAGCCGCCACCGCGGCGACGTGATGTGTTCGATTTCAACCCGAGGAGTGATTCCATGAGTTTCAAGAAGAATGTGGCTGCGGCCGCCGTCATGTGCGCCCTGGGCGCACTCAGCATGGCTGCCGGCGCGCAGACCATCCGCGTTGCGAACCAGGGGGACGCCCTGTCGCTCGACCCGCACTCGCTCAACGAGTCGCTGCAACTGAGCACCACCGCCAACGTGTATGAAACCCTGGTCGGGCGCAACAAGGACCTGAGCGTCGCGCCGTTGCTGGCCACCAGCTGGAAGCAGACCTCGCCCACCGTGTGGCGCTTCGAACTGCGCAAGAACGTGCAGTTTCATGACGGCACGCCGTTCAACGCCGACGACGTGATCTTCAGCTTCGCGCGCGCCTCGGGCGACGGCTCGGACATGAAGTCGAACACCACCGACATCAAGGAAGTCCGCAAGGTCGACCCGTACACCATCGAGATCGAGACCAAGGGCCCGTTCCCGATCCTGCCCGACGTCATCACGCAGCTCATGATCATGAGCAAGAAGTGGTGCGAAGAGAACAAGGCCGTCACGCCCGTGGACCGCCGCAAGGGCATCGAGAACACCGCCTCGTTCAAGGCCAACGGCACCGGCCCGTACCGTGTGCGCGAACGCCAGCCGAACGTGCGCACGGTGTTCACGCGCAACCCGACCTACTGGGGCAAGATCGAAGGCAACGCGCAGGAAGTCATCTTCACCCCGATCGCCAACCCGGCCACCCGCGTGGCCGCGCTCATCTCCGGCGAAGTCGACGTGATGGAGCCGGTGCCGGTTCAGGACATCGCGCGCGTCAACGCCAGCCCGACGGCCCGCGTCATCTCCGGCCCCGAACTGCGCACCATCTTCCTGGGCATGGACCAGAAGCGCGACGAGCTGCTCTACTCGAGCGTGAAGGGCAAGAACCCGTTCAAGGACAAGCGCGTGCGCCAGGCCTTCTACCAGGCCATCGACATCGTCGGCATCCAGCGCACCGTGATGCGCGGCGCCTCGCGCCCGACCGGCCTGATGGTCGGCCCCGGCATCAACGGCTGGACCGAAGCGCAGGACAAGCGCCTTCCGCTGGATGTCGAAGGCGCCAAGAAGCTGCTGGCAGACGCCGGCTACCCCAACGGCTTCGAGGTGTCGCTGAACTGCCCGAACGACCGCTACGTGAACGACGGCCAGATCTGCCAGAGCGTGGCCTCCAACCTCGCGAAGATCGGCGTGAAGATCAACCTCGTGGCCGAGACCAAGGGCACGTACTTCCCCAAGGTGCTGCGCCGCGACACCAGCTTCTACATGCTGGGCTGGACCCCGACCACCTACGACTCGCACAACGCGCTGACCGCGCTGATGGCCTGCCCCGACGACAAGACCGGCGCCGGCCAGTTCAACCTGGGCGCGTACTGCAACCCGAAGGTCGACGAGCTGACCAAGAAGATCCAGTCCGAAACCGACAAGCCCAAGCGCGACGCGATGATCAAGGAAGCCTTCGACCTGCACACCGCCGACATCGGCCACCTGCCGCTGCACCAGCAGACGCTGGCGTGGGGTGTCAGCAAGAAGGTGTCGCTCACGCAGATGGCCGACAACTACATGCCGTTCAAGTGGATGAGCATCAAGCCGTGATCCCCAGGGCCGCTCTCTGAGCGGCCCGACCATGGGCCCGCTTCTTGCGGGCCCATTCCTTTTGGCCCCACGATGAAAAAAACACTAGCCCGTTGGCTCGACAGCGATGTCGGCTACAGCTTCCGCACTTCGCCGGTGGCGATTGCAGCGGCGCTCATTGCGCTGGTCTGCGTCATCTGCGCGTTGTTCGCCGGATGGGTTTCCCCGCACAACCCCTTCGACCTTGCCGTGCTCGAACTCGGCGACGCACGGCTGCCGCCGGCGTGGACCGCCGAAGGCTCCTCCAAGTACCTGCTCGGCACCGACGACCAGGGCCGCGACATTCTCTCGGCCGTCATCTACGGCGCACGCATCTCGCTGATCGTCGGCCTGGTGTCGGTGGCGCTGTCGCTCGTGGTGGGCGTGGTGCTCGGCCTGCTGGCCGGCTTCTTCGGCGGGTGGCTCGACTCTTTCCTCATGCGCGTGTGCGACGTGATGCTGTCGTTCCCGCCCATCCTGGTGGCGCTGCTCATCTCGGGCGTCGGCCGCGCGCTCTTTCCCGGCGCGCACGAGTCGCTGGCGTTCGGCGTGCTGATCATTTCCATTTCGCTGACCGGCTGGGTCCAGTACGCGCGCACGGTGCGCGGCTCCACGCTGGTGGAGCGCAACAAGGAATACGTGCAGGCCGCGCGCGTCACCGGCGTGGCGCCCGTGCGCATCATGCTGCGCCACGTGCTGCCCAATGTGATGGGGCCGGTGATGGTGCTGGCCACGATCCAGGTGGCCACGGCCATCATCACCGAGGCCACGCTGTCGTTCCTGGGCGTGGGCGTGCCGCCGACCTCGCCCTCGCTGGGCACGCTCATCAGCATCGGCAACCAGTACCTGTTCTCGGGTGAATGGTGGATCACGGTGTTTCCGGGCCTGATGCTGGTGCTGATCGCACTCAGCGTGAACCTGCTGGGCGACTGGCTGCGCGACGCGCTCAACCCGCGCTTGCGCTGAACACAAGGACAACGCCACCATGACGCTGCTCCAGGTCAAAGACCTCGTCGTCGAATTTCCGCACCGCCGCGGCACGCTGCGTGCCATCGACCGCATTTCCTTCGACATCGCACCCGGGGAAATCCTGGGTGTGGTGGGTGAGTCGGGCGCGGGCAAGTCGCTCACGGGCGCGGCCATCATCGGCCTGCTCGAGCCGCCCGGGCGCGTGGCCGGCGGGGAGATCCTGCTCGAAGGCCAGCGCATCGACAACCTCGGTTTCGATGCCATGCGGCCCATTCGCGGGCGCAAGATCGGCGCGATCTTCCAGGACCCGCTCACTTCGCTGAACCCGCTCTACAGCGTGGGCCGGCAACTGGTCGAGACGATCCGCGCCCACTTGCCCGTGACCGAGTCCGAAGCGCGCAAGCGCGCCATCGGCCTGCTGCAGGACACCGGCATTCCCGCCGCCGAACAGCGCATTGACCACTTTCCGCACCAGTTCTCCGGCGGCATGCGCCAGCGCGTGGTGATTGCGCTGGCACTCGCCGCGGAGCCCAAGCTCATCGTGGCCGACGAGCCGACCACCGCGCTCGACGTGTCGATCCAGGCGCAGATCATTCAGCTGCTCAAGCGCATCTGCAAGGAGCGCGGCGCGGCGGTGATGCTCATCACGCACGACATGGGCGTGATCGCCGAGACCTGCGACCGCGTGGCCGTGATGTATGCCGGCCGCATCGCCGAGATCGGCCCGGTGCACGAGGTGATCCACCAGCCCTCGCACCCCTACACCTCGGGCCTGATGGCCTCGATTCCGGACATGACGAGCGACCGCGAACGGCTCAACCAGATCGACGGCGCCATGCCGCGGCTCAACGCCATTCCCACCGGCTGTGCCTACAACCCGCGCTGCCCGCGCACCTTTGCACGCTGCCTGACCGAGCGGCCCGAGCTCATGCATGCCGGCGCCACGCGCGCGGCCTGCTGGCTGCACGACGGCGCCGACCCGCATGCGGGGCAGGCCGAGATCGCCGCGAAGCACCATGACGCCCTGGCAGGCGGCGAACGCGCCGCGCCCGAGGCGTCCGAACCCCTCGTGGAGGTGACGCGATGAGCGCCGTGACCGAACCCGTCATCGCCACGACCGCGGCCGTCACCGGTGAACCGCTCGTGGTCGCGCACGATCTCGCGCGCACCTTCGACGTGTCCCCGCCCTGGCTCAACCGCGTGCTCGAACGCAAGCCGCGCGTGCTGCTGCATGCGGTGGACGGCGTGAGCTTTTCCATCGAGCGCGGCAAGACGCTGGCGCTGGTGGGCGAATCGGGCTGCGGCAAGAGCACTGTGGCGCGCCTGCTGGTGGGCCTGTACGCGCCCACGCGCGGCGGCCTGCAGTTCGACGGCCAGGACGCGCATGCCGCGTTCAAGACGCCCGAGGGCCGCAAGCTGCGCCGCCGCATCCAGATGATCTTCCAGGACCCGTACGCGAGCCTGAACCCGCGCTGGATCGTGGAGGACATCATCGGCGAGCCGCTGCGCGAGCACGACATCCTGAGCGACAAGGCTGCGCTGCGCGAGCGCGTGGGCGAACTGCTGAAGTCGGTCGGCCTCTCGCCGCTGGACATGAGCAAGTACCCGCACCAGTTCTCCGGCGGCCAGCGCCAGCGCATTTCCATTGCGCGCGCGCTCGCCACGCAGCCCGAGTTCCTGGTGTGCGACGAGCCCACCTCGGCGCTCGACGTGAGCGTGCAGGCGCAGGTGCTCAACATCATGAAGGACCTGCAGCGCGAGCAGGGCCTGACGTATCTTTTCATCTCGCACAACCTTGCGGTGGTGCGGCACGTGGCCGACCAGGTCGGCGTGATGTACCTCGGCCGGCTGGTCGAAGTGGCTGACAAGCAGGCGCTGTTTGCGGCGCCCCAGCATCCGTACACGCGCATGCTGCTCGACGCCATTCCGCAGATGAAGCACACCGGCCGCCAGCGCACGCCGGTGCAGGGCGAGGTGCCCAACCCGCTGAACCCGCCCACGGGCTGCGCCTTTCATCCGCGCTGCCCGCACGCCAATGCGCGCTGCTCGGCCGAGCGGCCGAAGTTGCTGAGCATCAAGGGCGTGCAGGTGGCCTGCCATGCGGCCGAGGAAGGGCGCATCTAGGTTGAAGCTTCCATAGGTTGTTGCGTGCGCTGGCCGGACGCTGGCCTCTTTCGAAAAGTGTGCGCAAAGGCACCGCCTTGCGCACAGAACTGCTGCAGAGTGCCGCCATGCCAATGACGACGACGCTTGCACACTCCGAACTGGGCCGCCGCGGCTTCCTGATGGGCTCCGCCCTGGGCGCGACCGCGGTGCTCGCTTCCCTGGCCTGCAGCGTGCAGGCCGCTGGCGCGCCTTCGCGGCGCATGCCGGTCGTGTTCATCGGCCACGGCACGCCCATGAACGCCATCGCCGACAACGCCTTCACGCGCCGGCTGTCGGCATGGGGCAGGGAGCTGCCGCGGCCCTCGGCCATCCTCAGCGTGTCGGCGCACTGGCTCAGCCGCGGCGCCACCGGTGTCGGCGTGCAGGCGAACCCGAAGACGATCCACGATTTCGGCGGCTTCCCGCAGGCGCTGTTCGATGTTCAGTACCCCGCGCCGGGCCATCCCGCGCTGGCCCGCGAAACCGTCGGCGTGGTGAAGCAGTCGGCCGTGATCGCCACCGACCAGTGGGGCCTCGACCATGGCACGTGGTCGGTGCTGAAGCACCTTTATCCCAAGGCCGACGTGCCCGTGTTCCAGCTCAGCATCGACTACGACAAGCCGGCCGCCTTCCACTACGCCGTGGGGCGCGACCTGGCTGCCTTGCGCGACAGGGGTGTGCTCGTGATGGGCAGCGGCAACGTGGTGCACAACCTGCGCGCCACGGACCGCGGCACGCCCGACGGGCCGAGCGCGAGCCGGCCGTGGGCGCAGGCTTTCGACGATGCGGTGAAGTCGGCGCTGGCGGGGCGCGACGACCGCGCGCTGGTCGACTACGAGAAGCTGGCGGGGGCGTCCACCGCCGTGGCAATGCCCGACCACTACTACCCCTTTCTCTACACCCTCGGCGCCGCCGGCATCGGCGAGCGTGCGAAGACGGTCTACGAGGGATTCCAGTCGGGCACGCTCAGCATGCGGTGCCTGCAGTTCGGCTGAGGCTGACCGCGCGGCCGCAAGGGCGGGTTACTGCTCCTCGCCCCAGGCGAACCCGTCGCGCGCAATCATCGCGCTCGATGCGCTCGGGCCCCAGGTGCCGGCCGCATAGGGGCGCGGACCGCCATCCGATGCCCAGCTGTCGATCAGAGGCTCGACCCAGCGCCACGCCTCTTCCTGCTCGTCGCTGCGCACGAACAGGTTGAGGCGCCCGTCGATCACGTCGAGCAGCAGGCGCTCGTAGGCGCCCACGCGTTCGGAGCCGAAGCGCTTGTCGAAGTCCAGGTCGAGCTGCACCGGCGCCAGTTGCGTGGCGGCGCTGTTCGCTCCGCTGCTGCGCTGGCGGTTGTCCTGCGCCTGCGCGAGCATGTGCAGTTCCAGCCCGTCCTTGGGCTGCAGGTTGATCACCAGCTTGTTGACGTTGCCGGCCGGCGCGCGGTAGATGGCGTGCGGCGTGGGCCTGAAGTTGACCTCGATGCGTGCGTCGCGCGAGCCCAGGCGCTTGCCGGTGCGGATGTAGAAGGGCACGCCGGCCCAGCGCCAGTTGGCGATTTCGGTGCGCAGCGCCACGAAGGTCTCGGTGCGGCTGTCGGGCGGCACGCCGGGTTCGTCGCGGTAGCCCTGCACCCGCTCGCCGTAGGCCGTGCCGGCGGTGTACTGGCCGCGCACCGCATGCAGGTTCAGGCTCTCGGGGGTCCAGGGCTTCAGCGCGCGCAGCACCTTGAGCTTCTCGTCGCGGATGGCGTCTGCATGCGCGTTGATCGGCGGCTCCATGGCCACGGCGCACAGCAGCTGCAGCGCGTGGTTCTGCACCATGTCGCGCAGCGCGCCGGTCTGGTCGTAGAAGGCGCCGCGCTTTTCCACGCCCAGGTCTTCCGCGATGGTGATCTGGATGTTGGCGATGTGCTCGCGCCGCCAGATGGGCTCGAACAGCGCATTGCCGAAGCGCATGGCGAACAGGTTCTGCACCGAGGGCTTGCCGAGGTAGTGGTCGATGCGAAAGACCTGCTTTTCCTCGAGCACCTTGCTCACCGCCGCATTGATGGCGCGGTTCGACGCAAGGTCGTGGCCCAGCGGCTTTTCGAGCACGATGCGCGTGCTCGGCCCGTTCAGGCCCGCCGCGGCAATCTGCTCGACCACCTGCGTGAAAAGCGCGGGCGCGGTCGCCACGTACATCACCACCGTGTCGGCATTGCGCTGCTTGAGCAGCTCGGCCAGCCGCGCATAGTCGTCGGGCTTGGACAGGTCCATGCGCAGGTAGTGCAGCATCGACGCGAACTTCTTGAACTCTTCGGGTGACGGGCGCTTGGAACCCTCGACCGCGCTGAAGCGCGACTGGATGAGTTCGCGGTACTGGTCGTCGGAGTGATCGTCCCGCGCCACGCCGATGATGCGGCCGTCCTGCGGAAGGCTGCCGTGCCGGAATGCCTGGAACAGCGCGGGCATCAGCTTGCGCCATGCGAGGTCACCGGTACCGCCGAACAGAACGAGATCGAAGCTCATGAAAAAACTTTCCTTTGTCTGGATGCCGAGCAGGCCGCAGGCCTGGGGGTGCAGTCGCGATGGTACTTGTACCGATTTTCGAAACCTGTACTAAAGCTATGCTGCCACGTGGCCGCAAGGCCTTTTTTTGTTGAAGAGGCGGAGATTCCCAATGAAGAGCAAGATTTTTACCGCAGCCGCGCTGCTGGGCCTGTCGGCCGCGGCCTCGGCCCAGACCGTGAACGTGATCTGTTCGGTGCAGGCCGAATGGTGCAACGTGATCTCCACCGTCTATGCACGCACCACGGGCGTCCGCATCAACATGGCGCTCAAGGGCTCCGGCGAGGCGCTGGCCCAGTTGATCGCCGAGAAGGACAACCCCAAGACCGACGTCTGGTTCGGCGGCACCGGCGACCCGCACCTGCAGGCGGCCGAGCAGGGCCTCACGCTCGAATACAAGTCGCCCACCCTGTCGCAGCTGCACCCCTGGGCGCAGCAGCAGGCCAAGCAGTCGGGCTACAAGACGGTCGGCATCTACTCGGGCCCGCTGGGCTTCGGCTACAACCCCGAGCTGCTCGCCAAGAAGAAGCTGCCCGTGCCCAAGGCCTGGGCCGACCTGCTCAAGCCCGAATACAAGGGCGACATCCAGGTGGCCAACCCCGCATCGAGCGGCACGGCCTACACCATGATTGCCACGCTCGTGCAGATGATGGGCGAGGACAAGGCCTTCGACTATTTGAAGGCGCTGCACAAGAACGTGGGCCAGTACACCCGCTCGGGCACCGGCCCCATCAAGGCGGTGGCGCGCGGCGAAACCGCGATCTCCATCAGCTTCGTGCACGACGGCCCGGGCGAGAAGATGCAGGGCTTCCCCGTCGAGACCATCACGCCGAGCGACGGCACGGGCGCCGAGATCGGCTCCATGAGCATCATCAAGGGCGCGCGCAACCTCGACGCCGCCAAGAAGTTCTACGAATGGGCGCTCACGCCCGGCGCGCAGGAACTGGGCGCCGCCAACAAGCAGTTCCAGCTGCCGAGCAACGTGAACGCCAAGCTCGATCCGCGCATTCCGGACTTCAAGACGATCAAGTTCATCAACTACGACTACGCCAAGTACGGCGCCAGCGCCGAGCGCCGCCGCCTGATCGCGCGCTGGGAAAAAGACGTCAACTCGCTGCCCCGCTAAGTGGACGCGCGTTCCATCGACGGTGCGCCGGCCAACCCGGCGTCCCTGGCGGCGGCCCGGCGCTCGCAGCGCTGGATCTGGGCATGGGTGGCGCTGGGCTTCGCGGCCTACCTGCTGCTGCCCTGGTACGCGATCCAGGACGCCACCTGGTACGAGGCCGTTCCGCAGGTCTTCGGCCAGGCGGAGGGCGCCAACGGCCTGATGCAGGCGGCCACGCAGGGGCGCGTCTGGCTGTTCATCGGGCTGGTGGGGCTGGCGTTGTGCGCCGTGGGTGCATGGCGGCCGGCCGGCAAGGCGCAAGGGCGCTGGCTGCTGGCCGGTGGCGCGATCGGCTTCATCGGGCTGGCCGTTGCGGGCTTCACCATCGGGGCCAAGGGCTGGAGCTTCGCGGCACTCACTACGCAGTTCGGCGAGCTGGCCATCAACCAGTTCGGCATCGGCGCGGGCGGCTTCGTGGCGCTCACCGCCCTGGTGCTGCTGGCGGCCTTCGGCATGGCGCGGCTGGGCCTGTTCAAGGGCGACCTGTTCGTGTCCGCCGCCGTCATCGGCTGCGGCGTGCTGATGGCGCTGTTCATCGCCTACCCGGTGAGCAAGGCGCTGGCCGGCGCGTTCTTCAATGAAGACGGGCAATGGTCGATCACCGCCTTCGTCGCGCGTGTGTTCACCGAGCGCATCTGGGGCGTGGGTTGCCTTGCCGGCGGCGTGCGCTGCGGCGTGGCATGGAACACGCTGGTGCTGGCGCTGCTCACGGCCGCCGGCACCACCTTCCTCGGCACCCTGATGGCGCTGATGGCCGAGCGCGGCAGCAAGCGCGGGCAGGGTGCGTTGCGGGTGCTGGCGCTGCTGCCGATCATCACGCCACCCTTCGTGGTGGGCCTGGGGCTGATCCTGCTGTTCGGCCGTGCCGGCATCGTCAACCAGGTGCTCGAGAGCGTGTTCGGCATCGAGCCCACGCGCTGGTTCTACGGCATGCCGGGCGTGCTGGTGGCGCAGCTGTTCGCCTTCACGCCCATCGCGTTCATGATCATGCGCGGCGTGGTGCAGGGCATTGCGCCCAGCCTGGAGGAGGCCGCGCAGATGCTGCGCGCCGACCGGCGCCGCACCTTCTTCACCATCACGTTGCCGCTGCTCAAGCCCGGGCTGGCCAACGCCTTCCTGGTCGGCTTCATCGAGAGCATTGCCGACTTCGGCAACCCGGTGGTGGTGGGCGGGCAGTTCTCGGTGCTGTCGACCGACATCTTCTTCGCCATCGTCGGCGCGCAGTACGACCAGGGCCGCGCGGCCTCGCTGGCCTGGGTGCTCACGCTGTTCGCGCTCGGCGTGTTCGCGCTGCAGCGCGGCCTGCTGGGCAAGCAGAACTACACCACCGTGAGCGGCAAGGGGGACGCCGGCATCGCGATGGCGCTGCCCGACGGCGTGCGCCGCACCATCTACTGCGTGGCGCTGCCGTGGATCGCCTTCACCGCCGTGGTCTACCTGTTCGCCTTCGCGGGCGGCTTCGTGCAGACCTGGGGGCGCGACTACACCTTCACGCTGAACCACTTCAAGAGCGCCTTCGCGCTCGAGTGGGGCCAGTTCGGGCTGGTGTGGGCCGGCACCGCATGGAACTCGCTGATCACCACGCTCAAGCTCGCGGGCATCTCGGCGCCCATCACCGCGGCGCTGGGCCTGCTGATCGCGTGGCTGCTGGCGCGCAACGAGTTCAAGGGGCAAGGCTTCTTCGAGTTCGGCGCGCTGCTGGCGTTTGCGATTCCGGGCACGGTGCTGGGTGTGAGCTACATCCTGGCCTTCAACGTGCCGCCCTTCGAGCTCACGGGCACCGGGCTGATCATCGTGCTGTGCTTCATGTTCCGCAACCTGCCGGTGGGCGTGCGGGCCGGCACAGCGGCCTTCAAGCAGCTGGACCGCTCGCTCGACGAGGCCTCGCTGATGCTGCGTGCATCGACCTCGCAGACGCTCTTCAAGGTGGTGCTGCCGCTCTTGAAGCCCGCGCTGGTGGCTGCGCTGGTCTACAGCTTCGTGCGCGCCATGACGACGGTGAGCGCGGTGATCTTCCTGGTCACGGCCGAGAACGAGCTGGCCACCACCTACATCATCGGGCGCGTGGGCAACGGCGACTACGGCATTGCGCTGGCGTACTGCACGGTGCTCATGATCCTGATGTCGCTGGCGATTGCGCTGGTGCAGTTCGTGGTGGGGGAGCGCAAGCTGGGGCGGCGAGGGGCCACGCCGCAGCATCAAGGACATCACAAAATGGAAGGCCTGGCATGAACGGCATCGAATTTCGCAACGTCACCAAGCGCTACGGCACCGACAAGAACGCGCCGCTGGCCGTCAAGGGCATCAGCTTCGAGGTGCCCGTGGGCACGCTCACCACCATCCTCGGCCCCTCGGGCTGCGGCAAGACGACCACGCTGCGCATGATCGCGGGGCTCGAATCCCCCACCTCGGGCTCGATCTTCATGGGCGGGCGCGACGTCACCACGCTCGGCCCCGCCGAGCGCAACGTCAGCATGATGTTCCAGAGCTACGCGCTGTTCCCGCACATGAACGTGATCGAGAACGTGAGCTACGGCCTGCGCATGAGCAGCGTGAAGAAGGACGAGGCCACCGCGCGCGCCCGCGAGGCGTTGCGCGGCGTGGGCTTGGTCGGCTTCGACGAGCGGCTGCCCAGCGAGCTGTCGGGCGGGCAGCAGCAGCGCGTGGCCCTGGCGCGCGCGCTGGTGCTGGAGCCGGCGGTGCTGCTGTTCGACGAGCCGCTGTCCAATCTTGACGCGCGGCTGCGGCGCGAAATGCGGGAAGAAATCCGCATGCTGCAGCAGCGGCTGAAGCTCACGGTGGCCTATGTCACGCACGACCAGAGCGAGGCGCTGGCCGTGAGCGACCAGATCATCGTGATGGACCACGGCGTGATCGCCCAGCGCGGCACGCCGGAGCAGCTCTATGGGAGGCCCGAGAGCGAGTTCGTCGCCGGCTTCATGGGCGAGGCGATGGTGTTTCCCGCCACGGCCCAGGCCGACGGCAGCGTGGTGCTGGGCCCGCTGCGGCTGCAGCCGCGCTATGCGGTGTCCCCCGGCACGGTGAAGGTCGCGGTGCGTCCGGAGGCCTGGCAGATCGGTGCGATCGACGGCTTGCCGGCCACGCTGCGCAAGGCGGCGTACCTCGGCAGCTTCTACGAATACGGCTTCGACACCACCCTTGGGCCGGTCTTCGTGGTGTCGGCCGACCTGGCCCGTCCGCTGGCGGCCGGCGCGCAGACGACGCTGTCCCTCGGAGCCCATGGCGTGAGCGTGGTGCCGGGCGCATGAAACAATGGCGCCATGAACGTGGTTTTCGATCTGGGTGCCGTGCTGTTCGCATGGGAGCCCACCCGCCTGGTACAGACCCATCTCCCGCAATACGCGCCCACTGAGGCCGCCGCGGCCGCGTTGGGGCGTGCGCTGTTCCATCACGACGACTGGACCAGCTTCGACTGCGGCACCCGCACGCTGGACGACGCCATCGCCCGCATGGCTGCCCGCCTGTCGTTGCCGACCGCACCGCTGCACGCGATGCTCCAAGGGCTGGGCGAACGGCTGGAGCCCATCGGCGTCACGGTCGAGATGCTCGAGCAGCTGATCGGCCACAGGGAGGCGGGCCAGCCGCTGCGGCTGTACTACCTGTCGAACATGCCCGCGCCGTATGCCCGAGCCATCGAGCGCCGGCACGCGTTCATGCGCCGATTCGACGGTGGGGTGTTCTCGGGAGACGTCAAGTTTCTCAAGCCCGAGCGCGAGATCTACGAGGTGCTGGCCATGCGCCATGGCCTCGACCCTGAAGAAACGGTGTTCATCGACGATTCGGCCGCCAACGTCGAGATGGCGCGCGCCTTCGGCTGGCACGCCATCCATTGCACCGCGCCGGCCATGCTGCCGTCGCAGCTGCAGCGTTACCTGCCGGTCAACACGACCTTGTCGGTGTCGAACCCCAGGCTGCGGGCGTAGTCCAGCTCGGCTTCGAGCACGGCGGCGTCCAGGCGCGGCGCGCGCGACAGCACCCACAGGTACTCGCGGTTGGGCGTGCCGACCAGCGAGACCTGGTAGTCGCGGTCCAGCTTCAGGATCCAGTAGTCGCCCCACACCAGCGGCAGCCAGCTGAGCCATGAAGGGGCGAAGCGCACCTCCAGACGGCCCGCCCCGGGCTGGCCCGCCACCGGCACCACGCGGGCGGAGCCGATGGCTTCGTCGAAATTGCCGTCCTGCCGCACGCAGCGGTTCAGCACCTGCACGGTGCCATCGGGTTGCGGCGTGTACTCGGCCGTGACCGGGCCGGCACATTGCTTCTGGAACCGGTTGGGCAGGCGGGCCTGCTCGTGCCAGATGCCGGCATAGCGCTGCAGGTCGACCGGCGCAACCACCTGCAGCGGCGCCCTCATCAGCGGCGCGCCGTCGGCTGGGCCCGCGGGCTGGGCGCGCGCGGTGCGAGCCGCGCCCAGCGCCAGCCAGGTGGCCACGCCGCCCACGACGAAGGCCGTGGCCATGACACCGATCGCATGGCTGGTGCGGCGGTCGTCGAAAGGCCGGGCGACGGGCGCGGCGGGGCGAGGGCGTTGGGTCATGGGGGGCACTCCTGAAGGGGATGAAAACGTTCGGCTTGCTCCGAAGGGTAGCCCCAGGGTGGGGCACCTGGCCGTCAGTCACGGACCACAGCCGATGTAGGGCCGGGAGGCTGGAAACGACGCACGGTGCAAGCCGCAGGCCCGCGTACAACCCCACAGGCATCAGGCTGATGGAGCCGCGCGAAAACCCGTGCTACGGTGCGCATGAAAACATCGGCCGACGCGCAACTGCGTGCAGGACTTGTCACCACCCGCACAGGATAATGATTTCATGAACCAACTCGATGCCCTCCGCCAGTGGACCACCGTCGTCGCAGACACCGGTGACTTCAAGCAGCTCAGCGTTTCCAAGCCGCAGGATGCGACCACCAACCCGTCGCTCATCCTCAAGGCCGTGCAGAAGCCCGAATACCGGCCCTTGCTGGACCAGACCGTGAAGAAGCACGCCGGCAAGCCGCTGGACGAGGTCATCGACCGCCTGCTGGTCAACTTCGGCACCGAAATCCTTCAGATCATTCCGGGCCGCGTGTCCACCGAAGTCGACGCCCGCCTGTCCTTCGACACGCCCGCCACCATCGCCCGCGGCGAGCGCATCGTGGCGCTCTACAAGGCCGAAGGCATCGACACCGAGAAGCGCCTGCTCATCAAGGTGGCCTCCACCTGGGAAGGCATCGAGGCCGCGCGCGAACTGCAAAAGCGCGGCATCCGCACCAACCTCACGCTGCTGTTCTCCTTCGCGCAGGCCGTGGCCTGCGGCGCCGCCGGCGTGCAGCTCATTTCGCCCTTCGTGGGCCGCATCTACGACTGGTACAAGAAGTCGGCCGGCGCCAAGTGGGACGAGGCCGCCAACGCGGGTGCCAACGACCCCGGCGTGAAGTCGGTGCGTGAAATCTTCAACTACTACAAGCAGCACGGCATCAAGACCGAGGTCATGGGCGCGAGCTTTCGCAATGTGGGCCAGATCCAGGCGCTGGCCGGCTGCGACCTGCTGACCATCAGCCCCGAGCTGCTGGCCGAGCTGGCCGCAAGCAACGAGCCGCTCGAACACGCGCTCGACGCCAAGGCTGCAACCCAGGGCGATGCGAAGAAGGTGAGCTACGACGAGGCGGGCTTCCGCTTCGCGCTCAACGAAGACGCCATGGCCACGGAAAAGCTCGCCGAAGGCATTCGCGCCTTCGCGGCCGACGCCGTGAAGCTCGAGAAGCTCATGCAGGAAAGCGGCAAGTAAACATGGCCATGACCCAACGCTGCGATCGCGCGCCGGCCTGGGCGCAGCTGCAATCCAGTTTCGACATCGCCGGGCGCCAGTTCGACGTGCGCCACGCCTTCGTCGACGACGCCGGCCGCTTCGCGCGCTTCAGCCAGGAGGCGCCTTATGTCTTCGCCGACCTGTCGAAGAACCTGATCGACGCGCGCACCGAAGAGCTGCTGCTCACGCTGGCGCGCGAATGCGGCCTCGAGGCGCACCGCGACGCCATGTTCACGGGCGAGCACATCAACAACACCGAAGACCGCGCCGTGCTGCACACGCTGCTGCGTGCGCCGGCCGATGCGCCGACCGGCCCCAAGACAGCGAACGAGCTGCGCGAGGTGCACGCCACGCTCGACGCCATGCTGGCCTATGCCGAGAAGGTGCGCGGCGACCACACCATCACCGACGTGGTCAACATCGGCATCGGCGGCTCCGACCTCGGCCCGCAGATGGCGGTGCTGGCGCTGGCCGAGTTCGCCGCACCGGGCAAGCGCTTTCATTTCGTCTCGAACGTCGACGGGCATGAGCTGGCCGGCGTGCTGAAGGGCCTGGCACCGGAGCACACGCTGTTCCTCATTGCCTCGAAGACCTTCACAACGACCGAGACGATGACCAACGCGCTCTCGGCCAAGCGCTGGTACGAGCAATCGGGTGGCACCGACGTCGCGGGCCACTTCGCCGCGCTCACCACCAACGTCGAGGCCGCGAAGAAGTTCGGCATCGACACCACCTTCGGCTTCTGGGACTGGGTGGGCGGGCGCTATTCGCTGTGGTCGGCCATCGGCCTGCCGATCGCGCTGGCCATCGGCCCCGAGGGCTTTCGCCGGCTGCTGGCCGGTGCGCATGCGATGGACGAGCACTTCCGTACCGCACCGCTCGCACAGAACCTGCCGGTGCGCCTGGGCCTGCTCGACGTCTGGTACCGCAACTTCCACAAGTTCACGAGCCGCGGCATCGCGCCCTACCACAGCGCCCTGAAGCGCCTGCCGGCCTACCTGCAGCAGCTGGAGATGGAAAGCAACGGCAAGCAGGTCGACGCGAGCGGCAAGCCGGTGGCCTTCGGCACGTCGCCTGTGCTGTGGGGCGAGCCCGGCACCAACGGCCAGCATGCGTACTTCCAGATGCTGCACCAGGGCACCGACGTGATTCCGCTCGAATTCGTGGCGGTGCGCGACGCGGCCCACGAACTCGAAGGCCACCACCCCAAGCTGCTGGCCAATGCGCTCGCACAGGCGCAGGCCTTGATGGTGGGCAAGCTCGACGAAGGCGGCCACAAGAACTTTCCGGGCAACCGGCCGAGCATCTTCTTCGTGTTCGAGAAGCTCACGCCCGAATCGCTGGGTGCCTTCCTCGCGATGTACGAGCACCGCGTGTTCACCAGCGGTGCGCTGTGGGGCATCAACAGCTTCGACCAGTGGGGCGTGGAGCTGGGCAAGGTGCTCGCGAAAGACATCGAGCCGCGGTTGGCTTCGGGCGATGTCACGGGGCTTGATGCGTCGACGGCGGGGTTGCTGCGGCGTCTGAGTTCGCGGTAGCGATTTGCAGCGGGCGCCGACGCCGGCGCGCCGCGCAGAAGCCGCGTGAGCGACACGGCCTGACCGCGCCGCAGTGCGCGGCTTCTGCAAATTACTTCTCACTCTTTTCGGCTTTGTTCGGCGATGGAGGCCGGGCGACCATTGTTTGCAATGGTGCAGCGCACGCACCCCTGAGACTTCTTGAACGATCACTCGTCAAGGTCTGTGCGTGCCTTCCTCCATCTTCACCAGCTCACGAACCATCTCTGTCGGCAGCGTTGCAATGCCCAGCCTGCTGGGCAACCCGGCGCTGGAATTCAAGTCGCTCGACGGCCACGAGGCGTTGGGCGAACTCTTCGAATACACCGTCCGGCTGCAGACGCCCGACAGCCCGGCACTCACCGAGTACGTCACGGCCAATGTTCCGGTCAAGCAACTCATCGGCAAGGAGTTCGGTGTCTGCATCGAGCTCGACGGCAAGGGCTTCGGTGTAGCGGCCCGAACGGGGGCGGGCACGCGCGAGATCAACGGCCTCGTCACGAGCGCGCGGTTCCTGCGATCCGAAGACCGGCGAGGCATCTACGAAATCGTTCTGCGCCCATGGCTGATCCTGGCCACCCACACCAGCGACTACAGGATCTTCCAGAACAGGACGCCGTTGGAGATCATCGAAGAGGTGCTGGCCGACTACAGCTTTCCCACTGAAAAGCGCGTCACCCATCGCTACCCGCAGCGCGTGTTCCAGGTGCAGTACGGCGAGACGGACTTCGAGTTCATCACGCGGCTGATGCAGGAGTTCGGCATCTGCTATTTCTTCGAGCACAAGGATGCTGCTCACCGGCTGGTGCTGGTGGACGACGCAGGCGCACACAAGGCTTTCGAGAGCGAGGCCTACCGGATCATCAGCTACTACCCGCCAGGGCACCAGGTCGACGAAGAGCACTGCAACGAGTTCTGCAGCAGCGAGAACCTCGAATCGGGCCAATGGGTCACCGACGACTTCGACTTCACCCGGCCGCGTGCCCGGCTTCGGCAGATCTCCAAGATGCCGCGCAACACGGGCAACAACGCCTGTGAGTTGTACAAGTGGCCGGGTGACTACAGCGATCCCGAAGAAGGCCGCGACCTGGCGCGCACGCGCATGGAAGCGACCGGCGGCCCCGGCAGCCGGGGCCGCGGAAGCGGGAACCTGCGTGCGGTCGTCACGGGATGCACCTTCTCTCTGATCAACTACCCGCAGGATGTGGCAAACCTCGAGTACTTGGTCATCGCCAGCACCTTGCGCCTGCACGAAAGCGCGCATGCCAGCGGCGAGGACGGCTACGTGTGCTACGCCGACTTCGAGGTCCAACCCGCCCACAAGATCTTTCGCTCACCGCAGACGCAACCCAAGCCGAGCACCGCCGGGCCGCAGACGGCCATCGTCACGGGCCCGAGCGGCCAGGACATCTGGACCGACGAATACGGCCGCATCAAGGTCAGCTTCCACTGGAATCGCTACTGCACGAAGGACGAAAATTCTTCCTGCTGGATACGTGTGGCCTCCTCTTGGGCCGGCACCAACTTCGGCGCCATGCATGTGCCGCGCATCGGCCAGGAGGTGATCGTCGACTTCGAGAACGGGGACCCTGATCGCCCCATCGTCACCGGGCGCGTCTACAACCGGTTGAACATGCCGCCCAGGCAACTGCCCGGGCAAAAGCACCTCTCGGGTTTTCGCAGCCGTGAACTGAGTGCCGATGGACAAGGCCAGAGTGCCCGCGGCAACCATCTCGAACTGGACGACCATCCCGGCAAGATCCAGGCGCAGCTCAAGAGCGACCACCTGAGCAGCAGCTTGAGCCTGGGACACATCGGGCGCATCGACGACTCGACCGGCCGCAAGGACGACCGGGGCCAGGGTGTCGAACTGCGCACCGACGGCCACGGCGCCATCCGCGCCGCCCAGGGCTTGCTGGTCACCACGCAAGCCCGGCCCAACGCGCAGGCGCACATCACCGACATGGGGGAGACCCTCGTCAGGCTCACGCAGGCGCGCGATCTGCACGAGGGAATGAGCGAGCTGGCGCAGCAGGCCAAGGCGCACGAAGCGGGCGATCAGGATGCCGTCACGAAGGTCCTGAAGGAACACAACGACGCGGTCAAGGGCAAGCGCGGCGGCACTGCGCAAGGGCAGTTCCCGGAACTCGATGAACCCCACCTGGTGCTTGCCAGCCCGGCAGGCATTCACAGCACCGCCGGGACGACGACGCACATTGCAAGCGTCGGGCACAACGCGTTGACAAGCGGCGGGCATACCAGCGTCAGTGCGGGCAAGGGCTTTCTGGTGAGCGTGAAGGATGCGATGCGCCTGTTTGCCTGGAAGGCCATTCGCCTTACGGCCGCCACCGCAGGCATCGACATCGTGGCGCTGCAGAACAGCATCAAGCTCATGGCCAAGCTCGACATCAAGCTGGAGGCCCACAGGATCAGCATCACCGCCAAGGAAGAGATCCTGATCAACGGGGGGAGCAGCTACACCCGGTGGGACGCCTCGGGCATCGTGCATGGCACCACTGGGGTGTGGCGCGAGCACGCGGCCACGCACAGCTTTGCGGGGCCCGACAGCTTGCCGGTGGCCGTTACTTCCTTCGACGTGCCCCAGGTATTGCCGAAGACAAACGGCAAGTTTCCCTTCTCTCTCTGAGCTCGATTGACATGATCATCAGCCCTCCCTTCCTGTCGTTGAGCGACATCCCCGTCTATGACGGTCAGTGCGTCAGTAGCGTCATGCCCGGTGGCATTGTCGGCAGTGGTGCCTACCCGATCAGTCAGGCCATGGGCTGGCATGGCGGACTTCACATCCACGCCCCCACCAATACGGAGCCCGTGCGCGCCATTGCCGACGGCACCGTGGTCTTCAGACGCGACGCAGGCAACGCGCGCTACGACAACGAGGACCATTCGACGGGTTGCGTCGTGATCCGTCACGTGAGCGAGATCGGCGCGCAAGGCTCCACGCCTGTCACCGTCACCTACTACTCCATCACCCAACATCTTCGGCAACTGGATCGCGACCTGCCCGCTGTCGGCAGGGCCATCTATCGCAAGGACAAGCTGGGACTTGCTGGCACCATTCATGGCGAGAGCGACCGCATCCATCTGGAAATCATCGCGGGCGATGCCGACACCCTCAAGCTCGTCGGACGCAGCACCGGGGAATTGGCTGTCGGTGGCAGCGGTCGCATCGATGCGGTTTACGGCCAGATGTATGTGCTGGTGCCCGCCAAGAGCCCGTGGTACAGCGCGCAGCCAGCCGGCGTCCCCGGGGCCACGGCTGCCGGCGACAGTGGCAACGACGACCTGGTCATCGGCATCCGGTATGAAGCGGGTAGCGCCACGCTCACCACATACAAGCTCAGCGGCGGCATCGTTGGAACGGCGCCGCGAGAAGCCGATGCCGAATACAACCTCTACACCGAGGCGAACGCGCGCCATGGCCGGCTGAACGCAGCCGACCAGCCCCACAGCAGCCCCAGTGGCTGGTAAGAGTTGCTGCGCTTCGGTCGCAATCTGGGCACGGACCCCTTGCCCGCAAATGCAGCCCACTGGCGCAAGGTCGTCGTGCCGGGCCAACCAGGCGGTGTCTGGATCAATCTGAATGCCAGCAACACCAGGAAATTCAGCGATGCCGATTTCCCGCAGTGGGCAGGCTGGAAGCTGATCGACGATGACGTGACCGACGACAACAGCCGCTGCGACTCGGCCGCGATCAACGCGATGCTGACCTCGCCACCTCAATCCTTCGTCAACTGCGCCACTGCCGTTAATTTTCCTGGCGCGACGGGACAAAATCCACCCAACATGAACGGATTGGTTGATCGCTCAGTCGCATTTGTGAACGCTTTAATGGTTTTGGCTGATGTTCCTTTGTTCGAGAATTCCCAACAAATTTACGAGCCTCAGCCAGAGAGCTACGTTCAGCAAAGGGCCGTATGAAATCAGTATCCATTCTCTGGATGGTTCTCGCCCTTCATCTGCCCTGCAATGCAAATGCTACGGATTTTTCTAGCCCCACTGCTGCAGACAGGCTCAAGATTGAATGCGGCTACGATCTTGGAGAGGAAATAACCAGGGAAATTATTTCGGAGGAGATAAAAGAAGGTGTTTTTGATTCTGCCAAATACGTCAATTTTGATTTCCGAATTAATTTGAGAATTTTGCAAAAAGAGGTGGCAGCCAATATTGTTTTTAATTGCATTGGTGAGGGGTCACGTGCCCCATCTAAGAAATCGCTGACGCCGATTCAATTGATGCGGCAGGAGGATGCAGGTGGTCGTTATTTTCGGCACGTCGCATGGCAACGAAAAATACATGGGCGTAATTGGAGTGGCTTGATTGCTTATTCTGATTATCTTTTTGGAGACGGGCAGAAAACGCCGACTTACACCTATTTGATCTGTCGTGCTCAATCGCAGTGTTTTAATATTGAGATTGATCCAAGAGATAGACTGACCTCCAGGGAGCGTGAGGCAGTGCTTGATTTGATAAAGGACATTTCGTACGAAAAATAAAAAGATGAAATCTTGGATATTTCAATCGAAAAGTAAATAAGTTTCTCAGTGTTGTCTCGAACGCTGGAGGCCTGCGGTTTGCGCTGCGCATGTCACGCGACCCGCATTGGTCTCGCTTGGTGAGACGCGTGGATCTCCGCCATGGCGGTTGCAGCAGTCGCTGGGCGGCTGTGGCCTTTGGACCCCGCAACATGCATGCTGTATTGCAGTAACTAGGGAATATCCCAGTCAAGTAGTGCATGAAAGTACCATTGCTGTCCGTCGAAGTACCAAAGCTGCAACGGCGTTTCTCCAGAATCCACCCCACGGCGACCCGACAAGAAGAGGGCGTCGCTCACCTCTAGGAGACAACATGAAGCGTTTTCTGAAAGCGGGCCTCGTCCTCGCACTCATCGGCACGGGCGTCGTGTCCCAAGCCGCCACCGAACTCGTGATCGCGACCGTGAACAACGGCCACATGATCGAGATGCAGAAGCTCACCCCCTTCTTCGAGAAAGCCAACCCCGACATCAAGCTGAAGTGGGTCACGCTCGAAGAAGGCACGTTGCGCCAGCGCGTGACCACCGACATCGCCACCAAGGGCGGCCAGTTCGACGTGATGACCATCGGCCTGTATGAAACCCCGATCTGGTCGAAGAAGGGCTGGCTCAAGCCCATCGCCACCGATGCGGCCTACGACATCGACGACCTGCTGCCCGCCATCCGTAACGGCCTGTCGACCGACGGCAAGCTGTACGCGGCGCCGTTCTACGGCGAGAGCTCGATGCTCATGTACCGCAAGGACCTGGCCGACAAGGTGGGCGTGAAGTTTTCCGACCAGCCGACCTGGGCGCAGGTGAAGGAGTTCGCCGACAAGGCCAACGACCCGAAGGGCGGCGTCTACGGCATGTGCCTGCGCGGCAAGCCGGGCTGGGGCGACAACATGGCCTTCCTGACCACGCTGGTCAACACCAACGGCGGCCAGTGGTTCGACATGCAATGGAAGCCGCAGATCGACACCAAGGCCTGGAAAGACGCGATCACCTTCTACGTCGACATGATGAAGAAGGACGGCCCTCCGGGCGCGTCGGCCAACAGCTTCAACGAGAACCTCGCGCTCTTCAATGAAGGCAAGTGCGCGGCCTGGGTCGACGCGACCATCGCCGCGTCGTTCGTCAGCGATCCGAAGCAGTCGAAGGTGGCCGACAAGGTGGCGTTCACGCAGGCACCGACCGCCAGCACGCCCAAGGGCGCCAACTGGCTGTGGTCGTGGAACCTCGCCATTCCGGCCAGCTCGACCAAGGACGAGGCCGCGCAGAAGTTCATCAAGTGGGCCACCTCCAAGGACTACATCAGCCTCGTGGCCAAGGAGACCGGCTGGGCCTCGGTGCCGACCGGCACGCGCAAGTCGACCTACGCGAACCCCGATTTCCAGAAGGTCGCCAAGTTCGCCGAAGCCGAGAAGAAGGCCATCGACAGCGCCAACCTGACGGACAGCACGCTGCCCAAGTCGCCGTACGTCGGCGTGCAGTACGCGGCCATTCCGGAGTTCCAGGCCATCGGCGTGGCAGTGGGCCAGCAGATGAGCGCGGCGCTGTCGGGCAAGGTCACGGTCGACCAGGCGCTGAAGACCTCGCAGACCGCGGCCGAGCGTGAGATGAAGAAGGCCGGGTACTACAAGTAAAGCCTGCGGGCTTTGCTCCCTCCCCTTGCGGGGGAGGGTAGGGGTGGGGGCACGCGGCGCGCGCGACAACGCCGCGCCTGAACAGGCAGCCCCCATCCCGGCCTTCCCCCA
Source organism: Variovorax pasteuri (assembly GCF_051216435.1). Classification (NCBI taxonomy): domain Bacteria; kingdom Pseudomonadati; phylum Pseudomonadota; class Betaproteobacteria; order Burkholderiales; family Comamonadaceae; genus Variovorax; species Variovorax pasteuri. The sequence goes on from NZ_JBPJZS010000001.1 coordinate 234,399, forward strand.
GCGGGGAAGGAGCCAGGGACCACAAGAAGGGATACCTCATGAAACGACTCCTGCCCCGCGCCCTCATGGCGCCCGCGGTGCTCACGCTCTTCCTCTGGATGATCGTGCCGCTGCTGATGACGTTGTACTTCTCGTTCGTCAACTACAACCTCATGCAGCCCGGCGAACGCACGTTCGCGGGCCTCGAGAACTTTCACTACTTCGTCACCGACCCCGACTTCTGGCCGGCCACATGGAACACGCTGCTGCTGATCGGCAGCGTGATCGTCATCACGGTGGTGTTCGGCGTGCTGCTCGCGCTGCTGGTGAACGAGCCCTTCCCGGGGCGCGGCATCGTGCGCGTGCTGCTCATCTCGCCGTTCTTCGTCATGCCCGCGGTCAATGCGCTGCTGTGGAAGCACATGATGATGAACCCCATCTACGGTGTGCTGGCCGACCTGTGGCGATTCTTCGGCGCCACGCCGGTGGACTGGCTCACCGACGTGCCGCTGTTCTCGGTGATCGTCATGGTGGCCTGGCAGTGGCTGCCCTTCGCCTGCCTGATCTTCATCACCTCGCTGCAGTCGCTGGACCGCGAGCAGATGGAGGCCGCGCGCATGGACGGCGCGAGCTCGTTCCAGCGCTTCTTCTATCTCACGATTCCGCACCTCGGCCGCCCGATGGCCGTGGTGATCATGATCGAGATGATCTTCCTGCTCAGCGTGTTCGCCGAGATCGCCATCACCACCAACGGCGGCCCGGGCAACGAGAGCACGAACATGACCTACCTGATCTTCAAGCAGTCGCTCATGAATTTCGACGTGGGCGTGGCTTCGGCCGGTGCGCTGTTCGCGGTGGTGCTGGCGAACATCGTCGCGGTGTTCCTCATTCGCATCATCGGCAAGAACCTCGACTGAAGGAACGACCATGCAACCCAGCAACTTCCTTCCCCAACTGCTGCGCACCGTCGGTGCGTGGGTCGTGGCGCTGCTCTTGTTCTTTCCGCTCGGCTGGCTGTTCCTCACGGCGTTCAAGACCGAGCTGCAGGCCATCCACGTGCCTCCGCTCTTCATCTTCGAGCCCACGCTGGACAACTTCGGCGAAGTTCAGCGCCGCAGCGACTACCTGCTGTATGCGCGCAACTCGCTCATCACCAGCCTGGGCTCGACCATCATCGGCCTGCTGATCGCGGCGCCCGCGGCGTACTCGATGGCGTTCTTCCGCACCAAGCGAACGCGCGACATCCTGATGTGGATGCTCTCCACCAAGATGATGCCGGCCGTGGGCGCGCTGGTGCCGATCTACGTGCTCGCGCAGACCGCGGGCATGCTGGACTCGCTCACCGCGCTGACCATCGTGTTCACGCTGTCGAACCTGCCGATCATGGTGTGGATGCTCTACAGCGCCTACAAGGACATTCCGAACGAAATTCTGGAAGCCGCGCGCATGGACGGCGCGAGCCTGTGGACGGAGTTCCGCCACGTGGTGCTGCCGCTGTCGGTGGGCGGGCTCGCATCGACCGGCCTGCTGTGCCTGGTGCTGAGCTGGAACGAGGCCTTCTGGGCGCTCAACCTCACCTCGGCCAAGGCGGGCACGCTGGCCACGCTCATCGCCTCGTACTCCAGCCCGGAGGGCCTGTTCTGGGCCAAGTTGTCGGCCGCCTCGCTGATGGCCATCGCGCCCATCGTGGTGTTCGGCTGGTTCAGCCAGAAGCAGCTCGTCCAGGGCCTGACCTTCGGCGCCGTGAAATGAACACCCCCCGTCTTCGCGCACTTCGTGTCGCTTCGCCAACCCCCTCAAGGGGGCGCTGCCAGCGGCCCGGCAAAGCCGGTTCCGCGGCAGCTCCCGCATTTCGCTGCGCGCTTTCGACCCGTGCAGGCGCTTCGGCAGCCTGCCCACAAGCAATCAAGGAGTTGTGAATGGCCTACCTCGAACTCAAGAACATCAAGAAGAGCTTCGGCGAAATCAACATCATCAAGGGTGTGGACCTGCAGATCCAGAAGGGCGAGTTCATCGTCTTCGTCGGGCCTTCGGGCTGCGGCAAGTCGACGCTGCTGCGGCTGATTGCCGGGCTCGAGCCCATCACCAGCGGCAGCCTGATGCTCGACGGCAAGGACATCACCTGGGCGCCGTCGGGCAAGCGGGACCTGGCGATGGTGTTCCAGAGCTACGCGCTCTATCCGCACATGAGCGTGTACGACAACATGTCGTTCGCGCTCAAGCTCGCGGGCGTGTCCAAGAGCGAGATCAAGACCAAGGTCGAGCATGCGGCCACCACGCTCAACCTCACGCAGTACCTCGACCGCACGCCCAAGGACCTGTCGGGCGGCCAGCGCCAGCGCGTGGCCATCGGCCGCGCCATCGTGCGCGCGCCCAAGGTGTTCCTGTTCGACGAGCCGCTGTCCAACCTCGACGCGGCGCTGCGCGGCAACACGCGTGTGGAAATCCACAAGCTGCACCGCGCGCTGGGCGCGACCACCATCTATGTGACGCACGACCAGGTCGAGGCCATGACGCTGGCCGACCGCGTGGTGGTGCTCAAGGACGGGCTCATCGAGCAGGTCGGTACGCCGCTGGCGCTGTACGACCGCCCGGCCAACCAGTTCGTGGCGCAGTTCATCGGCATGCCGTCGATGAACATGGTGGCCGCCAATGCCATTCCCAGCTTCTCGGCCGCCACCGGCGGCAGGCTGCCCGCGGACGGCTTCCTGGGCGTGCGCCCCGAAGGCCTGCGCGTGCACGCGAAGCAGGGCGCGCCGGTGTCCGATGTGCAGGGCCGCGTCGAGCTCATCGAGGCGCTGGGCGCCGACACGCTGATTCACGTCGACGTGGGCGGCGTGCCGCTCGTCGCCCGCCAGAACGACCGCACGCCGCTGCAGGCCGGCGACGACGTGGCGGTGGAGCTCGACCCCTCCGTGCTCCATCTGTTCAACCGCGAAGGCCGTTCAGTCAGCGCGTGAGCCCGATTCCTTCAACGCCATTTCAACGGATATTGCCGTGACCATCGCGCACATTCCACCGGCTCCCACGGAGTTCACGGTGCTTCATCTCGGCCTGGGGTCGTTCCATCGCGCGCACCAGGCGGTGTACCTGCAGCGGCTGATCGACGCGGGCGACACCCGCTGGTCGCTGTCGGGCGCCAACATCCGGCCGGACATGGCCGACGTCGTCGCGGCGCTGCAGGCGCAGGGCGGACGCTACACACTCGAAACGGTGTCGCCGGCGGGCGAGTACCGCTACGAAGAGATCGAGGCCATCCGCGAGGTGCTGCCCTGGGAGCGCTCGCTGGCCAGCGTGATCGCGCGCGGCGCGACGCCCTCGACGCGCATCGTGTCGTTCACCGTCACCGAAGCCGGCTATTACCTCGACGACAAAGGCAAGCTGGACCTGTCGTTCGGCGAGCTCGCCGCCGATGTAGCGCGCGCGCGCCGCGGCGAGGCCGGCGGCGACAACGTGACCATCTATGGCGCGCTGTGCGCCATCCTGCGTGCGCGCAAGGAAGCGAACGCGGGCGCCGTCACGCTGCTGAACTGCGACAACCTGCGTCACAACGGCGAGCGCTTCCGCGCGGGCCTGCTGGAGTTCATTGCGCTCGCGGGCGACACCGGCCTGCTGGCCTGGGTGAACGCGAACACGCGCTGCCCGAACGCAATGGTCGACCGCATCACGCCGCGCCCGCCCCCCGAGCTGCGCGCGCGCGTGAAGGCCGCCACGGGCCGCGACGATGCCGCCGCCATCACCGGCGAGAGCTTCATCCAGTGGGTCGTCGAAGACAACTTCGCGGCCGGCCGGCCCGACTGGGGCCGCGTGGGCGCGGAGCTGGTCGAATCGGTGCAGCCTTACGAGGAAGCCAAGATCCGCATCCTCAACGCCACGCACAGCTGCATCGCCTGGGCGGGCACGCTGGTGGGGCTGGGCTTCATTCACGAAGGCACGCACGACGCGGCCATCCGGAAGATGGCGTTCGACTACGTCACCGACGACGTCATTCCCTGCCTGACCCCGAGCCCGATCGACCTCGCGGCGTACCGCGACGTGGTGCTCGACCGCTTCGGCAACCCCGCCATCCGCGACACCAACCAGCGCGTGGCGGCGGACGGTTTCTCGAAGATCCCGGGCTTCATTGCGCCGACGGTGCGCGAGCGCCTGGCGGCCGGTCACGGCATCGACAGCGTGGCGATGCTGCCCGCGTTGTTCCTGGCGTTCCTGCAGCGCTGGCACAAGGGCACGCTGCCCTATGCCTACCAGGACCAGGGCATGGACGAAGCGGAGGCGCACGCGATCTGCGACGCGGCCGATCCGGTCGTCGCGCTGTGCTCGGACGCGGGGCTGTGGGGTCCCCTTGCCGCCGATGCCCGCCTGATCGATGCCGTGCGCCGCGCCAGCGAGCGCGTTGCGCGTTTCATCCAGACCGAAAGCCAGCCATGACCCGACGCCTTCAAGACCGCCATGTTCTGCTGACCGGCGCGGGCGGCGGCATCGGCCTGGCCGTGGCCGAGGCGTGCATTGCCGAAGGCGCGCGCTGCAGCGTGATCGACCGCGCGACCGCCGCACCCGACGCGGTGCGCGAACTGCAGCAGCGCCACCCGGACAGCCTGGCGTACATTGCCGCCGACGTCACCGACACGCAGGCCATCACGCACATGCTGGCCGAGGCGCAGGTGGCGTTCGGGCCGATCCACACGCTGTTCAACAACGCGGCGGTGTTCGACCTGGCGCCGCTGCTGGACAGCGACGAGGCCTCGTTCGACCGGCTCTTCGCCGTCAACGTGAAGGGCATGTTCTTCGTGATGCAGGCGGTGTTGCGCCACATGGTCGAGGCCGGCACGCAGGGTGCCTCGGTCATCAACATGGCCTCGCAGGCGGGGCGCCGCGGCGAGGCGCTGGTGTCGCACTACTGCGCGACCAAGGCGGCCGTCATCAGCTACACGCAGAGCGCCGCGCTGGCCATGGCGCCGCACGGCATTCGCGTGAACGGCATTTCACCAGGGGTGGTCGACACGCCGATGTGGGACCACGTCGACAGCCTGTTCGCCAAGGCCGAAGGACTGCAGCCCGGGGAGAAGAAGCGGCAGGTCGGGCTGGCGGTGCCGCTCGGGCGCATGGGCTCGCCGAGTGATGTTGCCGGCGCGGCGGTGTTCCTTGCCAGCGACGAGGCGCGCTACATCACGGCGCAGACGCTCAATGTCGATGGCGGCAACGTCATGAGCTGACCCTCTTGTGTGCGACCCGAGCCATGAATGAAGACTTCCACCTGTACCTCGACAGCGCCGACCTGACCGAACTGCAGGCCTGCCTGCCGCACCCGGTGGTGCACGGCGTGACCACCAACCCGACGCTGCTGCTTCGTGCCGGCGTCGGCCGCGCTGCCTTGCCGGGGCTGCTGAAGCGCTGCATCGAACTGGGCGCACGCCAGGTGCAGGCCCAGGTGTATTCCAGCGAGGTCGACGGCATACTCGAAGACGCGCGCGCCTTGCTGTCGCATTTCGACCGCGGCCAGCTCGTCATCAAGATTCCCGCCACGCGCCAGGGCCTGGATGCCGGCGCGCGGCTCATTGCGCAGGGCGTGCCGGTCACCTGGACGGCCGTGTATGCGCCCGAGCAGGCCCATTTCGCGGCGCAACTGGGCGCGGCCTACGCGGCGCCGTACCTCGGGCGTCTCGAAGACGCGGGCGCCAACGGGCTGGCGCTGATTGCGCAGATGCAGTCGCTGGTCGCACGGCGGCCTTTGTCCGGCACGCGACTGCTGGTGGCCAGCATTCGCTCGCGCGGGGCGTATCTTTCGTTGCTGGGGCTCGGCGTGGGGGCCATCACCATTCCGCCGCGTCTCTTTGCCGAGCTGCTCGACCATCCCGCCACGCTGGCCGCCGAACGCGGCTTCCTGGCCGATGCGAGCGCCTTGCCCTGATCGAGAATCCAGACACCATGCGCATAGCACTCACGGGCGAAGCCCTCATCGATTTCACCGCCAGCGAGGCGGGCACCCTGGCCTTCCTGGGGCACGAGGGCGGCTCGCCGCTCAACACGGCCGTGGCCTGCGCCCGGCTCGGACAGCCGACAGGCTTCTTCACGCAGCTCTCGACCGACCTGTTCGGCGAGCGGCTGATGGGTTTCCTGCAGAGCAACGGCGTGGACACGAGTTTCGTGCTGCGCAGCAATGCGCCTTCCACGCTGGCCTTCGTCGAGCGCACGCCGCAGACCAACCGCTACGCGTTCTACACACAGGGCAGCGCCGACGCCACCTGGGCGCCCGAGCCGCTGCCGCAGCTGCCGGCGGACTGCCGCTTCCTGCATTTCGGCTCGATTTCGCTGCTGCAGCAACCGGCTGCCACGCGCATCACCGACCTGATCACGGCGAACAAGGGTCGCTGCGTGATCGTGTTCGACCCCAACGTGCGGCCCAGCCTGATTGCGGACATGGTCGGCTACCGAGCACGCGTGACGGGCTGGTTCGCGCTGGCCGACCTGGTCAAGCTCAGCGACGAAGATGCCGAACTGCTCGCGCCCGGGCAACCGGTCGACGCCCTGGCCGCGGACATCCTGAAAGCCGGGGCGCGTGCCGTGATCGTCACGCGCGGCGGGCACGGCGCAACGCTGTGGCGCACGGGGCACGCGCCCATGGCCGTGGCTGCGCCGCGCGTGCAGGTGGTCGACACCATCGGCGCGGGAGACACCTTCACGGCCGGGTTGTCGGTCTCGCTGCTTGCGCACGGCGTCGAGCGGCCGGCGCAGCTCGGCGAACTGGGCGACGAGGCCTGGCGCGAGGTGATGCGCTTCGCCGCCACCGCCGCCGCGCTCAACTGCGCCCGCGAGGGTGCCGACCCGCCCACGCTCGCCGCGGTTCACATCGCGCTCGCGGAGGCACAAAATACCGGTGCTGCTTCCCGGTCCTGAACCGTGCTGCCATGACGACGTCCACACGCAAGCGTTCGATTCCCCGCCAGCGCCAGCCTGAGCTGGAGCGCGACTTTGCGCGCTCTCCCTCGCTGGGCTACGAGGCGCCCGAAGAAACCGGCCTGGTGCGCTGCCTGGCGCACGGCTTTCCCAGTCCGCTGGTGCGATGGCACTTTCATGAAGACTACGAGCTGCACCTGATCACCGAAACCTCGGGCAAGGCCTTCATCGGTGACTGGATCGGGCCGTTCCAGCCCGGGCACCTGGTGCTGTGCGGGCCGCGGCTGCCGCATAACTGGATCTCGCTCGACGTGCCCGAAGGCGGCGCCGCAGGGCGCGATCGGGTGATCCAGTTCCGCCACGAGCCCATCGAGCGCGCGGCCAGCGAGATTCCCGAGCTGCGCGAGGTGATGCAGCTGCTCGAGCGCGCGCGCCACGGCATCGAGTTCTTCGGCATGTCTGCGCAGGCGCAGGTGCACTGGGACCACATCAAGGCCGCGCGCGGCGTGCGGCGCCTGGGTCGGTTCTGCGAATTCCTGGCCGATCTGGCGGAGTGCACCGACTACCGGCTGCTGTCGAGCGTGCAGATGCAGGGCGCGGACGGCGATGCGCAGGTCGACCAGATCAACGGCATCGTCAACCGCATCACCAACAACATGGCCGAGTCGATCTCGATGTCGGACGTGGCCGCCGAGCTGGGCATGAGCGAGAGCCGCTTCAGCCGCTTCTTCCGGCGCTCCACCGGCAACAGCTTCACCGACTTCGTCAACCGCGTGCGCATCAACAGCGCCTGCCACCTGCTGATGCAGACCGACCACTACGTGACGGACATCTGCTACCAGGTGGGCTTCAACAACGTGGCCAACTTCAACCGGCGCTTCCTTGAAATCAAGGGCATGACGCCGAGCGAATTCAGAAAACAGGCCGACACGCGCTTCGGCAGCGGCGTCTCTTCGTAACACGGCAGGGAGTTCATCTTGTACCTGGGACTCGACCTCGGCACGTCCGAGCTCAAGGCGCTGCTGCTCGCCGACGATCACCGCATCGTGGGCGTGGCGCGTGCGCCGCTCACGGTCGAGCGGCCGCAACCGCTGTGGTCGGAGCAGGCGCCGCGGCAGTGGTGGCAGGCGCTCGAGCAGGTGATGGCGGCGTTGAAGGCATCCCATGGCGAGGCGTTGTCTGCCGTGCGCGCCATCGGCCTGTCGGGCCAGATGCACGGCGCCACGCTGCTCGACGCGGCGGGCGAGGTGCTGCGCCCGGCCATCCTGTGGAACGACGGGCGCAGCGGCGCGCAGTGCGAGGCGCTTGCGCGCGCCGTGCCGCGCCTGGGCGCGATCGCGGGCAACCTGGCGATGCCGGGGTTCACCGCGCCCAAGCTGATGTGGGTGCGTGAACACGAGCCCGAAATCTTTGCGCGCACGGCACGCGTGCTGCTGCCCAAAGACTGGCTGCGCTTCATGCTCAGCGGCGAGGCGGTCAGCGAGATGTCGGACGCCGCGGGCACGCTGTGGCTGGACGTGGGCGCGCGCGACTGGTCCGACGAGTTGCTGTCGGCCACCGGGCTCACGCGCGCACACATGCCGCGGCTGGTCGAAGGCAGCGAGGTGTCGGCGCAGCTCAAGCCCGAGCTGGCAACGCGGTGGGGCGTGGGCCGCGGCACGGTGCTGATCGCCGGCGGCGCGGGCGACAACGCCGCGAGCGCGGTCGGCATGGGGCTGGTGGAACCGGGGCAGGGCTTCGTGTCGCTCGGTACGTCGGGCGTGGTGTTCGTGTCGACCGACCGCTTCCTGCCGAACCCCGCGCAGGCCATGCACGCCTTCTGCCACGCGCTGCCGAAGCGCTGGCACCAGATGTCGGTGATGCTCTCGGCCGCGAGCGCGGTGAGCTGGGCGGCGAAGACATTCAAGTTCACCGATGAGGCGGCGCTGCTGGAGGCTGCGGCGTCGGTGCCGGTGTTGCAGCGTGTGCACTGCCCGCTGTTCCTGCCGTACCTGTCTGGCGAGCGCTCGCCGCACAACAACCCCGCTGCACAGGGCGTGCTGTTCGGCCTCACGCATGCGCACGGTCCCGCGGAGATTGCCTATGCCGTGGTCGAGGGCGTGAGCTTCGGCCTGCGCGACGGCTTCGACACCCTGCGTCTGCCGCCCGACATGCCGCTGCGCGAAGTGGCGCTGGTGGGCGGCGGTGCGCGCAGCGTGTGGTGGGGCCAGTTGCTGGCCGACATCTTCCAGGTACCGCTCACGCTCTATGCGGGCAGCGAGACCGGCGGGGCGCTGGGCGCGGCGCGCCTGGCGTGGCTGGCCGATGGCGGCGCCGTGGCTGAAGTCTGCACCTTGCCGTCGGTGAAGCAGGAGCTGGTTCCGGGGACGGAGGGCGTGGACACGCACAAGGCGCGGCATGCGCGCTTCCAGGCGCTCTATGCGGCGCTGCGGGATCAATTCGAATAAGCGACGCACATTCCGAGCGCCCATAAAAAAACCCGTCGCAAGACGGGTTTTTTACTTTCGCGAAACACCGCGGAACCGGCTTTGCCGGGCCGCAGGTGTTGCCCCCGGTAGGGGGGTGGCGCAGCGGACACGAAGTGCCGCGCAGCCTGGGGACGAGCGAAATTACATCCCCATGCCGCCCATACCGCCCATACCGCCCATATCGGGCATGCCGCCGCCGGCACCCGATTCTTCCTTCGGTGCGTCAGCGATCATGGCTTCGGTCGTCAGCAGCAGCGAGGACACCGAGGCGGCGTTCTGCAGTGCGGTGCGGGTGACCTTCGTCGGGTCCAGGATGCCCAGTTCGAGCATGTCGCCGTACGAGTCGTTCGCAGCGTTGAAGCCGTAGTTGCCCTTGCCGGCCAACACAGCGTTCACCACCACCGAGGCTTCGCCGCCGGCGTTGTTCACGATTTCGCGCAGGGGCGCTTCGATGGCCTTGAGCACCAGCTTGATGCCGGCTTCCTGGTCGGCGTTGTCGCCCTTGACCGAGTCGCCCACAGCTTGCTTGGCACGCAGCAGAGCCACGCCGCCGCCAGCCACAACGCCTTCTTCCACGGCAGCGCGGGTGGCGTGCAGTGCATCTTCGACGCGGGCCTTCTTTTCCTTCATTTCGACTTCGGTGGCAGCGCCGACCTTGATCACTGCAACGCCGCCGGCCAGCTTGGCCACGCGCTCTTGCAGCTTTTCACGGTCGTAGTCGCTGGTCGCTTCTTCGATCTGAACGCGCACTTGCTTCACGCGGGCTTCGATGTCACCAGCAGCGCCGGCGCCGTCGATGATGATCGTGTTTTCCTTGCCCACTTCGATGCGCTTGGCTTGACCCAGGTCGGCCAGCGTCACCTTTTCGAGCGTCAGGCCCACTTCTTCAGCGATGACCTTGCCGCCCGTCAGGATGGCGATGTCTTCCAGCATGGCCTTGCGGCGGTCGCCGAAGCCAGGCGCCTTGACGGCCACGACCTTCAGGATGCCGCGGATCGTGTTCACGACCAGGGTCGCCAGGGCTTCGCCCTCGACTTCTTCGGCAATGATCAGCAGCGGACGGCCAGCCTTGGCGACTTGCTCCAGCACCGGCAGCAGGTCACGGATGTTGCTGATCTTCTTGTCGAACAGCAGCACGAAGGGGTTGTCCAACAGCGCCGATTGCTTCTCGGGGTTGTTGATGAAGTAGGGCGACAGGTAGCCGCGGTCGAACTGCATGCCTTCGACGACGTCGAGTTCGCTGTCCAGCGACTTGCCGTCTTCCACGGTGATCACGCCTTCCTTGCCGACCTTGTCCATCGCGTCAGCGATGAGCTTGCCGATGGTTTCGTCGCTGTTGGCCGAAATGGAGCCGACCTGCGCGATTTCCTTGGAGGTGGTGGTGGGCTTGGAAGCCTTCTTCAGCTCGGCGACCAGGGCCGTGACAGCCTTGTCGATGCCGCGCTTCAGGTCCATCGGGTTCATGCCGGCAGCCACCAGCTTGAAACCTTCGCGAACGATGGCTTGTGCCAGCACGGTCGCGGTGGTGGTGCCGTCACCGGCGTTGTCCGAAGTCTTGGAGGCCACTTCCTTCACGAGCTGGGCGCCCATGTTCTGGAGCTTGTCCTTGAGTTCGATTTCCTTGGCCACGGACACACCGTCCTTGGTCACGGTGGGGGCGCCGAACGAGCGTTCGAGCACCACGTTGCGACCCTTGGGGCCCAGGGTGACCTTGACTGCGTTGGCCAGGATGTTCACACCCTCGACCATGCGTGCGCGGGCTTCTCCGCCGAAGACTACGTCTTTTGCTGCCATGATGAATTAACTCCGAATGGATTGGATTTGAATGAATCGGAAGGGGAGAAGGCTTACTTCTCGACGACTGCGAACAGGTCGTCTTCCTTCATCACGAGCAGTTCGTCGCCGTCGACCTTGACGGTCTGGCCGCTGTACTTGCCGAACAGGACGCGGTCGCCGACCTTGACGGTCAGTGCGGTCAGTTCGCCCTTGTCGGTGCGCTTGCCCGGGCCCACGGCCAGGACTTCACCCTGATCGGGCTTTTCGGCGGCTGCGTCGGGGATGACGATGCCGGAGGCGGTCTTGGTTTCGCTGTCAACACGCTTGACGATCACGCGATCGGCCAAAGGACGAAGTTTCATTGCATCTCCTGATATGGATAAGAAACGGGTTTGTGGTCGGACACCGGACGGGGCCCGGGTGCCCATTCGACTTGCAGCGAGTGGCTGTTAGCACTCGTCGGCAGCGAGTGCTAATGATAAGGGCATTCGGTGACGTTTCAAGGGCAGGGGATTGGGGGCGTCGTATTCCAGGGCCGTTTCCGCGCTGCCGGACGCGCCGGTTCTGCATGGCCGAACCGGCCTCGCGGGCGCTGCAATGCCTGACGTATGCTGTGGCATCGTTCGATTGCACACAGTTTGTAGACAAATCATATGAAACCCAAAGCCCCGATCAAGCCGGCGCCGCGCGCCAAGCCCGGCAAGACCGCAGCACCGGTCAAGGCCTCGGGCACCCGCAAGTCCGGGTCGGCCGTTGCCAGGACCGTTGCCGATGCGCCCGCGGCGCCCGACACGTCCGGCGAAGCCTCGAGCAATCTGACCGACCGGGCCTACGCCGTCGTGAGGCGCCTCATTCTGCAGCGCGAGTTGACCGGCGGCGAAGTGCTGGTCGAAGGGCGCCTGGCCGAGCGCCTGCAGATGTCGCGAACGCCCTTGCGCGAAGCGCTGCTCCGACTCGAGGGCGAAGGCCTGCTGGTGCGGGCCAATGCGCGCTCGTACGCGGTGCGGCGCATCACCGCGTCGCATTACTTCCAGTGCCTGCAGGTGCGCGAACGGCTGGAGTCGCAGGCCGTGTCGCTCGCCATGGGGCAGGTGCCCGCGGAACTGGTGCAGCGCCTGCGCAGCGACATCCTGTCGCTGGATTCGAGCCAGCAGGGTTCGAGCCACTGGCACGCCGACGACGAGATCCACGGCCTGTTCGCGCGGGCCTCCGGCAACGCCATGCTGGCCGAGACCATCGCGCACCTGCGCGTGCTGTGTCGTCTGTTCGAGGTGGTCGACCCGTTCAACCGCATCGAGGACGACAGGGCCGAGCACCTGGCCATCCTGGACGCCTACATCGCGGGCAACGCGAAGGCGGCCGAAGAGGCGGTCATTGCCCATCTGCGCCATCTGGCGCGCTACACGCTCTCCAGGCTCAGCAACGGCCTGGTCACCGGCTTCCCGCCGCACTAGCAGCGCGGGCGCAGTCCGCGGCACTGGCGGCGCAGGCGAGGTTGCCTGCGGTGCGCGACCCTTTCAGTGCCGCAGGATCTTGCCGACGAAATCGCGGGTGCGGGCCTCGCGGGGTGCGTCGAAGATCTGCCGGGGGTCGCCGACCTCGACCACGTGCCCGTCGGCCATGAAGACGACCTTGCTCGACACCTCGCGCACGAAGCCCATCTCGTGCGAGACGATGAACATCGTCATGCCCTCGGCGGCCAGCAGCCGCACAGTGTCGAGCACTTCGTTGACCAGCTCAGGGTCGAGGGCGGCCGTGACCTCGTCGAGCAGCAGGATGCCCGGCTGCAGCGCCAGCGCGCGCGCGATCGCCACGCGCTGCTGCTGGCCGCCCGACAGCTGGTCGGGGTAGGACTTCAGCTTGGCCCCCATGCCCACCTTCTCGAGCAGCTGGACCGCATAGTCCTCGACCTGCTTGCGCGGGCGTCCCTTGACCTTGATGGGGGCGACCGTGACGTTGTCGAGCACCGTCATGTTCTGGAACAGGTTGTACTGCTGGAACACGATGGCCATCTGCGAGCGCACGCGGCGAAGTTGCTCCCGGTCGTTGTAGTCCAGGGCCTGGCCGTCGATGCGAACCTGGCCCTCGATGGGCGGCAGCAGGCCCATGAGCACGCGCAGCAAGGTGCTCTTGCCCGAGCCCGACGGCCCGATGAGGCTGACGATCTCTCCCTTGTCCACCGACAGGTTGATGCGCTCGAGTACGGTGTGTGCGCCGTAGTTGGCCTTGAGGTCAACGATTTCGAGTTGGGGCAAGTTTTTTCTCCAGGTATTTGCCGAACCGGGCCAGCGGATAGGACAGCATGAAATAAAGCGCCAGCACCGTGCCGTAGACCAGCGTGGCCGAGAAGCCCTTGTTGTTCATCGTCTTGCCGGCGAAGGCCAGCTCGACGACGCCGATCTGCGAGGCCAGCGCGGTGTCCTTGATGAACAGCACGAAGAAGCCGAAGACCGGCGGAAGAATGATCTTCCAGGCTTGCGGCACGATCACCAGGCGCAGCGTCTGCAGGTAGCTGAAGTTCATGGCCGCCGCCGCGTCCCACTGGTTGCGGTGCACAGACTCGAGCCCGCTGCGCACGATCTCGGCAATGAAGGCGGTGGCGATCAGGCACACGCTGATCAGGGCCACCGTGAACATGGCGAGGTCGGCGTGCAGGCCCTGGAAGATGAAGAACACCAGCATCAGCGTGACCAGGAACGGGATGCGCCTGAACAGCTCGATGAAGGCGGTGGCCGCAACGCGCAGCGGCATGCCGGCGGGCCGGTCGCCCAGCCGCACCGCCGCGAGCACGAAGCCCAGCGAGAAGCCGACGATGCAGCCGATGGCGGACAGCGCGAATGTCACGCCCAGCGCCTTCGCGAAGAACAGCAGGTTGTAGTAGCTGAAGAAGCGAGGCAGCTCCTGCAGGATCTGGTCGAGCATCAGAACCACCTCATCTTGGCGCGGAAGAAGCGCTTGCCCACGAAGGCCAGCGACAGCGTGGCGATCAGGGTGATCACGAGGTAGAGCACCGCCACGACGGAGAACACCTCGATCGAGCGAAAGGTCTCGGCGTTGATGTTGTAGGCCCGCCCGGTGAGTTCCTCGACGCCGAAGATGGCAGCCATCGAGGTGCCCAGGGTCATCAGGATGTACTGGTTGGACAGCGGCGGAAACAGCACCCGCACGATGTGCGGCAGGATCACGTAGCGAATGGTCTGGATGCGAGAGAAGCCCAGCGTTTCGGCGGCCTCCAGCTCGGGCAGGCGCACCGATTCGAAGCCCGCGCGCTGGATCTCGGTCAGGTACGCACCGGCATTGAGCGTCATGCCGATCAGCACGGCCTGGTAGGGCGACAGCAGGATGCCCGCGTCGGGCAGCGCGAAGAAGATGAAGAAGATCTGGATGAGCTGCGGCGTGTTGGTGAAGAACACCACGTAGGCGCCGACGATGCGGCGCGCCCACCGCGGGCCGTAGGCGCGCACCGAGGCACCGCCCAGGCCGAGCAGCATGCCGAGCGCGAACGCGAGGAACGCGATCTGCAGGCTCAGCCAGGCGCCGCCGACCAGATAGGGCAGGCGCTCCAGCACCGATGAATAGTCGAACTGCATGCGCCCCCTGCGGCCTTACTTGTAGCTCGGTGCGGTGCGCGGATCGTGCAGCATCGGGCCGCCGAACCACTTCTTCCAGCGTTCGTCCACGTAGCCGCTCTTGTGCATTTCCTTGATGGCGCCGGTGAGCTTCTCGCGCAGCGCGTCGTTGCCCTTCTGCACGCCGATGCCGCAGAAGTAGACCTCGATGGGTGCGTCCACGATGCGCCAGTCGATCTTGTGCTTGGCGGTGTGTTCAGTCATGAAGTCCATCACGTCGATCATCGCGTCGGCCCGGCCCTGGGCAATGGCACGCACCGCGTCGGGGTAGTTGTCCAGCAGCAGCAACTGCGCCTTGGGCAGCTTTTCCTGCACCAGCTTCACGGGCGTGGCACCGCGCACCTCGACCAGCCGGACCGCCGGATCGTTGAGTTCCATCCAGTCCTTGTAGGGCTTGGCCTTGGTGGTCAGCACGCCCAGCACCTCGGTGTGCAAGGGCACGGTGAAGTCGATCACCTTCTGGCGCTCGGGCGTGATCGTCATGGCACCGAGCACGGCATCGATCTTGCCGCTGCTCACGAAGGGAATGCGGTCGGGCGAGCCTACCTGCACGATCTCCGTCTTGACGCCCAGCAGTTCGCCGAGCTTGCGCGCGATGTCGACGTCGAAGCCGTCGATCTCGTTCTTGTCGTTGAAGATGCCCAGCGGCGGAAGGGTCGGGTTGACGCCGACCACCAGCTTCTTGCTGGCCACGATTTCATCGAGCGTGCGGGCCGAACTGGCCATCGGCAGGCCCATCAGGGCCGACCCCAGCGCGAGCGAACCGGCCACCAGGAAGGTGCGGCGGACGGCGTTCCTTGTTTGCTTCATCGAGAAAAACTCCTAGAGGTTGAAGGTTGGGCCAGAGGCGCCGAAGCGCTCCGGATTGCCGGGTGGACGGATGCAAGACGAATGCCAGATGGCGCGTTGTCTGCAAAAAATATAAGATTTATATATTGAATGTATACAATAAAATTCCATCGGTCCAGTGCAGGTTTGCGCTGCGGGTTTTCCTGTTCATCCGGCCACTTCCTTTCATGACGAAAAGCTCAACTTCTGCAATGCCCTCGCTGCGCGACGAGCGGGCGGTGCGGCGCGGGCCTGCGGTGCGCTTCACGGCCGACGGCCACCCGGTCGAAGCCTTCGAAGGCGAAAGCGTCGCGGCCGCGCTGCTTGCCGCGGGGCGGCGCGAACTTCGGCGCAGCCCGCGCAACGGCGCACCGCGTGGCATGTTCTGCCTCATGGGCTCCTGCCAGGAATGCCTGGTGTGGGTCGGCGAACGCAAGCTGCCGGCCTGCCAGGTGCCGGTGGTGGCAGGCCTGGCCATCGAATCGCTCGACTTCCGGGAGCAGCGCCTTGGCTGAAGCGCTCCCTTCACCCGTCGACTTGCTGGTGATCGGTGCCGGTCCGGCCGGTGCGCGCGCGGCCTTGCGCGCGCAAGCCTGCGGCCTGGACGTGCTGCTGGTCGACGAGAACCCGGACGCAGGCGGCCAGGTGTGGCGCGCGCTGCCGCCTGGCTTCATGCGGGCCGCCGGCGTCCGGCCGTCGCACGAGGCCATGCAGGGCGACGCCCTGCGCGCCGAACTGCATCGCTCGGGCGTGCGTTGCCTGTTCGGCCACAAGGTATGGAACGTGGGCAGCAGCCTGCGCACCGACCTGATCGGCCCAGGCGGCGTGGCGAGCTGGCAGCCGCGCGCCCTGCTGGTGGCGACCGGCACCACCGAGCGCGTCGTGCCCTTCGCCGGGTGGACCGAGCCCGGGGTGATCGGCCTGGCCGCGGCCACCATCCTTCTCAAGTCTCAGAACATGCTGCCCGGCCGGCGCACGGTGGTCGCCGGCAGCGGTCCGCTGCTGCTGGCCGTGGCGACCGGCATCCTCAAGGCCGGCGGCGAGGTCGCCGCGGTGCTGGACCTGGCCAGCCGCGCGGACTGGCTGCGAACCCTGCCTTCGCTGGCCGGCCGGCCCGATCTGATGTGGCAGGGCATGCAATGGCAGGCGCGCCTGCGCATGGCGGGGGTGCCGATGTTCTATCGGCACGGCATTGCGTCGGTCGAGGCGCTCGGCGGCGGGTTCCGGGTTCACGCGCAGCAGGTCGACACGGCCGGTGCGCCTCTTGCGCGCATCGCGCCTGTGGCTTTCGATGCGGACGCTGTCGCCGTGGGGCACGGCCTGGTGCCGGGTACCGACGTGACCCGGCTGCTGCGGGCGCGCCATCGCTACGACGCGGCGCGCGGCGGCTGGATCGCACACGCCGACGCCGAGGGCCGTACCTCCATCGCCGGCCTGTACGTCGCCGGCGACGGGGCGGGCATTGCCGGTGCCGCTGCGGCCGGCGCCCATGGCGAGCTTGCGGCCGTTGCCTGCGCGCACGATCTGGGTCGCTTGACCGCCGAGGCCCATGCGCGCGAGCGCGATCGCCTGCTCGCGCTGTGGCGCAAGCCCGCGCGCTTCGGGCGCGCGATGGCGGGCCTGATGGCCTTGCGAGACGGCAGCCTCGCGGGCATCGCGCCCGACACGGTGGTCTGCCGCTGCGAGGACGTGACCCGCGGCGAGATCGACGCCGCCGCGCGCGACGGGGCGCGCGACATGAACCAGCTCAAGGCCTGGACCCGCTGCGGCATGGGCCCCTGCCAGGGGCGCACCTGCGGGGACGTCGCGGGGGCATTGCTCGCCGCCCACGTGGGCAGCCGCGAAGCCGCAGGCTGCTTCACTGGCCGGGCGCCGCTGCGGCCGGTCTCGCTCGCCGAGGTGGCCGGCGACTACACCTACGCCGACATCCCCATTCCGAAGGCGGCCCCGCTGTGAGCCACGGCGCAGGCTCCTCTTCGGCCTACGACGCGGTCGTGATCGGCGGCGGTGTCATGGGCTGCTCGACCGCGCTGCATCTGGCGCGAGGCGGCATGCGGGTCGCGCTGGTCGACCGCGGGCCGCTGTGCCGCGAGGCGTCCGGCGTCAACGCCGGCACGCTGACGCTGCACATGACGCGCGCCGCGCTGGTGCCCTATGCCATGCGCGCCTGGCAGATGTGGATGGACGCCGAGCAATGGTTGGGCATGGGCGTGCTCGCCACCCACGTGCCGGGCCTCACGCTGGCCTTCACCGAGGCCGAGTGCGAACTGGTCGACCTGCGTGCCAAGGCGCGCCGCGAATACGGTGCACCCATCGAAGTCATTTCGGCGGCGCGCGCGAGACAGATCGAACCCGGCGTGCATCCCGGACTGCTGAAGGCGGGCTATTGCGACATCGACGGCTTCGCGAGCGCCTACCTCACGGGCCGTGCCTTTCGCCATGCGCTCACTGTCGCGGGTGTGGCGGTGATCGAGAACGCGCCCGTCGAGGCCATCGATTCCGGCGATGCCGGCCACCGCGTGCGCTTCGCCGGCGCGGTGGGCCGAGCGCCCTTGCAGGCGGCGCGCGTGGTGCTCGCGGGCGGTGTGTGGATCGAGGACATGCTGGCCTGGCTCGGCGTGCGGATTCCCATCAAGGTGCTGGTCAACCAGCTCATCGTGACCGAGCGCATCCGGCCGGTGATGCGCACCGTGCTCAGTGTGGCCAACGGGTTGCTGTCGCTCAAGCAGTTCGCCAACGGCACCGTGCTGATCGGCGGGGGCTGGCAGGGCGAGGGCGACCGCGAGCGCGGGGGCGTCGAGGTTCGCGCGCAGAACCTCGTGGGCAACATGCGCCTGGCCGCCTATGCCGTGCCCGCCCTGGCCGAAGCCCGCATCGCGCGCATCTGGCTCGGACTGGAGGCCGAGACCGCCGACGCCATGCCGATCGTGGGCGAGGTGCCCGGCGTGCCGCGGGCCTACGTGGTCGGCAGCGCCCATTCTGGGTACACGAGCGGCCCGTTCATGGGCCGGATCATGGCCCAGCACATCCTGGGGCAGCAACCCGACCTGCCTCTTTTCGATCCCGCCCGTTTGCTGGGCATGCCGATGCCCGGCGCTTGACAACCCGTTGCCATGATTCCTGAACAACCCGACGCTTTCCACGGCATCTATGCCGCCACCCTGTGCCCGCTGCACGACGACGGCCGCATCGACGAAGCGACGCTGGCGCGTCATCTCGAAGCCAACGCCCGCGTGCCGGGCATGAAGGGCCTGCTGATCAACGGCCACGCCGGCGAGAACTTCACGCTCTCGCGCGAAGAGAAGCGCCGCGTGACCGAGATCGCGTTCGAGGTCTGCGGCCCGCGTTCGCTGCTGGTGTGCGGCATCAATGCCGAGGACAGTTTCGAGGCCCAGCGCCACGTCGACGATGCGAAGGCTGCGGGGGCCGACGCCGTGCTGGTCTTTCCGCCGTTCTCGTGGGCGCTCTCGCAGGACGCGCGCATGGCCGTGACGCACCACCGGATCGCCAACGCCAATGCGGGCCTGCCCCTGATGCTCTACCAGGCCGGCGTCCATGCGGGCACCCTGGGCTATCGCCCCGAGGTGCTGGCCGAGCTGGTGCAGCTGCCGCATGTGGTCGGCGTCAAGGAGGGCAGCTGGGAGGCCGCGGCCTACGAGGCCAACCGCCGGCTGGTCAAGCGCGTGGCGCCGCACGTCGCCATGATGGCCTCGGGCGACGAGCACCTGCTGACCTGCTTCGCCGTCGGCAGCGAAGGCAGCCTTGTGAGCCTCGCCGCAGTCGTTCCCGAGCTGGTGATCGACCTCGACCTTGCGATGAAGCGCGGCGATCTCGCGACGGCGCGCCGCCTCAACGAACGCATCTATCCGCTCGCCAAGGCGATCTACGGCACGGCGCCCGGCGGCTACGCGACGGCGCGCCTGAAGACCTGCCTCAAGCTGCTGGGCCGCTTTCCGAGCGATGCCATGCGCGCGCCGCTGGGACCGTTGCCGCGCGAGGAGGTGGCGGCCCTGGAGCGAGCGCTGGCCGAAGCCGGCGTGCCCGCATGAACTGAACCGACCCGACCCAGGAGAACGCACCCATGACCCGCAAGATCATCCGCAACGGCCGCATCGTCACGGCCGTGGACGACTACACCGCCGACCTGCTGATCGGCGACGGCTGCATCGTCGCCATCGGCCGCACGCTCGATGTCGGGCCCGACGTCGAGGTCATCGACGCCGCCGGCATGCTGGTGCTGCCGGGCGGCGTGGATTGCCACACCCACATGGACAACACCTTCGGCGACTCGACCACCTGCGACAGCTTCGAGTCGGGGACGCGGTCGGCCGCTTTCGGCGGCACCACCACCATCGTGGACTTCGCCTTCCAGCGCAAGGGAGTGAGCGTGCTCGAGGCCATCGAACGCGCCCGCGCCAAAGGTGCCGACGGGGCCTGCATCGACTACGGCTTCCACGTCATCGTGACCGGGGTGGACGAGCAGGTGCTGGCCGACATGCAGCATGCGATCCGGCATGAAGGCGTCTCCAGCTTCAAGATGTTCATGGCCTACCCGGGGTCGGTGATGGTCGACGACGCGGCCATCTTCCAGGCGATGCGCATGGTCGGGCAGCACGGCGGCATGATCGCGCTGCACGCCGAGAACGGAACCATCATCGAGCTGCTCATCAAGGAGGCGCTGGCCCAGGGCCACACCGCGCCCAAGTACCACGCGCTCACGCGCCCGGCGATCATGGAGGGCGAGGCCACGCACCGCGGCATCAAGCTGGCCGAGCTCGCGGATGCGCCGGTGTATTTCGTGCACCTCTCGGCCAGGGAAGCGCTCAAGCACGTGGTCGAGGCGCGGGACATGGGGGTGCCGGTGTTTGCCGAGACCTGCCCGCACTACCTTTTCTTCGACGACAGTGCCTACGACAGCGAAGACTTCGATCTGGCGCGCTACGTGATGAGCCCGCCCCTTCGCTCCAAGACGTCGCAGCAGGCCTTGTGGACCGCACTGCGCACCGACGACCTGCAACTGGTCTCGACCGACCATTGCCCCTTCTGCATGAAGGAAGGGCACCTGGGGCGCATCAACCAGAAGCCGTACGGCCAGAACGATTTCTCGAAGATCCCCAACGGCGTGCCCGGCGTGGAGACGCGCATGCCGACCCTCTACGACGGCGGCGTGCGCGCGGGCCGCATCTCGCTGAACCGCTTCGTGGAGCTGGTGTCCACGGCGCCGTCGAAGCTGTTCGGCCTGTTTCCGCAAAAGGGCACGATCGCCGTCGGCAGCGATGCCGACCTGGTGATCTTCGACCCGGAGGCGCAGCACGTCATCTCGGCGAAGACGCAGCATGGCAACTGCGATTTCACGCTGTTCGAAGGCCACGGCGTGACGGGGCAGGTGAAGAAGGTGCTGTTGCGCGGCGAACTCATCGTCGACGGCGAGCGATGGCTCGGCAAGGCCGGCAACGGCCGCTATGTGGCGCGCGGGGAATCGGGCGGCTGGTAGCCGGCGACGCGGCGTGCCCACCTACGACTACGCCTGCGCGCGCTGCGGCCCCTTCGTCGAGCGACGGCCGATGGCCTTGTTCGACCGGCCGGCGCCGTGCCCCGCGTGCGGCGCGCCGTCGGACCGCGCACTGAGCGTGCCTCATTCGCTGGGCACCCGGCGCAGCCAGGAAGGTCCAGGTCGCGCGGCAGCGCACGGCGATGCGCCGGGCTACCGGCGCCTGCGCCCGGGTGGCGGGTGCGCCTGCTGTCCGCCTGCCAGCGCGTGAACCGCCGGACGGTCTTTTGCGCGTCCCCAAGTTCCTTCGACGGGCCCGTCCGAGGGCGGGCAAAAAATGCTTTATGGCTTGCATTACCCGTTCCCGCTTCATGGAACGCGCCGCGCACGTCACCATGCGGGGATGCCCTCAACCTTCCGCATCCAGCCCGATCGCCTCTGGCAGCGCCTCGAGACCCTCGCCTCTTTCACCCGCCCTGACGTTCCCTGGACGCGCCGCGCCTTCTCGCCCGAATTCGACGAAGCCAGGAACTGGCTGCGCGGCCAGTTCGAGCAGGCCGGGCTCAGCGTGCGCATCGACGCCGCCGGCAACCTGGCCGGGCGCCGCGAGGGCACCGAACCCGGGCTGGCGCCGCTCGTCACCGGGTCGCATTGCGACACCGTGGTGGGCGGCGGGCGTTTCGACGGCATCCTGGGCGTGCTGGCGGGGCTGGAGGTGGCGCAGTCGCTCCACGAGGGCGGCGTCTTGCTGCGCCATCCGCTGGAAGTGATCGACTTTCTCTCGGAAGAGCCCAGCGACTACGGCATTTCCTGCGTGGGAAGCCGTGCTTTCGCCGGCACGCTCGACGCGGCCATGCTGGCTTCCTGCAACGAGGCCGGCGAAAGCCTCGCGCAGGCCATGCGGCGCATCGGCGCGCGGCCCGACGACCTGGCCAGCGCGGCCCGCGGACCCGGCGGCATCGCCGCCTTCGTGGAACTGCACATCGAGCAGGGGCCGGTGCTGGAGCGCGAGGGCCTGCCGATCGGCGTGGTCACCGACATCGTGGGCATCCGCCGCGTCGCGCTCACCGTGACCGGGCAACCGGACCACGCCGGCACCACCCCGATGGACATTCGCCGCGACGCCCTCGTCGGCGCGGCCCGGCTGATCGACGCGGTGCACCGCGAGGCCTGCGCCATGGACGGCAGTCCGCACTACGTTGTGGCGACGGTCGGGCGCCTCTCGATGAGCCCCAACGTGCCCAACGCCGTGCCGGGCCGGGTCGACATGGTGCTGGAGGTGCGCAGCAATGCGCAGACAGTGCTCGACGATTTCCCCGAGCGCGTGATGGCCCTGTGCCGCGACGACTTCCAGCGCCTGCGTGTCGCCTGCAGCGCCGCACCCCTCACGCGCACGCCGCCCACGCGGTGCGACGACATCGTCATGCAGGCCGTTGCCAAGGCCGCCGACGGCCTGGCGCTGGCGCACCGTGCGCTGCCCAGTGGCGCTGGCCACGACGCGATGCACGTCGCGGCGACGGGCCCGATGGGGATGATCTTCATCCCCTGCCTGAACGGTCGCAGCCACTGCCAGGAAGAGTGGGCCAGCAAGGAGCAGGTGGCCGCTGGCACCCGGGTGCTGGCGCAAACGCTCAGGCTGCTGGACGCACGCTAGCCGCCGCGGCTTCGAAGGCCCGCCCCGCCGCGACGACGGCGTCGATCACCTGCCGCAAGCCCTTGCTCAGCGGCTTGTCGTTGCGGGTGACCAGCGCCAGGGTGCGGTGCAGTGGCGGGTGCAGCGCTCGCAGGTCGAGCTCGGGGTGATGCCCACGGCCCGTGACCGCCATCCTCGGCAGGATCGCCACGCCCAGGCCGGCCGCCACCATGGCCTTGATGGCCTCGACGCTGTCGAACTCCATCACCGGCGGCGACGTGCATCCGCCGCGCCGCAGCCAATCGTCGACGAGGCCGCGCGTGCTGGCTTCCGACACGAACTTGACGAGCGGCAGCGAGCCGAGCATGGCCGCCGTCACTTCGGCCGGCCACTCGGTGCTGCCGCGCTGGCAGATGGCCACGAACTCGTCGCGAAGGATCGGCGTCACGGCCAGCGCGCGCGAGCTGACCGGCAGCGTGACCACGGCGGCGTCGACCGTGTTGTCTTCCACGCGCCGCACGTAGCCCTCGGTGTTGCCCGTGCTCACGATGATGTTGAGCAGCGGATAGCGCGCGCGCAGGTCGCGCAACGCCGAGGGCAGCAGGTAGAGGCAACTGGTGCCGCCAGTGCCGAGCCGCACGCGGCCGGCCACGCCCGCCGAATGGAACGTGGCGGCATTGATCGCGTTGGACAGCGCCGCCACCACTTGGGGCAACTCCGCCATCAGGTCGGTGCCCGCGGGTGTGGGGCCGACCCGGCGGCCGACCCGCTCGATCAGGCGCACGCCGAGGCGCCTTTCGAGTTGCTTCACTTGCACGCTGACCGCCGGCTGCGTCAGGCCGAGTCGTTCGGCGGCGGCTGAAAAACTACCTAGTTCGAGCACCAGTGAAAAAGTGCGCAATTGCTCGAAATTAATAGACAAAGCCAAATTGTTTTTTATGGGGTGCATAACGATGCACGGCTTCTTTCAAGCATGCGCGACTACAAGAATGAGTTGGGGAGGGGCAAAGAGCAGAACACTGGCCGAACGAATGGATGCCAGGGCGGCAAGATCCGCACGGCAGGTTATATGCCAAGGACCCCATGGACGCGTTTCAAACAAACTGCTCAAGGGGATTGGCATGCAGGACCTTATTTCCATCGAGGATCTTTCCAGGATCGAGATCGAAAAATTGTTTTCGACCGTCGATCATTTGCGTCGCACACCTGAAATCTTCAGGCACGCGCTGGCCGGGCGTGTGGTGTGCACGCTCTTTTTCGAGCCCAGCACGCGAACACGGTTGGGCTTCGAGGCAGCAGCGCACCGCCTGGGCGCGCGCGTGCTCAGCGTGTCCGACATGCGCAACACGCGGCTGGAGCTCGGCGAGAGCCTGCTGGACACCACGCGCATGGCCGGCTTCTATTGCGACGCGGTGGTGGCGCGCCACACGGAGGACGGCGTCATGCGCCGCATCAAGGACACGGTGCGCGTGCCGCTCATCAATGCCGGCGAGGGACAGGTCCGGCATCCGAGCCAGGCGCTCATCGATCTCTATACGCTGCAGGACCATTTCGGCGACATCGACAACCTGCATGTGGGCATTGCCGGCGGCATTCGTTATTCGCGGGCGGCCAAATCGCTGATCGCAGGGTTGCGCAAGTTCAGCAATGTCCGCCTTCACGTGGTCGATGCGCCGCACGAGGCGGACGAAGGCACCGAATTTCCCCGGGAACTGGGCGAATTGAACGGCGTGCCGGCGCTCGAGTATTCGTCGATGAAGGAAATGATCGGGCTTGTCGACGTCGTGTACATGGTGCGCGTGCAGCAGGAAAAATTCACCGACCCGGCCGCATACCAGCGCCAGCTGCACAAGTGCCGGCTGCACCGTGCGCTGCTGTCCCGCGCATTGCCGGGCCTCGTCGTCATGCACTGCCTGCCGCGCACCGACGAGCTGGATGCGGACATCGACGACACGCCGCAGAACAAGTACTTCCAGCAGGCGCGAAACGGCGTGGCCGTGCGCAGTGCGGCGCTGCTGCGCTGCCTCGCCGTCGGGTCCGGCGCGGGCCCGGTCGGCGGCGGCAGGTCGTGATGACCTTGCTTGTGATTCCGGCGCTGGGCCTTTTCATCGGCGTGGTGGCGGTCACCATCGGCGGCGGTGCGACGGCGGGCGTGCCGCTGTTGCTGCTCATGGGGCACTCGGCGGCGCAGAGCATTGCCACGGTCAAGTTCGCGCTGCTCGGCTCCTTCGTCACCGGCTCGCTCGCGCACCGCGGTGACGCCGCCGAGCGCAAGGCGATGCCCTGGGTGGTGTGGCCGCTGGCGGTCGTGGGATCGGTATCGGGTTCGCTGCTGGTGGTCGGCATTGCCGACCGGGTGCTCAAGATCGTGGTGGCGCTGCTGATGGTCGTCATTCTCTGGATCACGCACCGGACCGACTTCTCGCAACGCCCGCGTGATGTGCAGGCGCGCCTGCCGTACGCGCCGGCAGGCGTGGCGGTGATCTTCGGGCTGTGCGTGTATTCCGGGTTCTTCGGTGCCGGCTTCGGCACGTTGCTGATCTTCGCGCTGATGCGCTGCTACGGACTCACGTTCCGCGAGAGCGCGGCGGTCATGACGCGCATCAACCTGCTGGTGGTCGGGGCGTCGGTGGCCACCTTCGTCTCCAGCGGCGCCGTCGACTTCCGCCTGGGCATTCCCTTGTTCGTCGGATGTGCGGTGGGCGGATGGCTGGGCGCGTGGGTGGCCCGTGTGGCGGACCCCAAGCGCATGAAGACCGCCTTCCAGGCCTTCACGCTGCTGCTGGGCGCCAAGCTGTTGTGGGAAGCGTGGGCGGCGGGGTAGGAGCCGGCACACGTGGCCCGCGCAGCCCGTGGTTGCCGGGCCGCTACAGCTGGTCCGTCGGTACGAACCACGAGAACAGCAGCAACTGCAGCCGCGTCAGCATGCTGGAATCGGGCTCGCTGTCGAGCACCTCGTTGTCGACGTCGCCGGTGCCGATCCACTGCACGTTCTTGCCGTCGGGGTTGAGGGTCACTCGGTACACGCCTTCGATGTCGTCGAGCTGGTAGGCGAACAGCAGGGCCTGCGCCAGCTCGAAGCTGCGCACGCGCACGCCGAACTCGGTGTTCAAAAGCGCCGAGCGCGGGTCTAGGTTCATGGAACCTAGCAGCACCCACTGGCGGTCGACCAGCGCCAGCTTGGCGTGCAGGCGGCCGCGGGCCTTCTTCAGCAGGGTGCGGAACTGGCCGGCGCGGCGCAGCTGCTGCGTGCTGACCTCGTACAGGTTCACGCCCAGCTTGAGCATGTCGACGCGGTAGCGGTTGTAGTTGATGTTGACCAGCGGCTCATCGCTGTCGGCCAGCGAGTTGGTGATGACGGTGATGTTGATGCCGTGCTCGCGCCCCATGCGGATGCGCTCCATGCCTTCGTCGCCCGGAATGAAGTAGGGCGAGATCACCACCACGTTCGACTGCGCGGTGGCCAGCATTTCATGGAAGCGGCGCGCCAGCGACTCGGTGGGCTGCGTCATGACGCCCAGCGCCTTGTTGGGGCTGTCTGCCGTGGCGTGCGCCTCGGCGCGCATCCATCGGAGCTGCGCCACGTCGGCGAGCTGCGCGCCCAGCGGCAGGTCGCCGAGCAGGTCGGTGATGGGAAGCGGGTCGGGCGAGGGCGCGTGGGCCGGGGAGGTGGCTTCTTCGAAGTCGGCCTTCAGCGCCTGCGGTGTGCGGCTCGTGCTGGCCACCCGGCGCAGGGGGTAGACCACGTCGCTGTTCCAGTAGGTGTCGAAGATGGCGGCGGACTCGGGGGCCACCGGACCGGCCATGAGCAGTTCGAAATCGATGAAGTTCGCGCTCTCGCTGCGCAGGAAGTACTCGTCGGCGAGGTTGCGCCCGCCCGCGATGACCATGGCGCCGTCGGCCACGAACAGCTTGTTGTGCATGCGGTGGTTGAGCCGGCGGAAGTCGCCGAAGAACTCCAGCCAGCGCCCCGACGAATGGTCGCGCGCGTTCACGAACGGGTTGAACAGCCGCACCTCGGCGTTGGGCTCGGCGGCCAGGCCGAGCAGCAGGGGGTCCATGCCGGCCGTGTAGAAGTCGTCGAGCAGCAGCCGCACGCGCACGCCGCGCCGGGCGGCATTGCGCATTTCGCGCAGCAGCAGCCGGCCGGTCTTGTCGTTGCCCAGCTGGTAGGTCTGGATGTCGAGCGACGACGTGGCGCGCCGCATGAGCTCGAGCCGCGCGTCGAGCGCGAAGGAGGCCTCGATCAGCGGGCGCATGCTGGACAGCCCGTCGGGCGGTGAATTGAGGCTGAGCGCCGCGCGGCCGAGCTCGGTGGACGCGGAGGCCGCAATGGCGAATGCCGGCGGCTCGGGGATGCGCGGAGGCAGCCCGGCGCAGCCTGCCAGCACCAAGGCCGCAGCCAGGGCCATCAGGCGCCAGGCCAGGCCGCGCAGTGCAGAAGACAGAAGGGCAATGAGCTTGAACATGAGGGCCGCAAACGCACAGTGGCGTGCGGGCGGCATGGTAGCTGTTTCGCCTCGAAAAGAAGACGCAATTTCACAACGCAACCCCCGCTCGGTGACTGGGGATTGGACGAAGTGCCTGCTTTTCGCTAATAAAATAATAATGATTCTTAATTGTATTTGGAGCGAGGTTCTCATGACGAGGTTGGTTGAGCGGCCCAAGGCTGTATCGGTGCTGGTGGGGTGTCTGGCGATCTATGCGCAGCACCAGGTGCTTGCCCAGACGACAACGGCGGGTTCCTTGCCTGAAGTCCGGGTCGATGCCAATGCCGATGCCGAAACGGCGACCTCGCCCGTCATCGGCTACCGCGCAAGGAACGCCGTCACCGCCACCAAGACCGACACGCCGCTGTCCGAAACACCTCAGTCGGTGACGGTCGTCACCCGGGACCAGATGGTCGATCAAGGTGCGACCAACCTGCAGGATGCACTGACCTATGCTGCAGGCGTGCGTTCCGACGCGTACGGCCTCGACGCTCGCTCGGACAGCTTCTCGGTGCGCGGCAGCGATCCTTCCGTCTACCTCGACGGACTGCAGACCTATTCCTCCGGCTGGTACACCGCCACGGCGCGCCCCGACCCCTACACGCTGGAGCGCCTGGAGGTGCTGCGCGGGCCTGCCGGCATGCTGTTCGGCGCGGGCACGGCCGGCGGTGTGGTCAACATGGTCAGCAAGCGCCCCCAGCAGCAGGCGTACCGCGAGGTGGGCGTGCAGCTCGGTTCCTTCGGCCGCAAGCAGGTCCAGGCCGACCTCACCGGTCCGCTGACGGCGGACGGCGACTGGTCGTACCGGCTGGTGGCGCTGCAGCGCAAGTCCGACACGCAGGTCGACTACGTGCCGGACGACCGCTCGCTCATCATGCCGTCGCTCACCTGGCGGCCCAGTGCCGCCACCTCGCTGACGGTGCAGGGCCTGTGGCAGAAGGACAAGACCGGCAGCACCTCGCAGTTCTTTCCTTGGCAAGGCACCATCCTGGCGAACGTCAACGGCCCGCTGCGCTCGAGCCGGTTCATCGGCGAGCCGGGCGATGGCTACGACACCGAACGCAAGACCTTCGGCTGGATGTTCGAGCACAAGTTCAACGACGACTGGACGTTCCGCCAGAACTTTCGCGTGTCGCGCACGTTCAACGACTCGCACTACCACTACGGCGACTTCTTCTCCTTGCCCGGCGGCTGGGGCCTCGACCCGGCCGGCCAGCGCCTGCTGGGCCGTGTCAACGACAAGTCGCTGACCTGGACGCGCATGACCGGCGTCGACAACCATGTCGAAGGTCACTTCAACACCGGCGCGGTGCGCCACACGTTCCTGGTGGGCGCCGAGTATTCGCGCCAGCGCCAGGACAAGATCGAGGGCTCCTCGTACAGCGCCATCGACGCGTACGCGCCGGTCTACGGCATCGGCTACGTGCCGGTGACCGAGCTCACCAACCGGCCCCGCACCACCCAGCGCAACGCCGGCGTCTACGTGCAGGACCAGATGAAGCTGGACAACTGGATCTTCGTGGCCGGCTTGCGCCATGACCGCAGCACGGCGGGCACTGCAGGCAGCGACTCGGAGACCACCAGTGCCACCTCGCGCCGGCTGGGTGTGATGTACACGCTGCCGTCGGGCTGGTCGCCCTACCTGAGCTATACCGAATCGTTCACCCCGCAGGCGGGCACGAACCTCGAGGGCAAACTGTTCAAGCCGCTGCGCGGCGAGCAGGTGGAGGCCGGCGTCAAGTACCAGCCCGCGGGCTCGGCCACGAGCTTCACCGCGTCGGTCTTCTCGCTCAAGGAAAAGAACCGCGTCGTCTCCGACAGCACCAACCCCAACTACGGCCGCCAGGTCGATGCCACGAAAAACAAGGGCGTCGAGTTCGAACTCAAGACGACGCTGGCACGCGATTTCGACCTCATCGCCAACTACACCCACATCGATGTCGACCGGAAGCTCGTCGAACAGCCGCGCAACCAGGTGTCGATGTGGGGCAAGTACCGCTTCTCGATCGCCGGAGTGCCGGGCTTCTCGGCCGGCGCCGGTGTGCGCTACATGAGCGACTTCACCGATGTGGACGGCAGCAGCGCGGGGCCGCGCGTGCCTTCGGTGACCCTGGTGGACCTCATGCTGGCCTACGAGTCGGCCAAGTGGCGCTATGCCCTGAACATCAACAACGCAACCGACAAGACCTACTTCAGCACCTGCCTGGCGCGCGGCGACTGCTGGTACGGTGCGCGTCGCAGCGTCGTCGCGAGCGCCACCTACCGTTTCTAGACCACGACCTCAAAAAAGCCACCACGACATGAACAGCCGAAAAATCAAGACCTGGGCCTGGGTGCACAAGTGGAGCAGCCTCGTGTGCACTGTCTTCATGCTGCTGCTGTGCCTCACCGGCCTGCCGCTCATCTTCCACCACGAGATCGGCCACCTGCTGGGCACCGAGGTCGAGGCGCCGAAGATGCCGGCGGGCACGCCCCACATCAGCCTGGACCGCGTGCTCGACATCGCCAAGGCCAAGCACCCCGACCGCGTGGTGCAGTTCGCCTCGCAGCCGGAGGACGACGACGGCCTGTGGTTCGTCACGCTCACGCCCACGCCGGCGCCCACGGACGACTTCAAGTCGGTCGCGGTCGACGCGCGCACGGGCGACATCCTGGCGCAGCCCAAGTTCGACGAGGGCTTCATGTACGTCATGTTCAAGCTGCACGTCGACCTGTTCGCGGGCCTGCCGGGCAAGCTGTTCCTGGGCTTCATGGGGCTGCTGCTGCTGGTGGCCATCGTGTCGGGCGTGGTGCTGTATTCGCCTTTCATGCGCAAGCTCGACTTCGGCACGGTGCGCCGCGAGAAGCGTCCGCGCCTGAAGTGGCTCGACCTGCACAACCTGCTGGGCATCGTCACGCTGGTGTGGGTGTTCGTGGTGGGCTCCACCGGCATGATCAACACCTGGGCCGACCTGCTCATCAAGTACTGGCAGTACGACCAGCTCAGCGCGCTGCTCACTCCCTACAAGAACGAACCGGTGGTGGCGGTGAACGAGCGCGCCTCGGTGCAGCGCTCGATGGACGCCGCGCTGCAGCACGCGCCCGGCATGAAGCTGTCGTTCATCGCCTTCCCCGGCACCTCGTTCTCCAGCCCGCACCACACCACCTTCTTCGTGCGCGGCAGCGAGCCTTTCACCTCCAAGCTCTTCCAGCCGGTGCTGGTGGACGCCAAGACGGCCGCAGTGACCGCGTCGCCGAAGCTGCCCTGGTACCTCACGGCGCTGCTGGTGTCGCAGCCGCTGCACTTCGGCGACTACGGCGGCATGCCGATGCAGATCCTCTGGGCGCTGCTCGACATCGCCACCATCATCGTGCTGGGCAGCGGGCTGTACCTGTGGCTCAAGCGGGGCAATCCCGTGCCCGCATCCCGCAAGACCGCGGCGCCTGAACAGCCGGGGGGTCCCGCTGGCGCGCAACCCGAGCCGGCACCGGCCATGAAGGCGCGGGCATGAAACAGCACCAAGGCTTCTGGCGCATGTGGGGCTGGCCGATCGTGCTGGGCCTGCTGACGACCTTCGGGCTGATCTCGGCCTTGTTCAGCGACGGCGGGCTGGGCGACATCCTGGCCTGGATCACCTTGGGCATTCCGGTGATCGTCTGCGCCTGGTTCGGCTGGCGAAAGTCGCCCACCCGCTAGTTTTCCCTTGGCGTCGCGCCACCGCGACACGGCGGGGGGCGAGGCCGAAGCAGAATCGGCGCGATGAACATCGCTCCCGTCGCTGCGGCCTGTCTCTTGTTGCTGGGGGCTTCATCGGCCGCGCAGGCCCAGCCGGAGCCGCCGCCCGGTCCGGATGCCGGTCCGCAGGCCGGTGCTTTGCGCCTGCGCGAAATCACCGTCTCCACGCCGCGCGGCGAGGTCACGCCCTTCAACGTGCCCGGCTCGGTCGACCGGGTCGACGGCAGCGACATGCGCGACAGCCGCCTGCAGGTCAACCTCTCCGAAAGCCTGGGCGCCGTGCCGGGTCTGCAGGTGCAGAACCGGCTGAACTACGCACAAGACCTGCAGCTGTCGATTCGCGGCTTCGGCGCGCGCTCGACCTTCGGCGTGCGCGGCGTGCGGCTGTATGTCGACGGCATCCCGGCCACCTTGCCCGACGGGCAGGGCCAGACCTCCAACATCGACATCGGCTCGGTGGACCGCGTGGAAGTGCTGCGCGGGCCGTTCTCCGCGCTCTACGGCAATTCTTCCGGCGGCGTGGTGCAGGCCTTCACCGCCTCGGGCGAGGGCCCGCCGCGGCTGTCGTACTCGCTCGCGGGCGGCAGCTTCGGCACGTGGCGGCAGTCGCTGCAGCTGAGCGGTTCGCAGGGCGCGGTCGACTACCTGCTCGATGCGAGCCGCTTCCACACCGACGGCTGGCGCGAGCACAGCGCCGCGCGGCGCGACATCGCCAACGGCAAGCTGGGCATCGCGCTGGACAACGGCGACAAGCTCACGCTCATCATGAACAGCGTGCGCATCGACGCACAAGACCCCCTGGGACTCACCGCCGACCAGTACGCACTGGCCCCGCGCAGCGCGCCGCTGGCCACGCAGTACGACACCCGCAAGACGGTCGAGCAGACGCAGGTCGGGCTGCTCTACGAGCGTCGCATCGATGCCGAACAGGGGCTGCGCCTGATGCTCTACAGCGGCGAACGCAAGACCACGCAGTACCAGTCCATTCCCCCGTCGGCGCAGCAGAACCCGCTGCACGCGGGCGGCGTGATCGACCTGTCGCGCCAGTACGGCGGCGTGGACCTGCGCTGGAACGCCGCGCTGACGTTGGCCGACCGCCCTTTCGACGTGGTGGCGGGCCTGGGCTACGACAGCCTGCGCGAGAAGCGCCGCGGCTACGAGAACTACCTGGGGCCCGTCGCGGCGCCCGTGCTCGGCGTGCAGGGCCGGCTGCGGCGCAACGAGCTCAACGAGGTGTGGAACCTCGACCCCTACGCCCAGGCCACCTGGCGCTTCACCGACCGCTGGACGCTCGAGGCCGGCGTGCGCCGCAGCAGCGTGCACTTCAACTCGCAGGACCGCTACATCGTCGGCACGAACCGCGACGACAGCGGCAGCGCGCGCTACAGCGAGACGCTGCCCGTGGCCTCGCTGCGCTACCAGGCCACGCCCGACCTCGCGCTGTACGGCTCCATCGGCCGCGGCTTCGAGACCCCGACGCTCAACGAGCTGTCGTACCGGGCGAACGGCGCGAGCGGCCTGAACTTCGCGCTGCGCCCTTCGGTGAACGACAGCATCGAGGTCGGCGCCAAGGCCAGGCTCGCCGGCGGACTGCTGACGGCGGCACTGTTCCAGACCCGCACACGCGACGAGATCGTGACCAACACCAACGTCGGCGGCCGCGCGACCTT
Source organism: Variovorax pasteuri (assembly GCF_051216435.1). NCBI lineage: Bacteria > Pseudomonadati > Pseudomonadota > Betaproteobacteria > Burkholderiales > Comamonadaceae > Variovorax > Variovorax pasteuri. The sequence continues at coordinate 266,972 of NZ_JBPJZS010000001.1, forward strand.
CCAGAACGCGGGGCGCACGCGGCGCAACGGTTTCGAGCTGGGCTGGCAGCACGAGACCGCCAATCACTGGCGCACGCAGGTGGCCTACACCTGGCTGGACGCGACCTACCGCGATGCCTTCTGCTCGCCGTCGCCCTGCGGGACGGGCAACACGGTGGCGGCGGGAAACCGCATTCCCGGAATTGCGCGCCAGTCGCTGTTCGCATCGCTGGGCTGGGTGCCGCCCGAAGGCTGGCGCGCGGGCGTGGAGATGCGCGCGCTGGGCATGCTCCAGGCCAACGACGCCAACACTGCGAGCGCGCCGGGCTATGCCGTCGCGGCGGTGTACGCGGGCTATCTGAAGAAGTGGGAGCGCTGGGAATTCAATGCCTTTGCGCGTGTCGACAACCTGTTCGACCGGCGCTACGTGGGTTCGGTGATCGTCAACGAAGGCAATGGCCGCTACTACGAACCTGCGCCGGGGCGCAACTGGACGGTGGGCCTGAGTGGTGCCTACCGGTTCTGATGCCATCGACAGCGGCATGAAAACAAAAAACGGCGGGTGATGCCCGCCGTTCGTGTGTGCAATTGCGCAATCGTCAGAACGCCGCGGGCCGCCACTTCAGCAGCCGCTTCTCGAGCGAACTCAGAAGAAAGTCGGCGGCCAGTGCAACCACCGCCAGAACGATCATCGCCGCGAACACGCCGCTGGCATTGAAGGCGCCCTGGGCCGTGGAGATCAGCAGGCCGATGCCTTCCTTGGCGCCGAGAAACTCGCCCACCACCGCGCCGACCAGCGCAAAGCCGAAGCTCACATGCAGGCTCGCCAGGATCCACGACATGGCCGACGGAATGACCACCGACATCGTCACCTGCCGGCGCGAGGCGCCCAGGATCTGCGCGTTCGCGATCATGTACTTGTCGGCTTCGCGCACGCCCTGGAAGGCATTGCCGAAGACCACGAAGAACACCATCACCACCGCCAGCGCCACCTTCGACGCCATGCCCAGGCCCAGCGCGATCACGAAGATCGAGCCCAGCACCACGCGCGGGATCGAGTTGGCGATCTGGATGTACAGGCTGAACACGTCCGACAGCAGCTTGTTGCGCCCGAGCAGGATGCCGCAGAAGATGCCGGCGATCGAGCCGATCAGGAAGCCGATCACCGTTTCCTCCAGCGTCACCGCGACCTGCATCCACAGCGAGCCCTGCGAGGTGCCGTCGCGCATCCACTCCACGAGTTGGTCGTAGATCATCGTGGGCATCGAATAGAAGAACGGGTCGATCCACTTCAGGCGCGCCGCGATCTCCCAGCCGCCCAGGGCGACCACGAGCACGATCAGCCGCAGCGAGATGATCAAGCGTCGGCGCGCGCGAATGGCCGCCTGCGCGCTCTCGGATTCGCGCGCCAGCGCAGCGTCGCTGAGCGACGAGGGCAGCACGGCCGCCGTGGGGGTGGTGGAAGGCGTCATGGTTCTTGTCGTTGTCGTCGTGTTCACTGGATGACCACTTCCTGGCGCAGATCGTCCCAGATGTGCTTGGAGAGCTCGATGAAGCGCGGGTCGTAGCGCACCTGCGACGTGATGCGCGGGCGCGGCAGGTCGATCTCGTACACGCGCTTGAGCGTGGCGGGCCGTGCCGACAGCACGAACACGCGGTCGGCCAGCGCAATGGCTTCTTCCAGGTCGTGCGTGACGAACACCACGCAGCCGCCGTTGCCCGACCACAGCTGCAGCAGCTCGTCCTGCATGAGCGTGCGCGTCTGCATGTCGAGCGCCGAGAAGGGCTCGTCCATCAGCAGGATCTCGGGGTTGTTGATGAAGGTCTGCGCCAGCGCCACGCGCTTGCGCATGCCGCCCGAGAGCTGGTGCGGGTAGTGCTTGCCGAACTTGGACAGGCCCACGCGGTGGATCCATTCCTGTGCAAGTTCCATCGCTTCCTTCCTGGGCTTGCCGCGGAACACCGGGCCGGCCGCCACGTTGTCTTCCACGCTGCGCCATGGGAACACCGCGTCGGCCTGGAACACGAAGCCGATGCGCGGGTCCACGCCCGTCACGGGCTGGCCCATCACCTTCACTTCGCCCACGGTGGGCTTGAGCAGGCCGGTGATCATGTTCAGCGTGGTCGACTTGCCGCAGCCCGTGGGCCCGACGATGGCGACGAACTCGCCGCGCGCCACCGACATGCTGAAGTTGCGCAGCGCCACGGTCGCGTTGCCGTCCTGCGAAATGAAGCGCAGCGAGACGTCGTCGAAGTCGATCGCCGACGTCACGGCGCTGCTGCTGGGAGGAATGCCGTTTCGCATGGTCACTTCGCCGCCACTGCAGCGCTGGCCAGGTAGGCGTTGCTGTAGGTCTTGGACAGGTCGATGTTCTTGCTCTTCACCAGCGGCTTGTAGGTGGCCAGCACCTTCAGCACGGTCTCGGGGCCGCCGGCGGGCATCTTCGCGTCGGTGGTGAACATCGGCAGCGACGCCTTCAGTGCCGTGACGTACAGCTCCTTGTCGTTGCCGTAGTAGTCGCGCGGCACCTTCTCGGCGATGTCCTCGGCGCTGTGGGTGTGGATGTAGGCCATGGTGCGGGCGAAGGCGTGCGCCAGCTTGCCGGCTTCGACCTTGTGCGACTCGGCCCAGGTGTTCTGCACGTAGAGGCTGGCAGCCGGGTACAGGCCGCCAAGCGCCTTGACGGTGTCGGCCTCGGTGCGCAGGTCGACCAGCACCTTGGCGTCGCCGGTCTTGAGCATCTGCGACACGGTGGGCTCGGTGGTCATGCCGGCCTGGATGCGGTCCTGCTTCATGGCTGCGATGAAGGTGTTGCCGGCGCCCACGGGCAGCAGCGAGTAGTCCTTGGAGGCCACGCCAGCACGGTCGGCCAGGTAGCGCGTGAGGAAGTCGGTGGACGAGCCCAGGCCCGTCACGCCCAGCGTCTTGCCGCCCTTGGCGTCGGCCATGCTCTTGAAGCCGGCGTCGGAGGCCTTGGTCGACACCAGCTCGACCTCGCCCGGCACCTTGCAGAACACGGCGATGGCCTGGATCTCCTTGCCCTTGCTCTGCAGGTCGATGGTGTGGTCATAGAAGCCCACCACGCCTTGCACCGCGCCGGCGATCAGCTGGTTCTCGGCATCGACGCCGGCCGGCTGCGATTGCAGCTCGACGTTCAGGCCTTCGTCCTTGAAGTAGCCCAGCGCCTCGGTGAGCTTGGCCGGCAGGTAGATGATCTTGTTGATGCCGCCCACCATGATGGTGATGGGCGCGTCGGCGGCCTGGGCGAGCGGGGCAGCGGCGGCGAAGGCGGTGCACAGGGCGGCGGCCAGCAGGGTGCGGCGGGTGGCGGACATGGTGTCTCTCCGTGTTGGAATGGTTTCGAGCGGCCCGCGCACTTCGTTCGCAGGACGAAGCCAGTCTAGAAAACGCCATCCTTCGGCCAGCTTTCAGTCGCCTTCAGGTTTCGTCATGGTTATCCCTACATGCAGGGCGCCGGGCGATGCTTCCTAGAATCCACGGCCACCGACCCCGCCCCATGAAGCTGCTGCTGATCGAAGACAACCCGCAACTCGCGCACTGGCTTTCCAGCCTGCTGCGCGCGCAGGACTTTGTGGTCGACCACGTGGACAACGGCGATGCGGCCGACCGGCTGCTGACGCAGACGGCCTACGACGTGGTGCTGCTCGACCTCAACATTCCGCAGCTCTCCGGCAAGGCCGTGCTGCGCCGCTTGCGCGAGCGCGGCGACACGGTGCCGGTGATCGTCCTCACGGCCACCGCGTCGCTCGACCAGAAGGTGCTGTGCCTGGAGATCGGCGCCGACGACTACCTCGTGAAGCCCTTCGAGATCCGCGAGCTGGTGGCGCGCATCAAGGCGCTGGTGCGCCGGCAGATGCCGGGCAAGGCCAACGACATCGCCTGCGGCGACCTGCGCTACGACCTGCGCACGCGGCAGTTCACGCTGGCCGCCGAAGAGCTGGCGCTGCCCCCGCGCGAACGCACGCTGCTCGAGACGCTGATGCTCAAGGCGGGCAGCACGGTGTCGAAGCAGGCGCTGATCGACGCGATGTTCGGGCTGGACGACGAGCCCAGCGCGGATGCCGTCGACATCTACATCCACCGGCTGCGCAAGAAGCTCGAAGCGAGCCAGGCGACGATCATCACGTTGCGCGGCGTGGGCTATCTGTTGCGCACGCGGCAGGAAGACTAGGAGCGGCCCGCAGTGAAGCGCGCCAGCCTTCGCCTGCGCCTCGCGCTGTGGCTGCTGCTGCCGCTGTCGGTGTTCGTGGCGATCTGCGGGTACCTCAATTGGCGCAACGCCGCGGAAGTGGCCGACTACGTGCAGGACCACGACCTGCTCTCGTCCGCCAAGGTGCTGTCCGACAGGTTGATCTGGGAGGGCGACGACGTGCAGGCCAGCGTGCCGCCCTCGGCGCTGAGCCTGTTCGTGTCGCCCGAGCGTGACCGCGTGTTCCTCAGCGTGACGGGTGCGAACGGCGAGGTGCTGGCCGGCTCGCCCGACTTCCCGCTGCCCGCCGTGCGCAAACCCGAAGGCGTGGACCGCGCACAGTGGTACGACACCCACTTTGCCGGCCTGCCGCTGCGCGCCGTCGTCACCACGCGCGCCATGTATGAATCCGCGGGTTCGCGTGACATCACCATCGCCGTCGGCAAGACCGAAGGCAGCCGCAACCACATGCTGCGCACGCTGTGGTGGCCTTCGATGGAATACCTGCTGATCGCGCTCCTGCTCGCCATCGTGCTGGCCGTGGCGGCGCTGACGCTGGAGCTGCGCCCCATCGTGCGGCTGAGCCAGCAGCTCGCGCAGCGCGATCCGCTGCACCTCGACCTCGTGGTGGACCCCGCGGCGCTGCACAGCGAACTGCGTCCGGTGGCCGACACCATCAACCGATTCGTGGGCCAGCTGAAAGCGCACTCCGAGACGCAGCGCCGCTTCATCGCCGACGCGGCGCATCAGCTGCGCACGCCGCTGGCCATGCAGGCCTCGCAGATCGAGTTCGCACGCTACACGCGCCAGCACCGCGGCGAATGGGACACCCGCCGCGCCGACATGGACGCCATGTGGGTCGCCATGCAGACCAGCAACCGGCGGCTGGTCGATGTGACCAACAAGCTGCTGCTGCTGGCGCAGGCCGAGCACGGCGACGCGCACACGCGGCTCGAGCGGGTCGACCTGGCGGCGGTGGCGCTGCGCTGTGTGGAACAGCTTGCGGCGCTGGCGGACCGCCGGGGCATCGACCTGGGACTCGAGTCGCAGGCCGGGCCTGAAGACGCTGTCGTGCTGGCGCAGCCTGCGCTGCTCGATGCGTTGGTGACCAACCTGCTGGACAACGCGCTGCGCTACACGCAGGAAGGCGGTCGCGTGACGGTCGGTGTGCGCAAGCGGGAGGGTTCGGTCGAGCTGACCGTGGAAGACAACGGCCCGGGCATTGCGCCCGAGGCGCGCGAGCGGGTGTTCGAGCGCTTCTATCGGGTGTCGCAGGACACCGAGGGCAAGGGGCTGGGCCTGGCCATCGTGCGCGAGATTGCGCGGGCCTTCGATGCCGATGTGGACCTCGCAGCCAACCCGCGCGAGGCGAGCGGGCTGCTGGTCACGGTGCGCTTTCCACCCGTCGAGCCGGCGGAAAAGGCGCAGCAGGCCCTGTAGGCCTCGAGGGCCTTACAGGCCGGCGGCTGCGCGCAGCGCGGGGGCTTGCGTCGTCGCTTCCCAGGTGAACTCGGGCTCTTCGCGGCCGAAGTGGCCGTAGGCGGCGGTCTTCTGGTAGATCGGGCGCAGCAGGTCGAGCATCTGGATGATGCCCTTCGGACGCAGGTCGAAGTGTTCGCGCACGAGGGCTGCGATTTTTTCGTCGGGGATCACGCCCGTGCCTTCGGTGTAGACCGTAATGTTCATCGGCTCGGCCACGCCAATGGCGTACGCCACCTGGATCTGGCACTGGCGCGCGATGCCCGCGGCCACGATGTTCTTGGCCACGTAGCGCGCAGCGTAGGCGGCCGAGCGGTCGACCTTCGACGGGTCCTTGCCCGAGAACGCGCCGCCACCGTGCGGGCAGGCGCCGCCGTAGGTGTCCACGATGATCTTGCGGCCGGTGAGGCCGCAGTCGCCTTGCGGGCCGCCGATGACGAAACGACCGGTCGGGTTGATCAGGTAGCGCGTGTTCTGCAGCCATTCCTTCGGCAGCACGGGCTTGATGATTTCTTCAATGATGGCTTCGTTGAACGATGCCTTCATCTTGGTCGAGGTTTCGCTCTGGTCGGGGTGATGCTGCGTCGACAGCACCACGGTGTCGATGCTGTGCGGCTTGCCGTCCACGTAGCGCATCGTGACCTGGCTCTTGGCGTCGGGGCGCAGGAAGGGCAGGCGGCCGTCCTTGCGCAACTGGGCCTGGCGCTCGACGAGGCGGTGCGCGTAGTAGATGGGCGCGGGCATCAGCTCGGGCGTTTCGTCGCAGGCGTAGCCGAACATCAGGCCCTGGTCGCCGGCACCGGTGTTCAGGTGGTCGTCGCTTGCGTGGTCCACGCCCTGGGCGATGTCGTTGGACTGCTTGTCGTAGCAGACCATCACGGCGCAACCCTTGTAGTCGATGCCGTACTCGGTGTTGTCGTAGCCGATGCGCTTGATGGTGTCGCGCGCGACCTGGATGTAGTCGACGTGCGCGTTGGTGGTGATTTCGCCGGCGAGCACCACGAGACCGGTGTTGGTCAGCGTCTCGGCGGCCACGCGGCTGCGGGGGTCCTGCTCGAAGATCGCGTCGAGGATGGCATCCGAGATCTGGTCGGCAACCTTGTCGGGGTGGCCTTCGGAAACGGATTCGGAAGTGAAGAGGAAGTCGTTCGCCATTTTCAAAGCTCCTTGAAGTGATTTGGCGCGTTGCCAACTCTGCGGAGCCCTGGCGAACGCTTTAGCAGATGTCGATGATTCGACGGGGCACAATCGCCATGCGCTTGTGTTTGTCGCCCTGCAAGTTGTTCCGTAACTCGGCGACAATTTGGATTCTATTCGAGCCGCGCATACCATGCGCGCGCGTCCGTTTTTTGACCCCCTCCCGTTTTCAATGATCACCCTGTTCCGCCTGCTTGCCCGCGTGCCCATGCCGTTGATGCATGGGTGCGGTGCCATGCTGGGCTGGCTGGTCTGGTGGAGCGCGCCGGGCTATCGCCGCCGCTTCAGGGCCAACGCCGAGCGCGCGGGCTTCGCGCCCGACCAGTACCGTCCCGCCATCGCCGCCGCCGGCAAGATGGCCTCCGAGCTGCCCTGGCTCTGGCTGCGTCCGCACGGCCAGACAGTGCTGCACCGCGTGGTGCGCTGGGAAGGCGTCGAGGCCTTCGAGGCCGCCATGCAGGCGAAGAAGGGCGTGATCCTTGTGGCGCCGCACCTCGGCAGCTGGGAGATGTGCGGCCAGGCCATCGGCGAGCGCTTCCTCGCGGCCTACGGACCCATCACGGCGCTGTTTCGCCCGGCGCGCAAGAAATGGATGGCCGACCTGATCGCCGCCGGCTCGCGCGACCGCCCCGGCCTGCAGACGCTGCCCACCAACAACAGCGGCGTGCGCGGCCTGATCCGCACGCTGCGCGGCGGCGGCTATACCGGCATCCTGCCCGACCAGGTGCCGCCGTTGGGGCAGGGCGTCTGGGCGCCGTTCCTCGGCCGCCCCGCCTACACCATGACCCTGCTTCCCCGCCTCGCGCAACAGACCGGCGCGGCCTGCTTCCTGAGCGTGTGCGAACGCCTGCCGCGTGGCGCGGGCTATGTGATTCGCTTCGAACCCATCGTCGGTACCGCGCTCACCGACCCCGCGGCGTCCGTCGAAGACGCGACGGCCGCCATGAACGACGGCATCGGCCGGCTGATTCGCAGCCTGCCTGGCCAGTACGTCTGGGACTACGCGCGCTACAAGGAGCCGCGCGCCGAGCGCGTGACCGCCGCCACCGGGGAGTCCGCATGAGCTTCGGTTCCCGGCTAGGCATCGGTTTCATGCGCGCGATTGCGCCGCTGCCGCTGCCGCTCGTGCGTGGCTTCGGCAGGGTGCTGGGCCGCATCCTGCACACCGTGGCCGTGCCGCGGCGGCGTGTGGTCGATACCAACCTGGCCGTCTGCTTCCCCCAGAAGTCCGAGGCCGAGCGCCGCGCCCTGGCGCGCGAAACCTTCGTCTACGTGGCGCAGTCGTGGCTGGATCGCGGCTGGCTCTGGCATGCGCCCGAGAAGGTGGTGGCGAGCCGGCTCAAGGTGGTCGGTGCGGCGCCGGAGATCCGCGAGATCGCCGAGGGCGACGCGCCGATGATCCTGTTCGCGCCGCACTTCTACGGACTGGACGCCGCGGCCACCGCGCTGACCATGCACACGGCGCGCCCCTCGGCCACCATCTACACGACCCAGCGCGACCCCATGGTCGACGCCTGGATCCGCGAGGGCCGCACGCGCTTCGGCGACGTGGCGGCGCTCAACCGGGTGGACGGCATCAAGCCGGTGCTTCAGGGCCTGCGCAAGGGCGGCCTGCTGTACCTGCTGCCCGACATGGACTTCGGCCGCGACCAGACCATCTTCGTGCCGTTCTACGGCGTGCAGGCCGCCACCGTGCCCTCGCTGTCGCGCTTTGCGCGCCTGGGCAAGGCCAAGGTGGTACCGGTGGTGTCGAAGCTCACGCCGGGCGGCTACGAAATCCAGGTCCTGGAGACCTGGCAGAACTTTCCGACCGACGACATCGATGCCGACACGGCGCTCATGAACGAGCGCCTGCAGGGCTACATCGACACGATGCCCGCCCAGTACTACTGGGTACACCGCCGGTTCAAGACGCGCCCCGAAGGCGAGCCGCCGATCTATTGAAGCGGCCCGGCGGCGGCGGCATCAACTGCGCTGCAGGAAGGCCTCGATCTCGCGGGCGACCAGTTGCGGCTGCTCGTGCACGATCCAGTGGGTCGCGTTCGGTACCTTCTTGATCTCGAGCTTTGGCACGTACTCGTCGAGCCCTTCGAGCAAGCCGGGCAGCAGCGCGGCATCGTCGAGCGCCCAGAACACGAAGGTCGGCACGTTCACCGTGAGCCGCTCGCGCGGCACCACCGGAATGCCGTCGACGGTCTGGCCCGGCAGCGGCGGCTTCATCGGTGTCACGCGGTACAGGTTGCACGCGCCGGTGAGGCCGGCGCCCCACACTTCGCGGTACTGCTGCTTCACTTCTTCGGTGAGCCAGCCGAAGCCGTCGGGGCCGGCCTTCATCAGCGTGAAGAAGGGCCACATGCGCTTGAAGTCGTCGGCCGCGAGCAGGGCCTCGGCGTCGGGGCGCGCAAGGAAGTTCATGTAGGCACTGGCCTGCTGCTGCGCCGGGTTGTTGCGCAGCTCGCGGGTGAAGGTGCCCGGGTGCGGCGAATTGATGATGACCAGCTTGCCGACCTGCGCCGGGAATGCATTGGCATAGCCCCATCCGAAGGCGCCGCCCCAGTCGTGGGCCACCAGCGCGGCCATGGTGCCGTCGGCGCTTTCGGTGGCGACGAGTTGCTGGATGTCCTGGATCAGCAGCTGGGGCTTGTAGGCCGCCACTTCGGTCGGCGCGCTCGATCGCTCGAAGCCGCGCAGGTTGGGCGCCACGCAGCGGTAGCCGCCGTGCGCCGGGTCCGAGAAGTAATCGAGCAGTTCGTCCCAGATGAACGCGGCTTCGGGAAAGCCGTGCAGGAACACCATCAGCGGGCGGCCCGGCTTGCCGGCGGCGCGGCAGCTCAGGGTGGTGCCGTTGGGCAGGCTGCGTTGGAAGGTCTCGGTCATGCTCGTTGTCTCCTTGGGTTGACTGTCGCTATTCTTTTGATAGTGAACCACGCACGCTGGACGGCCGCTGCAGCCTGTTTGAGGCCTATTCGTCTGCGGGCGACGGCTCCGTGGGTTCGATCGTCTCGGCCGCTGCAGCCGATGCGGCCGCGGGTGTTGCTGCCCCTTCGGGGTGCACCCAGCGCCACAGCAGCTCGGCCGCCTCGCCGACACCCTGCTTCTTCAGGGCGGAGAACAGTTTCACCTCACCGCCGCCGGCGTTGAGTCGCGTGATCGACAGCACCTTGGCGGCTTCGCTGCGCGTGAGCTTGTCGGACTTGGTCAGCAGCACCAGGAACTTCAGGCCCTGCTCCACGCGCGGACGGATCACGTCGAGCAGGATCTCGTCGAGCTCGGTCAGGCCCTGGCGCGGGTCGCACATGAGCACCACGCCGCGCAGGCTTTCGCGCGTCATCAGGTAGTTGCCCATCACACGCTGCCAGCGCAGCTTGGCTTCCTTGGGCACTGCTGCGTAGCCGTAGCCGGGCAGGTCGGCCAGCACGGCGTCATCGACCTTCTGCTTGCCGATGCCGAACAGGTTGATGTGCTGCGTGCGGCCCGGCGTCTTCGAGGCGAAGGCCAGGCGCGTCTGCTGCGTGAGGGTGTTGATGGCGGTCGACTTGCCCGCGTTCGAGCGGCCGACGAAGGCGATCTCGGGCAGGTCGACGGGGGGCAGGTGTTCCAGCTGGGGAGCGCTGGTGAGGAAGTGGGCAGTGTGCAACCAGCCCAGTGCCACGCGCTCGCGTTCGGCGACCTGGGGGTCCGCGGCGGGAGCCGCGCGGGAAGGATAGGCAGCGGGCTTGGCGCGCGGGGAGGGCATCTACGGACTTTCTAAACAAGACCCCCATTGTAGAATCGTGAGGTTTTGCGCCAATAAATTCGAAGCGAAGCCCCCGATATGAAGTTGTTTGCCAATATTCTGCTTGCAGCCCTCGTCGGCATCGCATGCAGCACGAGTTTTGCAGCCGATGAACACGCGGCAACGCCAGGAGCGGCAACTGCGGCCGCCGCGGCCCCTGCAAAGCCGCCCAAGCCGGACCCCGCCAAGGGGGACACGTTGTTCAACGCGACGCCGGCCAACAGCCAGAGCTGCGCGTCGTGCCACAACGCGGATGGCAACTCCGCCATTGCGGCAAACCCCAAGCTGGCGCAACAGCATCCCGAATACATCCTCAAGCAGCTGGAAGAGTTCAAGTCCGGCAAGCGCAAGAGCGCAATCATGAAGCCGCTGGCTTCCGCGCTGTCCGAGGAAGACATGCGCAACATCGCCTGGTTCGTGGGCTCGAAGAAGATCAAGCCGGGCTTCTCCAAGGACAAGGACACCCTCGCGATGGGCGAGAAGATCTACCGCGGCGGCATCGGCGATCGCCAGATCCCGGCCTGCGCAGGTTGCCACAGCCCGAACGGCGCCGGCATTCCTGCCCAATACCCGCGCCTGGGTGGACAGAACGCCGAGTACACCGTGGCCCAGCTCACCGCCTTCCGCGACAACGTGCGCCTGAACAGCGCCCCCATGACCGGCGTTGCCGCCAAGCTCAACGACCGTGAAATCAGGGCCGTGGCCGACTACATTGCCGGTCTGCGTTGATGACGACGCGCCTTCGAGCGTGAACTAACCGCCGATAACAACCCCAAACAAAGGGCGGGCCGATCCAGGAGGATGGCCCGCCTTTTTGCTTTTTTCTTCCTTTCCTTCATTCCTCTCGCCCGATGTCCGTCTCCACACATGGCCTTCGCGTTCATCGCGGCCCGCAAATGCTTCGCGCTGCGGTGGAGCTGTTTTCGTCGATGCGCTTCGCCATTGCGCTGCTCACCGTCATCTGCATCGCGTCGATCATAGGCACGGTGCTCAAGCAGCACGAGCCGATCAACAACTACATCAACCAGTTCGGGCCGTTCTGGGCCGCGCTGTTCCGCGCGGCCAAGCTCGACGCGGTCTACAGCGCCTGGTGGTTCCTGCTGATCCTGCTGTTCCTGGTGATCAGCACCACGCTGTGCATCGCGCGCAACACGCCGCGCATCCTGGTCGACCTGAAAACCTTCAAGGAAGACATTCGCGCGCAGAGCCTGAAGGCCTTCGGCCAGCGCGCGGAGAACCGGCTGGGCGAGACGCCGGAGGCGGCGGCCAACCGCATCGGGCAGCTGCTGGTGAGCGGCGGCTGGAAGGTCAAGCTGCAGCAGCGCGAGGCCACCGACGGCAGCCGGCCGACCTCGGCGGGCTGGATGGTCGCGGCGCGCGCCGGCGGCGCGCACAAGCTCGGCTACATCGCAGCCCACAGCGCCATCGTGCTGGTGTGCATCGGCGGGCTGCTCGACGGCGACCTCATGGTGCGCGCGCAAACCTGGTTCAACGGCAAGAGCGTGTTCACCGGCGGCGGCATGATCGCCGACGTGCCGCCGCAGTACCGGCTGTCCGCCAGCAACCCGACCTTCCGCGGCAACATCCTCGTGCCCGAAGGCGGGCAGGGCAGCGTGGCCATCCTGAACCAGGCCGACGGCGTGCTGCTGCAGGAGCTGCCGTTCTCCATCGAGCTGAAGAAGTTCATCGTCGATTACTACTCGACCGGCATGCCCAAGCTCTTTGCGAGCGAGGTGGTGCTGCACGACCGCGAAACCGGCGAAGCGGTGCCCGCGCGCATCGAGGTCAACCACCCGGCGAGCTACAAGGGCGTGGAAATCTACCAGTCCAGCTTCGACGACGGTGGCTCCAAGGTGAAGCTCAAGGCAGTGCCGATGGCGGCCGCAGCCAAGCCCTTCGAGGTCGAAGGCGTCATCGGCGGCCCGAGCACCGAGATCACCAACGGCAAGGACAAGCTCACGCTCGAGTACGCCGCGCTGCGCGTGATCAACGTCGAGAACTTCGCCGACGCGGGCGCCCTGACGAGCGGCGCCGACGTGCGCAAGGTCGACCTGCGCCACGACATCGAGTCACGCCTGGGCGCGGCCAACAAGGTCAACAAGCCGAAGGTGCTGCGCAACATCGGCCCGAGCATCGGCTACAAGCTGCGCGACGCCGCCGGCCAGGCGCGCGAGTACCAGAACTACATGGTGCCGGTCGACACCGGCGACGGCCAGCCCGTTTTCCTGCTGGGCATGCGCGAGAAGCCCGAAGACCCGTTCCGCTACCTGCGCGTGCCGGCCGACGACCAAGGCTCGATGGACGGTTTCGTGCGCATGCGCACCGCGCTCGGCGATGCCGACACCCGCGCCAGGGCCATCGAGCGCTACATCGCCAAGGCGAGCGACGCCAAGCGCCCCGAGATGGCCGAGCAGTTGCGCGTGTCGGCCACGCGCGCGCTGGCACTGTTCGCGGGCAGCGAGCGCGCCAAGGCCGACGCCACCACCGTGGGCGGCTGGCAGGCGATTGCCGAGTTCATGGAGGTCAACGTGCCCGAGGCCGAGCGCGAGCGCGCCGGCGGCGTGCTGGTGCGCATCCTGAACGACGTGCTGTTCGAGGTGCTCAACCTGAGCCGCGAAGGCGCCGGCCTGATTGCGTTGCCCAACGACGAGAAATCGCAGGCCTACCTGACGCAGGCCGTGCTGGCCATCAGCGACGCGCACTTCTACCCGGCCCCGGTCGCGATGATGATGACCGACTTCACCCAGGTGCAAGCCAGCGTGTTCCAGGTGGCGCGCGCGCCCGGCAAGAATGTGGTGTATCTGGGCTGCCTGTTGCTGATCGTCGGAATTTTTGCCATGCTGTACGTTCGCGAGCGCCGCCTCTGGGTGTGGCTCACACCCGACGGCACGGCCTCCGGAGACACGCGCACGGCCGCCACGATGGCCTTCTCGGTCAATCGCAAGACCATCGACAGCGATCGCGAATTCGAGCACCTCAAGCACAAGCTGCTCGCACTGGACAAAGAACAAACGGCGACACCATGAACACCACGACCCTCACGCTCAATGAAAGCTGGCTCTCGCGCCGCAACCTGTTCGACTGGGTGTTCGCGGCGCTGGTGCTGGCCGGCGGCCTGTTCGCGTTCACGCGCTACGCGGGATCGATGGACTACTACGAGAAGCCGATCCTTGCCGCCGCATTGATCGCGATGATCTCCATCGGCTGGTTCTGGCGGCCGTTGCGCGTGCTGGCCCTCGTGGTGGCTGCGGCCTCGCTGCTGGCCATCAGCTCGTACCAGGGCGACCTGGCACGGGCCGACACGGTGTTCTGGCTCAAGTACTTCCTGTCGAGCCAGTCGGCCATCCTCTGGATGAGCGTGCTGTTCTTCATGAGCACGCTGTTCTACTGGCTCGGCTTCTTCGTCGGCAAGCAAGCCGACACCTTCGACGCGATCGGCTCGCGCCTGGCCTGGGCAGCGGTGACGATGGCGCTGATCGGCACCATGGTGCGCTGGTACGAAAGCCACCAGCTGGGCCCGGACATCGGCCATATTCCGGTGAGCAACCTGTACGAGGTGTTCGTGCTGTTCTGCTGGCTGACGGCCGCGTTCTACCTGTACTTCGAAGAGCGCTACAACACGCGCGCGCTGGGCGCCTTCGTGATGCTGGTGGTGAGCGCCGCGGTCGGCTTCTTGCTCTGGTACACGATCGTGCGCGAGGCGCATGAAATCCAGCCGCTGGTGCCCGCGTTGCAGAGCTGGTGGATGAAGCTGCACGTGCCCGCCAACTTCATCGGCTACGGCACCTTCTCGCTCGCGGCCATGGTGGCCTTCGCCTACCTCATCAAGGAGCAGGCCGACGAAAAACGCTGGTACAAGCTCACGCCGATCTGGCTGCTGGGCGTGGCGCTGTGCTTTGTGCCGGTGGCGTTCCGCCAGCGCGTGCAGGAAGCCGGTGGCAGCTACTGGGTGGTCTACGCGGGCATCTCGGCGCTGATCGCGGCGGGCATCCTGCTCGGGCGCAAGCGCATCGCGGCGCGCCTGCCGGCCAACGAGGTGCTGGACGACGTCATGTACAAGTCGATCACCGTCGGCTTCGCCTTCTTCACCATCGCCACCGTGCTGGGCGCCCTGTGGGCGGCCGATGCCTGGGGCGGCTACTGGAGCTGGGACCCGAAGGAAACCTGGGCGCTGATCGTCTGGCTCAACTACGCGGCCTGGCTGCACATGCGGCTCGTGAAAGGCCTGCGCGGCACCGTGGCGGCCTGGTGGGCGCTGGGCGGCCTGGCGGTTACGACCTTCGCCTTCCTGGGCGTGAACATGTTCCTGAGCGGCCTGCACAGCTACGGCACCCTGTAGGCGCAGGCTCGCGGCCTTTCGCGAAGAATTGAAACCGCGCGCCGCGATGGCGCGTAACCAAAGCAGGGGGAGTCACGAACTACCCTGAGCATCACGATTCACGCGAAAGGCCTGTCATGTCGTTCCATTCCCGCCCGATCCGCCGCTCCAGCAGCAACGACGGCTTCATTCACCCGCTGTCGAGCGAAATCACGCCGCGCGCCGAATACGAAAGCCGGCGCGACCTGCTCAAGCTCATGGCGGGCGGTGCGGCAGGCGCGGCGCTGGCGGCTTTCGCGTCGCGCGAAGCCTGGGCACAGACGGAGCGTCCCAACAAGCTCGCGCCGCTGCCGGGCGCCAAGTCGGCGGTGCCCGGTGCCATCTCGATGGACAAGCTCACCGACTACAAGGACGCGTCGACCTACAACAACTACTACGAGTTCGGTACCGACAAGGCCGATCCGGCCAAGAACGCCGGCACGCTGAAGACGCGGCCCTGGACCGTCGAGGTCGAGGGGCTGGTCAAAAAGCCGGGCAAGTACGGCATCGAAGACCTGCTCAAGCTCAGCGCGCAGGAAGAACGCATCTACCGCCTGCGCTGCGTCGAAGGCTGGTCGATGGTCATTCCGTGGGTCGGCTATTCGCTGGCCGAGCTCATCAAGAAGGTCGAGCCGCAGGGCAACGCCAAGTTCGTCGAGTTCGTGACGCTGGCCGACCCCAAGACCATGCCCTTCGTGGGCTCGCGCGTGCTCGACTGGCCCTACACCGAGGGCCTGCGCATGGACGAGGCGATGCACCCCCTCACGCTGCTGTCCTTCGGCATGTACGGCGAGGTGCTGCCCAACCAGAACGGCGCGCCGGTGCGCCTGGTGGTGCCATGGAAGTACGGCTTCAAGTCGGCCAAGTCGATCGTGAAGATCCGCTTCGTCGAGAAGGAGCCGAGCACCGCATGGAACAAGGCGGCGGCCAACGAGTACGGCTTCTATTCGAACGTGAACCCCAACGTGGACCATCCGCGCTGGAGCCAGGCCACCGAGCGGCGCATCGGCGACGGCGGCGGCCTGTTCGCCAAGCGGCGCAAGACCGAGATGTTCAACGGCTACGAAGCCCAGGTCGGCCAGCTGTATGCGGGCATGGACCTGAAGAAGAACTTCTGAACCCGCGCGCCACGCGCTCGCCGCTCCCATGAACAAGCTGCTCATGCATCCGGCGACCAAGCCGGTCATCTTCCTGCTGTGCCTGCTGCCGTTCGCACGGCTGGCCTACGGCGCGTTCACCGACGGGCTCGGCGCCAACCCGGCCGAGTTCCTGATTCGCGCCACCGGTGACTGGACGCTGCGCTTCATCTGCATCGTGCTGGCGGTGACGCCGCTGCGCGTGATGAGCAAATGGAACGCGCTCGCGCGCTACCGCCGCATGCTGGGCCTGTTCGCGTACTTCTACGTGGTGCTGCACCTGCTGTGCTACAGCTGGTTCGACATGGGTTTCGAGTGGGGCGACATCGCCAAGGACATCGCGAAGCGGCCGTTCATCCTGGTGGGCTTCTCGGCCTTCCTGCTGCTGACGCCGCTGGCCGCCACGTCGTTCAATCGCGCGATCAAGGCGATGGGCGCCAGGCGCTGGCAGATGCTGCACAAGCTTGTCTACGTGATCGCGGGGCTCGGCCTGCTGCATTTCTTCTGGATGCGTGCGGGCAAGAACAACTTCGCGGAAGTTTTCATCTACGCCGGGATCATCGGGGTGCTGCTGGCCTGGCGCGTGTGGAATTTCGCGAGCAAGCGCAGCAAGGCCAGGCAGTCTGCGGCCGGCGTGGCGCGCAGCAGCGAGAAGCCGCTGCGCACCGGCTGACGGCGCTCAGCCGTCGATTTCTGCGCGCAGCTGGTCTTCCATCGTCTCGCGACGGCGGATCAGCGTGGCGGTGGCGCCGCTCACCAGCACCTCGGCGGCACGGCCGCGCGTGTTGTAGTTGCTGGACATGCTCATGCAGTACGCGCCTGCCGACAGCACGGCCAGCATGTCGCCGGCCACCACATTGAGCGCGCGGTCGCGGCCGATCCAGTCGCCGCTTTCGCAGACCGGGCCGACCACGTCGTAGGTCGGTGCATCGCCGGCGCGCGTGCGCAGCGGCACGATGCGCTGGAAGGCCTGGTACATCGCGGGGCGCGGCAGGTCGTTCATGGCCGCATCGACGATGCAGAAGTTCTTGTCTTCGCCCGGCTTGGTGTACAGCACCTCGGTCACGCACACGCCGGCGTTGCCGACCAGCGAACGGCCGGGCTCGATGACGAGCTTGCGCTGGCCGAAGCCGCGCGCGTCGAGCTTGGCGAGCAGTTGCAGCCAGAGGTCATCGGCCTTGGGCGGCACTTCGCCGTTGTAGTCGATGCCCAGGCCGCCGCCGAAGTCCAGGTGATGGATCGGCACACCGGCCGCTTCAATGGCCTCGACCAGGTCCAGCATCCGGTCGCAGGTGTCGAGGTAGGGCGACGCTTCGGTGATCTGCGAGCCGATGTGGCAGTCGATGCCGACCACTTCCAGGCCGGGCAGCTTCGCGGCGTGGCGGTACGCCTCGACCGCGCGGTCGTGCGCAATGCCGAACTTGTTGCCTTTCAGGCCGGTGGAGATGTACGGGTGCGTCTTCGGATCGACGTTCGGGTTGATGCGAATGCTGATGGGCGCGCGGCGGCCTTCAGCCAGCGCCACTTCGTTGAGCACGTCGAGCTCGGCTTCGCTCTCGACGTTGAAGCAGGCGATGCCGGCCGCGAGGGCCTGGCGCATTTCTGCGCGGGTCTTGCCGACGCCGGAGAAGATGATCTTCTTCGGATCGGCGCCCACGGCCAGCACGCGCGACAGTTCACCGCCCGAGACGATGTCGAAGCCGCAGCCGGCCTGCGCAAACACGCGCAGCACGCCGAGCGACGAGTTGGCCTTCATCGCATAGCAGATGAGTGCGTCTCGGCCTTCGAAGCCGCGCTGATAGGCCGCCAGGGCGTCCAGCATCCATTGCTTGGAGTAGACGAAAAGAGGGGTGCCGTGCTCGCGGGCCAGTGCGTCGAGCGCAAGACCCTCGATGTGCAGCGCGCCGTCGCGCTGGGCGATGTGCGGGTGACCGGGGAGGGCGGCAGAGGTGACGGTGCCGGTCATTTCCGGGTCCCCGTGTTGCTGCTGCTGCCGGCCGGCGCGCTGGCACCGGCGGCCGGTGCACTGGCGGCTGCAGCCGGTGCGGGCGCCGCCTCGGTGGAGGACGAGGACCTCAGGCTCTCGGGCGTCATGAGCTGCGGCAAGGTGGCCCGCTGGGCGGCCGCGGGATCGGTCGGCAGGTACAGCGCACCGCGCTGTCCGCAGGCGACCAGCCCGGTGGCGGCTGCGACGAGGCAGACCATGAGCGCAGCGCGGGGGCGGGTGCTCACTAGAATTTGGCGAACATTCAACATAGCGAAATTGTAATGACCGACATTGAGTACATGGACCGCGCCGAAGCTGCGCTCGCCGCCATCGAGCGCGGTTGCGACAGCATCAACGACGCGAGCGACGTCGACCTCGACAACCAGCGGGTCGGCGGGATGATCACGATTTCATTCCAGAACGGCAGCCAGCTGATCGTGAACCTGCAGAAACCCCTGCAGGAAATCTGGCTGGCCGCGCGTTCGGGCGGCTACCACTATCGCCATGACGGCCAGGCCTGGGTCGACACCAAGACCGGCGAGGAGTTCTTCGGCAACCTGTCGCGCGAAGCGACCCTGCAAGCCGGACAGCCGCTGGTGTTCGCGGCTGCCTGATTCATCCTCATCAGTTCCTGAACAGGTCGAGGATGCGGTTGCGCTCCTCGGGCGGAGGCTGCGGGCTTAACGGCGCGCCCGTGAGGCTCTCTACCGGCGCCACAGGCGCAGAGGATTCCACGCCCAGGCTGGCCACGCCACGGCCCGGTGCGTAGTCGTCGTAGTACCACTCGCCGCCGACGCTCACGATGCCTGACGGCGGGTTGGCCGACAGCTCGGTCACCGGCACGCCCTTGATGGCGGTTTCCATGTAGTTGATCCAGATCGGCAGGCTCAGGCCGCCGCCGGTTTCGCGGTCGCCCAGGTTGCGCGGCGTGTCGTAGCCGATCCACGAGATGGCCGTCATGGTCGGCTGGAAGCCGGCGAACCACGCATCGAGCGAGTCGTTGGTGGTGCCGGTCTTGCCGTACAGGTCGGGGCGCTTGAGCATGGCCTGCGCCTTGGCGGCGGTGCCGGCACGGGCCACGGAGTTCAGCAGCGTGTCCATGATGAAGGCATTGCGCTGCGGAATGGCACGCGCCGCCTCGTTGAGCAGCGTCGGCTGCTTGTCGACCAGCAGCTTGTCCTTGTGGTCGGTGATGCGGGTCACGAGGTACGGATTGACGCGGTAGCCGCCGTTGGCGAACACCGAGTAGCCCACGGCCATCTGCATCGGCGTGACCGCGCCCGCACCGAGCGCCATCGGCAGGTACGCCGGGTGCTTGTCCTTGTCGAAGCCGAAGTTGGTGATCCAGTCTTGCGCATAGCGCGTGCCGATGGACTGCAGGATGCGGATCGACACGAGGTTCTTCGACTTCATCAGCGCGGTGCGCATCGACATCGGGCCGTCGTAGCCGCCGCCGTAGTTCTTCGGTTCCCAGGGCTGGCCGCCGGTGGTGGCGGCATCGAAGAAGAGCGGGCCATCGTTGATGACGGTGGCGGGCGTGAAGCCCTTTTCGAGCGCTGCGGAGTAGATGAAGGGCTTGAAGCTCGACCCCGGCTGGCGCCAGGCCTGCGTCACGTGGTTGAACTTGTTCTTGCCGAAGTCGAAGCCGCCGACCAGCGCCTTGATGGCACCGTCGCGCGGGTCCATTGCGACGAATGCGCCCTCGACCTCGGGCAACTGCGTGATTTCCCAGGTGTTCTTGGGCGTCTTGACCACGCGGATCACCGCGCCGCGACGGATCTTGATGTTGGGCGGGGCCTTGTCGGACAGGCCCGACTGCGCGGGCTTGAGGCCTTCGCCCGTGATCTGCACCGCGTCGCCGTTGGCGCGCACGGCGTCAATCTGCTTGGCCGTGGCCTTGAGCACCACGGCAGCCATCACGTCACCGTTGTCGGGGTGGTCGCTCAATGCATCGTCCACCGCTTCGTCGACTTCCTTGGCGTCGGCGGGCAGGTCGACGAACTTCTCGGGGCCGCGATAGATCTGGCGGCGCTCGTAGTCCATGATGCCCTTGCGCAGTGCCTTGTAGGCTGCGGCCTGGTCGGCCGCTACCAGCGAGGTGTAGACCTTCAGGCCGCGCGTGTAGGTGCTGTCGCCGTACTGCGTGTACATGAGTTGGCGCACGGTTTCGGCCACGTACTCGGCGTGCAGCCGGTTCGGGTCGGCGGCGTCGCGCAGGTGCAGTTCCTCCTTCTTCGCTTCGCCCGCCTGCTCGGCAGTGATGAAGCCGGCTTCCTGCATGCGGTCGATCACGTAGAACTGGCGACCGCGCGCGCGCTGCGGGTTGTTCACCGGGTTGTTCGCGCCGGGCGCCTTCGGCAGCCCCGCGAGCATCGCGGCCTGCGCGATCGTGAGTTCCTGCAGCGGCTTGCCGAAATAGGCCTCCGAGGCGGCGGCAAAACCGTAGGCCCGGTTGCCCAGGTAGATCTGGTTCAGGTAGATCTCGAAGATCTGGTCCTTGCTGAGCAGGTGCTCCAGCTTGAAGGTCAGCAGCACCTCGTAGATCTTGCGGGTCAGCGTCTTTTCGGAACTGAGGTAGACGTTGCGCGCCACCTGCATCGTGATGGTCGAGGCGCCCTGGCTCTTCACGCGGTTCAAGTTCGCCAGGCCCGCGCGAACCATGCCCTTGTAGTCCACGCCGCCGTGGTCGTAGAAGCGCGAGTCTTCGGCGGCGAGCACTGCGTCCTTGACCACCTTGGGAATCGCCGAGATCGGCGTGAGGTTGCGGCGCTCCTCGCCGAACTCGCCGATCAGAACGCCCTCGGACGAGAACACCCGCAACGGCAGCTTGGGCCGGTAGTCGGAGAGCTCGGAGATGTCCGGCAGGTTCGGATACGCGACCGCCAGGGCCACCGCCACCACGCACAGCACCGACAGCACGCCGGCTGCAGCAATGCCGAATCCCCAGAAGAAAAGGCGCAAAAGCCATTTCAGCCAGGTCGGGCGTCGAGGGGGAGGGGTCTTGGCTGGCCCTTTGGGGCTGGATGTTTCTTGCATGGGGGGCCGGAGAGTCACCGAACATTATAAAAAGCCGCCTCCTTCCCACCATCCGTTCTTTGCCGACCTTGCATCGGCCTAATTCAAAAGTTACAAAATGCGCATTTGCCGTCAGGTTTTGACAACGATTATGGGTTTTGCTCCCCGGCGTTGCTTGGTAGGTGGTACGCCTGCTGCTAGCATGCAACCGAACGCAATTTTTTCTATTGGTTACAAATACAGGGGATAGAGGGACCTACCTTGGCTGCTCTTGGATCATTGTTTCGTCGTCAGAATGCTCCCTTGCTTGGGCTGGATGTCAGTTCGTCCAGTGTCAAGCTGGTCGAGCTGGGCCGTGAGGCCAGCGGCAAGCTGGTTCTGGAACGCTGTGCCATCGAACCCCTGGAGCGTGGCTGGATCACGGACGGCAACGTCGAGAAGTTCGACGAAGTCGCGGAAGCGGTCCGGCGTGTGGTTCGCAAGAGCGGTACGCGCACCCGCAATGTCGCGCTCGCGCTGCCGCCTTCGGCGGTGATCACCAAGAAGATCATTCTTCCGGGCGGCATGAGCGAACAGGAACTCGAGATTCAGGTCGAGTCCGAGGCCAACCAGTACATCCCTTTCTCGCTGGACGAAGTCAGCCTCGACTTCTGCGTCACGGGCCCGAGCAGCAGTTCGCCCGGCGATGTGGAGGTGCTGATTGCCGCTTCCCGCAAGGAAAAGGTCCAGGACCGTGAAGGCTTGGCGGAAGCTGCCGGCCTGAAGGCGATGATCCTCGACGTCGAGTCCTATGCGTCGCGCCTGGCAACGGCCCGCCTGATCGAACAACTGCCCGGCAAGGGGACCGACGCCATCGTGGCGCTGTTCGAAGTGGGTGCTTTCACCACCAGCATGCAGGTGCTGCGCAACCAGGAGGTGCTGTACGACCGCGACCAGGCCTTCGGTGGCGCGCAACTGACGCAACTCATCGTGCGCCAGTACGGTTTTTCCGCCGAAGAGGCCGAGGCCAAGAAGCGCAGCGGCGACCTGCCGGACGACTACGGTTCCGGCGTGCTCAAGCCCTTCGTGGAAAGCATCGCGCAGGAAATTGCGCGTGCGCTCCAGTTCTTCTTCACCAGCACACCGCACAACCGCGTGGACTACGTGTTGCTCGCAGGCGGCTCGGCATCGCTGCCGGGCTTGACCAATGCCGTGACCCGGCAGACCTCGTTCGCCTGCTCGCTGCTCAATCCCTTCGACGGCATGGACTTCAGTTCGAACATTCGCGAAAAGAAGGTCCGGCGCGAGGCGCCTTCCTATCTGACCTCCTGTGGTCTGGCCATGCGGAGGTTCCTGCAGTGATCCTCATCAACCTGCTTCCGCACCGCGAAGCTGCGCGCAAGAAGCGCCGCGAGGCGTTCTACGGCACCCTGGGCGCCTCGGCCGTGCTCGGCCTGCTGATCGCCGGGCTGGGTTACCTTTGGTTCGAGGCGCAAATTTCCGGGCAGCAATCGAAGAACAGCTTTCTTCAGGCCGAGATCAAGAAGCTCGAGGTCGAGATCAAGGAAATTTCGACGCTGCAGGAAGAAATCGCAGCCCTGCGCGCGCGCCAACTGGCGGTCGAAGACCTGCAAGGCGACCGCAACCTGCCGGTTCACCTGCTCAATGAACTGGTGCGGCAATTGCCCGACGGCGTCTACCTGACGAGCATGAAGCAGGACAACCAGACCATCACGCTGCAAGGCATGGCGCAGTCGAACGAGCGGGTCTCGGAACTGCTGCGCAACCTGGGCAACAACAGTCCCTGGCTGGTGAAGCCGGAGCTGGTCGAAATCACCTCGGCCAACGTCAACCTGACCCAGCGTGACCAGCGTCGCGTGGCCAACTTCACCATGCGCATCGGTCTGAAGCGACCCACCGACGCGCAGAAGGCTGCTGCCGACAAGGCATTGGCTGCAACCGCGCAGTCCAAGGGGTAATCGATCATGGCAAGCAATCGCCCCTCCCAGAAAGTAGATGTCGCCGCGGCGCTGCGCCGTTTCGGCGACCAGTTCCGCGGACTCAATCCGAACGATCCGTCGATGTGGCCAACGGTGCCGCGCTATGCGCTGTGCCTGGCTGTGACGGCACTGGTGCTGGTCGCCCTGTGGTTTGTCTGGCTGACCAATTCGAATGACGAGCTGGAAAGCGAGCGCGCCAAGGAAGTCACGCTCAAGGCCGACTACGCGAAGAAAGTGGCGCAGGCCGCCAACCTCGAGCTCCTGAAGAAGCAGCGCGAGCAGGTGCAGCAGTACGTGACCCTGCTCGAGAAGCAACTGCCCAGCAAGGCGGAAATGGACGCGCTGCTGTCGGACATCAACCAGGCGGGCCTCGGCCGCAGCCTGCAGTTCGAGTTGTTCCGTCCGGGCCAGGTGTCGGTCAAGGACTACTACGCCGAGCTGCCGATCGCCGTGCGCGTCACCGGGCGCTACCACGACATGGGCGCCTTCGTGGCCGATGTGGCGGCCCTGTCGCGCATCGTGACGCTGAACAACATCACCGTCACGCCGCAAAAGGACAAGGACACGCTGACGATGGACACCACCGCACGCACCTTCCGTTACCTTGACGACGACGAGCGGGCTGCACAGAAGCGCGCCGCCGCGCCGAAGGGGAAAAAGTGAAGGCCGTTGCCAAGATTCTCTGCCTGACGCTGGCTGCCGCGGCGCTGAGCGCCTGCGAGTCCGACCAGGAAGACATGCAACGCTGGATGGCCGAGCAGCGCGCGCAGGTGAAGCCCTCCGTGCCGCCGATCACGGCACCCAAGAAATTCACGCCGCAGGCCTACACGGAGGCTTCCTCGTTCGAGCCGTTCAACGTGCTCAAGCTGACGCAGGCGCTGCGCCGCGAGTCGAACCAGCCGAGCACCTCGGAGCTGATTGCGCCTGAACTCGCACGCCGCAAGGAGCCGCTCGAAGCCTTCCCGCTCGACGCCATGGCGATGGTCGGCAGCATGAACCGCAACGGGCAGCCCGTGGCGCTGGTCCGCGTCGACAAGCTGCTCTACAAGCTGCGCGTCGGCGAGTACCTGGGACTCAACTACGGGCGTATCACCCGTATCAACGAAACCGAAGTCAGCCTGCGCGAAATCGTGCAGGACGCGGCCGGTGAATGGATCGAACGCGTCGCGACGCTGCAGTTGCAAGAGAGTGCGAAATGAACCAAGAAAAATCAACGATGGCACAGTGGCTGCGCGCTGCCGGCCTGGGTCTGCTGGCTTTCGGTGCATTGGCCGTGGCCCATGCGCAAAACGCCATCGAGGCGGTGACCAGCTCGACCCAGTCGGGTGCGGAAGTGATCCGTATCGACCTTGCACAGCCGCTCACGGCCGTGCCGGCCGGATTTTCCGTGCAGACGCCGGCGCGCATCGCGCTTGATTTCCCCGGCGTCACGAATGGCATCGGCCGTTCCGCCATCGATGTGAACCAGGGCAACCTGCGTTCCGTGAACGTGGTCCAGGCCGGTGAACGCAGCCGCGTGGTGCTCAACCTGAAGCAAGCCACGGCGTACAAGGCCGAGATCCAGGGCAAGTCGCTGCTGGTCATTCTCGAGCCGGTGGCCGGGACGGCGCTTGTCGCCTCCACCGCGTCGGCGTTTGCGGAAAACCGCAACCGCGACACCCTGCCGCTGCGCGATGTGGACTTCCGCCTTGGCAAAGACAGCACCGGCCGCGTGATCGTCGATCTTCCGAACAACCAGGTCGGCGTCGATGTGAAGCAGCAGGGCAAGAACCTCATCGTGGAGTTCACCAAGTCGACGCTGCCAGAAGGCCTGCGCCGCCGTCTTGACGTGTCCGATTTCGGCACCCCGGTCCAGCTGATCACCTCGCAACAGTCGGGCGACCGCGTCCGCATGACGATCGAGGGCAAGGGCGACTGGGAACACAGCGCTTACCAGAGCGAGAACCAGTTCGTGGTGGAGATGCGGGCTCGCAAGGTCGACCCGACGAAGCTGACGCAAGGCACGGGCTACAACGGCGAGAAGCTGTCGCTCAACTTCCAGAACATCGAAATCCGTTCGCTGCTGCAGGTGATCGCCGACTTCACGAACTTCAACATCGTGACCTCGGATTCGGTGACGGGCGCGCTGACGCTGCGGCTGAAAGACGTGCCGTGGGACCAGGCGCTCGACATCATCATGCAGGCCAAGAACCTGGGCATGCGCAAGAACGGCAGCGTGCTGTGGATCGCGCCCAAGGACGAAATCAACGCCAAGGAAAAGCTCGAGTTCGAGGCCAAGGCCACGATCGAGAATCTGGAGCCGGTGCGCACGCAGTCCTTCCAGCTGAACTACACCAAGGCCCTGTCCATTGCGCAAGGCCTGACCGGCACGGGCGCATCGGCGGGCGGCGGCGGTGGTGGCGGTACCACGACGCGCATCCTGAGCCCCCGCGGCAGCGTGATCGCCGAGTCGCGCACCAACCAGCTCTTCGTGTCCGACATCCCGTCACGCCTCGCCCAGGTTGCGGAGCTGATCCAGAAGCTGGACATTCCGGTGCGCCAGGTGTTGATCGAAGCGCGCATCGTCGAGGCCTCCGACACCTTCGGCAAGTCGCTGGGCGTGAAGCTCGGTGGCGGCATTGCTGGCGAACGCTTTGCGTCGTCGGCGGGCAACCGTGCCTACGGCAACGTCGGCGCGATGCCGATCGTGACGGCTGGCACTGCTGGCGGCGCCAGCACCGCCACCACCACCTTCACCAACTCCAACTTCATCAACCTTCCCGCTGGCGATGCAGGCGGCACGGGCAATGCGGCGGGTACCTTCGCGATCTCGCTCTTCAATTCGAGCTTCTCGCGCATGCTGAACCTCGAAATCTCGGCGCTCGAGGCCGATGGCAAGGGCAAGCTGGTCTCCAGCCCCCGCGTGATCACCGCCGACCAGACCAAGGCGCTGATCGAGCAGGGCGAGGAAATTCCCTACCAGCAGGCGACGTCCAGCGGTGCGACCTCCATCTCGTTCCGCAAGGCGGTGCTGAAGCTCGAAGTGACGCCGCAGATCACGCCTGAAGGCAACATCATCCTGACGCTGGACGTGAGCAAGGACGCACGCGGCGTGAACACGTCGGCAGGTCCCGCCATCAACACCAAGCACGTGCAAACCGAGGTGCTGGTCGAGAACGGCGGCACGGTCGTCATCGGTGGTATCTTCGAACTCACCGAAACCAATGACGAATCGCGCGTGCCGGTGCTGGGTGAAGTGCCCTACCTGGGGGCACTGTTCCGCAAGCGCGAACGCGTTGCAAACAAGACCGAAATGCTCGTCTTTATCACTCCGAAGATGATTACCGACCGCAACGCCGCGCGCTGACGCGCGGGCGTAGCAGCTACCGCGTGGTGGTCGCACTCGTCGGGTTGCCCGGCGCCGGAAAATCTGCAGTGGGCCGGCGCCTGGGGATGCGGCTGGACCTTCCTTTCATCGACACCGATCACGTGATCGAGCAGCGCATCGGCTGTTCGATCCGTGATTTTTTCGACCGTGAAGGCGAGGTTGCCTTCCGCGACCTTGAGCAAAACGTCATCGCCGACCTGGCGGCCAACGCCCAGGGCGTGCTGGCCACCGGCGGCGGGGCAGTGCTGCGCGATGCCAACCGCAACCAGCTGCGCGATCACTTCCACGTGATCTACCTGCGCTCCTCCCCCGAAGACCTGTTCCGGCGCCTGCGTCACGACGTCAAGCGTCCCTTGCTGCAGGTGGCCGATCCGCTGGGCCGCCTGCGGGAGCTGCATGACGCGCGCGACCCGTTCTACCGGGAAACAGCGCACGACGTGGTCGACACAGGCCGGCCGTCCATCGCCATGCTGGTGAACATCATCGTCATGCAGCTCGAACTGGCCGGCATCGTCGAGCCCGGGGCCCATCCGGAAGAGCCCGCCGCCTGAGCCGGCCCTGGCCGCAGCGCCTAAACTCGCCGCCATGTCCCTGTCCGTACTTTCCGCCCCGCCAGAACGCGTCGACATCCAGCTCGGCGACCGCAGCTATCCCATCCTGATCGGTGCCGGCCTGCTGGACGACCCCGAGAGCTTCGCGGTCGCGCCTGCGGCCGCTTCCGCCCTGATCGTCAGCAACACCACGGTGGCGCCGCTCTACGCGAAGGCGCTGCAAGCAGCCCTTGCGGGCCGTTTCCGCACGGTTCACCTGCTTGAGCTGCCCGACGGCGAAGTGCACAAGAACCTGCAGACGCTGAACCTGATCTTCGACGCCCTGCTGGGCCACGGCAGCGACCGCAAGACGGTGATGTTCGCGCTCGGCGGCGGCGTGGTGGGCGACATGACCGGCTTCGCCGCTGCCAGCTACATGCGCGGCGTGCCGTTCATCCAGGTGCCGACCACGCTGCTGGCGCAGGTCGACTCTTCGGTGGGCGGCAAGACGGCCATCAACCACCCGCTGGGCAAGAACATGATCGGCGCGTTCTACCAGCCGCAGCTCGTGGTGTGCGACCTGGGCACGCTGCAGACCCTGCCGCCGCGCGAACTGAGCGCCGGCCTGGCCGAGGTCATCAAGTACGGCCCGATCCACGACATGGCCTTCTTCGACTGGATCGAGGCGAACATCGACGCGCTGGTGGCGCGCGACCCCGCCGCGCTGGCCTACGCCGTCAAGCGCAGCTGCGAGATCAAGGCGCTGGTGGTCGGCCAGGACGAGCGCGAGACCGGCCTGCGCGCCATTCTCAATTTCGGCCACACCTTCGGCCATGCGATCGAGTCGGGCCTGGGCTACGGCGAATGGCTGCACGGCGAGGGCGTCGGCTGCGGCATGGTCATGGCAGCGCACCTGTCGCAGCGGCTCGGCGGCGTGGACGCGGCCTTCGTCGAGCGGCTCACGCGCCTGATCCGGCGTGCCGGCCTGCCGACCGTCGGCCCGGCGCTGGGGGCCGAGCGCTACCTGCAGCTGATGCGCGTCGACAAGAAGTCCGAAGCCGGCGAAATTCGCTTCGTGGTGATCGACAAGCCCGGCTCCGCCGTGGTCCGCAGCGCGCCGGACGCGCTGGTGCGCGAAGTGCTCGCGCAGTGCTGCGAGGGATGAGTCTCGCGGCCTATGCCTGCCACCCCGCGCAGTCGCGCGGCCGTCGGCATGCCGAGCCGCCCGCGCCCACGCGCGATGTGTTCCAGCGCGACCGCGACCGCATCGTGCATTCGACGGCCTTCCGCCGGCTGGTCTACAAGACGCAGGTCTTCCTGAACCACGAAGGCGACCTGTTTCGCACCCGGCTCACCCATTCGCTGGAAGTCGCCCAACTGGGCCGCTCCATTGCGCGCGCCCTGCACATCAATGAAGACCTGGTCGAGGCGATCGCGCTGGCGCACGACCTGGGCCACACGCCGTTCGGACACGCGGGGCAGGACGCGCTCAATGCCTGCATGGCCGGTCACGGCGGCTTCGAGCACAACCTGCAGAGCCTGCGCGTGGTCGATGCGCTCGAGCACCGCTACCCGCAGTACGACGGCCTGAACCTCAGCTTCGAGACCCGCGAGGGCATCCTCAAGCATTGCTCGCGCGCGAACGCCGAGAAGCTCGAAGCCGTGGAGCCTCACGGCGTGGCCCGGCGCTTTCTGGACCGCACGCAGCCGGGCCTCGAAGCCCAGCTGTGCAACCTGGCCGATGCCATCGCCTACAACGCCCACGACATCGACGATGGCGTGCGCTCGGGCCTCATCAGCGTCGAGCAGCTGTCCGACGTGGCGCTGTTCGAGCGCTACCGCCGCGAGGCGCTCGCCGAGCACCCGCAATTGAAGGGCCGCCGCGTGCTCTACGAGACCATCCGTCGCATGCTGAGCGCGCAGGTCTACGACGTGATCGACGCAACCCGCGCTGCGCTCGAGGCGCTCGGACCGGCCGATGCCGATGCGGTGCGCCAGGCAGCACCCGTCGTTGCATTCAGCGAGGCCATGCAGGCGCAATCGGAAGACCTGAAGCGCTTTCTCTTTCGCAACCTCTACCGCCATCCCCAGGTCACGCAGAACACCGACCAGGCGCAGGCCGTGGTGCGGGAGCTGTTCGACGCCTACCTTGCGCGCAGCGCCGAAATGCCCGACGGCTACGCCGAGCGCGACGACCGGCACCGCGCGGTGGCCGACTACATCGCCGGCATGACCGACCGGTTCGCCATGCGCGAGCACGAACGGCTCACGGGCCGCCGGGGGATCGCGTGAGCCCTGCCGCGCCTGCGTCCGTGCGACCGCGCGTGCCGGTCGCCGCCTTTGCCGTGCTCCTGGGCGGCGTCAGCGGCGCTTTGCACCTGGGCAAGCTGCCGCCGGCCGTGCCCGCGCTGCAGGCGTCGCTGGGCATCGGCCTGGTGGAGGCCGGATTCCTGCTGTCGCTCGTGCAGGTGGCGAGCATGACGCTCGGCCTGGCCGCAGGCCTGGCGGCCGACACCATCGGCCTGCGCCGCAGCATGCTCACTGGGCTGGGCGTGCTGACGGTGGCCAGCCTGCTGGGCGGCGGGGTCGGCGTCGGCGCGCTGGGCGGCACGCACGCCGTGGCGTGGTTGCTGGCGCTGCGGGCGGTCGAGGGCATCGGTTTCCTGCTGGCCGTGATGCCGGGGCCCGGACTCATCCGCGTGCTCACGCCGCCGGGTGCCGACAAGGCCGCGCTGGGCCTGTGGGGCGCCTACATGCCGCTGGGCGTGGCGCTCGCGCTGCTGCTCGGGCCGGCCCTGATCGCGTGGGGCGGCTGGGCCGACTGGTGGTGGGCGCTGTCGCTGGTCTCGGCGTTGGCCGCGCTGTGGGTGTGGCTGGCGGTGCCGGCCGACCGGCTGAGGCCGGTGGCCCCCGGCAACGCGTCGATCGGCTGGAAGTCGCGCCTGCACGCCACGGTCGGCGCCCGCGCGCCCTGGCTGGTCGGCCTGACCTTTGCCGTGTACTCGGCCCAGTGGATGGCGGTGATCGGCTTCCTGCCCGCCATCTATGCGGGCGCCGGCGTGCCCGCCGCCTGGAACGCGGTGCTGACCGCGCTGGCCGCCGCCATGAACATCGTCGGCAACATCGCCGGCGGCCGTTGGCTGCAGCGCGGTGTGGCACCGCCGCGGCTGCTGCAGCTCGGTTTCCTGACGATGGCGCTGGGCGGCGTGGCGGCCTTCGCGCAACTGGGGCAGGGCACCGACGCCCTGAGCCTGCCGCCGGTGCTGCGCTACATCGCCGTCTGCGCGTTCTCGCTGGGCGGCGGCATGGTGCCGGCCACGCTGTTCTTTCTTGGGGTGCGGCTGGCGCCGGGGCCCTCCACCGTCTCGACGACGATCGGCCTCATGCAGCAGGCGTCCTCGCTCGGCCAGTTCCTGGCGCCGCCGGCGGTGGCGTGGGTGGCGCACCGCGTCGGCGGCTGGCACTGGACGTGGACGGCCACGCTGGCCTGCTCGCTGGCCGGCATGGCGCTCGCGCGGCGCCTGGGGCGGATTCGCCCTGCGGCGGAGATGGCATGAGCGGCCCGGCGACAATCGACGCCCTTCAGGCTGAGGCCGACATGCGGCGCTGGCTCGAGCGCGCGGTGATCGGCCTGAACCTGTGCCCGTTCGCGAAAGCCGTTCACGTGAAGGGGCAGATCCACTACGCCGTGTACGAGAGCGCCGAGCAGGCCGACCTGATGGACGCGCTCCTGTCCGAAGCCCAAGACCTCGCGGCACTCGACGCCGCCCAGCGCGACACCACCCTTTTGATAGCACCGAACACCTTGGCCGACTTCCTGGACTTCAACGATTTCACGGCGCGTGCCGAACGCCAACTGGCGCGTGCCGGCTACGACGGCGTGTTCCAGCTGGCGAGCTTTCATCCGCAGTTCCAGTTCGCCGGCACCGAAGCCGACGACATCGGCAACGCCACCAACCGCGCGCCGTACCCCACGCTGCACCTGCTGCGCGAAGACAGCGTGGACCGCGCGGTCGAAGCCTTCCCCGATGCGGAAGCGATCTTCGAACGCAACATAGACACCCTGCAGGCGCTGGGCCCGCAAGGCTGGGCCGCGCTAGACGTCGGCCCCGGGAGTGCCAAGGCATGAACACCAAACTCGCAGCGCAGGCACCCCGGACGAACAAGGCCGCCAAGGCCGACGCGGAACTGGCCGAAGTGCTCAAGCCGGGCCAGTCCGTCGAGCTGCTCAAGGAGCTGCACATCCTCACCCGCGAGGGCCGGCTCAACCAGGACTCGCGTCGCAAGCTCAAGCAGGTCTACCACCTGTTCCAGTTCATCGAGCAGTTGCTGCGCGAACTGCCGGAAGAGGGCGCGGGCGCCACGCTGGCCGACCACGGCGCGGGCAAGTCGTACCTGGGTTTCATCATCTATGACCTGTTCTTCCGCGCGCGGCAGGGCGGGGGGCATGTCTACGGCATCGAGACGCGCAGCGAGCTGGTCGAGCGCTCGCGCGCATTGGCGCAGCGCCTGGGCTTCGAGCGCATGTCCTTCCTCAACCTGACGGTGGCCGAGTCGGCCCAGGCGAGCGAGCTGCCCGCGCAGATCGACGTGGTCACCGCGCTGCACGCCTGCGACACCGCCACCGACGACGCCATTGCCTTCGGCCTCGCGAAGAAAGCCCGCTGCATGGTGCTGGTGCCTTGCTGCCAGGCCGAAGTGGCGGCCTGCCTGCGCGAAACCAAGGCGCTTGCCTTGTCGCGCACGCCGCTGGCCGAGCTGTGGCGCCATCCGCTGCACACGCGCGAGATCGGCAGCCAGCTGACCAACGTGCTGCGTTGCCTGTACCTCGAAGCCAATGGCTACAGCGTCACGGTCACCGAGCTGGTGGGCTGGGAGCACAGCATGAAGAACGAACTGATCCTGGCGCGCTACACGGGCCAGCGCAAGGCCAGCGCGGCCACGCGGCTGCGCGAGCTGCTGGCGCAGTTCGGGCTCGACACGCTGGGCGACACGCGTTTTCGCCTGGCCTGAGCGCCGGCGCAGCCCCGCAGGCCGGTCCGCCCACGCCATGGCACGCCTTCCCCGCCTCACGCTGGCCGGCATGCCGCACCATGTGATCCAGCGCGGCAACAACCGCCAGCCGATCTTCGTGGACCGCGCCGACCACGAGAAGCTGCTCGCCCTGCTGGCCGAGAACGCGGCGCGCTTCGGCGTCGCGCTGCATGCCTACGTGCTGATGGACAACCACTTCCACCTGCTGGCCACGCCCGACAGCACCACCGGCCTGCCGCAGCTCATGCAGTCGGTGGGACGCAGCTACGTGCGCTACTTCAACGACCGCCACGGCCGCAGCGGCACGCTGTGGGAGGGACGCTACCGGTCGACGCTGATCCAGACCGACCGCTACCTGCTCACCTGCATGGCCTACATCGACCTCAACCCGGTGCGCGCGGGCATGGCCGCCGATGCGCGCGACTTCCCCTGGTCCAGCCATGGCCACTACGCCGGGCTGCGGCACGACCGGATGCTCACGCCGCATCCGTTGTACTGGGAACTCGGCAACACGCCGTTCGCGCGGGAGGCGGCCTATGTCGAGTTGGTGCGCAGCGGGGTGCGAACAGCCGATCAGGCGGCGCTGACCGAGGCCACCTTGCGCGGCTGGGCGGCGGGCGACGAGGATTTTCTGGACACATTGCAGAAGTCGACCGAGCGGCGCGTGGTCAA
Source organism: Variovorax pasteuri (assembly GCF_051216435.1). Lineage (NCBI taxonomy): Bacteria > Pseudomonadati > Pseudomonadota > Betaproteobacteria > Burkholderiales > Comamonadaceae > Variovorax > Variovorax pasteuri. Next base: position 299,690 of record NZ_JBPJZS010000001.1, read on the forward strand.
GGCCAAGGCCGGCCGGCCGCCTTCTAGCCCTCGTTCTTGAGATCAAATCCCGCCTGAGCCGTCACCAATGCTGGAGCTTCTGCTCCTCATTTTGATGTGTCCCCATTTAAATTCTGACAAGAAAACTCAAGATTTAATAAGAATCTGACCCCCATTAAAGTGTTTGGCATTCTTTGTGCATCGCAATATGCTCCCTTTCCCTGCGAAAAACTGAAGGAGCGCGCCCATGACGACGGCTGCCGAGATTCAACATCTCCAAGAACACGGTCTGTATTCCGGTGCCGACGAGCACGATGCCTGCGGCGTCGGCTTCGTTGCACACATCAAGGGCGAGAAAAGCCATGCCATCGTGCTGCAGGGCCTGAAGATCCTTGAAAACCTCGACCACCGCGGCGCCGTGGGCGCCGACAAGCTCATGGGGGACGGCGCGGGCATCCTGATCCAGCTGCCCGACCACCTGTACCGCGAAGAGATGGCCAGCCAGGGCGTCACGCTGCCCCCGCCGGGCGAATACGGCGTCGGCATGATCTTCCTGCCCAAGGAACATGCCTCCCGCGAAGCCTGCGAGCAGGAAATGGAACGCGCCATCAAGGCCGAAGGACAGGTGCTGCTCGGCTGGCGCGACGTGCCAGTCAACCGCGACATGCCCATGTCGCCCACCGTGCGCGCCAAGGAGCCGCTGCTGCGCCAGGTGTTCATCGGCCGCGGCAACGACGTGATCGTGCAGGACGCGCTGGAACGCAAGCTCTACGTGATCCGCAAGACCGCCAGCGCCAACATCCAGCGCCTGAAGCTCAAGCACAGCAAGGAGTACTACGTACCCAGCATGTCGAGCCGCACCGTGGTCTACAAGGGGCTGCTGCTGGCCGACCAGGTCGGCACCTACTTCATGGACCTGCAGGACAAGCGCTGCGTCTCGGCCCTGGGCCTGGTGCACCAGCGCTTCTCGACCAACACCTTCCCCGAGTGGCCGCTGGCCCACCCGTACCGTTACGTCGCCCACAACGGCGAAATCAACACGGTCAAGGGCAACTACAACTGGATGAAGGCGCGCGAAGGCGTGATGTCCTCGCCCGTGCTGGGTGCCGACCTGCAGAAGCTCTACCCGATCAGCTTCGCCGGCCAGTCCGACACCGCCACCTTCGACAACTGCCTCGAGCTGCTGACGATGGCCGGCTACCCCATCAGCCAGGCCGTGATGATGATGATTCCCGAGCCCTGGGAGCAGCACGCCACCATGGACCCGCGCCGCCGCGCGTTCTACGAGTACCACGCCGCCATGCTCGAGCCGTGGGACGGCCCGGCCTCCATCGTCTTCACCGACGGCCGCCAGATCGGCGCCACGCTCGACCGCAACGGCCTGCGCCCCTCGCGCTACTGCGTGACCGACGACGACCTGGTCATCATGGCCTCCGAATCGGGCGTGCTGCCCGTGCCCGAGCAGAAGATCGTGCGCAAGTGGCGCCTGCAGCCCGGAAAGATGTTCCTGATCGACCTGGAACAGGGCCGCATGATCGACGACGAGGAGGTCAAGTCCACCCTCGCCAACAGCAAGCCCTACAAGCAGTGGATCGAGAACCTGCGCATCAAGCTCGACAGCGTCAAGGCCGAGCCGTTCTCCGCGCCCCTGAGCCAGGTGGCGCTGCTCGACCGCCAGCAGGCCTTCGGCTACACCCAGGAAGACATCAAGTTCCTGATGAGCCCGATGGCGCAGGCCGGCGAGGAAGGCATCGGCTCCATGGGCAACGACAGCCCGCTGGCCGTGCTCTCCAGCAAGAACAAGCCGCTCTACAACTACTTCAAGCAGTTGTTCGCGCAAGTGACGAACCCGCCGATCGACCCGATCCGCGAAGCCATCGTGATGTCGCTGGTGTCCTTCATCGGCCCCAAGCCCAACCTGCTGGACATCAACCAGGTCAACCCGCCGATGCGGCTCGAGGTGAGTCAGCCGATCCTCGACTTCTCCGACATGGCGAAACTGCGCGACATCGGCAAGTACACGCAGGGCAAGTTCAAGAGCTACGTGCTCGACATCACCTACCCCCTGGCCTGGGGCGACGAAGGCGTCGAAGCCAAGCTGGCCTCGCTGTGCGCCGAAGCGGTGGACGCCATCAAGGGCGGCCACAACATCCTGATCGTGAGCGACCGCGGCGTGAGCCCCACGCAGGTGGCCATCCCCGCCGTGCTGGCGCTGTCGGCCGTGCACCAGTACCTGGTGCGTGAAGGCCTGCGCACCACCGCCGGCCTGGTGGTGGAAACCGGCTCGGCGCGCGAAGTGCATCACTTCGGCGTGCTGGCCGGCTACGGCGCGGAAGCCGTGCACCCGTACCTCGCCATGGAAACGCTGGCGGCCATGCATGCCGACCTGCCGGGCGACCTGAGCGCCGACAAGGCGGTCTACAACTACGTCAAGGCCATCGGCAAGGGCCTGTCGAAGATCATGTCGAAGATGGGTGTCAGCACCTACATGAGCTACTGCGGCGCGCAGCTGTTCGAGGCCATCGGCCTGAACACCGTCACCGTCAACAAGTACTTCACCGGCACCGCGAGCCGCGTGGAAGGCATCGGCGTCTTCGAGATCGCCGAGGAAGCCATCCGCATGCACAAGGCCGCGTTCAGCGACGACCCGGTGCTCGCCAGCATGCTGGACGCCGGCGGCGAGTACGCCTGGCGCGCACGCGGCGAAGAGCACATGTGGACGCCCGACGCCATCGCCAAGCTGCAGCACAGCACGCGCTCCAACAACTGGAACACGTACAAGGAATACGCCCAGCTCATCAACGACCAGAACCGCCGCCACCTCACGCTGCGCGGCCTGTTCGAGTTCAAGATCGACCCGGCCAAGGCCGTGCCGGTCGACGAGGTCGAGTCCGCCGCCGACATCGTCAAGCGCTTCGCCACGGGCGCCATGTCGCTCGGCTCGATCAGCACCGAAGCCCACGCCACGCTCGCCGTGGCCATGAACCGCATCGGCGGCAAGAGCAACACGGGCGAGGGCGGCGAAGACCCCGCGCGCTACCGCAACGAGCTCAAGGGCATTCCGATCAAGCAGGGCGACACGCTCAAGAGCGTGATCGGTGCGGCCAACGTCGAGGTCGACCTGCCGCTGAAGGACGGCGACTCGCTGCGTTCGCGCATCAAGCAGGTGGCCTCCGGCCGCTTCGGCGTCACCGCCGAGTACCTGCATTCGGCCGACCAGATCCAGATCAAGATGGCGCAGGGCGCCAAGCCGGGCGAGGGCGGCCAGCTGCCCGGCGGCAAGGTCACCGAGTACATCGGCAAGCAGCGCTATGCCGTGCCGGGCGTGGGCCTCATCTCGCCCCCGCCGCACCACGACATCTACTCGATCGAAGACCTGGCGCAGCTCATTCACGACCTCAAGAACACCGCGCCGCACGCCAGCATCAGCGTGAAGCTGGTGAGCGAAATCGGCGTCGGCACCATCGCCGCGGGCGTGGCCAAGTGCAAGAGCGACCACGTCGTGATCGCCGGCCATGACGGCGGCACGGGCGCCTCGCCCTGGTCGTCGATCAAGCATGCAGGCAGCCCGTGGGAAATCGGCCTGGCCGAGACGCAGCAGACGCTGGTGCTCAACCGCCTGCGCAGCCGCATCCGCGTGCAGGCCGACGGCCAGATGAAGACCGGCCGCGACGTCGCCATCGGCGCGCTGCTGGGTGCCGACGAGTTCGGCTTCGCGACCGCCCCGCTGGTGGTCGAGGGCTGCATCATGATGCGCAAGTGCCACCTGAACACCTGCCCGGTGGGCGTGGCCACGCAAGACCCGATCCTGCGCAAGAAGTTCTCGGGCAAGCCCGAGCACGTCGTCAACTACTTCTTCTTCGTGGCCGAAGAAGTGCGCCAGATCATGGCCCAGCTGGGCATCCGCAAGTTCGACGACCTGATCGGCCGCGCCGACCTGCTCGACATGCGCAAGGGCATCGAACACTGGAAGGCTTCGGGCCTCGATTTCAGCCGCTTGTTCGCGCTGCCCAACGTGCCGGCCGACGTGCCGCGCTTCCATGTCGAGAACCAGGAGCACGGCCTGGAGCGCGCGCTGGACGTCAAGCTCATCGAGAAGTCACGTCCCGCCATCGACAAGGGCGAGAAGGTGCAGTTCATCGAGGTGGTGCGCAACGTCAACCGCTCGGTGGGCGCCATGCTCTCGGGCGCGCTGACCAAGGTGCATCCGCAAGGCCTGCCCGACGACTCGATCCGCATCCAGCTCGAAGGCACGGGTGGCCAGTCGTTCGGCGCCTTCCTGGCACGCGGCATCACGCTGTACCTGATCGGCGACGCCAACGACTACACCGGCAAGGGCCTCTCCGGCGGCCGCGTGGTGGTTCGCCCCAGCCTGGACTTCCGCGGCGAAGCGGTGCGCAACACCATCGTGGGCAACACCGCGCTGTACGGCGCGACCACCGGCGAGGCCTACCTGTGCGGCGTGGCCGGCGAGCGTTTCGCGGTGCGTCTTTCGGGCGCCACGGCGGTCATCGAAGGCACGGGCGACCACGGTTGCGAATACATGACCGGCGGCACGGTGGCCGTGCTCGGCAAGACGGGTCGCAACTTCGCAGCCGGCATGAGCGGCGGCGTGGCCTTCGTCTACGACGAAGACGGCCAGTTCGCTACGCGTTGCAACCTCGCGATGGTGTCGCTCGACAAGGTGCTGACCTCGGCCGAGCAGACCGCCAGCGTGCATCGCAAGATCTGGCACGGCGGCGAGACCGACGAAGCGCAGCTCAAGAAGCTGCTCGAGGAGCACCACCGCTGGACCGGCAGCAAGCGCGCGCGCGAGCTGCTCGACAGCTGGGCCGTGTCGCGCACCAAGTTCGTGAAGGTGTTCCCGAACGAATACAAGCGCGCGCTGGCCGAGCTGCACGACCGCAAGGTCGAGCTGGCGAGCAGCGGCAACAACGCGCACGCCGGTCTCGAGCCGCATGCGCTGGTGGCGCCGTCCGCAACCGCCGCGGTCTGAGCGGCAACGAATACGAAGAACAGAGGAAAGCACGATGGGAAAGATCACCGGCTTCATGGAGCATGAGCGCATCGAAGAGGGCTACAAGCCCATCGACGAGCGCGTCAAGCACTACAAGGAATTCGTCGTCGGCCTGACGCCCGAGCAGGCCAAGGTGCAGGGCGCACGCTGCATGGACTGCGGCACGCCGTTCTGCAACAGCGGTTGCCCGGTCAACAACATCATTCCGGACTTCAACGACCTCGTGTACCGCGACGACTGGCAGAACGCCTTCGCGGTGCTCGACTCGACCAACAACTTCCCCGAGTTCACCGGCCGCATCTGCCCCGCACCCTGCGAAGCAGCCTGCGTGCTCAACGTGAACGACGACGCGATCGGCATCAAGTCGATCGAGCACGCCATCATCGACCGCGCCTGGGACGAAGGCTGGGTGGCGCCGCGCGCCGCCAAGCACAAGACCGGCAAGAAGGTGGCCGTCGTGGGTTCGGGCCCGGCCGGCATGGCGGCTGCGCAGCAGTTGGCACGCGTGGGCCACGACGTGACGCTGTTCGAGAAGAACGACCGCATCGGCGGCCTGCTGCGCTATGGCATCCCCGACTTCAAGATGGAGAAGACCCACATCGACCGCCGTGTCGAGCAGATGAAGGCCGAGGGCGTGACCTTCCGCACCGGCGTGATGGTCGGCGCCGCGAAGGACCCGCTGGGCAAGGGCTCCAAGGTGACCAACCTCGCCAAGGAAACCGTCACGCCCGAACAACTGCAGAAAGAATTCGACGCGGTGGTGCTCACCGGCGGCGCCGAGCAGTCGCGCGACCTGCCGGTGCCCGGCCGCGACCTCGACGGCATTCACTACGCCATGGAGTTCCTGCCGCAGCAGAACCGCGTCAACGCGGGCGACAAGGTCAAGGGCCAGTTGCGCGCCGACGGCAAGCACGTGATCGTGATCGGCGGCGGCGACACCGGCTCCGACTGCGTGGGTACAAGCAACCGCCACGGCGCGGCGAGCGTCACGCAATTCGAGCTGATGCCGCAGCCGCCTGAGGAAGAGAACCGCCCCTTGACCTGGCCGTACTGGCCGATCAAGCTGCGCACCAGCTCCAGCCACGAAGAGGGCTGCGAGCGGGAGTTCGCCATCTCCACCAAGGAATTCATCGGCGAAAAGGGCAAGGTCACCGGCCTGAAGACCGTTCGCGTCGAATGGAAGGACGGCAAGATGCAGGAAGTGGCCGGCAGCGAGCAGGTGCTGAAGGCCGACCTGGTGTTGCTCGCAATGGGCTTCATCAGTCCCGTGGCCACCGTGCTGGACGCTTTCGGTGTCGAGAAGGACGCGCGCGGCAACGCCCGCGCGACGGTCGACTTTATCGGCGGCTATGCCACCAACGTGCCGAAGGTGTTTGCCGCGGGCGATATCCGCCGTGGCCAGTCGCTGGTGGTGTGGGCCATTCGCGAAGGCCGTCAAGCGGCACGGTCGGTCGATGAATTTCTGATGGGATTCAGCGACTTGCCGCGATGAATTTTGTTTCAATTTAGCGGGGCCGGTCGCGGCCCCGTTATCATCCGCGTGAAACCGCATGCCGGGATGCTTTAAAAAGCGCCCGGCTTTTTTATTGAGATGGACCCAGCCGCACCGCAACATCCCTTCGTAGAGTTCCGCAACGTCACGTTCGGCTACGGCGCGCGCGCCATTCTCGACGGCGTGTCCTTCACCGTGCCGCGCGGCAAGGTGACGGCCCTGATGGGCGCATCGGGCGGCGGCAAGACCACGGTCCTGCGCCTGATCGGCGGACAACAGAAGGCACAGCGCGGCGAGGTTCTTTTCGATGGTCAGGACGTCGTCAGGTTCGACGCCTCGGCGCTCTACGCGGCGCGGCGCCGCATGGGCATGCTGTTCCAGTTCGGCGCCTTGTTCACTGACATGAGCGTGTTCGACAACGTGGCGTTTCCGCTGCGCGAGCACACGCAGTTGTCCGAAGCGCTGGTGCGCGACATCGTGCTCATGAAGCTCGACGCCGTCGGCCTGCGCGGCGCGCGCGACCTGATGCCCAGCGAGGTGTCGGGCGGCATGGCACGGCGCGTGGCGCTGGCGCGCGCAATTGCGCTCGACCCCGACCTCGTGATGTACGACGAACCCTTCGCCGGACTCGACCCCATTTCGCTTGGCACCGCGGCGCGGCTGATTCGCCAGCTCAACGACACGCTCGGCCTCACCAGCATCATCGTGTCGCACGACCTGGAAGAAACCTTCCGCATCGCCGACCACGTGATCATCCTGGCCAACGGCGGCATCGCCGCGCAGGGCGCGCCCGACGACGTGCGCAACAGCGTCGATCCATTGGTCCATCAGTTCGTGAACGCATTGCCTGACGGGCCCGTGCGGTTTCATTACCCGGGCGTTAGCATCGAAGACGACTTCGGCAATGTCGAAGGAGGGCGGTCATGAGCTGGTGGAAGCCCGCCGACATCGGCTTCGGCGTGCGCAGCCGTCTCGCGAATCTCGGGTATGGCGCGAAGCTCTTCTTGCGCCTGCTCGGGCCGGGCGCGCAGATCATGCGCCGCTTCAGCCTCGTGCGCGACCAGATCCACTTCCTGGGCAACTACTCGCTCGCCATCATCGGCGTGTCGGGGTTGTTCGTGGGCTTCGTGCTGGGCCTGCAGATGTACTACGCGCTGCAGCGCTATGGCTCTGCCGAAGCACTCGGCCTGCTGGTCACGCTGAGCCTGGTGCGCGAGCTCGGGCCGGTCGTGGCGGCGTTGCTGTTCACCGGGCGCGCGGGCACGTCGCTCACTGCGGAAATCGGCCTCATGAAGGCCGACGAGCAACTGAGCGCCATGGAAATGATGGCCGTCGACCCGGTGCAGCGCATCCTCGCGCCGCGCTTCTGGGCCGGCGTCATCACCATGCCGTTGCTGGCCGCCGTGTTCAGCGCGGTCGGCATCATGGGCGGCTATGTGGTGGGCGTGCTGATGCTGGGGGTGGACCCGGGCGCGTTCTGGGGGCAGATGCAGGGCGGCGTCGATGTGTGGCGCGACGTCGGCAACGGCGTCATCAAGAGCATCGTCTTCGGTTTCACCGTGACCTTCATCGCGCTGCTGCAGGGGTATGAAGCCCAGCCGACGCCCGAAGGCGTGTCGCGCGCGACCACGCGCACGGTGGTGACGGCATCGCTGGCGGTGCTGGGGCTGGACTTCCTCCTGACCGCCATGATGTTCAGCATATGAACGAGTACACCCCCAGGCTGGCCCACTTCGTGTGGCCTCCAACCCCCTTGCAGGGGGCAACACCAGCAGCCCGGCAAAGCCGGTGTGCGGTGTTTCCCGAATGAGTCAATCCGTAGGAATCTAGGAAGAGTCGATATGCAACGTTCCAACAATGACATCTGGGTCGGCCTGTTCGTGCTGATCGGCGCCGCCGCATTGCTGTTTCTCGCGCTGCAGTCGGCCAACCTGCTGAGCCTGAACTTCCAGAAGACCTATTCGGTGACCGCGCGCTTCGACAACATCGGTGGGCTCAAGCCGCAGACGGCGATTCGCAGCGCGGGCGTGGTGGTCGGCCGTGTGGAGTCCATATCCTTCAACGACAAGACCTTTCAGGCCGACGTCACACTGGCTTTGCAAAACCGTTACAGTTTTCCCAAGGACAGTTCGCTCAAGATCCTGACCAGTGGCCTGCTTGGCGAGCAGTACATCGGGATCGAGGCGGGCGCCGAGGAGAAGAACCTGCAGGCCGGCGACACCATCACAGCCACGCAATCCGCGGTGGTGCTGGAAAACCTGATCAGCCAGTTCCTCTACAGCAAGGCCGCCGATGGGAGCTCCAACTCCGGCACGGCGCAGGGCACCCCCAATAAAAAATGAAAACACGATCCTTTTTGCATGTCGTCTCGACTGCCATGAACAAAACAGCCAAATACGCGCGCTGGACCAGCGCGGCCGCGGTCTTCGCACTCGTGGCCGGTTGCGCCACCGGTCCCAATGCCAATCCGGCTGATCCTTTCGAGCCGTTCAACCGCGGCGTGTTCACGTTCAACGACAAGCTCGACCAGGCGGTGCTCGTGCCGGTGTCCACGGTCTACGTCAACGTGCTGCCTTCGATGGTGCGTACCGGGGTGAACAACTTCTTCGGCAACCTCGGCGACGTCTGGAGTTTTGCCAACAGCGTGGCCCAGCTCAAGCTGCAGAACAGCGCGGAGACCTTCATGCGGGTCAACGTCAACACCTTCTTCGGTCTCGGCGGTCTGCTCGACGTGGCCACCGAAGCCGGCATCGACCGCCACGACGAAGACTTCGGCCAGACGCTCGGTCGCTGGGGTGTGGGCGCAGGCCCGTACATCGTGCTGCCGGTGCTCGGCCCCTCGACCCTTCGCGACACGGTCGCCAAGCCGGTCGACTTCTACGGTGACCCGCTCAATGCCATGAACGACGTGGCGTGGCGCAATTCGCTGACCGTTCTGCACGCGGTCGACACGCGCTCGCAGTACCTGCGCGCCGGCCGCCTGATCGACGACGCCGCGCTCGACAAGTATTCGTTCACGCGCGACGCCTTCCTGCAACGCCGGCTCAGCCTGGTCCACGACGGCAAGGGCCCCGACGAAGACGCAGGCAAGTAGCCAGCCAGGCGCGGCCGGCGCAGGTGGCTCGCTTGCATTCCGTTGCAAGGCTTCACCTGCGCGACAGGAACCCGGTAGGCCTGGGGCCTGTCGAACCCGTTCTATCGTGACACGCCGTTCTGGTGCGTGTTGCGCGAAATCCGAAACCTGAGGGACCTCTCCATGAACAACAAGATGATCCTGCAACGACGCGGCTTCGGCCACCTGGTGCTCGCCGGCGCGATGCTGTTCAGCGTCGCCGCCACCTTCGTGAGCCCCGCACGCGCTGCCGACGAAACCCCGGATGCGCTGGTCAAGCGAATCTCGACCGATGTGCTCGACACCATCAAGTCGGACAAGTCCATCAAGTCGGGCGACGTCAACAAGATCATGCTGCTGGTCGACAGCAAGATCATGCCCAACGTGAATTTCCAGCGCATGACGTCCTCGGCCGTCGGCCCGGCCTGGCGCACGGCCACGCCGGAGCAGCAAAAGCGCCTGCAGGAAGAGTTCAAGACCTTGCTGGTGCGCACCTATGCGGGCGCGCTCGACCAGGTCAGCGACCAGACCGTCACCGTGCGTCCGTTCCGCGGCTCGCCCGACGATACCGACGTGCTGGTGCGCACCGAGGTCAAGGGCCGCGGCGACCCGGTCCAGCTGGACTACCGCCTCGAGAAGACCCCCGGCCAGGGCGCCGGATGGAAGGTCTACAACCTCAATGTGCTGGGCGTCTGGCTGGTCGACACCTACCGCACCCAGTTTTCGCAGGAAATCAACAAGAGCGGCATCGATGGCCTGATTGCGGCGCTCGCGGCGCGCAACAAGGGCAACAGCAAGGGCTGATCGATGCTGGTCCTGCCCACTCGCCTGACCCATGACGAGGCCCCCGCCTGCATGCGCATGCTGCAGCAGGGGCTGAAGGGCCAGGTCGATTCGTCGTCCACCGTGGTGGACGCCACCGCGCTGGCCCAGTTCGACTCGTCGGCGCTGGCGGTGCTGCTCGAATGCCGGCGCGAATCCAGCGCGCTGGGTCGCGGCTTCTCGGTGAAGGGCCTGTCGCCCCGGCTGCGCGAGCTGGCGGCGCTGTATGGTGTTGCGGGCCTTTTGCCCGCCGTGCCCTGAAAAAAGTAACAGCCCCGTAAAATCGCGGGTTCCCATGCCCGCGATCTCATTCCAATCGGTCTCCAAGACCTACCCTCCCTCCAGACAACAAAAAGCCCAAGGCAAGCAAGGGCTGAAAGCGGTCGACGAGGTCACATTCCAGATCGAGCCGGGCGAATTCTTCGGCCTGCTCGGGCCCAACGGGGCGGGCAAGACCACCCTGATCAGCATGCTCGCGGGCCTGTCGCGCCCCACGGCCGGCGCCATCAGCGTGCACGGCTTCGATGTCCAGCGCGACTTCGCCGAGGCGCGCCGCCAGCTCGGCATCGTGCCGCAGGAGCTGGTGTTCGACCCCTTCTTCAACGTGCGCGAGTCGCTGCGCATCCAGTCGGGCTACTTCGGCATCAAGAACAACGAAGCCTGGATCGACGAGCTGCTGCAAAGCCTGGGCCTCGCAGACAAGGCGACGGCCAACATGCGCCAGCTATCGGGCGGCATGAAGCGCCGGGTGCTGGTGGCGCAGGCGCTGGTGCACAAGCCGCCGGTGATCGTGCTGGACGAGCCCACGGCCGGCGTGGACGTCGAGCTGCGCCAGACGCTCTGGCAGTTCGTCGCCAGGCTCAACAAGCAGGGCAGCACCGTGCTGCTGACCACCCACTATCTCGAAGAGGCGGAGGCGCTGTGCAACCGCATCGCAATGCTCAAGCAGGGCCGCGTGATCGCGCTCGACCGCACCAGCGAGCTGCTGAAGTCGGCCGCGAGCAACGTGCTGCGCTTCAAGACCGACGCCATGCTGCCCTGGGCCATTGCCCAGCATGCGCGCATCACCGGGCGCATCGTGCAGCTGCCCGCGCAGAACGCCCATGAAGTCGAACAACTGCTGGCCGCGATCCGCGAAGCCGGCGTCGCGGTGGAAGACGTGGAAATGCGCAAGGCCGACCTGGAAGACGTGTTCATCGACCTGATGGCGGGCGAGCAGACACCGCTGGAGGTCGCGCGATGATGGCCGTAACTGGGTGGCGCGCGCTGCTCTATAAGGAGACGCTGCGCTTCTGGAAGGTCGGTTTCCAGACCGTCGGCGCGCCGGTGCTCACCGCGCTGCTGTACCTCATGGTGTTCGGCCACGTGCTCGAAGGCCGCGTCACGGTCTACGGCACCGTGCCCTACACCGCGTTTCTGGTGCCCGGCCTGGTGATGATGAGCGTGTTGCAGAACGCGTTCGCCAACAGCTCGTCGTCGATCATCCAGAGCAAGATCATGGGCAACCTGGTGTTCGTGCTGCTCACGCCGCTGTCGCACTGGGGCTGGTTCTTCGCGTATGTGGGCTCGTCGATCATTCGCGGGCTGGCCGTGGGGCTTGGCGTGTTCCTGGTCACCATGTTCTTTGCCATGCCCAGCTTCGTGGCGCCGCTCTGGATCATCGTGTTCGCGTTCCTGGGCGCCGCCATGCTGGGCACATTGGGCCTCATCGCCGGCCTCTGGGCCGAGAAGTTCGACCAGATGGCCGTGTTCCAGAACTTCCTGATCATGCCCATGACCTTCCTGTCGGGCGTGTTCTATTCGATCGGTTCGCTGCCGCCTTTCTGGCAGAAGGTGAGCCACCTGAACCCGTTCTTCTACATGATCGACGGCTTCCGCTACGGCTTCTTCGGCGTGAGCGACGCCTCGCCCTGGCTGAGCCTGGGCATCGTCGGCACCGCCTGGCTGGTGGTGAGCGCCATTGCCGTCCACCTCCTGCGCATCGGTTACAAGATCCGCAGCTGAACGTTTTTCCACACCCTATGACCGCCGAACAACTCCAGGCCCTGATCCAGTCCCATCTTCCGTGCGAGCACATCACGCTCGAGGGGGACGGCCGGCATTGGTACGCCACCATCGTCTCGGCCGAGTTCGAGGGCAAGCGCGCCATTCAGCGCCATCAGCGGGTCTACGCCACCCTCGGTGCGAAAATGCACACCGACGAGGTGCATGCGCTTTCGATGAAGACCTACACGCCGGCTGAATGGGCCGCAGTGGAAAAATAACGTTCCGGCCCCGCGGGGCCCTGATTTCGCTGGAATTTCGATGGACAAACTTCTGATTCGCGGCGGGCGAGAGCTCCGCGGCGAAGTACTCATTTCCGGCGCCAAGAACGCCGCGCTGCCCGAGCTGTGCGCGGCGTTGCTGACCGATCAGCCCGTGACGCTGCACAACGTGCCGCGCCTGCAGGACGTGTCGACCATGCTCAAGCTCGTGCGCAACATGGGCGTGACAGCCGAGCGCGACGACAACGGCACCGTGCAACTCAACGCAGGCGACCTGGGCAACCCCGAGGCGCCCTACGAACTGGTCAAGACCATGCGCGCCTCCGTGCTGGCGCTGGGCCCGCTGCTGGCGCGCTTCGGCCATGCCAAGGTGTCGCTGCCCGGCGGCTGCGCGATCGGCTCGCGGCCGGTCGACCAGCACATCAAGGGCCTGCAGGCCATGGGCGCGGAAATCGTGGTCGACCACGGCTACATGCTCGCGCGGCTGCCCGAGGGCCGCACCCGCCTGAAGGGTGCGCGCATCCTGACCGATATGGTCACCGTCACCGGCACCGAGAACTTCCTGATGGCGGCCGCGCTGGCCGAGGGCGAAACCCTGCTCGAGAACGCCGCGCAGGAGCCCGAGATCGTCGACCTGGCCGAGATGCTGATCCGCATGGGCGCGAAGATCGAAGGCCACGGCACCAGCCACATCCGCATCCAGGGCGTGGAAAAGCTGCATGGCTGCGAGCACGCCGTGGTGGCCGACCGCATCGAGGCCGGCACCTTCCTGTGCGCCGTCGCGGCCACGGGCGGCGAGGCCTTCCTGCGCCATGCGCGCGGCGACCACATGGACGCCGTGATCGACAAGCTGCGCGATGCGGGCTGCACCGTCGCCTGCGAAAAGGACGGCGTGCGCATCGCCTCCAAGGGCCCGGCGCACCAGACCCTGAAGGCGCAGAGCTTCAGCACCACCGAATACCCGGGCTTTCCGACCGACATGCAGGCCCAGTTCATGGCCCTGAACGTCATTGCGCGCGGCGCCTCGATGGTCACCGAGACCATCTTCGAGAACCGCTTCATGCACGTGAACGAGATGGTGCGCCTGGGCGCGCGCATCCACGTGGAGGGCAAGGTGGCGATGGTCGAGGGCGTGCAGCAGCTCTCCGGCGCCACCGTGATGGCCACCGACCTGCGCGCGTCCGCCAGCCTCGTCATCGCCGGCCTCGTGGCCGAGGGCGAGACGCTGGTCGACCGCATCTACCACCTGGACCGGGGCTACGACCGCATGGAAGCCAAGCTGCGCGGGCTGGGCGCCGACATCGAACGCGTGACAGGAGCCGCCGCATGATCACCCTGGCTCTTTCCAAAGGCCGCATCTTCGAAGAGACGATGCCCCTGCTGGCCGCCGCCGGCATCGAGGTCACGGAAGACCCCGAGAAATCGCGCAAGCTCATTCTCGACACCACCCGCCCCGACGTGCGCGTGGTGCTGGTGCGCGCCTCCGACGTGCCCACCTATGTGCAGTACGGCGGCGCCGACCTCGGCGTGACGGGTTCCGACGTGCTGCTCGAGCATGGCAACCAGGGCCTGTACCAGCCGCTGGACCTGCGCATCGCGGCCTGCCGCCTGAGCGTGGCCGTGCGCAATGACTACGACTACGCCTCGGCCGTGAAGCAGGGCTCGCGCCTGCGCGTGGCGACCAAGTACGTGGGCCTGGCGCGCGACTTCTTCGCCAGCAAGGGCGTGCACGTCGACCTGATCAAGCTCTACGGCAGCATGGAGCTGGCGCCGCTCACGGGCCTGGCCGACGCCATCGTCGACCTGGTCTCGACCGGCAACACGCTCAAGGCCAACCACCTCGTCGAGGTGGAGCGCATCATGGACATCAGCGCGCGCCTGGTGGTGAACCAGGCAGCGCTCAAGCTCAAGCGCGAGCCCATCCGCCGCATCATCGACGCGTTCGCGTCCGCCATTCCCTCCGTCTGACTTCCGCCTGAACCTCATGACTCTGAAAGCAGCCCCCGCCCGACTCTCCACGACTTCAGCCAGCTTCGATGCTGAATTCAAGGCGCGGCTGCATTGGTCCGCGGACGCGGACGCGGCCATCGAGAAGGTGGTGGCGGACATCCTGGCCGACGTGCAAAAGCGCGGCGACGAGGCGGTGCTGGAGTACACACGCCGCTTCGACGGGCTCGGCGCCACAGCCGTGTCGGAACTCGAACTGACGCAGGCCGATTTCAAGGAGGCCTTCGATTCGCTGCCTGAAGACCAGCGCGCTGCGCTGCAAGCCGCGGCCGACCGTGTGCGCAGCTATCACGAGGCGCAGAAGAAGGCCAGTGGCGAAAGCTGGAGCTACCGTGACGCGGACGGCACGCTGCTCGGCCAGAAAGTCACGCCGCTGGACCGTGTGGGCATCTACGTGCCAGGCGGCAAGGCGGCCTATCCGTCCAGCTTGCTGATGAACGCGATCCCGGCGCATGTGGCCGGCGTTGGTGAAATCATCATGGTCGTGCCGACGCCTGCGAAGGGCAGCGTTGCGACGGGCGGCGCCGGTGGCCAATCGTCGACGAAGGGCGAACGCAACGTGCTCGTGCTGGCCGCCGCCTATGTGGCGGGCGTCACCCGTGCCTTCACCATCGGCGGCGCGCAAGCCGTGGCAGCCCTGGCGTACGGCACCGCCACCATCCCCGCCGTCGACAAGATCACCGGCCCCGGCAACGCCTACGTGGCGGCCGCCAAGCGCCGCGTGTTCGGCACCGTGGGCATCGACATGATCGCGGGGCCTAGCGAAATCCTGGTGCTGGCCGACGGCAGCACGCCGCCTGACTGGGTGGCCATGGACCTGTTCAGCCAGGCCGAGCACGACGAGCTGGCCCAGAGCATCCTGCTGTGCCCCGACGCCGCCTACATCGAGCGCGTGCAGGCCGAGATCGACCGCCTGCTGCCCACCATGCCGCGCGCGGAAATCATCGCCGCCTCGCTCAACGGCCGCGGCGCGCTGATCCACACGAAGAGCATGGAAGAGGCCTGCGAGATCAGCAACCGCATCGCCCCCGAACACCTGGAAGTGAGCAGCAGCGAACCCAACCGGTGGGAGCCGCTGCTGCGCCACGCCGGCGCGATCTTCCTGGGTGCCTTCACCAGCGAGAGCCTGGGCGACTACTGCGCCGGCCCGAACCACGTGCTGCCCACCAGCGGCACGGCGCGCTTTTCGAGCCCGCTGGGCGTGTACGACTTCCAGAAGCGCTCCAGCCTGATCGAGGTCAGCGAGACCGGCGCCCAGGTGTTGGGCCCCATCGCCGTCACGCTCGCCGAAGGTGAGGGCCTGCAGGCGCACGCCGAAGCCGCCCGCATGCGGCTGCGTAAGATCTGAGCCCCCATGACAAGCCTCCGGGAGGAGCAAGCAAGATGATTGACCGTCTCTGTCGTTCGCGTCTGTTCAGATTCGCCGCGGGGCTCGTCGCGGGCGCCGCCTTGCTGGCTGCGTGCAGCCAGATGCCGCGGCAAGTGATCAGCGACTCGCCGGCCACCAACGCAACACCCAGCGCTGCACCTGCGCCGCAGCTCGGCACGCAGTGGGGCGAGGGCCGCGAGTCGAAGACGCAGGCGGTCGTCACCAGGCGCCTGTCCGCCCAGCCGGACGACGTGGCTTCGCTCGGCTACAACGAAGCATCGGCCGTGCGCCGCGCGGTGGGCAACAACCCGGAACGCCGACTGAGCCTGATGCTGGCCGACGGCGACATCGAATGGTCGGTGCTCGACGAAGACGGCCAGCCCCTGCCGCTGCAGCGCGCGCGACGTGGCGCAGGCGCAGAAGACATGTTCCGCCTGGCCGGCGTCCAGGGCTCGCGCTACACCTTGCGCTTTCGCAACCTCGGCGAGCGCAGCTACGAGGTCATCGCCACGGTCGACGGGCTCGACGTGCTGAACGGCAAGCCCGGCAGCCTGCGCAACGGCGGCTACGTGCTGCGCCCGTTGCAGGCCTTGACCATCGAGGGTTTCCGCAAGAGCCAGAACGAAGTCGCAGCCTTCCGCTTTGCCGCGCCGGGCCGTGCCTATGCCGCGAACACCGACGCCGGCGACGTGCGCAACATCGGCGTGATCGGCGCCGCGCTGTTCGAGCTCGAAGAAAAAGACGCTCCCCGCCGCCAGCGCCGTGACGCCACGCCGTCGCAGCCCAGCGCCTTTCCGGCCGACGGCGCCTATGCGCCGGCGCCGCGCTACCGCAAATGATGCCGATGAAGCGGGCCGCTTTCCTGCTTTTCGCGCTGGTGGCCGCCGCCGGCGCGCAGGCCATGAGCATCCGCGAACTGCGCACGCTCGAAGCCAGCGAGAAGGACGGCAAGGCCTACGCCAGCTACTACCTGGTCGGCGTGCTCGAAGGCCTGCGCGAAGGCGTCGAGGCTTCGCAGCGCAACGGGCAGGCGCCCGTGTTCTGCGTCGAGGGCCGCCGCCTCGAACCCGCCATGGCCCGTTCGCTCTACCAGACCGAGCTGAGCCGCAACGCCGACAGCTATGAAGCCGACATGCCCGTTCAACTGGTCATGGCCGGCGCCCTGAAAAACAGCTACCGCTGCACCCGATGACCGTTCCAGAATCCGCCCGCTCCCCGCTCGACCGTATCCGCAACGACGTGCGGGCCATGCATGCCTATGCGGTCCAGGACGCCAGCGGCTTCATCAAGCTCGACGCGATGGAAAACCCCTTCGGCCTGCCGCCCGCGCTGCAGGCCGAGCTGGGCGCGCGGCTCGGCGCGCTGGCGCTCAACCGGTATCCGGGCGAACGCGGCGCCCACCTGCAGCGTGCGCTTGCCGCCCATGCGCAGATGCCCGAAGGCTTCTCCCTGATGCTGGGCAACGGCTCCGACGAGCTGATTTCGCTGCTCGACATCGCCTGCGACCAGCCCGGCGCCACGGTGCTGGCGCCGCTGCCCGGCTTCGTGATGTATGCCATGAGCGCGCAGCTGCAGGGCCTGAGGTTCGTCGGCGTGCCGCTCACGGCCGATTTCGAGCTCGACGAGGCCGCCATGCTGGCCGCCGTCGCGCGCGAGAAGCCCGCCATCGTCTACCTGGCCTACCCGAACAACCCGACCGCCAACCTCTGGGACGACGCCGTCATCGAGAAGATCGTCCAGGCCCAGGGCGCGCAGCGCGGCCTGGTGGTGATCGATGAGGCCTACCAGCCGTTCGCCGCCAAAAGCTACATCGACCGGCTCGCGGCGCACGGCCATGTGCTGCTGATGCGCACGCTCAGCAAGTTCGGCCTGGCCGGCATCCGCCTGGGCTACCTGATGGGGCCGGCCGCGCTGATCGCCGAGATCGACAAGGTGCGCCCGCCCTACAACATCAGCGTGCTCAACTGCGAGTGCGCGCTGTTCGCGCTGGAACACGCCGAGGTGTTCGAGGCCCAGGCCCGGCAGATCCGCGAGGAGCGCGAGCGACTGATGACCGGGCTCGGCCGCCTGCCCGGCGTGAAGACCTGGCCCAGCGACGCCAACATGATCCTTTTGCGCGTGCCCGATGCCACCAGGACCTTCGAGGGCATGAAGGCGCGCGGGGTGCTGGTGAAGAACGTTTCTAAAATGCACGAACTGCTCGCCAACTGCCTGCGCCTCACCGTCGGAACCGCCGACGAGAATGCGCGCATGCTCGCGGCACTCGAAGCCTCACTATGACCACCCCCACCTCCCAGGACAGCGGCGAGCGCATCGCGTCTGTCACCCGCAACACCGCGGAAACCAAGATCACCGTCAGCGTCAACCTCGACGGCACCGGCAAGTCCAAGCTCTCGACCGGCATCGGTTTCTTCGACCACATGCTCGACCAGATCGCCCGGCACGGGCTGATCGACCTCGACATCGATTGCCAGGGCGACCTGCACATCGACGGCCACCACACGGTGGAGGACGTGGGCATCACCTTCGGCCAGGCCGTGGCCAAGGCCATCGGCGACAAGAAGGGCATCCGCCGCTACGGCCATGCCTACGTGCCGCTGGACGAAGCGCTGAGCCGCGTGGTCATCGACTTCTCGGGCCGCCCGGGCCTCGTGATGCACGTGCCGTTCACCAGCGGGATGATCGGCACCTTCGACAGCCAGCTCACCTACGAGTTCTTCCAGGGCTTCGTGAACCACGCCTTCGTCACGCTGCACATCGACAACCTCAAGGGCGTCAATGCGCACCACCAGTGCGAGACCGTGTTCAAGGCCTTCGCGCGCGCCATGCGCGGCGCGCTCGAGCTCGATCCGCGTTCCGTCGGCGTCATTCCCTCGACCAAGGGCTCGCTCTGAACGCGTTCGTCCATCAGCTATGAAATCTGTAGCAAATACCGTTGCCGTCGTCGACTACGGCATGGGCAACCTGCATTCCGTGTCGCAGGCCGTGCGCCATGCGGCCGACCAGGTGGGCGTGGAAGTGTTCGTCACCTCCGACCCCGACGTGGTCCGAAAGGCCACCCGCGTGGTGCTGCCGGGGCAGGGCGCCATGCCCGACTGCATGCGCGAACTGCGCGAGTCCGGCCTTCAGGAGTCGGTGCTCGAAGCGGCCGCCAGCAAGCCGCTGTTCGGCGTGTGCGTGGGCATGCAGATGATGCTGTCGCGCAGCCACGAAGGCCCGACCGACGGCCTGGGCCTCATTCCGGGCGAGGTCGTCAAGTTCGACCTGGCCGGTCGCCTGCAGCCCGACGGCAGCCGCTTCAAGGTGCCGCAGATGGGCTGGAACCAGGTGCGCCAGGCCCAGCCGCACGCCGTGTGGGCGGGCGTGCCCGACGACAGCTACTTCTACTTCGTGCACAGCTTCTACGCCTGCCCGGTCGACCCCAGGCACAGCGTGGGCGAAGCGGATTACGGCACGAGCTTTACCGCAGCCATTGCACGCGATAATATTTTTGCCACCCAGTTCCACCCGGAGAAGAGTGCGGACCATGGGTTGCAGCTCTATCGCAACTTCCTCCACTGGAACCCCTGAACGTTTTTTTCCTGTCCGGGCCGAACCTCCCACAGCCCGGACTCCGCACACTCGCGTCACTTCCATGCTCCTCATTCCCGCCATTGATCTCAAGGACGGCCACTGCGTTCGCCTCAAGCAGGGCGACATGGACCAGTCCACCGTCTTCAGCGAAGACCCCGCCGCCATGGCCCGTAAGTGGGTCACGGCCGGCGCGCGCCGGCTGCACCTGGTCGACCTGAACGGAGCCTTCGCCGGCAAGCCGCAGAACCACGCAGCCATCAAGGCGATCCTGCAGGAAGTCGGCGACGACATTCCGGTGCAGCTGGGCGGCGGCATTCGCGACCTCGACACCATCGAGCGCTACATCGACGACGGCCTGCGCTACGTGATCATCGGCACCGCCGCGGTCAAGAACCCGGGCTTCCTGAAGGATGCCTGCAGCGCCTTCGGCGGCCACATCATCGTGGGCCTGGACGCCAAGGACGGCAAGGTTGCCACCGACGGCTGGAGCAAGCTCACGGGCCACGAGGTGGCCGACCTGGGCAAGAAATTCGAGGACTACGGCGTCGAGTCGATCATCTACACCGACATCGGCCGCGACGGCATGCTCTCGGGCATCAACATCGAAGCCACCGTCAAGCTGGCGCGGGCGCTGACCATTCCGGTGATCGCCTCGGGCGGCCTGTCGAACATGCTGGACATCGACAACCTCTGCGCCGTCGAGTCCGATGGCATCGAGGGCGTCATCTGCGGCCGCGCCATCTATTCGGGCGACCTCGATTTCGCCGCGGCGCAAGCCCGCGCGGACGAACTGGCGGCCTGACGCCTTAACCGCGCAGCGCGTGCTCTCCGCGCTCGCCATTGCCAACTACCGCTCGCTGCGCCAGCTGACGGTGCCGCTGGGCCGGCTCACGGTGGTGACCGGGGCCAACGGCAGCGGCAAATCGAGCGTATACCGGGCGATGCGGCTGCTGGCCGACATTGCCAATGGCGGCGTGATCCGCTCGCTGGTGCGCGAAGGCGGCCTGTCTTCCACGCTGTGGGCCGGGCCCGAGCGGTTCTCGGCGGCCATGCTGCGTGGCGAGGTGCCCGTGCAAGGCACCACGCGCAGCGAGCCGGTGGCGCTGAAGCTGGGCTTCGCCGGTGTCCAGAGTGAAGATTTCGGCTACGCCATCGACATCGGCCTGCCGGCGCCGATTCCGTCGACGGCTTTTTCGCGCGACCCGCAGATCAAGCACGAGGCCATCTGGAGCGGCCCGCTGCTGCGCCCCTCCACACAACTGGTCGACCGCAAGGGCGGCGCGCTGCGCCTGCGCGACGGCAAGGGTTGGCAGGCCGTTGGCCGGCCGATGCCCGCCTTCGCCAGCATGATGACCGAGCACGCCGACCCGCGCGACGCGCCCGAGATGCTCACGCTGCGCGAGCAGATGCGCTCCTGGCGCTTCTACGACCATTTCCGTTCCGATGCCGAGGCGCCCGCGCGCCAGCCGCAGCTGGGAACCTACACGCCCGTGCTGGCCGACGACGGCGCCGACCTGGCCGCGGCGCTGCAGACCATCCGCGAGATCGGCGACGGCGAAGCGCTGGACCGTGCCGTGGACGACGCCTTTCCGGGAGCCCGCGTCGAAGTGCAGGTGGCTGGCGACCGCTTCGAGACGCTGATGCACCAGCACGGCCTGCTGCGGCCCCTGACCGCCGCCGAGCTGTCCGACGGCACCCTGCGCTACCTGTTGTGGATCGCGGCCCTGCTCACGCCCCGCGCGCCCGCGCTGCTGGTGCTCAACGAGCCCGAGACCAGCCTGCACCCCGACCTGCTGCCCGCGCTCGGCCGCCTCATCGCGCAGGCGGCGCGCCAGTCGCAGGTGATCGTGGTGTCGCATGCCGCGCGGCTGATCGCGGCGCTGGAAGACAGCGACGACCTGAAATCGGTGGTGCTCGACAAGCAGTTCGGCGAAACGCGTATCGCCAACCTGGACATGAGCGAGATCCCGCGCTGGGAGTGGCCCGCGCGCTAGGGCGTGTCCGTCTCAGGCGCGCGCCAGCGCCCGGAAGGCCGCGCTGGCGATCACGCCTTCGGTCTTGCGGTGCGAGGCCGCGAAGCGCGTGCGGTCCGGCATGGTGGCCGGCACGGCGCGCCAGTCCGCCAGGTCGGGGTGGCCGCTCCACGCCATGTTCAGCACCAGGGTGCGATGCAGCGCAGGCAGGTCGTTGCCGTGGTCGTCGCACACCGCCTGCGTCTTCATGCGGTGCAGCACCGGCAGCAGCTCGGGTTCGGTCACCAGAAAGTCGAGCAGGCCGCCGCCGCGTGCGAGCGCAAAGCCCGCGAAGGCCTGGAAGAACCAGTTGATGCCCGGGTTGTAGTTGTCGTAGCTGTGCAGCGCGTAGCGCGCCAGCACCGTGGCCAGCAGCCGCCGGAACTTCGGATGCCGGGCGCCGAAGTCGATCAGCCGACAGACGTCGGCCGGGCTCTTGCGCGCACAAGGCGTGAGCGCCAGTTCGAACAGCGCCGGCAGTTCGGGCAGGCCCAGGTGGGCGGCCGCGCGAGCCCGGATGTCGGGAGCATCGAAGCACATCAGCAACAGCGCCATGTGCGCAGGCAATGTGGGCAGGCGGTGCACGATGGCGTCGAGGTGGCCGCATTGCACCAGCGCATGCAGCAGGTTGACGAACTCACCGCCGGTGCCCCGGTGCAGTTCGTGCAGCGGCGGCTCTGCAATGAGCGCCAGCGTGGCGTCGAGGTCGAAGCTGTCCAGCGTGCGCCAGAAGGCATGGACGCGCGGATGCGCATAGCCGACCTTGAACGCATGCGCTTGCAGGGTGTAGCTGCGGGCCTGGTAGTTCTGGCGGTTGGCCGTGGCGGCGGGGTCGTTGTCGAAGGCTTCGACGTCGGCCACGACGAACTCGGTGGGAATGTCGAAGGAGCCGTTGAAGAACCTGAACCTGTAGACCGGCGCACCCTTGTGCAGCAGCGTGTTGCCGATGGCGCAGCGCGCCTTGGTGAGCGTGAGCGGGCCCTGCTCGAACCAGCAGAAGGGTGTGCGCCGCGGGTCCATGCCCCAGTCGCCCACGGTGCCGTCGAACACCGAGTCGACCCAGGCCTGGAGCTGCGCGTCGGCATGCAGCGGGCGCTTGAGGGCGCTGCTTTCGTCTTCCGGCACCCGGTGGGCGGCAAAGTCCCAGAAGGCGCGGTAGCCGTGCCGGTACGCGTTCTGCACGTGGGCCAGTGCCGCGGGCGTGTCGCCAGCCGTGGCTTCGGCGATAGCGGCCCAGAACAGGAACGTGTGGTCCCGGCAGGCCAGCGCAGCGTCGTCGGGCGGAACGGCACGCGCCAGCGCAAGGGCTTCCTCGAGGCGCCCGGTGCGCAGGTGCCCCTCAAGGGTGTCGCTCAGCGCCTGCCAGGTGGCCTCGCATCGGCGGTCGAGGGCGAGCAGGTCGGCGAGGGGTGGCGTGTCGGGGCTGGGTGGCATCGGGCCGCAGTGTTGCACACGGCCCGGGGCGGCAGCCCCTGTCGCGCTCTGGGCTACTCGGCCTTCACCGACATCGTCTGGATGATCGTTTCCAGCTGCGCGCTCATCGGCAGGTTGAGGCTTTCCCCCGAGGGCAGCTTGCGCAGGAACCAGCGCTTGTACTGCCGCTCGATCTCGCCGTCTTCCGCCAGCACCTGGAAGGCGTCGACGACCAGCTTGTTGAGCTGCGCGTCGTCCTTGCGGTACATGATCCCGTAGGGGTCGTAGGAGAGAAAGTCGCCGACCACCTCGTAGTTCGCCTTGGCAGCGTCCTGGGCGATCAGGCCGTAGAGCAGCACGTCGTCGGTGGCGAAGGCGTCGGCCTGGCCGCTCTTCACCAGCCCGAAGGACTCCGCATGGTCGGGCGTCACGATCAGGTTGATGCCGAGCTTGAACTTTTCCGACAGCTCGCGCAGCGTCTTCTCGTTGGTGGTGCCGGCCGTCACGGCCACCTTCTTGCCGGCCAGGTCGCGGAACGACTTGATCGGCGAGCCCTTCTTCACCAGCACCTTGGTGCCCGAGACGAACATGGTGGGCGAGAAGCTCACGCGCTTCTGCCGCTCGAGGTTGTTGGTGGTGGAGCCGCACTCCAGGTCGACCTTGCCGCTGGCGACCGCGTCGATGCGCGAGTCCGAGGTCACGGGCACCCACTTGATGGTGAGGCTCTTGTTCACCGCGTCCTCGATGGAGCTCACCAGCGAGCGGCAGAGCTCGATGGAGTAGCCGATGGGTTCCTTGCGCGCATTGAGGTACGAGAAGGGCACCGACGACTCGCGGTAGCCGAGGGTGATGGCGCCTGTGGAGCGCGCCTTGGCCAGCGTGCCGGTGAGCTCCTGCGCCTGAGCGGGAACCGCCAGCACCAGGGCCGCGAGCAACGCGGCGCCGGCGGATGCAAGCGTGCCGATGCGCTTCATGGCGTGCCTGCTCACGCGTGCGCCGGGTGGGCGAGGGTGGCGTTGGCTTCCTCGTCGATGGCCCGGGCGTTGACCTCGGCGTCGCTTTCGGAGAGCAGCTCGCCTTCCCACTTGGCGACCACCGCGGTGGCGATGGAGTTGCCCACCGCGTTGGTGGCCGAGCGGCCCATGTCGAGGAAGGTGTCCACACCCAGGATCAGCAGCAGGCCGGCCTCGGGAATGTCGAAGTGGTTCAGCGTGGCGGCAATCACCACCAGCGAGGCGCGCGGCACGCCGGCCATGCCCTTGGAGGTGAGCATCAGGATCAGCAGCATCGTGACCTGCGTGCTGATCGGCATGTGGATGTTGTAGGCCTGCGCGATGAACAGCACGGCGAAGGTGCAATACATCATGGAGCCGTCCAGATTGAACGAATAGCCCATGGGCATCACGAAGCTGGAGATCTTGCGCTTCACGCCGAAACGGTCGAGCGCCTGCAGGATCTTCGGATACGCGGCTTCCGAACTGGCGGTGGCAAAGGACAGCAGGAAGGCCTCCTTGATGAGCACCAGCAGCTTGAACACGCGCGGCCCCAGGAACAGGAAGCCCGCCAGCACCAGCACGCTCCACAGCACGAACAGGCCGAGGTAGAAGTCGCCCATGAACACCGCGAACTTCAGCAGGATGCCCAGCCCGTTGACGGCCACCGTGGCGGCCATGGCGGCCAGCACCGCGAGCGGCGCGAGCTTCATCACGTAGCCCGTGATCTTGAGCATGGCGTGCGAAAGCTCCTCGATGGCCGCCACCAGCGTCTTGGCCTTGTCGCCCAGCGAGGCGAGCGCCACGCCGAAGAACATCGAGAACACCACGATCTGCAGGATCTCGTTGTTGGCCATGGCTTCCACGAACGACTTGGGCACCGTGTGGCTCACGAAGTCTTTCAGCGTGAACTTGGAGGTGGCCAGGTTGGCCGAGGCGCCGATGTCGGGCAGCGGCAGGCCCAGGTTCTCGCCGGGCTTGAGCAGGTTGGCCATGATCAGGCCGATGACCAGCGAGATCAGCGAGGCGGTCAGGAACCAGCCGATGGCCTTGCCGAACACCCGGCCGACCGACTTGGCGTCGCCCATGTGCGCGATGCCCACCACCAGGGTGGAGAACACCAGCGGGCCGATCAGCATCTTGATCAGGCGCAGGAACACGTCCGAGACGATGGAGACGTAGTCGGCGATCTCCTTGGCGGCTTTCTTGTCCGGGAAGCTCGTGAAGATCATGTAGCCCACGATGATGCCGAGCACCATGGCGATCAGGATCCAGGCGGCCATCGGCAGCTTTTTCTTCATGCGTATCCCCTTTTGTCGTGTGAGAGTGATTTTTTCGAGCACGGGACTGAAGCGGTCACAGGGTATCCAAGAAGGCCCCGTGCGCGCAATGGCCCGAGATGCCAGTTCCGTGCCACGGCGCGGGCGCTGCCTACAATTCTCGCCATGGAAATCACCCCGATCGAGTTTCGCGGCCAGCCCGCACTGCGCGCCACAGGCCCCGATGAAAGCACCCTCACCGTCGCCTTGCATGGCGCGCAAGTGCTCTCCTGGACGGCGGGCGACGGGGTGGAAAGGCTTTACCTGAGCCCTTCGGCGGTGTTCGACGGGCACACCGCCATCCGCGGCGGCGTGCCCGTTTGCTGCCCCCAGTTCAACCAGCGCGGCATGTTGCCCAAGCATGGATTCATGCGCAATTTGCCTTGGAAGCACGAGCCGTCGGACGCGCCCGACACGCTGCGGCTGACGCTGCGCGACGCCGAAGCCACCCGCAAGCTCTGGCCGCACGCTTTCGAGGCACGGCTCGAGGCCACCCTGTCGCGCGGCCAGCTGCGCACGGCGCTCACGCTGGTCAACATCGACCGCGCGCCCTGGACCTTTGCTGCGGCACTGCACACCTACCTGCGTGTGGACGACATCGCCAATGTGCGGCTGGAAGGCCTGCAGGGTGCCAACCGCTGGGATTCGCTGCGCGACGACCGCCACGTGGAAACCGCGGCGGCGTTGCATTTCGATGCAGAGTTCGACAGCGTGTATGCCGCACCCGCCCAGCCGCTGCGGCTGGTGCAGCCGGGCGGCAAGCTCGAAATCTCGCAAAGCGCGAGCTGCAGCGAAACGGTGGTGTGGAACCCCGGCGCGGTGCTCGGTGCGAAACTCGCCGACATGCCCGCGGACGGGTTCCGCCATATGCTGTGCGTGGAGGCCGCCCGCATCGACGAGCCCGTGCTGCTCGCGCCCGGCGCCCAATGGCAGGGCTGGCAACAGCTGCGCGTTCTCTGATTCTTTCTCTGCTTCCTTCCTGGTCCACCCCATGCTTGCCAAACGCATCATTCCCTGCCTCGACGTCACCGGCGGCCGTGTCGTCAAGGGTGTCAACTTCCTCGAACTGCGCGACGCGGGCGATCCGGTCGAGATCGCCGCACGCTACAACGCGCAGGGCGCCGACGAGCTCACCTTCCTCGACATCACCGCCACCAGCGACGGCCGCGACCTGATCCTGCCGATCATCGAAGCGGTGGCTTCGCAGGTCTTCATTCCGCTGACCGTGGGCGGCGGCGTACGCACCGTGGCCGACGTGCGCCGGCTGCTCAACGCGGGCGCCGACAAGACCAGCTTCAACTCCGCCGCCATCGCCGACCCGAACGTGATCGACGACGCCTCGCAGAAGTACGGCTCGCAGTGCATCGTGGTCGCCATCGACGCCAAGCGCCGCAGCCCCGAAGAGGCCGCCACGCGCGGCGCGGGCTGGGACGTGTACAGCCACGGCGGGCGCAAGAACACCGGCCTGGATGCCGTCGAGTGGGCCACCGAGATGGCGCGCCGCGGCGCCGGCGAGATCCTGCTGACCAGCATGGACCGCGACGGCACCAAGAGCGGCTTCGACCTGGAGCTGACCCGCGCGGTGAGCAATGCCGTCAGCGTGCCGGTGATCGCCTCGGGCGGCGTGGGCAGCCTGGACGACCTGGCCGACGGCATCCAGACCGGCGGCGCCGACGCGGTGCTGGCGGCCAGCATCTTCCACTACGGCGAGCACACGGTGGGCGAGGCCAAGGCCCGCATGGCCGCGCGGGGCATACCCGTGCGGATCGACCGCTGAGCGCCCCCCCGGGGGGCCGTTCGAACGCCCCTCAAGGGTCTTTTTCTATCCCTGACAATACCGCGATGAAATGGCTCGATGAAGTGAAGTGGGACGCGAACGGCCTGGTGCCGGTCATCGCGCAGGAACAGGGCAGCAACGACGTGCTGATGTTCGCCTGGATGAACCGCGAGGCGCTCGAAAAGACCGCCGAGCTGGGCCGTGCGGTGTATTTCAGCCGCTCGCGCAACAAGCTGTGGTTCAAGGGCGAGGAGTCGGGCCATGTGCAGACCGTGCACGAGATCCGGCTGGACTGCGACAACGACGTGGTTCTGCTCAAGGTCACCCAGCTCGGCCACGAGCCCGGCATCGCCTGCCACACCGGGCGCCACAGCTGCTTCTTCAGCAAGTACGACAAGGGCCAGTGGACGGTGGTCGAACCCGTCTTGAAAGACCCGGAATCGATCTACAAATGACGGCCACGGTGAACACCCCCAGCCCCTCCTCGTCCGTCGACGCCCTGGCACGCCTGGCCGCCGTCATCGAAAGCCGCCTGCCCGCGAACGGCGGCGACCCCGAAAAAAGCTACGCCGCCCGGCTGCTGCACAAGGGCCCCGACGCTTTCCTCAAGAAGATCGGCGAGGAAGCCACCGAGGTCGTGATGGCCGCCAAGGACGCCGACCACGGCGGCGACCGCTCGAAAATAGTGAACGAAGTGGCCGACCTGTGGTTCCACACCATGGTGGCGCTGGCGCACTACGGTTTTTCGCCTGCCGACGTCACCGCGGAGCTCGAGCGCCGCGAGGGCACCAGCGGCATCGAGGAAAAGGCGCTGCGCAAGGTGCAGGCCCGCGAAGCTGGCAACGGTTAACGGTTGAAAGGACATCCCTCATGGCCAACGACATCGTGAACGTGGAACCCGACGACTCCCTCAAGACCTGGGGCTGGGTCAGCTACATCCTGCACCTGATCGTGGCCATCGGCGCCGTCGTGCCGGGGGCGCAGGCGTCGGTGCTGCTCCTGCTGATCGCGCTGGTGATCGATTTCGTCAAGCGCGACGACGCCGCAGGCACCTGGCAGGCGTCGCATTTCAGCTGGCGCATCCGCTCGGTGCTGTGGGCCGGGTTGCTCTACATCGTGACCTCGTGGCTCTGGCTGCTCTTTTTCGTTCCGGGCTGGATCGCCTGGAGCCTGATTTCGCTGTGGTTCCTGTACCGGATCGTGAAAGGCATGATCCGAATGAACGACAGCCGCCCCATGGAACCCAAAGATGTCATCTGACCCGAACTGCGTCTTCTGCAAGATCGTCGAAGGCAAGATCCCCTCGCGCAAGGTCTACGAAGACGACGACCTGTTCGCCTTTCACGACATCGCGCCGTGGGCGCCGGTGCATTTCATGGTGGTGCCCAAGAAGCACATCGCGTCGATGGCGCAGCTCACGCCCGACGACGCGGCGCTCATGGGCAAGATCATGACCCTGGCGCCCCGGCTGGCGCTGGAGCAGGGCTGCAAGCCCTATCCGGATGGCGGTTTCCGGGTGGTCGTCAACACCGGCAACGAGGGCGGGCAGGAGGTTCACCATCTCCATGTCCATGTCATGGGCGGTCCCCGGCCATGGCTTCGCGGCTGAGTACGCTTAAGCCAAACTGTCACATTTCGCCCGACTAAAATCGGACACATTCTTAGGAGTTCTCCATGGGTTCTTTTTCCATCTGGCACTGGCTGATCGTGCTGCTCGTCGTGGTCATGATCTTCGGCACCAAGAAGCTGCGCAACATGGGCTCCGACCTTGGCGGCGCCGTCAAGGGCTTCAAGGACGGCATGAAGGACGGCAGCGCCGATGCGCCCGCCGGCACTTCGGCACCCGCCCAGCAAGTGACCGGCCAGCCGGTCAACGACAAGTCGACCATCGACGTCGAAGCGCGTCAGAAGTCCTGAGCGCGGACCGCACGTGTTCGACCTCGGTATCGAGAAGCTGGCGCTGATCGGCGTCGTGGCGCTGATCGTCATCGGTCCGGAAAAGCTGCCGCGCGTGGCACGCACCGTGGGCACCCTGCTCGGCAAGGCGCAGCGCTACGTGAACGACGTCAAGTCCGAAGTCAACCGCTCGATGGAGCTCGACGAGCTCCGCAAGATGAAGACCACCGTGGAGGATGCGGCGCGCGACGTCGAGCACAGCATCCACACCGGTGCGAGCGACTTCGAAAAGCAGTTCAGCGGTTCGGGTGAAACACTCTCGGCGCTGGCCGAACCCGAGCCGCCACCGCCGCCGGAGTACCGGCACCCGCGCAAGAACTGGCGCCTGAAGCAGGGCGCCACACCGCAGTGGTACAAGTCGCGCAACGGCGTGCGCACCAAGGCGCTGTCGGGTGCGGCACGGGTCGCCCGCTTCCGCCCGCACACGATCAACAAGATCAACTAGCGCACCCCCACCACCGCGTTCCCCGAGCGCCGCACGCCGGCCGACGTCACGCTATCTTCTTTTCCAATGGCCGATTCCGACAACAAGAACAACGACAAAGAAGACGAGCTGGCGGGCACCGAACAGCCGTTCGTGGCTCACCTGGTCGAGCTTCGCGACCGCCTGCTCTATTGCGTCTACGGCCTGGTCATCGCGGGCATCCTGCTGTCCATCTGGCCGGGGCCCGGCGGGCTGATCGACATCATCGCGATGCCGATCAAGGCGCACATGCCGCACGACGCCAAGCTGATCGCCATCGGCGTGTTCTCGCCGTTCTTCGTGCCGCTGAAGGTGCTGATGATGGCCGCCGTGCTGCTGGCACTGCCCTGGCTCATGTACCAGGCGTGGATGTTCGTGGCGCCCGGGCTCTACAGCCATGAGCGCAAGTTCGCGCTGCCGCTGATCTTCTTCGGCAGCCTGCTGGCCTACGGCGGCATCGCCTTCGTGCAGCTGTTCGTGCTGGACAAGATGTTCAGCTTCATCCAGCGCTTTGCGCCAGCCGCGGTGCAGGCGACGCCCGACATTTCCTCGTACGTCGAGGCCATCCTGTCGCTGTACATCGCCTTCGGCGTGGCCTTCCAGGTGCCGATCGTGGTGATGCTGCTGGTGCGCTTCGAGATGGTGACCATCGAGAAGCTGAAGTCCTTCCGCGGCTACTTCATCGTGGTCGCGTTCGTCGTGGCCGCCGTGCTGACGCCGCCCGACGTGGTGTCGCAGCTGGCGTTGGCGGTGCCGATGTGCCTGCTGTACGAGGTGGGCATCCTCGGTGCCAAGTACTTCGCCAGCTCGGGCAAGAAACCGGAAGAAGAGGAAAGCGCCGACTCGGCGTCCAGCTGAGTTCCGGCGCGCAAGGCCCGAGGGCTGGCCTTATTCGGGCTGGTTGGGCACTTGCCTGACGGGGCTCTTCGGTCGCAGCCCCGGCGTCACATCCAGCTCCATCTTGTCGCTGCCGCGCTGCAACGCGAACCGTGAGCTGCTGCCGGGCTTCAGGCCCGCCACCGCGGTCAGCAGCGCCTGAACGCTGTCCGTCTTCTTCTCGCCCACCGCGATGATCACGTCGCCGGGGCGAATGCCGGCCTTGGCGGCCGGGCCGTTCTGCAGCACGCCGGTGATGATCACCCCCGTATCCGCCTTCACGCCGAAGGTCTCGGCCAGTTCGGGCGAAAGTTCGTTCGGCTCCACGCCGATCCAGCCGCGGCGCACCTGGCCTTCCTTGACGATTCCCTCGAGCACGATCTTGGCCATCGACACCGGAATGGCGAAGCCGATGCCCATGCTGCCGCCCGAGCGCGAATAGATCGCGGTGTTGATGCCCTGCAGGTTGCCGTTGACGTCGATCAGCGCACCGCCCGAGTTGCCGGGGTTGATGGCCGCGTCGGTCTGGATGAAGTTCTCGAAGTTGTTGATGCCGAGCTGGTTGCGCCCCAGCGCCGAGACGATGCCGCTGGTCACGGTCTGGCCCACGCCGAAGGGGTTGCCGATGGCCAGCACCTGGTCGCCCACCTGCAGCGCGTCGGAGTCGCCCAGCACGATCACGGGCAGCTTGTCGAGCTCGATCTTCAATACGGCCAGGTCGGTGTCGGGGTCGGTGCCGATCACCTTGCCGCGCGCGTGGCGGCTGTCGTTCAGCGTCACCTCGATCTCGTCGGCGCCCTCGACCACGTGGTTGTTGGTGAGGATGTAGCCGTCGGGGCTGACGATCACGCCGCTGCCCAGGCCCACCTGGGGCTGGTCGTCCTGGTCACCGAAGAAGAAGCGGAACCAGGGGTCGTTGCTGCGCGGGTGGCGCTGAGCGGCCTTGCTGGTGTTGATGCTCACCACCGCGGGCGAGGCCTTCTTGGCCGGCACGCTCAGGCTGCCGGGTGCCGAGATGGCCGCGCCGCCCGCCGGCGCTTCCACGATGGACACCACGCCGCCCAGCGATGTCGAGCGCTTGTTGATCCACTCGGGCTTGAGCGTCGCAACGACGAAGTAGGCCGCCAGCAGGACGGTCACGGCTTGGGCAAAGAGCAGCCAGGTGCGTTTCATGAAAGCTTGGAGAGAAAGACGGTGGAAGGCTGCCTGGGGATGCAGCAATGTTGTCAATTGTCCACCAATCGCATGGGACAGAGACCGCGCTGCCCGGTCGAGATTCGGGCGGCTCGGCTGCGGAAACAAGGGTTAACACTTAGCATCGCCCATCGGCCCGAACCGGGCCGCGCTTTCAGGCCTCCCGTGGCGCCCACCCGGCGAACGCGGCCAGGCATTTCGTCCACGCGCCATTGTTCCGTTTCTCATCCGCTCTACGGGCGGGCGCGCGGCCACGACCTCCTTGCCAGCCATGACTTCACAAGCAACCCTCCCGGACGGCGCCCAGCCGCAACCGGCCCGCACGCTCGGCGCGAGCGACTACAAGACCCTGGCCCTGTCCGCCCTCGGCGGCACGCTGGAGTTCTACGACTTCGTCATCTACGTGTTCTTTGCCACCGTGCTGGGCGCGCTGTTCTTCCCGGTGGACATGCCCGACTGGCTGCGCCAGCTGCAGACCTTCGGCATCTTCGCGGCCGGCTACCTGGCGCGCCCGGTGGGCGGCATCGTCATTGCGCATTTCGGCGACGTGTTCGGGCGCAAGCGCATGTTCACGCTGTCGATCTTCCTGATGGCGGCGCCCACGCTGGTCATCGGCCTGCTGCCCATCTACGCGAGCATCGGTATCGCGGCGCCGTTGCTGCTGCTGGCCATGCGCGTGCTTCAGGGCGCGGCCATCGGCGGCGAAATGCCCGGCGCCTGGGTGTTCGTGGGCGAGCACGTGCCCGCACGCCGCTACGGCTTCGGCATCGGCATGCTGACCTCGGGCATCACCGGCGGCATCCTGCTGGGTTCGCTGATTGCCGTGGCCATCAACCGCCACTACTCGCCGGAGCAGGTGAGCGACTTTGCCTGGCGCATTCCGTTCATCCTGGGCGGCGTGTTCGGGCTGGTGTCGGTCTACCTGCGCCGCTTTCTGCATGAAACGCCAGTGTTCAAGGAGCTGGCCGGCCGCCGCACCGTGGCGCGCGAGCTGCCGCTGCGCACCGTGCTGCGCGAACACCGCCTGGCCTGCGTGTATGTCGCGCTGCTGACCTGGGTGCTGTCGGCCGCCATCGTGGTGGTGGTGCTGTACACGCCCACCTACCTGCAGAAGGTGCACCACATTCCCGCCGCGTTGGCGCTGGAAGCCAACGCGCTGGCCACGCTGACCCTCACGCTGGGCTGCATGCTTACCGGCTGGGCCAGCGACCGCCTCGGCACGCGCGCGGTGATGCTGGTCGGCTGGGGCGGCCTGTTCGCCACGGCGTACCTGTTCTACAGCGGACTGCCCGGCACGCCGGCCACGCTGTTCTGGCACTACGGCCTGGTGGGCCTGTTCGTGGGCACCATCGCCACGGTGCCGATCGCCGGGGTGCGCGCCTTTCCGGCGCCGGTGCGCTTCACGGGGCTTTCGTTCGCCTACAACATGTCGTACGCGGTGTTCGGCGGGCTGACGCCGGTGATCCTCACGCTCTGGCTGCAGCACGACACGATGGCGCCCGCCCACTACGTGGCGGTGCTTGCGGGCCTGGGCTTCCTGCTGGCGTTCCTGCCGCTGGCCGCGCGCGGCCATGCCATGCGCGACGGCACGGCAGTTAAGGGCGGCGCGACAATGTCGCGATGAGCACCACCCGCCACGAACTGCTTCACGCATTCGACCTGCTGCTGGCCCCCGGCCGCTTCAAGGACTACGGACCCAACGGCCTGCAGGTCGAGGGCCGCACCGTGGTCCGCAAGATCGTCTCGGGCGTCACCGCCAGCCGCGCGCTGATCGAGGCCGCGATCCACGCCGAGGCCGACGCCATCTTTGTTCACCACGGCCTGTTCTGGCGCGGCCAGGACGGCTGCGTCACCGGCTGGATGAAGCAGCGCCTGGGCCTGCTGTTGGGCGCCGACGTCAACCTGTTCGCCTACCACCTGCCACTGGACGCGCACCCCGAGCTCGGCAACAACGCACAGCTGGGGCTGCAGCTGGGGCTTGTGGCGCATGCCGGCGCCGGCGGGCGCTTCGGCGAGCAGGAGCTCGGCTTTCTCGGCGCGCAGGAAAGCGGCGCCAGCTTTGCCGATGCCCGAACGCTCGCTACGCACGTCGAATCGGTGCTGAAAAGGCCGGTAACGCTGGTGGATACTGCGCATCGCGCTATTAAAAACATAGCGTGGTGCACGGGCGGCGCGCAAGGCTACTTCGAGGCCGCCATCGCAGCCGGGGCCGACGCCTTCATCACCGGCGAGATATCCGAGCCGCAGGCCCATTACGCGCGCGAGATGGGCGTTGCCTACCTGGCCTGCGGGCACCACGCCACGGAGCGCTACGGCGCGCAGGCGGTGGCCGGGCACGTGGCGGCGCAGCTCGGCCTGGTGCACGAATTCATCGACATCGACAACCCCGCATGAACCACGCCATTGCCATCACCCTGGGGGACCCGGCGGGCATCGGCCCCGAGATCATCGTCAAGGCCTTCCGCGACGCGCCGGAGGCCACGCGCGGCGCCTTCGTCGCGGGTGACGTGGGCACCGTGCGCCACGCCTCGCAGGCGCTGGCCGCGCCGGGGCACCCGGCCTGGCCGGTGCTGGAGATCGAATCGGTCGCCGAGGCCGCCACCGTGCCGCCGCGCTGCATTCCCGTGCTGCAGGTGATTGCTGCGCCGTCGCACATCGAACAGGGCCGCATCAGCGCCGAGGCCGGCCGCGTGGCGGGCGAATGCGTGGTGTGGGCCGCGCGGGCCGCGCTGCGCGGCGAGATCGGCGCCATCGTCACCGCGCCGCTGCACAAGGAGGCGCTGTCGGCCGCCGGCTTTCCGTACCCCGGCCATACCGAGCTGCTGCAGGCCGAGGCGGCCGCGCACCTGGGGCGCACCGTGGCCGAGGTGCCGGTGCGCATGATGCTGGCCAACGACGAGCTGCGCACCGTGCTCGTGAGCATCCACATGTCGCTGCGCAACGCCATCGATGCCGTGCGCTTCGAGGGCGTGCTCGACACGCTGCGCATCACGCACCGGGCGCTGACCCAAGCGCTGGGCCGCGCGCCGCGCATCGGCGTGGCGGGCCTGAACCCGCATGCGGGGGAGGGCGGCCTGTTCGGCTCGGAAGAGCGCGAGATCATTGCGCCGGCCATCGAGGCCGCGCGCGCCGAAGGCATCGACGCCCGCGGGCCCTACGCGCCCGACACGGTCTTCATGCGCGCGCGCGCCAAGGCGGGTGTGCCGGCCAGCGGCGAGTTCGATGTGGTGGTGGCGATGTACCACGACCAGGGCCTGATCCCGGTCAAGTACCTGGGCGTGGAGAAGGGCGTGAACGTGACGCTGGGCCTGCCGCTGGTGCGCACCAGCCCCGATCACGGCACCGCGTTCGACATTGCGGGCACGGGGCGGGCCGATGCGGCCAGCCTTGTGGAGGCGCTGCGCATGGCCAGGGTGCTCAAGGGCGCCTGAACGGCCCCCGGCTTGCTTGAAGGGAAGGTGCCTGAGCGGCACCCGGCTTGCTTGAGGGGAAGGTGCCTGAACGGCACCCGGCTTGCTTGAATGAAGGTGCCTGAACGGCACCTTCGTGCTCAAGGGCGTTGCTTGAGGCTGTCGCGAATCTCGCGCAGCAGCACCACGTCTTCGGGCGTGGCGGGTGCCGGCACCGGTGCCGGCTCGTCGTTGCGCTTCATGCGGTTGATCTGCTTGACCATCATGAAGATGATGAAAGCCAGGATCACGAAGTTGACCGCGATGGTGATGAAGTTGCCATACGCCAGCACCGGCACGCCGGCCTTCTTCAGGTCTGCCAGCGTGTGCGCCACGCCGGGCGGTGCGGTGCCAAGCACCACGAAGAGGTTCGAGAAATCGAGCTTGCCGAACACCAGGCCGGCGATCGGCATGATGATGTCGGCCACGAGCGAGTCGACGATCTTGCCGAATGCGGCCCCGATGATCACGCCCACCGCGAGGTCGATCACATTGCCCTTGACGGCAAATTCCTTGAATTCACTGAGGATGCTCATGATTCAAATGGCTGCTTGAGCTTTGCTTGTTGAGGGAGGCGCTAGTATGCCTGCGGAACCCTCGCGCGCATGCGCGTCTCACTGTGTGGGTTGCCTCTCCCGCCCCCGTTCTCCCCCGTCTCCTGACCTCACCCATGCACAGTTTCTGGCAGGCCTTCACCTGGTTCGGTGACAGCGGCTTCTTGCTGCCCACGGCGCTGCTCATTGCGCTCTGGCTTTTCGTGGACACCGGCTCGCGCGCAGCCGCTGCGCAATGGGTGCTGCTGTTTGGCGCCTGCGGCCTTGTCGTCATGGTGTCAAAGATTGCCTTTATGGGATGGGGCATTGGCAGCGCCACCCTCAACTTCACCGGCTTCAGTGGCCACACCGCGCTGGCGACCAGCGTGTGGCCGGTGTTGCTGTGGGCGACCGCGTCGCGCTTTTCCGTGCGCGTGCGGCTCATTGCCGCAGCCTTCGGGTGGTGCCTGGCCATGGCCATTGGGGTGTCGCGGCTGGCGCTCGAAGTGCACTCGAACTCCGAAGTCGTGGCTGGCGCACTGCTGGGCACGCTCGCGAGCGCGGTGTTCCTGGCGCTGCAGCGGCACGCGCCTGCGCGGCCGTGGGGCGCACGCTGGATGCTGCTTGGTGTGGCGGCGCTCATGGCCGTTCTCATGCATGGCCGCGCGGCGCCGACCCAGGGGGCGCTCGAGATCATCGCCGCCCGGCTCGCCAATCTGGAGCGACCTTTCACCCGGGCCGACCTCCTGCGAAGACGTTGATTAACAGTTGAAATGTGAAGAAGTAGGATTCTGTAACATTTCAAAATGTATCAATCTGGGGCATTTTGACGTCAGGTTGTAGCCCGCTTGCGACAGCGGAATCACCGGAATCGGTGATTGACCGTGGGGTACCCCACGTTGCCTACTAAAGCCATCGTTCAACACCAGAAGGCTTCTACAGGGCATATGCCCAATGAAACCGGGTCAACCAGCCCTGTTTCGCCTCATCGCTCTCATACAGGTTGTCCATCGATAGCCTTGTATGGATACATATCTTGCAACTAGCAACAACAAAGTAGTCAACCGCCGTCCGGTGACAATTGGACTCGTCCATTGTTTACAAAAAGATGCGTGTGTCTCCGACATGTAAGTTGGAGAACTCACGGCCGTCCCCCCGACCGCAGTCGGGCCTGGACTGGCAGGGAGAGAGGACGCCGAGTGGAACTACCAACTTCTAGAGCGATGAGGATCGATTTGAGACGCTACTTTTACCCGTTGGGTTGGGGGGCTACCCTGGCCTGCGCGCTGCTGTTGCAGGGTTGTGCGCCGGGCTTCGGCTCGATGTCGGCTTACGAGCCGGACCAATCTCTGCCGCCAGACTTCCAGTACCTGCCCGAAGACGGTGCGCCCGAAGGCGTCATCACGTCCATCTCGCCTGCCCTGGTGCGCGCGATGGCGGAGTCGCAGTCGACGGCCATTCCCGGCGACGTGAAGGCGCTGTTCGGCGAAGCCCCGGCCTACACCATCGGGCCGGGAGACGTCATTGGCGTGATCGTTTACGACCACCCCGAGCTGCTGCCCAACGCCGGCGCGGTGATCACCCAGCAGACCGACCCGACCGGCGTGGCCGTAGCGCCCGGCTTCATCGTCGGCGCTACGGGGCTCATCAGCTTTCCGTACGTGGGCCGCGTCAAGCTGCAGGGCCTGACCGAGATCGAGGCGTCCGACCTGCTTGCCCAGAAGCTCGCGCTCTACATCAAAGAGCCGCAGGTCACCGTGCGTATCCAGTCGTTCAGAAGCCGACGCGCCTTCGTCGAAGGCGAGGTGCGTACGCCGGGGCTGCAGATCTTCACCGACATGCCCATGACGCTGTCCGAGGCGATCAGCCGGGCCGGCGGCATTACTGCCAACGGCGACCGCTCGTTCGTGACGCTCACGCGCGGCGACCGCACCACCGTCATCAACCTGCCCCTGCTGCAGGAGCGTGGCGGCGACGGCAGCCGCATTCCGCTGCAGAACGGCGACACCGTGCTCGTGCGAAACCGCGACGAGAGCAAGGTGTACGTGATGGGCGAGGTAGCGCGGCCCACCGGGCTGCTGATGCACAACGGCAGGCTCACGCTGAACGAAGCGCTGGGCGAAGCCGGCGGACCGAGCCTGACCACGGCACACACCGGGCAGATCTACGTCATTCGCAACAACGCGAGGGGCTTGCCCGCCATCTTCCACCTGAACGCGCGCAACCCGGCGTCCCTGGCCCTGGCCGAGCGCTTTCAGCTGCAACCGAGGGACGTGGTCTACATCGACCCCGTGCCGCTCGTGACCTGGAACCGCCTGGTCAGCCTGATCCTGCCGGCCTCGCAGGTGATCAACAACGCCGACGAAGTCTGGGCGCGCCACCGATGAAAACAGTCATGACCGTTTGCATCGGGAATATCTGCCGCAGCCCGATGGCCGAAGGCC
This sequence comes from Variovorax pasteuri, assembly GCF_051216435.1. Taxonomy (NCBI): domain Bacteria; kingdom Pseudomonadati; phylum Pseudomonadota; class Betaproteobacteria; order Burkholderiales; family Comamonadaceae; genus Variovorax; species Variovorax pasteuri. The sequence goes on from NZ_JBPJZS010000001.1 coordinate 337,753, forward strand.
TGCTTGCCGCAGGCCTGCCGCATTTGCGCGTGGTGTCCGCGGGCACGGGTGCCCTGGTCGGCAAACCCGCCGACCCGATGGCGCGCCGTTTGATGGACGCACGAGGCATCGACATTTCTGGCCACCTTGCACAGCAAGTGAGCCAGATGCTCTGCCGCCAAGCCGATTTGATTCTGGTGATGGACACCGAACAGCGTCGCTTTCTGGAAGCGACCTATCCGTTTACGAGGGGGAAGGTTTTTCGTATTGCTGAAGCTGCCAAGCAGGATGTGCCCGATCCATACAAAGAAGGGGAAGAAGCTTTCGAACATGCATTGAGCCTGATCGAAGTGGGGGCGCGGACGTGGATCGACCGCATTTTGAAGATTACGAAGACTGAGCAGCAATCGATATGAATTCAAACCAGCAGGTCGCCTTGCCGAATCAGGCGCTGGAAGATGATGAAGACGGCATCAACTTTACCGAGTATCTCGACATATTAATAGACAACCGCTGGCTAATTGCCTTGATTGTTTGTTGTTCAGTTATTTTGGGCGCTGCTTATGCAATTTTTGCACGCCCAAAATATGAAGCCAATGTCGCAGTACAGGTTGAAGACTCGGGAAATTCAGCTGGGAGTTTCTTGGGTGATGCTGCAGCTTCTTTACTTAGCGTCAAGACACCAGCTGCAGGTGAAATCGAAATAATTAAGTCGCGGTCCATATTGGGACAGGCGATGGAGAACACAAAACTTTATATCAGTGCTCAGCCGCGATATGCCCCTGTAGTTGGAGTTTGGCTGGCTCGCACCGCTACAGAACTCTCAACACCTGGCTTTATGGGTCTGTCTGGCTATGTCACGGGGGCTGAGAAAATTGTCGTTCCGCAATTTGATGTGCCAAAGGAGTTGGAGGAAAAGAAATTTATCCTTACAACGGGATTGAATGGGAATTACGAACTCTCAATCGCCGACTTCTCCTTCAAAGGTACGGTAGGAAAAGTAATCGAGGCACAAGTTTCAAGTGGCACTATTCGGCTATTGGTTAGTTCCATCTATGGAAATGCCGGGGCCCAATTTCAACTCATTAGGTATTCCAAGCAACTTACTTTGCTCAACCTGCAAGACGAAATAATTGTCGTTGAAAAGGGCAAGCAATCTGGCGTCCTAGACGTTAGTTGGAAAAGCCCAGACGCGGAAAAGCTTACCCAGTTGCTAAACGAAATTGGACGGTTATACGTTCGCCAAAATATAGATCGAAAGGCTGCAGAAGCAGAAAAAACTTTAGGTTTCCTTGACACTGCACTACCCCAGTTTAAGACTCAACTCGAACAAGCTGAGGATACATATAACCGCTATCGAAATCAAAATGGCACCGTAAGTCTGGATGACGAGGCGAAAAATGCGCTTACTCAAACGGTTGATCTTCAAGCGAAGCTCCTTGAGGCAGAGCAGAAGCGGCGGGAGCTGTCTGCGCGCTTTACCGACAAGCATCCAAATATCGTGACCCTTGATGCGCAAATTGCTGCGTGGAAAACAGAGATTGCAGGGGTAGACTTAAAAATAAGAAAGCTGCCATTGTTGCAGCAAAACACGGTGCGGATGCAGCGCGATATCAAAGTTAACACAGATCTTTATGTGTCGCTTTTAAATAGTTCTTTGCAGATGCGTCTAGCCAAAGAAGGCAAAGTTGGAAATGTTCGGATGCTTGATGAGGCACTAACTCCAGAGGAACCGGTTTGGCCAAAAAAGCCGCTCGTGCTGGCGGTGGCGTTCTTGGTGGGACTAATCATCGGGGCAGTTACGGCTATATTGCGAAGTTCCTTTTTTGGGGGTATTCGAAATCCAACTGAAATTGAGGCTCATACGGGCCTTAATGTATATAGCACTATTCCGTTAAGTGTTACGCAAAAAATACTGGACAAGAGCGTCGAAAATAAGGTGAAGGGTGTTCACGTATTGGCGCTATCTCATCCAGAGGATGCAGCTATCGAAAGTCTGAGAAGCCTAAGAACCGCCTTGCAATTTGCCATGCTGGAGGCGTCTAATAATCGGCTAATTATCTCTGGCGCTACCCCAGGCGTAGGGAAGACCTTCGTCTCGGTGAATTTTGCTGCAGTCACTGCTGCAGCAGGCAAACGTGTGCTCCTAATTGACGCCGATCTTAGAAAAGGGCGTGTAAATCAGTTTTTCTCGATTGCACGTGCTTCAGGCCTCTCAGAATTGATTGTTGGAACGCTCGGATTGAATCAAGCCATCAGGTCGCAGATGTTGCCAAATCTCGATGTCTTGACTACTGGTGTACTTCCGCCCAACCCAGCTGAACTATTGACCAGTACGTCTTTTGCTCAAATTCTCGACAAAGTGTCCGCCGATTATGACTTGGTAATTGTTGACACCGCCCCGGTACTTGTAGCTGCCGACACCGCATCCGTGGCTCCGCTGAGTGGGACATTACTATTGGTGGCACGGGCAGAGAAAACCCATCTCGGCGAACTAAACGAGAGCGTCCGTCGATTGGCACATGCCGGGTGCTCGCCAAATGGCGTGATTCTGAACGGACTGAACCTAGCTCGTCGTCATACGGGCGCGCATGGCTATAAATATGGCGGATATCGCTATACGGCATACAAGTATAAAGACGACGGAAGTTCTATTTAACAATGTGAATTTTTTTCGCCGAAATAATTTCCAAGTAAGACTCGATTTATTTGGCGTAGAAATCAATTTGGCAAAAATTCAGGTTTAAATGGATTTGCACCGAAAACGGCCGTGCTTCTTAGTAGTTGAACCCTTGAGCGAAACCCGTATGCCCGCAACGAATGCTTTTAGCTAAGAATACTTCCAAGGTGATGAAATGACATCCTATCGCGAACGGTCATTTGACGCTCTAAGCGAGGAGTTGCCATCCGTGACCGAAGGCTCACCTTTTGACGACGAGTTGTGCCGTCCAAAGCAGTCTAGGCTTCTGAGTGCCGCGAAGCGGGCGGTCGATATAGGTGGGGCCTGTCTATTTTTCTTGGCGTTTGGCTGGCTTTATGCGCTTATTTGGGTTGGCGTTGTAAGCACCTCAAGGGGACCGGGAATTTACTCACAGACCCGCCTAGGTCGTAACGGGAATGTTTTTAAACTCTATAAATTCCGCTCCATGATTCCTGATGCCACTCAGGCTCTCGAATCATATTTAGACGCTAACCCAGATGCTCGGAAGCAATGGGAGAACTACCAAAAATTAGACGGCGATCCAAGAATAACTACGTTTGGTAAATTTATTCGACGAGCGAGCCTTGACGAACTTCCACAGTTTTGGAATGTGTTGAAGGGTGATATGAGTCTTATTGGTCCCCGGCCTTGCATGGTCGAGCAAAAAAGACTCTACGGATCGTACTGGAAATACTATTGTGCTGTCAGGCCGGGTCTCACGGGGCTTTGGCAAGTAAGTGGCCGTAATCACTTAAGTTATCGGCAAAGAGTTGAATTGGATTCTCAATACGTGAAAAATATTTCAGTGTACGGGGATATTTTAATCTTTATCAAAACACTTTGGGTTGTGATTTCCGGCCACGGCTCTCGATAGTCCATCTAAGTCTGGCAGATTCGCGATCAACCAAATGCTTGCCCGTAGCCTTTAATATATAAATGCAGCAAAAAACTCTTCGAATTTTGGGTACGCGGGGCCTTCCTGCACGTCACGGTGGCTTTGAGACTTTTGCTGAAAGTTTGGCGGAATATCTTGTTAAGCGAGGTTGGCGCGTAATTGTTTATTGCCAAGAGCAAGGAAGCGGCGGAATCTATTTTGACGAATGGAACTCCATTGAGCGAGTGCATATTCCGGTAAAAGGCGACGGACCTTTTGGGACAATCCTGTTCGATTGGCTGGCTACTGCGGACGCCGCAAGAAATTCTGATTTGTGCCTAACCCTCGGCTATAACACCGCGATTTTCTGCACACTGTTAAGGATCGCTTCTGTACCAAATGTCATCAATATGGACGGAATCGAATGGCGTAGAAAAAAATGGGGCCCTGCAGCCAAACTTTGGTTTTGGATGAACGACTGGGCCGGGTGCTGGCTTGGTAATCATCTAATTGCGGACCACCCGGAAATTAAAAAACACTTATCGACGCGCGTCGATTCTAAGAAGATTACGACCATTGCTTATGGCAGCGCCCAAATTCTGGATGCTGACGCCCATGAAGTCCAAAAAAGGGGATTAGAGTGCGGTCAATATTTGACCGTTATTGCTAGACCTGAGCCTGAAAATTCGCTTTATGAAATAGTAAGCGGATTCTCAAAAAAGAACCGCGGGTTAAAGTTGGCAGTGCTTGGAAACTATGAGGATAGTGATCCATACCATCGAAAGGTTAAAGCTGCAGCAAGCAAGGAAGTTATTTTTTTGGGCGCCATCTACGATAAGGCTGCAGTGAATGCCCTGAGATTTTACTCAGCCGCATATGTGCATGGTCACCAAGTTGGGGGGACCAATCCGTCGCTGGTCGAGGCTTTAGGTGCGGGAAATCCTGTAATCGCGCACGACAACAAATTCAATCGCTGGGTGGCAGGTACGCGCGCAAAATATTTTGTGGACGATACCGATTTTTGCGAGCTGCTTGACGCGCTTTCGAAAAATCCTGACTTGCTCAAGGATATGAAGAACGAAAGTCGTCTTCGACATGAAGTCGAATTCACTTGGCCATCAGTACTTAGTCAGTATGAAAAAATCCTGATGGATTATTTGCCGGCCACGAGCGCGCTTCGTGCAAATTAGAGATATCTCCTAATGATTAAAAATTTCCTATTGATCGATGCGTTTAGCACGTTGCACGTCGGTAACGGTGCGCTGATCGAAAATACCTACAATTTGGTTCGAGAGAATGGCGGAGAAAGTATCAATATTTTATCTATTGATCCTCAAACTAACATCGGACATTTTCCAAACGTCTACGAAGATATTTTTAAAAAGTACAACGGAGGTGCGTTCCAAAAGTTATCGTTTGCTCTTTCTTTGGGATGGTTCTTTTGCGTCGAGCTAATAAACACAATCGCATTTCGCAGCAAGCTGCGTTTGCCTTGGGGCGAGGGAAAAAGAAAACTTCTTGACCTGATCGACGAGTCGGATGTCTGTATTTCGTTATCTGGTGAGACCATTAATGATCATTATTTCCCGCACATGTATCAGCGCGTCCTTATATATTGGCTGGCGATTTTGAAGAAGAAAGATTTCATAATTTTTCCACAAAGCATAGGTCCAATTTTTAGGCCAATTTCTCGCTATCTATTGCGACTTACGCTAGGGAATTCAAGGTTTATTATCGCCCGGGATAAACAGTCTTTAGAAGTCGCGACCTTACTCTGGGAAGGAAAGCCGGCAAAAATATTTTTTTGCCCGGACGTTGCAGTTATGCAAGATTCGAACCAAATTCAATCTGAGCTTAAAAAGGCCTCTAAGAAGTTACTCGGCGTAACGGTGTCTGACGCACCAAAAGCAGAAATGGGAATCACCGGTGATTATCTTCAGGAGCTGTATAGGGCAATAGGCTTAACTTTTCCAGCCGAAGAGTATGAAATTCTGATGATGCCCTCCAACTACAGCCATTCCGGCGTTAGTAAGGATTATCAAGCGTGCCAAATTGCTATGGAAATATTTATTGAAAATGGATATTCAGCAAGAATTCTGGAAAATCGGCTTCACTACCCCCAAGAATTCCAGGGAATTCAAAAATCACTATTTGCGTTCATATCTACCAGAATGCATGTGGGAATTTTGGCCACTAGCGCTGGCATACCAACATTCATGATTAATACCCAGCATAAAATACTCTCGTATATGGAGAATATTGAGATGCAGTCGTATGTCTCTGGAATCGACGAGCCGGAAAATGTTTTAATCGAGAAACTAGAAAAAATACGCGACCTGAATGAGCAAATTCGGTTGAAATTAATAGCTGCTAATCAAAAAATGCGGGCGGAAGTCACCGCAAAGATGGCATATATATTTCAAAAGATCAGTGAGTAAGGACGTTTGTGCCAGCAATGCTAAAGGGTGGAGGCCTTTTACTACTAGCTTCGATCGCCGGATTCTTGTCGAATTTCTTGTTTTCGATGTTGCTTTCTAAAGAGTCGTTTGGTCAAATTTTCTCGCTCTTTTCTTTAGTTAGCATTGTCGGTTTGATCGTGCCATTTGGATCGAATAGTTATTACTTGACAGATCGTGATAACTACGTAAAGCATGCGCGCGCGATCCAGCTTTTCCCCCAGATCCTCGCAGCTGCAATTGCGCTAATTTTCTTTTTCGCGCGGCCAAGCATGCAAAGTTGTGCCGCTGGTTTTTTGCTGATAGCGACTACTTCGTCTATCCAAGGGATTTTGGCGGGGCAGATTAATCAAAGCTCGTCACAGGCTGCAATCTTTCAATCAATTCCGTCATTAATTAAAGCTGCTGCTGCGCTCGCGCTACTGGTTGTTTCCTTCAGTCCGAAGGGCCCTGGCAGTGCAATGGCCGACCGTGCCGTCTCGTGGTCACTGATCACTTTCAGCATTTGTGCAATCTTTCTAATAGAGAAAAATTCGAAATCAAATGCACTTCGAGTTAACTGGGTTGCTTTCCTGAAGAGTATTAGCCGAAAATCGAGCGTTGAAATGCTTTCATTCTGGGCATCTACAGTTTTAGGAATGCTTTTTAGCCTCGGCATTACCCCGCTCACTGCAAAATTTCATGGTTATGCACTTTCTGGCTACCTAGGGGTTTACTTTATTTTTTGGTCCGCAAACAACATTGGAATAACGTCGATCATAAATAATCATTTCTGGCCGAAGATATCCATCTTGAGGAACAAAAAACAAAACCTGGGTGAGGTACTCAAAATGTCATTCATTGCAGCCTCGCTGCTCGCCGCTATTTCGCTACTAGGGACGACTGGCATGGCGTGGGGGGTTTCAGAAAGAATATGGACGAACTTCCCAGGAATTCAAAAATTCTTAATTATTTGTGCGATAGCATTGTGGATCCGCACTTATAGCGCGTGGATTGGAATGATGCTCCTTAGCTTTGAAGGGATGATCAAATTTAAGGCTGGAGTGCAATTTCTCGGTGTTTTGCTGATGGTTTTTCTTGTGACTCAATGCGAGGGTGTCGATCCCGAAAAAGTGGCGTGGATTATGGTGGCGGTTGAGGCTTTTGGATTGTTGGGGTATTTGGGACTAGGGGTCGGAGTGAAGAAGCTAGGAACAAAATATGAGCTATCAGAAACTAAAAAATAGACTCAAATCTGTGTTATCGGCCTCTAAGCTCGATCAACTCAAGCTCGTAAGGGAGATTTTTCTTTTCTTTCCGAGTTGTATCTACGACATGTATCGGTTTGCGAAATTTTCTGCGACATTTAGAGTTTACAGGTCTAAAGAAAAGCTTCAGGCCATGCTGATCAAGGACTTTCATATTATCGAGAAAGGTATGTCGCTACCACTGCCACGCCCTGGATATGGCCAGGCAGTCGTCAATCGGACGATTTTACGCATTGAAAGATATACCGCGAGCTACGGTAGCGATTCTATTTCTGTAAGTGCGATTAACGCATTGCTGCAATACCGAAATTTCAATTGGCAGCATGGTGTCGCCCTATCAAAAATTGATGCGAAAATTTCCGAGCTGGCGGACTCGTTTCATGGGGTTGCAGAGAAAAGAGGCGGAGTCTTGCTTTTGAGTAGAGCCGAAATAAGTTTACCCGGAAACCAGGGATTTTCTGAGCTTGCGAGAACCAGGTATAGCATCAGAGACTTTGACGATTTACCGGCGGATACTACGCTCCTGGAAAGAGCAGCCGAGATTGCCGCAAAAACGCCATCGGTATGCAATCGGCAGAGTTCAAGAATCTATATCTTTTCCGGCGAGCAAAAATCTGCAATCTTGGCTTTGCAGAATGGCAATCGTGGTTTTGGTGAGCGTGCCAGCCATGTCGCGATAATTGTTTCGGATCTGCACTGTTTTACTGGAGCGGGAGAGCGGAATCAGCCATTCGTTGACGGAGGCCTGATGGCAATGAGCTATGTCTACGCTCTTCATTCTTTAGGCCTAGGTACTTGCTTTTTGAACTGGTCAGTGACTTCGAACGTAGATCAGCAGTTACGGAGAGTCATTAATATTCCTGCATCGCATGTTGTAATTACTTGTCTCGCTATCGGGAATATTCCGCAGAAGCTGAGCGTTGCAGAGTCTCCAAGGAGGTCTGTAGCGGACTTCTTCAGGATCGTGTGATGTCAATAAATCAACCTCGAGAAAATTTGTCTTTTATTCAAAGGAGAAATGCGAGTAAAAAACTTGCATTTGGTGTTCTTGGGTGTTTTTGCATTTTTATTAACATTCAAGAATACTTGCTTTCGAGCCTGAAGCTTGGGGGGGGCGTTGGATATGTCGATGAAGCGTTTCTCTTAGTTCCTTACGTGCTGGCTGCTGGCCTATTAAGTCGAAAAAGAAATGGGTGGATGCTAGGAGTTTTGCTATTCCCATTTGTTTCGATAATTTATGGTGTTTTGGTTAATGGATTTTCATATTCTAATATTAGGTTTGCGAATGTTGCTGTGCAATCCTTTATTAGCGCGAAGCTTTTTTTATACTCGTTAATTTTTTTCTATGCTTTAAAAATTGCCGGCAAGGATTCGAATTTCTTCGAGACAATACTTAGAATTTGTTTAATTGTTTCCTTGGTCGGCGTTGTTTTTAACATTATAAATCCGGCCGGCTTTATCTATTCTGATTTTGCCTATGAATTGGAGAGGAATCGTTTGGTCGGATTTCAATTTAAGCCAAACGACCTTTCGATACTTGCGGCATTTTCCTTCATCTTCTTTCTGTTGAAAAGAAAGAAGAGCATGTTTGACAAATTGTTATTTGTTGCCGTAGCAATGATTGTCGGCTTTGGAGGTTCGCGCACTGCATTGCTGATTGTCCTGATCGCGCTTGGTGGCTATCTGATTGCATTTGGTTCCTACAAAGTATTTATCCCAGGGTTCCTCTTGGCGGTGCTGGCTGTGTTGATTGGCTGGAATTATTTGGCAAACTCATTTTTCTTTCAGGAGACCTTAAGGAATTTTTCTGAATTCGAATCAATTGACCAATCGCAATATATCAGATTTATCATGGTCTATTACGGGGCTTATTTGTCCGCGATAAATTTTCCTGTCGGAGTAGGCCCTGCCAACTTTGGAACAGTCCTTTCGGCAAATAGTCCGGTTTATGAACAGCTAGGACTTTCTGGGAGTCGATTTTTTCAAGAGTTGGCAGGAATCTACGATAGCAATATAGCATCCGTTTTGGGCGAGTACGGCTTTTTAGGAGTACTGACCTTCGGCTATTTTTCAAAAAAAATCGTTGGAAATTTTTCGTTTAATCCGCGGCTGAAGTTTTTTCTGTTTGTGGCAGTTGTTATTGTTGTTTCATTTTCCCAGCCGTTTTTCGCATACCAAGTTAATTCGATAAACTTTCTTTTGGTTATTTTTTCATTAGTCCAAGACGAAAGAATATTTATATCAAAAGCGCGAGCCAATGAGCTGCGAACTTCGCCATGAAGATCGTACTGGCCGGGCAAAATTTTCGTATAACCGGGGGGTCGGATAGGGTTTTTTTTGATGAGCTCGAGCTGTTGGAAGAGCATGGTCATATTGTTGCTCCGTTCTGCGCGAGACATGCGGCGAATATGTATTCAGCATGGAGTTCTTATTTCCCGGTTGGTGCTGAATTTGAAAACCCCGGAATAAACGATGCGGTCAACTACATCTATTCTCGGAATGCTAGACGCTCTGTTACCCGTTTGCTTGAAGATTTTCGGCCGGACATTTTCCATTGTCATATTTACTATGGGAAACTGACCGCGTCAATAATTGCACCGGTGAAACAGGCAAAGATACCTTTAGTTCAGACGTTGCATGAGTTCAAGGTCGTGTGTCCAACATACACCCTTATGTCGCGAGGGGAAATTTGCACAAAATGTTCAGGATTTAATTTCCACAACGTTATTGCAAATCGATGTAACCGCGAGAGTTTTCTACGCTCGGCTTTGACTTATGTGGAAGCCACAGCTTCAAGAATCTTGGGGGCGGTGTCCGCTTTCGATCATTTCATTGCTGTTAGCGATTTTTTGCGTGGCAAAGTGATTGAGATGGGTGTGCCGAGCGAAAAAGTGACGACCGTTCATAACTATACCGACGCAAAAAAATTCAAGCCGGATTTCAATCCCGGTGATTATTTTCTTTATTTTGGTCGGCTTGAGAGAAATAAAGGACTAGGTTTACTGCTGGAGGCTTTTGAAGGGTTGCCGAAGGCAAGGTTAGTAATAGTCGGCGGCGGCTCGATGGAATCAGAAATTAAAAGCCATATAAAAAACAATCCGTCGGGGAATATCGATTTTTTGGGATTCAAAACGGGGCTGGAGTTATCGGAGATAATTCGTCGAGCGAGGGCGGTCGTGGTCCCGTCTATTTGGTTTGAAACGTTTGGGTTGACGATTACCGAGGCTTTCGGGCACGGCAAGCCGGTAATAGCTTCCGATATTGGTGGAATCCCGGAAGTTGTGTCTTCTGGTGAGGACGCAATACTTGTGGAGCCGAAGAACGTGCATGCATTAAGAAGTGCGGTAGAGGATTTGCTCGTTAGCGACACCCGTGTCTCAGCAATGGGGCGTGCTGGGCACGCCAATCTAATTGCTAAATTCAATAGTGACATTCACTATAAAAAGCTTAATGAGGTTTATGAAAAATGCAGAAGCTAAAACTCATTTTTTCGTTCGTGGCTTTTTTTGTCGTGCTCCAAGTCTGCAATGCGGCACCTTTGGCTAACACGAATCCGTTGAAAGGATTCAATATTGATGACAGGCTGACCGAACAAGACTTTCGAGACCTCAAGGAGTTGAACGTAAAGCTTCTAAGGGTTAGCTTTCCCCGCGAGCCATTTCTTGAGGGAAGTCCACCCTTCAAAGTTCGCGAGCAGCCGTTTATTATTCTTGATAAATATTTGCGCTGGGCAAAGTTATATCAGTTTCAGATTGTTCTGGATCCGCATTATTTTCCCGGAATGAAGGGGAAATATAGTACTACTCCCGAGGATTTGATTTGGAGTGATCGAGTTGCTCAAGACGCAATCGTGAATTTATGGGAGGTATTGGCGAGGAGGTATGCGGGACAATCATCTCAATTTTATGGTTACGACTTATTCAACGAGCCAGCGATGCCTGAAGAGGTTTTAGGTAAAGGGCGCTGTGAGTTTTACAATAAATTTATTCGCTCCCTAATTGCTGGTATTCGAAAATATGATCAAAGAGTTCCGTTGATTGTTCAATTTCCCTTCGCGTTAAATGCAGTAGGGCGACCCACCAATCAAATGGATGATGTGGATTGTGTGTCTCCGGTTCTTGATGCACACATAATTTACTCATTTCATATGTATGACCCCGGAAGATTTACTCATCAGGGAGTGTTGAATGGATTTGATAAGGGAGTACGACTTGTCGGCGATGGAAATGAGCGGAAGCTCCATAGTTATCTCTCCGAGAGAATGAAATCTGTATTGGATTTTCAACGCAAATATTCAGTGAATATTTACGTTGGAGAATTCGGGGTTTCAAATTTTGCTGGGAATGACGGCGACCGCTACGTAAAAAGTCTGTTGGAGATTTTTGGCGATTACGGTTGGGACTGGACTTATCATAGCTTTAGGGAGGCCGTCGTTTGGGATCCAGAGTTGGCCGGTGCAACTACGCAAAATCGAAGGGACTCGAATTCAGCGCGAATGCGATTGCTGAAAAATGGAATTTCTCCGTAGTTGGTATAGTCCACCGAAATTGAATATCAGAATCCTTGAGGAGAATTTCTTTAGTTAGTTCGCTCTGAACAATGCCCAAGTCGTTGATGTGCTTCGACATTCGTAACGTTTGCTGGTGCACAATTTGCGGGGGAGGGCGGCGTAGAACACTGCCTTCTTGCATGTTCCGACAAGGTTTGATGATGAAGCCCAAGCTCGCATGAGCCGAGACCGACGAGTTGTTCATCTCCCGGTTCGACGAGTTGATCAACATGCCCCATCCACCGGTGCGTTTGGCCGGCCTGATCGAGTGAGCTGAGATCGGGCGCACTTTCGGTGCCCTCTTCAGTTCGGGGCGTGGTTCACCTGCATTGCCTGCACCGCTCATCGCAGTTCGGCTGTACTTGCAAGACACGTTCGACGTGTCGGATGAAGCACTGTTCAATTCCTGGGTCTAGAACCCCTTTGACAGTATTTTTGCGGTGAGGAATACCTTCAGAGGGAGGCGCCCATTGACCCGAGCCGCCTGACACGCTGGAGGAAGCGCCTCGTGAGGAAGGAGTAGAGACACCCTGCGCATGGCGGCCATTGAAACTACACGGCGCGTCGGTGTTGAGAAGACGTCCAGCATGGATCACGCCGTCGTCGATACGACACTCAAGCCCCAAGGCCGTCGCGCATCTCGCTGACTGTCGCACGCTGGAGAAGGGCCACCAGCACCTAGTGAAGGAGACCCGGGAACATGGCACGGGTCTTCCCAGAACTAGATCCGCATCACTCCGCTCATGGCCGCAAAGATCGGGTGCTATGCCCTTGCCAAACGGTGAAAACGCATGCGCCGTGCCGTTCGCGCCATGCGCACATGCGTGGCTTGAGTGCAGCGTGAAGTGACGTCCCAACTCGGCGCTTTGCGCGAGCCGGCGTAGGCCGGGGTAGGTGACTGCTTGCCTGCACAGGCCGCATCTTGGCCCAGCGCACGAAGGACAAGAACAGCTCTATGCGCTGGATGCCCCGGAAGTCGAATGCATCTCCAAAAGCAAGGCCTGAACGCCGCACGGATTTGGCGTGAAGGTCACCATTGCGACGACTTTGAAGGAAGGGTTGGCGGCGGGCATGCGCAGCATGCCTGGCAATCCGTATGATGGCCACAGGCTGAAAGAAACCCTTGAGCAGGTCGCCATCCGGCCGAGCGGAAGCCGACAACTGCGATCGTGGACAAGGACTATCGGGGCGCGGAGCGCGGTGATACGCGGGGCGGTTCACAACCTGCGGCTGATTGCGGCGAAGCAGCGGCTTCTTACCGCTTGATTCGGACTCGCCTTGCGCGTGTTCCTAAGGGCGGCCGCGCCGTCAGCGGCCAAATTCTGTTCGCCCGATTTTGGAAACTGGATTGTTCATGGCGGGCTAGTTAAGGCGAAATAGCGAAAAGTTATTGGTGCTGCTGATCTATCGTCCAAAATCCAAGATGTTGTCTCCGGCCTTCGGGGCTTGACTGGCTGGCGCTCCGAAACTGAAAGCCTGCCCATCTCTCACTGTGGTCATGTCATACAACTGATTGATCCGCCCAAGCTTCGCCCCCCCATCCCGAACAAGCGGAGCCCACGTGAAGTTCGCTGAGAACTTGCTCGACCGCGGCAGCAAGGCGTCAAACGGAATCGAGAAGTAGATGCCCTTGTCGAAGCTGCCTTCGCCGAACTGCTTCGCCGACAGATTGGTCTTCGTCACATAGGCACCAATCGTCACGCCGTTGTCGAAGACGCGGCTGATGTTCAGGGTCACGCCCTTGTCGCCTGCCAAGTACTGACCGGCGCTGACCGTGGCCACCACACCGTTCCAACCGGTGTTCCAGTACATCGTGGCGTGGCCCGTCGTCACCTTGTAGTCGCGCAGTCCAAAGTCTTGCTCAAAGGCGCGCTGCCGCACGCGGTTGATGTCGACGCCAAACGCGACGTTGCTTCGCCATGGCCGGTAGAGCCATTCCGCGCCAACGCCGGCATACATTGACTCCAGCGCACCGCCGTACACGCTGTAGTACTGGTTGTCCGTCAACCTGCCCACGTGTGTCAGTTGCAGCACAGGCATTGTCAGGCGGCTGGTGGTCACGTATTCGCGCTGGAACGTCCGCACGCGCGGCAGGTTGCTGGGGGCCGTGTAGGTGAACTTGTCGAAGTTGTCGAGCAATCGCCAGTTCAGTGCACCGTTGACCCAGGTGCTCGGGGTGAAACGGTACTGAACGGTGGCGGCAACGCCAAGCTGGTAGAGCACGAACGCATCGGGCCCGCCAATGATCTGACCGAAGCTTGGCGTGATGCCGAACTCGAATTTCTTGGGCGCCGGCTCCCAGGGACCGAGCGATGTGGGGTCGGTCTTTGAGCTCGGTGCATTCACGTTGCTTGAAGCGCTGGTGCTCGAAATAACGGAACGGTTGAGCAACCGGTCTTCGCTGTTGTCTTCCGGCGGAGCGTAGTCGCGTTGGCTGGTCGCGCGCACTTCGGCGGGCGAGCGCGCCTGGTAGTGCTCGGCCACCCACTCGGCACGTTCGATCACTTGCGCACCCATGGCCAGGCCACGCTCGTTGTAGTGAATGATGAAGGTCTTGATCGACGCCGGGGCGTCCCGGTGCAGCACGGCCGCGATCTGCTGCACCCGAGCTTCTCGGTATACCGTATTGCTCTCGGTGATCCACACATGCAGGCCGGCGTTCTGTGGCGCGATGCGTTGCACGGTCCAGTCGGTGCGGTTTTCGATCTCGGCCGCAGTGGACGCCCACCCCGGCGGATTCGCGGGAGGGTCAGGGGTGAAACGCGGCGCTGGCAGGTCGGCGAGCTTGGGTGTGCTCAACGCCGCAAGTTTTGTCGAAAGCGTCACGCCGAACATGACCTTGTTGCCGCGCTCGAAGCCGGCAGAGAAAGCCACGTTGGGCGAGTAGCGGTACTCGAGACCGATGTTGAACGGCGTGCGCTGCGGCAGGTTGTTCTTCAGCGGTTCGTTCTGGTAGTTGTTGCCTTCGTACTCGAGCTTGATCGTCAGCGGCTCCCATGGCGTGCGCCATTGCACGCCGCCGAAGAGAGCGGCAGGGCCGCGAAACAAGGAGCCGAAGTTCGTTCGGCCAGCGTTGGATACCGAGTTACTCGCTGCCGGGCGCGTCCTGAAACGATCGCCCAGAAGGTTGAACGGATTGCTGATGTTTCCGCTGTTGCCCAAATAGCCCCAGCCAATCCCAAGGCTGAAGTCGAGATCGCCGTAGCGCTTGTTGGCCACGAGGTACTCGGCAGAAAACAAGCCGGTACCACCTACGTCGCGGAAGCCAACGGCGAGCTCGGGCACATACGCGGACTCCTTGAGCAGCCTTGCCTTCAAGTCGATGCTCTTGTCCTTGTAGTCCTGATCGCTGATCCCGTAGATGCGGTTGTTGACCGACGTATACCGAAACCCCGCCTCCAGCCAGTCGAACGGCTGGAACATGAAGTTCAACCGCATGTAGGGCGACACGTTCGAGAACGACGACCGGAAATCCCCCGCCACGCCCATGCGGGCGCTGGGCGTTTGCAGCAGGCCGGTTTCGCCCCAGTCGTTGGCGCTGGTGCGTACCGCCTGGTAGCGTGGTGCCAGCTCGGGACGCACGGAGATCGTGGTGCTGCCGCTCTGCGCAAGTGGTTCGGCCGCCGACGGAGCAATGCCCACAGCGCTGGCAACAGGCACAGCGGTCGGGGAGGGCGCTGCCGCCTGCAGGTCTCCTTGTGGCGACGGCCCCTGCGTCGCCAGGAACTTGATGATCCCTTCCGATGCGGCCACCAGGTCGCCCATGCTGCGAGGCGCCGCCCAGATCCACGCGCCGGGCGCGGGTTCGTCCGACGGCTCGCCGGTCCATGGCGCAACGCCCACGCGGGCGGTGCGTCCGTCGGGCTGTGCAACCCAGGCCCAGTCGTAGCCGGCCTGCAGGTCGCAGGCAAGGATGTAGTCCCACGCACTGCGGCCGGCCTCGTGCGCCACGTGGCACAGCTCGCCATTGGCGCGCACCACGGCCACGGTCTTCACGCTGGGGGGCGGCGCCACCAGTGTCTGGCCGGCGGTCAGCACGGGATCTTCTTCGGGGTGCGCCTGCAGCCAGCGCGCGTCGACCACGCCCAGCGCCACGCGCCCGGTCACGGGCAGGCTCTGCAGCCATCGGATGAGCTTGTAGCGCTCCGCCTGTTCGGGCTGGGTGGCGCGCCGGGTGGCGGTTTCAATGCGAAGCAGCAGCGTGTTCTTCAGGAACTGCTGGGCCAGCCGCTCCTGCGGCACGCGCCAGGCCAGTCCCGGTGCGGACACCTCCGCCGGCTGGCGCAGCAGCCAGGTGCTCAGGCGCTCGCCCGGCCGCACGTCCGCGTCGTTGGTGGTTTCGTTCTTGACGGGGGCGGTGGCGGGCTGTGCCGACGCAGACCAGCCCACGGCCATGAATGCGCAGGCAATGGCCGTGCGGCGAGGCCAGGAGGGCTTGCGCATACCGGGGAGCGAGGGTTTCATGTGCCAGCGCTCGAGGGAGTGCCGGCTGCTGGCGTGGCAGGTGTCCACCGCTCGAAGCTCATACAAAGATCACTGGATATGCATTGCTCCGAATACACCACGCGCGGTGTGCCGGAGCTTTCTGAAATGGCAAAGCGCGCGGGCGGCACCGATGCCGCGGCGGGGCGCGATGTGCTGCGCTCTTCGAACCAGCGCAGCGAGGCGGGCGGGGCCACGGTGAGGGCGCTTTTCTGCGGCGGCGCCACGGCGATGCGAACGACGTCGTCGCGAATGCCGAAGCGGTAACCGGGCATGAGGTCGCGCTCGCGCACGAAGCGCTGGGCGGAAGAGGGGGTTGCTGATGCGTCAGGCGCATCGGCCGCGCCGGCGGGCCATGGCGGCACGGCGGAGAAGCGCACCCCGCGCCAATCGGTCGAGAGGCCGGTGGTGCCCACAAGCCGCCCGTCGAGCAACCGGACGACTTCGCCGCTGCTGCTGTACCAGACCTCGACCGCGCCTTCGGGCCTCTTGTCGACGTAGCCGAGCACCATGTAGATGACGCGGCCGTTGACCGTGGTTCGCAGGTAGCGGTAGCTGGGGTTGTAGGACGGCGTCGGCGTATCAGCCGAGCTGTTGTAGAGGAGCCGTGCTGTGTCCAGCATGGCCTTGGAGCCGGAAGAACAACCGCCTACGCCCAAAAAAAACGTTGTCCAGAGACAACATTTTATAAGTCGCGTGGCGATACCAACGCGCGGACTTTTCAGCGAATGCCCTCCGTTGCGGAGGGCATGCGGCATCAGTTGGTGCCGGTGGTACCCGTGGTGCCGGTGGTACCGGTCGTGCCGCCAGGGCCGATGCCGAAGCCGCCGCCCGAGTTGCCGCCGTTGCTGCTGCCGGCAGCAAAGCCCAGTGCCACGCCTGCGGCGATGGTTGCGATGACGGGAGGGGTCAGCACGCCAGCTGCAGCGCCGGTGGCACCGGTAGCGCCAGCCGCCGGGGTTTCAGACGTGGGCGTGGCGGGGGCTGCAGGCGTGCCCTGAGCGAATGCCGACGAAGTGGCCACTGCGGCCAGGGCCACGGCTGCGAAGAGCTTGGAAATTGTCATGCTGATCCCTCGAAATATCGGTGTGTACCCTGCGAAGCGTAACAGCAACGTTAATGTTTCTCAACAGTTTCCCCGTCTCGTAAACAACGTGTTTTCAGAGGGGCGTCCCCTGCGGGGCGGGTGTTTCGCGGTGCTACGTAACGTGTTCCGCCACATGCTTCGTAACAGTGACGCGAAACAGTGTCCACCTACCGCTTTCCGCAGGCCGGGATTTCACTGATTACCTCGGTATTCCCCAATGAAATCAATGTGATCGGCCTGAAGACGGGGCTCCACGCATCCAGGTGTTTCGGGGCGGGCATCGTTCCTGCAACGTCTGATACGAAAGTGAACATTTCTAGTTCCCGGAGTTGTCGCCATGAGCCTTGTATTCCACCCCTCTTCTTCGTTGCCGATGCTGGCGCCCGGAGCGCCCAAGGCTTCCTACGGCGGTGCCTTCCACGGCGTGCTGGTCGTGGAGCAGGACCTCGCCATGGGCGAGCGCATGCGGCGCATCGTGAGCGGGCTTGCGCCGGGTCGCCGCGTGGTGATTGCATCCACGCGCGCCGAGGCCTGCAACCTGCTGGCGGCGCTGCCTTACGACCTGGTGCTGATAGACATGCGCCTGCCCGACCATGACGGCGTGGCGCTCATCAAGCACGTTCGCCAGACCTACCCGTGGATCGAGAGCGTTGCGATGTCGGCCGCCGACGATCACGACCTGGTCGACGCCGCCATTACCGCGGGGGCGGTGGGCTACCTGCTGACCGAGGCGGACGATGCCGAGCTGGCCTTCCTGCTGAGATCGATCGAGCGCGGCGGTGCGCCGATGGACTCGCGCGTGGCGCGCCGCCTGCTGAGCGTGATCGCGGCGTCGTCCAGGCCGCAGGGCATCGCGCCGGTCATGACGCGGCCGTCGATGCCGTCGGCGTCTTCCGCGCAAGCCCGTCCGGCGCCCAGCCCGCTGTCGCCGCGTGAACTCAAGGTGCTGCGGCTCATTGCGCAGGGCTGGAGCAATCGCGAGATTGCCGAGGCGGTCTTTCTCTCGGTCAACACGGTCGAGTTCCACGCCAAGAGCATCTATCGCAAGCTCTCCGTGAAGTCGCGGACCCAGGCGGTCCACGAGGCGACGCAGCACGGTCTCCTGAACTGAGAGCCCGTGTGTCCATGCCGCCCCGTCACGCGGGCGGCAAGGCCACGCCTTCGATGGCGCGCAGCGCAAGCCCGCGCAGCGCCACCGCGCGCCGCTTCAGCGGGTTTTCCGCCTGTTGAAACTCCTTGAAGCGCCCCGCTACAATCCTTGGTTGACCTTGCTACGGTTAAGGTTGGCCCTGCTCCAGCGAAGAAGACAAGAGGATCCCCATGAGTGACATGACCTCCGGCTCGCCCCGGACCGACACCAGCAAGCGGACGTGGTTGATCGCATCCGGATGTGCCGGCGTAGCAGGTGGCGTAGCCACCGCCATCCCTTTTGTGAGCACTTTCCAGCCGTCCGAAAAGGCCAAGGCTGCGGGTGCCGCGGTCGAGGTCGATATCAGCGGCCTCAAGGTCGGCGAGAAGATCACCGTCGAATGGCGCGGCAAGCCGGTCTGGATCCTCAAGCGCACGCCGGCGCAACTCGCCGAACTTCCCAAGCTGGACGGCCAGCTCGCCGATCCGCTCTCCAAGCGTCACCCCGACGAATTCACCCCCAAGTACGCGCAGAACGAGCACCGCTCGATCAAGCCCGACGTGCTGGTCGTGGTCGGCATCTGCACCCACCTGGGCTGCTCGCCCACCGACCGTTTCCAGGCCGGCCCGCAGCCCTCGCTGCCCGCCGACTGGGAAGGCGGCTTCCTCTGCCCTTGCCACGGTTCCACGTTCGACCTGGCAGGCCGGGTCTTCAAGAACAAGCCCGCGCCCGACAACCTGCCGGTGCCGCCGCACATGTACCTGTCGGACACCAAGCTCCTGATCGGTGAAGACTCCAAGAAGGCCTGAGGCAGAAGAACGACATGGCTGAATTCCACGATATCTCCCCCAATGCGCCCGCGGGCGCGAAGCTGCTCAACTGGGTCGACAACCGGTTCCCGCTGAGCAAGCTCTGGAACGACCAGTGGGGCAAGTACTACGCACCGAAGAACTTCAACTTCTGGTACATCTTCGGCTCGCTGGCCATGCTGGTGCTGGTGATCCAGATCGTCACCGGCATCTTCCTGGTGATGCACTACAAGCCCGACGCGACCCAGGCGTTCGCATCGGTCGAGTACATCATGCGCGACGTGCCGTGGGGCTGGCTCATTCGCTACATCCATTCGACGGGCGCCTCGGCGTTCTTCATCGTGGTGTACCTGCACATGTTCCGCGGCCTCATGTACGGCAGCTACCGCAAGCCGCGCGAGCTGATCTGGGTGTTCGGCTGCGCGATCTTCCTGTGCCTGATGGCCGAAGCCTTCATGGGCTACCTGCTGCCCTGGGGGCAAATGAGCTACTGGGGCGCCCAGGTCATCGTGAACCTGTTCGCCGCCATTCCGTTCATCGGCCCCGACCTGGCCCTGCTGATCCGCGGCGACTACGTGGTGAGCGACGCCACGCTGAACCGCTTCTTCAGTTTCCACGTGATCGCCGTGCCGCTGGTGCTGCTCGGCCTCGTGGTGGCCCACCTGATCGCGCTGCACGAAGTGGGTTCGAACAACCCCGACGGCATCGAGATCAAGGCCAACCGCGGGCCCGACGGCCATCCGGTCGACGGCATCCCGTCGCATCCGTACTACACGGTGCACGACATCTTCGGTGTGGTGGTGTTCCTCACGATCTTCTCGGCGGTGATCTTCTTCGCCCCTGAAGCCGGCGGGTACTTCCTCGAATACAACAACTTCATTCCGGCCGACTCGCTGAAGACGCCGAACCACATCGCCCCGGTCTGGTACTTCACGCCGTTCTATTCGATGCTGCGCGCGACCACCGACGACATGGTCAACGTGTTCGCGCTGATCATCGGCGCGGCCGCCATCTGGAACTTCGTCAAGGGCAAGTCGGGCATGGGCCTGAAGATCGCGGCCCTGGTCGTGGCGGCCGTGGTCATCTTCCTGCTGAAGACCTTCGACGCCAAGTTCTGGGGCGTGCTCGTGATGGGCGGCTCGGTCATCATCCTGTTCTTCCTGCCGTGGCTCGACCACAGCGAAGTCAAGTCGATCCGCTACCGTCCGAGCTGGCACAAGTACGTGTATGGCGTGTTCGTGTTCTTCTTCCTGATCCTGGGCTACCTGGGCATCCAGCCGCCTGGCGTCTGGGGCAACCTGGTCATCGGTTCCTTCGCCCTCGACATCGCACAGACCATTTCGCAGATCGGCACGCTCTTCTACTTCGGCTTCTTCCTGCTGATGCCGTGGTGGAGCCGCAAGGGCGATTTCAAGCCCGTGCCCGAGCGCGTGGTTTTTGCCGCGCATTGAGACAAGCCGCCCCCAAGAGCTGAGAGAACACACGATGAAGAAAAGCATTTCCGGCTGGCTCGCGGTCCTGGGTCTGGCACTGGGCCTGACCTTTTCCGCGGCGGCGTCCGCCGAGTCCGAGGGCATTGCCTGGGACAAGGCGCCCAACAAGACCAACGACGTGGCCTCGCTGCAGAACGGCGCCAAGCTGTTCGTCAACTACTGCCTGAACTGCCACTCGGCCGCGTTCATGCGCTACAACCGCCTGCAGGACATCGGCATCACCGAGCAGCAGATCAAGGACAACCTTCTGTTCACGACCGACAAGGTCGGCGAAACCATGAAGGCCAACATCGACGCGCGCCAGGCCAAGGAGTGGTTCGGCACCACGCCACCCGACCTGACGCTGGTCGCCCGCTCGCGCGCCGGCCACGGCGGCACGGGTGCCGATTACCTCTACACGTATCTGCGCACGTACTATCGCGACGACACCAAAGCCACCGGCTGGAACAATCTCGTGTTCCCGAGCGTCGCCATGCCGAACCCCCTGTGGGAACTGCAAGGCGAACGCCGACCGGTCTACACCAAGGTCGAACAGCACGGCCACGAAACCGAAGTGTTCAAGGGCTGGGAGCAAGTCACTCCCGGCACCCTGACATCCGTGCAATACGACAATGCCGTCGGCGACCTGGTGAGCTACCTGCAATGGATGGCCGAACCGGCACAGAACACACGCATTCGCATCGGCGTGTGGGTGCTGCTGTTCCTGGCCATGTCGGTGGTTTTTGTGTGGCGACTGAACGCCTCGTACTGGAAAGACGTCAAGTAGTTCCGTCCACGCCGACCGGGCGCCCGCTGGGGGCAACCGGTCCCACAGAGTGGGTTGCCAACGCGACCCACTCTTTTTGATTTTTAGGAGTCTCTCGCCATGATGGTCTTGTATTCAGGAACGACCTGCCCCTTTTCCCACCGTTGCCGTTTCGTGTTGTTCGAAAAGGGCATGGACTTCGAGATTCGCGACGTCGATCTCTACAACAAGCCCGAAGACATCAGCGTGATGAATCCGTACGGCCAGGTGCCGATCCTGGTCGAGCGCGACCTGATCCTGTACGAGTCGAACATCATCAACGAGTACATCGACGAGCGCTTCCCGCATCCGCAACTGATGCCCGGCGACCCGGTCGACCGCGCCCGCGTGCGCCTGTTCCTGCTCAACTTCGAGAAGGAACTCTTCGTGCATGTCGCCATGCTCGAGAACCGCACCACCAAGGGCAACGAGAAGGCGATCGAGAAGGCCCGTTCGCACATCCGCGACCGCCTCACGCAGCTGGCCCCCGTGTTCCTCAAGAACAAGTACATGCTGGGCGACAACTTCTCGATGCTCGACGTGGCCATTGCGCCGCTGCTCTGGCGCCTGGACTACTACGGCATCGACCTCAGCAAGAACGCTGCGCCGCTGCTGAAGTACGCCGAGCGCATCTTTTCGCGCCCCGCCTACATCGAGGCACTGACCCCGTCCGAAAAGGTCATGCGCAAGTAAGTAAGCTTCGTGCCTGCTTTCACTGTTCTTCGCCGTCCTTCATGATCAACGCGCTCGAGTCGTCTTCCACCCGCCCGTACCTCATCCGGGCGTTGTATGAATGGTGCACGGACAACGGGTTCACGCCCTATGTCGCCGTGCAGGTCGACGACACCGTCCAGGTGCCGCGCGAATACGTGAAGAACGGCGAGATCGTGCTCAACATCAGCTTCGACGCGACCAGCTCGCTCAAGCTGGGCAACGATTTCATCGAGTTCAAGGCCCGTTTCGCGGGCTCGGCGCGAGAAATCAGCGTGCCGGTGGGGCGCGTGATTGCTATCTACGCGCGCGAGAACGGACAGGGCATGGCGTTTCCTGCGCCTGTGCCGTCCGTTCCGGCGGACCTGCAGGGCGGCGACGCCCCGGCGGCCGTGCCGTCGCCGCAGGGCCCGGCGCGCATGCCCTTGCGTGACGCTTCGCGCGGCACCGAAGGCGACGCCGGCAAGGTCGTCCATCTGGTGACGGGCGAGGACAGCGACGAATCCGTCGTCGATGCCGGTGCAGGCACCGACCCGGTCGACGAGCCGCCACGCCCGCCGGTCAACGGTGGCGCACGACCGTCGCTCAAGCGCGTCAAGTAGGTGTGTGCAGGGGCGGGCGGCCATGCCGGCCGACGCCACTAGAATCACGCACTGGATTTCAGCCGCTTTAGCTCAATTGGTAGAGCACCCGCCTTGTAAGCGGAAGGTCGTCAGTTCGATTCCGACAAGCGGCACCATGCAAAGAGCCCCCAAGTCAGCAATGGCTTGGGGGTTTTTTCATGCCGATGCCTCTGTGGCAGCGGACTGCGCCACGCCCTGCATCAGCAGCCCCAGCATCGCCAGTTGCGCCACCAGCGCCGGCCGCTGTGCGGAGCGCAGGTTTTCCAGAACCGTGCCCAGCAGCGCCGCGCCCCGGTCGAGCCCGGCCTGCTTCAGTTGCAGCACCTGTGCCTCGGCACGCGACAGCGCATTGCCGCCCTGATGCCGAAGGCCCTGGCGCAGCCACAACGCCAGCAGCGCGAGCGTGTCGTTCGCGAGCGCGTTCAGCGCGGGCGCCTCGTCGACTTCGCTGTGCAGGCCCAGCGGCTGCGGCGCCTCCGTCTCGACCTGCAGCACCACGGCGCGTTGTGCGGTCAGTAGGCTCAGCGGCTGCATGACCGCCACGCCGCCTTGCAGGTGCACCGTGCCCGCCACGGCGCGCAGCGCGCCATGGTCGCCGGCGAGGGTGCGGGCCAGCGCATCGACCGCGCCCGGCGCCACCGCGCGGTGCGGCAGTGCCAGATGCAGCTGCTCTTCGGCGCGCACCGCTGCGGGTTCGCCTGCCTCGTCCACCAGCGTCTGCGTCTGCGCCTGTGCCTGCGCCAGCGCCGCATGCAGCACCTGCGCGGCCGCATCCCAGTGGCACGACACCACCTCCATGCGATCGAAGGCAACCACATGCAGCTGCCCCGAGGCCCCGGCGGACGCACCGCTCGCCGCCTGCCTGGGACGGACGAAATCGGGCGGCGCCTCGCGCAGGTGCGCCACCAGCGCGGCCACGCTGCCTTGCCGCAGCGGCGCGACGAGGTCGTTCCACGACGTGGGCGAGAGCGGCAGCACGCCCGTCTGCCGCGCGCCGGCCGTGATGTCGACCAGCCCGTTGGCGCGCCGCGTCGCGGTCTTGGTGATGACCTGCCCGCTCGCGAGCTGCCGCAGCGGAAAGCCCGCCACGCGCCGGTTCATCAGCGCCTGCGCCGCGCCGCCGGCCGCCGCGTCGGCCGCGCGCGTCCACTGGCGCTCCAGCACTGTCACGTTCTGCGTGTCGGGGTCGGCAAAGAGAATGCTCGCGCCTTCCGCCGTGTCGTCGGACCAGAGCTCGGCGCCGAGCGACACCAGCCGCAGGTGGTCGAGCGCCACTTCGCCCTTCACGCCGACGCCGAGGATCTGGCTTGCCAGCAGGGCCGGCCGCGGGGTGCCCGGCTGTTCCGCATGCGCCGCCGCCTGCAGCCGCGCCCACAACTCGGCCAGCACGCGCACCAGGCGCAGCGGCTCGAAGCGGCTGCTGCGTGCCTGCTGTGCCTGCAGCAGCTGCCACAGCTCGTCGAGCGCGTCGTCGACCCAGTTCCAGCCGAGCGCGCGGGCCTGTTCGCGCACGGCCTCGAAGCGCGCGGCGAGCGCCATCAGCGGCTGGCCCGAGCCGTCGAGCCAGAGCGAGAGCAGCAGGGCGTCGATATGAGCGCGCAGCGTGCGCGCAGCGTCGCCCTGCATCAGCGGCTGCTGTGCGCCCGCCGTTGCGTCCGCATCCGCCGACGTGGGCGGGCGGACTTCGACCATCGCTTCCGCGGCGCCCGGCGGCAGCGCGCCGGCTTGGCGGAACGCCCACACCGCGACCACCACGTGCGCGCAACCGCTGCCCTGCTTGCAGTCGCAGCGCGCATGCACGAGCGAGCTGCGCGAGAAGAAGCGCACGCTGCACATCGGCAGCCGCGCCACCGGCGGCGCGCTCGCGCTGCGCCACGCCTGCACGCCGACCACCGGCCGCGCGGCGGCGAGCTTGTTCGCCTGTTCGAGCACGGACGGCGCAAAGCTCGCGGCCAGCGCGGCGTCGTCGAACTGCGCGGGGTTCCAGGCGCCCTCGGACTCGGCGGGCGTATCGTCCGCGGCCGCAGGTGCCTGCGCTTTCGAAGACGCCGCCAGCGCCTGGTACGCCAGCACCAGCATCACGCGGTGCCTGCACATGCCGCTGGCCGGGCAACTGCACTGCGCATCGCGCAGGGTGCGCCCGGGCGGCAGGCTGGTGCGCACGCCGTCGTCGAAATGCGCCTGCACCACGCCGTCCGCACCGGCCTCCAGCCGCGGCAGCAGGCCGGCGGCCACGTCCTTCTGCGCACGCTTCACGAAGCCCGCGTTGGCCAGTGCCGTGAGCGCCTCGGGCGTCAGCTCCAGCAGGTCGGTGCGCCATGCGATGTCGCTGCTCATCCCTGCACCTTCTCTGCGAGCCAGCCGGCCAGTTGCCCGGGCGTCATCGCGCCGATCTGCGCGCCTTCGCGCACCAGCCGCGCGGCCATCTCGCGGTCGTAGTTGGGTTCGGCCTGTGCATCGAGCGCGGCCAGGCCCAGCACCTTGGCGCCAGACTCCACCAGCGCCTTCACGCGCCGCACCAGCTCGTGGGGGCTGCCGCCTTCGTAGAAGTCGCTCACCAGCACCACGATGCTGCGGGCCGGATTGGCGACGAGCGACTGCGCATAGCCCACCGCCTTCGCGATGTCGGTGCCGCCGCCCAGCTGCACCTTCATGAGCAGCTCGACCGGGTCGGACACGTCGGCCGTCAGGTCGACCACCGCCGTGTCGAAGGCCACCAGCCGCGTGCGCATGCCGGGCAGCTGCCACAGGCAGGCCGCCATCACCGCGCTGTGGATCACCGAGTCGACCATCGAGCCGCTCTGGTCGATCAGCAGGATGATGTCCCACGGCTCGGCATGCCGCTTCGTGCGGCTGATGAACACCGGCCGCTCCACGTAGAGCTTGCGGCGCTCGGGGTCGTAGCGGTGCAGGTTGGCCGCCAGCGTCTGCTTGAAGTCGAAGTTGCGCGCCACCTTCATGCGCGAGCGGCGGCGCCGGTCGCGGCTGCCGCTGAAGGCCTGGCGCACTTCGGTGGCGAGCTTCTCCATGATGCGGCGCACCACCTCGGCCACCAGCTTGCGCGCGGCCGCCAGCACCTCGGGGTTCATCAGGTGCTTGGTGTGCAGCACGGCGCGCAGCAGCGACTCCGACGGCTCGATGCGCTCCAGCACCTCGAGGTTGGTCACCACCTCGTCGATGCCGTAGCGCTCCACCGCGTCCTGCTCCAGCCGCTCGATCACTTCCTTCGGAAAGAGCGTGTGGATGGTGTTGATCCAGTCCGGCGTGCTGAGCGCCGAGGGGCCCAGGCCGGCGCTGCGTTCGCCGCGGCTCGCGCGGTCGCTGTCGCGGCCGTAGAGCCAGTCGAGCGCGGCGTCGGCCGCTTTCGCTTCGGCGCTCAGGCCGCCGCAGGCCGCCTCGGCCGGGTCGCCCAGCAGCAGGCGCCAGCGTTGCAGCGGGTCGGGAATGTCCAGGCTCATGGGTGAAGCGTTCCTTGCGTATCGTCGAGCGTCACGCCCCAGGCGGCGAGGCGCGCGAGCACGGCGTCTTCCACGCGGCGCGCCTCGGCCAGCTGCGCGGGCGCGGCCTCGCCGGCGCGGTGCGCCGTGAGCGTGCGGCGCGACAGGTGCGCGGCGTCGTGCAGCGCCAGCACCTGGTCGGCCAGCAGTCCGCGCTCCTGCGGCGGCAGCCAGGCGAAGGCGGCGCGCAGGCTGGGCATGGCGCGCACGAAGTCGGCGTTGTCCAGTGCCTGCACGGTGCGGTCCATGCCGGCGATGAAGGCGGGCTCGGACGCCAGCGTCTCGCGCGCCAGCGCCAGCAGGCCGGTGAGCGCATCGCCGAGCACGGGGGCGGTCAGCGAGTGCAGCAGCAGCATCGCCTCGCCCACGCCGTCTTCATGCGCTTGTGCATGCGGCAAGCGACCGGCCAGGCTCAGCGTGGCGCCCAGCGCCGCGCCGCGGCTCACGGGCGCGGCGCCGGCGTCGGCGGCCTTGCGCCGCCACACGGCGAGCGCGCGGGCGGGCTCCACGTCGAGCAGCGAGGGCGCGTGCATGTCGTGTGCGCCGTGGGCGTTGTCCTGCGCATGGGCCAGCACGTCGGCCACGATCTGGCGAAGCGCCAGGTGGCCTTCCAGGTGCGGCTGCATGTCGGCCGGCGCTACGGCGGCGGGCGGCTCCAGCAGCCACAGCGCGCGGTCGAAGCCCGCGCCGATCACCACGCGCAGCACCGGCGCGTCGGCCATGCCCAGCGTCTGGCCGTGGCGCAGCAGCGTGTGCAGCACCGACAGGGCGGGCCCCAGCGCCTCGAAGCGCGCTTCGTTGGCAATGGCGCCCTGCAGCTCGCGCAGCAACGCATCGCTGAGCGCCGACAGGCCCGCCCATGCGGCCTGGTTGAGGCCGTCGGCCAGCGGGGCGATCTGGCCTTGTGCCTGCCGCAGGTCGTCTTCCAGCCGGGCGCGCGCGGCGTCGTGCAGGCTTGCGCCCCAGGCGCCGGCCTCGATCAGCGCGGCCTGCTGTTCCAGCGGTTCGCCGAGCGACCAGAGTTCGGTGCGCTCGCCCGACATCGCGAGCTTCGGCCCCTGCGTGCGCCGCACGCCAGGCAGCCGCAGGATCGACAGCCGGTGCAGCACGCGGCTCTTCGCACGGTCGGCTTCGCCCAGCAAATCGAGCTTGAGCTGCCCGCGCAGCACGATGCCGTGCGCCGCCAGTTCGGCCTGCACCGCGGCCACCAGCGGCGGCTGCGGCGTGCCCGGCGCGAGGCGCCCGACGGTGTCGCCGGCCAGCACGTCCATGGCCTGCACCAGCACGGGATCGGTGCCGGGGCGCATGGCGCCGCGGTAGGTCCAGGGCAACGGGGCGTCGAGCGCGTCTTTCACCAGTGCGCCGGCCAGCGCGTCGAGCCAGTCGGAGCGCAGCGGCTTCTCGTGCCCGCGCAGCCGCGCGAGCCCTTGCGCGCGCAGGTGCACGGCCATCAGGTCGGCGGTGGAGGCAGGGAGCTTCTTCTCGCGCAGGCGCTGCATCACGTGCTGCAGCGCGCGGTGCGCCGCGCCTTCGGGGCCCACCTCCCACACCCACTGGTAGTAGGCCGGGGAGGGCATGCCCGAGGCATAGCCGGCGAAGGCGTCCAGGCGCTTGAAGGTGTAGGGCACGAGGTAGGACCCGAAGCGCAGCGGGGCTTGCGCATCGCGCGTGCCGGCGCCTTCTTCGTCTTCTTCGTCTGGCTCGGTGGATTCGTGCGAAGGCTCAGGCGTGGCGGGCAACTCGGCGGGCATGCCCGGCCACAGCCGCGCGAGCGCGGGCGCGTGGTAGCCGCCGCACACCACCAGCGCCTGCGCGCGGCCGGGCTCGGCCGGTTGCGCCATCGCCCAGGCGATCCAGCGCGCCATCATCTGTTCGCGCGCCTGGTTGCCCTGCGAGCCGGCGTCGTCGCCGCGCAGATGATCGAAGTAGGTGCCAAGGCGCTGCGCCAGTTCGGCCGCCTCGCAGCCGTCCTCGAACAGGTGGTCCCACAGCGCGTCGCGGCCCTGCACGGAAAGTTTCTCGGTCAGCGCGCGCTCGTAGGCTTCGGCGCGTTCCTCATGTGCATGGTCGGCCACGTCGGCATAGCGGTTCTCCATGTGCGAGAAGGCGCCGTGCCACGCGGGCAGGTCGATGAAGCGCACGGCCGCGCCCACCTCGCGCGCCACCGCCAGCGCCTGCCACTCGGGCGAATGCTCGGCAAAGGGCGACCACGAGCCGTGGTGCCGGTCGTCGCCCGACAGGTAGCTGTAGATCGCCACCGGCAAGCGGTGCGGCAGGTACAGCTCGTCGAGCCGCTCGTTGAAATCGGCCGGGCCTTCGATCAGCACGAACGCCGGGCGCAGCGTGCGGATGCGCTCGGCCACCAGCCGCGCGCAGGCCGGACTGTGATGGCGCACGCCGACGATGTGGGGCTGTGTCATCGCGGTATGGTCAGGGCAGGCGGTGGCGCGCTTCGTAGTACGCGCGCCAGTGGGCACCGTTGCGCTTGGCCGCCTTCTGCTCGAAGTAGCGCCGCAGCTTGGCGCGGTCGTCCGCGTTGTCCTTCACCACCGTGCCGGCGATGCAGTCGACCAGGTCGGCCGGCGAGCCTTCGCGCTGTTCGAGGAACCAGGCGCGCACGCCAACCGCATGCGCCACGTTCACCGCTTCGGCGGTCGACATGACGGCGGTGAGCTTGTCCATCGCGCCGTCGTTGCCCCCGTTGCCGTTGCCTTTTTCAGCCTTGCCAGGCGCGCCGCGCAGGTCGCGGAAGGTGGACACCAGCAGCTCCAGCACCGGCGCGGGCACGGTCTTCGGAATGCCGCTCTGCGCGAGCAGCCGCGCGGACGATTCCTGCACCAGCGCCAGTTCGCGGTCGAAGTCCAGGATGGGGAACACCGTCTCGAAGTCGAAGCGCCGCTTCAGCGCCGCGCTCATCTCGTTCACGCCGCGGTCGCGCGTGTTGGCGGTGGCGATGATGTTGAAGCCCTCGCGTGCGTAGAGCATGCCGTGCTCGCCCGCCAGTTCGGGCACCGCCATCACGCGGTCCGACAGCATGCCCAGCAGGCAGTCCTGCACCTCCAGCGGCGCACGCGTGATTTCCTCGAAGCGCACCACCTGGCCGCGCTGCATGCCCAGGTACAGCGGCGCGGGCACCATGGCGCGCGGGCTCGGACCTTCGTTGATGAGCAGCGCGTAGTTCCAGCCGTACTTGATCTGGTCTTCGGTGATCGACGCGCCGCCCTGGATGGTGAGCGTCGAGATGCCCGAGATGGCCGTGGCCAGCAGCTCCGACAGCATCGACTTCGCCGTGCCCGGCTCGCCCACCAGCATCAGCCCGCGGCCGGTGGCCAGCGTGACGAGCATGCGCTCGATGCTGGCCACGGGCGCGACGATCTTCGGCGCGATGCCGAGCGCCGCGTTGCCCAGGATGAACGAGCGCGCGGCTTTCAGGCCCAGTGCCCAGCCGGGCGGGCGCGGGTCGGTGTCCTGCGCCTGAAGGCGCGCGAGCTGATCGGCGTAGAGGATTTCCGCCGGCGGGCGTTGCAGCGCGGCGGCGCCGCCGGGCTGTGTGTCGGTCGGCTTGCGTGATGTGGCCATGGGTCGGGATCTGTGTGGATGTCGAATCGGATGATGGCGCCGGACTGTGCGGTGGCACGCGACCGGCGAGAACATAGCAGAGAGCTCTTTGCGCGGCGCCTTTGTCGGTCCTCAGCGCGCGCCCAGCGCGTCGATGTCGCGCACTGCCTCGCTGAAGACGATCGGGTCGAGTTCGCCGATGGGGTGCCCGTAGTGCAGCAGGCCCAGCGTCTGGTCTTCGCCGGCACCCGCGTTGTGCAGGCCGGGCCCGAAACGCAGCGCAAGCGTGCGGCCGCCGGGCAGCGCGCGCCAGGCGTGGTTGTAGGCGCCGCCTCCGTCGCGACCGCGCAGCCAGCCGCGCGACTCCAGTGCCCACAGCGGACCGGGCCGCGCGATGCGCCCCGACCAGCGCGCAAGCGCGGTCTGCGTGCGCTCTTCGTCGTGCGGCGCATGCACGGCGCGATGCAGCTGGTCGAAGGGCTGGATCAGCTCGTAGTCGGAGAATTGCTGCGAGAAGGCGGCAACCTGCGCGGCGCTCAGTTGCATCGGATGGGCGACGACGATGCGCGCGGCATCGTTGTTGCTGCCGTCGTCCAGGGGCCGCGGCGCTTCGTCGGCATCCACCCATTCGCCCTCCGCGTTCACGCGGAAGGCCGCGTGCAGCAGCGGCACGCCGCGCGCGTCGCGGCCATCGCCCGCCAGGCCCCAGACCAGTCGCTCAGCCAGGTGGCGCATCAGCGGATGCTCGGCGATGAAGCGGCGGAAGTCGGCGACCGGCCAGCTGCGGCCGGTGCCCATCGCGCGCTCGAGCCGCAGCGGCTGCTGGGCCGCGACGGTGGCCGCGTCCTGCTTGAGCGCCTTGAAGCGTGCCACGGCCGCCGCGGCGAGCTCGGCATCGTCGCTGGCACGCGGTCGCGGCGCCGTGGCCAGCCGCGCGCCGGGCCGGCCTTCGACCGACTCGCGCACGAAGGGCACCAGAGACTCGTCGAAGCCGACATGGAATTGGCGGGGACCGAAGTCCAGCAGCAGGCTGCCGCGCTCGTCCAGGCCGAGGTCGGGCGCGAGCCGGTCTTCCAGTTCGTCGCCGCGCAGGCCGCGTTCGGTGGCGGCCTGCGCGAGCTTCTCGACAGCGGTCTGCCGCACTGCGGCGATGCGGTTCTTGCGCGCGATCGCGTCGAGCTGCATCAGCGCGACGTCGCTGCCCAGGCGCGCGAGCGTTTCGAGCACCCAGCCGATACGCGTGGCAGTGCCGCCGGAGCCCGGCGCGCTCCAGCGCCGCACCAGGGCGCCGAGCCGGCGTGCCGTGTCGTCGGTGCCGACCAGACCGAGCGCGCGCAACGCCCAGTTGCCGGGCGCGCCGGCACCGGCCGCCTCCCACGACTCGCAGACGTCCCAGGCGAAGTCCGCCAGGCTCTGGGGATCGCAGGCGGCACGCACGTCGTCCAGTCCGGCATAACCCTGCGGCGAATCGGGGGCGAAGCCCAGCATCAGGCCCAGTGGATGCAGCGCCTCGTCGGGCAGCGGCAGGCCGTCTTCGCGCAGCCTCGGCTTGCGCCAGCCGGCGGGCTGCCAGAAGGCCGGCAGCTTGCTGCGCGCGTGGATGCGCGACGGAAAGTCCTGCAGGGGGTCTTCGGCCAGCAGGGCCTCGACGGCCGCCGGCACGGCCGTCGAGGCGTGGCGGCGTGCGACTGTGCGCACGGCCTCGGCCTGTCCCCGCGCCGCCAGGATGCGCAGCGCGGCGCGGGCCTGCTGGCGCGCTTCGCCGGGCGTGCCCAGCGCGGCCGGCAGCAGGCCGGCGACGGCGTGTTGCGCAAAGCGCGACAGCCATCGCAGGGCATCCGCGCGCCGCGTCGGCCGGCGCGCGATGGCCTGTGCCATGAAGGGCACGATCCGTGGCGCGCCGATGAAGCGCGCCACGAAGTGCTCGTCGCCGTCGTTGGCCAGCGCCTGCAGGAGGCCCGGCAGGGCGTGCGGGCCGAAGCGCGCGACAAAGCCTCCGGTGCGCGGCTCGGGCTTGCCGCTGCCGACGGCGTTCCAGAAGGCCAGCCCGGTGGCGGGCGGCAGGAACCATGCGGCCGCCACCGCCACGTAGTCGCCGTACTGGCGCCTGTCGGGTGCCGTTGCGTCGTGAGCCTGCTGCCAGTCGGCGATGAAGCGCTGCAGATCCTGCGGCGGGCGGGTGTGCAGTGCGGCGACCTCGTCCGGCGTCCAGCCGCGCAGCCGCTCGCAGACGGCTTGCTCGGCCTCCATCGGCTTGTCCAGGGTGTAGGGGCGGTCCCGCGCGATCCAGTGTTCGCGGATCTCGTCGCCCCAGTCTTCCTCGGGCGGTACGTCCAGCATGGGCAGGCCTTCAAGCACCAGCGTTTGTTCATCGGCAGGCCGTTGCATCCAGGGCGGCGCGGCCAGCACCGTGGGCCAGCGATCGCGCTCGGCGAACGCCGTGGGCGCCGAGCCGGCCTGATCGACGACCGCGCCGATCAGCCGCCGCACGGCGGGCGAGAGCGGCGCCAGCAGCGCGGACAGCCGCTCGCCGAGCGAGCCGGCCAGGGTCTTGAGCAGCGGCGTGAGGCGCGCGGCGCCGGCCTTGGGCAGGCCGCCGTCCTCGAGCACCCGCGCCAGCGCGAGAAAGCCGTGCTCCGGGCGCTCGCCCACGGCCCAGCCCAGTGCCTTGATGCAGGAGGCGTCGGCGGCGGCCAGGCGGGCCAGCGCTTCGGCGGCCTCGGGCGTGTCGAAGGCGGCCAGCGCCCAGGCCACGGCGGCGTTCTGGTGGCGCGATCCGAGGTCCAGCAGTATCGGCAGCAGCGCATCGTCGTGCGCGCGCAGCAGCACTGCCAGCAACGCGGGCCGGTCGAGCAGCGGCTCGCCGTTGCCCGCCACCTCGGCCAGCGGACGGCCCGCCGCCCAGGGCAGCCAGGGGCCGCGGCGCTCCAGTTGTCCGGGCGTGCCGTTGTCGAGCAGTTCCTGCGCGACGGCGCTCATCCCGGGCAGCACGATGGCGAAACGGGCGCGCGCCATGAGCGGCAGTTGCGGCTCCAGTTCGCGCATCCGGCCGATGCACGCGGCGCGCGTGTCCGCGTCCGCGAGCACCCAGTGGCCGCGCAGCTGCCACAGCGGGCTTTGCGGCTGGCCCCAGAACGCGTGGTCATCGTCGTCCAGGGGAAGGTCCTGCCGCAGCGTGCTGACGCCGCCGCGTTCGCTGCGCCAGCGCGCCGCATGCAGCAGCGCGTCGAAGGCCGCGCCCACGCCGTGCTGCAGTGCCAGCCAGTGCACCAGCGCGTCGCCCAGGTCGTCGTGCCCGCTGTAGGCCTGCTGGCGGCTGCGCGCGAGCATCAGGCCCAGGAGCCGCGTGTCGGCCGCATCCATCGCGCCTTCGAGCCAGGCCCGCGTGGCGGGTCGCCGCAGGCTCAGGGGCTCGGGCAGCAGCGCGCTGACCCAGTATTCGCCGCCCTTGTCGAGCACCCGCTTGCGCAGTGCGGGCAGTGCCGTGGGCCTGGGCGGCAGCCTGGCGCCGGGTTCGCCGGGCGGCAGGGCATTCTGGAGTTCAGGGGGGAGCGCCGGCGCGCCGCTCATGCCCGCAGGCCTTCCATGTCGCGGATCAGTTCACTCGCGGAAATCGGGTCGAGCTGGTTCAGCGTTTCCGCATCCTGCATGTCGCCCCAGCCCGAGGGCTTGCCGACCTGCACCTGGCCCAGCGTCTGCTCGGGGTACTCGTCCACCATGCCGACGATGATGCCGGGGTCCAGGCTGAGCTCGATCACGCGGCTCGTGCCCAGCGGCTTGCTGAAGTACCAGATGCAGCCCGCGTCCTGGGCCTGGCCGCGGCGCCAGCCCTTGTTGGCCAGCCCCAGCACGCGGCCCGTGGGCACCTTGACGTCTTTCCAGCGTTCGAGCTTCAGGCTCTTCTTCTCTTCGTCGGTCAGTGTGTACACGTCGCGGCCGATCTGCGCGAAGGGCTGCAGCAGCTCGTAGTCGGCGAACACCTGGCCGAAGGCCGCGGCGTCGGCGGCCGGCAGGTCCAGCGCATGCGGCACACCGATGCGGATGTTCGTGCCGTGGCCTGGTTCCGGCAACTCGAACGCGTCGTCTTCGGCCGTGGTGTAGCTGCCGTCCTCCGCCACGCGGAAGCACGCCTGCAGCGTGCCGCCGTAGTTGGCGTCGCCTTCCACCGCATACACGCCCCAGATCAGCCGCTGCACGATGTGGCGCACCAGCGGATGCTCGACCAGGAACATGCGGAACACCTCGGGCGTCCAGCGGCGGCGCGCGCACATCGCCACCTCCAGGCGCAGCAGCTGCTGGCTGGCGATGGTGCGTGCATCCTTCTTCAGCAGCTTGAAGCGCTCGACGGCTTCCTTGCTCAGTTCTGCGTCGTCGGTCTTCTTGGGCTTGGGCAGGTCGGGCAGGCGGGCGCCGTCCACACCGTCGGTCGTCTCGCGCACATAGGGCTTGAGCGTTTCGTCGAAGCCCACCTTGAACGCGCGCGGGCCGAAGTCCAGCCGCATCGTGCCCTGCTCGTCCAGGCCGAGGTCGGGCGCGAGGCGGTCTTCGAGCTCTTCGGTGCTCAGGCCGCGCGCTTCGGCAATGGCGTCGATCTTCTCGCGCGCCTTGTCCTGCAGGCCCTTGAACTTGACCTTCTGCGCAATGCCGTTGAGAAGCATCAGCGCCACGTCGCTGCCGATGGTGGCCAGCACGTCCAGCCCGGTCACGGCGCGCGCATGCGCCGCCTCGCCGGGCCACGCGCGAATGAAGGGCGTGAGCTTGCGCGCGGTGTCGTCGTTGCCGAACTGGCCCAGCATGGTGAGCGCCCAGCCTTCCTTGCTCGGGCCGCCGGCTTCGAGCCAGGCGGTGAAGGCGTCCCAGGCGAACTCGGCCAGCGAGACGGCGTCGCAGGCTTCCCTGACCACGGCGATGCCGCCGTAGACCTCTTCGTTGGTCGGAAAGGTCAGCATCTGGCCGAGGTTGTCGAGCGCGTCGTCGGGCAGGGCCTTGCCGTTCTTCAGCGCGGGCCGGCGCCAGCTGCGCGGCTGCCAGAACTCGGGCAGCTTGGCGCGCTTGGTGGGGAAGCGGTCGAGCGGGCTTTCGTCGAGCACGGCGCGCAATGCTTCCACCACTTCGGGCTTGCCGTAGCGGCCGGCCACCTCGAGCAGCAGCGCCTCGTGGCCGTTGGCCTGCAGCAGGCGCAGCGCGGAGCCGGCGCAGTCGCGCGCCTCGCCGGCCTTGCCGAGCGCCGGCGCAATCAGGCCGCAGGCGGTGTGCTCGGGGTACTTCAGCAGCCAGGCGCGGCCTTCGGCGCGCAGCGTCTTCAGCTTGGCGAAGGCGCGTGCCGCGGGCATGGCCAGTTCGGCCGCGCCGTAGTTCAGCGCATACGAGAGGTTCTCGGTAGGCTTGGTGCGCACCATGGCCACCAGGCCCGGCAGCACGGCCAGGCCGTGGGTGGCCAGGATGAGCCCGATGTCGTCGCTCTCGGCCTCACCGGCCACGGCGTTCCAGAACGGCACGCCGACGGCGGCGGGCAGCAACGCGGCATAGGCCGAGTCGAAGCGAAACCAGTAGTAGCGCTCCTTCTTGCGCTCGGCCACCATCGCGCGCCAGTGGGTGATGAGCGCGTCGGCGTCGCCGGCCTTCACGGCCTCGACCGCCAGCTTGCCCAGCGGGCCGATCGTCTTCTGCTTCGACTTGTCGAAACCCAGTTCGTCCATCAGCACCGACAGGTCCTGGCGCGCCGATGCATGGCGGTTCATTTGCCAGGAGTTGATGCGCAGCGCCTTCTCGCGTTCGCCTTCCTGCCATTGCTCCACGGGCGTCGATGCCAAGGGTTCCAGCGCGAGCGCGCCGGCCGCCTTCTTCTGCACCTTGGCCAGCCACGGCGGCGCCACCAGCACGCCAGGCAGCTCGCTCGCGTCGGCCACCTCGGTGGGGCCGGCCAGCAGCGCCAGTTGCTGGTCGATCACGGCCTGCGCGCCCGCGTCGAGCCAGGGCCGCAGCGCGGGCAGGGCCGCGCCGTGCGCGCGCAGCAGCCGCGTGAGGCTGGGCTTGACGAGGTTCGCGTCCTTGCCGCCTGCCGCGACCAGCCGCGACAGCGCGGGAATCGCCGCCATCGGCCAGCGGTCGACCGACAGCGCCAGGCGTGCCAGCGCGCCCTTCGACGTGCTCGCCACGCGGGCCAGCGCCAGCACCGCATCGGGCGTGCCGATGCAGGCGAGCGCGTCGCCCGCGTCGTCGGTGGCCGCGCCGCGCTCCAGCACGGGAACCGCGTCGACCCCTCGCTCCTGCGCCAGCGTGCTGGTCATGGGGCCGTTGCCCCAGAAGCCGCTCGAATAGCTCAGCCGCACCTTCGCGGCCAGCGCCACGGCGTCGGGGTCGGTGGCTGTCAGCTGCAGCCAGTGCATCGTCTCGGGCGCGGGCTTCGCGGCCGCGAGCGCATGCACCAGCGCGTTGGAAATTTCGGGCGCATCGGGCAGCAGCATCGCCAGCGCGGGCTGGCGGCTCGGGTGCACGCGGGGCAGGCCGGCCTCGATGCGGTCGCGGCAGTCCTGCCAGACCTCGGGCGCGGCCAGCGCCAGCTGCGCGCGGAAGGCCTGCTCGCCTTCACCCAAGGGGCCGTAGTAGGCGCTGCCCATCTGCTTGGAGACGCTGGCGCTGAAGCTGTAGTGGTGCTTCTTCGCCGCCCGGTCGTAGTCGGACTGCACCTCGATCTGTTGCGCGGCCAGCAGGATGTCGACGGCGCCCGGCAGGCCGTATTGCGCCGCCAGGTAGGGCACCAGCTCCGCGCCCATCTGGCTGTTGCCGTGGTTGCCGCTGCTCAGCGCAAGCGCCAGCAGCACCGTGTCGGCCTCGGCATCGGCCGCGGGAATGGGCTGCGTGCTGCGGTCGATCATGCGCTGCGTGGCGTCGCGCAGCACCGCGTCGGTGCCGGTCATGTTCACGTGGAGTTCGAGCTTGCGGCGCACCGGCAGCCAGGCTGCGCCCACGCTCACCGGCGGCTCGAACGGCTTGGGCGGAAAGCGGCGCGAGGGGAATGCTTCGCGCAGCATGTCGGGCGTGAGCCGCATCGGCGTGCCGGCGGCGAGCCAGGGCGGTGTGTCGGCGCTGACGGGGACTTCCGAGGCCGGTGCGGACGAGGCCGCGGCCTGCGTGGTCGAGGCCGAGGTGCCCAGTTCTTTCGCGATGGCCTGCGCGTCCTTGGTTGGCGAGCAACTGGTGCCCCAGCCCTCCAGCAGACCCGCGGATTGCAGCCGCTTGAAGGCGAGCGCGGCGCCTTGTTCGCTCACGCCGTGCTGGCGCTTGAGGCTGGCGGGCGAGAGCGTGTCCTTGCGGGTGAGCGTGCCCTCTTCGATCTGCGAGCGCACGCTTTCGAACACGCGGTCGGCCTGGCTGTCGATGCCTTCGGCGGGCGCGTCCGCCGCTGCGGTGTCGCTTGCTGGCGCGGCCTTCGCGGCCGATGCAGCCGTGGCCTTTTCCGGTGCCGCCTCGGCCTTCGCCTTCGTCTCGGGCTTCGTCTCTGCCTTCGCCTCGGTCTTGCCGATGGCCGCACCCGCCGCCACGCCCACTTCGCTGTAGCCCTTGCCCGTCTTCTCGGCCACCAGCTTGGTCAGCGCGGTGGCGGCCTTGGCGGCGTCGGCGAACGACTTGGTCTGGCTCTGGCCCGCGGTGCCAATGCGGCCCCAGCGGATGTTGAGGTCGGTGTCCGACTGCTCCACTTCCCAGAATTTGCTGGCGGTTCCTTCGATCAGTTCAAAACGGCGCATGGAAAAAACGTCCTCCTGTGAATGCATGGAGCGCCCGCGCGCGATGCGCGCAGCGCTGGATGTGGGGCGGATGAATGAGAGGGCCCTGGCAGCCCGGACCTGTCAGCCACGCGAAGGCGGTGCCGTCGGCGGTGCTGAGAAAACAGGCAGTGCGAAAGCATGGAATCTCATGCCTGAATCATGCACTGTGCCTCGCGGGACGCGAGGTAAGAAGAAGGTTCGAAAGCCGGACGCGCCGCTGGCGTGCCTCGCGCGCCCTTGCTGTCAGCCCTGCGCCGCGCTTCCCGAATTTTCCCCGGCGAACGCATAGGACGGCCCCATGCGCTGCCGCTTGCAATGGCGCAGTGCGCGATCGGCCGATTCGAGCAGGCGCGCCAGCGTGTCGCCGTCGGCAGGGTGGCATGCGATGCCCATGCTGAGCTCGCCGCCCGCGAGCAGCCGGCCTTCGAAGGCCACCGGCGTGGCGCCCGCGGTCTCGATGCGGATCGCCATCTCCGCGAGTTTCTGCCGCGCCGGGTTGCCGGCCAGCAGGATCGCGAACTCGTCGTCGCCCAGGCGGGCCACCATGTCGTCGGCGCGCACCTGCTGGCGCAGGCGCTGCGCGATGGCGGCCAGCACCGCGTCGCCGCCCGCGCGGCCGTGGCGTTCGTTCACGCGCTTGAAGCCGTTCAGGTCGACCATCATCAGCGAGAAGGGACGGCCTTCGCGCAACCATTCCGCGCCGCGGCTTTCCAGGCCCGCGCGGCTGGTGGCGCCGGTGAGCGCGTCGGTGCCCATGGCGCCCATCAGGGCCTGCGTGCGTTGTTCCAGCGCCTTCTCGGCGCGCAGCACCTGGCGGATGCGCGCGGCCAGCGCAAGCGCCAGCAGCGCGAGTTCGGCGATCACGGCGGCCTGCGCGGTATTCATGCGCAGCGCGGTCCAGGGCTGTTCGGCCCAGGCCGGCAGCGGCGTGGCCGAGATGCCGGCCAGCAGCAGCACGGCACCCGCGCAGAACAAGGCCACCGTCCAGGGCAACGCGCGCCACGCCAGCAGCGCACCCACCGCGAGCAGCACGGTGGAGGCCACCACCAGCCCCTGCACCGCGCGCAGCGTCCAGCCCAGCCGGTTGTCGAGCGCGGCGAAGAGCAGGGTGAGGCCGAGCGCGGCCAGCAGCACCAGCGCGGCCTTGTCCAGGCGCGGCGCGAAATGCCGCATGCGCAGCAGCTGCCGCGCGAACTGCAGCCGGCACGCGGCCCACAGCACCAGCGCCGCGGCCGGCCAGTGCGCGAATGCATCGTGGGGCGCCA
Organism: Variovorax pasteuri; assembly: GCF_051216435.1. Taxonomy (NCBI): domain Bacteria; kingdom Pseudomonadati; phylum Pseudomonadota; class Betaproteobacteria; order Burkholderiales; family Comamonadaceae; genus Variovorax; species Variovorax pasteuri. The sequence goes on from NZ_JBPJZS010000001.1 coordinate 376,766, forward strand.
GGCTGTTCCATCCGGCAAAGGCGGCCAGCGCGAAGCCGCAGGCCAGCACGTACCAGACATGGATGAACGTGCCGAACACCAGCAGCAGCACGAGGCCGCAGACCATCAGGCCCGCCAGCAGGCCATGGCTCGCACCGTCGGTCATGAGCGACGGTCCTGGGTGGAGGAAAAGCGGGAGCAGGGGCTGGGCGGCATCCGGGTAAGTCGAGGCACGGGCACTGACGAAAGACGAGGTCTCCGATCGTATGCCTGAAGCGCCCACCGCCTATGCGCTGCGTCTCAGAAATCTTCAGGCCGCGCCCACGCTGCCCGTCACCGGCAGCACGATACCGGTGATGTAGCTGGCGCAACTCGGCGCGGCAAGGAACACGTAGGCCGGCGACAGTTCCTCGGGCTGGGCCGGCCGCTTCATGTCGGTGTCCTTGCCGAAGTTCTTCACGTCCTCGGGCGCCTTGTCGGCGGGGTTCAGCGGGGTCCACACCGGCCCCGGCGCCACCGCGTTCACGCGGATGCCCTTGTCCAGCAGGTTGCTGGCCAGCGCCTTGGTGAAGGCGTGGATGGCGCCCTTGGTGGTCGAGTAGTCCAGCAACTGCGCGCTGCCTTCCAGCCCCGTGACCGAGCCGGTGTTGATGATCGAGCCGCCCTTGCGCAGGTGCGGCACCGCGGCGCGCGCCATCTGGAAATAGCCGAACACGTTGGTGCGCAGCGTGAGGTCGAAGCGCTCGTCGGTGATGTCCTCGATGGATGCCGCGTGCAACTGGAAGGCGGCGTTGTTGACGAGGATGTCGAGCTTGCCGAAGGCCTTGACGGTCTTGCCGACCGCCTTGTCGCAGAACGCCGGCTTGCGCACGTCGCCCTTGACGAGCAGGCAGCGCGCGCCTTCGGCTTCCACATGGCGCCGTGTCTCCTGTGCGTCGGTGTCTTCGTCGAGGTAGACGATGGCCACGTCCGCGCCTTCGCGTGCGTAGAGCACCGCCACCGCGCGCCCGATGCCGGAGTCGCCGCCGGTGATCAGCGCGGTCATGCCCTTGAGCTTGCCGCTGCCCTTGTAGTCCGGCGCTTCGAAGCGCGGCCGCAGCGCCATGCCGGCTTCGTGGCCGGGCTTGTCCAGATGCTGGGTCGGCAACGGCGTGGCGGGTTGCGGCCGGGGGCCGGCCTGCACCGCTGCCTTCTTCGCTTTCTTCTCTGTCTTTTTCGTGGCCGCAGGCTTGGCGCTGTCCCGCGCGTCCTGTTTGCGCTGCGCGGCGCGGGCGGTGGTGCTGGCTGACTTCATGGACGGCATCTCCTGTGGCAAATGACCACGGTAGAACGCGTGCGCCCGGCGCGGCCGTAGGAGTCCGCCGCCAAAACACGCCCGCCACCCCCGGCCCGCCAACCCGGCCTGATTGCCGACCCTCTTTCAAGCAGTGCCGACGCCAGCCTACGCGTGGCGCGGCGGCCGGCGGGCGATAAACACGCTGCCATGCCAACGCCTCCGAAACAACCCCAGAAGAATCCGTCGATCGGTGAGCTGACCCACCGCAACATCGAAGCCATCCTCTGCCTGGAGGAGGGCAACCGCCGCTCGAAGCCCGCGCTCTACAAGCTGGTGGCGCGCATGTCGCGCTTCTGCGGCACGGTGGCCTTCCTGTGGTGGAACCTGAGTTTCTTCGCGCTGTGGATCGTGCTCAACCAGTGGGTGTGGAAGATCGACCCGTACCCCTTCACCTTCCTGCTGTTCCTGGTGTCGATCGAGGCCATCGTGCTTGCCATCATGATCCTCATCAGCCAGAAAATGTCCGACGAGGAGAACGAGCGCCGCCACCACCTGGACCTGCAGATCAACCTGCTGAACGAGCGCGAGATGACCGCCATGCTGCGGCTGGTGACCCGCATGGCCGAGAAGATGGAGCTGCCGCCCGAGGCCGACGACGAAGTGAAGGCGCTGACCGAGCGCACCGACCCGAGCAAGGTGCTGCACCAGATCGTGTCCGCCGAGGCTGCGCACGGCAAGGGCGCCTGAAGCGCCCCTTGCGCCCCTTGCGCCGCTTTGCGCGCTGCAACCGGAACTAGAACTCCGCGCCTTCGACCAGGAAGCGCAGCCGCCGCACGCCTTGCCATTCGTCGGCATCGAGCCGGAACGCCAGCATCACCTTGGGCGGCAGGGGCTCGGTGTGGCTGAACCAGATCGCGTCGATCGGCTGCCCCTGGTGCCTGAGCTTGAGCGACAGGTGCTTCTCGCCCACCAGGCGCTGCGACACCACCTCCACCTCTTCGCTGAAGGTCGGCGGTGCGAAGCCCTGGCCCCACACCTCCTTGTGCAGCGTGTCGACCAGGTCGATGCGCATGTACTCGCGCGCGATCGGCCCGTCGGTCTCCAGCTGCCGCGTGAGCGCCGAGGCCGCCAGCCATTCGCCGGCCACCTGTGCCAGGCCCTGCTCGAAGGTCTTGAAGTGCTCGCGCGCCACCGTGCAACCCGCGGCCATCGCATGGCCGCCGAAGCGCAGCAGCACGCCCGGATGGCGCTTGGCCACCAGGTCGAGCGCGTCGCGCAGATGAAAGCCCGGAATCGACCGGCCCGATCCCTTGAGCTCGTGCTCCTTGCCGGGTGCGCCGCTCGCCGCGAAGACGAAGGTGGGGCGGTGAAAACGGTCCTTGATGCGCGAGGCCACGATGCCGACCACGCCTTCGTGGAAGTTGGCGTCGAACACGCTGATGGCCGGCGGCGGGGCTTCGATGCCTTCACCATCCGCGGCGAACAGCGACTCGGCCAGCAGCAGCGCCTGGTCGCGCATGCCGCCTTCGATGTCGCGCCGCTCGCGGTTGATGCCGTCGAGCATGCGCGCCAGCTCTTCGGCACGGCCCGCGTCGTCGGTCAGCAGGCATTCGATGCCCAGCGTCATGTCGGCCAGCCGGCCGGCCGCGTTGATGCGCGGGCCCAGGGCAAAGCCGAAGTCGAAGGTGGTGGCGGCGGACGCCGTGCGGCCCGCGGCCTTGAAGAGCGCGGCCACGCCGGCCGGCATGGCACCGGCGCGGATGCGGCGCAGGCCCTGCGCCACCAGGCGGCGATTGTTGGCGTCGAGCTTGACCACGTCCGCGACCGTTCCCAAAGCCACCAGCGGCAGCAGCGCATCGAGCTTCGGTTGCGTGGCCACGTCGAACACGCCGCGCTTGCGCAGCTCGGAGCGCAGTGCGAGCAGCACGTAGAACATCACGCCGACGCCGGCGATGCTCTTGCTTTCGAAGTCGCAGCCCGGCTGGTTGGGGTTGACCAGCACATCGGCCACGGGCAGCTCGGGGCCGGGCAGGTGGTGGTCGGTCACCAGCACCTGCAGGCCGCGCGCCTTGGCGGCGGCCACGCCGTCGACGCTGGCAATGCCGTTGTCCACGGTGATGAGCATGTCGGCTCCGCTGTCGGCTACGCGCTCGGCAATGGGGGGTGTGAGGCCGTAGCCGTCGACCACGCGGTCGGGCACGAGGTAGCTCACGTGCCTGGCGCCCAGCAGGCGCAGGCCGCGCACGCCGACCGCGCAGGCGGTGGCGCCGTCGCAGTCATAGTCGGCCACGATGCACAGGCGCCTGTCCTGCGCGATGGCGTCGGCCAGCAGCACGGCGGCGGCCTGCGTGCCGCGCAAGGTATCGGGCGGCAGCAGGCGCGCAAGGCCGTCGTCGAGCTCGTCCTTGGCGCGCACGCCGCGTGCCGCGAACAGGCGCGCCAGCAGCGGGTGCACGCCCGCCTGCTCCAGTGCCCAGACGGTGCGCGGCGGGATCTCTCTAGCTATGATTTTCATAGCGACTCCAGCACAGCCGAAGCCCGTTTGCGGTCGAAAAGGCTCCTGGCCCAGCGCGCCAGGCCGCGCGGCTGCAAGGTGTAGCGCTGCGCGGCGCGGTCGCCGCACAGCGTGAGCGCCACGTCGGCGCCGCGCGTGCAGTCGGCCAGCAGCGTGGCGATGGGGCCGGCGTCCAACGCCTGCCACGCTTGTGCCCAGCCGGCGCCGTCGTCGCGCAGCGAGGCCACGCGCAGCGCGTCGCTCACCTCGGGCGCGGGGCCGGTCGGCGACGGTGTTTCTTTCAGCGCGCCGGTGCCGCTGAGCCAGAAAGAATTGATGGGCGGCACGCCGCGCGCGGCGCGGTCGTCGTTCACGCGCTCGGTGTACAGCAGCATCTGCATTTCGTTCTGCAGCCGGCGCAGCGAGCGCGCGGCATCGGCCAGCGGCGACCACTGCGAGATCGGGTAGCCCACCGCGCGGTCGATGGAGGCGGTGGCCAGTCCGTCGAAGATGCGCGCGCGCGCCAGCCAGCGGCCGGGCACGGGAGACGCGTGCAGCGCAATGCCGTCTTCCTCGAAGAAGGGGCGCGCCACGGCCAGCAGCGCCGCCGATTCGGCCGCGTCGATCTCGATGGCGGACGGGTCGCCCAGCGCCACGTCGTCGATGCCGACCTGCCAGTTGCACAGCGTGACGAGGCCCCAGCCTTCGGCATCGTCCGGCGTGGCGATGCCGAGCTGCCGCGCCTCGAAGGCGGCCCAAGGGATGCAGCCGTCGGCCGCCTGAATGCCGAGCGCCCGCGCCAGCGCGCGTTCGTGCGGCGGCGAGCGCGTGCTGTCGTCCTGCGTGTCGGTGTCCGCGAGCGTGAGGCGCTGCAGCAGGGTTTCGAGGTTGGGCAGCCGCAACGTGGGCAGTGCCGCACGGCAAGCCGGGGAACCGCGGCCGGCAAAGGGGATCAACAAGTGACGTGGGAGGGTTTCGGCCATCTCCCTATTGTCCGGGAAGCCCTGAGGTCATCCGGAATGCCACAATTCCGACCCTATGCGATTTCCCTATGAACTGCAGCTCGGCTGGCGCTACACGCGCGCAGGCCGGGCGACGCGGCGCAACGGCTTCATCTCCTTCATCTCCGGTGTCTCGATGCTTGGCATCGCCCTGGGCGTGGCGGCGCTGATCATTGTGCTCAGTGTGATGAACGGCTTCCAGAAAGAGGTGCGCGACCGCATGCTCGGCGTGGTGTCGCACATCGAGATCTTCTCGCGCGACGGGCAGGCGCTGCAAAGCCTCGACCAGATCATGGCCGCGGCGCGCAAGAACACCGAGGTGGTCGGCGCGGCGCCCTTCATCAGCACGCAGGCGCTCATTGCGCGCGGCGAGGACATGAAGGGCACCATCGTGCGCGGCATCGACCCCAAGCTCGAACCCGAGGTGACCGACATCAACGGCATTGCGTCGAAGGGCACCTTCGACAAGCTGGTGCCGGGCGAGTTCGGCATCGTGCTGGGCGCCGAGTTGGCGCGCTCGCTGTTCGTGCAGCCGGGCGACCAGGTCACGCTGGTGGCACCGGGCGGACAGGTCACGCCGGCCGGCGTGGTGCCGCGGCTGAAGCAGTTCACCGTGGTCGGCACCTTCGATTCGGGCCACTACGAGTACGACTCGGCGCTGGCCATGGTGCACGAGCAGGACGCGGCCAAGGTGTTCCGCCTCGAAGGCCCCACCGGCATCCGCCTGAAGCTGAAGGACCTGAACGAGGCGCGCGACGTGGCCGACCAACTGGCCGTGAGCCTGCCGGGCGAGTTCCTCATCCGCGACTGGACGCGCCAGAACAAGACATGGTTCGCGGCCGTGCAGGTCGAGAAACGCATGATGTTCATCATCCTCACGCTCATCGTGGCGGTGGCGGCGTTCAACCTGGTCTCCACGCTGGTGATGACCGTGACCGACAAGCGCGCCGACATCGCCATCCTGCGCACGCTGGGCAGCTCGCCGCGCAGCATCATGGCCATCTTCGTGGTGCAGGGCGCGATGGTGGGCGTGATCGGCACGCTGGCCGGGCTGCTGCTGGGGCTGGGCATTGCCTACAACATCGACGTGATCGTGCCCTTCCTGGAGCAGCTGTTCCATGCGAGCTTCCTGCCGAAGGACATCTACCTGATCAGCAAGATGCCGAGCGATCCGCAGCAAAGCGACATCCTGCCGATTGCGATCATTTCCCTGGTGCTGGCCTTCGTCGCCACGCTGTATCCGAGCTGGCGCGCCAGCCGCGTGAACCCGGCCGAGGCCCTGCGCTATGAGTGACGTTGTATTGAAGGCCCGTGGACTGACCAAGCGGTTCCACGAAGGCCGGCTCGACCTGACAGTGCTGCATGGGGTGGACCTCGACGTGCACGCCGGCGAAACGCTGGCCATCGTCGGCGCCTCGGGTTCGGGCAAGAGCACACTGCTGCACCTGATGGGCGGGCTCGATGCGCCCACGGGGGGCAAGGTCGAGCTGCTCGGCAAGGACATCGCGCATGCGGACGCGGCGGAGCAGGGGCGCTTGCGCAACCAGCACCTCGGCTTCGTCTACCAGTTCCATCATCTGCTGCCCGAGTTCAGCGCGCTCGACAACGTGGCGATGCCGCTGAAGATCCGGCGCGTGGAGCCTGCCACGTCGGCGCAGGCGGCCACGAAGATCCTCCAGAGCGTGGGGCTGGGCGAGCGGCTGCACCACCGGCCGGCCGAGCTGTCGGGCGGCGAGCGCCAGCGCGTGGCGATTGCGCGCGCACTGGTCACGCAGCCGGCCTGCGTGCTGGCCGACGAACCCACGGGCAACCTCGACCGCGGCACGGCGGACAACGTGTTCGAACTGATGCTCGACCTGGCAAGGCGTCATGGCACGGCGTTCGTGATGGTCACGCATGACCAGGACCTGGCGAAGCGGTGCGACCGGGTGCTGCAGCTGGTGGCGGGGCGCCTGGCCGGCTGATTCCGGTCTTTCTCCCTCCCCCGCTGGGGGAGGGCCGGGGTGGGGGCTCGCGGCCTTCAACGCCATGCAGCCTTCAAGGCCGCGCGTGCCCCCATCCCAACCTTCCCCCAGAGGGGGAAGGAGCTGATTCAAAGGCAGGCTTCTTCTTCGGTCTGCCGCGCATCCAGCGGCAGCACGCACAACACCTTGCCGCCCAGCGTCAGCACCAGCCCGAGCCGTCCGCCCATCTGCACCACCTGGCAGACCGCGCGCGGCGCGCCCGGCCTGGGTGCCATGGCGGCCGACACCGCGACCGCACGCACCGGCGGCTGCCGCAGCATCGCGAACAGGGTTCGCGCATCGCAGTCGCTCAGCGCCTGCCGGTACGCCTGGAAGGCCGCTCCCGACCCGGTGTCTTCCCCGTCCCCGTCCTCCCCGTCCTCCCCGTCCTCCCCGTCCTCCCCGTCCTCCCCGTCCTCCCCGTCCTTGCCCTGGCGCAGCCGCAGCAGCGCGCGATGCAGCTGCTGCCGGCAGGCTGCCTCGGTCTTGCCGCTGGCCTGCGCAATCTCCTTGAAGCTGGCCTCGAAGACCTCGCGCAACAGCACCGCGGCACCATCGGCCGGCGACAGCCTGGCGGCGATCGAGCGCAGCGCCTGTTCGATGGACTCGGCCTGCGCCGCATCGGCTTCCGCCGAAGGTGCTTCGAGCGTGAGCGGATCGGCATCGCGCAGCCAGCGCTGCATCCAGTTGTCGCGCCGCAACCGATCTACCGCAAGGTTCTGCATCACCGTGGTCAGCCACGCCTGTGCCGAATCGGGCGGCTGCATGTCGCCGGCTTCGAGCGCGCGCAGGTAGGTGTCCTGCACCACGTCCTCTGCTTCGGCCTGCGTGCCCAGCATGCGCGCCGCCGCGCGAACCAGCCGGGCTCGCAGCGCCGGAAATTGCGAGAGATAGCGTTCATCGAGCATCGGCGCAGCTTGCCACAGCAGGCGCGATGTCACGAAACTGTGGGCTTGTTCGTCAAGACAGTCCAACCACAGGAGCTTTCTTCATGCACCCGATGTTCTCTCTGGAATCCGACGACGACACCAAGCCCGCCGCCACCGCCGAGCCGCGCAACTCCTACCTGGAAGAAAAGGCGTTCAAGTCGCGCACGCTGCTGATCTTCGGCAGCATCACCGACGCCGTGGCCGCCGACGTGACGCGCCGCCTCATCGCGCTGGACGCGGACAGCGCCGACAAGCCCATCGACATCCTCGTGAGCTCGCCGGGCGGCCACCTGGAGTCGGGCGACGCCATCCACGACATCGTGCGTTTCATCAGCGCGCCGGTGAACATGATCGGCACCGGCTGGGTCGGCAGCGCGGCCACGCACCTGTTCCTGGCCGCTCCGCGCGAGCGCCGGGTGTGCCTGCCGAACACGCGCTTCCTGATCCACCAGCCCAGCGGCGGCGCGGGCGGACAGGCGACCGACATCGCCATCCAGGCGCAGGAAATCATCAAGGCGCGCCTGCGCATCGCGCACGAGATCGCGCGCGAAACCGGCAAGCCGCTCGACGTGGTGCTGGCCGACATCGAACGCGACCGCTGGCTGTCGGCCGAAGAGGCCGTCGACTACGGGCTGGTCTCGCGCGTCATCCAGCGCAAGACCGAACTGAACTGACGGTTCAGGCCTTGGGCTTGTACGCGACGACGTCGATTTCGACGCGCGCGTCAATCATCAGCCGCGCCTCGGTGGTCGAGCGCGCGGGCTTGTTCTCGCCGAAGTAGCCCATGTAGATGCGGTTGAAGGCACCGAAGTCGCGCGCGTCCTGCAGCCAGACGGTGCTCTTGCACACGTCGTCGAGCGTGGCGCCGGCCAGTGCGAGCACGGTCTTGAGGTTTTCCATGACCTGGCGCGTCTGCGCCTCGATGCCGCCGGCCACGATTTCGCCTTCCTTGTTCACAGGCACCTGGCCCGACACGTAGACGAAATCGCCGGCGCGCACGGCCGGTGAGAAAGGGCGCACCTGACGGTCCGAAGCGAGGGGCGGGGCGCCGAGGTATTCGAGGGGCATGGGAACTCCTTGGGGATGAAAGATGGGGGAAGACACAGGGATCAAACGCGCCGCGAGTATCCCTCCATTCTGAAAATCTATTTCAAAATAACCCCGGACAGAGGGTTTACACGGATGATTTGGCACGGATAGTGCTTCAAAGTGCAGGCAGAAAAGAAAATTTCTTTCACAAACCGCCCACCTCGCGGCGCTTGCCCCAAGAAGGAGTCCCCCATGCCCCACGTCGGTCCAGTCCAGCGCCTGTCTTCCCCTTTGGTGCCCTTGCTGTCCAAACGCACCCTGCTGGGCGCTTCGCTGCTCGCGATGCTGTGTGCCGCATTGCCTCACCAGAGCGCCCATGCGCAGGGCCCGCGCAATTTCGCCACGCTGGCGATGGTGGCCGAGCCGCAGACGCTCGACCCGATGGCTTCGACCGCCGACCTGGTCGGAACCATCATGCAGCACGTGTACGAGACGCTCTACACCTTCGACGCCAAGTGGAACGTGGTGCCGATGCTGGCCGAGGGCATGCCGAAGATCTCGGCCGACGGCAAGACCTACGCCATCACCTTGCGCCGCGGCGTGATGCTGCACAACGGCCGCGAACTCACCGCCGACGACGTGGTCGCCAGCCTGCAGCGCTGGATGGAGCAGTCGCCGCGCGGCAAGGCCGTGGGCAAGGAAATCGACAGCCTGAAGGCCAAGGGCCCGCTGGCGGTCGAGGTGGTGCTGAAGGAGCCCTATGCGCCGCTGCTGTCGCAGCTCGCGCTGCCCAGCGGCATGGCCGCGATCATGGCCAAGGACTCGATCGCCTCGCCGCTGAAGGACTTCGTCGGCACCGGCCCCTACAAGTTCAAGGAGCGCCGCCCCGACCAGTTCGTGCTGCTCACGCGCTTCGACAAGTACGCCGCGCGCAAGGAGCCCGCCAGCGGCTACGGCGGCAAGCGCGAGGCGGCCATCGAGGAGCTGCGCTTCGTGCCCGTGCCCAATGCCAGCACGCGCGTCGAAGGCGCGCTGGCCGGCCAGTACGACTTTGCGGACCTGCTTCCGGTGGAAGCCCTGCCGCGCCTGGAGAAGTCCGGCGGCAAGACGGTGCCGATCATGACGCCCTCGTTCGGCTTCCCGTACCTCGTGCTCAACACCAAGGAAGGCGTGGCCGCCAACCCGGCCCTGCGCCAGGCCATTCAAACCGCGCTGGGCGAGGGCGAGATGCTCGCGGCCGGTTTCGGCGACACGCGCTTCTTCGTGGCCGAGGGCAACCACTTTCCGAAGGGCTCGCCGTTCTATTCGACGGCCGGCGCCGACCAGTACAACCAGCGCAACGCACCCAAGGCCAAGGAGGCCGCGGCCAAGGCCGGCTACAAGGGCGAGCCCATTCGCGTGCTCACCAGCCGGCAGTACGACTTTCACTACAACATGTCGCTGCTGATGGCCGAGCAGTTGAAGCGCGCCGGCTTCAAGGTCGACCTGAACGTGGTCGACTGGGCCACGCTGGTGCAGCGCCGCAACGACTCCAAGCTGTGGGACATCTACGTGACCCATTCGGGCCAGTTCCCCGAGCCCATGCTCTCGCCGCCGCAGCTCGGCGACGGCGCGCCCGGCTGGTGGGACACGCCCGCCAAGAAGGCGGCGCTGCAGGCCTTCAACGTCGAGAGCGACCCGGCCAAGCGCGGCGCGCTGTGGGGCAAGGTGCAGCAGGTGGTCTACGACGAGGTGCCGTACATCAACGTGGGCAAGTTCAACGGCCTGTCGGCCAGGAGCCCGGCGCTGGACAACTACACGCCCGCCACATGGCCGTTCTTCTGGAACGCAAAGATCAAGTAAGCCCGCAAGGACACCCGCCATGCCATCGCGTCGCCAACTTCTGCAAGCCAGCGCACTGGCCTCCGGCCTCGGAGCCTTGGGCCTCACGTCCACTGCCGTCCGGGCCGCAACGTCCGGCCCGGTCTACGCCTACGTCGGCACCTACAGCGACGGCGGCAAGCCGTGGCGCGGCGGGCGCGGGCTGGGCGTGCACCAGTTCGTGCTCGACAGCGCGACCGGCGCGCTCAAGCCCATTCCGGGCGCGCCGCCGGCCGTGGCCAGCACCGGCGAGGGCGCCAAGCTGCGCAACCCCGCATCGCTCGCGCGCCACCCGACGCTGCCCATGCTGTACGCGGCCAACGAGTTCGAGGCCGGCTCGGTCTCGGCTTTTCGTATCGGGGCCGACGGCGCCTTGTCGTTCGTGTCCGAGACGCCCTGCGGCGGCAAGGACCCGGCCTACATCAGCGTGCACCCCGACGGCCGCTTCCTCTTCACCGCCAACTACGCGAGCGGCGACGTCAGCGTGATCGCGCTGCGCGCCGACGGCACGCCCGACGCCGGCACCGCCGCCGTGGTCTACAAGGACATCGAGGCCTGCGGCGCCGGCACGCCCTGCAAGCCCGGCGCTGACGTGGTGCCCGCCGCCGCCCGCTCGCACGAAGGCTTCGCCACCAGCGACCACGACGGCCCGCATGCGCACATGGTGCATGCCGACCCGAAGGGCAACTTCGTGCTGGTGGCCGACCTGGGGCTGGACCGCGTCATCTCCTACCGCTTCGACCGCATCACCGGGGTGCTGAGCCAGCCGAGCACCGTGGCCGTGGCCGAGAGCTCGGGCGCGCGGCATTTCGTTTTTCACCCGAACGGCAAGTGGCTGTACCTGGTGAACGAAGAGGCCTCGACCATCGCCTTCATGCGCTACGACAACGCCACGGGCGTGCTTGCGCTGGTGAGCGAGACCTCGGCGCTGCCGCAGGGCTTCAAGGGCACCAGCTACGCATCGGGCATTCGCATGCTGCCGGACGGCCAGCACTTCGTGTCGCTCAACCGCCTGCACGATTCGATCTCGCTCTTCAGGATCGACGCGCGCACCGGCGCCCCCGCGCTGGTGCGCGAGGAGTGGACGCGCGGCAACTACCCGCGCAGCTGCACGCTCGACCCGAGCGGCCGCTTCCTCTACGTGTGCCACAACAAGCAGGGCGACAACGTGACGGTGTTCCGCGTGCGCAAGGGCGACATCCGGTTCACCGGCCAGTACGTGGCGGTGGGCAGCGCGTCGGCCATCGAGTTCTCTGCGTGATGAAAAGCGCTCCGCTTCGCTACATCGCCTCGCGCGCGCTCGGCATGCTCGTGGTGCTCGCCCTGGTGGCGGTGATCGTCTTCGTGCTCACGCGCGCGGCCTCGGGCGACCCGGTGTCGGTGCTGCTGGGCGACCAGGCCACCGCGGCCGACATCGCCCGCGTGCAGAAGGAATACGGGCTCGACAAACCGCTGCCCGTGCAGTTCGGCTACTGGCTGCGCGAGGTGCTGCAGGGCAACCTCGGCACCTCCATCTTCCTGCAGCGCCCGGTCACGCAGGCGCTGTGGGAGCGCGCCGAGCCGACCACGCTGCTGGCGCTGATGGCGGTGGCCATTGCGGCGCTCATCGGCGTGCCGTGCGGCATCGTCTCCGCCGTGTTCCGCGGGCGGGTGGTCGACCAGCTGTTCACCGGCATCGCGATGCTGGGCGCCAGCATTCCAAGCTTCTGGCTCGGCATCGTGCTGATACAGATCTTCGCGGTGTCCTTCGGCTGGTTCCCGGTGTCGGGCTACGGCGCGCCCGACGCGCCGCTGGCCGAACGCCTGCATGCGCTGGTGCTGCCGGCCGCGGTGCTGGGCCTGCTGAACTCGGCGCTCATCATCCGCTTCACGCGTGCGTCGATGCTTGACGTGCTGGGCGAAGACTACGTGCGCACCGCGCGCTCCAAGGGCCTGAGCGAAAGCACGGTGGTGTTGAAGCATGCGCTGCGCAACGCGCTGGTGCCCATCGTCACGGTGATCGGCCTCACGGTGGCGCTGATGATCGGCGGCGCCGTCATCACCGAGACCGTGTTCGGCCTGCCGGGCGTGGGCAACCTCGTGGTCAGCGCCGTGCTGCGGCGCGACTACCCGGTCATTCAAGGTGCGCTGCTCGTGATTGCGGCGATCTACGTGCTGATCAACTTTTCCATCGACCTGCTCTACGCCGTCGTCGATCCGCGCGTGAAGGTCTGAGGAAAGAAAAATGCAAATGCCTCGCATGCTCCGCCAGCTGATGCATCGCCGCATCGTGATGGTCTCCGCTCTGGTGCTGCTGGTGATCGCCATCCTGGCGATCGGCGCGCCGGTCTTCGCCTCCATGGACCCCAACGACACGGCGGTGCTCGACCGCCTGAAGCCGCCGAGCGCCGCGCACCTGCTGGGCACCGACGAACTGGGCCGCGACATGTACGCGCGCATCGTGCACGGCGCGCGCTACTCGCTGGCCATCGCGGCGCTCACCGCGCTCGGTGCCGTCATTGCAGGCACCGCGCTGGGCCTGATGGCCGGCTTCTTCCGCCGGCTCGACACGCCGCTGATGCGCGTGGTCGACGCGATGATGTCCTTTCCCGACATCCTGCTGGCCATTGCGCTGGTGGCCATCCTCGGGCCCTCGCTGCTCAACACGGTGCTGGCGCTGGTGCTGGTCTACACGCCGCGCGTGGCGCGGGTGGTGCGGGCCTCGACGCTGGTGGTGCGCGAGCTGCTCTTCGTGGAAGCGGTGCGCGCGCTGGGCGTGCGCACCTCGCGCATCCTGTGGCGGCACATCCTGCCGAACCTGATGTCGCCGATCCTGGTGCAGGTGTCGTTCATCTTCGCGTATGCGATCCTGGCGGAGGCGGGGCTGTCGTTCCTCGGCGTCGGCGTGCCGCCCGAGATCCCGACCTGGGGCACCATGGTCGCGGGCAGCCAGCAGTACGCGCACCAGGCTTTCTGGGTGGTGCTGTTCCCGGGCCTGGCCATCATCTTCACGGCGCTGTCGCTGCAACTGCTGGGCGACGGCGTGCGCGACCTGCTCGACCCGAAACTGAAGAAGACCTCGTGATGACGAACACCACCCCACGTCTCACGGTCAGCAACCTGAGCACCAGCTTTCCCACCGAAGACGGCCTCGTGCGCTCGGTGGCCGACGTGAGCTTCTCCATCCAGCCCGGCAAGACGACCGCGCTGGTCGGCGAGTCGGGCTCGGGCAAGTCGGTGACCAGCCTCACGCTGATGCGCCTCTTGCCCAAGACGGCCAATGCGCAGGTCAGCGGCAGCGCCTCGTTCGTGACGCGCGAAGGCAAGACGCTCGACCTGCTGCAGATCGGCGAACGCGAAATGCGCTCGCTGCGCGGCAACCAGCTGTCGATGATCTTCCAGGAACCGATGACCAGCCTGAACCCGGTGTTCACCATCGGCGAGCAGATTGCCGAGAGCGTGCGCCTGCACAAGGGGCTGGACCGCAAGGCGGCCATGGCGCATGCGCTGCGCATGCTGGAGCTGGTGGAGATTCCGGCCGCCGCGCAACGCATCCACGAGTACCCGCACCAGCTGTCGGGCGGCATGCGCCAGCGCGTGATGATCGCGCTGGCCATGGCCTGCGACCCGACGCTGCTGATCGCCGACGAGCCCACCACCGCGCTCGACGTGACCATCCAGGCGCAGATCCTGGAGCTCATGCGCCGGCTGCAGGCCGAGACGGGCATGAGCATCCTGTTCATCACGCACAACCTCGGCGTGGTCGCGCACCATGCGGACGACGTGGTGGTGCTGTATGCGGGCCGCGTGGTCGAGAGCGCGCCCGTGCGGCCGCTGTTCGCGCAGCCGGAGCATCCGTACACGCAAGGGCTGCTGGCCTGCCTGCCAGGCAAGGCGCGCCTGCCGGGACAGCCCCGCCCCAAGCGCCTGTTCGCGATTCGTGGGCAGGTGTCGAGCCCGCTGGCCCCGCCGCCGGGCTGCGCCTTCGAGCCGCGCTGCGACCTGGCGCTGCCCGAGTGCAGCGCCGCCATGCCGCCGCTGATCGAAACGCTCCATGGCCGCGAGGCGCGCTGCGTGCGCGTGCAGCCGGCGCAACCGTTGCCGAGAGTCGCATGACAAGCGCGCTGCCTGGTGTGTTGCTCCTTCCCCATCCGGGGGAAGGCTGGGATGGGGGCAAGCGGCGTTCGTTCGGCGCAGTGCTTCATCCAGTGCCGTCGTGCCCCCACCCCAACCCTCCCCCGGAAGGGGAGGGAGCCCAAACCAAAACCTCACGATGACCACCGCCGCCCCCCTCATCGAAGTCCGCGGACTCAAGAAATACTTCGGCAGCGGCGACCGTCCGGTGCGCGCGGTCGACGACGTGTCCTTCGCGATCCAGCCCGGCGAAACGCTGGGCCTGGTCGGCGAATCGGGCTCGGGCAAGAGCACCATCGGGCGCACCGTGCTGCGCCTGCTCGAACGCACCAGCGGCCAGGTGCTCTACCGCGGCGAAGACATCGGCGCGCTCTCGGGCGAGCGCATGCGCAAGCTGCGCAGCAAGCTGCAGATCATTTTTCAGGACCCGTACGCCAGCCTGAACCCGAAGATGCGCATCAGCGCCATCCTCGGCGAGGCGCTGTCCACCCACGGCCTGCACAAGGGCGCGGCCGCGCGCGACAAGCGCATCGCCGAGCTGCTCGAAACCGTGGGCCTGCGCGCCGAGCACGCCAGCCGCTTTCCGCACGAGTTCTCGGGCGGGCAGCGCCAGCGCATCGGCGTGGCGCGCGCGCTGGCCGTGGAGCCCGAGTTCATCGTGGCCGACGAGCCGCTGTCGGCGCTCGACGTGTCCATCCAGTCGCAGGTCATCAACCTGCTGGCCGACCTGCGCGAGCGGCTGGGCCTGACGATGCTCTTCATCTCGCACGACCTCGACGTGGTCGAGTACCTGTGCGACCGCGTGGTCGTGTTGTACCTGGGCAAGGTAATGGAAGTGGCCACCACCGACGAGCTGTTCGCGCGCCCCTCGCACCCCTACACGCAGGCCTTGCTGGCCGCCAGCCCGAAGCCCGACCCCGAGGTCGCGACCGAGCGCATCGCGCTGAAGGGCGACATTCCCAGCCCCATCTCGCCGCCCTCGGGCTGCGTGTTCCGCACGCGCTGCCCGCATGCCATCGAGGCCTGCGCGCAGACCGTGCCGCCGCTCGACGAAATTTCCACGGGACACTACAGCGCCTGCATCCGCAAGGACCTGCTCTCCAACATCACCGCATGACCATGACCGACAAAGCCGCTGCCGCCGACGCCATCGCCTCCGACTTCAACGACCCGCTTCTCAGCGACCGCTTCAAGGGCTACCCGCGCACCCAGGCGCCGCGCCGCCGCAGCGAAGTCGGTGCCGCCGGCTGGAACGTGCTGGCCGGCGACCTGCCGCTGCCGCTGGCGGTGCTCAAGCGCGAGGCGCTCGAGCACAACCTGGCGTGGATGCAGGCGCGCGTGCGCGAGTGGGGTATCGACCTGGCGCCGCACGGCAAGACGACCATGTCGCCGCAGCTGTTCCAGCGCCAGCTCGACGCGGGCGCCTGGGGCCTGACCTTCGCCACCGTCACGCAGCTGGCCGTGGGCGTGGCCGCCGGCGCGCGCCGCACGCTCATCGCCAACCAGGTGGTGAGCGACGAAGACCTGGCCGGCATCCAGCTGCTGCTGCGCGCGAATGCCGGCCTGCGCATCGTGTTCCTGGTCGATTCGCTCGCGCAGCTGGCCTTGATCGAGGACTGGACGACCCGCCATGCCGGCAGCCTGCCCTTCGAGGTGATGCTGGAGATCGGCGTCGAAGGCGCGCGCACCGGTTGCCGCACGCACGACGAAGCCATTGCGCTCGCCACGCGGCTGCGCGCCAGCGAGGCCACCCGGCTCGTCGGCATCGAGACCTACGAAGGGCAGGGCGCCACCGGCGCCAGCGAGCCCGACGCGGCCTATGCGAAGACACTCATGGATCGCGTGGAAGCCGTGGCGCGCCATTGCGACACGCACTCGCTCTTCGAGACCGACGAGGTGCTGGTCTCCGCCGGCGGCTCGGCCATCTTCGACCTGGTGGCCGGCCGCCTGAAGCCCGCGCTCGGCGCACCGGTGCGCGGCCTGCTGCGCTCGGGCTGCTACGTCACGCACGACCACGGCTTCTACAAGCGCATGGTGACCGCGGTCGACGAGCGCCTGGGCTGCGGCTGCGGCGAAAGCCTGGTGCCCGCCATGGAGGTGTGGGCCACCGTGCAGTCGCGTCCCGAGCCGGGCCTGGCGATTCTTGCGGTCGGCAAGCGCGACATCTCCTTCGACCTGTCGCTGCCCGTGCCCATCGCGCGCGCGGCCCGCGGCGCGCTCGAAGCGCAAACAGTGCCCGCCGGCTGGAAGATCACCGCGCTGAACGACCAGCACGCCTACCTGCGCTGGGACGCGGGCGAGGAAGCGCAGGCCCCCGTGGTCGGCGAGCGCGTCGGCCTGGGCATTTCGCACCCCTGCACCACCTTCGACAAATGGCACTGGATGCCCGTGGTCGAAGAGAACTACCGCGTGAGCGACGCGGTGGCCATGCACTTTTGAACGCGCACCGATGACGCCCTCCCTGCTTCAGAAAATCGCCGAGCTGCGCAGCAGCGCCCCGGCCACGCGGCGCGCGATTCTCGACCTGATCCTCGAAGACCCCGACCGCGCGCTCGAAGAAAGCTTCGAGCAGCTGGCCGAGCGCTCGCGCAGCTCGGTGCCGACCATCATGCGCACCTGCCGCGACCTGGGCTTTGCCGGGCTGCGCGAGTTCAAGCTCGCGCTGGCGCAGGAACTGGCGCTGGGCGGCTCGCCGCTGCACCGCCGCGTGAACATCGAGGATGCGGCCGACGAGGTGGTGGGCAAGATCGCGCGCAGCGCGGCGGCGTCGGTCTCGGGTGTGCGCGGACAGCTCGACATGCAAGTGCTCGAAGGTGCGGTGGCGGCCATTGCGGCGGCGCCGCACGTGGACATCTACGGCGCGGGCGCCACCTCGTGGTTCATGGCCAACGACCTGCAGGCACGGCTGTTCCGGCTCGGCCTGTCGGCCAACGCCTGGGCCGACTACCACCTGCAGCAGGTGGCCGGTGCGGCGCAGCGTCCGGGCGGCGTGGTCATCGCCATCTCGCACGTGGGCGGCATGCCGTCGCTGCTCGACGCGGTGGACATCGCGCGCGGGCAGGGTGCCCAGGTGGTCGCGCTCACGCGGCCCGGTACGGCGCTCGCGGCCAAGGCCGACTTTCTGCTCGGCCTGTCGGTGCCCGACGACGCGGTGATGCACGTGGGCATCGACGCCTACCTCACGCACCTCACGGCCATCGAGATCCTCACGGTGCTGGTGGCGCAGCGCCGCGGCGAGCCCGCGGTGCAGCGCCTGCAGCGCGCACGCGAGGCGTTCCAGCGCCACGGCATCGACGCCACCACGCACCCGCTGCAAAGCTGGGACGGCGGCGGCATCAACAGCAAGAAGGCCGCACCATGAACGAGACCACCAGCAGAGCCATCCTGCTCGAAGCGGGCCTGGTGGTCGACGGCTCGGGCGGGCCGTCGTGGCCGGGCGACGTGCTGCTGCGCGGCGACCGCATCGTCGCGCTGGGCGAAGGCCTGCGCGGGCGGCTGCCCGACGGCCTGGCGCTGGCCGACGTCGACGTGGTCGACTGCCGCGCCAAGGTGATCGCACCCGGCTTCATCGACGCGCACACGCACGACGACGCCATCGTGCTGCGCGACCCGCTGTGCCTTCCGAAGGTGTCGCAAGGCATCACCACGGTGGTGACGGGCAACTGCGGCATTTCGCTGGCGCCGTACCGCACGCCGCAGTCGAAGCCGCCGCTCACGCTGCTGGGCGCCGAATCGTTCCAGCACGCGACCATGGCCGCGTACCGCGCGGCGGTGGACGCGGCGCAGCCCGCGCTCAACGTGGCCGCGCTCATCGGCCACACCACGCTGCGCTTCGCGACCATGCAGGCACTCGACCGCCCGGCCAGCGCCGACGAACTCGCGCGCATGGCGGCGCTGCTCGACAGCTGCATGGCCGACGGCGCGCACGGCATGTCCTCGGGCCTGTTCTACGAAGAGGCCTTTGCGGCGCCCGCGGAAGAGGTCACCGCGCTGGCCCGCGTGGTGGCGCGCCACGGCGGTGTGTATGCCACGCACCTGCGCAGCGAGATGCAGCAGATCATCGAGGCGCTGCACGAGGCCGGCGACTCGGCCTTCGCGGCCGGCGTGCCGCTGGTCATTTCGCACCACAAGTGCGCCGGCCCCGCCAACTGGGGCCGCACCAGGGAAACGCTGCCGCTGATAGAAACACTAGCGCAGCGCCAGCAGATCGCGATGGATGTCTACCCCTACGTGGCCGGCTCCACCGTGCTGCGCGAGGACCTGGTGGACGGGGTGATCGACGTGCTGCTCACCTGGTCCGACCCGCACCCGGAGATGACCGGTCGCCTCGTTTCCGACATCGCGCGCGAGTGGGGCACCACCGAACAGGAGGCCTGCCTGCGCCTGAAGCCCGGCGGCGCCTGCTACTTCCAGATGCAGGAGGACGACGTGGAGCGCGTCATCGCGCACCCGCTCACCATGATCGGCAGCGACGGTCTGCCGCACGACCGCCATCCGCATCCGCGCCTTTGGGGTGCCTTTCCGCGTGTTCTGGCGCGCTACTGGCGCCAACGCCGCCTCTTCACGCTGGAGCAGGCCGTGCACAAGATGACCGGCATGACCGCGCGCAACCTGCGCATTGCCGACCGCGGCCTGCTGCGGGCCAACGCCATGGCCGACGTGGTGGTGTTCGACCCCGAGACCATCGCCGACACCGCCACCTACGACCGGCCGCATGGCGTGAGCCTGGGTGTGGAGCGGGTGTTCGTGAACGGCGTGCTGACCTACCGCGGCGGCGAGGCCGAAGCGCGTGTGCTCGCTCGGGCGGGCCGGATGCTGACGCGCGGCGCCTGAAAGACCGCGACGTCAGGCTGGTTGCTGGCCCTGCCGGTCGGGCGACGGGCCTAAGCTATCTGAAAGTACTAACAGTACGATAGAAAATGCGTCACACTGGCGCCAGACGGGCGGACCTCTACGTGACAGGAGCGACCATGGACAAGGACGCGAACAGCCTCGGAGCCGACTACGAACAGTGGCAAAAGCTCACGGACGACTACGAAAAGGCGCTCGACGCATTGGCTCGCGGCGAGACCGGTGCACGTGAACATGCGATTGCTCTTTCCTTGGCGCTGCGGCGTCTGTACCCGGTACAGAACGTCAGCACTGTGAATTAAATGCTTCGCCTGCTGGAGCGTTACGGACAGAATCGCTATCGTCGATTGATTTTCTATCTCGATGAGGGCATAGCCTCTTGGCTGTGAGCATTCATCAACTTATTCGCGAAGGTCGAAAACGTCTCGGGATGAGCGAGCAACAGTTTGCTGACGCCGTCGGAGTGAGCCGTGGTGCCGTACAACAATGGGAAAAGGCCGGCGGAACCGCACCGAAGCGAAGCAACCAGCCGCGCGTCGCCGAACTGTTGGGTGTCTCGCTGGCCGAACTGGTCTCCGGCGGCACCAACATCAGCCCGGGCTTCGACATGCGCGCTGAGGTGCCGCTGGTGTCCGAAGTCGAGGCGGGCAACTACACCGTCATTGACAACTTCAAGCCCAAGGGCCGGTTCGAAACCGTGCCCGTCACGGTGCCGATCAAACGCCACACCTATGCGCTGCGCGTGCACGGCGACAGCATGGTCAGCGAGACCGGCGACTCGTTTCCCGACGGCTCGCTGGTCATCGTCGAGCCCGAGATGGCGGCCTTGCCGGGCGACTACGTGATCGCCATGAACGACACGAACGAAACCACCTTCAAGCAGCTCATCCGTGACGGCGGCGACCTCTATCTCAAGCCGCTCAACACGCGCTATCCCATCAAGCTGCTGGGCAGCGCCACCGTGATCGGCGTGGTGCGCGAGTTCACCAAGCGCTTTCGGTAGCCGCTTTTCATTTATTTCCAGATAGATTTGCCTGCGGGCCGATGAATTTGCTATCGGTGTCCGCGATCCGGCGGCAGGCCGTCATGGGTCTGTCACCTCGGGTTCACAGAATCGGGCCGCCTGCGGCGGGGCGGGCCACGCCTGCACGGGCGTGCCCAGTCTCTTTTTCCTGTGGACTTTCATGCATCACAACTTTCGATGGACCTGCGCGCGCGCCGCGGGATTGGCCGGCCTTGCGGCCTTGTCTCTGGCAGCTTGCGGCGGCGGTGGGGGAGGAAGCGGCTTCGTGCCGGTCGGCGCCCCTGCTGCGGGCGCCCCCGGCGCCGGCAATCCGGACGCCCCCGTCGTGGCGCTCCAGCCGCTGGCGGGCGGTTCGCAGTACACGGGCACCGCCAGCTTCGGCGACACCGTGTCCATCACCCTCGACCAGCCCGCGGCCGGCAAGCTCACGCTGCGCTTCGTCGATTCGCGCTTCGGCCTGGCCGGCGCACTGAGCGCCAGCTACACCACCCAGCCCGACGGCTCGCTGCTGGCCGGCAACTTCGCCGTGGTGGCCGGCAGCGGCGTGCCCGATGCGCTCGCCGCCGCGCTGCCCCGCCTGGGCCTGCGCTTCCAGCTCGACGGCGGCCTGCTCAGCGGCTCGCTGGCCCAGGTGCCCAACCTCAAGGCGGCCGATGGCTCGCTGCTGCAGGGCGAGATTGCCGCTTCGAACCAGGGCGTGGCCGACGTGGCCCGCCTGGCCGGTGTGTACAGCTTCGTCAGGCTCACCACCGCCTACAACGCCAAGGGCGTGGCGCAGGCGGGCCCCGAGTCGGCGTTCGGCCAGTTCAACGTGGCGGCCGACGGCAGCGTGCGCGCCTGCCTGGGCCAGGCCTATGCAGACACCTGCAGCGCCGCACGCACCGGCAAGCTCGCGGCCGAAGCCGACCAGGCGACCTACCCGGGCGCGCTGTCGCTGACGCTGGACGGCCAGCGCGTCGGCCGTGTCATGGTCAATGCGCAATCGGGCGCGGCCACGTTGTTGGCCGATGAGTTCACCACCGCCGCCGACGGCAGCTTCCGCACCGGCACCTGGGTGCTGCAGAGCGCGTCGATGGCCTTGCCCGCCACCGCGCTCGACGGCGAATGGCTGTGCAGCCAGCCCGCGCTCGATGCCACCACCGGCGCGGCCACCGGCCGCACGCAGCGCAACTTCGTGTCGGTGGGCCAGGGCCTGCTGCAGACCGACACCATCGACTACGACGTGAAGCTCGGCGCGGCGGGCACCAGTGCCGTGAACGGCCTCGTCACCGGCCAGTGGGCCGACAGCCAGAAGGCCGCGCGCGTGCTGCTGCCCGTGGGCAAGCAGACCGTGTACTACGTCGGCACCGGCAGGGATGCCGCTGCGTCCACCAACTTCTCGGGGGTATGCCGCATGCTGCCGGTGCAGCCCGTCATCGGCACCTACGCATCGGCGCCCACCACCGGCACCGCCGTCATGGACATCCGCATCGGCGACGCGCGCCCCACGCAGCCGGCCATCGGCTACGACCAGGTCTATTACAAGCAGGCGCGCTACCGCAACAACGCCAACGGGTCGACGCAGTGGAAGAAAGAGTTCGACGACTATTGCGAAGCCCGGGGCCTCACGGACGGCGCCAAGGGCTCGACGGTCATTGCGGGCACCTCGCTGCTCACCGACCCCGCCAGCTTCACCTGCTCGACCAAGAACGCCTTCGACCAGGGCGCGCTGAAGTCGGCCGTGGTCGGCCCGCGCGGCGTGCTGTACCTGACGGACGGCCACCACACCCTCACCAGCTTCTGGGAGGCACCCAACGGCGGCGGTGCCGACGTGAAGGTGCCGGTGGTGATGAAGGGCAACTTCATGGACCAGAACAACGCCACCTTCTGGCGCGGCATGCGTGCGAACAAGACGGTGTGGCTCAAGCTGCCCGACGGCCGCGCCATCACGCCGGCCGACCTGCCGCAGCAGCTGGGCCTGGGCAACGGACTGCTGGACGACCCGTACCGCGCGCTGCTGTATTTCACGCGCGACATCGGCTATGCGCAGCCCGCCAACAGCACCGAGTTCCTGGAGTTCTACTGGTCCGAATGGCTGCGCGCCGCGCCGCAGAACCTGCAGCTCTCGGCCTACACGCTGACTGATGCCGCGAGCTACCTGCAGGCCATCCAGACCGCGTCGAACCTGATGATCGCGACGCCTGACACGACGCCGATCGGTTCCTCGGGCCTCACCGCGCTGCAGATGGGCAAGCGCGCGAGCTTCGACAGCGCCGCCTTCGCCGACCTCAACACGCCGGTGACGGCCGCGAAGCCGGGCAAGCTGGCGTATGCGTTGAGCTACCGGGCGTCGCTGGCGACGAAGTAGGCGGGGAGCAGGTCGCTCGCTGAGCTGCGGGTGTTCAGCCCGGCGAAGCCTCTTCTTCCCCCTGCGCCTGGAACATCCGCGTGAAGTCGCAGCATTCCTGCGCCAGCATCACGATGGACGAGGTCAGCGCGCTGCGGTGCTCGCCCTTGTGCATGGCCACGTACCGCACCACGGGCAGGGCAGGCGTCACCTCGATCACCGCGAGCATGCCCGCGTCGACCATCGGCGACAGGCATTCGCGCGGCAGGTAGCTCACGCCCAGGCCCGACACCGTGAGCCCGGTGAGCGCCACCAGGTTGCTCACCACGATCACGTTGGCCGGCTGCACGCCTTGCTCCTTCATCCATGCGTCGTAGGCACGCCCGGTGCCCGAGTTGTTGCCCTGCACCAGCATGCGGTGGCGCGCCAGCTCGTGCAGCCGCACGGTGCCGCTGGCCGATGCCGCAGGCACCACGCCAGGCTTGCACATCCACGCGCTGCGCACCTGCCCGATGACCGTGTGCGGCAGGCGCGACTCGGCGAAGGTGTCGGGCACGATGACCAGGTCGAGCTCGTCGGCCAGCAGCTTGTCGCGCAGCTGCAAGCTGTCGTCCACGTCGGGCTCCAGGATCACCTTGGGGTAGTGCTGCTGGATCAGCCCCACCAGCCGCGGCAGCCAGGTCATGGCGGTGAGCTCGGTCACGCCGATGCGGATGCGCCGCTCCACCACGCCGGGCTTGCCGAACTGCTCGACCGCGGCGTCGCGCTGTGCCAGCAGCTTCTGCGCGAGCACGAACATCTCCTCGCCCTTCTCGGTGAGCCGCGCGGTGCGCTGGCTGCGGTCGAACAGCGCGGTGTCGAACAGCAGCTCCAGCTCGTGCACCCGCTTGGACACCGCGGACTGCGAGGTGTGCAGCTGGTTCGCCGCCTGCGCAAAGCCGCCCAGCTGCCCGATCCAGTAGAGGGCTTCGAGTTGCTTGAAAGTCATCACGGTGCGGCACTCCGGCTGAAAGAACGCTTTTAGTCATGTGATTCGATCACAAAAAATCGCTTTTGGAAATTCATCCAGAGGCAGAAGATGCGGCCAAGCCACCCCTCATCCACCCTCCGTCCACTCTCTTCGACCCTTCAAGGAACCCCCGATGACCTTCAAGAAACTGCCCCTCGCGCTCTGCCTCGGCCTTGTCTTCGCCTGCGGCGCGGCCAGCGCCCAGGACGGCGGCACGCTGCAGAAGATCAAGGAGAGCGGCACGATCCAGATCGGCGCGCGCGACAGCCAGATTCCGTTCTCGTACAAGCTCAGCGCCGACAGCGCGCCCATCGGCTTCACCAACGACATCTGCCTGAAGATCGTCGACGCGGTGAAGGCCAGGCTCGGCCTGCCGAAACTCGAGGTGCGCTACACCATGCTCAACTCGACCAACCGCATTCCGCTGCTGCAGAACGGCACCGTCGACCTCGACTGCGCCACCACCACCAACACCACCCAGCGCCAGGCACAGGTCGACTTCGCGCCCAGCCACTTCGTGACCAACATCACCGCCGCGGTGAAGAAGGCCTCGGGCATCAATTCGCTGGCCGACCTGAACGGCAAGAACGTGGCCACCGTCTCGGGCAGCACCTCGATCCAGCTGCTGCGCGGCGCGCGCAAGAGCGGCACCATCGAAGTCAACGAGATCGCCGGCAAGGACACCTCCGACGGCTTTCTGCTGCTGTCCACCGGCCGCGCCGACGCCTACGTGCTCGACGACGTGCAGCTCGCCGGCATGGTCGCCAGCGCCACCAACCCGGGCGAGTACAAGCTGCTGAAGGAGTCGCTGCGCCAGGAGCCCTACGGCATCATGCTGCGCAAGGACGACCCGCAGTTCAAGGCGCTGGTGGACGAGACCGTCACCGGCCTCATGAAGTCGGGCGCCATCGAGCAGCTGTACACCAAGTGGTTCCTCTCGCCGATTCCGCCGAAGAACGCGAACCTGAACTTCCCCATGTCCGACGCGGTGCGCGAGATCTACAAGAACCCCAACAACAAGGGCGTCTGAACGATGGCTTCCCCGCACGCACAACACCCCCATGGCCTGGTCTTTTCCGATGCGCTGATGCGCGAGGTGCAGCAGCGCTTTCTCGGCGTGGACCATGACCACCACGGCCGCGAGCGCCTGTACTTCGACAATGCCGGCGGATCGTTTCGCCTGAAGGCGGCGGTCGAGCGCTTCGCGCAGGTCGACGCCATTCCCGACAACGCCGAGCGCATCCACGCCACGGCCGTCGAGCTGCAGGACATCCAGGCCCGGGGCAGCGACGACCTGCGCACCATCCTGAATGCGAAGGGCGGCAGCGTGTACGCCTCGCTCACCGCCTCTGGCGCGATGTTCGACATGGTGCGCGCCATTGCCGAGAACGTGCCGGGCACGAACATGGTCACCACCGTGCTCGAGCATCCCTCGGCCTTCGACGCGATGAGCCTCTATGCCCAGCGCCTGGGCCGCGAGCTGCGCGTGGCGCAGAGCAACCCCGTCACCGGCGGCGTCGATGTGGAAGAGATCGTGCGGCTGGTCGACAAGGACACCTGCCTGCTCAACGTGATCTACGCGTCGAACATCTCCGGTGCCAAGCTCGACATGGAGGAGATCGTGCGCCGCGCGCGCGCCATCAAGCCCGACCTGTACATCGTGGTGGACGCCGTGCAGCATGCGCCGCACGGCCTCATCGACCTGCAGAAGACGCCGGTGGACGGCGTCAACATCGCGCCCTACAAGTTCTTCGGCTGCCGGGGCTCGGGCCTGTCATGGATGTCCGAGCGTGCGGCCGTGCTGCCGCACCACAAGCTGGCCGCCAAGAAGCCCGACTACTGGGACCTGGGCAGCTCGGCGCCGTGGCAGTTCGCGGTGCTGACCGAAATCGTCGACTACGTGTGCTGGCTGGGCAGCCACTTCACGGATGCCACCGAAGCCACCGGCCGCCGCGCCCTGTTCGTCGCGGGCATCACCCACATCGAGCTGCACGAGCGCGCGCTGCTCGCCGTGCTGCTCGACGGCAACGCCAACGCGACCGGCATGCGCGAGATGCGCGGCGTCGAGGTGTTCCTCGACCACGAAGACCTGACCCGGCGCGACCTGATCCTGGGCATCGGCTTCGACCACATCGACTGCACACAGGCGGTGGTCGAGTACGGCAAGCGTGGCGTGACGGTCTACGAACGCGTGGCGACCAGCCTGTATTCGAAGCGCATGCTCGAGTCCTTCGGCCTGGCGGGCACGGTGCGGGTGTCGCCGCTGCATTGCAACTCGGTGGCCGACATGGAGAAGTTCCTGCGGATCACGCAGGAGATCGCGGCTCAGCAGGGGTAGCCCTGCGGCCTTGACGGCGCCGGGCTTCAGGCGAAGGGCGGTGCCGGCTGCACCGCGTCGTCCACGCTCCACGGCGCATACACGTCCGCATGCAGGTCGGGCGAATTCACCTTGGCCAGCAGGTCCCGCACGTCGTCTTTCACACGCGCCAGCGACAGGCGCGCGCCGCGCACGCGCACGTAGGCCGCGAAGTCGCACAGCGCCTCGATGCTGGTGGCGTCGAGGTCGGGCGATTCCTCCAGGCTCAGCACCATGCGCTGCAGGCCCGGCATCGCATCGACGCGCGCACGGATCGACGCGAACACCGCATCCGCATTGCCGAAGAACAGCGGCACCTCGGGCCGCGCGATCAGCGTGTGCGGCGGCACCACCGCCTCGGGGTGGCGGGCCGTGTCGACGTAGTCGTGGCTCTGGCCCAGCCGGCCGAGCCAGCTCACCGTGGTGCGCGAGAAGCCGCGCAGCAGCAGCAACAGGCTCACGCCGATGGCGGCCAGCAGCCCGTCGAGCACGCCCAGCAGCAGCACGGCGGCCACCGCCACGAGTGCCACCAGCCGGTCGCGCCGCCACTGGAAGTAGGGCCGCAGCGCGGCCGGGTTCAGCGTGTGGCTCACCGCATGGATCACGATGGCGGCCAGCAGCGGCTCGGGCGTGTGCGCGATCCACGGCAGCAGCGTGAGCACCGCCACCAGCACCACCAGCCCCGCGACGATGCCCGCCGCGCGGCTCTGCGCGCCGGCCGACTCGTTGGCCGAGGTGGCCGAATAGCCCGCGCCCACCGGCATGCCCTGGAACAGCGCCGAGAGCAGGTTGGCGCCGCCCAGCGCCAGCAGGTCGCGGTTGGCCGACACGTTGTCGCCATGGCGCAATGCGAAGGTGCGGATCGACCCGTACGACTCGGCATAGAGGATCAGCGCCATCGCGAAGGCCAGCCCGCCCAGGTTCTGCCATTGCGCGCGGTCCAGCGGCGGCACGCCGGGGTGCGAGAAGTCCAGCGAGATCGGTCCCACCGCCGCCACGCCCCAGGCCTGGCACAGCCCGCTCACGTCGAGCGCGATGCCGCCCGCGATCACCAGCAGCGCGGCCGGCACCGCGCGCCAGCGCGCGAGACCCCGCAGCAGGGCGAGCGCGACCAGCGCCATGGCCGCGCCGGCCAGGTTCCAGTGCCGCCACTCGCCCAGCAGCCCGCCGGCGAGCCGGAAGAAGTCGCTGTGCGCCGGCTGCACCGCCAGCACCTTGGGCAATTGCTTCACCACGATGGTCAACGCCAGCCCGAGCGCGAAGCCGCGCAGCACCGGCTTGGCGATGAGGCTGGACACCGCGCCGAGCTTCGCGACACCCGCGACGACGAAGAACAGGCCCGCCAGCAGCACGATGCCCGCGCCCATCGCGAGCCGCGTGGCGGCATCCACGCCCGTGACCGACATCGTGGCCGCGAACAGCACCGCGGCGGACGACGACGTGGCCGAGACGATCGCGAAGCGGCTGCTGCCGAAGAGGCCGTAGACCAGCAGGCCCGCGAACAGCGCGATCACGCCGGCCTGCGGCGGCAGGCCCGCGATGCTGGCGTACGCCACGGCCTCGGGCAGCAGCAGGCCCGCGATGGACACGCCCGCCACGAGGTCGGCGAGACCGGGGCGGCGGGAGGCGGTGCTCCGCGGCGGGATTGGCGGGATGGGTGCGGCGGGCGGCGTGGCTGCGGTCATGAAGGAGTGGGGTGTTGCCGCCGCAAGCTATCAGGCGCCGGCGGACCGGAAGCTGACGGCATGCGCCATGTGCGCGGCCCCTGCGGACCGCAGGCCGTTGAGCCCCGCGGGGTCGTAGCGTGCAATGGCCTGGTGCCCGTCGAGATCTTCCTTCAGCCGCAGGCCGGTGTCGAGCAGCAATGCCTGCAACGCCGCGGGATCGAAGCCCGACAGGAAGGACTCTCCTGCGGCCGACACATCGCTGCGCAGCTTGCGGAAGGCCTGCGCACCGGCATGGCCCGGGGCGAGCGCGGCTTCGTCGATGTAGGTGAAGACCAGTTCGCTGTGAGCGGACGTGCACGACGCGATGGATCGCAGCGCCGCCAGGTTCGCCTCGCGCGTGAGGTACATGGTGACCCCCAGCCACGAGAAGAAGGCCGGCTGTGTCGGGTCGAAGCTCGAGCGGGCCAGCGCGGTGCCGAGGTCTTCCGTGGCCAGGTCCGCCTCGATGAAATGCACCGACGGCGACGCGGCCACGCCGCACGCCTGCAGGCGCTGGCGCTTCAGGCGCTGCGTGTCGGGGTGATCGACTTCGTAGATGTTCAGTGTGTGCGCCCATGCGGGCCGGCGGCACACGAAGCTGTCGAAGCCCGCGCCGACGATCACGTACTGCGCCACACCCTTTGCCACGGCCGCCTGGAGCGCGTCTTCGGTGTAGCGCGAGCGCAGCACCACGTCGGCATACGCCGCGTTCGCGCGCCACACGGCGTCCAGCACGCTGTCGGATGAAAAGGCGGTCTCGGCCGCGGCCCCGGCCTTGCCGGCTGCTGCGTGCCGTGCCATCGCCCGCTCGCGAAAGGCCGCGCGCACGGCCTCCGGCACCAGGCGGTCGCCCCACGGGTCGTCCAGCAGCGGGGCGGGGTCGCAGCGCGAATGCAGTGCGCGCATCAAGGACGTGGCGAGGGCGGTGCGGCTGGCTTTCAAGGGGGTCACTGGGGCGGGCTCCAACGTGGAATGGGTGCGCAGTGTGCGTCGCCGGCGTGCCTCTGTACAGTGCATTGTTTCAAGCAAGTACCTGCACGAAATGAATTCATTGGACCTGAACCTGCTGGCCGCGCTCGATGCGTTGCTGAGCACCGGCAGCGTCAGTGCCGCTGCCGAGCGCATGCACCTGAGCGCGCCCGCCATGAGCCACACGCTCGCACGCATCCGAGAGGCGCTCGGCGATCCGGTGCTCGTGCGCGCCGGCCGCACGCTGATTCCCACGCCGCGTGCCCAAGCCATGCGCGAGCCGGTTCGACGGCTGATTGCCGATGCCCGGCTGCTGATGCAACCCGATGGCGGCGTGCCGCTGGCGCAACTGGAGCGCGAGTTCACGGTGCGTTCGCCCGAGGGCATGGGCATCGTCTATGGCGCGACGCTGCTTGCGGCGCTGCGCCGCGACCTTCCGCTCGCACGCCTGCGCTTCGTTCCTGAAAGCGACAGCGACGCGATTGCGTTGCGCGAAGGGCGCATCGACCTCGATGTCGGCACGCTGTTCGACAAGGGCCCCGAGATCCTGACCTCGCTGCTCTACGAGCAGCGCATCGTGGGCGTCGTGAAATCGGGGCATGCGTTGCTGCGGACGCGGGTCACCCCGAAGCGCTTCGCCGCGCAGCAGCATGTGGCGGTCACGCGCCGCGGAAAGTCCAGGGAGCCCATCGACAGCCTGCTCGCCGGGCATGGCTGTACACGGCAGATTGCATTGACGGTGCCCAGTGCCTACGGTGCGTTGATGGCGGCCGCGCGCTCCGCGCTGGTCGCCTGCGTGCCCGAGCCCTTGGCGCGGACCGTGGCGGCGAGTCTCGACCTCGAGATCTTCAAGTTGCCCGTGGCCGTGCCCGTCGAGCAGGTGCTGCAGGCGTGGCATCCACGTGATGCCGCGGACCCTGCGCACCGGTGTCTTCGCGACTGCGTCGCCGCCGTGTCGCGGGACACGCGCTTCGGTCCGCTTGCGGGCCGCGACGCGTCGGACCCGATGCGCGGACGCACGATCGCCGCGCATCGCGCATTGATCTCGAAGGTGCGGTGAATGCTTTAGAACGGGTCGCACGCGATGCGGCGAAAAACTTAAATCTTCCAGGCTAAGCCCTTCGTACGAAGTCCATCTTTCACTCGAAAAATGAGGTCTCGGCTGACACGCCGGGCCTCATGAAAGACGCATCGCGCTGGTATGGTGCGCGGGTAGTTTTTTGTTCGCCCGTGTCTTTGCATCGGGCCCGCCACATGCCCATTCGCCACGCCAGAATCTTTCCGCGCTACTCGTTCTATTGCGTCCTCGGCGGTCTGGCCGCCATCTATGTCTTCTGCGCCATGATGCTGGTGCCGATCAAGGTCTACATCCTTCCGTACCTGATCACGCCGGACTTCATTCGCTACAAGGGTGCGATCGTCGTTCTGTTCCTGGCCATTCCCGCGGCGATCTACCTGATCTGCTGGAAGGGCAGCGACTTCTTCGCGTGGTTGCGCACGCCCGAAACGCTGACCGTCGGCGAGCACGGCCTGCAACTCGGCGAACGCACGCTGGCCTTCGCGGACGTCACGCGCTTTCGCCATCGCCACAACCGCAACCACGTGCTGCTCTCCACGCGCGACGGCAAGACGCTGCGCCTGCGGCTTGATCTGTGGGACCAGCCGGACGCGCTGCTCGCCGAAGTGGAAGAGGCCATCGGCGACACCATGGCGCACGACGTGGAGCGCCGCCTGCATGCGGGCGAGACGGTGAAGTTCGGTGCGCTCGGCCTGCAGGCCGAAGGCCTGGTGCACAAGGGCCAGCTCATTGCGTGGTCGAGCATCGGCACCATCCGCACGCAGTCCGACGAGGAAGGCATGGACGTGGACGAACACCTGGTCATCGTCGCCAGCGGCAAGACCCGAAAGATCGATCGCTCGAAGATCGACAACGAACCCGTGCTCATGGCCTGCCTGATGCAGCGCCTGCCCGCGCACTGAATCTTCTTCGTCGCCCTTCAGCCCTTTTTTCAACCACTCCAACAGACGCACACAGCGAACACCACAAATGGAAATCTACAGCTCCGCCGCACAGCAAGAAAAGACCCGCCAGGACCGTCCCGTGTTCTATTCCCGCTCGCGCCTCATCGGCGGCACCGTGCTCTGGGGCGTGGTGACCCTGGTGCTGGCCGTGCTGTGCATCCGTGCGCAGGACAAGAACATCGGCATCCTCATCGCGGCCTGCTTCGCGCTGCTTACGGCGTGGCTGACCTTCAAGTGCTTCAACACGCTGCGCAACATCGCGACGCCGGCGTTCGTGGTCGGCCACCAGGGCCTGACCTTCGAGAACGGCATGGTGCTGCCGTGGGGCAACATCGTCGAGAACACATGGGTGAACCAGAGCTACGTCGGCATTCCGATCAGCCGGCAGATCCAGATCAGGACCGACCTGCCCAAGCCCAAGGCACGCGTGCTGCGCCGCGCCACGGCGCTGGAGATTTCGGGCGACGAGTACCTCGCGCTGTGCGACGCCTACCGTTGATTCAGCGCTGACTCCTGCATGAACAACGCACAGCACCGCCAGAGCGTTCCGCTCGACAAGGCCTACCGCCTGATGAACCACGGCCCCACCGTGCTCGTGAGCGCCGCGCACGGCGGCCAGCGCAACATCATGGCCGCGGCCTGGGCCATGCCGCTGGACTTTGCGCCGCCCAAGGTGGCGGTGGTGCTCGACAAGAGCACCTGGACGCGGGTGCTGCTCGAAGGCGCAGGCACCTTCGCGCTGCAGGTGCCCACGCGCGCGCAGCTCGACCTGACCGAGGCGCTGGGCAGCAGCTCGGGCCGCGAGATCGTCGAGACCTCGGGCCGCGACAAGTTCGCCGCCTACGGGCTGGAGACCTTCGCGGGCAGTGCCACCGGCGCGCCGCTGCTCGAAGGCTGCGCGGCCTGGCTCGAATGCCGGCTGCTGCCGGAGCCGCACATCCAGGAACGCTACGACCTGTTCCTGGGCGAGGTGATTGCCGCGCAGGCCGATGCGCGCGTGTTCGCCAACGGGCGCTGGAACTTCGACGACCACGACGCGCTGCGCACGCTGCACCATGTGGCGGGCGGGCACTTCATCGTCGACGGCGAGGCGGTCGATGCGCGGGCGTTGCCGCCCACGCCTTAGTTCTCAGGGGCGCCCGGCTCAGGCCGAGTTGCCCCGCGCCGCGCGCGGTACCAGCATCGCGCGCAACACCACCACGCCGCACACGGCCGCCGCCAACGCCAGCAGCACGGCCCACAGCAGGCGCGAGGGCGATGCGGCCTCCAGCCAGTCGGCCAGCAGCAAGGTGGTGGTGTTGTAGGTGGCGTGCAGCGCAATGCACGGAATGAGCGAGCGCGTGCGTTCGTACAGCCAGGCGAGCACGGTGCCCATCACGAAGCCGACCACGAACTGGTAGATGTTCATGTGCGCCGCGCCGAACAGCAGCGCCGACATGAAGATGGCCTGCCAGCGCGGATAGCGCTGCAGGAAGCCGCGCAGCACGATGCCGCGGAACAGCATCTCCTCCAGCAACGGCGCCATCACGCACACCGCCAGCACGGCCGCCACGCTGCCGTCGGCCATGCGGCTGAAGAACGACTCCTCCCAGCGCGACAGCGGCACGATCGCCATCAGCAACTGCAGCGCGGAGGTGATGGCGAGCAGCAGCGCCGGCACCAGCAGCAGCACCGGCGGCACCACCAGCATCAGCATGGCGCCCGGCGATGAAGGCGAATGATGGAAGAGCTCGCGGTAGGTGAGCTTCTGGAAGTGCATGACCACCGCGAACACGCAGCCGTTGCCCAGCACGGCCGAGAGCACGCCGATCTGCATGAGGTTCAGGCCGAGCCAGCCATTGGCGTCGCGCAACGCGGCGCCCACGACGAACTCGCAGAGGAACAGGGCCACGAACAGCAGGGCGGCTTGCGCCGGCGAAGGGAAGGCCGCGCTTTTCGGGGAGGGCATGAGGGGGTGCGCCGGTGGGCGCCTGGGGGACGGTGGCGCGGATGTTACGCGACCGCCCGGGCGGCTCAGGGGCTCGCCAGTTTCCCGTTGCGCAACAGCTGCGAGAGCGGCGACAGCCAGATGCCCCCCGGTTGGCCGGGCAGCGGCAGCACCAGCTCGCGCAGCACCGCGTACTCGTGCAGCCGCGCCGATCCGTGCGGGTCGCCGGGCATGATGCCGGCGGCGGGGTGGCACATGAGCACGTCGCCGCTGCCGCTGGCCGAGAGCCATTCGGCCAGCCGGCGCGCATAGTCGCCGGCATCGCCCGAGAAGTCGTACACGCCCAGCAGGTGCCGGCTCGTGGGAATGCCGTGGCGTGCCGCGAGCGCGGCCAGCCGCGCGCCGCCCAGCGCGTGGATGAGCCTGGCCTTCCAGCGGTCGGGCCCCTGCAGCCAGCCCGGTGCGGTGCATCGCAGCCAGGGCGGCGAATCCGCGTAGCGCCGCGCGATCTCCTCCACCAGCAGCTCGCGCACCACGGGGAACTGGTGCACGTGGCGGTGTCCGTCGATGAAGGCCGGCGCGCGGCCCATGGCGTCCTCGAAGCGTGTCATCTGGTCGCGGATGTCGGCCTTCAGCCCCGCCGCGAACACCGTGCGCGTGAAGGTCCGCGCGAGCAGGCCGGCCAGGCCGGGCTCGGGCCCGTCGACCTGCGACGGCCGCGTGAGGTCCAGGTGCAGCCCGACATCGAGCCGCGCGGGCGCGATGCGCCGCAGCGCCTTCGCACCGGCCAGCCAGGCACTGCGCCGCACCATGCCGCCGGTGGCGGAGATCTTGCCGCGCTCGGCCAGGTCGACGACGGCCGCGTTCACGCCCACGCTCAGGCCGAAGTCGTCCGCGCAGACGCAGATGCGGCGCGCCGTGGCGAGGTGCACGCCGGCCATGTCAGTCATCGCCGCCGCCTCCCGGGGGCGGTGCGCCGGGTGCGGCGTCCAGGCAATGCGGGTCGCTGGTGGCGCTGCCCGCGAAGCGCCACGCGGCCAGGGCATGGTTGACCGCCAGCAGCCGCGCGCGAGCCAGCCAGGGGTTCGCCAGGTGCGCGGTGTTCGCGCCCACGATCCAGGTGGCGCGCGGCACGCAGAGCGTGGAAGCCAGCTGCGTGCGCTCGAGCAGCGTGGCGGCGGCGCGTGCCGGCTCGAAGCGGCCGGCGTCGAAGATCTCCTTGCGCCAGTTGTCGCGGGTGTCGCGGGCCGCCGCCTGCCAGTCGTCCGACACCAGCACCGGCTCGCGCAGGTTCCAGTAGAACGGAATCTCGTAGCTGTAGCTGTCGAGCATCAGCACCCGCTCGCCGGGCGCCACCGACGCGCCGGCCGGCAGGCGCAGGTGTGCGCCCGGTGGCGTCGCATACACCGCCACGGCGACCACGCAGGCCACGCACAGCGCCGCAGACGCCAGCGTGGTGGCGCGCACCTTGGACAGCAGCGATTCCGGCGTGCGGCCCGCGAGCACGCGCTGCGCGATCAGGTACGCCAGCGGCGGCAGCGCCGGCAGCACGTAGCCCACGAGCTTGGAGCGCGGCATCGAGAAGAACACCACGATCACCGCGAGCCAGATCCACATGAGCACGTCGACGTCGGAGCGCCTGGGGCGGGTGTCGTCGTCCTTGCCGCGCGGCACCAGCACCCATGCGAACCACGGCAGCGTGAGGCCGGCCAGCACCGGCAGGTAGAACCAGAAGCCGTGCTCGTTGTTGAAGCCCGACGAGGCGAAGCGCCGGAAGTGCTGCGTGACGACGAAGTAGTCGAAGAACTCGGGGTACTTCATCTGCATGGCCACGAACCACGGGCCGGCCACGGCCAGCAGCACGGCCCATCCGGGCAGCCACAGCGCGAGCTTCAGCGCCGCGAGCCTGCGCGTCGCCGCGCACCAGATGACGATCACCATCGCAGGC
This sequence comes from Variovorax pasteuri, assembly GCF_051216435.1. Taxonomy (NCBI): domain Bacteria; kingdom Pseudomonadati; phylum Pseudomonadota; class Betaproteobacteria; order Burkholderiales; family Comamonadaceae; genus Variovorax; species Variovorax pasteuri. The sequence goes on from NZ_JBPJZS010000001.1 coordinate 411,588, forward strand.
AGCACCAGCCCGATGAGCCCCTTGGCCAGCAACCCGGCCGCGGCGAACAGGTAGGCGCCCGCGAGCAGCGCGCGCCACGGCTCGTCGCGCTCCTTCGCCAGGCACGCGCCTGCCGCCAGCAGCACCGTGCACGCGATGCAACCCGCCACCAGCATGTCGAGGTTGGCGAACTGCGCGCCCAAGAAGAAGAAGGGGGTGGTCACGAGCACCACGGTCGACAGCAGCGCCACGCGCACGGTCGACCAGCGGCGCAGGAACAGGAACAGCCCCGCCGCCGCCGCGCCCGCGCCCAGCACGGAGGGCAGCCGCGCCGCCCATTCCACCGGCCCGGTCAGCGCCATCGCGGCCGCGCCGATCCAGTAGAACAGCGGCGGCTTGTGGAAGAAGGGCAGGCCGTCGAGCCGCGGCACCAGCCAGTCGCCCGAGTGCAGCATGGCCAGCGCGATGCCGCCGTAGCGGCCCTCGTCGGGGGCCATCAGGGGACGCACCCATGCCGTGGCCAGCAGCCACGCGAAGAGCGCCGCGATGAGCCACAGGGGCTGGGGCGCGGTCCACCAGCGAGAGCCTGGTTGCCTCATGGGTTCTCGGTCTCCAGGCCGGCGCCGTCCGTTCGGCGCACCACGTACAGCGGCCGGCCCTTGACCTCCTCGTAGATGCGCGCGATGTACTCGCCGACGATGCCGGTGGAGATCATCTGCACGCCGATGAAGAACATCAGGCTCACCACGATGGTGGTCCAGCCGGAGACCGCATTGCCGAACAGCAGGTGGTCGACGGTCACGTAGATGCCGTAGGCAAAGGCCGGTACCGCGAACAGCAGTCCGACCACGCTCACCATGCGCAGCGGCCAGGTGGTGAAGGCGGTGAGGCCGTCCAGCGCCAGGCGCACCAGCCGCCGTGCGTTGAAGCTGCTCACGCCCTCCGCGCGCGGCGCGGGCGTGTACGGCATGGCCACGGCGCGAAAGCCGACCCAGGCGTACAGGCCCTTCATGAAGCGGCTGCGCTCGGGCAGGCTCATGAGCGCGTCGACCACCTTGCGGTCCATCAGGCGGAAGTCGCCCGCGTCCTTGGGCACGGCGAAGCGATCCGACGCGTTGACCAGGCGGTAGAAGAGCTTGCTGCCGAGCTGCTTGAAGCGGCTTTCGTCGCTGCGCTCCTCGCGCACGGCGTACACCACTTCGGCTCCGGCCACCCACTGCGCGATCATCTGGTGGATCAGGTCGGGCGAGTGCTGGAGGTCGCCGTCGAGCAGCACCACGGCGTCGCCGGTGGCCGCCGCCAGGCCCGCCGTGATCGCGGCCTCCTTGCCGAAGTTGCGCGACAGCGAGATGCAGCGAAAGCCCGAGAGCTCGCACCACGCGCGCGCGACGTCGGCCGTGTCGTCGGTGCTGCCGTCGTCCACCACGATGATCTCCCAGCGCAGTTTCGTGGCCCAGAGGATGTCTTCGAGCCGAGGCAGCAGGTGGCGCAGGTTGGCGCCCTCGTTGAAGCAGGGGATCACACAGGAGATGCTGCGCGCGTCGCCGGCCGGTGCACGCGGCACGTCCGTGCGCGAAGCGGGCATGGGCACCCGCGACAGCGTGGGCGGGGCACCCGCGCCGATACCGGCGCGTGCATGCCGGGCGTTGGTAGAAGAAATCATGGATGCCTCCGGAGCGATGCGGCCGCGGTCTTCCTGTCGCGCGCGCGGCCGGCTTGCGACGTCGGAAAAGAAAGGAAGCGGTGTGCCAGCCACTGCGCGCTGCGCAGCGCGCCGGCCACCAGGCCGCCGAGCAGCAGGCCCGCCACGATGTCGAGCGGAAAATGAACGCCCACGTAGATGCGCGCCCACCCGGTGACCGCCGCCAGCGCCAGCAGCGGCAGGCCCAGCCTGCGCAGGCTGGGACGCAGCATGAAGGCCAGCGCCACCATGAACATCACCGACGCATGCGTGCTGGGCAGCGAGCCGCGCCCGGCGTGCACGATGTACGAGGGCGCCAGGCCCAGCACGAAGGGCCGTGGCACGTCGAGCGACGCGCCGATGGTGTGCGCCAGCAGCGAGGTCAGGCCCGCCGCCGCCGCAACGACGAACAGCCAGGCACGGTCAGTGGGCTGGCGCCACAGCGCCACCGCGACGATGCCGGCGCTCGCCCAGGCGCCCCACAGCGCGAAGCCCGACGCCACGGACAGCACCCACGGCGTGGGCTGGCTGCCGGCGGCCAGCCATTGGAAGAGTGCGATGTTCAGCGCGTTCATGGGGCGACCCCGGACAGGCGAGCGAAGACGACAGGCGCACGAAGGCGCCTGGTGCGGCGTGCGCACCAGAAGAAACAGGACATGGTCGAGACCTTTTTCGATGAGAAAGGGGCCGCGCTGCGCGATGTCGCGTGATGCGACGTGACGCAGCGAGGCGTTGCGACGCACGCGGCGTCGAATCGCTTCTCAGATCGGGGAAGGTGGGGCGGTGGTGGGCGGCAGGCGCCGCCAGGGCGCCGCGGTGGGCGGCGCGCCGCCGTGCGGCGGTACATGCTCGGGCACCTTGCGCACGATGGGCACGACCAGCCGTGCCATCGCCAGCACCAGCGGCAGCATCGCCAGCACCAGGGCCATCAGGGCGCCGAGCGCGAAGCTGAAGGCGTCGGGGTGGTCGATGCTCGCCGGCGCCTGCGCGAACACGGTGGTTTCGCGGTCCGTTGGATGGTCGGCGCGGTCGTCGGCCTCGAACTGCGCGGTGTCGCTCAGGCTGCGCACCCGCAGCATCGGTTCGTCTTCCAGGCCGTCGCAACGGAAGTGAACCGCGATGAAGGGTTGAACGAGAACCAGCAGCATGCCGAGCACACACCACGCCTTGCGGTGGGCTTCGGCAAAACGGCGGACGCGTGCGAGGAACATGCGCGGATGCTAGGGGCGCCGTGTGAACGCAACCTGATCGTGCGGGTCAGCGTCCCGCAAGGTTGCCGGCGCGGCGCGGTGCGACGCCGCGCGACGTGCGCAGTGCGCGGGCTACAGCAGGAACGGAATGAAGCGCCGCGTGCCGCGCATGTACGCGCGGTAGTCGTCGCCGAAGTGCGCAATGCACTCCTGCTCGTCGCGCAGCGCCGTCAGAAACAGCAGCACCGTGGCCGCGAGCACCAGCGCCAGCGTGAGCCAGGTGAACTGCTTGAGAAAGGCGCCCCACGCGAGCAGCAGCAGCGCGGTGTACATCGGATGGCGGATGTAGCGGAAGGCGCCGGTCTTCACGATGGACGAGGTCTTCTCGAAGCCGTAGAGCGCGGGGTCGTCGTTGCGCGCCTCGGTGGGCTTGCCCACGGCCCGCAGCAGCCGCACCGCATGAATGGGCAGCCAGATCGACAGCACGAAGAACGCCGAGGAGACGATCTGCTTCGGCGAGAACGGATCGTCGTGCCACCTGGGCAGGTTCACCACGATCAGCACCAGCATGCATTCCCACGCGAAGAAGCGGTAGAAGCCGTGCGAGCCGGGCTGGCTCAGCGGGCCGCGCGACACGTACAGCAGCGCGGCCGTGCCGGCGACGAACAGGAAGAGCTGGAACCAGAAGAGCATGGCGGCCGAATTTACACGGCCTTGCCCGTCCGATGGCGCCTCAGGCGCCCGGTGCGTCGGGTTTCTTGGACACCAGCGTCAGGATGTCGTAGCTGGCCACCAGCTCGCCGTCCTGGTTGGTCACCTCCACGTCCCAGGCCACCACGCCCTGGCCCTGGCCGCTGGCGTCCTTCTTGTTGCGGTCGATCTTGCGCTTGCAGGTCAGGCGCGCCTGGATGGTGTCGCCGATGCCCACGGGCTTCGTGAAGCGCAGCGTGTCCAGCCCGTAGTTGGCCAGCACCGGGCCCGGCGACGGCGACACGAACAGGCCGGCCGCGGCCGACAGCACGAAGTAGCCGTGCGCAATGCGCTTGCCGAACGGACTCTGCTTTGCGGCCACCTCGTCGAAGTGCATGTAGAAGTAGTCGCCCGAGATGCCGCCGAAGGCGACGATGTCGGCCTCGCCCACGGTGCGGCGGTGCGTGAGCAGCGAATCGCCCACGCGCAGGTCTTCGAAGTAGCGGCGGAAGGGGTGCACCTCGCTCTCGCGCACCGCCGCGCCGCGCACGTGTTCGCCGGTGATGGCGGCCAGCATGGTGGGCGAGCCCTGCAGCGCTGCGCGTTGCAGGTAGTGCTTCACGGCGCGCAGGCCGCCGAGCTCTTCGCCGCCGCCGGCGCGTCCCGGTCCGCCGTGCTTGAGCTGCGGCAGCGGCGAGCCGTGGCCGGTCGATTCGGCGGCGGCTTCGCGCTCCAGCACCAGCAGGCGGCCGTGCCATGCGGCGGCCACCGGAATGGCCCTGGCCGCGATGGCGGGGTCGCGCGTGACCAGGGTGCCCACGAGGCTGCCGCGGCCACGTGCGGCCAGCGCCAGCGCCTCGTCGATGCCGTCATAGGGCATCAGCGTGCTGACCGGGCCGAAGGCCTCGACGTCGTGCGCGGCGTCGTGTTCCAGCGGCTTGCGGCTCAGCAGCAGCGTGGGCGCGAAGAAGGCGCCTTCGGCCACGCCGTCACCGACGGGGGAGAAGCCGTCGCGTTCGCCGTACACCAGCTCGGCGCCCTGCAGCAGCGTGGCCACACGTTCGGCCACGTCGGCCTGCTGGTCGCGCGAGGCGAGGGCGCCCATGCGCACCTCTTCGCGCGACGGGTCGCCGACCACCACCTTGGCCAGCCGCGCGCGCAGCCGCTCGGCCACCGCGTCCAGGTGCTGGCGCGGCACGATCGCGCGGCGGATGGCCGTGCACTTCTGGCCGGCCTTGATGGTCATCTCGCGCGCCACCTCTTTCACGAAGAGGTCGAACTCCTCGTCGTCGGGCGTGACGTCGGGCGCGAGGATGGCGCAGTTGAGCGAGTCGGCCTCGGCATTGAACGGAATCGACTGGCGCACCAGGTTCGGGTTCACGCGCAGCCGGGCGGCCGTGTCGGCCGAGCCGGTGAAGGTGACCACGTCGGGGCCCTCGAGCCGGTCGAGCAGGTCGCCCGTGCTGCCGATGACCAGCTGCAGGCTGCCCGCGGGCAGGATGCCCGACTGCACGATGAGGCGCATCAAGGCTTCGGTGAGGTAGCTGGTGGCCGTGGCCGGCTTGCCGATGCACGGCATGCCCGCGAGGAAGCTGGGCGCGAACTTCTCGAGCAGGCCCCACACGGGAAAGTTGAAGGCGTCGATGTGCACCGCCACGCCGCCGCGCGGCACCAGGATGTGCGTGCCCGCGAAGCCGCCCTTCTTGCCGAGCGGGAAGGCCGGGCCTTCATGCACCAGGTTGCCCGAGGGCAGCTCGTTGGTGCCGATGCCGGCATAGGCGCTCAGCGTGCCCGCGCCGCCTTCGATGTCGATCCAGCTGTCGGCGCGCGTGGCCCCGGTGTGGGCCGAGACGGCGTAGAGAGTTTCCTTGTTCGCGGCCAGGTACCTGGCCAGCGCCTTCAGGCGTTCGGCGCGCTGCTGGAAGTCGAGCGCCATGAGCGCGGGAATGCCGGTGCGGCGCGCGTAGGCCAGCGCTTCGGCGAAGTCGATCGCCTCGGCGTGCGTGCTGGCCACGGGCTGGCCGTTGACGGCGCTGCGCAGCTGCTGCGCGGCCTGCTGGCCGATCCAGCGGCCGGCGATGTAGCTTTGGAGGGTGGTGGTCATGGTGCGTGTCCTTTGACTGTGTGTTGCCTTGCTCCTTCCCCCTTTGGGGGAAGGCGGGGATGGGGGCAAGCGGCGCCGGTGCGGCGCGATGCTTGATCGATCGCCGCGTGCCCCCACCCCAGCCCTCCCCCGGAAGGGGAGGAAGAAATACCGTCAATCCTTCTTGCCGATGCCCAGGTACGTATCGATGATCCGCTGGTCGTGCAGCAGGTCGCGCGCCTTGCCTTCGAGCGCCACGGCGCCCATTTCGAGCACATAGGCGCGGTCGGCCACCTGCAGCGCGGCGCGCGCGTTCTGTTCCACCAGCAGCACCGACACGCCGTGGCTCCTGAGTTGCGACACCACGCGCAGCACTTCGCGCACCACCAGCGGCGCCAGGCCCAGCGAGGGTTCGTCGAGCATCAGCAGGCGCGGGCGCGCCATCAGCGCGCGGCCGATGGCCAGCATCTGGCGTTCGCCGCCCGAAAGCGTGGAAGCCATCTGCGGGTGGCGCTCCTTCAGGCGCGGGAAGATCTCGAAGATCTCGTCCATGCGCGCGCGCTGGTCGCGCTTGCCCTTGCGCCACTGGTAGAAGCCGCCGAGCAGCAGGTTGTCTTCCACCGACATCTCGCCGAACAGCTCGCGCCGCTCGGGCACCAGCGCCACGCCGCGCGCCACCATGGTCTCCACGCCGGGGCGCGCGATGCGCTCGCCGTCCAGCGCGAGCTGTCCGGTGGACGGCAACAGGCCCATGGCCGCGCACAGCAGCGTGGTCTTGCCCGCGCCGTTGGGGCCGATGACGGTGACGATCTCGCCCTCGTTCACCTGCAGGCGCACGTTGTGCACCGCTTCCACGGTGCGGTAGGCGACGCAGAAGTCGTCGAGTCGAAGCAGGGGGTGGCTCATCGTGCGTCCTCAAGCAGTTCGTCGTCGGCGCCGCCCAGATAGGCTTCGAGGACGCGCGGGTTGGCCTGCACTTCGGCCGGCGTGCCGGTGGCGATGACGGTGCCGAATTCGAGCACCGTGATGCGGTCGGCCAGGTTCATCACGAACTCCATGTCGTGCTCCACCACGAGGATGCCCAGGCCTTCGGCGCGCAGCTGGCTCAGCAGCACGGAGAGCGCGCGCTTTTCCAGGTGGCGCAGGCCGGCAGCGGGTTCGTCGAGCAGCAGCACCGAAGGCTGGCCGGCCAGGGCACGTGCAATCTCGACCACGCGTTGCTGGCCCAGCGACAGCGATGCGGCGGGCGTGTCGGCATGTGCGCCGAGGCCGCAGCGTTCGATCTGCCTGCGGGCCTCGGCCATCAGCGCGGCCTCTTCGGCGCGGTCCAGCCGCAGCATGGCCGCGAGCCAGCCGCGCCTGGCGCGCAGGTGGGCGCCCAGCGCCACGTTCTCGACCACGCTGCGCTGCCCCAGCAGGCGCACATGCTGAAAGGTGCGGCCCAGGCCCAGCGCGGCAAAGGCGCGCGAAGGCTTGGCGGCCATCGGCTGGCCCGACAGGCGCACTTCGCCCGAGGTGGGGTCGTCCACGCCCGAGATCATGTTGAAGAAGGTGCTCTTGCCGGCGCCGTTGGGGCCGATCAGCGCATGGATCTCGCCGGCCTTCAGCGTCATGGAGATGGCGTTGTTGGCGACGAGGCCGCCGAAACGCTTGCTCACGTCGCTGGCCTGCAGCAGCATCTCGCCGCTGGCGGGCAGGGTGCGCTGCGCGAGCTGCACGGCGGGCGTTTGGGTCGATGCCGACGATGCGGCAGGCGCCTTGCCCGTCGTGTCCTCGCGCACCCAGCGGCGCACCAGGCGCGCGAGCGTGGGCCACAGGCCGTCGGAGAAGCGCTGCAGCACGAAGAGCATCAGCAGGCCGAACACGATCACCTCGAAGTTGCCGCTGGTGCCCAGCAGGGCGGGCAGCACGTCCTGCAGTTTTTCCTTCAGCAGCGTGATGAGCGTCGCGCCCAGCACCGCGCCCCACAGGTGGCCCGCGCCGCCGACCACCGCCATGAACAGCAGCTCGATGCCGATGTTCAGGTTGAAGGGCGTCGGGTTCACGAAGCGCTGCAGGTGCGCATAGAGCCAGCCCGACACCGCCGCCAGCAACGCGGCCAGCACGAACAGCTTGATGCGATGGCGTGCCGTGTCCACGCCCATCGACTCGGCCATGAGCCGCCCGCCCTTGAGCGCGCGGATGGCGCGGCCTTCGCGCGAATCGAGCAGGTTGTGCAGCGCCCACAGCGCCAGCAGCAGCACCGCCCAGATCACCACGCCCAGCATGCGCGGCGTGGCCAGCGACACGCCTGCGACGACCAGCGGCGGCACGCCGGTGATGCCGGTCTGCCCGCCCAGGAAATCCATGTTGCCCAGCAGGTAGTACAGGCTCAGGCCCCACGCGATGGTGCACAGCGGCAGGTAGTGGCCCTGCAGCTTGAGCGTGACCGCGCCCAGCGCCCAGGCCAGCGCGAAGGTGAACACCAGGCCCAGCAGCAGGCCGGCCCAGGGCAGCAGCGCCGGGCTCAGCGCGCCGCCCAGCCAGGCTGCGGCCGTGGGCGAGGTGCAGATCCACGCGGTGGCATACGCACCCATGCCGACGAAGGCGGCCTGGCCGAAGGAGGTCATGCCGCCCACGCCGGTCAGCATGACCAGGCCGGCCGCGACCAGCGCATAGAGGCCGATGTTGCTGAGCACCGAGACGGTGAACTCCGGCAGGAAGCCCCAGGCCAGCGCCAGCAGCACCACGCACACCAGCGTGAGCTGGCGCGGCGTGACCAGCGGCTTGCCTTCGGGCGGTGCGGACACCGCGAGGTTGTTCGAAGACGCGCTCATTCCTCGTCCTCCACATGATGGCTGTTGAGCGAACGCCACCACAGCACCGGAATGATCAACGTGAAGACCAGCACCTCCTTGAACGGGCTGGCCCAGAAAGAGGCGAAGGCCTCCAGCTGCCCGACCAGCAGCGCCCCGGCCAGCGCCAGCGGATAGCTCGCCAGCCCGCCGACGATGGCGGCGACGAAGCCCTTCAGGCCGATGAGAAAGCCGGTGTCGTAATACACCGTGGTGATGGGGGCGATCAGCAGGCCCGAGATGGCGCCGATGAGCGCCGCGAGCGCAAAGCTCAGGTCACCCGACAGTTCCGTCGGAATGCCCGAGAGCCGCGCACCCACGCGGTTGATGGCGGTGGCGCGCAGCGCCTTGCCGACCATCGAGCGGCCGAAGAACAGGAACATGGCAATCACCAGCAGCAGCGTGACACCCACCACCACCAGCGACTGCCCGCTGACGGGGATGCCGCCGATGTCGAAACGCGCGTCCGAGAACGCCGTGGTGCGCGAACCTTCGGCACCGAAGAACAGCAGGCCCAGGCCGACCAGCACGCCATGCAGCGCGACCGAGACGATCAGCAGCATCAGCACGTTGGCGTCCGCCAGCGGCCGGTAGGCCAGCCGGTAGAGCAGGGGCCCGAGCGGCATGATGAGGAGCAGCGTGGTGAGCGTCTGGCCCGCCATGGAGGTGGGCTTGAGCAGCAGCACCAGCGCGGCGGCGGCCGCAGGCAGCACCACGCACCATGCGAGCGCGGAGGCCCAGTCGACCACCGCGCCGCGCTTCCAGCGCCAGAACTCGACCACGAGCACCGCAACGGCCAGCACCAGCAGCAGCCACAGCGTGGCCGGCACGCGGCCGGCCTGCAGCATCGCCATCGAGAGGGCCCCGAAGGCGACGAACTCGCCTTGCGGAATGAAGATCACGCGAGTGACCGAAAACACCAGCACCAGCGCGAGCGCCATCAGTCCGTAGACCGCGCCGTTCACGATGCCGTCCTGCCCGAGCAACAGGGCAATCTGCAAATCCATATAAAACCTTCGGGCTCGGCCCTTGTATCGAGTCAGTGGGAGCGGCAGGCGCAGTCAACGGGCGTTGCTGTCTTGCTCCTTCCCCCGCTGGGGGAAGGTCGGGATGGGGGCAGCACCCGCGTTCAAGGCCGCGCGGAGGTCAATGCCGTCATGCCCCCACCCCGGCCCTCCCCCAGCGGGGGAGGGCGCAAGGCAAAGACCTCAGGGCTGGTATTTCCAGGCGTTGTTTTCGATCTTCACCATCACGCGGGCGCGTTGGTCCAGGCCCAGGTGGTCCTTCTCGGTCGTGTTGAACACGCCGTGCGCGCCCGCCACCTCCTTGGTCTGCTCCAGCGCGTCGCGCAGCGCGGCGCGGAACTCCGGCGTGCCGGGCTGCGCCTTCTTCAGTGCGATGGGAACGGCCGAGCTCATCAGCAGGCCGGCGTCCCAGGCGTGCGCGCCGAAGGTCGACACGGTGCCCTTGCCGTAGGCGGCTTCGTAGGCGGTGACATAGGCCAGCGCAGACTTCTTCACCGGGTTGGTGGCGGGCAGCTGCTCGGCCACGAGCACCGGGCCCGCGGGCAGGAAGGTGCCTTCCACGTCCTTGCCGCCCACGCGCAGGAAGTCGGCATTCGCCACGCCGTGCGTCTGGTACATCTTGCCGGTGTAGCCGCGCTCCTTGAGCGTCTTCTGCGGCAGCGCGGCCGGGGTGCCCGAGCCCGCGACCAGCACGGCGTCGGGCTTGGCGGACATGATCTTCAGCGCCTGGCCGGTCACCGAGGTGTCGGTGCGCGAGTAGCGTTCGTTGGCGACCACGGTGATCTTCTTCAGCGCGGCGGCCTTGGCGAACTCTTCCGACCAGCCTTCGCCGTACGCGTCGGAGAAGCCGATGAAGGCGACCGTCTTCACGCCGTTGGCGGCCATGTGCTCTGCAATGGCCAGCGACATCATGATGTCGTTCTGCGGCGTCTTGAACACCCACTTCTTCTTGGCGTCCATCGGTTCGATGATGCGGGCCGACGCGGCGATGGAGATCATCGGCGTCTTGGCCTCGCTCGCCACGTCGATCATGGCCAGCGAGTTGGGCGTGGTGGTGGAGCCCAGGATGATGTCGACCTTGTTCTCGGCGATGAGCTTGCGCGTGTTGGCCACGGCGGCGGTGGTGTCCGACGCGTCGTCCAGCACGATGTAGTTGATCTTCTGGCCCGCGATGGTCTTGGGCATCAGCGAGATGGTGTTCTTCTCGGGAATGCCGAGCGAGGCGGCCGGGCCGGTGGCCGAGACCGTCACGCCGACATTGACGTCGGCCCAGGCCGCGGCGGCGGTGGCGCACAGTGCGGCGATCAGCAGGGGCTTGAAGAATTTCATGGGTGGTTTGTCTCCGGGTTGAATAAAGGTTGAGGCCTGAGGTTTTTCAGCGCTCGTCGAACGAAAGCGTGACGCGTTCGGTCAGTGGGTGGGCCTGGCAGGTCAGTACGAAACCTGCAGCCACTTCATTCTTGTCGAGCGCGAAATTTCTTTCCATGCGGACTTCCCCGTCCACGCATTTGGCACGGCAGGTTCCGCACACGCCGGACGTGCACGAGAACGGCACTTCGAGCCCGGCCGCCGACGCTGCGTCGAGGATGCTGGGCTGGCCTTCGGTGAAGGTGATTTCGCGCTGCAGTCCGTCGCGCACGATGGTGATGCGCGCCTGCTTGGCGTCGCCGGGCAGCGCCTCGTGCACCACGGCGCCCACCTGCTCGGCAGACGTCGTCGAGGGCAGCGCAACGCCGAAGCGTTCGATGTGGATGCGTTCCTCGGGCACGCCGGCCGCGAGCAGTGCGGCCTCGGCCTCGTCGTTCATCTGGAACGGGCCGCACACGTACACGTGGTCGATGCGCGCGGCGGGCACCACGCTCTTCAGGAACTCGCCGATCTTCTCGCGGTTCATCACGCCGAAGCCCAGCGGCGAGTCGGTGTGCTCGTCGGAGAACACGTGCTGCAGCACCAGGCGCGTCATGTAGCGGTTCTTCAGGTCCTCGATTTCTTCCTTGAACATCGTGGACTGCAGTTGCCGGTTGCCGTAGATCAGCGTGAAGCGGCTGCGCGGCTCGCGCGCCAGCACCGTCTTCATGATCGACAGGATGGGTGTGATGCCGCTGCCGCCGGCAATGCCGACGTGGTGGCGCGCGGCCTGCGGCTCGATCGGCACGAAGAAGCGGCCTTGCGGCGCCATCACCTGCACCTCGTCGCCGGGCTGCAGGTGGGCGTTGATCCAGTTGGAGAACACGCCGCCGCGCACCTTGCGCACGCCGACGCGCAGTTCGCCGTCGTCCAGGCCGGCGCAGATCGAATACGAGCGGCGCAGGTCCTGGCCGTCGATGTCCTTGCGCAGCGTGAGGTACTGGCCCTGGGTGAAGCCGAAGACCTGCTGCAGGTCGCCGGGCACGTCGAAGGAGACGATGACGGCCTCGGCCGTGTCGGGCTCCACGGCCTTCACGCGCAGGGGATGGAAAAGGGTGCTCATCGTGGACATCGTGGGCTCAGATCGGCTTGAAGTGTTCGAAGGGTTCGCGGCAGGCCATGCAGCGGTACAGCGCCTTGCACGCCGTCGAGCCGAAGGCCGAGAGCCGCTCGGTACGCTCGCTCGCGCAGCGCGGGCAGGTGATGCGCTCGCCGGAGATGCGGCCGAAGAGCTTGATCGGCATGGCGGTGCCGGCCGCGGCTTCGGGTGTGAGGTGGGCCGGCGGCGCGATGCCGTAGGCCTTGAGCTTGGCGCGGCCTTCCTCGCTGATCCAGTCGGTGCTCCACGCGGGTGCGCGGCGCAGCGTGGCGCGGGCGTGGCCGAGGCCGGCCTGTTCGATGGCGGCCAGCACGTCGTGCTCGATGGCCTCGGTCGCGGGGCAGCCGGAGTAGGTGGGCGTGAGCACGATCTCCAGGCCGTCGTCGTGGTCGATCACCTCGCGCACGATGCCAAGGTCGCAGACCGACACGGCCGGCACCTCGGGGTCGAGCACGGTGTGCAGCACGGCCCACGCGGCATCGACGCGCGAGGCGGTCATGGCGGTCGCGGCGTGGGTGTTCACCACACGCCCCCGGGGTAGCTGCGTTGCAGGTGCTGCATCTCGGCCAGGATGAAACCCATGTGCTCGCTGTGCACGCCCTGCTTGCCGGTGCTGCGGAAGGCGGCTTCCTTGGGGCTGGCGAGGCCGGCGGCGTCCAGCACCTGCTGCATCTCCGCAAGCCACGGTTCGCGCAATTCGCTCCAGGCCGGGCCCAGGCCGCTGGCGCTGGCTTCGGCTTCCACCGCGTCGCTCTCGAACAGCTCGGGCATGTAGAGCCACAGCTGCTTGAGCGCCTTCTCGGTGCGGCGGCGCGATTCCTCGGTGCCGTCGCCCAGGCGGATCACCCAGTCGCCCGAGTGCTGCTGGTGGTAGCGCGCTTCCTTCACGGCCTTGCCGGCAATGGCCGCCACTTCGGCGTCGCTCGACGTGGCCAGGCGCTGCCACAGCAGCTTGAGCAGGGTCGACACCATCGTGTTGCGCACGACGGCGAAGGCGAAGTCGCCGCGCGGCAGTTCGGCGATGGTGAGGTTGAAGTAGTCGCGCTCGTCGCGCAGGTAGGCCAGCTGGTCTTCGTCGTGCACTCGGCCCTCGTCGCCGCCTGCGCCTTCGAGCTTGCCGGCGTGCGTCAGCAGCGCGCGGGCCTGCCCGACGAGGTCCAGCGCGATGTTGGCCATCGCGATGTCTTCCTCCAGCGCGGGCGCATGGCCGCACCATTCACCCAGGCGCTGCGCGAGCACGAGGCAGGTGTCGCCGATGCGCAGCAGGTACTGCACGGCGGGCGTTCGGTTCAGTTCGATCGATGCTTGCATGGCAGTTCAGTCCTTGCTCACATGTGGTCCACGGACTTGGGCAGCGCGTAGAAGGTCGGATGGCGGTACACCTTGTCCTCCGCGGGGTCGAAGAACATGTCCTTGTCCCCCGGGTCGCTCGCCACGATCTGCTCGGAGCGCACCACCCAGATGCTGCTGCCTTCCTGGCGGCGCGTGTACACGTCGCGCGCCATCTGGATGGCCATCTTCGAATCGGCCGCGTGCAGGCTGCCGCAGTGCTTGTGGTCCAGGCCGGCCTTGCTGCGCACGAACACTTCCCACAGGGGCCATTCTTGTTTTGCTTCGGTGCTCATGCTGCTTCCTTCATCGGTTGTTTGTTGGCGTGCGCCATGGCGGCTTCGCGCACCCAGGCGCCGTCTTCCCATGCATCGACGCGGGCTTGCAGGCGCTCGCGGTTGCAGGGGCCGTCGCCGCCGATCACGCGCCAGAACTCGCTCCAGTCGATGGTGCCGGAGTCGTGCGCCTGGCGCTCTTCGTTCCACTTCAGGTCGGGGTCGGGCAGGGTCACGCCGAGGATGGCGGCCTGCTCCACGGCGGCGTCGATGAACTTCTGGCGCAGCTCGTCGTTGCTGAAGCGCTTGATGCCCCAGCGCATCGACTGCGCCGAGTTGGGCGACTGGTCGTCCGGCGGGCCGAACATCATGATCGACGGCCACCACCAGCGGTTGACCGCGTCCTGCACCATCGCCTTCTGTGCGTCGGTGCCGTGGGTCATCATCGTCAGCAGGGCCTCGTAGCCCTGGCGCTGATGGAAACTTTCCTCGCGGCAGATGCGGATCATGGCGCGCGCATACGGGGCGTACGAGCAGCGGCAGATCGGCACCTGGTTCATGATGGCCGCGCCGTCCACCAGCCAGCCGATGGTGCCCATGTCGGCCCAGGTGAGCGTGGGGTAGTTGAAGATCGAGCTGTACTTGGCCTTGCCGGTGTGCAGCGCATCGAACATCTGGTCGCGCGAGGTGCCCAGCGTTTCCGCCGCGGCGTACAGGTAGAGGCCGTGGCCGCCTTCGTCCTGCACCTTGGCCAGCAGGATGGCCTTGCGCTTCAGCGTGGGCGCGCGGCTGATCCAGTTGCCCTCGGGCAGCATGCCGACGATTTCGGAGTGCGCGTGCTGGCTGATCTGGCGCACCAGCGTCTTGCGGTAGTGCTCGGGCATCCAGTCCTTCGCCTCGATGAAGTCGCCGGCGTCGATGTGGGCATCGAAGCGCGCTTCGAGCTGCATCTCGTCGGCCGAACGCACAACCTTCTTCTTGTCGTCGCCGGCGTCCTTGCCCATGGTGTCCATCGCTTGGGTGTACATGCGGGTGTCCTTTAGGTGGGGTGTGGGGGTGGCTCAGCGCGCGCGCGTGTCGATCACGCGGCGTGCCTTGCCGGTCTGGGTGCGTTCCATCTCGTTGGGCGCGTGAACCACGACGCGCGTGGAAATGCCGATGAGCGTCTTCACGCGGTGCTGCACCCATTCGCCGATGGCGGCGCGGTCGGCCGAGGCGGCGTCGGCGGCATTGAGCTCGCAGTGCACCTCGACCTGGTCGAGCTTGTCGGCGCGGCTCACATGCACCTGGTAGAGGCCCGAGAGGCTCTTGTGCGCGAGCACGATTTCTTCCACCTGCGTGGGGAACACGTTGACGCCGCGGATGATCATCATGTCGTCGCTGCGCCCGACGATCTTGCCCATGCGGCGGAAGGCGCGCGAGGTGGGCGGCAGCAGGCGCGTGAGGTCGCGCGTGCGGTAGCGCACGATGGGCATGGCCTCTTTGCTGAGCGAGGTGAACACGAGCTCGCCTTCTTCGCCGTCGGCCTTCAGCTCGCCGGTCTCGGGGTCGATGATCTCGGGGTAGAAGTGGTCTTCCCAGATGACGGGGCCGTCCTTGCTCTCCACGCATTCGCTGGCCACGCCCGGGCCCATCACTTCCGACAGCCCGTAGATGTCGACCGCGTCCAGGCCGGCCTTGGCCTCGATGTCGCGGCGCATGGCCTCGGTCCAGGGCTCGGCGCCGAAGATGCCGACCTGCAGAGAGCTGTCTTTCGCGCTCAGGCCCTGGCGCTCGAACTGCTCGATGATCACCTGCATGTAGCTGGGCGTGACCATGATGATGTTCGGCTTGAAGTCTTGAATGAGCTGCACCTGTTTCTCGGTCTGCCCGCCCGACATCGGGATGACGGTGCAGCCCGCGCGCTCGGCGCCGTAGTGCGCGCCCAGGCCGCCGGTGAACAGGCCGTAGCCGTACGACACATGGATCATGTCGCCGGGCCGCCCGCCCGCCGCGCGGATGGAGCGTGCGACCAGGTCGGCCCAGGTGTCGATGTCCTTCAGCGTGTAGCCCACCACGGTCGGCTTGCCGGTGGTGCCCGACGACGCATGGATGCGTGCCACCTTCTCGCGCGGCACGGCGAACATGCCGAAGGGGTAGTTGTCGCGCAGGTCGCTCTTCACGGTGAAGGGAAACTTCGACAGGTCGGCGAGCGACTTCAGGTCGTTCGGGTGCACGCCCTTGGCGTCGAAGGCCTGGCGGTAGTGGGGCACGTTGTCGTAGGCGGTCTGCAGCGTGGCGCGCAGCCGGGTGAGCTGCAGCGCGGTGATCTCGTCGCGGCTGGCGGTTTCGATGGGGTCGAGGTCGCCGGGGGCGGGGTGTTTCACGGTCATGGGTTTGTGTCTCCTCAGGCTGCGACAGCGGGGCGGCCCTTGGCCGTGTAGGAGCGCCCGCGGAACATCGCGATGCGCTCGCCGCGCTGGTTGGTGATTTCGGTGTCGTACACGCCGGTGCGCCCGGCCTTGGACACCTCGTGGCAGCGCGCGGTGAGCAGGTCGCCCTCGCGCGCCGGGGCGATGAAGTCGATCGAGAAGCCCGAGGCCACGGTCAGCTCGTTGTACGAGTTGCACGCAAAGGCGAAGGTCGAGTCGGCCAGCGTGGCCATGAAGCCGCCGTGGCAGGTGGCGTGGCCGTTGAGCATGTCGGGGCGGACCTTCATTTCGAGCGTGGCCTGGCCGGGGCCGACCTCGACGATGCGCATGCCCAGGCCCTGGGTGGCGTTGTCGTTGGCGAACATGCCGTCGCGGACGTACTCGGCGGTCTGCTGCGGGGTGCGGTGGGTGTCGGTCATGGCTCAGCGGTCCTTGAACACCGGGGCGCGCTTGGCGCGAAAGGCCTCGACGCCTTCGCGGTAGTCGTCGGCGTTGCCCAGGTCGCGCTGCAGCCGGGCTTCTTCGGCGAGCGCGGTGTCCAGGTCCATGTGCTGCGCGGCGGCCATGGCCTGGCGCGTGGCGACGAGGGCACGCGTGGGCATGCCGGACAGCTTCAGCGCGAGTGCTGCCGCGGTGTCGGTGAGTGCCGCGTCGTCCACGCACTGCCAGATCAGGCCGATGCGGGCGGCTTCTTCCGCTGGCAGCTTGTCGCCCAGCATCGCAATGCCCAGCGCGCGCGCCGAGCCCACGAGGCGCGGCAGCAGCCAGGTGCCGCCCGTGTCGGGCAAGAGGCCGATCCTGGTGAAGGCCTGGATGAAGCTGGCCGAGCGGCCGGCCACCACCAGGTCGCAGCACAACGCCAGGTTCGCGCCCGCGCCTGCGGCCACGCCGTTCACCGCCGCGACCACCGGCACCGGCATCGAGCGCAGGCGCGCGACCAGCGGGGCGTAGTACGTGGAGATGACGTGGCCCAGGTCCTTGGGGGCGGCGCCGGGCGTGGGGTCGGGCGCGACCGAGGGGTCGGCCAGGTCTTGCCCGGCGCAGAAAGCGCGGCCGGCGCCCGTGAGCACCACGCAGCGCACGCCATCGTCGCGCGCGGCCGACTCGAGCGCCGCCAGCAGTTCGGCGTGCAGTTCGGTCGTGAAGCTGTTGAGCGCCGCGGGGCGGTTGAGGCTCAGCGTGCGCACCGCGCCGGCGTTGCTGATGAGTACCAAAGGCTCAGTCATGCGTGTCTCTTTCATCCTTCGTGGGAGGTCGATCGACATGCAAACACTATTGACCGACCGTTCGGTTGATTTTAGGATCGACCTCGATGACAGCACAAGCGGCGGCGGTTTAGGGCAAACCCTAGGCCTCGCACCGCCAACGCGCGCACCCCACGAAACAAGGAGACCGGATGCCCAGCTATTCCATCGACGGCGTGATTCCCGTCGTCGACCCGAGCGCCTACGTGCACCCCACGGCCGTGCTGATCGGCGACGTGATCGTCGGCCCGCGTTGCTATGTGGGCCCCTGCGCCAGCCTGCGCGGCGACTTCGGGCGCATCGTGCTGGAGGAGGGCTCCAACGTGCAGGACCACTGCTGCATCCACGGCTTTCCGGAGAACGACACCGTGGTGGAGGTCAACGGCCACATCGGCCACGGCGCCATCCTGCACAGCTGCATCGTGCGGCGTGACGCGCTGGTGGGCATGAACGCGGTGGTGATGGACGAGGCCGAGATCGGCGAGAAGGCCATCGTGGCGGCCTGCGCCTTCGTGCCGGCCGGCATGAAGGTGCCGCCGCGCTCGCTGGTCGCCGGCATTCCGGCGAAGGTGAAGCGCGAACTGAGCGACGACGAAATCGCGTGGAAGCTGGAAGGCACGCGGACCTACCAGGCGCTCACGGTGCGCAGCCTCGCGAGCCTGCATGAGGTGGCGCCGCTGCCGCAGGTGGAGGCGGGCCGCCCGCGCCTGCCGCAGGCCGAGGTGCGCTCGCTCATTGCCACCAAGCGAGGCGAGGGCGGCTGACCGCGCCGGGCTTCGTGCAAGATTGCGCGTTGCCCTCAACCTTCCAACCCAGGAACCCGACCCGATGCCGCGTGGAAGATCCGCCACCTACGACGACCAGCGTGAACTGATCCTGGCGCAGGCCGCCCAGCTGTTCGCGCGCAGCGGCTATCCGGCCACCTCGATGAACCAGGTGGCCGAGGCCTGCGGGCTCTCGAAGGCGACGCTCTATCACTACTACAAGGACAAGAGCAGCCTGCTGATCAGCATCGCCGAGACGCATGTCTCCAAGCTGGCGGCCCTGGTGGCCGAGGAAGAAGCCTCGACGCAGACCGACGAGGAGCGCCTGCGCCGCTTCATCTACCGCATCGTCGAGGAATATGCCGGCGCGCAGGACGCGCACCGCGTGCTGACCGACGACGTGCGCTTTCTGGAAGAAGCCGACCGCGAGCGCGTGCTCGACCAGGAGCGCAAGGTGGTCGCGGGCTTTGCGCGCGCGGTGGCGGCGCTGCGCCCGGGCACGCCGAGCGACGACCTGGCCAAGCCGCTGACCATGCTGCTGTTCGGCATGATCAACTGGATGTTCACCTGGATGAAGCCGAACGGAAAGCTCGACCACGCGGCCATCGCGCCGATCGTGGCCGACCTGTTCCTGGGCGGCATCGGCGCGGTGAAGTCGCCGGACTACGCGGCCATCGAGGCCGCCCAGACCGATCCTGCCGATCACGCCGTCGCCAGGTAGCGCGCCGCCGGCTTGCTGGTCTGCGATGCGGCGAACAGCTTGGCGCCCGCATCGACAAAAGTCGCGAGGAGGGCGGCATCGTTCACCGACGGCAGGGTGATCGGCTCGCCCAGGTCGAGGCCGGCCAGGGCGGCGTCCACGCAATCTTCGGCGGCCATGATGGTGCCTTCGGCCAGCGCCGACATCGGCACACCCGAGAGCTCCCAGATGTCGGTGGCCGTTGCTGCCGGCAGCACCAACTGCACCTTCACGCCGGTGCCCGCCACCTCGTCCTGCAGCCCGCGCGTGAACGCGACCACGAAGGCCTTGGTGCCGCTGTAGATGCTGCTGATGGGCAGTGTGTGAAAGCCGAGCACCGAGCCGATGTTCACCAGCGTGCCGCGGTTGCGTGCCTTGAAGGCGGCCAGCGCGGCGTGGCTCAGGTGCGCCAGGGCGTTGAGGTTCACGTCCAGCATGCTCTGCAGTTGCGCGGTGGTGGTCTGCGCGACGGGCGCCAGCGTCGAGAGGCCGGCGTTGTTGACCAGCAGCGTGACCGAGGCGTCTGTGGCCAGGACGTGGGTCACACGCGCAAGGTCGTCGTCGGTGGCCAGGTCGGCGGTGAGCGTCTGCACTTTCACGCCGTACCTGGTGCGCAGGGCGACCGCGACTTCTTCCAGCAGGTCGGCGCGGCGCGCCACCAGCACCAGGTCGTGGCCGCGGCGCGCCAGGCGGTCCGCGTAGATCTTGCCCAGGCCGGCCGAGGCGCCGGTGACGACGGCGGTGCCGAGGGTTGCTTGTTCGCTCATTTCGATTCCATTCAAAGGTAGGGTCAGGGGGATGTGGCTTTAAGCATGATGACCATCATGTTTGGCGCGTTGAAGCATGATGACTATCATGCTTAACGTCAAGCCAGCCTACGAAGTACCCAGGAACGGAAAGAGGTCACATGCGATACCCCGCAGCGGAAACCGCCGAAAAGCACCAGAAGATCCTTGCCGAGGCCTCGCGCCTGTTCAAGGAGCGCGGCTTCGACGGCGTGAGCGTGAGCGAAATCATGAAAGCCACGGGCCTCACGCACGGGCCCTTCTACAACCACTTCGATTCGAAAGAAGCGCTCATGGCCGAGTGCATCGCCCATTCCGGGAGCGCCGCACTGACCGATCTCGATGCGGCCGGCGAAACGCCCGAAGGCATGCGCGCCTATGTGCGGGACTACCTGAGCCCCGACCACCGCGATGGTCGTGCCGATGGCTGCCTGGTGGCGGCGTTTGCGGCGCAGTCGGGAACCGAGAGCAGCGGGGGCATCAGCGTGCCGCTGACGACCTATCTCCAGTCGGTCATCGACCGCTTCACCAGGAACTTTCCGTGGCGCGCGAAGAAGAACGCACGGGGCGACGCGATCCGCATGCTGGCGTCGATGTACGGTGGCGTGGTGCTGGCCCGCGCCGTGGACGACGAGGCCCTGTCGGAAGAAATCCTGCGCGAGGTGCTCGCCGGCCTGCAAGCCGCGCCCAAGGCCTAGAAGGCGCCTAGAGGATGCGGTTGAACCACAGCAGCGACAGCCCCGCCGACAGCAGCGTGAGCACCGCCGCGCCCAGCGCGAAGAGCGCGGAGATTTCGGTTTCCTTCTTCTCCACGGTGAGCTTGGAGCTCAGCGTGTTGTAGACCTTCTTCAGGTCGCTGGCCGTGCCTGCGTAGAAGTACTCGGCATTCGTCTTGTTGGCGATGGCCTTGAGCGTGTCCTCGTCGAGCCGCACGCGCATCGACCAGCCTTCGAAGCCGATGGTCTCGCCGTCGACAGTGCCCACGCCCACCGTGTAGATGCGCACGCCGCGGTCGGCCGCGGCCTTGGCGGCGTCGAGCGGGTCGACGCCGGTGGTGCGCTGGCCATCGGTCAGCATGATGATCGCGGCCGAGGTGAACGAGCCGGGCGCCACGGGCGTGAAGTCCTTGAGCTTTTTCTCCGACTGGTCGATGGCCGCGCCGCGCTGGCGGCTCGGTGCGTTGAACTGCTCCACGTCGAGGCCCGCGTCCGGGAACAGCGTGGCCAGCGACACCACGATGGCGTTCCCCGTGGCGGTGGCACGTTGCAGCTGGAAGCTGTCGATGGCAGTCACCAGGTCTTCGTGGTTGGTGGTGGGCAACTGCGCCACCTGCGCGCTGCCCGCGAAGGCGACGATGCCCACCTTCACGCTGCGCGGCAGGTCCTTGATGAAGCTCTTGGCCGCCTCCTGCGCCGCCACCAGCCGGTTGGGCAGCACGTCGGCCGCGCGCATGCTGCCGGACACGTCCATCGCCAGGATGATGGTCTGCTGATTCGACGGCAGCACCACCACCGCCATGGGCCGTGACGCGGCGATCAGCATCGCGGCCATGGCCAGCAGGAACAGCAGCGGCGGCAGGTGGCGCCGCAGGCTCTGCCCGGGGCCCATGGCCTCGCGCACGATCGACAGGCTGGCGTAGCGCACCGCCATCTTCTTCTTGCGGCGAATCAGCCAGAGGTACAGCAGCACCAGCAGCGGCAACGCCGCCAGCAGCCAGAGGAATTGAGGCCAGAGAAAGTTCATGCTGCCACCGCCTTCGCGCCTGCGGAGCCGATGCGCGTGCGGCGCTTGCGCAGATCGGCAAAACGAACGATGGCCTCGACCAGGTCGTCGCTGGTCGACAGCTCGAGTGCATCGACGCCGGCCTTGGCCAGCGCGGCACGCAGGGTGCTTTCGCGCTCGGCCGCCAGGCGCGCGAAGCGCTTGCGAAAGCCGCTGTCGTGGGTGTCGACCCAGAGCTGCTCGCCGGTCTCGGCGTCGCTCAGCGGCACCAGGCCAAGGTCGGGCAACTCGAGTTCCAGCGGGTCGAACAGGCGCACGGCGATCACTTCATGGCGTTGCACCAGCTGCCCCAGCGGTTTTTCCCAGCCGGGTTCGCTCAGGAAGTCGGAGACCACGAACACGGTGGAGCGCCGCGGCATCAGGTTGGCGGCGGACTTGAGCAGGTCGTCCAGCCGCGTCATGCCTTTTTGCGTGGGCACGGCGTGGGCCTGGTCGGCGCGCCGTTCCATCGAATGCAGCAGGTGCAGCACGTGGCGGCGTCCGCTGCGCGGCGGAATCACCGCCTCGAGGTCGTTGCCGTACACCAGCGCACCGACCCGGTTGCCGTGCCGCGTGAGCAGCCGCGCCAGCACGCCGACGAAGCCGGCGGAAATCTCGCGCTTGGCCTTCAGGCCCGAGCCGAAGTCGACCGAGCGGCTCAGGTCGAGCACGAACCAGGCGGCCATCTCGCGGTCTTCGGTGAACACGCGCACGTAGGGCGTCTGCAGCCGCGCGGTGACGTTCCAGTCGATATGGCGCACGTCGTCGTGGTGCTGGTATTCGCGCAGGTCGGCCAGGTCGAGGCCGGCGCCGCGCATCAGCGTGCGGTAGTCGCCCTGCAGCAGGCCGTCGAGCCGGCGGATCACGGTCCACTCGAGCCGGCGCAGCGCGCGCTCGGCACCCCCGGCCACCGCCGCTTCGGCGGCGAGCCGTTCGTCGTTCGCGGCCGCAGGGGCCTTACGCCACCAGCTTTTCATGCGATTCAGGGCACACCGCGGAACCGGCTTTGCCGGACCGCAGGTGTTGCCCCCTGCAAGGGGGAAGGCGTAGCGACACGAAGTGCGCGAAGACTGGGGGTGTGCTCATTTCAGGCCACCAGCTTTTCATGTTCCAGGGGTTTGGGAGGAGCGGGGACGGCACGCATGATCTTCTCGATCAGGCTGTCGGGCGTCAGGCCTTCGGACAGGCCTTCGTAGGAAAGCGTCACGCGGTGGCGCAGCACGTCGGGCACCAGCGCGGTCATGTCCTCGGGCAGCGCATAGCTGCGCCCGCGCAGCATGGCCAGGGCACGCGCGCCTTCGGTCAGGCTGATGCTGGCGCGCGGGCTGGCCCCGAAGGTGATGAAGCGGCGCAGGTCCTTCAGGCCGTGCTTCTCGGGCGTGCGGGTGGCAGATACCAGCTTCACGGCGTACTGGATCAGCGAAGGGTCCACATACACGCGCCGCGTCTCGGCCTGCAGCGCCGCGAGCTGTTCGGTGGTGGCGACCGCCGTGGCCTCGACCGGCGGGCCGATCACGCGCTGCACGATCACGAACTCTTCTTCGTCGGTCGGGTAGTCGACCAGCACCTTCATCATGAAGCGGTCGACCTGCGCCTCGGGCAGCGGGTAGGTGCCTTCGGTCTCGATGGGGTTCTGCGTGGCCATGACCAGGAAGGGGCGCGGCACCTTGTGCGTTTCACCGGCAATGGTGACCTGGCGCTCCTGCATCACCTCGAGCAGTGCGCTCTGCACCTTGGCCGGCGCGCGGTTGATTTCGTCGGCCAGCAGCAGGTTGGCGAACACCGGGCCCAGCGAGGTGCTGAATTCGCCCGTCTTCTGGTTGTAGATGCGCGTCCCCACCAGGTCGGCCGGCACCAGGTCGGGCGTGAACTGGATGCGCTTGAAATGGCCGCGCACGGTGTCGGCCAGCGTCTTGATGGTGAGCGTCTTCGCCAGCCCCGGCACGCCTTCGACCAGCAGGTGCCCGCCCGCGAGCATGGCGACCATCACACGCTCCAGGAAGCGGTCCTGGCCCACGACCACGCGCTTGACCTCGTAGAGGATCTGCTCCATCAGTTCGGCGGTTCCGGCGGCGGTGGAGTTGGAAGTCTCTGTGCTCATGCGAAAGGCTTTCGTGGAGGTTCGTAGACGGAACGAAGAATCAGAACGGCGGCGACCCGGCGGCGGAGGCCGCGTTCTCTATGGGCACCGCGAAGCCGATGCCGATGAAGGTGCGCTGCTGCGTCGGGTTGAGGATGGCGGTGACGATGCCCAGCACCTCGCCGTCCATGTTGATGAGCGGGCCGCCCGAATTGCCGGGGTTGGCGGCCGCGTCGAACTGGATCAGGTTGCCCAGCTCCTGCTTGCCCTCGGGCGAGCGGAACGAGCGCTTCAGGCCCGACACCACGCCGGCCGACACCGACGGCCCGATGCCGAACGGAAAGCCCACGGCCGCCACCTGATCGCCGGGGCGCAGGTCGGCGGTCGAGCGCATGGTGGCGGGAATGAGGTCGTCGGGCACCTTCTGCGCCTGCAGCACCGCCAGGTCGTTCTCGGGCTGCACGCCGGTAATGGTGGCAACGGCCTCCAGGCCGTCGAAGAAGGTGACCTTGATCTTGTCGGCGCCCGCGACCACGTGCAGGTTGGTGAGGATCACACCCTTGTCGACGATCACCACGCCCGTGCCCACGCCGCGCTCGACCTCGCCGGTCGGCCCACCGTCGTTGGGCGCTTCGGGCGCCTTGCCCTTGGCCAGGTTGCGGCCGCGCTTCTGGGTCTTGGCTTCGGGGGTGTTCTTTTCTTCGCCGTAGCTCACCACGCGCACCACGGAAGGCCGGATGATGTCCGCCGCCTTGGACGCGGGCGAGGGCAGGGTGTTGGTCTGCAGCGTGCGCAGCACGGCCGCGTCGATGTCTTTCTGGGTGAGGGCCTTGGCGCCGGGGCGGGGTGCCCAGATGGCACCGCCGACCAGTGCGGCCGACAGCACGACCAGGAGTGCGAAGCTGCGGCGTCCGGGTTGCCAGCCTGTCTTCTTCGCCGTCGCGGCCTGAGCGACGGGGGCGGCACCGGCCGAACCCGCTGCGCCGGTGGCGACAGGCGATGCTGACGCCTGCGCACTCTCGGCCGCCTCTGCGGCCGGTGGCGGCGTGCGTGGCGAACGGCTGTAGAAAGCAGGCCTGCGCATCGGAGCACCTCCGGCAAAAAATATCGCGTGAAGGAGTTCACGGTAGCACGCTTTCCGCGGCCGTGCATCCCTTCGGGCATCATCGCCCGATGGCTACCTTCGTCGATACCCATTGCCATCTGGACGCGCCCGAGTTCGGTGCGCAAATGCCCGAAATCCGCGCCCGCGCCGCCGAAAGGGGCGTGGCGATGTGCGTCATTCCCGCCGTGGCCGTCTTCAATTTCACGACCGTGCGCGCGCTGGCCCACGCGCAAGGCGACGCCTATGCGCTGGGCATTCATCCGCTGTGCACCGCAGAGGCCAAGGACGAAGACCTCGACACGCTCGACGCCGAGCTCACCGCGCACCGCGGCGACCCGCGCCTGGTGGCGGTCGGCGAAATCGGGCTCGACTACTTCGTGGAAGGCCTGGACGGCCCGAAGCAGGAGCGTTTCTTTCACACTCAGTTGCAACTGGCACGCAAGCACGGGTTACCCGTGCTCATCCATGTACGCCGCTCCGTCGACAAGGTGCTCAAGCACCTGCGGCAGACATCGGGCGGCCAGCCGTGGCAGGGCATCGCCCATGCCTTCAACGGCAGCGAGCAGCAGGCCCGGGCCTGCATCGCGCTGGGCCTGAAGCTGGGCTTCGGCGGCGCGGTGACCTTCGAGCGCGCGCTGCAGCTGCGCCGACTGGCCAGCACCTTGCCGCTCGAATCGATCGTGATGGAGACCGACGCGCCCGACATCCAGCCGCACTGGCTCTACCGCACCCAAGCCCAGCGCGACGCTGGCGAACCGCAGGGCCGCAACGACCCCGGGGAGCTGCCGCGCATTGCCGGCGTGGTGGCCGGCCTGCGTGGAGTCAGCACCGAGGAACTGGCCGAAGCCACCACCCGGAATGCGCTCGACACGCTGCCACGTCTGAAAAATCTCACGCCGCTGTCGGAACGCCCGCCGCACCGCGCGTAGGCCAACGTCCCGACCTGCGCACGTGTGTGCAGATGCTGCGGATTTACTGTCATCCTTGAGGTTCGGAAGTTCGTTGCTTAGACCAGTGGCAAGTCAGTCACTTCAAAAACTTCATCCAAACAGGAGCCTTTACATGACCACATCTTTCATTCGCACCATGCCTGTCGTCCTCGCGCTGGCGCTCGCCTCCATCGGCGTGTCGGCCGTGGCGCAGACCACCGCTCCCGCCACCGCGGCAACCCCGGCCACGGCCGAGCCCACCACCGGCGAAAAGGTGAAGGAAGCCGGCAGCAACGCCGTCGATGCCACCAAGCGCACGACCAAGAAGGCCGTGAACGCCACCGAAAACGGCGCCGAAAAGGCCTGGGACGCGACCAAGCGCACCACCAAGAAGGCCGCCAATGCCACCGAAAACGGCAGCAAGAAGGCCTGGAACGCCACCAAGCGCACCACCAAGAAGGCCACCACGGCCACCAAGAACGCCGCCGTGAAGACCGGCGACGCCGTTGAAAACACCGGTCACAAGGCGGCCGACGGCATGCGCAGCACCGGCGCCGCCATCGGCGAGAAGATTCCCGGCACCGCCGAGAACGCAGCCGCCAAGAAGCAGTAAGCCTGCTTCGGCGCGCACGAAAGAACCCGCTTCGGCGGGTTTTTTCATGGGGCCCGACAGTGGCACCATGCCGCCCATGAATTCACCTGTGCTCACCGGGCTCGCGCCCATCGTTTCGCCGAACACGGCCGTGCTCGTGCTCGGCAGCTTTCCCGGTGTGAAGTCGCTCGAACGGCAGCAGTACTATGCACACCCCCAAAACCAGTTCTGGAAGATCCTGCAAGTCGTGTGGCCCGACATTCCCCTCCCCTCGGGCGACCACAGCTACGGCCGGCGTTGCCAATGGCTGCTCGAGCGCGGCCTGGGCGTGTGGGACGTGTACGGCGCCTGCGAGCGCGAGGGCAGCCTCGACTCGGCCATCCGCTCGCCCGTGGTGAACGACATCGCCGGGCTGCACCTGCCCAGGCTCGCCGCCATTGCCCACAACGGCGGCGAAAGCTTCAAGCACGCGCGCCACACGCGCACCCTGGGCGTGCCGGTTCATTCGCTGCCATCCACCAGCCCCGCCAACGCGTCGTGGAGCTTCGAGCGCAAGCTCGCGGCCTGGCGCGAGGTCTTCGTCGCCCACCACCTTCTCTGATGGCATCGAGCAAAACACCCGTCCCGACCCTGGTCCTCCCCGAAGTCAATTTTTCCGACTGGGGCGACATCCGCTACCTGCACCTGGGCACCGAATGGGTCCAGGGCTCGATGAAGATCGACGCGCCCTTCGAGATCGAACTCGAGTACGTGCAGCGCATGATGGCCTGGCTGCTGTTCGCCGACGGCAAGACCGTGGCCAGCCGCCACGCCATGCAGCTCGGCCTGGGCGCGGCCACGCTCACCAAGTTCAGCCGAAAGATCCTGCGCATGCGCACCACCGCCGTCGAGCTGAACCCGCAGGTGGTGTCGGCCTGCCGCGGCTGGTTCAAGCTGCCGGCCGACGACCCGAAGCTGCGCGTGGTGATCGCCGACGCGGCCGCCGAGATCCGCAAGCCCGAGTGGCACCAGACGGTCGATGCACTGCAGGTCGACCTGTACGACCACGAGGCCGCCGCACCCGTGCTCGACAGCGAAGACTTCTATGCCGACTGCCGCGCGCTGCTCACCGAGGACGGCTGCATGACGGTCAACCTGTTCGGCCGCTCGTCGAGCTACGAGCGCAGCCTGGAGAAGATTGCGGCCGCCTTCGGCGCCGATGCGGTCTGGGCCTTCAAGGCGACGCGCGAAGGCAACACGGTGGTGCTGGCGCAGCGCACCCCCAGCCGTCCGAAGCGCGAGGTGCTTGCCGAGCGCGCGCAAACGATCCAGACTCGCTGGGGCTTGCCCGCGCCCAAGTGGCTGCGGGTGTTCAAACCCCAGAATCTCTCCATCACCCGACCTTCCGGCTCATGAGCGCTGCTGTTCCCGCTGCTTCCGCCCCCGTTCCCTTGGCCACCCGCCACGAAGGCCCCCTCGAACTGCGCCGCCTGATCGAATGGCTCGCCGCCGACGGCGTGATCTCCCCGGTCGAGGCCAAGCGGACCATCGCGCGCTGCGCGCAGGCCGAAAGCCGCCAGGCGCCGCTGGTGCGCCTGGCCAATGTGGCCATGACGCGCGAGAGCGACAGCAAGCCGCTCGATCTCGAAATGCTCACGCAATGGCTCGCCGGCCGCGCGGGGCTGGCCTACCTGCGCATCGACCCGTTGAAGGTCGACGTGGGCAAGGTGGCCGACACCATGAGCGCGGGCTATGCCGAGCGCCACAAGGTGCTCCCGGTGCAGGTGCTGCCCCACGAGGTGGTGGTGGCCACCGCCGAGCCCTTTCTCACCGACTGGATCTCCGAGGTCGAGCGCCAGGCGAAACGCACGGTGCGCCGCGTGGTGGCCAACCCCTCGGACATCCAGCGCTACACGGCCGAGTTCTTCGCGCTCGCGAAGTCGGTGCGCGCGGCGCAGAAGGCCGGCGGCAACACCGGCGGCGCGAGCTTCGAGCAGCTGGTGGAACTGGGCAAGAGCAACAAGCAGCTCGACGCCAACGACCAGAGCGTGGTGCAGGTGGTCGACTGGCTGTGGCAGTACGCCTTCGACCAGCGCGCGAGCGACATCCACCTGGAGCCGCGCCGCGAGCAGGGCGTGATCCGTTTCCGCATCGACGGCATCCTGCATCCGGCCTACCAGATGCCCATGGGCGTGATGAACGCGATGGTCGCGCGCATCAAGCTGCTGGGCCGCATGGACGTGGTGGAAAAGCGCCGCCCGCTCGACGGCCGCATCAAGACGCGCAACATGCGCGGCGACGAGGTCGAAATGCGCCTGTCGACCCTGCCCACGGCCTTCGGCGAGAAGATGGTGATGCGCATCTTCGACCCCGACACCGCGGTGAAGGACCTCGACGCGCTGGGCTTCGCGCAGCACGATGCGCAGCGCTGGGAACAGCTGGTCACGCGGCCCAACGGGATCATCCTGGTGACGGGGCCCACCGGATCGGGCAAGACCACCACGTTGTATTCCACGCTGAAGCGCGTGGCGACCGAAGAGGTCAACGTGAGCACGGTGGAAGACCCGATCGAAATGATCGAGCCCTCGTTCAACCAGACGCAGGTGCAGCCGCAGCTGGACTTCGGTTTCACCGAGGGCCTGCGCGCGCTGATGCGGCAGGACCCGGACATCATCATGGTCGGCGAAATCCGCGACCTGGCCACCGCCGAGATGGCGGTGCAGGCCGCGCTCACCGGCCACCTGGTGTTCAGCACGCTGCACACCAACGACGCGCCGAGCGCCATCACGCGGCTGATGGAGCTGGGCGTGCCTTCGTACCTCATCAACGCGGTGATGCTCGGCGTGCTGGCCCAGCGGCTGGTGCGCACGCTGTGCCCGCACTGCAAGCAGCCCGACGACACCGTCACCCGCGAGAAGCTGGAGACCATCGTCAAGCCCTGGCAGATCACGGGCTCGGTGCGCGCCTACAAGCCGGTGGGCTGCGTCGATTGCCGCATGACCGGCTACATGGGGCGCATGGGGCTGTACGAGCTGCTGAGCATCAGCGAGGCGTTCAAGGCTCAGGTGACCAAGGAGCCCAACCTGTCGGGCCTGCGCAGGCAGGCCGTGATCGACGGCATGCGACCGCTGCGGCTGGCCGGTGCGCTGCGCGTGGCCGAGGGCCTGACCACCATCGAGGAAGTGCTGAGCGCCACGCCGCCCCTGGAATAGAGTCCTCTTGTTTCCATATCGGCCGGCCTTCACGGGGCCACTGTGTTCTTTCGGGTTATCCCTAGGCCTTTGGTTAGTGGAATCCACATCAGGCTGACCGGAAGCTGACTCGACAATCCCGCATCGAAATTGTTCGAGGAGACTGTTCGTGAAGATCAAGAGTCAGAAAGACTTTTTTTCGGGTCTGATGTTCACCGTGGTCGGTGTGGCGTTCGCATGGGGCGCCACCACCTACACGGTGGGCTCGGGTGCCCGAATGGGCCCGGGTTATTTCCCGTTGATGCTCGGCATCCTGATGGCCGTCATCGGCCTCGGGATCATGTTCACCGGCTTGACCGTTGAAACCACCGACGGCGAAAAAATCGGCAAATGGGCCTGGAAGCAGGTCGTGTTCATCCTGGGTGCCAACCTGGCGTTCGGCGTTCTGCTCGGCGGCCTGCCGAGCCTGGGCGTGCCGGCCATGGGAATGATCATCGCCATCTACGCGCTGGTGATCATCGCCAGCCTCGCAGGCAACGAGTTCGACCTCAAGAAGGTGCTGGTCCTGGCCACCGTTCTGGCTGTCGGCAGCTACGTGGCCTTCATCTGGGCGCTCAAGCTCCAGATCCAGGTCTGGCCGACCTTCATCACCGGCTGAGAAACAAGCGACTCACATCATGGAATTGTTTGAACACCTCTCGATGGGTTTTGGCGTTGCCTTTACCTTCACCAACCTGCTGTACTGCCTGGTCGGCTGCATTCTGGGCACGCTGATCGGCGTGCTCCCGGGCATCGGCCCGGTCGCGACCATCGCGATGCTGCTGCCCGCCACGTACGCGCTGCCGCCCGTGTCGGCACTCATCATGCTGGCCGGCATCTACTACGGCGCCCAGTACGGCGGCTCCACCACGGCCATCCTGGTCAACCTGCCCGGCGAGTCTTCGTCGGTGGTGACCGTGATCGACGGCTACCAGATGGCGCGCAAGGGCCGTGCGGGTCCCGCACTCGCAGCGGCCGGCCTGGGTTCGTTCTTCGCGGGTTGCGTGGGCACGCTGATCCTGGCTGCCTTTGCGCCGCCGCTGACCGAGCTGGCCTTCAAGTTCGGCCCCGCCGAGTATTTCTCGCTGATGATCCTGGGCCTGATCGGTGCCGTGGTGCTGGCGTCGGGCTCGCTGCTCAAGGCCATCGCGATGATCGTGCTGGGCCTGCTGATGGGCCTGGTCGGTACCGACGTGAATTCGGGTGTCGCGCGCTACAGCTTCGACATTCCGGAACTCACCGACGGCATCGGCTTCGTGGCCATCGCCATGGGCGTGTTCGGCTACGGCGAAATCATTGCCAACCTCTCGCGCCCCGACGACGAGCGCGAAGTGTTCACGGCCAAGGTTTCGGGCCTGTTCCCGACCAAGGAAGACTTCAAGCGCATGATTCCCGCCGTGCTGCGCGGCACGGCCCTCGGTTCGGCCCTGGGCATCCTGCCCGGCGGCGGTGCGCTGCTGGCGGCTTTCGCGGCCTACACGATCGAGAAGAAGACCAAGCTGAAGCCGGGCGAAGTGCCCTTCGGCAAGGGCAACATCCGCGGCGTGGCGGCACCTGAATCGGCGAACAACGCCGGTGCGCAGACCTCCTTCATTCCGCTGCTCACGCTGGGCATTCCGCCCAACGCGGTGATGGCGCTGATGGTGGGCGCCATGACGATCCACAACATCCAGCCCGGTCCTCAGGTGATGACCAGCAACCCCGAGCTGTTCTGGGGCCTGATCGCCTCGATGTGGATCGGCAACGCGATGCTGATCGTCCTGAACCTGCCGCTGATCGGCATGTGGATCAAGCTGCTGTCGGTGCCGTACAAGTACCTGTTCCCGGCGATCGTGCTGTTCTGCGCGATCGGCGTGTACTCGACCAACAACAACACCTTCGACATCTGGATGGTGGGCATCTTCGGTCTGGTGGGCTACACCTTCTTCAAGCTGGGTTGCGAGCCTGCACCCTTGCTGCTCGGCTTCATCCTGGGGCCGATGATGGAAGAAAACCTGCGCCGTTCGCTGCTGCTGTCGCGCGGCGACTGGAGCGTGTTCGTGACGCGTCCGATCTCGGCGAGCCTGCTGGCTGCGGCTGCACTGCTGCTGGTCATCGTGCTGCTGCCCGCGGTGAAGTCGAAGCGCGAGGAAGCCTTCGTCGAGGAATGACCTGAGCCTTGCGCTCTTTGAAAACGGCGCCTTCGGGCGCCGTTTTTACTGGGGCTTGCCTGAGCGCGGCGGCTTCATGTGCTGGCGCGCCATGGCCAGGAAGGCAAGGGCGGCAGGGCTCAACGGATGCTTGGCCAGCCGCACCGCGACCACGGGGTACTCCAGCGTCGGGCGGGTGACGGCCACCGCGCGCAGATTGGGCGGCATCAGCACCTCCACGTAGCGCGGCAACAGCGCCACACCCGCGCCCGCCTGGATCAGGCCGAAGGCCGTCGACAACATCGACACGTGATGCACCACCCGCGGATACACGTTGGCCATGCTCGAGAGCTGGCGGCTGACAGAACGCCACACGTTCGCGTCCGGATTCACATGAATGAACGGCAAGGACTCCAGGTGCCGCGCGTCGACCACCACACGCTGCGCCAGCGCATGGTCTTCACGCACGAACAAGGCCATGCGCTCGGAAAAAAGCGGCTCCGTCGCCAGCTCCGAATGCTTCTGGCCGATGTCCGAGCCGAAGCCCAGGTCGGCCTCCTGCGACAGCACACGCGAGATCATTTGCTCGGCCGTGCTGTCGAGCAGCGTGGTCGCCAGCGTCGGGTGCTGCTGCGAGAAGCGGCCCAGCAACGGCGGCAGCAATGCGCCCGCGGTCAGGTGGCCCACCGCCAGCACGACGCGGCCTTCGCGCAACTGCGACTGCGAACGGCAGGCGCCCACCGACTCGTCGATCAACCGCAGCGCGCGCACGGCAGTCTCCACCATCACCTGGCCCGCGCTCGTCAGCTGGATGCGGCGGCCCCGCACCACCAACGGCTGGCCGAGCTCTTCTTCCATGCGCTTGATCAGGTGGCTGATCGCCGGCTGGGTCAGCTGCAGGCTTTCGGCCGCCAGCGTGAAGCTGCCTGTTTCGGCCACCGCCGCCAGCGCGCGAAGCTGCTGCAGCGAGACCTCTTCGGTGGCGTTCTTTGTCATAAGCAGCGCTCATAGTTGAATAAGCAGAATTATCTGGCTTGATGCGCGGACGCTGAATAGCATGCAAGGTTTTTCCACCGGTCCAGAATCCAGCACCATGAAAAGAATCCAGTTCCTTCAAGGCTTTGCCGCTGCGCTGTGCCTGGCCGCGTCGTCCGCCAGCCTGGCCCAGGGCTACCCGACCAAGCCCATCCGGCTGATCGTGCCGTTCCCGGCGGCCGGCGCCACCGACCTCTTTGCCCGCACGCTGGGCCAGAAGATGGGCGAGAAGCTCGGCACCACGCTGGTGGTCGACAACAAGCCCGGCGCCGGCGGTGCCATCGGCTCCGACCAGGCCGCCAAGGCTGCACCCGACGGATACACCATTCTTCTGGCCACCACCAGCACGCACTCCATCGGCCCGGCCATCAGTAAGCTGCCGTACGACACGGTGCGCGACTTCACGCCCATCGCCCACGTGGGCGACGCGGCCAGCATCATGCTGGTGCCGGTCAACTCGCCCGCCAAGACCGTGCGCGAATGGATCGACTACGCCAAGAAGAACCCCGGCAAGCTCAACTACGCGTCGAGCGGCAACGGCACCATCGTGCAGCTGACGGCGGAGCTGTTCAAGGCGCAGGCCGGCGTGTTCGTCACGCACATTCCGTACAAGGGCACGGCACTTGCCATTCCCGACCTGATCAGCGGCAAGGTCGACGTGCTGTTCGACTCATTGCCCACCGGCATGCCGCACGTGCGCGACGGCCGACTGCGCGCGCTGGGCGTCACCTCGCTCAAGCGCAGCCCACTGGCGCCCGAGCTGCCGCCCATTGCCGACACGCTGCCGGGCTACGAGTCGAACACCTGGTTCGGCTTCTACGGTCCGAAGAACCTGCCGGCCGACCTGGTGGCGCGCATCAACAAGGCAGCGAACGAAGCATTGGCCGACCCCGAGGTCAAGGAAAAGCTCGCGCGCCTGGGCATCGAGCCCGCGACGCCGGGCACGCCCGACCAGTTCGCGAAGATGGTGGCGGTCGACGCCGCCAAGTGGAAAAAGATCGTCGTAGACCGCAAGATCACCAACGAGTAATGGGCTCGCCCCCAGGCTGCGCGCACTTCGTGTCGCTTCGCCAACCCCCTACCGGGGGCAACACCAGCGGCCCGGCAAAGCCGGTTCCGCGGTGTTCCTGAATTGTTCAAGCTATCTTTGAAGGCACTGTATGAAGTTTGACTACGCCAACCCCTACCTCTCCACGCGCATCCCGATCTTCGCGCGCAACGTGGTCTCGACCTCGCACCCGCTGGCCTCGCAGGCCGGCCTGCGCATCCTGCAGCAGGGCGGCAACGCGGTCGATGCGGCCATTGCCACCGCCGCCGTGATGACGCTGGTCGAGCCGGTGAGCAACGGCCTGGGCAGCGACGCCTTCTGCATCCTGTGGGACGGCAAGGAACTGCACGGCCTGAACGCTTCGGGCCCGGCGCCCAAGGCCTGGACGCCCGAGTACTTCAAGGCCAAGTACGGCGCCGACGCCACCACGCCGCCGATGCGCGGCATCGACTCGGTCACCGTGCCCGGCGCGGTGCGCGGCTGGGTCGCGATGAGCGAGCGCTTCGGCAAGCTGCCGTTCGCCGACCTGCTGGCGCCGGCCATCGACATCGCCGAGCGCGGCTACCTGGTGCCGCCGGTGGTGCAGGGCAAGTGGGCTGCGGCCACGCCGGTGCTGCAGTCGCAGCCGGGCTTCGCGCAGACCTTCCTGCCGTGGGGCCGCGCGCCCGAAGTGGGCGAGCTGTTCCGCTTCACGGCCGCCGCGCGTGCGCTCAAGGCCATTGCGCGCACCAAGGGCGAGGCCTATTACAACGGCGAGATCGCCGAGGCGCTGGCCAAGTTTTCCGCCGAGCAGGGCGGCTCGCTGACGGTGGCCGACCTGGCTGCCTACCAGCCCGAGTGGGTCAAGCCGATTTCGCGCGACTACCGCGGCCACACGCTGCACGAGATTCCGCCGAACGGGCAGGGCATCGCGGCACTCATCGCGCTGGGCATCCTCGAGAAGTTCGACATCGCCTCGCTGCCGGTCGACTCGGTGCAGTCGCAGCATCTGCAGATCGAAGCGATGAAGCTGGCCTTTGCCGACGTGTACCGCTACGTGTCGGAACGCGGCACCATGGAAGTGACCACCGAGCAGATGCTCGACGACGCCTACCTCGCCTCGCGCGCGCGCCTCATCGACGTGAAGAAGGCACAGGACTTCAAGGCCGGCAACCCGGTGAAGGGCGGCACCATCTACCTCACGGCGGCTGACGAGAGCGGCATGATGGTGAGCTTCATCCAGAGCAACTTCATGGGCTTCGGCTCGGGTTGCGTGGAGCCCGAGTTCGGCATCAGCCTGCAGAACCGCGGCCACGGCTTCAGCCTGAAGGCCGAGAGCCCGAACGTGGTGGCGCCGGGCAAGCGCCCGTTCCACACCATCATTCCGGCCTTCCTCACCAAGGACGGCCAGCCGGTGATGAGCTTCGGCGTGATGGGCGGCAACATGCAGCCCCAGGGCCACATGCAGACCCTGGTGCGCATGCTCGACTACAAGCAGAACCCGCAGGCCGCCTGCGACGCGCCGCGCTGGCGCTTCAACGCGGGTCTGGAAATCAACGTCGAGGCGGCGATGAACCCGGCCGCGCTGCAAGGCCTGCGCGACCTGGGCCACCACCTGGAAGTGATCAACGACTCGTACCAGGACTTCGGCGCGGGCCAGTTCATCTGGCGCGCGGGCGAGCCCTCGGTGGAAGGCTACGTGGCCGCCAGCGACCCGCGCCGCGACGGCGTGGCTGCGGGGTATTGAGCCAGGGGGCGCAGCAAGGGCGCGAGCTTGCCGCGATGATCGGGGGATGAACAAGACAGCCGCATCGGCCGGCATTCCCATTCCCCCTCACGACGCGCCCAGAAAGGGCTACGCGTCCGGCCTGGTCCTTGCCACCCTGGGCGCCATCGCGTTCAGCGGCAAGGCCATCATCGTCAAGCTGGCCTACCGCTACGGCGTGGACGCCATCACCCTCATCATGCTGCGCATGCTGTTCGCGTTGCCGCTCTTCGCGGTGATGGCATGGTGGGCGGGGCGCGGCAAGCCGAAGCTCACGGCCCGCGACTGGCTCGGCGTGGTCGGCCTCGGCTTCTCGGGCTATTACCTCGCGAGCTTTCTCGACTTTGCGGGGCTCGCGTACATCTCGGCGAGCTTCGAGCGGCTCATTCTTTATCTCAACCCCACGCTGGTGCTGCTGTTCGGCTGGCTGCTGTACCGGCGGCGCGCCACGCGCCCGCAGGTGCTGGGCATGGTCGTGAGCTACGCCGGCGTGCTGCTGGTGTTCGGCCACGAGCTGTGGACCGGCGGCGGCGGCAAGGGCGGCGGCGCGGCGGCCTGGGGCGCGTTCCTGGTGTTCCTGAGCGCGGTGAGCTATGCGGGCTACCTCGTCTACAGCGGCGAGTTCGTCAAGCGCCTCGGGTCGCTGCGGCTCGTGGGGCTGGCCACCACCGTGGCCTGCCTGCTGTGCATCCTGCAGTTCGTGCTCACGCGGCCGATGAGCGCGGCCTTCGAGGTGGCGCCCGAAGTCGTCTGGCTGTCGGTGCTCAACGCCACGCTGTGTACCGCGGTGCCCGTCCTCATGGTGATGATGGCCATCGAGCGCATCGGCCCGGCGGTGGCGGCGCAAACCGGCATGATCGGGCCCCTGTCCACCATCCTCATGGGGGTGGTCATACTCGGCGAGCCGTTCACGCCGTGGATCGCCGCCGGCACGGTGCTCGTCATTGCGGGCATCTTCGTTTTCACACGCAAGGGGCGCCCTGCCCCTGCACGATAGGAGCAAACAACATGGATCTGGGTATTGCAGGCAAGACCGCGCTGGTGTGCGGCGCAAGCAAGGGGTTGGGCTACGGTTGCGCCGAGGCGCTGGTGCGCGAAGGCGTGAACGTGGTGATCGTGGCGCGCGGCGCCGAGGCGCTGGACGCCGCCGCGAAGAAGCTGACGCAAGCCGCCACGGCGGGCGCGTTCGTCAAGCACGTGGCCGCCGACATCACCACCGAAGCCGGCCGCGCGGCCGTGTTCGCGCTGGGCCACGACTTCGACATCGTCGTCACCAACGCCGGCGGCCCGCCGCCCGGTGACTTCCGCAACTGGGACCGCGAGGCGTGGATCAAGGCGGTCGACGCGAACATGCTCACGCCCATCGAGCTCATCAAGGCCACGGTGGACGGCATGGCCCAGCGCGGCTTCGGGCGCATCGTCAACATCACGTCGAGCTCGGTGAAGTCGCCCATCGACATCCTGGGCCTCTCCAACGGCGCGCGCAGCGGCCTCACCGGCTTCGTGGCCGGCGTGGCGCGCACGCCCATCGCGGCGCAGGGCGTGACCATCAACAACCTGCTGCCCGGCTCCTTCGACACCGACCGCCTCAAGGGCACCATGGCCGGCACGGCGCAGAAGACCGGCCAGGACTTCGACACCGTGTGGGAAGCCCGCAAGAAGAACATCCCGGCCAAGCGCTTCGGCACGCCGGCCGAGTTCGGCGCCATCTGCGCGTTTCTCTGCAGCCAGCAGGCCGGATACATGACCGGGCAGAACGTGCTGGCCGACGGTGGGGCCTACCCGGGTACCTACTGAGCGGGTTCACGAGAGCGCCGCGCCGCCACCACGATCCCGCCCACGATCAGCAGGAACGCCGCCCCGTGGTACCAGTGCGGCGGCTCGCGCAGGAAGGCCGCCGACAGCACCGCCGCGAACAGCGGCGTGAGGTTCATGAAGACGCTCGCCGCCTGTGGGCCCGCGCGCTGCACCCCCGTGCCCCAGCAGCGGTAGGCGACCAGCGCGGGGCCGATGCCGATGAACAGCATGGCGGCGGCGAGCGGCCAGCCCATGTCGATGTGCGCGTCGGTCAGCGTCCATTCGCCTGCCGCCAGCGCGCCCGACCAGGCCAGGCCGAACACCAGCTGCGCCATGAGGAAGGCGGCCCAGTCCTGGCGCACCGCCTTCGGCTCGTGCGTGCGCGCCAGCAGCCAGCTGTAGAAGGCCCAGGCGATGGTGCCCGCAATCATGTACAGGTCGCCGGGCACCAGCCGCAGGCCGAGCAGTTGCCGCCATTCGCCGCGGCTCAGGACCAGCAGCACGCCGGCCATCGACAGCAGCGCGCCGCCGATCTCGCGCGCATTGACGCGGGCGCCGAAGAACAGCGTGCCCACCGCGAGCATCCACAGCGGCAGGCTGGAGCCGACCAGCGTGGTGTTGATCGGTGTGGACGTCTGCAGCGCCAGGTACTGGAAGGCGTTGTACAGGCCGATGCCCAACAGCCCGAGCACCGCATAGCGCTTCCAGTGCGCCCACAGCGGGCTGCCGCGGCGCAGCACCGGTGCGGCCAGCGGAAGCAACAGCACGAAGGCGATGATCCAGCGCACGAAGTTCAGCGTGACCGGCGACACCAGGTCGCGCACCATGCGGCCGACGACCGCATTGCTGGCCCACAGCAGCGGCGGAACGAGCAGCAGGAGGACGGTCAGGGCTGTGAGTGGCGCGTGGCGCGAGAGGTGCTGCGGCGGTGTGGACATGGCCGCCGACTCTACCCGGGCAATGATGGCCTGCGCCGCCGCGGGACACCCGGGCGTGGCAGGATGCTCGTCTTCCTTTTTTCCCCGTGCTTGGAGACTCCAACGATGATCAGCAAAGCCGTCCGTATCGACCGCCATGGCGGCCCCGAAGAACTGAAGATCGTCGACGTGGAAGTCGGCGAGCCCGGCCCCGGCGAGATCCGCATCCGCCACAAGGCCGTGGGCCTGAACTTCATCGACACCTACCAGCGCAGCGGGCTCTACCCGTTCCAGATGCCGCTGCAGCTCGGCATGGAGGCCTCGGGCATCGTCGAGGCGGTGGGCGAGGGCGTGACGCACCTGAAGGCCGGCGACCGCGCGGCCTACGCGAGCCCGCCGCCGGGCGCCTACTGCGAGCTGCGCGTGATGCCGGCCAAGTGCGTGTGCAAGCTGCCCGACGACATCTCCTTCGAGACCGGCGCGGCCATGATGCTCAAGGGCCTGACCACGCAGTACCTGCTGAAGAAGACGCTGCCGGCCGAAGGCCTGCAAGCCGGCGACTTCATCCTGTTCCATGCGGCCGCCGGCGGCGTGGGCCTCATTGCCTGCCAATGGGCCAGGGCGCTGGGCCTGCAGCTGATCGGCACGGCCGGCAGCGACGCCAAGTGCAAGCTGGCGCTCGAGCACGGCGCGGCGCACGCCATCAACTACAGCACCGAGAACTTCGCCGCCCGCGTGAAGGAGATCACCGGCGGCAAGGGCGTGAAGGTGGTGTACGACTCGGTGGGCAAGGACACCTACGAAGGCTCCATCGACTGCCTGCGCCCGTTCGGCCTGCTGGCGGTGTTCGGCAACGGCTCGGGCCCGGTGCCGCCGATCAACCTCGGCACGCTGGCGTCCAAGGGCTCGCTGTACGTCACCCGGCCCACGCTGTTCACCCACATGAGCACGCGCGAAAGCACGCAGGCGATGGCCGACGATCTGTTCGCGGTGGTGCGCAGCGGCGCGGTGAAGATTCCGATCGAACAGCGCTATGCGCTGGCCGACGTGCAGCAGGCGCACCGCGACCTCGAAGCGCGCAAGACCACGGGCTGCACGATCCTGACGCTCTGAGCCTGCGGCCGGCAGAACCCCGGTGAACGGCGACAGACTTGTCCTACCTGGGCTGGGGTGTCATGCCTTCGACTTGTGCAGGATGCATTTTGTAGCCTCGATCGCTAGCGCATGAGCGCACCATTCAAGCCCAGGCCGTGATGACCACCATTCGCACCTTCATCGTCGAAGACAACCCCACCATCCGGGAGAACCTCGTGGGCACCCTGCGGGAGGTCGCGCGCATCGACCCCATCGGGCAGGCCGAATCGGAAGCCGAAGGAACGCGCTGGCTCACCGGCAACCTGTCGCAATGGGACCTGGCCATCGTCGACCTGTTCCTGAAGGACGGCACCGGTTTTCGCGTGCTGGAGGCCTGCCGCGAGCGCGATCCGGCGCAGAAGGTGGTGGTGCTGAGCAACTACGCCACGCCCGAAATGCGCCGCAAGTGCGCCTTGCTGGGCGCGGACGCGGTGTTCGACAAGGCCACCGAGGTGGAAGACCTGATCGACTACTGCGTGCAACAGCGGCAGTTGCATTTCACGGTTCAGCCTTCGGTGCCGTTGCGCCAGAAAAAGTTGCCGCACTGAGCAAGGCGGTGTCGCGCACGATGCCCCACACATGCTGCGCCAGGGGCGAGAGCGCCCGGTTGCCGCGGCGGATGAGCATCACGGCGCGCTGAACGCGCGGCGTCAGCGGGCGCACGGCCAGCTGTGCCAGCCCTTCCGGCGGCAACGACATGCCCGGCATCACGCTGATGCCGATGCCGGCTTCCACCATCCGGAAAATCGTGGTCGGATGGCCGAGCTGCTGCTTCACGTCGCAATGCGCCCCATGGCGCTCCAGCGCCTGGTCGATCAGGCGGCGGCTGCCCGAGGCGTGGTCGAGCAACACCAGCGCCTCGCCTTCGAGCGCGCTCCAGCGAACGGACGTTTTTTGCGCGAGCCGGTGCGTGGGCGGCAGCACCAGCACGAAGGGGTCGTTCAGGATGGGCTCGCAGTGCAGGTCGCCCGCTTCCGAAGGCTCGATGACCACGCCGAAGTCGACCTCGCCACTGCGCACGCTGTCGAGCACGTCCTGCTGGATGCGGTCGAGCAGCAGAAACTGGATGCCGGGCGCCTGTTCGGCGCAGGTGGCGATGCAGGCCGGCATGAGGTTGGCCGAGAGCGTGGGGCTGCTCGCCACCCGCACCTTGCCGCCGCGCGCGCTGGCAAGGCCTGCCACGTCCTGCAGTGTCTGGTCGAGGTCGTCGAGCACCCGGTCCAGCCGTGCCGCGAGCGCGTGGCCGGCCTCGGTCAGCACCACCTCGCGCGTGGTGCGGTCTAGCAGCTTGAGGCCGAGCTGCCCTTCAAGCTCCAGGATCGAGCGGCTCACCGCCGGCTGGCTCAGGCCCACCTGGTCCCCAGCCCGGCTGAAGTTGCGGCCCTCGGCGACCGAGCGGAACACGCGGAGCTGACGCAGGGTGACGTTCATGCATTGAAATCATATATCCATCCGATAAATCCATTTCTCTTTTGAATGGCGGCGGCGTCCAATCCGGGTCATGGCCCGTTCACGCTTTCTCCCCGACAACTTCACGCTCGCGCTCGTCTCGGTCGTGACCCTTGCAAGCCTGCTGCCCGCCAGCGGGCGCGCTGCGCATTTCTTCGAAGGACTGACGACCGTCGCGATCGGCCTGCTGTTCTTCCTGCACGGCGCCAAGCTCTCGCGCGAAGCGATCATGGCGGGCATCACGCACTGGCGGCTGCACCTGCTGGTGTTCGCGAGCACCTTCGTCCTGTTTCCCGTGCTGGGGCTGGCGCTGAAGCCGGTGCTGTCGCCGCTGGTGACGCCCGACCTGTACACCGGCGTGCTGTTTCTCTGCGTGCTGCCGGCCACCGTGCAGTCGGCCATCGCGTTCACCGCCATGGCGCGCGGGAACATGCCCGCTGCCATCTGTAGTGCCTCGGCTTCCACGCTGCTCGGGGTGTTCATCACGCCGGTGCTGGTGAACCTGGTGGTGTTGCCGCACGGCGGCAATGCGACCTCGTCGTTCGATTCGATCGGGCGCATTCTTCTGCAGCTGATGGTGCCGTTCCTGGCCGGGCACCTGCTGCGGCCGGTGATCGGCAAGTGGGTGCAGAAGCGGGCGGCGGTGCTGAAGTTCGTCGACCAGGGGTCGATCCTGCTGGTGGTCTACACGGCGTTCAGCGCGGCGGTGATCGAAGGGCTCTGGAAGCAGATTCCTGTGAGTGCGCTGCTGGGCTTGCTGCTCGTTTGTGCGGTCTTGCTGGCACTGGCCTTGACCCTCACGACGTTCATGGCGCGCAAGTTCGGCTTCGACGTTGCCGATGAGATCACGATCGTGTTCTGTGGGTCCAAGAAGAGCCTGGCGAGCGGGATTCCGATGGCTAAGGTGCTGTTTGCGTCGCACGCTGTGGGGGCCATTGTTTTGCCGCTGATGTTGTTTCATCAGATGCAGTTGATGGTGTGTGCTGTGTTGGCGCAGCGGTATGCGCGGCGGGCTGTTGTTGTGCCTGCTGTTGCTGCTGCTGAAAAGACTCAGGGGCTTAAGACGGCTGACTGAGGTTTTTTTTCCGGGGCCGGGACTCGCCCCGGCGGGCGACTTACTTTCTTTTGCTTCGCCAAAAGAAAGTAAGCAAAGAAAAGGCGACCCCACTGTCTGCGACCCTTCGCTTCGCTACGGGCAACCTGCGGTGCTCGCGTTTCGCGGGGTCTCGCAGAACTCGCTTCGCTCAAACAGCTGCGAGCCCTGATCCGCGAAACACTCCGCTCCTCGGCGCAGCCAGAGGGGGTGGAGACCACCCGGGCCTTTGCTTCGCTCGGCCACCAACCGCAGCAGGCGCTGCGCGCCTGCTGCGGTTGGTATTGGGTATTTGGGGTTGGCTGTTGGAATTTCGGAAGCCGAGCGCAGCGAAGGCGTGTCGGTATCCCCACCCCTTCTGGATGCGCCGAGGAGCGCAGCGTTTCGCGGATCAGGGCTCGCCCGTGTTCGAGCGAAGCGAGTTTGGGCGAGACCCCGCGAAACGTGAGCACCGCAGGTTGCCCGCAGCGAAGCGAAGGGACGCAGCCAGCAGGGGTCGCCTTTCTTTGCTTACTTTCTTTGGCGAAGCAAAGAAAGTAAGTCGCCCGCCGGGGCGAGTCCCGGCCCCGGAACCAAACCAGACCTATCCCTCAATCTTCCCAAGCCGAGATTCCCGCAGCCGACTAGGCGCCAACGCCCCAGCCGACTCAAGAATCGGATAAGCAATAGAGCAAATATGCGAATTGATCCGCTTCAAATCGCTGATCAAATCGATGTGCAGAGAACTCGTCTCGATGCTGAGCGTCGTCCGATCCGACAACCGATCCAGATGAGTCGTCGCATAGGCTCTTTCCAGATCCCGAAACCGAGCCTTCTCTTCCAGCAGCTTCTGCGCGTCGCGCACGTTGCCGTTCAGGAACACGCTCATGCTCAGCCGCAGGTTGGCCACCAGCCGGCCGTGCAGCTCGACGATCTCGGCCATGCCGGCTTGCGAGAAGTTGCGCTGCGGTTTGATCTTCTTGTCTTCCACGTCGATGATCACGCGCTCGATGATGTCGCCGATCTGCTCCATGTTGATCGTGAAGCTGATGATGTCGGTCCAGCGCCGGCTTTCCTCTTCGCCCAGCGCCTCGCGCGAGATGCGCGTCATGTAGTACTTGATGGCCGAGTACAGCTCGTCCACCGTGTCGTCGAGCTGCCGCAGCTCCTGCGACAGCCGCGTGTCGTTGTTGCGGATCACGTCGAGCACGCCGATGAGCATGGTCTCCACGATGTCGGCCTGGTGCAGCGCTTCGCGCGCGGCGTTCGAAATGGCCAGCGATGGCGTCGACAAGGCGGACGGGTCGAGGTGATGCGGCCGGCTGGTGCCCGCGGG
The DNA here is from genome assembly GCF_051216435.1 of Variovorax pasteuri. Classification (NCBI taxonomy): domain Bacteria; kingdom Pseudomonadati; phylum Pseudomonadota; class Betaproteobacteria; order Burkholderiales; family Comamonadaceae; genus Variovorax; species Variovorax pasteuri. The sequence continues at coordinate 454,460 of NZ_JBPJZS010000001.1, forward strand.
TTGCTGCGGCGTTGGCAGCATCCGCGTGACCAGTTTGGCCACCCATTGCGTGAGGCCGATGAAGCCCACGCTGATCACCACGTTGAACGCCAGGTGGAACAGCACCACGCCATGCGTCTGGTTGGGCAGCTCGGGCTGCACGTAGCGGATCCACAGGCCGATGAAGGGTGCGACCAGTGCCACGCCCAGCGCCTTGAAGAGCAGGTTGCCGATGGTCACCTGCCGCACCGCGACGCTCGCCTTGGCGGTGGTCAGCACCGCCAGCAGGCCGCTGCCGAGGTTGGCGCCGAGCACCAGGCCCAGGGCCACGTCAAGGGGCACCACGTTCGAGGTCGCCATGGCCGCGACCAGCAGCACCACCGCCAGGCTCGAATAGGCCACGATGGCCAGCACCGAGCCGATGGTGATCTCCAGCAGCACGTCGCTGTTGATCGACGAGAGCAGCGCGCGCACGGCCGGAGAGGAGAACAGGGGCTCGGTGGCTTCGACCACCAGTTGGAGGGCCAGCAGCATCAGCCCCAGGCCGATCAGCACCCGGCCCACGCGGCCGGCCACCGTGTCCGCGCGCGTGATGAACAGCACCACGCCCACGAAGATGAACATCGGCGACAGCCACGAGAGGTCTGCCGAGAACAGCACCGATATCAGCGCCGTGCCCACGTCCGCACCCCGCATCACCGCCAGCGCCGCAGGCAGCGTGACCAGGCCCTGCCCGACGAAGGACGAGGTCATGAGGGAGGTGGCGGTGCTGGACTGCACCAGCGCGGTCACGCCGATGCCCGACAGGGCGGCCGTGAACCGGTTGCGCATGCTCTGCACGAGGATCTTGCGCAGGTTGGCGCCGAAGACGCGCAGCACGCCGGTTCGAACGAGTTGCGTACCCCACACCAGCAAGGCAATGGCCGCGAGCAGATTCAGGAGATGCTTCATGGGTGTCGGGTTCTATCCTTTTCGTTTTGGTTCGTTTTGACCCCCATTTTCCACCAGTACGCGTTTCAGTCGATCAGCGCTCCGTTGTCGTGGAAAGGATAAGGGCCTTCGAAGCTTCCAGAGGCCGCCAGATGGGTCACCAGCCGTCGACCGGCAGGGGACCATGCATGCACCCGGAAGGCGGGCGGCTCCAACGTCCAGGCCGAGGGCGCATCGCTCGCCAGGTCGAGGCACACCTGGTGGGCCTGCGCCGGCGACGTCGAGGCGATGGTGCCGCCGAAGCGCACGTCGATGGCGCGGTGCAGGTGGCCGCAGATCACGCGCTCGACGTTCGTGTATCGAGAAAGCAGCGCTTCGAGCGCCTCGGCGCCCTGCAGCAGGCCGATCTCGTCCATGTGCCCGATGAGCGTCTGGAACGGCGGGTGGTGCATGGCGACCACCACGGGCTCGTCGCGGCTGGCGTCGAGCTGGGCTTCGAGCCAGGCCAGTCGCTGGTCGCACAGCGATCCATGGCTCGCACCGGGCACGCAGGTGTCCAGGGTGAGCAGGCGCAGCGGACCGACGCGCACCGAATACTGGATGAAGCCGCCGGTCTCGGCGCCGGTGCCCAGGTACGCATGGCCGGGAAAGCTGCGGCGCAGCTGGTCGCGGTCGTCGTGGTTGCCGGGCAGCAGGTACACCGGCATGGTCAGCGGGGCGAGCAGGCGGGCAAGGTGCTCGTACTCGGCGGCGCGGCCGAAGTCGGTCAGGTCGCCGGTGACAACCACCGCGTCGGGCGGCTGGCGCAGGGCCAGCACCGACTGCACGGCGCGCTCGAGGTACGGTGCCGTGTCGATGCGGCCGTAGGCCAGCCGGCCCGGCTCGCGGATGTGCAGGTCGGTCAGCTGGACCAGGACGGTGAGCTTGTTGTTCGTTGTTGTCGTCATGCGCTGGTTTCCTGCGATGTCATCAGGCGCTCGGGGTGGATGCGCAGACCCACCGCGTCGCCCGGTCCGAAGGGGTTGTCGCGACCGACGTCGGCCACGAGCACGGGCTGGTCCTGCAGGCGCAGGTGCAGCTGCACGCGGTCGCCGAGGAAGGTGCGGCGTTCGACGGTGGCGGCGCCCCAGCCTGGCTGCTGTGCGCCGACCTCGATGTCTTCAGGCCGGACCAGCAGGGTCGCATGGCTTTGCCACGCGCCCGGGCAGGGAAGGTTCGACCCTCCGAGTCGGACAACGCCCTGCGTGACGGCGTCGGCCGCGCGCTCCAGCCGGTTGACCCGGCCCAGGAACTCGGCAACGAAGGGGTGCGCCGGTGCGCGGTAAAGGTCTTCGCCGCGCCCCACCTGCACGATGCGCCCGGCGCGCATCACCGCGAGGCGGTCGGCAATGGCCAGTGCTTCCTGCTGGTCGTGCGTGACGTGAATGGCCGTGATGTGCAGGCGGCGCAGCAGCTCGGCCAGTTCGTCGCGCAGCGACTCCTTGAGCTTGGCGTCCAGCGCGGCCAGCGGCTCGTCGAGCAGCAGCACGCGCGGGCGCACGGCCACGGCACGCGCCAGCGCCACGCGCTGCCGTTGGCCGCCCGAGAGTTCGGCGGGGCGCTTGTTCTCCAGCCCGCCCAGGCGCACCAGGTCGACCAGCTCGCCCACGCTGCGCTTTTCTTCGGCGGGCGACACGCCGCGAATGCGCAGCCCGTAGCCGATGTTGGCCGCCACCGTCATCTGCGGAAAGAGCGCGTAGCTCTGGAACACCATGCCCACGCCGCGGTGCTCGACCGGGCGCTGCGTGACGTCCTGGTCGCCGAACACGATGCGGGAGCCCGCGTCGGGCGCCTCCAGCCCGGCGATCAGCCGCAGCAGCGTGGTCTTGCCGCAGCCCGAGGGGCCGAGCAGGGCCAGCACCTCGCCGGCCTCCACCCGCAGGTCGGTGGGTTGCAGGCCGCGCGTGCCGTCGGCATAGGTCTTCGCGCAGTTTGAAATGTCGATAGGGATGCGTTCAAGTTCCATGGCGTTTCTGCATCAGGTTGGCAAGGTACTGCAGGCCCCACAGCACCGGAAGAATGACGGCGAAGAAGACCAGCGTGTAGGCCGATCCGATCTCGATGCGCATCGAGGCGTAGCTGTCGGCCAGGCCCACGGGCAGGGTGCGCGTGAGCGGCGTGTGCAGCATCCAGGTGAGGTTGAACTCGCCCACCGACAGCGTGAACACCATCAGGCTGCCGGCCACGATGGCAGGGAACACGGCCGGCACCAGGATGCCCATGAAGCGCTGGCGAAAGTTGGCGCCCAGCGAGCGCGCGGCCTCTTCCAGCGCGAGCAGGTCGTCGCGCTGGAAGGCCGAGCTCACGGTGCGCACCATGAAGGGCAGCGTGAAGATCATGTGGCCCACGAGGATGAACGCGAAGCTCTGGCGAAAGGCGGTGAGTTGGCCGTAGGCGAGGATCAGGGCGAGTGCCGTGGCCAGGCCCGGCACCGCGACCGGCAGCGTCAGCAGTTCTTCGAAGATGCGCGCCGCGCGCGAGCGGCTGCGCGCCAGCGCATAGGCGCAGGGCACGCCCAGCAGCACGGTGCCAATGACGCAGGCCACGGCCAGCGCGATCGACCAGCCGACGGTGCCGCCGTAGTTCTCCCACACCTCGGCGAGCCAGCGCAGGGTGAGGCCGCTTTTCAGGCCGACGCTGTAGTTGTTGACGAGGCCCGCCATGACCGACAGCAGCATCGGCGAGATCATGAACAGGCTCACGATGACCGTGACGGCCAGCAGGAAGGGCGCCTTGGCGTGTGTGTTGTTTCGCATGGTGCGTGGGCTTCGGCGTTCAGCGTGCGACGGGGTTCGCGCCGAAGCGGCGCGCCACGAACAGCACCAGCCAGGTCACGATGCCCAGCGAGATCGACAGCGACGCGGCGAGCGCGAAGTTGGCGTAGTTGGTGAACTCGTTGTAGATGGTGATCGGGATCACCTCGAACTTGCTGGCCAGCGTGAAGGCCGTGCCGAAGGCGCCCATGGAAGTGGCGAACAGGATGGCGCCGCAGGCCAGGGTGGTGGGCGCGAGTTCGGGCATCCACACGTCGCGTGCCACGCGCAGGCGCGATGCACCGAGCGAACGCGCGGCCTCCTCAAGCTGCGTGTTCATCGACTCGGCCGCGGCGGCGTAGGTGGCGATGGCGCGCGGCAAAGAGAAATACAGGTAGGCCAGGAACAGCCCGAGCAGGCCGTAGGCGAAGGTGATGCGCTCGCCGAACAGGCTGTCGCTCAGGTCGGCCACCACGCCCTGCCGCCCGCCCAGCAGGATCACGAAGAAGCCGATGATCACGCCCGGGAACGACAGCGGCAGCGTGAGCAGCGACAGCAGCATGCGCTTGCCGGCGAAAGTGTGGCGCGCGAGGTAGATGCCTACCGCCGCGCCCAGCACCAGCGTGGTCAAGGTCACTGCCACCGAGAGCGCGACGGTGTTGGCCATGCTCGTGAGGTAGCGCGAATCGGTCAGCACGGCGAAGTAGGTGGCCCAGCCCTTGTCGGCCGGCAGCGTCAGCAGGCGCACCACCGGCAGCAGCCAGAAGGCCGCGAAGAAAGCGGCCGCGGGAGCGACGCAGGCCAGCAGCCGCCAGCGCGGGTTCCAGGCGTTGGAGGCGTTGGACGCGTTGGAGGTGGCGGCTTGCGTCATCTCATGCGGCGCGACTCAGCGCACTTCCTTCAGGTACTGGTCGGAGAAGGCGCGCTGCGCAGCCGCCATGCGGCCGTAGTCCACGCTCTTGGCGCGGGCGTATTCGCTGGCGGGCAGGAACTGCGCCTCGATGTCCTTGGGCATGGCGCTGGCGCGCACCGGCCGCAGGTAGGCCTTGGCCCAGATGGCCTGGCCTTCGTCGGACAGCGTGAAGTCGAGCACCTTCTTCGCATCGGCCGCGTGCGGGGCCTTGGCGACCAGGCTCATCACGTAGGGCACGGCCAGCGTGCCTTCGCTCGGAATGACGAAGGCGACGTTGGCCTTGTCCTTGTACTTGGCGCGGTAGGCGTTGAAGTCGTAGTCGAGCAGGATCGCGATTTCACCCGACAGCACGCGTGCGTACGAGGTCTGCTTGGGCACGATGGGCTCGTTCTTCTGCAGTGCCTTGAAGTAGTCGATGGCCGGCTTGAAGTTGTCCAGCGTGCCGCCGCGCGCTTCGTTCACGGCGACCGCGCCGACATAGCCCACGAAGGCCGATGCCGGGTCGAGGTAGCCGATCAGGCCCTTGTATTCGGGCTTGAGCAGGTCGGCCCACGACTTGGGAACCGGCTTGCCCTTGAGCGCGTCGACGTTGACCATGAAGCCGAGCGTGCCCGAGTGAATGGTGAACCAGTTGCCGGCCGGGTCCTTCAGGCCGTCGGGAATGTCTTTCCAGGCGGCGGGCTTGTAGGGCTCGACCAGGCCGTCCTTTGCGGCCTGCACCGCAAAGGTCACGCCCAGGTAGGTCACGTCGGCGATCGGGCTGGCCTTTTCGGCCGTCAGCTGCGCGAGCGACTGGCCCGAGTTCTTGTTGTCGGCCGGCACGGTGACGCCGGTCTTGGCCTTGATGGCCTTGAGCTGCGTGCCCCAGTCGGCCCACTCGGTCGGGCAGTTGTAGCAAATGGCGGTCTGGGCCATGGCGCCGCCGGCGGCGAATACCGCGGCCAGCACGCCAAGGCGGGCGAATCGTTGGAGGCGAAGAGACATGTGGGAGCTCCTTGGAGGGGTGTGGTCGGAGGACGAGGGACAGAGGTGGGTCAGGTCAGGACACTGCGGCGTTGTTGTCTTCGCGCGCGCAAGCGCACGACTCGCCGTCTCGGAAGGCATGGGGCAGCAGCAGGCTGGCATCTGCCCGCAGCGCGGTGCCGCCGGCCATGGCCTGCATCAGCAACTCGACGCTGTGGCGGCCGATGTCGCTGTTGGGTTGCGCGATGGTGGTGAGCGCGGGCGTGAGGTCTTCGCCCAGCGCAATGCCGTCGAAGCCGACCACGCTCAGGTCGTCGGGCACCGACAGGCCGCTGAGGTGCGCGGCGCGGATGCTGCGAATGGCCAGCAGGTCGTTCGAGCAGACGAGGGCGGTGGGGCGGTTGCGCATCTGCAGCTGGCGGGAAAGGGCATCGACGGCGGTTTCGACGAAGGGCACCTCGACGAGCGCCGGCGCCTCCAGGCCGGCTTCCGCCATGCCCCGCTGGTAGCCGCGGTAGCGCTGCTGCGCACGGTCCGACGCGGCCAGCGTGCCGCTGACCATCGCGATGCGCCGGTGGCCCAGCAGCACGAGCCGCGTCACCGCATCGGCCACGGCGCCTTCGCTGTCGACCGACACGCACGGGTGGTCGGGATGGCGGTTGTAGGCCAGCACATAGGGCACGCCGGCGGCCTGCAGACGGGGCAGGGTGGCCGATGTGGAGGGGTTCGACACCACGAGGATCAGCCCGTCGACATTGCCGGCCAGCAGCAGGTGCACGGCGCGCTCTTCCTCGTCGAGCCGGTAGCCGGTGGTGACGGGAATGATCGCGTAGCCGCCCGCGACGGCGGCGCGCGCAATGCCTTGCAGGCACTCGGCGAAGGTCGGGTTCAGCAGCGTGGGCAGCACCACGCCGAGCACGCGGCTGCGCTGGGTGCGCAAGGTGCGTGCGCTGGCATTGGGCAGGTAGTTGAGCTCGCGCGCCACGCGCTCCACCAGCTCGCGCGTGGCGGGCGTCACCTTGTCGGGGAAATTGAAGGCCCGCGACACGGTGGCCACGGAGACCCCGGCTTTGGCTGCTACGGCTTGGATGCTCATCGTGCGGAAGTCAGTGATCGGTGTTCATGTAATCGATTACATTGGACCGCGGCAGTATGACTTTGTGATGACAGCTCTGAAGCGGGGACAAACCCTCGGCACCTGGCGAAGGTGGCGCTGCCCCCAAAGAAGAAGGGGCCCGTGGGCCCCTTGAGAAACTTGCTTACTTGCCCCGGCGCACCCGCCGGATCTCGTCGACGATCAGGCAGATCGCCCCCAGCGTGATGGCGCTGTCCGCCGCATTGAACGCCGGGAAATACCAATTGCCCAGGTGAAAGCTCAGAAAGTCCACGACGTAGCCGTGCATCATCCGGTCGACCACGTTGCCGATGGCGCCGCCCAGGATGCAGGCCATCGAAAACGAGAACAGCTTCTGCCCTGCGTGCGAGCGAAGCATCCACACGATGAAGATCGCCGCGGCCACGCCGATGGCCGTGAAGAACCAGCGCTGCCACCCCGAGTGATCGGCGAGGAACGAAAAGGCCGCCCCCGTGTTGTGCGCGCGCACGACATTGAAGAAGCCCGTCACGTAGGTCGCGTCACCGAGCTTGTAGTAGCCCAGGATCAGCGTCTTGGTGAACTGGTCGATGATCACGATGATCAGCGCCAGCCCCAGCCAGGGCCAGATGCTGCCGGCGCGCGAGCGCGATGCCGACATGGAGCGTGCGGCGGCCATCAGGCAAAGCTCCGCGATTCGCCGGCGCCGAACAGGTTGCTGGTGCAACGCCCGCAGATCGTCGGATGGGCCGCGTCCTGGCCCACGTCGTCGCGGTAGTGCCAGCAACGCTCGCACTTCTGCGCGGTGCTCGGCGTGACCACCGTCGCCAGCGTTTCACCCGCGGCCAACGCGATGGCCGAGGTGATGAAGACGAACTTCAGGTCCTCGCCCAGCGAGCCCAGCAGCGCGAAGTCGTCGGCCGATGCCGTCACCTGCAGGTCGGCCTGCAGCGACGAACCCACCTTGCCTTCGGCGCGCACCGCCTCGATGTCCTTGTTCACCGCGTCGCGGATCTCGCGGATGCGGCCCCATTTGGCGAGCAGCGCTTCGTCAGGGGCGTCGAACTGGCTGTAGGTCTGCGTGAAGATCGACTCGCCCGGCTTGCCCGTGCCCACGAACTTCCAGGCCTCTTCGGCCGTGAAGCTCAGGAACGGCGCCATCCAGCGCAGCATGGCTTGCGAGATGTGCCACAGCGCCGTCTGCGCGCTGCGGCGCGCCAGCGAGCCCGGCGCCGAGGTGTAGAGCCGGTCCTTCAGGATGTCGAGGTAGAAGCCGCCCAGGTCTTCCGAGCAGTAGATCTGCAGCTTGGCCACCACCGGATGGAACTCGTACACCTTGTAATGCGCGAGGATCTCGGCCTGGAACTTCGCCGCGCGCGCCATGGCGTAGCGGTCGATCTCGAACAGCTGGTCGAGCGGCACCGCGTCCTTCGCGATGTCGAAGTCGCTGGTGTTGGCCAGCAGGAAGCGCAGCGTGTTGCGGATGCGGCGGTACGCATCGACCACGCGCGCCAGGATCTTGTCGTCGCCCGCGATGTCGCCCGAGTAGTCGCTCGCGGCCACCCACAGGCGGATGATTTCCGAGCCCAGCTTGTTGCTGATTTCCTGCGGGTCGATGCCGTTCTTGAGCGACTTGCTCATCTTGATTCCCTTGGAATCCACCGTGAAGCCGTGCGTGAGCAGGCCGCGGTACGGCGCGCGGTCTTCCAGGGCGCAGGCGATCAGCAGCGACGAATGGAACCAGCCGCGGTGCTGGTCGTGGCCCTCGAGGTACAGGTCGGCTTCGGGGCCGGTCTCGTGGTGCACCGTGGGGTGCGTGCCGCGCAGCACGTGATAGAAGGTCGAGCCCGAGTCGAACCACACCTCGAGGATGTCGGTGCTCTTGGTGTAGCTCGGCGCATCTTCGGCGCCCAGGATCTCTTCGACCGTCACGCGGCTCCAGGCCTCGATGCCGCCCTTCTCGACGATGTCGGCGGCCTGGTCGAGGATTTCCATGGTGCGCGGATGCAGCTCGCCCGAATCCTTGTGCAGGAAGAAGGGGATCGGCACGCCCCAGCTGCGCTGGCGGCTGATGCACCAGTCGGGCCGCCCGGCGATCATGTCGTGCAGTCGCGCCTTGCCGTTCTCCGGATAGAAGCTGGTCTGCTCGATGGCGTCGAGCGCGGTCTGGCGCAGCGTCTTGGGGGCCTTGTCCTTGGTGAACACGCCTTCGCCTTCGTCCATGCGGATGAACCACTGCGCCGCGGCGCGGTAGATCACCGGCGTCTTGTGGCGCCAGCAGTGCGGGTAGCTGTGCGTGATGGTCTCGGTGGTCAGCAGGCGGTTGGCGTCGCGCAGCGCGGCGATGATCACCGGCACGGCCTTCCAGATGTTCTGGCCGCCGAACAGCGGGAAGTCGGGCGCGTAGCTGCCGTTGCCCTGCACCGGGTTCCGGATGTCGTCGTACGCCACGCCGTGCGCCACGCAGGAGTTGAAGTCGTCCACGCCGTAGGCGGGCGAGGAGTGCACGAGGCCGGTGCCGTCGGTGGCGGTGGCGTAGTCGGCCAGGTACACCGGCGACAGGCGCTTGTAGCCGGCATCCACGTCGTACAGCGGGTGCTCGAATTCGAGGCCGCCGAGCTGCTCACCCTTGACGGTGGCCAGCACCTTGCCGTCCAGCGCATAGCGCGTCATGCACATCTCGACCAGCGAGTTGGCCAGGATCAGCAGGCCACGCTCGGTGTCGACCAGCGAGTACTCGATCTCGGGGTTGAGGTTGATCGCCTGGTTGGCCGGGATGGTCCACGCGGTGGTGGTCCAGATCACCGCGAAGATGTCGCCGAGGATGGTGTGGTCGGTGCCGAAGGCCTTGAGCACCTTCTCGCGCTCGTGCGCCTTGAAGGCCACGTCGATGGTCTGGCTCTTCTTGTCGGCGTATTCGATTTCGAACTCTGCCAGCGAGGAGCCGCAGTCGAAGCACCAGTACACGGGCTTCAGGCCGCGGTACACGAAGCCGCGTTCGATCACGCGCTTGAACGCGCGCAGCTCGCCGGCTTCATTGGCGAAGTCCATGGTCTTGTACGGATGGTCCCATTCGCCCAGCACGCCCAGGCGCTGGAAGTCGACCATCTGCTGGGCGATCTGCTCCGTGGCGAAGGCGCGGCTCTTGGCCTGCATCTCGTCGCGGCTCAGGTTGCGGCCGAACTGCTTTTCGATGGCGTTCTCGATCGGCAGGCCGTGGCAGTCCCAGCCGGGCACGTAGAGCGCGTCGAAGCCTTCGAGCTGGCGCGCCTTGGTGATCATGTCCTTCAGGATCTTGTTCACGGCGTGACCCATGTGGATCTGGCCGTTGGCGTACGGCGGGCCGTCGTGCAGGATGAACTTGGGCGCGCCGTGGCGGGCGTCGCGCAGGCGGTGGTAACGGCCTTCGTCGTTCCACTCCTTCACCCAGCCCGGCTCGCGCTTGGGCAGGTCGCCGCGCATCGGGAAGGGGGTGTCGGGCAGGTTCAGCGTGGAACGGTAATCTTTGGGGGAAGCAGCGTCAGACATGGTGGGGTACGGCGAAACAGGGGGCTCCGACAGGCTCGGCCCGAACTGCCCGGGAAAAAAAGGAGCGTGTCGGTGCGGAAGATAAAGCCGTTCGCCCTGAGCTTGTCGAAGGGCGGCAGCACGGTGCGTGCAGGGCTAAATTCGATCGCGCGTGGTCTGGCGGTGGGTTTCTGCGTGGGTCGATGCAAAGAACGCACGTGCGTCGCGCCCATCCTTCGCGATGCCCGCAGTGAGGGCCTCGAGGCTGGTGTAGCGCAATTCGTCGTGCAGTTTGTGCAGCAGTTCCACGCGGACGATTTTACCGTAGGCCCCTTCGCTCCCGAGATGGGAGGGCCACTCCAGGCAATGGGTTTCGAGCAGCACCCGCCCGCCGTTGACGTCATTCGCGTCCAGCGAAGGGCGCACGCCCAGGTTGGCCACGCCCGGCAGGGGCTGCTCGGCCAGGCCGTGCACCAGCACCGCGAAGATGCCGTTGGCTGCCGGTTTCCAGTGCTTGAAGCGCAGGTTGAGGGTGCGAAATCCGTCGTCCTGGCCAGGCGACGAGGCGCCCAGCGCACGGCCGAGCTTGCGGCCGTGGACCACGTGGCCCGAGATGGTGTACGGCCGCCCGAGCAGGGTGTGGGCGTCGGCCATGCGGCCTTCGGCCAGCGCCTCGCGCACCGCCGAACTGGACACGCGCAGGCCATGGACCTCGTAGCTGTTCATGCGCGCGACGTCGAAGCCTTGCGCGCCGCCGGCCGCATCGAGCATGGCGTAGTCGCCTGCGCGCCTGGCGCCGAAGCGGAAGTCGTCACCCACCAGCACGTAGCGCGCGCCCAGGCCGTCGAGCAGCACGTTCTGGATGAATTCCTCCGGCGACTGGGTGGCCAGCCGGCCGTCGAACGGCAGCACGATGGTCTGCGCCACCCCGCAGGCCGCCAGTTCGCTGAGCTTGTCGCGCAGCGTGCCGATGCGCGCCGGCGCCAGGTCGGGTTTCTTGGTGATGGCCGCGAAATAGTCGCGCGGATGCGGCTCGAACGTGAGCACGCAGCTCGGCAGCCCGCGCTGGCGGGCCTCGGTCTGCAGCAGCGCGAGCATGGCCTGGTGGCCACGGTGCACGCCGTCGAAATTGCCAATGGTGAGAGCGCAGGCAGGGGCCACGCCCGGGTGCCGGAAGCCGCGAAAAACCTGCATCGGTGAGTATCTTTTTGATAGCGCCTTTCGCCCGCCAATTGGGCGAATCAGGCCGATTTGTCACAAAGCCGGTATATTGTGACGCAGTGCGTTGTCCGGCGTGGGTCTGCAATGCGCTCCGTGTCCCTGGTCTTTCCGTGGTTCTTCCCTTTTTTGAGGAGACGTTGGTGAAGGTCTTGAAGCTGTCGGCCCAAGGGCTGCCCCAGTCATGGATATCGCTTGAACAGGCGGTGATTCACTACGCGGCGGACGAAGTTCGCTGGGAAGTGGGCGCGCAGGTGGCGGTGTTTCGTGGCGGCCACAACGCGGTCACGGGCGAGCAGTCGCAGATCGCGATCAACAGCATCATCGGCACCAAGGGCGTGCCGCGCATCAATCCCTTCACCCAGCGGCCCGGGCTGACCAACAGCAAGCTCTTCTCGCGCGACCGCAACGTCTGCGCCTACTGCGGCGGCCACTTCCACGAAGACGAGCTCACCCGCGAGCACATCATTCCCTTTGCCCAGAAGGGCATCGACACCTGGATGAACGTGGTCACGGCCTGCAAGCCCTGCAACCACCGCAAGAGCAGCCGCACGCCCGAGCAGGCGAACATGCCGCTGCTGTACGCGCCCTACGTGCCCAGCCTCTGGGAAGACTTCATCCTGCGCAACCGCCGCATCCTGGCGGACCAGATGGAGTTCCTGATGGCGCACCTGCCGCAAAGCTCGCGGCTGCACGACAGCTAGCTGGCTTCAGCGCTTCCAGGCCGGTGGGCGCTTCTCGATGAAGGCCTGCACGCCTTCGAGCGCGCTCTCGTCCATCATGTTGCAGGCCATGGTCTGGCTGGCGTCGGCCAGCGCGGCCTCGATGCCGGTTTCGAGCTGGCGGTAGAACAGGGCCTTGCCCAGAGCCAGCGCCCGGCGTGGCTTGGCGACGATGCTGGCCACCAGCGATTCGACGGCCGCATCGAGTTCCGCAGGCGGCGCCACCCGGTTGACCAGCCCCTTGTCGCGGGCTTCCTGCGCACCGATGAACTCGCCCGTCACCAGCATCTCGAAGGCCTCCTTGCGCCCCAGGTTGCGCGACAGCGTGACGCTGGGCGTGGCGCAGAACAGGCCCACGTTCACGCCGCTGACCGCGAACCGCGCGTCGCTCGATGCCACGGCCAGGTCGCACACCGCCACCAGCTGGCAGCCCGCCGCCGTCGCAATGCCGTGCACGCGGGCGATCACCGGCACCGGAAGCTTCTGGATCGACAGCATCATCGCGCCGCACCGCTCGAACAGCCGCTGGTAGTAGCCGAGCGACGGTTCGGCGCGCATCTCCTTCAGGTCGTGGCCCGCGCAGAAGGCCTTGCCCGCCGCTGCAATGACGACGGCGCGCACGCTCTCGTCGGCCGCCACCTCGCCGAGCGCCTGTTCCAGCGCGCCGAGCATGCCTTCCGACAGGGCATTGAAAGACGATGGCCGATTCAGCGTGAGCGTGACCACGCCGCGTTCGTCGCGTGACTGCAGCACGAAGGGAGCGCCGGTGTCGTTCATGGCGATGCCTCAGTAGGTGAGTTCGAGCACGGTCGTGTGTTCGTTCGCGGCCGGCCATGTGAGGCCCGTGATGCGCTCGCCGTTGAACTCGCCGGTCACCGCGCGCGGCGCACCGCCGCCTTCCAGGCGCAGCCGGGAGGTCGACACGCCAGCCCCCTTGGGCGGCACGCCGGCCGGCGGGCTCTTGCCGTCGAAGCGCAGGGTGTCGCGCTGGGCGTCGAAGTAGCCGCGCGGACGGGTGAACACCACGACCGAGCTCGCGCCGTTGTCTGCCGGCGTGACGCGTTCGGGCCGCAGGTGCACGAAACTGCCGCTGCGCGGAAACGGGCTGCGGTAGATGTGCGTGGTGCCGTAGCCGGGCGCTGCCAGGACGAATTCGTAGCTAGTGTCGCTGTGCGCCTTGAAAGGCCCCCAGCGGCCGTCGGCGCCCACGGACTGGGTGTGGACGGCTTCGCCGCGCCGCACGCCGGTGGCCGGGTCGACCGCATGGACGGTCACTTGCGCGCCGTTCAGCGCCAGGTTCTCGGCGCCGATCGCGCGGCCGTCGAGCACCACGTTCGGCTGCAAGGCGATGTCGGTGCTGCGCGGTGCCTGGCCCGTCAGGAACTGCCACGTCGCGGCGAACGCGGCGGGCGAGAACGAGGTCTCGCGGTGGTCCACGCGCGGCAGCACGACGTTGGTCGCACCCTTGAGCGCCGGCCCGTCGAAGCCGATGTTCGTCGGCTTGCCCGGCGCGCCGATCCACACGCCGTCGGGCTGGGCGTACTTGTCGTTGTTGTCGGAGCGCAGGGTCATCCATTTCACGCCCGGCGTGACCTCTTCGCCGTTCGGCCCCTTCGGCGCATTGAGCTGCTGCATGAAGCCCGACAGCCCGGAGAACTCGTTGTTCTCGCGGAAACCCTTCACGGCCCAGATGCCGTGCGCCGGGTTGCCGCCCAGCACCACGTGGCTCACCACGGCCGCGCCGCCGCCGTTCTGCACGTAGTTGCGAATGGTGTTGCCGCCGCGCGAATTGCCTACCAGCACGACCTTGCCGGCACCCGTGGCCTTGAGCACCTGGTCGATCCGGGCCTTGAGGAACACGGCCGAATCGGCCGTCGAACTGCGCCCGGCCTGGGCCACGGCATCGTCGTCGCGCGCCAGCGGGTTGGGCTGGTCGAACGCGAAGAGCCGGTCGGCCGGCCAGCCGTTCGACTCGAAGCGCCAGATCGTCGTTTGCCAGAGCGCGGCCGAATCGCCGTTGCCGTGCACGAACACGACGGGCGGGCGTTCGGTGTACGACGGCGACGGGGAGGTGGCGCAGGCGGTGAGCATGGTGGCGGCGGCGATTGCGGAGGTCGTGACGACGGCCATGGCAAGGAGGGTGCGACGGGATTGCATGTTTCGTTCCTGGGGCAGGTTTCCAAGTGAAAACGCCCGCCGGCGCAAGGCGGGCGGGCGTTGGATGCTATGAGAAAAAGACCGTCAGGCGAAGACGCCGGCCGTGTCCTGCATGCGTGCCGACACTTCGCCCAGGTGGTGCAGGGTGTCGCCGAAGGTCATTTCCATCTGCGTGAGCTTGCGGAAGTAGTGGCTGCCGATGTATTCGTCGGTCACCCCGATGCCGCCGTGCAGCTGCACCGAGTTCGCGGCGACGTAGCGCATCGACGTGCCCAGCTGGTACTTGGCGCGCGCGAGCGCCTGGCGGCGTTCGTCGGCCGGGGCGTTGAGCTTGAGCGTCGCGTAGTAGCTCATGGAGCGCGCGAGCTCCAGCTGCATCTTCATGTCGGCCACGCGATGGCGTAGCGCCTGGAAGCTGGAGATGACCACGCCGAACTGCTTGCGCTGGTTCATGTAGTCGATGGTCAGCGCAACGGTCTTGTCCATCACGCCGACCGCTTCGGCGCAGAGGGCGGCAATGCCCACGTCGACCGCGTGTTCGAGCGCGGCCAGGCCGTCGGCCGTGACCAGGGTGGCGTCGGCCTTGTCGAACACCACCTCGGCCGCACGGCTGCCGTCCTGCGTGCCGTAGCCGCGGGCCTCGACGCCGCTGGCGCTGCGCTCGACCAGGAAGAGGGCGATCTTGCCGTCGACCTTGGCCGGCACGATGAAGGCGTCGGCCTCGTCGCCCACCGGCACCACGCTCTTGGCGCCGGTCAGCGAATAACCGCTGCCCGACTTCACGGCCGTGGCGTCGCACAGGTCGAGGCGGTAGCGCGCCTTGCGTTCCTGGTACGCCAGCACCACGATGGCCTGGCCGCCGGCGATGCGCGGCAGCCGGCTTTCCTTGGTGCTGCCGTCGGCATATCCGCTGAGCACCGCGCCGGCGATCAGCGTCTGCGCGAAGGGCTCCAGCACGATGCCGCGGCCCAGTTCTTCCATCACGACCATGCCGGCCACCGGGCCCATGCCCAGGCCGCCGTCGTCCTCGCTGATGTACAGGCCGCCCAGGCCCAGCTCGGCCAGTTCGTCCCAGGCCTCGCGCGAGAAGCCGCCCTTGGCCTCGATGCCGCGGCGGCGCTCGAAGTCATAGCCCTTGTCGACCCACTTGCGAACGGCGTCGCGCAGCTGTTCCTGGTCGTCGGTGAAATTGAAATCCATGTTCGTGTCTCCTCAGCCCAGGACCGTCTGCGCGACGATGTTGCGTTGCACTTCGTTCGAACCGCCGTAGATGGTGGTCTTGCGCATGTTGAAGAAGGTCGATGCCAACGGTGCGAGCGCCGGGTTACCGCCGGGGAAGTTGCCCTGCCAGCCGGCTTCCATCGCTTCGCGGATCAGCGGCAGCGAATAGGCGCCGCCGGCCAGCATCATCAGTTCGCTGTAGCGCTGCTGGATCTCGCTGCCGCGGATCTTGAGCAGGCCGGCCACGTCGAGCGAGTTCTTGCCCGAGGTGGCGGCCGACAGCACGCGCAGCACCATCATCTCGAGCGCGACGATGTCGACCTCGAGCTTGGCGATCTCGTCGCGGAAGCGCACGTCTTCGTACACGCCCTCGCTTTTGGCGATGCGCTTGAGGCGTTCGAGCTCGCGCTTGGCGCGGTTCACGTCGGCGATGTTGGTGCGCTCGTGCGAGAGCAGGTGCTTGGCGTAGGTCCAGCCCTTGTTCTCTTCGCCGATCAGGTTTTCGGCCGGCACTTCGACGTTGTCGAAGAACACCTCGTTCACTTCATGGCCGCCGTCGAGCAGCTTGATGGGGCGAACGGTGACGCCGGGCGACTTCATGTCGAGCAGCAGGAAGCTGATGCCGGTCTGCGGCTTGCCTTCGTTGCTGGTGCGCACGAGGTTGAACATCCAGTCGCCGTACTGGCCCAGGGTGGTCCAGGTCTTCTGGCCGTTGACGATGTATTTGTCGCCCTTGCGCTCGGCCTTGGTCTTGACCGAGGCCAGGTCGGAGCCCGAGCCCGGTTCGCTGTAGCCCTGGCTCCACCACACTTCGCCGCTGGCGATGCCGGGAAGGAAGCGCTTTTGCTGCTCGGCGTTGCCGAAGGCCATGATCACCGGTGCGACCATCACGGGGCCGAAGGGGATGATGCGCGGCGCGCCGGCCAGTGCGGTTTCTTCCTCGAACAGGTGGCGCTGGATGGCGGTCCATCCCGGGCCGCCGAATTCGGTGGGCCAGCCGTAGCCCAGCCAACCCTTCTTGCCGAGGATCCTGGCCCAGCCTTGCAGATCGTCGCGCGTCAGTTCGAGCGCGTTGTGCACCTTGTGCGAAATCTCCTTGGGGAGGTTGTCCTTGACCCAGGCGCGAACTTCTTCGCGGAACTTCTGTTCTTCGGGTGTGAAGCTCAAATCCATGCGTGCCTCGCTGTGTTGATCGTTTCGCCGCAGACGCGGTGTGTCTCCGGAGCCCGGAGTTTTAGCACGGTCGTGCTGCTATGCGGTGTCCGCGCCGCGACAAGGGAGACAGGCACGGATAATCCCGCCTCCCATGAAGAACATCGTGATCCTGATCTCCGGCGGCGGCTCCAACATGGCGGCCATCGTGCGCGCCGCCGAGCGCGAGCGCTGGGCCGAGCGCTTCGGCGCACGCATTGCCGCGGTGGTGAGCAACAAGGCCGAGGCCGGCGGGCTGGCGATTGCCGCCTCGCACGGCATCGCCGCGGCCGTGGTGCCGCACCAGGCGTTCGCCACCCGCGAGGCCTTCGACGAAGCATTGGCGCAGGCGGTCGACGCCCACGCGCCCGCGCTGGTGGTCCTGGCCGGGTTCATGCGCATCCTGACGCCGGGCTTCGTCGGGCGCTATGCGGGGCGGCTGGTGAACATCCACCCCTCGCTGCTGCCGGCTTTCCCGGGGCTGCACACGCACCAGCGCGCCATCGAGGCGGGCTGCAAGGTGGCCGGGGTCACGGTGCACCAGGTGACCACGGAGCTCGACCACGGACCGATCCTGGCGCAGGCCGTGGTGCCCGTGCTGCCCGAAGACACTGCCGCCACATTGGCCGGCCGGGTGCTCGCGCAGGAGCATCTGTTGTATCCGCGTGCCATCGCGGGATGGCTTGCAGATACATTGAGTCACAAACCTTAAAGTTGTTTATATTCGCGGGTTTTCGGGAGTGTTGACGTGAAAACCCAATCGTTGCTGTTGGCCGCCTTCGGCGCCGCCCTGCTGGCCGGCTGTGCAGCGCCTGCGCCCGCGCCCGCAGCGGCTGCACCCGTACCGCCGCCGGAGCCGGTCTTCCAATGCAGCGCCGACGGTGCACGTTTTGCCGTGGGCCAGCCCCTGACGCCCCAGCTCGAAGCCGCCGCCCGCGTTCGCGCAGCAGCCGGCACGGTGCGCGTGCTGAAGCCAGGTGACGCAGCCACGACCGAACTGAATGGCGGACGGCTCAATCTCGATGTGGACGCGCGCAACCGCGTGACCGACGTCCGCTGCGGTTGAAGTGAATAGTTTGCTATTTAAAAAATAGCAAACTATTCAGGCTGGGCAAGCGTTTCCCGGCTTGAATGACTAGATTTTGGTGAATCTTTGCCGCGGTGTGCCGTCGATGTCGACGGTCTCGCCGAACATGGCGGCCGGCCGGACCCAGAGTCCGTGGGCGCCATACAAGGCACGGTACAGCGTCATCGGCTCCAGCGTTTCGCTGTGGCGCACGGTGCCGATCACCTCGTATTCGCCGCCCTTGTAGTGACGGTAGCGGCCGGGCGGTGTTTCGATCAGGGGCGGGAGGTCTTCGTCGTTCAACGGGGGCTTCTTTCAGGAACTGTCTGGGATTGATGTGACGGGAGTCGGATGGATCGCGCGGATTTTGTTCACCTGGTTCGACTGAGCGAGCATGCCAGTGCGGACGACAGTGCGCGCTATCGACGCAGCGTGGCGGCCTTTGCCGCGCTCGGCTATGTCTGGGTGCTGGGCTGCCTCGGACTTGCGGTGGGGCTCATTGTCTGGGTGCTTGTGTCGATTCGCGACGAGCGCTTCAGCTTCACGCGCGGCTGGGTGCTGCTGTTTGCGGGCGGACTGCTCTGGGCCACGCTGCGCGCGCTCTGGGTGCGCTTCGACGAGCCGGAGGGCGTGGAGCTCCAGCGCGACGACGCGCCCGCGCTCTTCGAGGCGCTGGACCGCATCCGCAGCAAGATCAAGGGCCCGCTGGTCCACCACGTCTACCTGGACGACGAATTCAACGCCAGCATCCGCCAGGTGCCGCGCTTCGGCCTCTTCGGCGGCGCCATCAATTCTTTGAGCATCGGCCTGCCGCTCTTGATGATGCTCGACCGGCGGCGCCTGCTGTCGGTGCTGGCGCACGAGTACGGCCACCTGCGCGGCAACCATGGCAAGCTGAGCGCGTGGATCTACCGCACACGGCTGTCCTGGATCAAGCTCGACGCCAACCTGCAGCGCAACGAAGGCGTGATGGCGCTGTTCTCGCAGGCTTTCTTTCGCTGGTATTTCCCGCGCTTCGCGGCCAAGACCTTCGCACTGGCCCGGCAGGACGAGTACGAGGCCGACCGCATCTCGGGCCGTTTGCTGGGCACCTCGGTGGCGGCCGCCGCGCTGACCGAAATCGCGATCAAGGGCAGCTGGTACGCCAACGAGTTCTGGCCCTGGCACTGGTCGCGCGCCGAGCATGACCCGCAGCCGCCGGGTCCGTTCGCGGCGCTGCGCAAGCGCGTGCGCACGCCGCCCGACGAGGACTTTGCGCGCCAGGCGCTGCGCGAGGCGATGCGCCGCGTCAGCGACCTGGACGACACCCACCCGGTGCTGCGCGACCGGCTGGAGGCACTCCACCAGAAAGCAGTCCTGCCCGAATGGTCCCAGCGCTCGGCGCTCGAACTGCTCGCAGACCGCAAGAAGTGGATCGAATACTTCGACAACCAGTGGCGCCGCGCGCATGCGGCCGACTGGAAGCAGCACCATGCGCACCGCTTGCGCATTCGTGAACGCATCTTGGTGCTGGCTGCGCGCGGCGAGCACAACACGCCCGACGAGATGGTCGAGTGGGCCGATTCGGAGCGGCGGCTCGATCCGGCGGCGCCCGTTCGTGTGCGCTACGAAAGCGCCCTGCGCATCGCTCCGGAGCATCCGGGCGCGCTGCGCGGCCTGGCCCAGATGCTGCCCGCGAGCGACCGTGCGTCGCGGCTCGCCGTGCTCGAGCGGCTGCACGGCTCCGGCGCGGCCAGCCGCTGGTGGGCCGCCAGGAGCGCGGTGGGCACGTTGGAAGACCCCGATGCGGGACCGCACGAGGAAGAGGCGCTCAAGCTGTGGCGCGGCCGTCTCAAGGAGGCGGAGGAGGCCGAGGCGCGCGCCTGGGAGGAAATCACGGGCACGCCGTTCTTCAGCCAGATCTCGCGGCACGACCTGAGCGGCTACGAGTTGGGAGAGCTTCGCGCCGACCTCGTGCGCTGCCTGCCCGCCTCGCGGGCTTGGCTGGTGCGCAAGAATCTGCGCGAGTTTCCCTGGCGCCGTGCCTACATCGTGTTCGTCGACCTGCCGGGGCTCGACGACGAGGACCGTTGGCAGATGTGCCGCCAGCTGGAGCAGACGCTGACCCTGCCGGGCGCCACGCTGGTGCTGTGGGCGGGCCATTCGCCCTCGGTGGAAGACATCGAACAGCAGGCTTTCGGCGAGGTCTGGGCGCGCACTGCATAACCCTTCAATGCGGCGCCGGACCGAAGGGGTCGGCTGGCTGAGACAATGGGGGGATGCACCCCAAAGCCCTGTTGGAGGCCACCGCCGATCTGGTCGGCCTTGTCCTGAAATTCGATCACCCGGCCGACCAGGTCGTTTCGCGCTTTTTCCGCGACCACCGCGAGTTCGGCCCGCGCGAGCGCGCGACGCTCGCCGAAACCGTCTACACCGTGCTTCGCAAGAAGCTGTTGTTCGACCACCTCTCGCCCTCGGGCAGCGGCTCGAAGGAGCGCCGCATGGCGATCCTCGGCTTCTATGGCCCGCGCGACTTCCTGAAGAGCGCGCTCAACGACACCGAGAAGCGCTGGCTCGACAACTGCGACGCCGTCAAGCCCGACGACCTGCTCGAACGCCATCGCCACAACCTGCCCGAGTGGCTGGTCGCGCCGTTGAAGGCGCAACTGGGCGACGGCTTCTGGCCGCTGGTCGAGAGCCTGCAGCAACCCGCCCCGCTCGACCTGCGCGTCAATGCGCTGACCGACAAACGAGCGGAAGTGAAGGCGGAGCTTGCAAAGGCTGCTATCAAATCTGAAGTAACGCCGTTCTCGCCCTGGGGCTTGCGCATCGAAGGCAAGCCGGCGCTGACCAAGCTGGACGCATTTGCCCGCGGCGCGGTCGAGGTGCAGGACGAGGGCTCGCAACTGCTCGCGCTGCTGCTGGACGCCAAGCGCGGTGAAATGGTGGTCGACTTCTGCGCCGGCGCGGGCGGCAAGACGCTGGCCATCGGCGCGACGATGCGTAATACCGGCCGCCTGTACGCGTTCGACACGTCGGCGCACCGGCTGGACGCGCTCAAGCCGCGGCTGGCGCGCAGCAAGCTGTCGAATGTGCATCCGGCCGCCATCGCCCATGAACGCGACGACCGCGTCAAGCGCCTGGCGGGCAAGATCGACCGCGTGCTGGTCGATGCGCCGTGCTCCGGGCTGGGCACGTTGCGGCGCAACCCGGACCTGAAATGGCGCCAGTCGGTCAAATCGGTCGAGGAACTGACGGTCAAGCAGACCGCCATCCTGCAAAGCGCGGCGCGGCTCGTGAAATCGGGTGGCCGTCTGGTTTACGCCACGTGCAGCGTGCTGCCGGAGGAAAACGAGGCCATTGCCGAGGCTTTCGGTGCTGCCAACCCCGATTTCGTGCCGGTGGACGCGGCAGAACTGCTGCAAGGCCTGAAAGTCGAGGGTTTTGAAGCACTGTGCGCCGGCGGGGAGGGGGGGCTGCGCTACCTGCGCCTGTGGCCCCACCGTCATTCCACCGA
Source organism: Variovorax pasteuri (assembly GCF_051216435.1). NCBI lineage: Bacteria > Pseudomonadati > Pseudomonadota > Betaproteobacteria > Burkholderiales > Comamonadaceae > Variovorax > Variovorax pasteuri. The sequence goes on from NZ_JBPJZS010000001.1 coordinate 475,708, forward strand.
CGGTTTCTTTGCCGCCGTGTGGAACCGCAAATAGGGACAGCACTCCAAACGAGGGTAAATCTGCGGTTTTCTTGAAGGTTTAAAGGGTCCGTTTCCGGTCCACCCCTTTAAAATCGCAGGTTACCTTAAGGCTGCACCTTCGTGTGGCCATGGAGTACCTGACTCAATGTTGCTTCCTGACTCCGCCGTTCTCGACGCGGCCATTCAATGGCTCGGACACGGCCTGTGGGACCTCGCATGGTGGCAAGTCGTGCTGTACACGCTCGTCACCACGCACATCACGATTGCCGCGGTCACGATCTTCCTTCACCGGACGCAAACGCACCGGGCGATGGATCTCGGCCCGATTCCGTCGCATTTCTTCCGCTTCTGGTTGTGGCTCGGCACCGGCATGGTGACCAAGGAGTGGGTTGCCATTCACCGCAAGCACCACGCCAAGTGCGAAACCGTCGACGACCCGCACAGCCCGCAGGTCAAGGGCATTGACGAAGTGCTCTGGCGCGGCGCAGAACTCTATCGCGCCGAATCGAAGAACAAGGAAACGATGGAGCGCTATGGTCACGGCACGCCGGATGACTGGATCGAGCGCAACCTGTACACGCGCTACAGCTGGCAAGGCGTCGGCCTGATGCTGGTCATCAACCTGGCACTGTTCGGCACGCTCGGCATGGCCGTGTGGGCGGTGCAGATGCTATGGATCCCCATCACCGCCGCCGGCATCATCAACGGCATCGGCCACTATTGGGGCTACCGCAACTTCGAGGCGCAGGACGCCAGCCGCAACATCATGCCCTGGGGCCTGATCATCGGTGGCGAAGAGTTGCACAACAACCATCACACCTACCCGACCTCGGCCAAGTTCTCGGTCAAGAAGTACGAGTTCGACATCGGCTGGGTCTACATCCAGGTGTTCCAGAAACTCGGCTGGGCCAAGGTCAAGAAGGTGCCGCCGAAGATGCAGATGGGCGACATCCAGCCCGTGGCCAACGAGAAGACCCTCGAAGCCGTCATTGCCAACCGCTACGAAGTCATGGCCGGCTATGCGCGTGAAATGCGCCGCGCCACCAGCCTGGAGCTGGATGCGCTGAAGACCAAGGGTGCCGACCTGTCGGTGCTCAAGGCCGCCAAGCGCTGGCTGCACCGTGACGACGACAAGGTGCCGGCGTCGGCCCGCACGCACGTTGTGCAGGCCCGCGCTGCTCATCCGGTGCTCGACAAGATGGTCACGATGCGCGAAGAGTTGCGCCAGCTCTGGCTGAACACCTCGCAGTCTCGTGAGCAACTTGCGGCCGATCTGGCGGCATGGTGCCATCGTGCGGAAGCCAGCGGCATTGCCGGTCTGCGCGACTTCTCGACCCGCCTGCGTGCCGCACGCGCCTGACGCGAGCCAACCCAATCAAGAAGCCGGCCTGAGGGCCGGCTTTTTTACGTCTGTCAGTTTCGAGCGCCTGCCCTGCTTTTGCGAGAAGTGCAGTGAGGCGAAGAAAGTGCAGGCAACAAAAAACCCGCTGGGTAAGCAGCGGGTTTCTTGTTTTGGAAAACGGGAGCTGAATTACTTCAGCTTGATTTCCTTGTATTCGACGTGCTTGCGCGCCTTCGGGTCGAACTTCATGATCGACATCTTTTCAGGCATCGTCTTCTTGTTCTTGCTGGTCGTGTAGAAGTGGCCGGTACCCGCAGTGGATTCCAGCTTGATCTTTTCGCGTCCGCCTTTGCTCGTTGCCATGATTCAGCTCCTTAAGCTTGGCCGCGTGCGCGCAGGTCTGCGAGCACGGCGTCGATACCGTTCTTGTCGATCAGGCGCAGGGCAGCGCTCGAAACGCGCAGGCGAACCCAGCGGTTTTCAGTTTCGACCCAGAAACGGCGGTATTGCAGGTTCGGCAGGAACCGGCGCTTGGTTTTGTTGTTGGCGTGGGAAACATTGTTTCCGACCATCGGGCCTTTGCCCGTTACGTCGCATACGCGTGCCATGAGGACACTCTTTCTTGAACAGCTGGCACCGCTCGCAACCGAAAAGTCGCAGGGTGTTTTGCAGCTTGACCTCGCCAGAAACGGGTGGCGGTACCCCGGCTTTGCCGTAACCTGTCCTTGTTGAAGGGTGGTCCTATTTCGGCAAAGCCTCGGATTATAGCCCTTTCCCCCGCCGCCTGGTTTAAAGCGTGCCGTCCTGTTCCAGGAAGCGCTGCGCGTCCAGGGCCGCCATGCAGCCGGTGCCTGCGCTGGTGATCGCCTGGCGGTACACGTTGTCCTGCACGTCGCCCGCGGCAAAGACGCCGGGAATGCTGGTCATCGTGGCAAAGCCTTGCAGGCCGGAGCGGGTCAGGATGTAGTTGTCCTTCATGTCCAGCTGGCCCTGGAAGATGTCGGTGTTGGGGTGGTGACCGATGGCAATGAAGCAACCCTTGAGGTCGATCTGTTCGGTGGCGCCGGTCTTCGTGCTCTTGAGGCGGATACCCGTCACGCCCGAATCGTCGCCCAGCACCTGGTCGAGTTCGCTGTGCAGCTTCAGGACGATCTTGCCCTCGCCCACTTTCTCCATCACCTTGTCGATCAGGATCGGCTCGGCGCGGAACTTGTCCCGGCGGTGCACCAGCGTGACCTTGTTTGCGATGTTGGAGAGGTAAAGCGCCTCCTCGACGGCCGTATTGCCGCCGCCGATCACGCAGACTTCCTGTTCACGGTAGAAGAAGCCGTCGCAGGTGGCGCATGCAGAGACGCCGCGGCCCATGAACTTTTCTTCGGAAGCCAGCCCCAGGTACTTGGCCGAGGCGCCCGTTGCAATGATGAGCGAGTCGCAGGTGTAGGTGGCGCTGTCGCCGGTCAGGGTGAAGGGACGCTTGCTCAGGTCGACCTTGTTGATGTGGTCGAACACGATCTGCGTGTTGAAGCGTTCGGCGTGCTCCAGGAAGCGCTGCATCAGATCCGGGCCCTGCACGCCGTGCACGTCGGCGGGCCAGTTGTCGACCTCGGTGGTGGTCATCAGCTGGCCGCCTTGAGCGATGCCGGTGATGAGCAATGGCTTCAGGTTTGCGCGCGCTGCGTAGACGGCGGCGGTGTAGCCGGCGGGGCCGGAGCCGAGAATCAAAACCTGGGCGTGTTGGGGTGCGGACATGAGTGGAAAACCTAGGATGAACGCTTCGTCAGCGTGTACATTTTCAGGGTGGTAGCGATATGTATGGAGTATCACTGCCCGGTTCAACACCGGGTAAACGGTGTTTTCAATGCGCGCGATTGTAGTAATCCATTGGCGGGTCTTCTGGACTGCTCCGTGCGCTGTCTCAGGGATTGATTAATGTCGATGCTGTCCAACCTCGAATTGCTTCGGCGCGTTCCCTTGTTCGCGTCTCTGACGGCCACGCAGTCCGCAAGCATCGCGGACGCGATCATCAAGAAGCGATTCAAGCGCTCCGAGGTCGTCGTGGAGCAAGGCAAGAAGTCCGACGCGCTCTACATCATCCTGACGGGGCGCGCGCGCGTCACCAGCGCCGACAGCCGCGGGCGCGAAGTCATCCTGGCCACGCTGCATCCCGGCGACTACCTGGGCGAGATGAGCCTGATTGACGACGAGCCGCATTCGGCCACCGTGCGCACCGAAATCCAGTGCGACGTGCTCATGCTGGGACGCGACGCCTTCGCGCGTTGCCTGCCCGAGAACTCCTCCATGGCATACAACATCATGCGCGGCCTGGTGCAGCGCCTGCGCCACGCCGACCGCAAGATCGAATCGCTTGCGCTGATGGACGTGTATGGTCGCGTGGCGCGTTCGCTGCTCGAGTTCGCCATCGAGGACGGCGCGGGCAACCTGAAGGTGCGTGACAAGATTTCCCGCCAGGACCTGGCCAAGATGGTGGGCGCTTCGCGCGAGATGGTGAGCCGCGTCATGAAGGACCTCGAAGAGCGCGGTTTCGTGCAGACCCAGGAAGACGGCTCGATGATCGTCAAGGAACGGCTCCTGTCCCTGGCTTGAGCCTGCGGGGTCGGCCCATCACTGGCGGCCCCGGCCTTTTGTTGTAGTGTTCGTGCGTCCGCCTCCGTTTTCCCGGGCCGGACGCCGTGTTTTTCATGACCTATTCGCTCAATACGCTTCAATCTTCTTCTGCCGCCCAGGGCCAACCCGTGCGCGTGCGCGCCATGCGCTTCGCCCACGAGATCACGCTGATTGCAGGATTCGCAGCGCTGTTGTTCTGGCTGCTCGCCATGCTGAGCTTCACGCCTTCCGACGCGGCCTGGTCGACATCGGGCACCGGGGGCGAAATCAAGAACTGGGGCGGGCGCATCGGCGCCTGGCTGGCCGACGGCAGCTATTTCCTTGCGGGTTATTCCGTCTGGTGGTGCCTTGCCGCCGGGCTGCGTGCCTGGCTCTCGTCGCTCGCAGGATGGCTGCGCGGCGGTGAGTCTGCGCCAGCGGCCGAGCAGCCCCCGCGCGGCCGTTTCAATCGCAGCCGCCTGGCGTTCTGGTTCGGCCTCGTGCTGCTGCTGTGCGCGAGCACGGTACTCGAATGGTCGCGACTGTATCGTCTCGAAGCCCATCTGCCGGGTTCCGGCGGCGGCGCGCTGGGCTACCTCGTGGGCCCGGCCAGCGTTCGCTGGATGGGCTTCACAGGTTCGGCGCTGATTGCCATCGCGGGCGGCGTGATCGGTTCGGCGCTGGTGTTCCGCTTCTCATGGAGCCTGATCGCCGAGCGCATCGGCGCGCGTGCGTATTCGCTCTTCGAGTCGCGCCGCGAGAAACGCGAAATGGCGGCCGACATCGCCATGGGCAAGCAGGCCGCCCGCGAGCGCGCCGAGGCTGACGAGCCGGCCTTCATGCGCGGCGATTCGCTCGGCAAGGCCGAGCCCTCCATGGCGCCAGCGTCGGGCGGTTTCGCTGACGACGACGAAGAAATTCTCATCGAGCCGCGGCCCAAGCGCCGTGCCGCTTCCCCGCCGGTACAGATCGAGCCCGCGTTGGCCGAAGTGCCCAAGAGCGATCGCGTCGTCAAGGAGCGCCAGAAGCCGCTTTTCAAGGAACTGCCCGACAGCAAGCTGCCTCAGGTCGACCTGCTCGATGCGGCGCTGGTGCGCCAGGAAACGGTGTCTTCCGATACGCTCGAGATGACCTCGCGCATGATCGAGAAGAAGCTCAAGGACTTCGGCGTCGAGGTGCGCGTGGTGCTTGCGTCGCCCGGCCCCGTCATCACGCGCTACGAAATCGAGCCCGCCACCGGCGTCAAAGGATCGCAGATTCTCGGCCTGGCCAAGGACCTCGCGCGCTCGCTCTCGCTGGTGTCGATCCGCGTGGTCGAGACGATTCCGGGCAAGAACTACATGGCGCTCGAACTGCCGAACGCCAAGCGCCAGTCGATCAAGCTCAGTGAAATCCTGGGCTCGCAGATCTACAACGAAGGCAAGTCGATGCTCACCATGGGCCTCGGCAAGGACATCATCGGCAACCCGGTGGTGGCCGACCTCGCGAAGATGCCGCACGTGCTGGTGGCCGGTACCACCGGCTCCGGCAAGTCGGTCGGCATCAACGCCATGATCCTGTCGCTGCTCTACAAGGCCGAGGCACGCGACGTTCGCCTGCTCATGATCGACCCCAAGATGCTTGAAATGTCGGTCTACGAAGGCATTCCGCACCTGCTGGCGCCCGTGGTCACCGACATGCGCCAGGCCGCGCACGGCCTGAACTGGTGCGTGGCCGAAATGGAGCGCCGCTACAAGCTCATGAGCAAGCTCGGCGTGCGCAACCTGGCCGGCTACAACACCAAGATCGACGAAGCCAAGGCGCGCGAAGAGTTCATCTACAACCCGTTCAGCCTCACGCCCGACGATCCGGAGCCCCTCAAGCGCGAGCCGCACATCGTGGTGGTCATCGACGAACTGGCCGACCTGATGATGGTGGTCGGCAAGAAGATCGAAGAGCTCATTGCACGCCTTGCGCAAAAGGCACGTGCCGCTGGCATCCACCTGATCCTGGCCACGCAGCGTCCCAGCGTCGACGTGATCACCGGCCTGATCAAGGCCAACATCCCGACCCGCATCGCGTTCCAAGTGTCGAGCAAGATCGACAGCCGGACCATCCTCGACCAGATGGGCGCCGAAGCGCTGCTCGGCATGGGTGACATGCTCTACATGCCCAGCGGCACGGGTCTTCCGATCCGCGTGCATGGCGCCTTTGTCAGCGACGAGGAAGTGCACCGCGTGGTCGCCTACCTGAAGAGCCAGGGCGAACCCGACTACATCGAAGGCGTGCTCGAGGGCGGCACGGTCGACGGCGACGGTGACGGCGACCTGCTGGGTGGCGGCGATGCCGAAAAAGACCCGATGTACGACCAGGCGGTCGAGGTCGTGCTCAAGAATCGCAAGGCCAGCATCTCGCTGGTGCAGCGTCATCTGAAGATCGGCTACAACCGCGCGGCGCGCCTTGTCGAAGACATGGAAAAGGCCGGTCTGGTCAGTTCCATGAGCGGCAGCGGCCAGCGCGAAATTCTGGTGCCGGCACGCGCGTCGGAGTAATTCGCCGCGGGCCTTCGAGTTCAGGTTACGTGCTGAAAGGCAATTTGCAAAAGCGTTGTACGGCATTGCAAATCTTCATCCAGACCTACAGCTGCCGCAATTGACGGCAGTTAGGGTCGAAGCCCGTGGCACAGCCCCGTGCAACAGCACAGCTATTGCGAGCAATCGCGAGGAATCCAAATTGAAATTGCGTCATTGGCTATTGATCGGCCTCCTGTGTTCCGCCAATGCATGGGCCGGCGGGCTCGAGAGCCTCGAAACCTTCGTGAAGACCGTCAAGTCGGGCCGCGCCGACTTCACCCAGACCGTGACCGCCCCGCCGCGCGAAGGCCAGCCCGGCCGCACCAAGACCTCGACGGGCACCTTCGAATTCCAGCGCCCAGGCAAGTTCAAGTTCGACTACCAGAAGCCTTTTGCACAGAGCATCGTGGCCGACGGCAAGACGCTGTGGCTGTACGACGCCGACCTCAACCAGGTCACGCAACGTACGCAGGCCCAGGCGCTGGGCTCCACACCCGCGGCGTTGATTGCCGCGGCGCCCGACCTGCGCGCCTTGCAGGCCGATTTCACGCTGGAAGCCGCGCCGGAGCGCGATGGCCTGCAATGGGTCAAGGCCACGCCGAAGAACAAGGACGGCCAGCTGCAGAGCGTGCAGGTCGGCTTCCAGGGCGACGCGCTGGCGGCGCTCGAGATTCTCGACAGCTTCGGCCAGCGCTCGGTGCTCAAGTTCAGCAAGGTCGAAGTGAACCCGTCGATGCCCGCCAGCGTGTTCGATTTCAAGGCGCCCGCCGGCGCCGACGTCGTCAAGCAATAGCGCAATCTCCATCGGTTTGGCCACCTCCGCCCACCAACCCCTTGCCGAACGCCTGCGTCCCAAGACGCTGGGCGAGGTGATCGGCCAGCAGCACCTGCTCGGCCCGGGCATGTCGCTGCGCATCGCCTTCGAGTCGGGCCAGCCGCATTCCTGCATCCTCTGGGGGCCGCCGGGCACCGGCAAGACCACCATCGCGCGGCTCATGGCCGATGCCTTCGATGCCCAGTTCCTCAGCATCAGCGCGGTGCTGGGTGGCGTGAAGGACATCCGCGAAGCGGTCGACCGCGCCACCTCGGCGCGCGACGGGCTTGAGCAGCGGCGCACCATCGTCTTCGTGGACGAGGTGCACCGCTTCAACAAGAGCCAGCAGGACGCGTTCCTGCCGCATGTGGAATCCGGTCTTTTCACCTTCATCGGCGCGACCACCGAGAACCCGTCCTTCGAAGTCAACTCCGCGCTGCTCTCGCGTGCCGCGGTGTACGTGCTGCAGTCGCTCAACGAGCAAGACCTGCAGCAGATCGTGGTGCGCGCGCAGGCCATCCAGGCCGTGCCCGCCATCGAAGCCGCCGCGGTCGAACGCCTCGTGGCCTATGCCGATGGCGATGCGCGCCGGTTGCTCAACACGCTGGAGACGCTTGCCGTCGCGGCGCAGGCCGAAAAGCTCGGGCAGATCACCGACGAGTGGCTGCTGCGCGTGCTCGGCGAGCGCATGCGCCGCTACGACAAGGGAGGCGAACAGTTCTACGACACCATCAGCGCGCTGCACAAGTCGGTGCGCGGCAGCGACCCCGACGCCGCGCTCTACTGGTTCGTGCGCATGCTCGACGGCGGTGCCGACCCGCGCTACATGGCGCGCCGCCTGGTGCGCATGGCCAGCGAGGACATCGGCTTGGCCGACCCGCGCGCGCTGCGCCTGGCGCTGGACGCGGCCGAGGTCTACGAACGCCTGGGTACCCCCGAAGGCGAACTGGCGCTGGCCGAATGCGTGGTCTACCTCGCCATCGCGCCCAAGTCGAACGCGGTCTACAAGGCCTACAACGCGGTGCGCGCCCTCATCAAGAAAGACAGCACGCGCCCGGTGCCCATGCACCTGCGCAATGCGCCCACCAAGCTCATGAAGGAGCTCGACTACGGCAAGGGATACCGCTACGCGCACGACGAGGAGGGCGGTTTTGCCGCCGGCGAGCGCTACCTCCCGGACGGCCTGGAAGGCCAGGTCTTCTACGAACCGGTGGACCGCGGACTCGAAATTCGCATCGGCGAGAAGCTGCGCGAACTGCGGCGCCGAAACGCTGAAACCAACGACTGATACCGTCTTGCAACATGCACCCAGCGAGTGCATGACCTCACGCGCATACAGCATGAGGTGAGCGGGTAAACCCCGGTCAACGCGCACCAATTCAGCGCTGGTGCGTGCTTACAATCCCGCCCACAAATCCGCCAGCGACACATGTTGGCTGGTTTTTTGCTTGTCATGCCAAGGGCGCCAAACCGGTGCCTCGGTGGGTGAATGGCACCCCGCGTCGGTGCAACACATAGGAAATCGCGTTATGGAAATATTGCTGCAGCAGATCATCAACGGTCTGGTACTGGGCAGCATGTATGCCTTGATAGCCTTGGGCTACACCATGGTGTACGGCATCATCAATCTGATCAACTTTGCACACGGAGAGGTATTGATGGTGGGGGCTCTGACGAGCTGGACCATCATCGGGCTCATGCAGGACGCCATGCCCGGATCACCCGGGTGGCTGATCCTTCTCATTTCCCTGGTCATTGCCTGCATCGTTGCGGCAACCCTGAATTTCGTGATCGAGAAGGTGGCCTACCGGCCGCTGCGCAACAGCCCCAAGCTCGCGCCGCTCATCACGGCCATCGGCATGTCGATCCTGCTGCAGACGCTGGCCATGATCATCTGGAAGCCGACCAACAAGGCGTATCCCAACCTGCTGCCCACCGACCCCATCCACGTGGCGGGTGCGGTCATCTCCCCCACGCAGGTCATGATCCTGAGCGTCACGGCGTTCTCGCTCGTGGTGCTGATGTGGCTGGTCAACTACACCAAGCTCGGGCGCGCCATGCGCGCCACCGCAGAGAACCCGCGCGTGGCGGCCCTCATGGGCATCCGCCCCGACATGGTCATCTCGGCCACCTTCATCATCGGCGCCGTGCTTGCGGCCATCGCCGGCGTGATGTACGCGTCGAACTACGGCATCGCGCAACATGCGATGGGCTTCCTGCCCGGCCTGAAGGCCTTCACGGCGGCCGTGTTCGGCGGCATCGGCAACCTTGCGGGCGCGGTGGTCGGAGGCATCCTGCTGGGGCTCATCGAGGCCATCGGCTCGGGCTACATCGGGACGCTGACGGGCGGTGTGCTGGGCAGCAACTACAGCGACATCTTCGCGTTCATCGTGCTGATCGTCATGCTCACCCTGCGGCCGTCGGGCCTGCTCGGCGAACGCGTGGCGGACCGTGCCTAAGGAGCGAACCATGAAGAACAGCAAGAACCTCGCTCTCTACGTCGTCGGCATCATCGCCGTGCTGGCACTGCCCCTGCTGCTGCAGATGCAGGGCAACGCCTGGGTGCGCATCGCCGACATCGCACTGCTCTACGTGCTGCTGGCCCTGGGCCTGAACATCGTTGTCGGCTACGCCGGCCTGCTCGACCTGGGCTACGTGGCCTTCTTCGCGGTGGGGGCCTATCTCTATGCGCTGATGGGGTCGTCGCACCTGACCGAGACCTTCCCCTGGTTCGCCCAGATGTTCCCGAACGGCCTGCACACCTCGCTGCTGATCGTGGTCCCGCTGGCGCTGGTGGTGGCCGGCTGCCTCGGCGTGCTGCTGGGTGCGCCCACGCTCAAGCTGCGCGGCGACTACCTCGCCATCGTGACGCTGGGCTTCGGCGAAATCATCCGCGTGTTCCTGAACAACCTGGACCAGCCGGTGAACATCACCAACGGTCCGAAGGGCATCACGGCCATTGACTCCATCAAGTTCTGGGGCCTGGACCTGGGCAAGGCATGGAAGTTCGACGGCTTCACCATCTCGTCGGTGTCGCTGTACTACTACCTGTTCCTGGTGCTGGTGATCGCCACCGTGATCATCTCGCACCGCCTGCAGGTCTCGCGCATCGGGCGCGCCTGGATGGCCATTCGCGAAGACGAGATCGCCGCCAAGGCCATGGGTATCAACACCCGCAACATGAAGCTGCTGGCCTTCGGCATGGGCGCCAGTTTCGGCGGTGTGTCGGGCGCCATGTTCGCGGCATTCCAGGGCTTCGTGTCGCCGGAATCCTTCAGCCTGATGGAGTCGGTGATGATCGTCGCCATGGTCGTGCTCGGCGGCATCGGTCACTTGCCCGGCGTCATTCTGGGCGCGGTGCTGCTGGCAGCGCTGCCCGAGGTGCTGCGCTACGTGGCCGGCCCGCTGCAATCGCTCACGGGCGGGCGCCTCGACGCGTCGATCCTGCGCCAGCTGTTCATTGCGCTGGCCATGATCATCATCATGCTGGTGCGCCCGCGCGGCCTGTGGCCTTCGCCGGAGCACGGCAAGACGCTGACCAAGAAGGGCGGCGTGCCCGTCGACCCGGCCCATGCGGCCGTGGCTCCGGGGTCGCTGCAGACGCATGCGCCGGGCATCGACTCGCCCGCCGACGAACTGCCGGGCACGGCCTCGCGCCCCATGTCGATCAATCCGTGAACGCCGCAGGACCCATCAACATGACGACGACTACGGACACCATCCTCGACGTGCGCGGCATCTCCAAGCGCTTCGGCGGCTTGCAGGCCCTCTCGGACGTGGGCATCACCATCAAGCGCGGCCAGGTCTACGGCCTGATCGGCCCCAACGGCGCGGGCAAGACCACGTTCTTCAACGTGATCACCGGCCTGTACACGCCCGACAGCGGCAGCTTCGAGCTTGCGGGCAAGCCTTACCAGCCGACGGCCGTGCATGAAGTGGCCAAGGCCGGCATTGCGCGCACCTTCCAGAACATCCGCCTCTTCGCCGAGATGACGGCGCTGGAAAACGTGATGGTCGGGCGCCACATTCGCACGAATTCGGGCGTGTTCGGCGCGATGCTGCGCACCCGCAGCTTCAAGACCGAAGAAAAAGCCATTGCCGACCGCGCGCACGAGCTGCTCGACTACGTGGGCATCGGCAAGTTCGCCGACTACAAGGCGCGCACGCTGAGCTACGGCGACCAGCGCCGCCTGGAAATTGCGCGCGCCCTGGCCACCGACCCGCAGCTCATCGCGCTGGACGAGCCGGCCGCCGGCATGAACTCCACCGAGAAGGTGGCGCTGCGCGAGCTGATCGACCGCATCCGGCGCGACAACCGCACCATCCTGATCATCGAACACGACGTCAAGCTCATCATGGGCCTGTGCGACCGCGTCACCGTGCTGGACTACGGCAAGCAGATTGCCGAAGGAACGCCGGCCGACGTGCAGAAGAATGAAAAGGTGATCGAGGCTTACCTCGGCACCGGAGGCCACTGACATGAGCACCGCAACCATGAGCGAACAAGAAACCGTGTCGAACGCGGCGCAGGCCAAGGCCGCAGGCAAGACGCTGCTGAAGGTCAGCGGCCTGAAGGTGGGCTACGGCGGCATCCAGGCCGTGAAGGGCGTGGACTTCGAGGTGCGCGAGGGCGAGCTGGTCTCGCTGATCGGCTCCAACGGTGCCGGCAAGACCACCACCATGAAGGCCATCACCGGCACGCTGCCGGCGGGTGCAGGCCACATCGAGTTCCTGGGCCGCAGCATCAAGGGCCGCGGCGCCTGGGACCTGGTGGGCGAGGGCCTCGTGATGGTGCCGGAAGGCCGCGGCGTGTTCACGCGCATGACCATCACCGAGAACCTGCAGATCGGCGCCTACATCCGCAAGGACAAGGCCGAGATCGCCAGCGACATGGAGCGCGTGTTCGTCACCTTCCCGCGCCTGCGCGAGCGCAAGGACCAGCTGGCCGGCACCATGTCGGGCGGCGAGCAACAGATGCTGGCGATGGGCCGCGCACTCATGGCGCGCCCCAAGGTGCTGCTGCTCGACGAACCGACCATGGGCCTGTCGCCCATCATGTGCGACAAGATCTTCGAGGTGGTGCAGACCGTGGCCTCGCAGGGCGTGACCATCCTGCTGGTGGAGCAGAACGCCAACCGTGCGCTGCAGCTGGCCGACCGCGGTTATGTGATGGAGTCGGGCCTGATCACCATGAACGGTGAAGCCAAGGCCCTGCTCAGCGACCCGCGCGTGCGGGCCGCCTACCTGGGCGAATAGCCGGCTCGATTCCCTTCCGTATATACCGCGGAACCGGCGCTGCCGGACCGCAGGTATTGTCCCCTGCAAGGGGGTAGAGAAGCGGCACGAAGTGCGCGAAGCCTGGAGGTCAGTCCACTTTCGCGCCGGTCGCCTTGACGACCGCTTCGTACTTGGAGAGCTCGCTCTTCATGAACGCACCGAACTGCTCCGGCGAGCTGGCCACCGGCTCGGCCAGCAGGCCCGCGAAACGGGTCTTCGTTTCCGGTGCGTTCAGTGCCGCCACGAAGGCCTGGTTCAGCTTCACGACCACGTCGTGCGGCGTGCCGGCCGGTGCCACCAGGCCCCACCACGTATCGATGGAGAAGCCCTTGAGCGTGTCCGCGATGGGCGGCACGTCTGGCAGCGAGCTGCTGCGCTGCAGCGTCGTCACGGCAATCGCCTTGAGCTTGCCCGAGCGGATGTTCGGCGCGGCGGTGGCGAGGTTGTCGAAGTTGAAGTCGACCTGACCCGAAATCAGCGCCAGCTGCGCCGGGCTGCCGCCGTTGTAGGGAATGTGCAGCGCGAAGATGCCCGCTTCCTTCTTGAACAGCTCGCCCGCCAGGTGGCCGGCGCTGCCGTTGCCGCCGCTGCCGTAGTTGAGCTTGGCGGGGTTGGCCTTGGCGTAGCGGATCAGGTCGGCCACGGTGTTGATGTTCAGGCGCCTGGCCGTGTCGGCGTTCATCACCAGCACGTTGGGCACGCGGACCATCTGCGTGATGGGCGCAAAGTCGGTGGCGGCGTTGAACGGAATCTTGCTGTACAGCCAGGGGTTCACCGCGTTGGTGGCGGTGGCCGCAATGCCGATCGTGAGGCCGTCGGCGGGCGCCTTGGCCACGATGTCGGCACCGATGTTGCCGCCCGCGCCGGGCTTGTTGTCGATGATGACCGGGCCCAGCGTGTCCTTCACGCGTTCGGCCAGGATGCGCGCCGTGTTGTCGATGGGGCCGCCCGCGGCGTACGGAACCACGAGGCGGATGGGGCGCTGTTGCTGGGCCATCGCCGGCGCTGCGCCCATCAGGGCCGTGGCGCTGGCGAGCAGCGTGAGAAGGAAGTGTCTCGTCTTCATTGTTCTAGGGGTAGTGGTCTCGGGAAATTCAGGGAACGGCCTTGTCGGCCTCCGTGGTGAACGCGTCGGCGAAGAACTCTTCTTCGGGCAGGCCGGCCAGCGCCACGTAGTCCCGCTTGGCCGAGTCGACCACGATGGGCGCACCGCAGGCATACACCTGGTGGCCCGACAGGTCTGCAAAGTCTTCGAGCACGGCCTGGTGGACGAAGCCGGTGCGCCCGGTCCAGTTGTCGTCGGGCGTGGCGTTGGAAATGACGGGCACGTAGCGCAGGTGGGGCATCTGCGCCATCTGCTCGCGCACCCAGGCGTCCATGTAGAGGTCTTCGGGCCGGCGGCCGCCCCAGTAGAGCGTGGCGGGCCGCTGGCTGGCCTTGAACTTCAGGTGCTCCAGCAGCGCCTTGATGGGCGCGAAGCCCGTGCCGGACGCCAGCAGGACCATCGGCTTGCTGGAGTCGTCGCGCAGGAAGAAGCTGCCGAACGGGCCCTCGATGCGCAGGATTTCCTTTTCCTTCATGGTGGCGAACACATGGTCGGTGAACTTGCCGCCCGGCAGGTGCCGCAGGTGCAGTTCGATGCCCGTACCCGGCTCGCCCAGCGTGTGCGGCGCGTTGGCCATCGAATAGCTGCGGCGCGCGCCGTCGCGCAGGATGAACTCGACGTACTGGCCCGCATGGAACTGCAGCGGCTCGCCGGCGGGCAGTTGCAGGCGCATCATCATCACGTCGTGCGACAGGCGGGTGAGCGCCTGCACCCGCACCGGCATCTTGCGGATCGGCATGGCCCCGGCCTCGGTGACCTGGCGCGATTCGAGGACCACGTCGCTCTTGGCATGGGCGCAGCAGGTCAGCACGAAGCCGGCGAGCTGTTCCTCGGCGCTCAGGGCCTTGCTCTGGTGCGGGCCGAGCGTGACTTCGCCCGAGAGCTTTTTGCACTTGCAGGAACCGCAGGCGCCGTCCTTGCAGCCGTAGGGCAGGCCGATGCCCTGCCGAATGCCGGCCGCGAGGATGGTCTCGTCTCCCTGCACGACAAAATGCCGCCCGCTGGGTTCGACAGTGATCGAAAAACCCGCGTCGAGCGGCGCTGTAGCAGTCATCGGTATTCTTCGGCTTGTTTCAGCCTGTGTCTGAAAACGGAAAGGGAACAGGATTTTGCCTTCAATCAATAGCCCCTCCGGCGCACTGCCGGCGCGGTTCCGGCGCGAGCGCCTCCTGATCGTCGGTTGCGGCGACGTCGGCCAGCGCGTGGCGCGCGACCTGAGAGGCCGCATGCAGCTGGTGGCGCTCACGTCGTCGACCGACCGGGTGGGCGCCCTGCGGGCGGCCGGTATTCGCCCCTTGGTGGGCAATCTGGACGATGCCGCCACCCTGCGCCGGCTGGCGGGCATCGCCACGCGCGTGCTCCACCTGGCGCCGCCCGCCCGCGAGGGCGGCAAGGAATGGTGGCGCGACCATCGCACCACGGCGCTGGCGCGGGCATTGCGCCTGCGCTCGGTGCCCTCGGCCTTCGTCTACGGATCGACCAGCGGCGTCTATGGCGACTGCGGCGGCGCCTGGGTGGGCGAAGCCCGTGCCGTGCGGCCCGACACCCCGCGCGCCCACCGCCGCGTGGATGCCGAGCGCGCCGTGCGCTGGCTGGGCCGCAGCGCGGGCGTGCGCGCCAGCATCCTGCGCATTCCGGGCATCTATGCCCCTGACCGCGACAACGGCACGCCCCGCGCCCGCCTGCTGCGCGGCACGCCGGTGCTGCGGCGCGAGGACGATGTCTACACCAATCACATCCACGCCGACGACCTGGCGCGCACCTGCGTGGCGGCGCTGTTCCGCGGCAAGCCGCAGCGCATCGTGCATGCCTCGGACGACACCGAACTGCGCATGGGCGACTACATCGACCTGGCCGCCGACCTCTACGGCCTGCCGCGCCCGCCCCGCGTGGCACGCGGCGAGGCCGAGCGCCAGTTGCCGGTGCAGCTGTTGAGTTTCATGGGGGAGTCTCGCCTGCTGGACAACACGCGGCTGAAGCGCGAATTGCGGGTGCGGCTGGTGTATCCGACGGTGCACACCGGCCTGCGCGAAGCAGCCTGACTGCGGGTCGGCCGGGGCAGATGGCCCGGCCCCTTCCAGGGATACCGCGGAACCGGCTCCGCCGGTATCGCCCCCGGTAGGGGGAGGGAGAAGCGACACGAAGTGCGCGAAGCCTGGGGGCGAGAAAAAGTGTGGTGCCCGGGGCCGGAATCGAACCGGCACACCTTTCGGTGGGGGATTTTGAGTCCCCTGCGTCTACCAATTTCACCACCCGGGCAGGGTTCTGAAGCAAGCCCAAAATTATGGCACAGTGGCCGACATGAATTATCCGACGATCGAAGATGCCATCGGCAAGACGCCCCTGGTCGCCCTGCAACGCATCCACGCCGCAGAAAATGCCAAGCGCGGCAACGTGATTCTCGGCAAGCTGGAGGGCAACAATCCGGCGGGTTCGGTGAAAGACCGGCCAGCCCTCTCGATGATCAAGCGTGCCGAAGAACGCGGCGAGATCAAGCCCGGCGACACGCTCATTGAAGCCACCTCGGGCAACACCGGCATCGCGCTGGCCATGGCCGCGGCCATCAAGGGCTACCGCATGGTGCTGATCATGCCGGAGGACCTCTCCGTCGAGCGTGCCCAGACCATGAAGGCCTTCGGCGCCGAGCTTGTGCTCACGCCCAAGAGCGGCGGCATGGAATACGCGCGCGACCTGGCCGAACAGATGGTGGGGCAGGGCAAGGGCCGCGTGCTCGACCAGTTCTCCAACCCCGACAACCCCCGCATCCACTACGAGACCACGGGCCCCGAGATCTGGGCCGACACCAAGGGCAAGGTCACGCACTTCGTGAGCGCCATGGGCACCACCGGCACCATCACCGGCGTGTCGCGTTTCCTGAAGGAGAAGAACCCCGCCGTGCGCATCGTCGGCGCGCAGCCGGCCGAAGGCTCCCGCATTCCCGGCATCCGCAAGTGGCCGGCCGAGTACATGCCCAAGATCTTCGATCCGAGCCGGGTCGACCAGGAAATCAGCGTGACCCAGGACGACGCCGAGGAAATGTGCCGGCGCCTGGCGCGCGAAGAGGGCATCTTCGGCGGCATCTCGGCGGCCGGCGCCCTGTGGGCCGCGCTGGAGGTGTCCAAGACCGTGGAGAACGCCACCATCGTGTTCGTGGTGTGCGACCGTGGCGACCGCTACCTCTCCACGGGCGTCTTCCCGGCATAAACGACAACCCGCTGCCCCGCCCCCTGGGCGTGCGCTGCCATAAAAAAGAAAAGAGCCCCCATGCCCCATCCCAAGTTCTGCCAGGTCTGCGCCACGCCGCTCGAATGGATCGCGTTGATGGAAGACGGCGGCCCCAAGGAGCGCCTGCGCTGCCCCAACTGCGGCCACACGCACTGGAACAACCCCACGCCCGTGCTCGCCGCCATCGTCGAATACCGCGGCCAGGTGCTGCTGGCGCGCAATGCGGCGTGGCCGGGCAAGATGTTCGCGCTGATCACCGGCTTCATGGAGGCCGGCGAGACGCCCGAGGAGGGCATCGCGCGCGAGGTGAAGGAAGAAACCAACCTCGACGTCAGCGCTACCCAGCTGGTCGGCGCCTACGACTTCCAGCGCATGAACCAGATCATCATCGCGTACCACGTGGTGGCCGACGGCGAGGTGAAGCTCTCGCCCGAACTGGTCGACTACCGCCTGTACGACCTGCCCGACCTGCGGTGCTGGCCCGCCGGCACCGGCTATGCGCTGGCCGACTGGCTGCGCACGCGCGGGCACGAGCCGGTGTTCTTCACCGCCGCCGAAAACGAAGAGCGCCGCCGCGGGCTGGCCCTGCCGCCGGAGCCTGGCAATGCAAGTTGAAGTCGACCGCGAACTCGACACGCGCGGGCTGAACTGCCCGCTGCCGATCCTCAAGGCGAAGAAGTCGCTCAACGAGATGACGAGCGGGCAGCTGCTGAGGGTGGTGTCGACCGACCCCGGATCGATCCGCGACTTCCAGGCTTTTGCGCGCCAGACGGGCAACGAGCTGATGGAACAGGAAACCGTCGGCACCGACTTCATCCACGTGCTGAAGCGCCGCTGACAAGGCAAAAAGAAAAGGGCCGCAGCAGCGGCCCTTTGCACAAGCGCGATGCGCGCCGTGCGTTGTCTACAGCTTCAGGCTCTTGAGGTATTCGCGGAATTCCGCGCCCACCTCGGGGTGCGCCAGCGCCAGCTCGACGGAGGCCTGCAGGAAGCCTTCCTTGCTGCCGCAGTCGTAGCGCACACCCTTGTACGAATAGGCGTAGACCGATTCCTTCTTCATCAGCGCCGCGATGCCGTCGGTCAGCTGGATTTCGCCGCCTGCGCCCTTGGGCTGGTTGCGGATCTCGGCGAACACGCCCGGCGTGAGGATGTAGCGGCCCGCCACGCCCAGGCGCGAGGGCGCATCTTCGGGCTTCGGCTTCTCGACCATGCGGGTGACCTTGACCAGGCCGTCTTCGATGGCGTCGCCGGCCACGATGCCGTAGCGCTTCACGTGTTCCAGGGGCACCTCTTGCACCGCCAGCAGCGAAGCGCCGAGGCGGTCGAATGCGGCGGTCATCTGGGCCAGCACCGGTTGGCCGCCCACGGGGCCGACCATCAGGTCGTCCGCCAGCAGCACGGCGAAGGGCTCGTTGCCCACCAGATGCTCGGCACAGAGCACCGCGTGGCCCAGGCCCAGCATGCGCGGCTGGCGCACGTAGGAACAGGTCATGTCGTCGGGCATGACCGAGCGTGCGATGTTCAGCAGGGCGGTCTTTCCGCTGGCCTCGAGCTGGCTTTCCAGCTCGTAGGCGGTGTCGTAGTGGTCTTCGATGGCGCGCTTGTTGCGGCCGGTCACGAAGATCATGTCGCGGATGCCCGCGGCGTAGGCCTCTTCCACGGCGTACTGGATCAGCGGCTTGTCGACCACCGGCAGCATTTCCTTGGGCTGTGCCTTGGTGGCGGGCAGAAAACGGGTGCCGAAGCCCGCTACGGGAAATACAGCCTTGCGGATGCGTGTCGATGGTGTGGACATGGGCAGGTTCGGCTCAGTTCGTTGGAAGATGTAAATCAGTGTGCTGAAACGGCAAGCAATTGCCGAACCAGCATCCTAAACGCCCGCGATTTCGTGCGTCTGTCAGCCGAGGCGCACAAGCTGGTCGCGCAGGCGCTCCAGCGTGGCGGTGAAGTCGGCCAGGCGCTTGCGCTCCTGGTCGATCACCGCCGGCGGGGCCTTGGCCACGAAGGCCTCGTTGCCCAGCTTGCCGTGCACCTTGGCGATTTCGCCCTCGATGCGCGCGATTTCCTTGCCGATGCGGACCTTCTCGGCTGCCTTGTCGATCTCCATGTGCAGGCACAGGCGCGTTGCGCCCACCACCGCCACGGGCGCCGCTTCGGCGGCTGCCTGCCACGAGGCCTCGTCGTCGAAGACCTTCACTTCCTTGAGCTTGGCAAGCGCCTGCAGCACCGGCGCCGACTCGCGCAGGAAGGCCGCGCCTTCGGCATCGTCGGCCACCGCATACAGCGGCAGGCGCGTGGCGGGCGACACGTTCATCTCGCCGCGCAGCGTGCGGCAGGCATCCACCAGTGCCTTCAGCCGCGCCACATGGGCTTCGGCCGCTTCGTCGATCTTCTCGGGCTGGCTCTTCGGGTAGGCCGCCACCATGACCGACTCGCCGTCACGGCCCGCGACCTTCGACACCTTCTGCCACAGGGCTTCCGTGATGAACGGAATCACCGGGTGCGCCAGGCGCAGCAGCGTCTCGAGCGTGCGGATCAGCGTGCGGCGCGTGGCGCGCTTCTGCGAGTCGTCGCCGGTCTGGATCTGCACCTTGGCAATTTCCAGGTACCAGTCGCAGAACTCGTCCCAGGCGAACTGGTAGATCGCGTTGGCCACGTTGTCCAGGCGGTATTCCTCGAAGCCCTTGGCCACCTCGGCCTCCACGCGCTGCAGCTGCGACACGATCCAGTAGTCGGCGCGGCTGAACTTCAGGTAGCCGTGGGCCGGGCCGCCGACCTTGCAGTCTTCCTTGGTGTGCTCCAGCAGGCCGCAGTCCTGGCCTTCGCAGTTCATCAGCACGAAGCGCGTGGCGTTCCACAGCTTGTTGCAGAAGTTGCGGTAGCCCTCGCAGCGCTTCGAGTCGAAGTTGATGCTGCGGCCCAGCGAGGCGAGCGAGGCAAAAGTGAAGCGCAGCGCATCGGCACCGAAGGCCGGAATGCCGTCCGGAAACTCCTTCTGCGTGTTCTTGCGCACCGCAGGTGCCGTCTCGGGTTTGCGCAGTCCCTGCGTGCGCTTGTCGAGCAGCTCGGGCAGCTGGATGCCGTCGATCAGGTCGACCGGGTCGAGCACGTTGCCTTCGGACTTGCTCATCTTCTTGCCCTGCGCATCGCGCACGAGGCCGTGGATGTACACGTCCTTGAACGGCACCTTGCCGGTGAAGTGCTTGGTCATCATGATCATCCGGGCGACCCAGAAGAAGATGATGTCGTAGCCCGTCACGAGCACCTGCGAAGGCAGGTACAGCTCCAGGTCTTGCGTCTTTTCGGGCCAACCCAGCGAAGAGAAGGGCACCAGCGCCGCCGAATACCAGGTGTCGAGCACGTCCTCGTCGCGCCGCAGCGTCTTGCCCGGCGCCTTGGCTTGTGCGTCGGCCTCGTTCTCGGCCACGTACACGTTGCCTTCCTCGTCGTACCAGGCCGGAATCTGGTGGCCCCACCAGAGCTGGCGCGAAATGGTCCAGTCCTGGATGTTCTCCATCCAGTGGTTGTAGGTGTTGACCCAGTTCTCGGGCACGAAGCGCACCTCGCCCGACTTCACCACGTCGATGGCCTTCTGCGCGATCGACTGGCCGTCGGCGCCGGGGCGCGTCATGGCCACGTACCACTGGTCGGTGAGCATCGGCTCCACGATGGCGCCCGAGCGCGCGCAGCGCGGCACCATGAGCTTGTGCTTCTTCACCTCGACCAGCAGGCCCAGCGCATCGAGGTCGGCCACGATGGCCTTGCGCGCCACGAAGCGGTCCATGCCGCGGTACTTCGCGGGCGCGTTGTCGTTGATGGTCGCGTCCAGCGTCAGCACGCCGATCACCTCGAGCTTGTGGCGCTGGCCGACGGCGTAGTCGTTGTAGTCATGGGCCGGCGTGACCTTGACCACACCGGTGCCGAACTCCTTGTCGACGTAGTCGTCGGCAATGATGGGAATGAGCTTGTCCACCAGCGGCAGGCGCACGCGCTGGCCGATCAGGTGCTTGTAGCGTTCGTCTTCGGGGTGGACCATCACGGCCGTGTCGCCGAGCATGGTTTCGGGCCGGGTGGTGGCCACGGTCAGCGTGCCGCTGCCGTCTTCCAGCGGGTAGGCGATGTGCCAGAGCGAGCCGTCTTCCTCTTCGCTCTCGACTTCGAGGTCGCTCACCGAGGTCTTGAGCACCGGGTCCCAGTTGCCCAGGCGCTTGCCGCGGTAGATCAGGCCTTCTTCGTACAGCTTCACGAAGGTCTGCGTCACGACCGCCGACAGGTCTTCGTCCATCGTGAAGTATTCGCGGCTCCAGTCCACCGTGTCGCCCATGCGGCGCATCTGCTGGGTGATGGTGTTGCCCGACTTCTCTTTCCATTCCCACACGCGCGCCACGAAGTTCTTGCGGCCCAGGTCGTGGCGGCTGACCTTCTGCTCCTGCAGCTGGCGCTCCACCACGATCTGCGTGGCGATGCCGGCATGGTCGGTGCCCGGCAGCCACAGCGTGTTGTCGCCCTTCATGCGGTGGTAGCGCGTGAGGCTGTCCATGATCGTCTGGTTGAACGCATGGCCCATGTGCAGCGTGCCCGTCACATTGGGCGGCGGCAGCTGGATGGCGAACGAATCGGCGCCCTCCTTGGGGGCCTGCGTGCCGCGAAAGCCCGCCTTGGCGTAGCCGCGCTTTTCCCATTCCGGGCCCCAGTGCGCCTCGATGGCGGCGGGTTCGAACGATTTCGACAGGCTGTCGAGGCCGGGTTGGGCAAGGGGAGTGGTGGGTTCGCTCATGGGGAATGCAGAACGGCAGCCTCGGGGCGCCGTCGGTGACAGGGTGGGATTGCCCGCGATTTTACCGGCGTGGCCTGGCGTCACTTCACCCACTCATAATTCCGGGATGCTCTTCCTGCTCTCCCCTGCAAAGTCGCTCGACTACGACACCCCGGTTCCTTCCGAAATCCCCGCCACCCAGCCCCATTTCGAGTCCGCCCGCGGCCCTTCGGTCGAGCTGATCAAGCTGCTGCGCGAGAAGTCGCCCCAGCAGATCGCCGAGCTCATGCACCTGTCGGACAAGCTCTCCGCGCTGAACGTGGCGCGCTACGAGGCCTGGGCCAGCAAGAGCACCCCGAAGAACGCGCGCCAGGCCGCCTTCGCGTTCGACGGCGACGTCTACGGCGGCCTCGACGCCCGTACGCTCAACCCGGCGCAACTGGCTTGGGCGCAGGACCACATCGGCATCCTCAGCGGCCTGTACGGCCTGCTGCGCCCGCTCGACCTGCTGCAACCCTACCGCCTCGAAATGGGCACCCAGCTGGCCAACCGACATGGCAAGGACCTGTACGCCTTCTGGGGTTCGCGCATCGCAGAGCACCTGAACGAGCGCCTGGCGGCCGACCGCACGCCGGTGATCGTCAACGTCGCCTCGCAGGAGTACTTCAAGTCGGTCGACAAGAAGGTGCTCAAGGCCCGTGTGGTCGAATGCGTGTTCGAGGAATGGAAGGGCGACAAGTACAAGATCGTCAGCTTCTTCGCCAAGCGCGCGCGCGGCCTGCTGGCCCGCTGGGCCGTGCTGCACAAGGCAGCCACGCCCAAGGCGCTGGAAAAGTTCGACCTCGAGGGTTATGGTTTCGACGCGCAGGTGTCTACAGCCGAAAGGCTGGTGTTCAGGAGGAGGCTGGATTGACCCCCAGTCTTCGCGCACTTCGTGTCGCTTCGCCAACCCCCTTTCAGGGGGCGGCACCAGCGGCCCGGCAAAGCCGGTTCCGCGGTGCTTCTGGAACGGGTCGCTGCGAGGTCGTGCGTTGCGGGCCTCGCCTCAGCTGGAAGGAATACTGAAATGTCGCAAGCGATCAGTCCGGAACTGCGCGAATGGCTGGTGGCCCAGCTCGCGGCCGGGCACACGGTGTCGGCGCTGCGCGTGTCGATGCGGGCGGCCGGCTGGCAGGACGCCGCCGCCGACACGGCGCTGGCCCAGCTCGAAGCCGGTTTCCCGCACGTGGAAGCCGCGCTGGCGCCCGTGCGCACCGAAATGCCCGGCCCCGACCTCGACGGGGCGCCGCTCTACCTGGACGCCGGCGACCGCCGCGTGCAGGTGCTGCAGACCCTGCGGCATCCACGGGTGGTGGTGTTCGGCAACCTGCTGTCGGGCGAGGAGTGCGAAGCGCTGATCGCCGCCGCGCGCGTGCGCCTGGCGCGCTCGCTCACGGTGGAGACCCGCACCGGCGGCGAGGTGCTCAACGTGGACCGCACCAGCGAAGGCATGTTCTTCGAGCGCGGCGAAAACGAGATCGTCGCGCGCCTGGAGCAGCGCATCGCCATGCTGCTGCGCTGGCCGCTTGAATTCGGCGAAGGCCTGCAGATCCTGCGCTATGCCCCCGGCGCGCAGTACCGCCCGCACTACGACTACTTCGACCCCGGCGAGCCCGGCACGCCGACCATCCTCAAGCGCGGCGGCCAGCGCGTCGCCACGCTCGTCATGTACCTGCAGGAGCCCGAGGGCGGTGGTGCCACCACCTTCCCCGACGTGGGCCTCGAAGTGGCGCCCGTGCGCGGCACCGGCGTGTTCTTCAGCTACGACCGCCCCGACCCCGTCACCCGCACCCTGCACGGCGGCGCGCCGGTGCTGGCGGGCGAGAAGTGGGTCGCCACCAAGTGGCTGCGCGAGCGCGAGTTCAAGTAGACAGCCTCACACCAAGGACCGGATGAAAGTCACCGCCAACGGGTTGCAGATCGAAGTCGACGACACCGGGGGCGAGGGGCGCCCCGTCATCCTGCTCATCATGGGCCTGGGCATGCAGCTGGTGGCCTGGCCCACAGGCTTCGTGCAGCAGCTGGTGGACGCGGGCTTTCGCGTGGTGCGCCACGACAACCGCGACATCGGCCTGAGCCAGGGCTTCGACCACGCCGGCACCGGCAACGTGGTGTGGCAGACCATCCGCCATCGCCTCGGCCTGAAGGTGCGCTCGGCCTACACGCTGCAGGACATGACGCTCGATTCGCTCGGCGTGCTCGACGCGCTGGGCATCGCCAGGGCCCACATCGTCGGCGCCTCGATGGGCGGCATGATCGCCCAGCGCCTGGCCGCCACAGCGCCGCAGCGCACGGCCAGCCTCGTGAGCATCATGAGTTCCAGCGGCGCGCGCGGCCTGCCCGGCCCGCGCCGCGAAGTGACGACGATGCTCATGCGCCGCCCGCTGGGCCGCAGCGAGCCCGAGCTGGTCGCCCACAGCATCAGGCTGCTGCGACTCATCCAGAGCCCGGCCTACCCGCAGAGCGACGAAGAGCTTGCCGAGCGGCTCACCTTCAGCATGCGCCGCGCCTACCACCCGGCCGGCCTGATGCGCCAGATGCTGGCCATCGGCGCCGACGCCGAGCGCCCGCAGGTACTGCCTCGCATCCAGTCCCCCACGCTGGTGCTGCACGGCGACGCCGACGCGCTCGTGCCCATCGCCTGCGGCGAAGACACCGCAAGGCGCATTCCGGGCGCGCAGTTCGTCGCCGTTCCCGGCATGGGCCACGACCTGCCTCCCGAGGTGTGCACCATCCTCGCCAACCACATCGCCCCGTTCGCCCATGCCGCGGACGCCAAGGACAAAGCCCCATGAGCCACGACACCCCGCTTGACCCGCACAACCCGAGCAACGGGAACACCCCCGAGCAATCGCAGCTCGGCCGCGCCTCGGCCTACGCCGACCGCTACGACCCCACGCTGCTGTTTCCCATCGCGCGCGCCACGCAGCGCGAGGCCATGGGCATCCAGGCCGGCGCCTTGCCCTTCTTCGGCGCCGACCTCTGGACCGCCTTCGAGGTGAGCTGGCTCAACCTGCGCGGCAAGCCGCAGCTGGCCATCGCGCACTTCACCATCCCGTGCGAGACGCCCAACATCATCGAGAGCAAGAGCTTCAAGCTCTACCTCAACAGCTTCAACAACAGCCAGTTCGCGAGCGTGGACGCGGTGCGCGAGCACCTGCGCACCGACCTGGCCGAAGCCGCGTGGCGCGGCAGCGACCGTTCGGGCGGCATCGGCGTGACGCTGCTGGCGCCCGACATGTTCGACCGCGAGCCGGTGCACGAACTCGACGGCCTGGACCTCGACCGCCTGGACATCGAGTGCACCCACTACCAGCCAGCGCCCGAGCTGCTCGCGAGCGACACCACGCAGGTGCACGTGAACGAAACCCTCACCAGCCGCCTGCTCAAGAGCAACTGCCTGGTCACCGGCCAGCCCGACTGGGGCAGCGTGCAGATCCGCTACAGCGGCCCGCCCATCGACCAGGCGGGGCTGCTGGCGTACATCGTGAGCTTTCGCAACCACAACGAGTTCCACGAGCCCTGCGCCGAGCGCATGTTCACGGACATCTGGAAGCACTGCAAGCCGGTCAAGCTCGCCGTGTACGCGCGCTACACGCGCCGTGGCGGGCTGGACATCAACCCGTTCCGCACGAGCTGGCCGCAGGCGCTGCCGGCGAACATCCGTACGGCGCGGCAGTAAAGGCAACGGATCGCGGCGTAGCCCGCGATCACGTCCAGTCGAAGGTCAGCAGCGCCAGCCCTTCGACCGGCTCGTAGAACAGCAGGATCGAATCCGCGCCGGATGTCCTGTAGTGCCAGCCAGGCACCGACGCCACGTGATGGAAACGGTGGCCCGCCGGACTCATCGGCCAGACTGCGCAGGTGTCACGCGACTTGTCTTGGTGTTCTTCGACGGGGAACGCCACGGTACTGACCCAGTTGCCATATTCGGCTGTGCCGCCGAGCGCATCGACCCATGGGCTGGGATCTTCGCTGCCGTACTGCGGCTGGCCTTCCTCGTCGAGACGCACGAGCTTCCCGGTGCGCAGGAAATAGTCGCGCGAGGCGTTGTATGAACGCTCTTGCTCCTCGTAGTGCTGCTCCAGTTCCTCGCGAGCACCTTCGTACGGTTCCGGTATGTCGCCAGCGGCGTTTTCCAGCAGGAAGTAGCGCGGATCACCCAGCAGCCGATAGCGGCCATCGACGACCTTGAAGCCGATCCAGTTGGCAAGCAACAGCTCGGAATGAAAAGCCTCGGTCGCCTCACCCACAAGGCCTTCTGCCGGTTCCAGCGGGCTCAGCAGGTGCAGCCAGCCCGACCACGCCGGATTGACCGCGCCCAGGTCGACGGAAACAAGCGGATGCAGATGGCGCGCCAGAAAAGCCTGGTCGGGCGCGAACACATCGCTTGCCGCGGGAAAGGGTCTGAGGCTGTTCCCGGCCTCGGTGAATTCAGTGGCTTCTTCCGTCATGAAAGGTCTCTGTGTGGGGGCCGTCGCAGTGTAGGGGGCGCCGAAGCCCCTCTTCGTAAATCCGAAACCCGCAACCCGCCCCCTGTGGCATTCTGGAATCGACCCCGCGAACCCGCGGCCGAACTTCCGGAGCAGAGACAAAAATGGTTGAAGACAAAGTGGTCGTCGTCACAGGCGCTGGCGGCGGCATCGGGCGCGACATCGCACTGGCCATGGCGGCCCACGGCGCGAAGGTGGTGGTCAACGACATCGGCGCCGCGCTCGATGGCGCAGGCGGCAGTGCCGGCCCCGCGCAGCAGGTGGTCGACGAGATCCGCGCCGCAGGCGGCCAGGCCGTGCCCAGCACCGACAGCGTGGCCGACCCGGCCAGCGCCGCGCGCATCGTCGAATGCGCCGTCGAAAGCTTCGGCCGCATCGACGCGGTGGTCAACAACGCGGGCATCCTGCGCGACCGTTTCTTCCACAAGATGTCGATGGACGAGTGGGACGCCGTCATCAAGGTGCACCTGTACGGCGCCTACTACGTGAGCCGGGCGGCCGCCACGCATTTCAAGGAACAGAACGCGGGCGCGATGGTGCACATGACCTCGACCTCGGGCCTCATCGGCAACTTCGGCCAGGCCAACTATTCGGCGGCCAAGCTGGGCATCGTGGCGCTGTCGAAGTCGATCGCGCTGGACATGCTCAAGTTCAACGTGCGCTCCAACTGCATCGCACCGTTCGCGTGGAGCCGCATGATCGGCGCCATTCCCACGGACACCGAGGAGCAGCGTGTGCGCGTGGACAAGATCAAGCAGATGACGCCGGCCAAGGTGGCGCCGCTCGCGGTGTACCTGGCGAGCGATGCGGCGAACGCTGTCAACGGGCAGATCTTCTCGGTGCGCAACAACGAGATCTCGCTCATCAGCCAGCCGCGCCCGGTGCGCTCCATTCATCGGTCCGAAGGATGGACGCCGCAGAGCATCGCCGAGCACGCCATGCCCGCGATGCGTGCCGGCTTCTTCCCGCTGGACCGCTCGGCCGACGTGTTCAGCTGGGACCCGGTCTGAGGTCAAACCCGCAGAAGGGCGCACACCGGGACGCGCACCGCATCATTCGCCGGACAATGCGCGTTCCTTTTCTCCTTGCGGCGGCTGCCCGGTGAACCTGCATTTCGACCTGTTCGACCTGAAACTGTTCGTCTACGTGGCGGACGCGCGCAGCCTCACGCGCGGCGCCGAGAAGGCCTGCATCTCGCTGGCCGCCGCCTCCACCCGCATCAAGCAGATGGAAGAAGCCGTGGGCGGCAAGCTGCTGCACCGCAGCGCCCAGGGCGTGAGCCTCACTGCCGCGGGGCAGGCGGTGCTGTACCACGCCAAGCGCGTGATGCAGCAGATGGAGCACCTGCGCTGCGACATGCAGGACTTCGGCAAGGGCATCAAGGGCCATGTGCGCGTGTTCGCCAACACCACCTCCATCACCGAGTACCTGCCGCAGAAACTCGCGGGCTTTCTCACGCAGCACCCGGCCGTGCAGGTCGATCTGCGCGAATACCTGAGCGAGGAAATCGTGCGCGCCGTGGCCGACGGCGAGGCCGACATCGGCATCCTGGCCGGCGATGTGCACACCGGCGACTTCGACGCGCGCGCCTTCGGCAGCAACCAGCTGGTGCTGGTGGTGCCCACCACGCACCACCTGGCGGGTGCGAGCGCCGTGGCCTTCGCCGACACGCTCGACGAGCAGCACGTGGGCCTGCATCACGGCAGCGCCATCCACCGCTTCCTGCAGCGGCGCGCCGAGCTGGCGGGCCGGGGCTTCAACCCGCGCATCCAGGTCAGCAGCTTCGAGGCCATCTGCCTGATGATCGAGGCGGGCGTGGGCGTCGGCGTGCTGCCGGCATCTTCGGCGCAGCGGCTGTCGATGGCGATGCGCATCGCCACCGTCTCGCTCAGCGACCCCTGGGCCGAGCGCAAGCTGAAGCTGATCGCGCGCAACCGCGAGCAGTTGCCGGCTTCCGCGCGCGAGCTGTTCGACCACCTCGTTGCGCCCTGAAGGCGCGCCCTCCATGTCCGCCGACCTGAAGTCGCTGCGCCTGTTCGTCACCGTGGCCGACCACGGCAGCATCAGCGAAGGTGCCAAGCGCTGCCACATCGCGCTGGCGGCCGCCAGCAAGCGCATTTCCGACCTCGAGGCCCGCGCGCGGCTGCCGCTGCTGGTGCGCCATGCGCGCGGCGTCACGCTCACCTCGGCGGGGCACGGCCTGCTGCTGCATGCGCGCGCCGTGCTCTCGGCCATGGACCGGCTGGGCGCCGAGTTCGACGACTTCCAGCACGGCGTGGCGGGCGTGGTCAGCATCACGGCCAACGCCTCGACCATCGCGCAGTTCCTGCCCGCGCAGATCGGCTCCTTCCTGCGCCTGCATCCGGTGCTGAAGATCGACCTGCAGGAGCGCGCCAGCACCGAGGTGGTGAAGGCCGTGCAGGCGGGCCTGGCCGACATCGGCGTGATCGAGGGCCACACCCAGGCCGACGGCCTCGAATGCCTGCCGTACCGCACCGACGAGCTGGCCGTGGTCATTGCGCGCGACCATCCGCTGGCCCGGCGCAAGCGCATCGGCGTGGAAGAAGTGCTGGGCTACGACCATATCGTGGTGCGCGAAGGCACCGCGCTGCACCGCGTGCTGCTGGCCGCCGCGCTGGAGGCCCAGGTGCCGCTCAAGGTGCGCATGCAGGTGGGCAGCTTCGACATGGTGTGCCGCATGGTGGAGCAGGGCATCGGCATCGGCGTGCTGCCTTATGCGGCCATCCTGCCGCAGCTGCAGATCCTGAAGCTGCGCTGCCTGAAGCTCGACGCGCCCTGGGCGCTGCGCCGCCACCTGCTGTGCGTGCGCAGGCAGCAGGAGCTGACCGTGGCCGCGCGCTCGGTGCTGGAGCACCTGGGCCGGCCCGACTGAGCGTGAGCCTTCGCGCCGCGCGAAGGCTCGAACTCGCCAAAAACGAATTGTTCTCCCGCGGCCCGCGCGCAAAGATGCGTGCAAACCGAAGGAGACCGCCTTGAAGATCGTTCGCGTCAGCGCCACGCCGCTGAACATTCCCGTCACCATCGACGTGCTCGGCCTGAACAAGCAGACCTCGCTGTCGCTGTGCCTGACCGAGGTCGAGACCGACACCGGCCTCGTCGGCCATGGCATGACCGCCATCACCGAGGAAGAAATCATTGCCGCCGCGGTGTGCGAGGTGGCCGGCCCCGCGCTGATCGGCGAAGACCCGATGGCCACCGAGCGCCTGTGGGACAAGCTCTACTGGCTGCTCTCGCCGCGCGGCCAGACCGGCTATGCGAGCCACACCATCGCCGCGCTCGACATCGCCCTGTGGGACCTGAAGGCCAAGGCGCTCGGCCAGCCGCTGTGGCGCCTGCTGGGCGGCGCGCGCGCCAGGGTGCCGGTGTACGCCACCTTCGGTTTCGGCTTCTTCGAACGCGACCAGCTGGCCGCGGCCGCCAGGCTGTGGGTGTCGCAGGGCTTCCAGCGCCTGAAGATGACGGTGGGCAACCACGCGCTCGCGCGCCGCGACGAACCGCGCCCGCTCGACGAAGTCATTGCAGAAGACGTGCGCCGCGTGGCCGCCGTGCGCGAGGCCGTGGGCCCCGACGTGAAGCTGTACGTCGACGCCAACTGCGGCCTCGACCTGTTCCACGCCACCGAACTCGCGCAGCGCATCGAGCCCTACGGCATCGCCTTCTTCGAGGAGCCGCTCACGCAGAACGACGTGCGCCAGATGGCCCAGCTGCGCGCGCGCACCCGCATTCCGCTGGCCTGCGGCCAGAACGAGGGCCTGGCCTACCGCTTTCGCGACCTGCTGGTGAACCAGGCGGCGGACGTGCTGCAGCCCAACGTGACCATCTCGGGCGGCTACTCGCAGTGCCTGAAGATCGCCGGCATGGCGCAGGCCTTCAACGTGCCCATCGACAACGGCGGCGCCTGGCCCTTCCACAACATGCACCTGCACGCGGGCGTGTCGAACGGCGGGCTGGTCGAGTACCACTACGTGGCGGTGCAGATGCTCAAGCAGATCTTCGACGGCCTGCCGGTGCCCGAGCAGGGCTGGCTCACGCTGCCCGAGACGCCGGGCCTGGGCTTCACACCCAACGCAGAGCGCGTGCGCGAACTGGCGAAGCTGCCGACCTCGCACGGCAAGGGCAAGGCCTGAGCCGGGCGGCGAGATTGTTCCCTGCTCGGCGAGACTGTTCACCGCTTTCCTTCACGACCAGGCCGCGCAGACGGCCGGCGACACCCGAACCCCACGGAGACAAGATGAAAGACAGACAAGCGATCCGGCCGCCGCGCCGGCAGGCCCTTCGCACAGCGATGGCACTGGCCGTGGCCACCACCGTCGCCGTGCTCGCCGCGCCCGTGGCCTGGGCGCAGAAGTACCCCGACAAGCCCATTCGCCTGGTGGTCGGCTACTCGGCCGGCGGCGGCGTCGATGCGGTGGCGCGCCTGCTGGGCGTGCGCCTGTCGGCCGCGCTGGGCCAGCAGGTGCTGGTGGAAAACCGCACCGGCGCCACCGGCCTGATCGCGGCCGAGTTCGTCGCCAAGGCCCCGCCCGACGGCTACACGCTGATGATGGGCGACAGCGCCTTGCTCATCGCCAAGCTGCTGCAGCCGAAGATCGGCATCGATCCGCTCACCAGCTTCAAGCCGGTGGCGGGCGCGTTCATCTCGCCGCTGATGATCGTCACGGGCAACGACTTTCCCGCGAAGACGCCGGACGAGCTGGTGAAGGAGATCAAGGCGCATCCGTCGCGCTACTCGTACGCGACCTCGGGCGTTGGCACGGTGCAGCACCTGGGTTTCGAGATGCTCAAGCAGGCCACCGGCAGCACGGTGGTGCACGTGCCGTACCGCGGTGCCGCGCAGATCGTGCCGGACGTGATCGGCGGGCAGATTCCCATCGGCGTGGTGAGCGCCACGGCCGGCATGGCGCAGGCCAAGGCGGGCAAGCTGCGCGCGCTGGCGTTGATGAACACGGCCGCGCTGGAAGGCGTGGAAGGCGTTGCGCCGCTGGCCGATGCGCTGCCCGGTTTCGACGTGGCGCCGCGCATCTTCGTGCTGGCGCCGGCCGGTACGCCGAACGATGTGGTCGACAGGCTTTCGGCCGCCGTGAAGTCGGTGCTCGAGGCGCCGGAGGCAGGCGCCGCCGCGGCTACGCTGGGCACCTTGCGGGCCTACGCCACGCCGGCTCAGCTCGGGAAGGACATGGCTGCAGAGACTGTGCGATGGAAAAAGATCATCTCGGACCAGCACATCGTGGTTGAAGGGAATTGACGGCTGCTGCTCTGGGTGACGCTCACGCCGAGGGGAGCATCCGATGGCCTGTGCATTCGCCCTGAACGACAGCACGCAAAACACAAACGGGAGACATTGACATGGCAACCCCTCACTTGGGCTTGATCGTTCCTCCAGCAGCCGGCGCAGTGCCCGTGGACGGCCCGCTGCTCTTCGGCGATCGCATCCGCTTCAGCGCGCTGGGCCTGGGCCTTGGCGAAATATCGACGCGCGGCTACCTCGACGTGATCGACACCGTGGTCGAGAAGGCCGTTGCGCTCAAGAACGAGGGCGTGAGCGCGGTTTCGCTCATGGGCACATCGCTGAGCTTCTTTCGCGGCGTGGCGTTCAACCGGCAGCTCGAACTCGAAATGGCGCGCGCCACCGGGCTGCCCTGCACCACCATGAGCAACGCCATCGTCCGCGCGCTGCGACACCTGAACGTGCGGCGCGTGGCGGTGGCCACGGCGTACATCGACGAGGTCAACGTGCACTTGCGCAAGTACCTCGAACAGAGTGACTTCGAGCCGCTGGCGCTCGAAGGCCTCTCCATCTCCGATGTGCAGGCCGTCGGGCAGGTGCCCACCCAGGTGCTGGTCGACCTGTGCGTGAAAGTGTTCGAGGCGCAGCCCGGCGCCGACGGCATCCTCATTTCATGCGGTGGACTCGTCACGCTCGATGCAGTGCACGAAGTCGAGGCGCAACTGCAAGTGCCCGTGGTGTCCAGCTCGCCCGCCGGCTTCTGGGACCTGGCGGGCACCGCAGGTCTCGATGCGCGGTCTCCCGGGCAGGGGAGGCTGTTCGCCTGGAGTCCGTTCAGGCCAGCCAGCGGCCCACGCGCGACGTAGCTTCGAGCTGCCACACGCGCTCGCACAGCGCCTTCGCCTCGCCGGCCGTGGCGCCTTCACCGTAGTGCGCAAGGCGCTGCATCTTGTCCTCGATCTCCGCGCGGCTCAGGCTGTTGCCCGGGTCGCCCTTGGGTTCGTCGACACGGCCCTGCAGCGTGCGGCCGTCGGCGGTGTGTACGCTGACCTTGCCGATCCAGCGCGCGGGGTAGGCGGTGTCGACCTCGTCGTCGAGCGCCATCGTCACCTTGTCGCGGAAGGCCGAGACCTCGGGCGCGAGGAAGTCGCGGTCGAACTCGCCCAGGCCCGCGCGGCCGTGCACCGCGATCAGGCCCAGCACCGTGCCCATCGAGAACTTGCCCTGGTGCACCGTCGTCGGCACCGTCACGCGGCCCAGCACGTCGATGGCGCCCTGGTGCACGTGCGTGGTCACGCGCGACACGTCGGCGGGCTGCAGCGCGTGCTGCGTCATCACCTGCAGCAGCGCGTCGGCGGCGGGGTGCGTGTGGCGGCAGGAGGCGTGGTACTTGAACGAGGTCTCGGCCAGCGTCCAGCGCGTGCCGAGGCCGTCGGTGAGCTTCCCGGGATCTGCATCGCCCGACATGCCCACGCCCAGGCCCTGCGCGCCTTCGAGGATCTTCGCCGCGCCGGTGAAGCCGTCCTGCGCGAGGTAGGCCGACATCAGTCCGCTGGTTGCCGCGTGCGCGCAGTGCAGTTGCTTGGAATCCGCCGCGTCGCGCAGGAACTCCCACACGCCGGCCGACTGCGTGCCGGCCGAACCGAAGGCGTGCAGCATCTGCTGTGGCGTGAGGTCGAGCAGTCGACCCACTGCGGCGGCGGCCGCGAGCGTGCCGGCCGTCGCCGTCGTGTGAAAGGTCTTGTAGTGCGAGCGGCCTAGAAATTCACCCACGCGGATGCCGACCTCGTAGCCCGCGACCACAGCCGTCAGCAGTTGCGCGCCGCTCGCGCCAATGCTCTGCGCCACCGCGAGCGCGGGCGCAATGACGACTGCGGCGGGGTGGAACACCGAGCCGTTGTGCACGTCGTCCTGCTCCACGAAGTGCGAGGCCGCGGCATTGACCATTGCAGCGAACAGCGGCGAGCTGGTGCGGCGCGAGGTCAGTATTTCGCTCGGCCCTTCGGCGGGCCCCATCAGCTGCGCGAAGCGTTCGATGCTGCGGATGGGCCGCGCCGTGCGGGCCGCGAGCACCGAGCCCAGCCAGTCGAGCATCAGGTCTTCGGTGCGGCGCAGCACGGGCGCGGGAATGTCGGCGAACTGCAGTTCGGCCGCGAAGGTGGCGAGCACCTTGCTTGGATGATCGACAGGGTTCATGGCAATGGCGTCCTTCAGAACGATCGGGGCAGGCCCAGCATGTGCTCTGCTACATAGCTGAGGATCAGGTTGGTAGAGATCGGCGCCACCTGGTACAGCCGGGTCTCGCGGAACTTGCGCTCGATGTCGTATTCGCATGCGAAGCCGAAGCCGCCGTGGAACTGCAGGCAGGCATTGGCCGCCTCCCAGCTCGCCTTGGCCGCCAGGTACTTCGCCATGTTGGCCTGCGCGCCGCAGGGCTGGTGCGCGTCGAACAGGCGGCACGCTTCGTAGCGCATCAGGTTGGCCGCCTCGATTTCGATGAAGGCCTCGGCAATCGGAAACTGCACACCCTGGTTCTGCCCGATGGGCCTGCCGAACACCACGCGCTCCTTGGTGTAGGCGGTGACGCGGTCGATGAACCAGTAGCCGTCGCCGATGCACTCGGCCGCGATCAGCGTGCGCTCGGCGTTCAGCCCGTCGAGGATGTACTTGAAGCCCTGGCCTTCCTCGCCGATGAGGTTGCACGCCGCAATCTCCAGGTTCTCGAAGAACAGCTCGTTGGTCTCGTGGTTCACCATGTTCAGGATGGGCCGCACGGTCATGCCGTGGCCGATGGCTTCGCGCAGGTCGACGATGAAGATCGACATGCCTTCGGACTTCTTCTTCACGTCGGCCAGCGGCGTGGTGCGCGCCAGCAGGATCATCAGGTCCGAATGCTGGATGCGCGAGATCCACACCTTCTGCCCGTTGATGACGTAGCGGTCGCCCTTCTTCACCGCCGTGGTCTTGATCCTGGTGGTGTCGGTGCCGGTGGTGGGCTCGGTCACGCCCATCGACTGCAGGCGCAGCTCGCCGCTCGCGATGCGCGGCAGGTAGTCGCGCTTCTGCGCCTCGCTGCCGTGGCGCAGCAGCGTGCCCATGTTGTACATCTGGCCGTGGCAGGCGCCGGAGTTGCCGCCGCAGCGGTTGATCCCTTCCATGATGACCGAGGCCTCGGTCAGGCCCAGGCCCGAGCCACCGTATTCCTGCGGGATCAGCGCGGCCATCCAGCCGGCCTTGGTGAGCGCGTCGACGAACTCGGCGGGGTAGCCGCGCGCCTCGTCGATCTTGCGGAAGTAGGCGTCGGGAAACTGCGCGCACAGGTCGCGCACGGCGTCGCGGATGTCGGGGTGGTTCTTGTCGTTGGCGTTGTTCATCGGTCGTTACTCGTCAGTCGTGGCGTGGGCCGCCGGCTTCCTTCTCCACGCGTTGCCAGATCTCGATGGCCATCGGGTCGTCGATCTCCTCGAGGATGTGGCCCACCAGGCCGATGGCGCGCGCCATCACGCCGAAGCCGCGAATGATCTTCCACGGAAAGCCGAACTCCGCCGCAATCGCGCCGATGGCACCGGTCGCGTTGATCGGCAGCGATTTGCCCGACACGCGCTCGGCCTCTTCCTGCACCGCCTGCAGCAGCGCCACGTAGTGGCTCGAGAGGCCGTTCTCCGCCGCAATCTGGAACAACCGCGGCGTGCGCGGGTCGATGGGCTTGTGCAGCGGATGGCCCAGGCCCGGCACGATCTGCTTGCGCGCGCGGTGGTCGGCCACGATGTCCCGCGCCATGTCGGCCAGCGGGCGCGTGGGCTTCTCGCCGAAGGGAATCGCCTCGTAGAGCATCCGGGCCGCGCCTTCGGTGCTGCCGACGAACACAGTACCAAGGCCGCACAGGCCGGCTGCCACCGCGGCTTGCAGCGCCTCGGGGGCGCCCGCGTAGGTGAGCCGCGCGGCCAGTGCGCTGGGCGTGATGCCGTGCTCCACCAGCGTGACGACGATGGCGTTGAAGGTCACCGACTCCTGCGGCGTCGGGATGCGCCCGGTCAGCTCCAGGAAGGCCATGTCGCCCAGGTTCAGGTGGCCGAGGATCTCGGAGGGCAGGTCGCGCCCGCGCACGGTGATCTTGTCCGGCGTGCTGTGGCCCAGCTCGGTGTGCAGGGATTTCTTGATTTTCGTCATGGCAACGAATCTAGCCCTCCAGCGCGCGAGAAGGTTCTCTGATTGCGAAACCCTCCCTTCGGCAAATGCAAATGCCCGCCGCCGGGGTCTTGGGGCACGCTGCGGTTCGTCTTTGCAACGCAACGAGGCAACCTCACACATGGACTCCGAATCACTCGCGGCAGTGCGCGAAGCCGCCCTGGACTACTTCGTGCGCAGCCGCGCCATCGCCCGGCGGCGCAGCCGCACGGAGCAGCCGCATGCCGACGAGGCCGAAGGCTGGCGCCACATCGCCGAGCTCGGCTGGCCCGGCATGCTGGCACCCGAATCGGCCGGCGGCCTGGCGCTGGGGCTCGACGGCGCCGCGGAAGTCTTGCGCGCTGCGGGCGAGCACGTGGCGCCCGAGCCGCTGCTGGCCGTGGCTGGTCTCAGCGCGCTGCTGCTGGCACGGCTGGACACACCGCCGGCCCGCAGCCTGTTGGTGGAACTGGTCGCCGGCCGCAGCCTGCCCGCGCTGGCTTGGCAGGAGAGTGCCGGGGACCTGAGCGCGGTGCCGCTGGCCTGCGGTTGCGAAGCGCGCGGGGGCCACGCCGGCGGGGTGCTGCTGCAGGGCGAGAAGCTCATGGTGCTGCCCGGCGCGGCCGCGAGCGGCTGGCTGGTGTCGGCGCGCGGCAACGACGACGCGGTGCTGCTGTGGGTGCCGCGCGGCACCGAGGGCGTGACGGAAACCCCGGTGCCGCTGGTCGACGGCGGCCAGGCCTCCAACCTGCGCTTCGAGCAGGTCGAGCTGCCCCCCGGTGCGGTGCTGGCCGAAGGCCCGGCCGCGCAGGACGCGCTGCGCCATGCGCTCGCGGCCGGGCAGATCCTGCAATCGGCCGAGCTGCTGGGCGCAGGGCAGGCCATGCTCGCGCAAACGCTGGCCTACCTGCGCACGCGCTCGCAGTTCGGCAAGCCCATCGGCAGCTTCCAGGCGCTGCAGCACCGCTGCGTCGACATGTTCATTCACCTCGAAGTGGCGCAGGCCACGCTGAACGAGGTGCTGGCGCTGGCGGGCAAGGGGCTCGCACCGCAGCGGCTCGAGGCCGAGGCCAGCCGCGTGAACGCACGCTGCACGGCGGCCGCGCTGCAGGCGTCGCGCGCTTGCGTGCAACTGCATGGCGCCATCGGCTACACGCAGGAGTGCGACCTGAGCCTGTTCTACAAGCGCGTGCTGTGCCTGTCGGCGTGGCTGGGCAACGCCAGCGCGCACCAGCGCCGGCATGCGGTGCTGGCCGGCGAGGCCGAGGCGGCCACCGGCGCCGCCACCTGGACCGGCGAGTTCCCGCGCACTGCCGACTGGTCCGCGATGCCCGAGGCCGATTTCCGCCGCATGGTGCGCGCCTTTCTGCAGCAGCGCTACCCGCAGGCGCTGCGCTACCTGTCGCACCGCGCGCGCTGGAGCGAGATGCGCGACTGGTACCTCACGCTGTCGGCGCAAGGCTGGATCGCCCCCGCCTGGCCGCAGGCGCACGGCGGCATGGGCCTGCCCGCCGACAAGCTGATCGCCTGGATCGAAGAGCTGGAGCAGCACGGCGTGGCGCGTGCGCCCGACCAGGGCATCGTGATGATCGGGCCGCTGCTCATCCAGCACGGCACGCCCGAGCAGCAGCAGCGCTTTCTGCCGCGCATCCTGAGCGGCGAGAACATCTGGTGCCAGGGCTACTCGGAGCCCAACGCCGGCTCCGACCTCGCGGGCCTGCGCACCGAGGCGCTGCCGGCGCGCGACGCGCAGGGCGAGCATTTCGTCGTCAACGGCCAGAAGATCTGGACCACGCTCGCGCAGGACGCCGACCACATCTTCATGCTGGTGCGCACCGACAAGGACGCACGCAAGCAGGAGGGCATCAGTTTCCTGCTGTGCGACCTGCGCACGCCGGGCGTCACCATCCGCCCGATCCACACGCTCGCGGGCGAGCCCGAGTTCTGCGAGGTGTTCTTCGACAACGTGCGCGTGCCGGCCGAGAACCTCGTGGGCAAGCTGCATGGCGGCTGGACGATTGCCAAAGCGCTGCTGGGCTTCGAGCGCATCTTTCTCGGCAGCCCCAAGCAGTCGCAGTACGCGCTGGGCCAGCTCGCGCGGCTGGCGCAGGCGAGGCGCCTGTTCGCCGACCCGGTGTTCGCGCAGCGCTTCGCTGCGCTGCGGCTCGACGTGCTCGACCTGTCGGCCGCCTACACCGGCTTCGCGAACATCGTGCGCGCGAGCAAGCCGCTGCCTGCGTCGGTGTCGCTGCTGAAGATCTGGGCCAGCGAGACCTTTCACCGCATCGGCGCGCTGCTGGTCGAGGCGGGCGAGGAGCAGGGCGCCGTCGCCGGCGACCAGTTGCTCGACGGGCAGACCTTCAACGTGCTCTCGCCGCTCATCGGGTCCACGGCCGCAATGATCTACGGCGGCACCAACGAGATCCAGCGCAACATCCTCGCCAGGCAGGTTCTGGACCTGCCGGCCTGAGCGATGCAGCCGCCGAAGAATTCATAACAGGAGACAACGCTCATGACATCGATTCACATCTCGCGCCGCCACCTCATGGCCGCGATGGCAGGCGGCGCGGCCCTCGCTGCACTGCCTGCCGGCGTGCTCGCGCAGCAACCCTTGCCCCCTCTGCCGTCTCTCATCAAGCTGGTGGTGGGCTACTCCGCCGGCGGGCCGGTGGACGGTGCGGCCCGCCTGCTGGCCCCCGCGCTGAGCCAGGAGCTGGGCACGCAGGTGATCGTGGACAACCGCCCCGGCGCGAGCGGCTCGCTGGGCGGCGACGCCGTGGCCAAGGCCGCGCCGGACGGGGCGATGCTGTTCTTCGGCGCCAGCCCGACGATCACCATCAACCCGAACGTGCAGCGCAGGATGGCCTTCGACCCGATGAAGGACCTCACGCCCCTCGCGCCGCTGGTGGACTACACCAACGTGCTCGTCGTCAACAACGACGTGCCGGTGCGCAACGTGGCCGAGCTGCTGGCCTATGCGAAGGCGCGCCCCGGCAAGGTGTTCTACGGCTCGGCTGGCGTGGGTGCGTCCAACCACCTGAGCGGCGCGCTGCTGGAGAAGATGACCGGCGTGCAGATGACCCATGTGCCCTACAAGGGCAGCGCGCCGGCGCTGGCCGACGTGATGGGCGGCACCGTGACCATGATGTTCGACATCATCGCCACCTCCAAGCCCTTCATCCAGTCGGGCAAGGTGCGCGCGCTGGCCGTGACCTCGCGCCAGCGCAACCGCATGCTGCCCGACGTGCCGACCATGGTCGAGTCGGGCGTGCCGGGCTACGACGTGGGCGGCTGGTTCGGCCTGTACGGCCCCGCGCGCATGGACCCGGCGCTGGCCGCGCGCATCAACGCCGCCGCGCAGAAGATGCTGGCACGCGAAGACATCGCGAACCGGCTGCGCGAGCAGGGCTACGACGTGTGGTCGGGCGCGGCCGAGGTGCTGGCGACCAAGGGGCAGTCGGACCGCAGGCTCTGGGCCACGGCGTCCAAGGGCATCGAGGCCGAGTAAGCGATGCAGCGCATTCATCACCTGCTGGAGGCGCGCGCGGCGCGCACGCCCGACACGGTCTTTCTGTTCGAACCAGGCGGCACGACGACCTATGCGGCCT
Source organism: Variovorax pasteuri (assembly GCF_051216435.1). NCBI lineage: Bacteria > Pseudomonadati > Pseudomonadota > Betaproteobacteria > Burkholderiales > Comamonadaceae > Variovorax > Variovorax pasteuri. The sequence continues at coordinate 514,959 of NZ_JBPJZS010000001.1, forward strand.
TGCAGGCGATGGTCGACGCGGCCGCGCAAGACCTGCGGGACGCCGGCGTGCGGCCGACCGACCGCGTGGTGCTGGTGGCGGAGAACTGCGCCGCCCACATCGCGCTGATCATGGCCTGCAGCCGCGTGGGGGCGTGGTCGTGCGGCGTGAATGCGCGCATGTCGCCGGGGGAGATTTCGGCCATCGTCGATCGGGCCGATGCGCGGCTGTGCTGTTTCACCGTCGCCGCGTCGGAGGCTGCCGAAAGGCATGCGCAACGCGCCGGTGCACAACCCGCCGCGTTGCCGGGCGTGATGCGCTCGGCCGTGCGTGCCCAGGCGCGCACCGAGCCCGACGCCGCACTCGCCGACACCGCCGCGATCATCTTCACCTCCGGCACCTCGGGCACGCCCAAGGGCGTGATGGTGTCGCACGGCGGCCTGCTGCACTTCGGGCGCGTGTCGGCGCAGGTGCGCGCGCTGGGCGAGCGCGACCGGGCCTATGCCTTCCTGCCGATGACGCACATCTTCGGCATCGGCACCGTGCTGATGGCCGCGCTCACGGGCGGTGCGTCGCTGGTGCTGCGCGGCAGCTTCTCTCCGGCCGACATGCTGCAGGCGCTGGCGCACGAACAGGTGTCGAACCTGCTCGGCCCGCCGACGATGTATGCGCGCCTGCTCGCGCACATCGAGGCCGAGGGCGCCGCGCCGCGTTTTCCGCAGCTTCGCTATGTGTACACCGGCTCCGCGCCGCTCGACCTGGCGCTCAAGCAGCGGGTGGAGGCCTTGTTCGGCCAGCCGCTGCACTACGGCTACGGCCTGTCGGAGTACGCGGGCTCGGTGTTCCTCACGCGCACCGAGGCGCCGCGCGCGGACACATCGGCGGGCTACGCGGTGGCGGGCGGCGAGGCCCGCATCGTGTCCGTCGACGGCCACGATGTGGCGCCGGGCGACACCGGCGAGATCTGGCTGCGCGGGCCGGGCCTGATGCTGGGCTACTTCCGCGACGCGGCGGCCACTGCGCAGGTGATGCGCCCCGGCGGCTGGTACGCGAGCGGCGACCTGGGCCGCTTCGACAGCGACGGCGCACTGTTCGTGGTCGGGCGGCTGAAGGAAATGATCATCCGCTCGGGCTTCAACGTGTACCCGGCCGAGATCGAGGCGGTGATCGGGCGCTTCGGCGGCGTGCACCTGTGCGCGGTGGTGGGCGTGCCCGAGGCCGACGGCAACGAGCAGATCGTGGCCTTTGTCGAGCTCAAGCCCGGCGCGTTGCTCGACGAGGCGGCGTTGCGTGCCCATCTGGTCGAGCACCTCTCGCCCTACAAGCGGCCGGCGCGCATCGAGGTGATCGACGCGATGCCCACCACGGCCAACGGCAAGCTGCTCAAGCGCGAGCTGCAGGCGCGCTGCCGCCTGCCCTGAGGGGGAGGCCCCTCGGGTCTTCGGGCGTTCTCCTGCACGCAGGCGCGCCGGCGTCCTCCAGTCCGGGGCCGGCATGCGCGCCATCGTGGGGGCTTCTACAAAGGACAACCCACCATGGCCGATGACCTGAGCAAGCGCGGGCCGCAGGATGCCGCCCGCATCAACGTGAACGAGCTGCACGAAGTGCGCTACTGGACGAAGACACTGGGCGTGACCGAAGCGCAGCTGCGCTCGGCCATCGCCGCCGCCGGCGTCGAGGTGAAGGACGTGCGCACCTACCTCGGCAAGCCCTGACTTCAGCGGACCGGGCGCGGCCGCGTGCTTCGGGCGGCCATCGTAGGCACGCTCCTACACCCGTGGCCAAGGGTGGGCACGATACTTGTATTTCCCCCTCTCGTTTCAGGAAGTACACCGTGACCGTGCCGATCAACCTTGCACCCGTGGCCGCCGCGCGATGAAAGCTTCTCCCAGCGCGCGCAGCTGGATCGCCGCCGGCGTGCGCCACGAACTTTTGACCCGGGCCTTGCCCGCCCTGCGCCACGACATGGCGGCGCCCGTTTCGGTGATCCGCATGGCGCTGCTGATGCTCAAGCGCCAGGTCGCCGCGCCCGCCATCGACCCCAAGGCCTGCGAGGAACGCGTGGCGCTCATCGACAACCAGGTGAGCGAACTGGTCGAGGCCATTCGTTCCCTGCGTGACTGGGAACTGGCCACGACCGACGACGGCATCAGCCGCAGCGCGCTGGTGGCGCAATGCGTGACGCTGATGCGCGCCGCCTTCGACCTGCACGGCGTGTCGCTCGAGACCGACGACGCGCTCGCGCCGCAAGAGGACGAACAGCGCTGGCCCGCCGCCGCCGCCTTGCGCTATTTGTTCCTGGGGTCGCTTGGCTACCTGCACGACAGCGTGGAAGACGCCGGCGCCATTCGCGTCGAGGCGGACGGCGCCAATGCGCTGCGCCTCACGGCCGTACCACGCGAGCCGGGTGCCACGCATGCGGTGTTCGAAGCACACCGTGCGCCGCGCGCGCTGGCCATCGACGCGGTCGCGCTGCAGAACCTGGCCGAAGACCTCGGCTATGCCGTGACGCTGGAGGCGGACAGCGTGCGCCTGGTCCTGGCCACCGGCAACTGAGCCTTGCTGTTGCCGGCGGGTTTCGTCGTGCCCTTGCGCGAGGGCAGGGCCACCCGGGTGGCGCGCCGCTCGCGCGCCTGGCCTTGGCGTTGCACCTTCAGGAAGGCCAGCATCCGGCGCTCCGCCGCATGCAGCCCGCGTGAGGTACGGGCCTTGCTGCTGCCGCCGATCTTCTCGAACAGCGCGCTCGTGGCCTCGTCGCCGTCCGACAGCGCGCTGCCCAGTGCCAGCACCGCAGGGTGCACATAGGCCTTCTTGCACACGGCCGGGGTGTTGCCCAGCTGCTTGGCCACGGCCGCCAGGATGTCCTTGGCCGTGTAGCGGGTGCCATCCGCGGCGGCGCGGCCGGGCTCGCAAGCCAGCCGGGTGAGCTCCAGCGCCTGCACGGTGCCGTGCCAGGTGCGGAAGTCCTTGGCGGTGAAGCGTTCGCCGCGCGCGGCCTCGGCCAGGTAGTCGTTCACGTCGGTGGACGACACGCTGTGCGGCGTGCCGTCGTCGTCCGCGTACTGGAACAGCGTCTGCCCCGGCAGCTGCTGGCACTGGCGCACCACCCTGGCCACGCGCGGGTCGTCCAGCCTGGCGTCGTGCATCACGCCGCTCTTTCCCCGAAAGCGCAGCCGCAGCGCCTGGCCCTGCACCGCCGCATGGCGGTTGCGCAGCGTGGTCAGGCCGTAGGAGCCGTTGGTGCTCGCATATTCCTCGTTGCCCACGCGCAGCAGGGTGGTGTCGAGCAGGCGCACCACCGCGGCCAGCACCTGGCTGCGCCCGGGCGTCTTGCTGCCCCGGGGCAATTGCAGGTCGCGCGCCACGCGGGCGCGGATGCGGGGCAGCGCCAGCGCGAAGGCCTCGAGGCGCTCGAACTTGCTCTCGTCCTTCATCGAGCGCCAGTCGGCGTGGTAGCGGTACTGCTTGCGCCCGCGCGCGTCGATGCCGGTGGCCTGCAGGTGGCCGTTGGGCAGCGGGCAGATCCACACCTGGGTGTAGGCCGGCGGAATGGCCAGCATGCGGATGCGCGAGATCTCGTCGACATCGCGCAGCCACCGGCCCTTGGCGTCCCGGTAGCGAAATCGCTCGCCCTGTTTCAGGCGCTGGATGCCCGGCATGTCGGGGTTCACGTAGACCAGCCCGTTGGCGATGGGCGTGGGCTTCGACGGGGGCTTGGCAGCGGGGGCGGAAGAAGCGGTGGTGGCCGGCATGGGGTGAGATGGTGAAGCTGTTGAAGCGACAACCCGCTTGTGCCAGCACCGACAATGGCCGCCTGTAGGACGCCGCAAGAGCCGGCCGTGCGCTGGGCGCGCTTGTTGCTTTTGCCGTCGCATCCCCTTTTCTTTTCTTTCGATCGACCACCCGAATGACTTCCCTCGCGTCTTGCGTCTTCACCGCCCGCTGGCTGGCAGTGCCCGCCGCGGCACTGCTTCTCACCGCGTGCGCCTCCACATCCACGTCCACCCCGGCAGCATCGGCGCCGGCGCCGGCCGCACCCGTGAAGGTCAAGGTCTTCGTCGCCGCCATGTTCGAGATCGGCCAGAACACGGGCGACCGCGCCGGCGAGTTCCAGCACTGGTACGAGCGCTACTGGAAGGGCGCCAGGCCCATCGCCGTGCCGGGCGCGCTGCAGCCCGTGTACTGCAACGCCGACGGCGTGTGCGGCGCGGTGCTGGGCATGGGCAAGGTCAATTCGTCGTCGTCGATGCAGGCCATCCTGCTGAACCCGCAGCTCGATTTCTCGCAGGCCTACTACGTGATTTCGGGCGTGGCCGGCACGCCGCCTTCGCGCGGCACCATCGGCGAGGTGAGCTGGGCGACCTGGCTGGTCGACTACGACCTGGGCCACCGCTGGGCGCCCGAAGAGAACAAGGCCGGCGAGCCGACCTTCATGCCGCGCAAGGGCTACGAGGACTACCGCCGCTTCCGGCTCAACCCCGACCTGGTGAGCTGGGCCATGAAGCTCTCGGGCGACACGCCGCTCAAGGACTCCGAGTCGGCCCGCAAGTACCGCCTGCGCTACCCCGACGCGGCCGCCCGCCGCGCGCCCTTCGTGGGCACCGGCACGCACATGACCGGCGACACCTTCTTCCACGGCCCGGGCATGTCGAAGCAGGCGCAGTACATCGCGAAGCTCTACGGCGCGGACGACTACGTCATCACCGAGATGGAAGCCGCCGCCATCACCCTCGTCATCAAGCGCACCCACGGCACCGACCGGGTGATGAGCCTGCGCGGCGCGGTCAACTTCGACCAGGGCAGCCCGAAGGAAACCACGCTGCAGCACCTGGACCCGGCGCCGGGCGAGACGGCGGGCGGCTTTGCGGAGACGGTGGAGAACATCGAGCTGGTGGGCAGCCGCGTGGTGGACCACATCGTCGCGAATTGGCCGACGTGGTCGGTGGGCGTGCCCAAGCCCTGAACACCGCCGCTCAAGGCGCCGCAGCTTGCAGGTGCCAGGTCACCGTGAAGTCGAACGGTGTCCAGCGGCTCACGGCAACGCCCGCCTGCCGCAACCCGCGTCCGGTCCAGGTGTTGCAGGTCTCGAACAGGTTGTAGCCGCCGTTGGCTTCGTAGAAGGCGTCCTGGTTGTCGTAGTGCGCGCCTGCGATGGGCGTGGCCCGGCCCTGGGGCAGGGCGACGCGAACGTAGCCGACCAGCTGCGCGTACTGGGCCTGCGACAGCGGCAGGGCGTAGGCGCCGCGCCCCAGTTGCCCGCGCCGCAGGTAGCTCACATGCATCAGCGCGCGGTTGCCGCCCGACAGCGCCCCGAAGGCGCGCGACGCCGTCAGGTCGGCCCAGGTGGGCGTGTTCAGGTAGAACTCGCGGTCGCCCCAGCCGATGGCGATGAACTCGGCATCGGGCGGCGGCGCGCGAAAGTCTTGCAGCGGAAACACCTGCAGCCAGTCGACGGCAGCCGAGCGGATGGGGAACACGTAGTCGGTGTGCACGCCGTTGCTGAGCACCCAGGCCTGCACCTCGGGCGCGGCCTTGCCTTGCTGCGGCTTCGCGTTGGCTGGCCAGAACATCAGCGCGCAGGCCGTGGCCACATAGAGGCCGACCAGCGCCACGAAGCCCAGCAGCGTGAAGGCGACGCGTCGAAGCCAGCGTTTCACTGCGGGTCCGTTCAGAACAGCGACGCCGTGGTCGCCACCGGCTCCGTCGCCGCACGCCCGGGGCCGGCCGGCGCCTGCGCCTCGGGGCTGCCCGCCTTGGCCAGCGCTCCCACGCGCACGCCCAGCAAGCGCAGCGGCCGCTCCAGCGGCACGCGCTTGAGGCACTGGCCGCCGGTCTGGCGGATGGTCTTCGCGTCGGCGGTGAAGCGCTCGATGGTCTGGTCGCGCGTGGCGATCTTGAAATCGTCGTAGCGCAGCTTGATGCCGATGGTCTTGCCCACATAGCCCTTGCGCTGCAGGTCTTCGGCCACCTTCTCGCACAGGTGCGTGAAGATCGCGCCCAGCTCGGCGCGGTCGCGCACCGCGTGCAGGTCGCGCTCGAAGGTGGTCTCGCGGCTCATCGACACCGGCTCGCTCTCGGTCACCACGGGCCGGTCGTCGCGGCCCCAGGACACCTCGTGCATCCAGGCGCCGGTGGCCTTGCCGAAGGTGGCCATGAGCCAGTCGCGGTCGCGCGCGGCCAGCTGGCCCACCGTCTCGATGCCGAAGCGCTTGAGCTTCTCGTCGGCCTTGGGGCCGATGCCGTTCACCTTGCGGCAGGGCAGGGGCCAGATGCGGCTTTCCAGGTCGCCCTCGTACACCACCGAGATGCCCTTGGGCTTCTCGAACTCGCTTGCCATCTTGGCGATGAGCTTGTTGGGCGCCACGCCGATGGAGCAGGTGAGGCCGGTGGCGTCGAGGATGGCCTTCTGGATCAAGCGCGCCAGCGAGCGCCCGCCGTCGCGCTGGCCGCCGGGCACGTCGGTGAAGTCGATGTACACCTCGTCCACGCCGCGGTCTTCCATGAGCGGCGCAATCTCCAGGATCACCTGCTTGAAGGCGCGCGAGTAGCGCCGGTATTCGTCGAAGTCCACCGGCAAAATGATGGCCTGCGGGCACAGCTTGGCGGCCTTCATGAGCCCCATGGCCGAGCCCACGCCGAACTGGCGCGCGGGGTAGGTGGCGGTGGTGATCACGCCGCGGCCGGTGTAGTCCTTCAGCCGGGGAAACGAATCGACCGGAATGTCGGCCAGCGTGCCGCCATCGGGCAGGTCGCGGATGGCCTCGTCCACGCGGCGCCGCCCGCCGCCGATCACCACCGGCAACCCCTTGAGCTGCGGATAGCGCAGCAGCTCGACGGAGCCGTAGAAGGCGTCCATGTCGAGGTGCGCGATGCGGCGGATGGGAGGAGACGGGGTCTGGGAACTCACGGCAACAATTGTCTCCCGGCCCGGCCCCGTTCGCCCGCGCGGGGCGATTGGGTCAGCGTGTTTCCACGGTGGTGAGCAGGGGCGAGTCGAACATCGCCACCGGCGAGATGACGGGCTCGTCCATCGGCACCCTGTCGCCGTAGCGCTCGCGCATCTTGGCGCGCACCGCCGGGTCGTTCAGGTTGAATTCGCGGATCTTCTGCAGCTCGCCGATGCGCACGCCCAGCGCGCGCTGGTAGAGCTTCCACACCAGCTCGGAACAGTAGATGCGCCCGTCCGACCATTCGAAGGTCAGGTCGTAGGGGCGGCCTTCGAAGTCCGAGGTCTTCGCGTGCAGGCGCGCGATGGCGCCGGGTGTCAGCAGCGTGTCGGCATTGCGCAGCCGCTTCGCCACGTAGTGCCCGCCGTTGCCGCGCGCCGTCCATTGCGCCAGCGGCGTGTAGCGCACGGTCTGCACCGCCTCGAACACGTAGGGCTTGCCGTCGCGCAACAGCACGATGCCCATGTGGCTGTAGCGCGAGCCGGTGGCGCGCTGCACCGCCACGCTCTGGGCCGAGCGCGAGGTGTGGAAGACGATGTCGCCGTCTTTCAGCGCGGCGGCGTGGCTGGTGCCGAAGGGCAGGGCGTACAGGAGCAGCGCGAGCGCTGCAGACAGAGGCAGCGCCAGCGCCGCGGGGAGCTTGAAGGTCATGTGGCGCGCATTGTGCGGCACACCTCGCGCCTGGCCAGGCAACCGCGAACCTGACCGCCACCTGCGGGCGCCGCGGGTCATTGCTTGCGCACTGCAGCATGGCGGTGCCATCATCCGCGCCATGCAAACCGTCGCCTCCATCCTCTGGCGCAGGCTCGACGCACCGGGTCACGATGCCTGCCGTCTCGAACGCAACGCCTCGGCCTGGCAGCTCGACGGCGCGGCCGTGTTCCGCCTGGAAGGCGGGCGCATCGGCCAGCTGCACTACCGCGTGCGCTGCGACCTGCACTGGCACACGCAGTGGGGCACGGTGCGCGGCTGGCTGGGCGAGTCGGCGGTCGACCTGTCGATTGCCCGCGACGCGCGCGGCCACTGGAAGCTCAACGACGAGGCGGTGCCCGACCTGTCGCACTGCGTGGACCTCGACCTGGGTTTCACGCCCGCCACCAACCTGCTGCAGCTGCGCCGGCTCAACCTTGCACAGGGCGAGAGCGCCGATGCACCGGCCGCCTGGGTCGACCTGGATGGCGGCGGCGTGCTGAGCGAGCTGGCACAGCGCTACCGGCGCACGGGCGACGGCGAATACGCCTACGAAGCCAAGCGCTTCGACTATGCGGCCACGCTGGGTGTCACCGAAGACGGCTTCGTGCGCGACTATCCGCGGCTCTGGGCCGCCGAAAACTGATCAGTCGAACTGCGACCGATCCCCCGCCACCAGCGCGCGGTTGCGCCGACGGTCGACGGCGATCTCTTGCGCGAAGTCGTCGCTGCTTCCACCCGCCGGCAGGTTGTACGCACCGCGCAAGCGCTCGCGCACCGCTTCGCTGCCGAGCACCCGGTTGATCTGCGCATTGAGCCGCTGAACCAGCGCCGCCGGCGTGCGCGCCGGCGCGAAGATGCCGAACAGCGAGTCGCGGTTGGCCTTGTCGAAACCCAGCTCCGCCAGCGTGGGCACCGCGGGCAGCGCCTCGATGCGCGCGGGCGCACCGACCGCCAGTGCCTGGAAACGCCCGCCCTCGATGTACTGCAGCTGCTGCGCCGCGACGTTGGTCGACAGCACCTCGAACTGCCCGCTGAGCGCATCGTTGAGCTGCGGCCCGCCGCCCTGGTAGGGAATGTGCGTGATGTCGGTGCGGCTTTGCATGCGCACCTGCGCGAGCACCATGTGGCCGATGGTGGCCACGCCCGAAGTCGCCCAGCGCACCGCGCCCGGCTGCAGCCGCGCCTGCGCGATCAGTTCGCCGAAACCGCGCCCCGTGAAGGCCGGCGTGCCGACCACCAGCACCGGCGTGCGCATCACGCTGGCCACGGGCACGAAGCCGCGCAGCGGGTCGTAGGGCACGCGCGCAAGCAGCGGGTGCAGCGTGAGCGGGCTGATGGCGGAAAAGGCCAGCGTGTTGCCGTCGGGCGCGGCGCGCGCGAGCGCGTCCATGCCCAGGCTGCCGCCCGCGCCCGGGCGGTTCTCGACGAGCACCGGCACGCCGAGCGCCTGTGCGAGCGGCTCCGCCAGCACGCGCGCCATGCCGTCGCTCACGCCGCCGGGCGGGTAGACCACGATCAGGCGCAACGGGCGGTTCGGGCCCGCGGCGTGCAGCAGGCGCGGCGTGGCGCACACGGCGGCCAGCGCGGTGCCTGCCCGTCGAATGAACGCGCGGCGCCGAAGCGGGCTCATGGCTCCGGGCTCTCGGAGGCCAGCCGGCGCAGCAAGGCGGCGAAGTGCCGCGCGGGCAGGTTGTCTTCCTCGGCGCGCGACACCAGCGTGAGCGGTGCGTCGAGCTGTCCGCCGTCGGCCAGCCGCGCATAGGCGATGGCGTGCGCGTGCACCCCGGTCATCGAGGCCGGCACCACCGACAGGCCGACACCGGCGGCCACGAGGTTCAGGTTGGTCATCATGCGATCGACTTCGGCCACCACGCGCGGGCGCAGGCCCTTGGCGTGGCACAGCGCGAGCAGGTCGGCATAGAGGCCGGGCGCGCCCGGGCGCCGCACGAGGATGATGCCTTCCTCGCACAGCCTGGCCAGCGGCAGCGCGCGCGAGCCCTTGCGCCGGCCCACGGCCAGGCGGTGGTCGCTGGGCATGGCCACCCACACCGGTTCGCGCAGCAGCGTCTCGAACACCAGCCCCTCGGGCCGCGCCACCGGCACACGCAGCAGGCCGCAGTGCAGGCGGCCTGCCGCCAGCGCCTCGGTGAGTTCGGCCGCGTTGTCTTCGCGCAGCTGCAGCGCCACCTTGGGGTAGGCGCGGCGGAACGCGCGCAGCGCCTCGGGCATGAAGCGGTGCGCCGCGGCCGAGCTGGTGAAGCCGACCGCCAGCGTGCCGGCCTGGCCGGTGGCCACGTGCGCCATGCGCTGCTTCATGGCCTCCATGTCCTGCAGCATGCGCAACGCCTCGGCCTGGAACAGCCGGCCCGCGTCGGTGAGCGCCACGCCGCGCGGATGGCGGCGAAACAGCAGCACGCCCAGCTCGCGCTCGAGCGACTTGATCTGCAGGCTCAGCGGCGGCTGCTGGATGCCCAGCTGCTCGGCCGCGCGCGTCATGTGGCCGGTCTCGGCCACGGCGGCGAAGTACCTCAGCGCCCGGATGTCCATGTGTCTCTCATATGTTTTTTGTATCAGGAGTGCCACTTTATTTTATTTGACCCTAAGTCACTCGTGAATCTATCGTCCGGCCGCCCATTCAAAAAGCGGCCCACCGAGGCCGCACGACGGAGACAAACCCATGCGCACACCGCGCCCCGCACCGAAGTTTCGTGTTGTCCTTTGCGCGACCGGCCTGTCGCTGGTCCTTGCTGCCTGTGGCGGCGGAAGCGGAGGGGGAGGCGGAGCAGGCTTCTTCCTGCCGACGGCGCCTTCCGCCGGCAGCGCCCCGCCGGCCAACGACCCACCGGACAACCTGCCGGCTCCGCCCGTGCAGCCGGTCGTCGCTTGCGCCGACCTGTCGGGCAAGAGCCTGCCCGCGGCGCTCATCGGCCTGCCCACGCAAGGCGCCACCGTCACCAGCGCCACGCCCGTGGCCGCCGGCGACGCGGGCAACACACTCGGCGACTACTGCCGCGTGCGCGGCACCATCCAGCCTGTGGACGCGAGCGCGTCGGCCATCAACTTCGCGGTCAACCTGCCCGAGCAATGGAACCGCAAGACCATCCATTTCGGGGGCGGCGGCTTCGACGGCGTGCTCATCGACGGCACCGAGGTCATCCGCTTCGGCCCCGCCGGCAAGCCCGCGCCGCTGGCGCTGGGCTACGCCACCTACGGCGACGATTCGGGCCACCAGTCGGGCAGCATCACCGACGGGCGCTTCGCCGCCAACGACGAGCAACTGGCCAACTACGGCGGCCAGTCGCTCAAGAAGACGCGCGACGTGGCGCAGGCGCTGGTGCTCGCGCGCTACGGCGTGGCGCCGAAGCATGCCTACTTCCTCGGCACCTCGACCGGCGGGCGCGACGCGCTGAGCTACATCCAGCGCTGGCCGCTGGACTACGACGGCGTGATCGCCAACGAGCCCGCGCTCAACTACACCGGCACGCGGCTGTCGAACGTGGCGGTGGGGCGTGCGCTCTACGCCAACGGTGGCGCGGGCTGGATGAACGTGGCCAAGACGCTGCTGGTGCAGAAGGCCGCCATGCAGGCCTGCGACAGGCTCGACGGCGCGGCCGACAACATCGTGAGCAACGTGGAAAGCTGCCGCCTGCTGAACGCGCAGGTCCTGGCCTCGCTGCGCTGCAGCGGCGGCACCGACACGGGCGACAGCTGCCTGTCGGACGCGCAGATCGCCACCGTGCGCACCATCGAGTCGCCGCTGGACTTCACGACCTATGCGCTGGCCAACGGCGTGAGGCGCGCGGGCGGCTACAACCTGCTCGAAGGCGCGCTGGTGGCGGGCCCGTACACCTCGCGCGACCTCGGCACGCGCAAGGTGCCGGGCAATCCGGCCACCTCGGCCGACGCCAACGTGTACCTCACCGGCGACCAGTGGGTGAAGTACTTCGTGACGCGCATCGCCGGCTTCGACACGCTCGGCTTCGACCCGCTGGACCCGGGTGCCTACGCGGCGCGGGTGACCGAGGTGTCGAATCTCACCGACGCGACCAACCCCGACCTGGCGCCGTTCTTCGCGCATGGCGGCCGGCTCATCATGCTGCACGGCCTGGCCGACGAGGTGATCAGCCCGAACTCGACCATCGACTACTACAAGCAGCTCATCGCCACGGTGGGCCAGGCGGCGGTCGACCAGAACGTGCGCTTCTACACCGTGCCCGGCATGGGCCACGGCACCGGCAGCTTCATTCCCAACTGGGACTCGCTGGCCGCGCTCGAGGATTGGGTGGAAGGGGGGCTCGCGCCCGCCACCGGCGTGGCGGTGGATGCGGTGGCCGGCACCTACGGCCGCACGCGCCCGCTGTGCCAGTTTCCGGCATGGCCCAAGTACCGCGGCAGCGGCAGCTTGGACGCGGCCGTCAACTACAGCTGCGTGACCGAAGTCGGCGACCCGCTGGCCTGCCCCAACCTGCCGGCATCCGTCACCAGCTACAAGGGCGGCGACAGCTTCGGCGAAGAGCTGCGCGTGCTGATCGACCCGTCCACCATGGCCTATACCGTGACCATCGATGCAAGCCTGCAGCGCGCCGCCGGCACGCAGCGCACCGGCTCGCTGGTGTCGGAGGGCAGCTGCAGCTACGCCAGCGGCGAGAGCGGGGCGGTGTTCAGTTTCGGCGCCGGCGGCGTGCTGCTGGGCGGCGTGAACGCCCCGAGCGGCGGCGGCTTCGCACCGCTGGTGGCGTTCCAGAACACCTTCGAGAACACGGCGGCGCCTGCGGTGTTCAACCCGGTGGCGGCCGTCTTCAACGCGGTGGGCGTGCAGCAGGGCTCGGGCGGCACGGCGGCGCATGCGTCCTCGGTGCGGCTGCGCAATGCGGGCACTTTCCAGTACTGCCGCGACGCGGTCACCGGCGGCTTCGTCACCTACGACGCCGCCTGCACGCAGACCGAGAAGGGCTACATCAACTACAACGCCGCGCATGGCGCCTTCGACCTGTTCTCCACCTCGCCCACGGGCAGCGCCGTCACCACCGGCGGCACGCTCACCGGCTCGATGGTGATCGGGCTGGTCAATGGCGTTGCCGTGCCGCTGCACCTGGTGCGCGAGTCGGCCGCCAATGCGGGGCTGCGCCTGTTCGGCCTGCAGCAGAGCCTGATGACCGGCGCGGCCGACGGCAGCTATGCGCTGGTCAGTGTCAAGGGCGAGAACCACGATGCCACGGTGGCCGGCAGCGGGTTCAATCTCGCCGGTGCGGCCGCGGTGCTGAGCTACGACACGCCCGTGCCCGGCGTGGTGCAGGCCGATGCAGGCCGACCAGGCAATTTCATCTTCAACAGCGGCGTTCTCGCATTCGTTTCCAACCCGGGCACGAATGCGGCGCTGGAACTCGGAGTACGGCATTGAACAAACCAAACGGCCATCGCCTGACATTCATCGCGGCATTCGCCCTGCTCGGCCTGGCGCCGATGCTGTCCGCGCAGGCGGCACCACCGTCCGCGCCCAAGGCCGCAGCCTGTCCCTCGCCGGTGCCCGACGCCGCGCGCTGCTACACCGGCGATGACGGCACGGGCGCCCTGTACTGGATCGCCATTCCGAAGGACTGGGCCAGGGACGGCAAGGGCGTGCTCGTCATGCACGCCCACGGCGGCCCAGAGACCGGGCCGCCCAAGCTCGAGCGCAGCGAGGAAGACCTCAAGCGCTGGGCCGTCACCGTGAAGGCTGGCTACGCCTGGGCCGGCTCCACCTACCGGCGCGGCGGCTACGGCGTGACCATGGCGGCCAAAGACACCGAGCGCCTGCGCCGGATCTTCGTGCGCTACTTCGGCCAGCCGCGCCGCACGCTGCTGCACGGACAGAGCTACGGCGGCGGCGTGGCCGCGAAGGCGGCCGAACTCTATGCGCCCGCCGGCGATGCGAAGAGTCCGTACGACGGCTTGCTGCTCACGAGCGGCGTGATCGGCGGCGGCAACAACAACTACGACTTTCGCCTCGACCTGCGCGTGGTCTACCAGTACGTCTGCCGCAACCATCCGCGTCCCGACGAGGCGCAGTACCCGCTGTGGATGGGCCTGCCGGCGGACTCGAAGCTCACGCGCGCCGACCTCGCCGAGCGCGTGAAGGAATGCACCGGCGTCGGCCTGCCCGCCGCGCAGCGCACGCCCGAGCAGGCGGCGCACCTGAAGACCATCCTGTCGGTCGTGAAGATCCAGGAGCGCTCGCTGCTCGGCCACCTCACGTGGGCGACCTGGCTGTTCCAGGACCTGGTGCAGAAGCGCCTGGACGGGCGCAACCCCTTCGGCAACATCGGCGTGGTGTACACCGGCTCGGCCGACGATGCGGCGCTGAATGCCGGCGTGGCGCGCTACGCGGCCGACCCGCAGGCCATGGGTGCCTTGGCGGCGGACAGCCAGCCGACCGGCCGCACCGCGCTGCCCACCGTGGGCCTGCATGCCATCGACGACCCGACCGCCTTCGTCGAACTGGAGAACGCGTACCGCCGCATCCGCGACGCGGCCGGCACCGGCAGCCTGCTGGTGCAGAGCTTCAGCAGCGAGCGCGAGCACAGCTACCTGAGCGACTCGGAATACCCCGCGCTCTTCGCAGCGCTGCTCGACTGGATCGACAAGGGCGAGAAGCCCACGCCCCAAGGCCTGGCGCAACGCTGCAAGGCGCTCGCGGCGCGCTACGACACCGACGGCAAGAACGGCTGCCACATCCAGCCCGCGTGGCAACCGCCCACGCTCGAAAGCCGCGTGCCCGCGCGCGCGCCCTGATTTTCTTTTCCACGTTACGGAGACTTCATGAAAAAACTGTTCGCCCTCGCGGCGCTCGCCGCTGCCGCCGTCGCTGCCCACGCGCAGGACTTTCCCGGCAGCAAGTCGATCACCATCATCGTGCCCTTCGCGGCCGGCGGACCGACCGACCGCGTCGCACGCGACCTGGCCGAGGCGTTGCGCAAGCCGCTGGGTGGCGGCACCGTCATCATCGACAACGTGCCCGGCGCGGGCAGCTCCATCGGCGCGGCCAAGGTGGCGCGTGCCACGCCCGACGGCTACACGCTGCTGCTGAACCACATCGCCATGGCGACCGTGCCGAGCCTGGTGCGCAACGTGCCGTTCAAGGTCGAGACCGATTTCGAGTACCTGGGCATCGTCAACGACGTGCCCATGACGCTCATCGCCAAGCCCAGCATCCCGGCCATCAACTACAAGGAACTGGCGAACTGGATTGCTGCGAACAAGGGCAAGATCAACATCGGCAACGCGGGCGTGGGCTCGGCCTCGCACCTGTGCGGCCTGCTGTACCAGAGCGCCACCAGGACCGAGATGACGCCCGTGCCCTACAAGGGCACCGCACCCGCCATCACCGACCTGATCGGCGGGCAGATCGACCTTCTGTGCGACCAGACCACCAACACCACGCCGCAGATCCAGGGCGGCAAGGTGAAGGCCTTTGCCGTCACCACGCCCCATCGCCTGGCGCTGCCGATGCTGAAAGACCTGCCCACGCTGGACGAAGCCGGCCTGAAGAACTTCCAGGTCACGATCTGGCACGGCCTGTATGCGCCCAAGGGCACGCCGGCGCCGGTGCTGAAGAAGCTGAACGACGCGCTCAAGGTCGCGCTGAAGGACCCGGACTTCATCCGCCGCGAAGAACTGCTGGGCGCGGTGGTGGCCACCGACGGGCGCATCGAACCGGCAGGCCACAAGAAGTTCGTGATCGATGAAATTGCGAAGTGGACGCCGATCATCAAGGCGGCCGGCGTGTACGCGGATTGATCGCTACCTGCTATCGGCACCCGTAGCGCGCGGCGCGGGATCCTTGCGGCGCGATCAAAAGTTCGAAGTTTGAATTGCTCGGGAATTCAGCATTCTTTTCGCGAGTTCACATTTGCTGGGCACAATGCCGGCATGCCAAACATTGCATCGATCCTTAAATCCGAGATTTCACGCGTCGCCCGCAAGGAAGTGCGCGTGGAAATCGAAACCCTCAAGAAGGCATCTGTACAGCACCGCGCGGCCATTGCCGCGTTGCGCCGCCAGGTGAGTGCGTTGGAAAAGGAACTGCGCAGCGTCGCCAAGGGCGCGACGCGCAGCGCACGCGCCAGCGAAAGCGACGAGGCGGACGAAGGCGGCACCAAGCGGCGCTTCAGCGCGGGCCGGTTGGCCTCGCATCGCACCAAGCTGGGTATTTCCGCTGCGTCTTATGGAAAGCTGGTGGGCGTGTCGGGCCAGACGATCTACCACTGGGAACAGGGCAAGGCACGCCCCCGGGCTGCGCAACTGGAGAGCCTGGCTGCCGTGCGTGGGCTTGGAAAGCACGAAGTGGCCGAGCGGCTCGGCGCCGAATAACGGCATCGAATCGAAGGTTCAGGCAGGCATCGAAGCCTGCCGCGCCTGCTCGAGCTCCGCACGCAGCGCCTCCATCGGCGGCCGGACGGCATCGCTCGCCTGCTCGGCAAACTCCTTCACCGGCGCCCACTTGTGCCCGCGCCCGTCGAGCGACAGGTCATAGGCGCGCTGCAGGTGTGCCAGCAGTTTTCTGGAAGATGCCTGCGCCACCAGCAGCGCATCGATCGCGCGCGGCATGTCGAAGCGCAGGTGGTCCACCGCCGCCAGCGCCGCCGTCACGCCCTCGAGTTCGAGCGACAGGTGCAGCAGGTCGAGCGCGGTTTCGTCGGGGTGCGACTTGACCTTCTCGGCGACCTTGTGCACCGCGTCGACCAGTTGCAAGGCCCCCTGGTGCAGCGAAAGCCGTGCCGCCGATGCCATGGCCGCGTGCTGCTGCGCTTCCAGCCCGCGCTGCCGCTGCACGACCCACAGGCCCAGCCCGACGGCGGCAATCGACCCGAAGGCCTGCGCCCATTCGGCCCAATCCCCGGGCGTGACCGGCGGATAGGCCGCGAAGACGCCGATCAACGCGCCGCAAATGAGCACGGCGGTGCCATACACCGCCACGGTTTCCAACTTTGACTTCATGCCTCTTCCCCTCGGAGGCTGGAAGTATGTCCCGGGGCCGGGCGCTTGAATTGCCCGAACAAAGGGACTTAAGCCGCTCAATGATCGTGATGCAGGTAGCTGGCCTGCTTCGGCAAACGCAGGCTGACGACGAACGCAAGCACCATCATCCCGCTCACGTACCAGAAGAACGCCGACTCGTGGCCCAGCGACTTGAGCCCCAGCGCCACGTACTCCGCCGAGCCGCCGAAGATCGCATTGGCCACCGCGTAGGCCAGTCCCACGCCCAGCGCGCGCACCTCGGGCGGGAACATCTCGGCCTTCACGATGCCGCTGATCGACGTATAGAAGCTCACGATGGCCAGCGCCACGATGATCAGCACGAAGGCCACCACCGGGCTGGTCGTGTACTGCAGCGCCGTCAGGATGGGCACCGTGGCCAGCGCGCCCAGGCCGCCGAACAGCAGCATGTTGTTGCGCCGCCCGATGCGGTCCGACAGCGCGCCGAACAAGGGCTGCATGCACATGTAGAAGAAGAGCGCGCCGGTCATCACGTAGCTGGCGGTCTTGATCGGCAGGTGCACCGTGTTCACCAGGTACTTCTGCATGTAGGTGGTGAAGGTGTAGAAGATCAGCGAGCCGCCGGCCGTGTAGCCCAGCACGGTGAGAAATGCGGGCGTGTGGTGCTTGAACAGGCCCGCCATGCTGCCGGCCTCCTTGTTGGCCTTGGCTTCGGCGCTCTGCGTTTCATGCAGCGTGCGGCGCAGCAGCAGGGCCACCACGGCGGCAATGGCGCCGATGACGAACGGAATGCGCCAGCCCCAGGCCTTGAGTTCGGCCTCGGTCAGCAGCTGTTCGAGCACCACGATGACCAGCACCGCGAGCAGCTGTCCGCCGATCAGCGTGACGTATTGGAACGACGAGAAGAAGCCGCGCTGGCCGCGCAGCGCCACCTCGCTCATGTACGTGGCGGTGGTGCCGTATTCGCCGCCCACCGACAGGCCCTGGAACAGGCGGCACATCAGCAGCAGGAAGGGCGCCCATGCGCCGATCTGCGCGTAGGTGGGCAGGAACGCGATGACGAGGGAGCCGCCGCACATCATCGTGACGGAGATCAGCATCGAGGTCTTGCGCCCGAGCCGGTCGGCCATGCGGCCGAAGAGCCAGCCGCCGATGGGCCGCATGAGGAAGCCCGCGGCGAACACGCCGGCGGTGTTCAGCAGCTGCGCGGTGGGGTCCGACTTGGGGAAGAAGGCCGGCGCGAAGTACAGCGCGGAGAACGCGTACACGTAGAAGTCGAACCACTCGACCAGGTTGCCGGAGGAGGCCGCCATGATCGCGAAGACGCGGTGGCGTTTTTCTTCGGCCGAGTAGTGAGGGGGAGAGGTTTCGGGCGACGAGGCCGCCGGGCCTCCAGAAACAGGCGTGACTGCGCTCATGGTGCCTTCTTGTGCCGTGCAGGCAATGTTGTTGTTGCCAAAACATTCTGCGCCGCCAAGAGGGTGCGGCGTGTCAGCCACCGCCGCATCGGCCTACCCCCGAAATGGCCTTCGCGGGCCTGCCAGAGCAGGTGCCGTCAGAACGTGCCCGGCAGCAGGATGCTCGAATCGACGTCGTCGATGTTCGTGCGGCCGCAGAAGGCCATGGTGATGTCCAGCTCCTTGCGAATGATCTCCAGCGCGCGCGTCACGCCTTCCTGGCCATGTGCGCCCAGTCCGTACAGGAAGCTGCGCCCGATCAGGGTGCCGCGCGCGCCCAGGGCGCGTGCCTTGAGCACGTCCTGCCCGCTGCGGATGCCGCCGTCCATCCACACCTCGATCTCGGTGCCCACCGCGTCGACGATGGCGGGCAGGGCCGCGATGGAGGAGGGCGCGCCGTCGAGCTGGCGCCCGCCGTGGTTCGACACGATGAGCGCATCGGCGCCGCTGGAGGCTGCAAGCCGCGCGTCTTCCACGTCCATGACGCCCTTCAGGATGAGCTTGCCGCCCCAGAGCTTCTTGATCCATTCCACGTCGGCCCAGCTCAGCGCGGGGTCGAACTGCTCGGCGGTCCACGACGACAGCGACGACAGGTCTTTCACGCCCTTGGCGTGGCCCGCGATGTTGCCGAAGGTGCGGCGCTTGGTGCCCAGCATGCCCATGCACCAGCGCGGCTTGGTGGCCAGGTTGATCAGGTTCTTGATCGTGGGCTTGGGCGGCGCGGTGAGGCCGTTCTTGATGTCCTTGTGGCGCTGGCCCAGGATCTGCAGGTCCAGCGTGAGCTGCAGCGCCGTCACGTTGGCGGCGCGGGCGCGTTCGATCAGGCGCTCGATGAAGTCGCGGTCCTTCATGACGTAGAGCTGGAACCAGAACGGATGGCGGCCGGTGTGCTCGGCAATGTCTTCGAGCGAGCAGATGCTCATGGTCGACAGCGTGAACGGAATGCCGAAGGCCTTGGCCGCGCGGGCGCCGAGGATCTCGCCGTCGGCGTGCTGCATGCCGGTGAGGCCGGTGGGCGCAATGGCCACGGGCATGGCGGCCTCCTGGCCGACCATGGTGGTGCGCAGCGAGCGGCCTTCCATGTTCACGGCCACGCGCTGGCGCAGCTTGATCTTCTGAAAGTCGCTCTCGTTGGCGCGGTAGGTGCCCTCGGTCCATGCGCCGGAGTCGGCGTAGTCGTAGAACATCTTGGGCACGCGGCGCTTGGCGATCACCCGCAGGTCTTCGATGCTGGTGATCTTGGAAAGGTCGGACACGGGCTGTCTCCTGGCTGGTCTTTGTGGGAAGGCGGGGGCGAACCGGCCATTATCGGCAGGCACTCTTGGGGGGCATCTGAAAAAAGCCGGCCCCGCAACTGAAATAAATTCAGTCGCCCCGGATCATCCCGCTGACTCAGTCCCGCAGCGCTTGTCGCAGCCACTCCACGAAGGTCGCGCACTCCCAGCGCTCCATCGCGCCCGGGCGCCAGCACAGGAAGTAGGCGTTCGGCGAAGGCACGCTGCGCGCCGACAGCCGCACCAGCCGGCCGCTGTCCAGCCAGGCACTGCCCAGTCGCAGGTGCATCAGCACCACGCCGAAGTCTTCGGCCGCCGCGTCCAGCGCCAGCCCCAGGTCGTTGAACTGGTGGCCCGTGGCCGGCTCGGGCAGGCCCACGCCGCAGGCCTTGAACCAGGTGCGCCACGACTCCAGCGGCGTGCGCAGCAGCTGCGCGCGCGACACCTCGGCATCGGTCGCGAAGCCGTCGAAGGGGCCGTGGCGCTTCAGGTATGCGGGGCTGCACACCGGGGACACCTCGTCGGCCAGCAATTGGAAAGACTCCCGGTCGTGGAACGGCCCGGTGCCGAAGCGCAGCTCGATGTCGGCCTCTTCCACCGTGGTATTGCGCACCGGCGCGGTCACCTGCAGCATCAGTTCGATGTTCGGATACGCATCGCGAAACTGCGCGAGCCGCGGCAGCAGCATCTGGCGCGAGAAGGTGGGCGTGACGGCCACGCGCAGCCGCCGCACCTGCGAGGCGGGTTCGCGCCCGGGCACCTGCTGCAGCGCCGCAATGGCCTCGCGCACGCGCGCCAGGTAGGTCATGCCGTCGGCGCTCAGGCCGAAGTCGCTGCCCGTGAAGAACTTCAGGCCCAGCAGCAGCTCGAGCTGGCGGATGCGGTGGCTCACCGCGCTGGGCGTGACGCTGAGCTCCTCGGCGGCCAGGTTCACGCTGCGCAGCCGTGCGACGGCCTCGAAGGCCTGCAGGCCCTGGGTCGAGGGGAGACGCGTGAAAGCCATCGGTTGTGGGTTGGGGGAGTGAGAGGGGATGTTAGCGAAACGCTGTCGGTTGCCCTTGCGTGGCCGTCACGGCGATGGTCGTGAAGCATCGGCAACTGCGACCAGCGCTTCGAGCAGCCGCCGCAGGTCGTCGACGGCCTCGCGCGCCTCGGCCGCGTCGCCCATCTGGGCCTTGACGATGGCGCCGTCGACACCGAGCCCTGCCGCCTGTGCGAGCGCCATGCGTCCCGGCAGCCGTGCGGGCAGCAGGCCCGCAATGACTTCGACCATCTCGCGCTTGTGTTCGCGCGCGCGCTGCAGGGCGCCTTCCACGCTGCCGCCCACTTCGGCCGTTGCGTTGATGAAGGCGCAGCCGCGAAAAACCGGGTCGGCGAACCATTCGACCATCACGTCGGCCAGCAACAGCAGCGCATCGGCATCGTCCGCGCGCTCGTGCGCGCCGCGCCGGCCCAGCGCATCGACGAACCAGGCCATCCACCGCGTGTGCCGGTGATCGAGAAACTCGCGCACCAGGTCGTCCTTCGAGGAGAAGTGCCGGTAGAAGGTGACCTTGGTGACGCCCGCTGCGGCAATCACGCGGTCGATGCCGGTGGCGCGGATGCCGTCGGCATAGAAGAGGTCGTGCGCGGTGAGCAGGATGCGCTCGCGCGCGGGGAGCGAGGCGATGGTGGAGATGTCCATGCGGCGATTGTAGGCATGTAGACAGGTCTGTCTACGTGTGGCACATTGCGGCGCATCCCCTCTTCACTTCTTCATCGAAAGACGCTCATGGAATCCCGCCCGCCGCTGCCGCCCTTCACCCTCGAGACCGCCACCAGGAAAGTCCAGGCCGCCGAAGATGCCTGGAACACGCGCGACCCGGTGCGCGTGAGCCTGGCCTACACGCCCGACACCGAATGGCGCAACCGCGCCGACTTCGTCAACGGGCGCGAGCAGGTGGTGGAGTTCCTCACGCGCAAGTGGGAGCGCGAGCACGACTACCGGCTGAAGAAGCAGCTGTGGGCCTTCATGGACAACCGCATCGCCGTGCGCTTCGAGTACGAATGGCACGACGCCGCAGGGCAGTGGTTTCGCAGCCATGGCAACGAGAACTGGGAGTTCGCGGAGAACGGGCTGATGCAGCGGCGCTACGCGAGCATCAACGACCAGCCCATCGCCGAGGCAGACCGCAAGTTCCGCTGGGAGCGCTGAGCGGTCTTGCTCCTTCCCCCGCTGGGGGAAGGTCGGGATGGGGGCAGGCCTTCGCACAGGCGCAATGCTTTCTCGAAGGCCGCGTGCCCCCACCCCGGCCCTCCCCCAGAGGGGGAGGGAGCAAGACATCGGGCACGGCTGTTGCTTGCTTTTGGTGCATGGAGACGCCCGTACTCGACCCGACCGCCAGCCACCCGCTCTGGCAGCACCAGCTCGGCCTGTTGCTGGAGTCGACGGGCGAGGGCATCTTCGGCATCGACCTCGACGGCCACTGCATGTTCATCAACCGGGCCGGCGCCCAGATGCTGGGCCACGAGGCGCGCGACGTGCTCGGCTCCAACATGCACGAGCTCACGCACCACTCGCACCCCGACGGCTCGCACTACGCCGACACCGACTGCCCCATCTTCAACGCCTTCCGCCGCGGCCTGCCGTGCCGCATCGACACCGAGGTGTTCTGGCGCCGCGACGGCAGCGCCTTCGCGGTCGAGTATTCGAGCCACCCGATCATGGACGGCGCGCAGGTGCGCGGCGCCGTCATCACCTTCGTCGACATCACCGAGCGCCGCCGCCAGGCCGAGGCGCTGCAGCAGGCCAAGGACGAACTCGGCCTGCGCGTGCAGGAGCGCACCCGCGAGCTCAGCGACGCGCTGGTGCAACTGCGCGAACTGTCCGCGTGGCTCGACAAGGTGCGCGAAGACGAGCGCACCCGCATCGCGCGCGAGGTGCACGACGAGCTCGGCAGCCTGCTGGTGGCGCTGAAGATGGACGTCAACTGGATCGGCAAGCGCCTGGGCGAGCAGCAGGAGCGCGCGCCCGACGCGGCGCAGGCCATGCGCGAACAGATGCGCTGCAAGTGCGGCAACATGAGCCAGCTGATCGAGCGCGCGGTCGACAACGTGGGCCGCATCATCACCGACCTGCGCCCCAGCATCCTCGACCACCAGGGCCTGTGGGCCGCGCTCGAGTGGCAGGCGCACGAGTTCGTGCAGACGGCCGAGCTCGCGCTCGACTGGCGCTTCGACGTACCGGCGGGCGTGGAACTACCCGAGGCCGCGGCCATCGCGGTGTTCCGGATCTTCCAGGAGATGCTGAGCAATGTCGGTCGCCATGCCAGGGCGCGCAGCCTCGGCATCCGCATCGGCGTCGAAGAAGGGCAGCTGAGCCTCAGCGTGCGCGACGACGGCGTCGGGGCGCCGGCGCAGGCCTTCGAGGCCGCCACCTCCTACGGCGTGCTCGGCATGCGGGAGCGGGCGCGCCACTTCGGCGGGCGCATCGACATCGAAAGCCATGTCGGCGAGGGGAGCACCTTCTGCCTGCACCTGCCGCTGGAAACGGCGCATTGAAATGAGCGACATCCGCGTACTCATAGGCGACGACCACCGCATCGTGCGCGAGGGCCTCAAGCAGATGCTCGGCGACCTCTCCAACGGCCTGCCCGCCATGGCCGTGCGCGCCGAAGCGCAGACCGGCCCCGAAGTGCTGGAGGCCGTGCAGGCGCTCGGCGGCCCCGAAGGCCTCGACGTGGTGCTGCTCGACATCGCGCTGCCCGAGCGCGACGGGCTCGACGTGCTGCAGGCGCTGCGCAAGCAGTGGCCCACGCTCCCGGTGCTCATGCTCAGCACCTACCCCGAGAAACAGTACGCCGTGCGCTGCATCAAGCTCGGCGCCTCGGGCTACCTGAACAAGAGCGCCGATGCCGACGACATGGTCGGGGCGGTGCGCAAGGTGGCGGCCGGCGGGCTGTATGTGTCGGCGGCCACGGCCGAGGCGCTGGCCACCGCCGTCGGCCGGGGCGCGGGGCAGGGCGCCGAAGTGCTCTCGCACCGCGAGCACCAGGTGTACCGCCTGCTCAGCGCCGGGCACAGCGTGAGCGAAATCGGTGCGCAACTGGGCCTGGCGCCCAACACCGTCAGCACCTACCGTGCACGCATCCTTGAAAAGACCGGCACCAAGAACGACGTCGAACTGGCCCTGTATGCCGAACGCCACGGCAAGCAGGGCGCAGCCGGCTGAAAACCCGGCGCGCATGCCCCGGCTTGTAGTGCCAGCCCTACAAGGCCTCGACATCGGCGGCACGATCTGAAGCCGCAACGCGCCGAACGGCCGGTGCGCGGCAATTCCGGCCCGGCGCTTGCAACGGTGGCTGCATCTTTCCAACGAGGTGCACCACCATGTCCAGCCCGCACGAACCGACCGCCTGCGATCCCTACGATGCCGACCGGCCTCTGAAAATGCGCTGCGCCTGCGGGCGCGTGCATGGTGCGGGCAGCTCGGGCGTGTTGCCGGAAGACAAGCTCGAGGCCAGCCTCATGAAGGCGCTGTTCCCCGTCGACAGCGTGCGCCGCGGCTTCCTGCGGGCCGTGGGCGCGAACACCGCGCGCGCCGCCATCGCCTCGGTCATGCCGCTGGGCGCGCTGCAGGCCATGGCGCAGGAGAAGGCGCCGCTGGAGAAGACGAAGCTGAAGATCGGCTTCATTCCCATCACCTGCGCCACGCCGCTCATCATGGCGCACCCGCTGGGCTTCTATGCCAAGCAGGGCCTCGACGTGGAGGTGGTCAAGACGGCGGGCTGGGCGCTCATTCGCGACAAGATGCTCAACAAGGAGTACGACGCCACGCACTTCCTGTCGCCCATGCCGCTGGCCATCTCGATGGGCGCGGGCTCCAACGCCGTGCCCATGAACGTCGCGACCATCCAGAACACCAACGGCCAGGCCATCACCCTGGCCAACAAGCACAAGGACAAGCGCGACCCGAAGATGTGGAAGGGCCTGAAGTTCGCCGTGCCCTTCGAGTACAGCATGCACAACTTCCTGCTGCGCTACTACGTGGCCGAGGCGGGCCTGAACCCCGACACCGACATCCAGATCCGCGTGGTGCCGCCGCCCGAGATGGTGGCCAACCTGCGCGCCGGCAACATCGACGGCTACCTGGGCCCCGACCCGTTCAACCAGCGCGCCGTGTTCGAGGAAATCGGCTTCATCCACCTGCTGACCAAGGACCTGTGGGACGGCCACCCGTGCTGCGCCTTCGGCACCTCCACCGAGTTCATCGAGAAGAACCCCAATACCTTCGCAGCGCTGGTGCGCTCGGTGCTCACCGCCTCGGCCATGGCGCGCGACCCGAAGAACCGCGAGCTCATCGCCAAGGTGATCGCGCCCGCGCAGTACCTGAACCAGCCGGAGGTGGTGCTCAACCAGGTGCTCACCGGCAAGTTCGCCGACGGCCTGGGCAACATCCGCACCGTGCCCGACCGCGCCGACTTCGACCCCATTCCCTGGCAGTCGATGGCCGTGTGGATGCTCACGCAGATGAAGCGCTGGGGCTACGTGAAGGGCGACATCAACTACAAGCAGATCGCCGAAAAGGTGTTCCTGCTCACCGACGCCAAGAAGCGCATGAAGGAACTCGGCCAGGCCGTGCCCGACGGCGCGTACCCCAAGTTCACCATCATGGGCAAGGTGTTCGATCCGTCCAAGCCCGACGACTACGTCAAGAGCTTCGCCATCGCGAAGATGGCCTGAGCCATGCCGAAGAAAGCCATCACCTTCAAGGCGGCGCTGGTGTCGCTGCTGATGTTCCTGCTGCTGCTCGGCGTGTGGCAGCTGGCGACCATGCCCAGCACCGATGTCTCTGCGGCGGCCGGCATGACCGCCGAGCAGATCGAATACCAGAAGATGCTGGGCAAGGACCCGACGCAAGGCCAGGTGAAGAGTTCGGGCTTTCCCACACCCGCCGAGATGGGCGCCACCGCATGGGCGCACCTGTCGAACCCGTTCTACGACAACGGGCCCAACGACAAGGGCATCGCCATCCAGCTGGCCTACTCGCTGGCGCGCGTGGGGCTGGGCTTTGCGCTGGCCTGCCTGGTGGCGGTGCCGCTGGGATTCGTCATCGGCATGTCGCCGCTGCTGCACAAGGCCTTCGATCCGTTCATCCAGGTGCTCAAGCCCATCTCGCCGCTGGCGTGGATGCCGCTGGCGCTCTACACCATCAAGGATTCGTCGGCCAGCGGCATCTTCGTGATCTTCATCTGCTCGGTGTGGCCGATGCTGCTGAACACCGCCTTCGGCGTGGCCTCGGTCAAGCGCGAATGGCTCAACGTGGCCAGCACGCTCGAAGTCAAGCCGCTGCGCCGTGCGCTGCGCGTGATCCTGCCGGCGGCGGCGCCCACCATCCTCACCGGCATGCGCATCAGCATGAGCATTGCGTGGCTGGTCATCGTGGCGGCCGAGATGCTGGTGGGCGGCACGGGCATCGGCTACTTCGTGTGGAACGAGTGGAACAACCTCTCGCTCACCAACGTGATCTTCGCCATCCTGCTGATCGGCGTCGTGGGCATGCTGCTCGACCAGGCCTTTGCCGGCCTGCAGCGCAAGGTGACCTATGTGGAGTGACCGCGTCCATCTTCCCGACCCGGGCGTTGCCATGACCTCACTCGTTCCTCCCACGCCGCTGGACGTTGCGGGCCTGCGCGGCTTTCTGCGCATCGAGGGCCTGGCCAAGGCCTTCGTGCCGGCGCGACCGGTGTTCGCCGACGTGTCGTTCACCATCGACCGCGGCGAGTTCGTCTGCATCATCGGCCACTCGGGCTGCGGCAAGACCACCATCCTGAACGTGCTGGCGGGCCTCGACCAGGCCAGCGCGGGCCATGTCTTCATGGACGGGCGCGAGGTGGCCGGCCCCAGCCTGGAACGCGGCGTGGTATTTCAAAGCCATGCGCTCATGCCCTGGCTCACCGTGCGCAGGAACATCGCCTTTGCGGTGGTCTCGCGCTGGCCCGAGTGGTCGGCCGCGCAGGTCGATGCGCAGGTGGAGCGCTTCGTGGCCATGGTGGGCCTGCAGGGCGCCATCGACAAGAAGCCCTCGCAGCTGTCGGGTGGCATGAAGCAGCGCGTGGGCATTGCGCGCGCCTTTGCCATCCAGCCCAAGATGCTGTTGCTCGACGAGCCCTTCGGCGCGCTCGATGCGCTCACGCGCGGCACCATCCAGGACGAGCTCATGGCCATCGTGCGCCAGACGCAGCAGACCGTGTTCATGATCACGCACGACGTGGACGAGGCCATCCTGCTGGCCGACCGCATCCTGCTGATGACCAACGGCGCCGAGCAGCCCGGCGGCGGCTACCGCGCCGGCAACATCGTCGAGACCGTGGTCAACCCGCTGCCGCGCGAACGCACGCGCGCGTCGCTGCACCACCTGGACGGCTACTACGCGCTGCGCAACCACATCGTCGATTTCCTCGTCACGCGCGCGAAGGCGTCGTGACTCCCGCGTTCTCTTTCCATCTTTCAATTCCATCAGGAGCAAACCCGCATGAATCGCAACGACGTCACCGAGAAGATCATCACCGTCAAGGTGAGCAAGGGCATCCAGTGGGCCGACGTGGCCAAGAAGGTCGGCCTTTCGAAGGAGTGGACCACCGCCGCCTGCCTCGGCCAGATGACGCTCGACGACAAGCAGGCCAAGGTCATCGGCAAGATCTTCGGCCTCACGGTCGAAGAGCAGAAGTGGCTGCAAGTGGTGCCCTACAAGGGCTCGCTGCCCACGCCGGTGCCGACCGACCCGCTCATCTACCGCTGGTACGAGGTGGTGAGCGTGTACGGCACCACCATCAAGGAACTGATCCACGAAGAGTTCGGCGACGGCATCATGAGCGCCATCGACTTCAGCATGGACATCCAGCGCCAGGCCGACCCCAAGGGCGACCGCGTCAACGTGGTGCTGTCGGGCAAGTTCCTGCCCTACAAGACCTACTGAACGTACTCGGCCGGATGCGGCCGGTGCCTGGCCGGCGGGCGCATCGTGCCGGCCGTGATGCCGTAGCCCTCGATGGCCCCGGCAATCGACCGGGCCACCGCATCCACCGGCACCGCGATGCGCCGGTTGGTGCGCATGCGCTCGCGGCAATAGCTGGCCGCGATGCGCTCGGCCAGCGGATCGCTCGGGCCGTTCACGTCGGGGCTGACCACCGTCACGTGCAGGCGGCCCGCATGCTCCTGGCGCAGCCCCTCGGAGATGGCATTCACCGCGTACTGCGTGCCGTGGTACACGGCCGAGCTGGGCGACACGCCCTGCATCGCCACCGGCGCCACGTTCACGATGTGGCCCCAGCCTTGTTCCTGCATCGCCGGCAGCACGGCCGCGATGCCCAGCAGCACGCCGCGCAGGTTCACGTCGATCATGAGTTCCCACTCCTCGATCTTGCGGTTCCACAGCGGCGACATCGGCATCACGCCCGCGGCGTTCACCAGCACGTCGATCTGCTCGTGCGTGTCGAGGGCGAACTCGGCAAAGGCCTCCATGTCGGGCCGGTGCGTCACGTCGAGCCGCTGGAAGCTCGCGGTGCCGCCCGTGGCCTCGATTTCGGCCACGAGTGCCGCCAGGCGCTCGGTGCGCCGCGCACCGAGCACCACCTTGGCGCCACGCCGCGCCAGCAGCCGCGCGGTCGCTTCGCCGATACCGCTGCTCGCGCCGGTGATGAGTACGACTTTTTCCTGGATTGCGCTCATTTGAAAACTCCTCGTGCGGGTCGGTTGCAGTAGGGTCCACGCAGAAGAGGGTGAACCGGGCATGGAAAGAAGTGTCTCGCGGCAGGGGCCGGAGGCGGTATCCGAATCGAACTCGGTTTTTGCCTGATCCTGCAAAACACGAAGCGGCCCGGTCGCACCGATCAGGCGGGTGGTCACCCGTTCGTTTGCATTTCTTGCCCGATTCGCCAGCGGCCGGTTCAGGTTGAGCCGGTTCCGAAAATCGAAGATGCTCTGTCGATGGCCGAAACCCTCGCAACACCCCAGCGCCCGTGGATCTACCTGGCGGGCCCCGATGTCTTCCGCCCCGATGCCAGGGACCACTTCGTGCGGCTCGCCGCCGCTTGCGACGCGCTCGGCCTCGCCGCGCTGCTGCCGGCCGACGGCAACGAAGGCCTGACCACCGAAGCACCGGAAAAGCAGATCTACGTCGCCAACATGCAGCGCCTTCGCGGCGCCGACGGCGTCGTCGCCAACCTCGCATGCTTCCGCGGCCTGGAGCCCGATTCGGGCACGGTGTTCGAGGTGGGTGCGGCGGTGGCGCTGGGGATTCCCGTCGTGGCCTACGGCGTGCCCGAGGGCAGCTATGCGGAGCGCGCGCAGGCCGCATTGCCATGCCAGAAAGACGCCAGCGGCGTGCTGCGCGAAAGCGCCACCGGCATCGCCGTCGAAGACTTCGGCCAGCAACTGAACCTCATGCTGGCCTGCTCGATCCACATCGAGCCGACGCCGGAGGCGGCCTTGCGCAAGATGGCCGAAGTGCTCGCGGCCGGTCGCGCGTCTAAAGCTGGAAACCCCTGATGCCCGTCCCAGCCGCCACCGCCTAGGATGGCAGTCCCCCTTTTTTCAACCGGACCACTGGAGCACCGCATGCCAATCACCGAGACGCACTTCGACCTGACCGCCAACGACGGCGTCACGGTGGAGGTCCATCGCTGGCAGGGCGCAACGCAGCGCGCCGTCATCCAGCTGGCGCACGGCATGGGCGAGCATTCGCTGCGCTATCGGCGCCTGGCGCATGCGCTGGTGGAGGCCGGCTGTGTCGTCTATTCGAACGAGCACCGCGGCCACGGCAAGGGCGCCTCGGCGCGCGGCGAACTGGGCGAGTTCGGTCCGCGCGGTTTCGCCGGGCTGGTCGACGACATGGCGCTGCTCAGCCGCCATGTGCGCGGCGTGCATCCGGGCCTGCCGCTGGTCCTGCTCGGCCACAGCATGGGCTCGTTCGCCACGCAGTACTACCTGGTCAAGCACAGCGAGCTGCTGTCGGGCGCGGTGCTCTCGGGCACCACGGCGCTCGACCTGCTGGGCGCCGCGCTGCAGTCCGGCTTCAAGCTGGAAGACATGAACGCCGCATTGCCCGATGTGCGCACGCCCTTCGACTGGCTCAGCCGCGACCCGGCGCAGGTCGACGCGTACATCGCCGATCCGCTGTGCGGGTTCACCGTGTCGGCCGAGGGCATGGGCTCGATGTTCGCGAACCTGGCCGACCTGGCGCCCGAGGCGATGCGCCGGCACATCCGCCCCGAGCTGCCGCTGTACCTGTTCGTGGGCGACGAGGACCCGGTCAGCAACAAGGCCGAATGGTTCTATCCGCTGGTGCAGCGCTACCGCGCGGCGGGGCTGCGCGACGTGTCGTGCCACGTGTTCGGCGGCGCGCGCCACGAGACGCTGAACGAGGTCAATCGCGAAGAGGTCGAGGCGGTGCTGCTGGCGTGGATTGCGCGGGTGGTCGACCAGCAGCGCTGAGCGCGCCGCAGCTGCCTACGCCGCCTTGCCCGAGGAGGCCCTGAACTCCTGCGGCGACATGCCGTACGCCCTGCGAAACGCCCGCGTGAAGTCCGACGGGCTCTTGAACCCGACGCCGTAGGCCACGTCGGTCACCATCAGGTGCGGGCAGCGCACCAGGTCGTCGGCCGCATGGCGCAGCCGCAGGTGGCGGATGTACGCGCCCAGGCCGCCTTCGTGCTGGAACATGCGGTACAGCGTGGGCCGCGGCAGGTGCAGCGTGGCGAGCACCTGCTCCGGGGAGAGCTCGCTGCGGTGCAGGTTGGCCTGAACATAGCGGCGCACCTGGCCGAACATGGCCGCGCGGGCGGCCGCGCGCGCACCGCCGCTCAGGCGTGCCTCCTTGCCGAAGCCGGCCAGCAGCAGTTGTGCGCTGGCACGCACGGCGCTTTGTGCCACGGGCGCGCTCATGTGGGCGATGTCGCGGCCCAGCGCCTCGACCTGCGCCAGGGCCAGCCGCGCAATGGGTGTGTCGACGGACATCGCCCGGCAGTGAAGGGCCGCGGGGTCGGGAAAGACCTCTTCCACCAGCGCACCGGGCACGAAGAAGGTCAGCACGCGGCAGGTGTTGCGCTGCATGCGCACCGGCTGGCCCATGTCGAGCGCCAGCACCTTGGCCGACCGTGGGGCGGTCCTGGGTTGTGCCGACGAGCGCACGCTCACGCCTTCGACGTCGCCCTCCAGGAACACATGCAGGGCGTAGTTGCGCACGTTGTCGGTGGAGATGCGTGCCAGCGAGCGTTCGAGCTGCATGGCGTCGGAACGGCAGTCGGTGAAGGTGATGTCGCCGATGTCGTAGCGGTCGATGGCCGCGTGAAACGGCCGGCCGATGCCGCCCGCCGCGGGCTGCACGTCGATGACATGCCCCACGCGCTCCCGCCATGCCTGCAACTGGCGCGCCGGCGGCTCTTCCAGCACGTTGAAATGACTGTGGGGAAGGCCGTTCTGCAGGGAAGAACGGACGCCGGGTGCGAGGTGACGCAGGCCGATCACAGGTGCTTGGAAAACGGGGGGTGAGCCCGTTTTTAAAACCTAAAAATAAGGAAAAAGTGCCAACAAATGCTGCAAAACAGCCGGATTCTCGCAAAAACTGAGACGCACGGTCAAGCCTGCAGGGCGCAAACCCGCAACCTTGGGGTGGACGTGGTTGCAAGGCCACGCCTGCGCAGCCGGGCCCGTCGGGCCGCGCGCTCCCCCTCTCTTGCCGAGCGAATGAAGGTGTCCATGTCCGTCGGAAAAATCAAGCGGGTTGCAGTGCAGCGTGACAGTGGCGACGGCGCCGGCATGTCCAGGCGCAACAGCCACGAGCCCTTGCTGCGCACGCTCGACGACGATGTGCAGCGGGTCGATTCGGCCGTGGCCGCCACCGCCGTGGGCCTGCTGTTCTCCAAGGCGAGCGAGGTGGAGCTGGCGTTCCTGATGCGGCTGGTCGCCGAGGGCGACACGGCCACCGCGTCGCGGATCGCGCAGCGCATCGTGGCAGGGAAGTCGTCCGTTGCGGCACCCGGGCAGCCCAAGGCGGCCTCGATGCCGCCGCAGCTGAAGGCGCGTGCGCAGCCGCTGGTTGCACAGCCGGCTGCGCTGCCCGTGAAGGCAAAGCGTCCGCGCGCCGCGCCGCCACCGGGGCCGGACCGTCAGGCCAGCATGTTGTCCCCGCGCGAACTCAGCGTGCTGCGAATGATTTCGCAGGGGTTGAGCAACCGGCAGATTGCCGAGGCGAGCTACCGCTCGACGCACACCGTGGATGCGCAGGTCAAGAACATCTACCGCAAGCTGGCCGTGAAGTCGCGCGCGCAGGCGGTGCGCGACGCCATGCAGAACGGCCTGCTCAATCCCCAAGCCGGCGCCTAGCCAACAGCTATTTCCTGCAGTCGCCGCCGGCGGACACGGTGCCGTCCCTGCATTCGGTGAGGATGGGCGCGCCCGAAGAGGCAGCGGGTGCTGCGGGCGTCGTGCCGCGGTCGGGCCCGGCGTCTTTCTCGTAGACGATCTTCCTGCTGCCGAGCTCGCAGCTGCCCACCACCTGCCCGTTGGCCGATGCGTTGGCATCGACCACGGTGACGGTGAAGCGCGCCACGCCAGCGGCGGCGATCTTCGACTCGATCTGGGTGCGCAGGGCGTCGCAGCTTTCGGCGCCGTGCGCCGCATGGGCCGCGCCGGCAAGGGCCAGCGCGGTGGGGAGCAACCAGTGTTTCATGGGGGGCCTGCCTTGCACAGCGTGGGAGGGGGAAACAGTCTAGTCCCACGCCCGTGCGCTGTGCATCCCCTGTTGGAAGGGGGGCAGGAAAGGCATGGGGCTTGCCCCCATGCCTGGGCCGGCCTCAGGCCTGGGCCGCCGCCAGCGTCGCGTTGAGCGTTGCGCTCGGACGCATCACGGCGGTGAACTTCTCGGGGTCGGCCAGGTAGTAACCGCCGATGTCTACAGGCTTGCCCTGCACGGCCGCAAGTTCGTCGACGATCTTCTTCTCGTTGGCGGCCAGCGTCTCGGCCAGCTTCTTGAACTTGCCTTGCAGCGCCGTGTCTTCGGTCTGCGCGGCCAGCTCCTGTGCCCAGTACATGGCCAGGTAGAACTGGCTGCCGCGGTTGTCCAGCTGACCGGTCTTTGGCGACGGGTTCTTGTTGTTGTCCAGCAGCTTGCCGGTGGCGGTGTCCAGCGTCTTGGCCAGGATCTTGGCCTGCGCGTTGCCCGTCTTCAGGCCCAGGTCTTCCAGGCTCACGGCCAGCGCCAGGAATTCACCGAGCGAGTCCCAGCGCAGGTGGTTCTCTTCGACCAGCTGCTGCACGTGCTTGGGGGCCGAGCCGCCCGCGCCGGTCTCGTACAGGCCACCGCCGGCCATCAGGGGCACGATGGACAGCATCTTGGCCGAGGTGCCCAGTTCCATGATGGGGAACAGGTCGGTCAGGTAGTCGCGCAGGATGTTGCCGGTGGCGCTGATGGTGTCCAGGCCGCGCACGACGCGCTCCAGCGTGTAGCGCATGGCGCGCACCTGGCTCATGATCTGGATGTCCAGGCCCGAGGTGTTGTGCTCGTGCAGGTACATCTTGACCTTGGTGATCAGCTGCGCCTCGTGCGGGCGGTAGGCGTCGAGCCAGAACACCACCGGCATGCCGGAGTTGCGCGCGCGGGTCACGGCCAGCTTCACCCAGTCGCGGATCGCGGCGTCCTTGACCTGGCACATGCGCCAGATGTCGCCCTGCTCCACGTCCTCGCTCAACAGCACTTCGCCGGTGTCCAGGTCGGTGATGTTGGCGACGCCGTCTTCCGGAATCTCGAAGGTCTTGTCGTGCGAGCCGTACTCCTCGGCCTTCTGGGCCATGAGGCCCACGTTGGGCACCGTGCCCATGGTCTTGGGGTCGAAGGCGCCGTGCCACTTGCAGAAGTTGATGATCTCCTGGTAGATGCGGGCGAAGGTCGATTCGGGCATCACGGCCTTGACGTCCTTCAGGCGGCCGTCGGCGCCCCACATCTTGCCGCCGTTGCGGATCATCGCGGGCATGGAGGCGTCCACGATCACGTCGTTCGGCGAATGGAAGTTGGTGATGCCCTTGGCCGAGTCGACCATGGCCAGTTCGGGGCGGCCTTCGTGGCAGGCGTGCAGGTCGCGCTTGATCTCGTCCTGGGTGCTCTGGGGCAGCGTGGCGATCTTGGTGTACAGATCGACCATGCCGTTGTTGACGTTGATGCCCAGCTCGTCGAACAGCTTGCCGTGCTTCTCGAAGGCTTCCTTGTAGAAGATCTTCACGCAGTGGCCGAACACGATGGGGTGCGACACCTTCATCATGGTGGCCTTGACGTGCAGCGAGAACATGACGCCGGTCTTGTGCGCGTCCTCGATCTCCTTTTCATAGAAGGCCAGCAGCGCCTTCTTGCTCATGAACATGGAGTCGATGACTTCGCGGTCCAGCAGTGCCACCTTGGACTTGAGCACGACGGTCTTGCCGCTCTTGGTGATCAGCTCCATCTTGACGTTGCGCGCGCGGTCCAGCGTCATGGACTTTTCGCCGTGGTAGAAGTCGCCGCCGTGCATGTGCGAGACGTGCGAGCGCGAGGCCTGGCTCCACTCGGCCATGCTGTGCGGGTTCTTGCGGGCGTATTCCTTCACCGCCTTGGGGGCGCGGCGGTCGGAGTTGCCCTCGCGCAGCACCGGGTTCACCGCGCTGCCGGTGCACTTGTTGTAGCGCACGCGGATGTCCTTGTCCTCGTCGGTGGTCGGGTTCTCGGGGTAGTCGGGGATCTTGAAGCCCTTGTCCTGCAGTTCCTTGATCGCCGCCTTGAGCTGGGACACCGAAGCGCTGATGTTGGGCAGCTTGATGATGTTGGCGTCGGCCTGGAGCGTGAGCTTGCCGAGTTCGGAGAGGTTGTCGGGCACCTTCTGCGCGTCGCTCAGGAATTCGGGGAACTCGCCCAGGATGCGGGCGGCCACGGAGATATCGCTCGTGGTGACGTTGATGCCGGCCGGTTGGGTGAAGGCGCGGATGATGGGCAGAAACGCGTAGGTCGCCAGCAGGGGCGCCTCGTCGGTGAGGGTGTAGACGATGGTGGGTTGCTTCGAGCTCATGCGCTGGCTTCCGTAAAACTTGAGTTGTCGGGTTGGCTGGAACTTCTGGCGGAGTTCGCACCGCCGGAATCGCCGATTGTCACCC
This sequence comes from Variovorax pasteuri, assembly GCF_051216435.1. Classification (NCBI taxonomy): domain Bacteria; kingdom Pseudomonadati; phylum Pseudomonadota; class Betaproteobacteria; order Burkholderiales; family Comamonadaceae; genus Variovorax; species Variovorax pasteuri. The sequence continues at coordinate 549,441 of NZ_JBPJZS010000001.1, forward strand.
GTCGGCGGCCGGTTCGGTCCGCCAAAGGGCCTAACACCCCCATGGGGGGCGCTGTCAATGGGGTTTCAGGGCAGCGGCAGGGTGATGGTGGCCGCCAGCGGCACGGTGTCGATGCGCTCGGCGCTGGCGACCAGGAAGGCCCGGTGCGACCCCGTCTGCCCCAGTTCGCCCAGCGAACGCCACAGGCAGCGCACCGACCCCGCATCGAGCGCGGCCGTCGGCTCGTCGAGCAGCACCAGCGGGCGGCTCGAGGCCAGCGCCGCGGCCAGCCACACCTTGCGCTTGGAGCCGGTGGACAGCATGAACATCGACTTCGCCAGGTGCGGGGTCAGGGAAAAACCTTCGACCAGCGCCTGCCATCGCGCCTCGTCGAAGCCCGCGTCGCCCTGGCGCAGCGCGGCGGTGCATTCGTGCACGGTGGCCTGGTCGAAGCGGTCGGTGGACGGGTCCACGAAGAACACCTGGCGCCGGTAGGCCTCGGGCGCGGTGTCCAGGCTGGCGCTCGCCACGGTGAGGCGGCCGGTGGCGGGCAGCGCGCCCGCCATCACCTGGAGCAGGGCCGACTTGCCGCTGCCGGTGTCGCCGTGCAGCAGCGTGACGCCGGGGCCGATGGCGGCGGTCCAGTTCGAGGCGATGGGCGGCTGGCCGGGGTAGGCGAAGCCGAGCGCGTCGATCCGGAGGATGGAGGGCAAGGAGGGCAAGGAGGGCAAGGAGGGCAAGGAGGGCAAGGAGGAGGGTGAAGGGGACGAAGGGTTCATGGTCGAGGCCGACTCTATCAATCAAGCAGCCGCACGCGAACGCCAAGGCATGGCTACCATTCGGCTCCATGAAAAAGCTGCTGCTCACCGCCGGTCTCCTCGTGTCGCTGTTCACTGTGCCCGTGTTCGCCGCGCCGCCGGCCCAGGTGTTCGACGCGGTGAAGAAACCCGAGGCGCTCGACCTGCAATGGCGCACCCGCCTGTGCGCCTTGCTGCCGCAGCCCTGCGACGTGCAGCAGCTCGGCCTGTACCGCCCGCGCGGCGCCACGCCTGCCGACTACGTGGTGCTCTCTGCCGAGCCGCTGGCCATGGCGCGCGTGAAGCGCACCACCGACGCGAAGGGCTGGCAGCTCGACCGGCTGCACGATTTCTCGGGCTATGCGCAGTCCCTCAAGAAAGAAGACACCGGCACCGCGAGCGACACCGGCGACAAGCGCGACATGCGCCTGTCGCTCGCGCCCGCGCTCTACCCGCTGGCCGAAGGCAAGTGGGCCGTGGCCGTGCTGCAGACCGTGTCGGAGATGTACTCGGGCGGTGGCGCCTCGTTCGACACTGCCGACTTCGTGCCGCTCGAAGGCGGCAAGGCCTTGCACGAAGGCATTCCCTTCTCGTGCTTCAAGATGATCCGCGCCTGCTTCAGCGAGAAGGACTACAAGACCTCGAAGCACTGCCATGACGAAAGCAACGGCAGCCTGCGCATCGTGTACGGCGAGGCCGCCAGCCCCGGCGCGCCCTACGACTGGCAGTACACGTGGCTGCAGAGCGAGTGGCCGCAGAACGAGCCGCAGCGCGCCGCCACCACCACGCGCATCCGCTTCACCGCCAAGACCACCGAGCGTGCGGACTTCTGCGGCGGACCGCAGTAAGCACCGAAGACTTCTCGCGCATTGCTGCGTTTTGGCACGCAATCTGCTTTGAGAAGTTCATCCAGGAGAAATGCCGGCTCGATGCTTCGAGTTAGTGCATTACCGAAGGCGATGGCCCAGAACGCTCAGGTCCCAAGACTGGATTTTTTCTAACGCTGGAGAGCGCTGACCGACCCCTTGCAGGGGCCGAGGGCAGCCGCCGAAGGGGCAAGCCCTGTGCGATGTGCGCGCAGGGTGAATCTCTCAGGCAAAAGGACAGCAGGGGCACGCCGCGCACAGAGCGCGGGGGTGCCCTTGTTCGCTTCCGGAGCCGCTTTCTTTCATGACCTGTTTCCCGCAACGCCGCACGACGAATGTCTTTCCTGGCGTTGCACGTGCTCGCGTCCCTCTTTTTCAACCGGAGAACTGACCCATGCTGATGAAACGACAACTGAAAGCCATGTTCGTGGGCGCGCTGCTGGCCGCAGCGGCGGCCACCGCCTTCGCACAGGACGCTGGCAAGGTGCTGCGCCTGGTGCCGCAGTCCGACCTGAAGATCCTCGACCCGATCTGGACCACCGCCTTCATCACGCGCAACCACGGCTACATGGTGTACGACACGCTCTTCGGCGTGGACGAACAAGGCAAGGTGCATCCGCAGATGGTCGACAAGTACACGACCAGTCCCGACGGCAAGACCTGGACCTTCACGCTGCGCAAGAGCCTGGCCTTCCATGACGGCAAGCCTGTCACCTCGGAAGACGTCATTGCATCCCTCAAGCGCTGGGGCCAGCGCGACGGGCTGGGCCAGAAGATGTTCACCGCGCTCGACAAGGCCGAGGCCGTGGACGCCAACACCTTCAGGCTGGTGTTCAAGGACACCTTCGGCATGGTGCTCGACGCGCTGAGCAAGCCGTCGTCGAACCCGCCGTTCATCATGCCCGCGCGCGTGGCGGCCACGCCCGCCGACAAGCAGATCGACGACGCCACCGGCTCCGGTCCCTACATCTTCAAGAAGGACGAGTACCGCCCCGGCGAGAAGATCGTCTACCTGAAGAACACCAAGTACGTGCCGCGCACCGAGGCGCCCTCGGGCACTGCGGGCGGCAAGAACGTGTACGTCGACCGCATGGAATGGATCATCCTGAAGGACGCGCAGACACAGGCCAACGCACTGGCCAACGGCGAGGTCGACATGATCGAGTGGGTGCCCTCGGAGCAGTACACCGCGCTGAAGAACAACCCGGCCATCACGCTCGACAGCCCGGTGGCCAAGGGCTCGTTCGCGCTGCACCTGAACCACTTCATTCCGCCCTTCGACAACCCCAAGATCGCGCAGGCCGCGTTCATGGCCATCAACCAGGAAGCGCTGATGCGCGCGCAACTGGTGCACAAGGAGCTCTACAACAGCTGCGCCTCCATCTACCCGTGCGGCTCGGCCTATGCCTCCGACAAGACCGGCTACTTCACCGGCAAGCCGCAGTTCGAAAAGGCGAAGGCGCTGCTCAAGGAGGCCGGCTACGACGGCAAGCCCGTCGTGCTCATGTACCCGGCCGACTTTGCGGTGCTCAACAAGTTTCCGCCGGTGATGGCGCAGCTGCTCAAGCAGGCCGGCTTCAACGTCGACATGCAGTCGATGGACTGGCCCACGCTGGTCACGCGCCGCGCCAAGAAAGACCCGGTCGACAAGGGCGGCTGGAACCTGTTCATCACCGGCTGGGGCATTGCCGACAACATGAACCCGATGTTCTTCGCACCGCTCACCGGCAACGGCGAGAAGGGCTGGTTCGGCTGGGCCACCGACGACAAGCTGGAGCAGCTCAAGTCCGAGTTCCTGGCCACGGCCGACGAACCCAAGCGCAAGGAGCTGGCCACGGCCATCCAGCAGCGCGTGTACGACACCGGCATCTACGCGCCCATCGGTGAATACAAGCCCCTCACGGCCTACCGCAAGGGCGTGGTGAGCGGCGTCGTGCGCTCGCCGGTCGGCGTGTTCTGGAACCTGAAGAAGAACTGAGCCAACGCCACGGAACCCGCCCCATGCTGCTCTTTCTTGCACGCCGCATTCTGTCGACCGTGCCGGTGCTCGTCATCGTCGCGCTGATCGTTTTCCTGATGCTGCGGCTCGCGCCCGGCGACCCCGCGGCCGCCATCGTGGGCGACAGCGGCACCAGCGAGAACATCGCCAAGGTGCGCGAGCAGCTGGGGCTCAACCAGTCGCTGCCGGTGCAGTTCTTTCACTGGAGCGCGCAACTGCTGCAGGGCGACCTGGGCGAGTCTTACTTCATGAAGAAGACGGTGACCGAGCTGATCGGCCAGCGCATCGAGGCCACCGTGTCGCTGGCGGCCGTGACGCTGGTGGTCACCATCCTCATCGCGGTGCCGCTGGGCGTGATTGCCGCATGGCGGCACGGCGGCTGGCTCGACCGCATGCTCATGGGCTTTTCGGTGATGGGCTTTTCCATTCCGGCGTTCGTGATCGGCTACGTGCTCATCTGGATCTTCGCGCTGCACCTGCAGTGGCTGCCGGTGCAGGGGTATGCGCGGCTGAGCCAGGGGCCGCTCTTGTGGATCAAGCATCTGATACTGCCGTCGATCACGCTGTCGGTCATCTATGTGGCGCTGATCGCGCGCGTGACGCGCGCGGCCGTGGCCGAGGCCATGACCGAGGACTACATCCGCACCGCGCGCGCCAAGGGCATTTCCGAAAAACGCCTGCTGATGCGGCACGCGCTGGCCAACGCGGCGATTCCCATCGTCACGGTGATCGGCATCGGCATTGCGCTGCTGATCGGCGGCGTGGTGGTCACCGAGACGGTGTTCGCCATTCCGGGGCTCGGGCAGCTCACGGTCGACGCGGTGCTGTCGCGCGACTTTCCGCTCATCCAGGGCATCACGCTGTTCTTCTCCGTCATCTACGTGCTCATCAATCTGCTGATCGATGTGAGCTACCTGGTGTTCGACCCACGTATCCGTTACTGAAGCCACGGAACCGCAACGAAGAAACACCATGACCGATTCATCCCTTTCCCTTGCTCCCGATGCGCCCGATGCCGCCGTGGAGGCGCTGCCGCCACCCAGGCGACGCTCGCTGCTCAAGCGCATCCTGGCCAACTGGTCGGTGCGCGCGGGCGGCAGCGTCCTGGTGGTGCTCGTGCTGATGTCGCTGGCCGCGCCGTGGCTGGGCACCATCGACCCGACCGCCATCGACCCCGCCAGCTCGAACATATTGCCGGGCACGCGCGGCGAGTTCAACAGCCTGGCCGGCGACACCTTCGAGCACCTGTTCGTGATGGGCACCGACAGCCTGGGGCGCGACATCTGGAGCCGCACGCTGTACGGCGCGCGCGTGTCGCTCACCGTGGGCATCGCGGTGGCCGCGCTGGCCATGGTGTTCGGCATGGTCGTCGGGCTGATGGGCGGCTACTTCCGGCGCATCGACAGCGTGCTCATGCGGCTGATGGACGGCGTCATGGCCATCCCCGGCATCCTGTTCGCGATCAGCCTGGTGGCGCTGTTCGGCGGCAAGCTGCTCACGGTGGTGGTGGCCATCGCGGTGCCCGAGATTCCGCGCGTGGCGCGGCTGGTGCGCTCGGTGGTGCTCACCGTGCGCGAGGAGCCTTACGTGGAGGCGGCCATCGCGCTCGACACGCCGACCTGGAAGATCCTCACGCGCCACATCCTGCCGAACGCGATCGCGCCGCTGATCATCCAGGCGACCTATGTGTGCGCCTCGGCAATATTGGTGGAGGCCATCCTGTCGTTCCTGGGCGTGGGCCTGCCGGCGGACATGGCGACCTGGGGAAACATCATGGCGGAGGGCCGTGCGCAGTTCAACCAGTTCCCGCACAACGTGCTGTTCCCGGGCATCTTCCTGGCCCTCACGGTGCTGGCGGTGAACATCCTGGGTGACGGCCTGCGCGACACGCTCGACCCGAAGTTCAACAAGCGGGGAAGCTAGTATGAAGAACACCCCCAGTCTTCGCGCACTTCGTGCCGCTTCGCCAACCCCCTTGCAAGGGGCAACACCGGTGGCCCGGCAAAGCCGGTTCCACAGTGTTTCTCGCACGGGAAAATTCAAATGACACAGGTGCCGGTACTTTCCGTGCGCGACCTCGCCATCGCGTTGCCGCCCGGCGGCGACCGCGCGCATGCGGTCGCGCACATCTCCTTCGACGTGCCGCCCGGCAAGATCGTCTGCCTGCTCGGCGAATCGGGCTCGGGCAAGTCGGTCATCGCCAACGCGGTGATGGGCCTGCTGCCGCCGGGGCTCGTGCCCGTGCGCGGGGTGATCGAGTTGCAGGGCGAGAACCTGCTCGCGGCGCCGCAAGGGCGGCTTCGTGCCCTGCGCGGCCCTGCGATGGCCATGGTGTTCCAGGAGCCGATGACCGCGCTCAACCCGGTGATGACCTGCGGCGCGCAGGTCGACGAAATGCTCGCGCAGCACGTGCACATGGGCGCGGCCGAGCGGCGCCAGAAGATCCTGGCCATCATGGCGCGCGTGCGGCTGCCCGAGCCCGAGCGCATCTATGCCTCGTACCCGCACCAGCTCTCGGGCGGGCAGCGCCAGCGCATCGTGATCGCGATGGCGCTCATCCTGAAGCCCGCGCTGCTGATCTGCGACGAGCCGACCACCGCGCTCGACGTGACCACGCAGGCCGAGATCCTGCGGCTCATCCTGGAGCTGCAGACCGAGAGCGGCACGGCCGTGCTGTTCATCACGCACGACTTCGGCGTGGTCGCCGAAATCGCCGACGAGGTGGTGGTGCTGCAGCTGGGCGCCATGATCGAGAAGGGCGACAAGATGGCGGTGCTCACCGCGCCGCGCGAGCCCTACACGAAGATGCTGCTCGATGCGGTGCCCGAACTCTCGGCGCCCCGGCGCCCGCCCGTGGCCGAGGCCTACCCGCTGCTCAACGCGGTGAAGATCTGCAAGACCTACGTCACCGGCAGCTGGCCGGGCAAGCGCCGCACGGTGAACGCCGCGCGCGACGTGACGCTCGAAGTGCGCCCCGGCGAAACCGTGGGCATCGTCGGCGAGTCGGGCTCGGGCAAGTCGACGGTGGCGCGCTGCATCGCGCGGCTGATCGACCCGACCTCCGGCGACATCTTTGCCGACGGCCGCTCGGTGGCGCATGCCACGGGGCGCGCGTTGTCGCCGTTCCGGCGCACGGTGCAGGTGATCTTCCAGGACCCCTACCGCTCGCTCAACCCGCGCCAGACCGTGGGCGCTTCCATTGTCGAAGGGCCGGTCAACTTCGGCATGCCGCACGACCAGGCCTGGGCGCGCGCCGAGGAGCTGATGCACCTGGTGCGCCTGTCGCCAGACGCGCTGCGCCGCTACCCGAGCGAGTTCTCGGGCGGGCAGCGCCAGCGCATCTCCATTGCGCGTGCGCTGGCCTGCGAGCCCAAGGTGCTGATCGCCGACGAGGCGGTGTCCGCGCTCGATGTGTCGGTGCAGGCGCAGATCCTGCGGCTGCTCGACGAGATCCAGCAGCGGCTGAAGATCGGCATTCTGTTCATCACCCACGACCTGCGCGTGGCCAGCCAGATCTGCGACAGCGTGCTCGTCATGAGCCAGGGAGAAATCGTGGAGCGCGGCATGGTGAAAGACGTGTTCTTCGCGCCGCAACACGACTACACGCGCAAACTGCTGGCCGCAGCGCCCGGGCGCGACTTTGCCTTCGCGCGCAGCTGAGGCCGCGCCCCGGTCATTCATTCATCGCTTCATCCCACGACAAGGAATCCATGAAAGTCTTCATCGCCGGTTTCCAGCACGAGACCAACACCTTCGCCCCCAGCAAGGCCGACTGGGCCGCGTTCAACGCGGGCTCCAGCTTTCCGCCGTACCGGCGCGGCGCGGTCATCGTCGAGGCCTATGCGGGGCGCAACATTCCGGTGGGCGGCTTCATCGACGCGGCGCGCGAGAAGGGCTGGCTGCTGGTGCCCTCGGCATGGGCCGGCGCCACGCCTTCGGCGCACGTGACCGAAGACGCCTTCGAGCGCATCTCGGCCGCCATTACCGAAGACCTGGCCGCGGCGCTGGCCGACGGCGGCATCGACGCGGTGTACCTCGACCTGCACGGCGCGGCCGTGACCGAGCACCTCGAAGACCCCGAAGGCGAACTGATTGCGCGCATCCGCACGCTGGTGGGCCCCGACGTGCCCATCGTCGCGAGCCTGGACCTGCACGGCAACATCACCGCGCAGATGCTGGCCGAGGCCGATGCGCTGGCCACCTACCGCACCTACCCGCACATCGACATGGCCGACACCGGCCGCCTGGCCGCGACGCTGCTGGAGCGCCGCATGGCGCGCGGTTCGCGCGAGCCGCTGCATGCGCGGCGCTTCAGCTTCCTGCTGCCGCTGAACGTGCAGTCGACCATGATCGAGCCGGCTGCATCCGTGTACGCGCTGCTGAAGGAACTCGACGTGAAGCACGACGCGGTGCTGAGCTTTGCCACCGGCTTCCCGGCCGCGGACATCGCCGAATGCGGGCCGGTGGTGTGGGGCTACGGCGACGACGCCGGCGCGGCCGTGGCCACGCTGTACGAGCGCATCGACCAGCCGCGCTCGCAATGGCGGCTCGACGTGCTGGAGCCTCGCGTGGCCGTGGCGCGCGCGCTCGAACTGGCCGAGGGCGCGAGCCAGCCAGTGGTCATCGCCGACACGCAGGACAATCCCGGCGCGGGCGCCGACAGCAACACCACCGGCATGCTGCATGCGCTGCTGGCCGAGGGCGCGGGCAAGCGCTTCCCGGGCAAGGTGGCACTCGGCCTGATGTTCGACCCGGCCGCCGCGGCCGCGGCGCACGAGGCCGGCGTGGGCGCGCAGATCCGCATCGCGCTGGGCACCTCGGTGCCCACCTGGGGTGGCCAGTTCAGCGATGTGCCGGTCGAAGGCCTGTTCACCGTGACCGCGCTCAGCGACGGCCAGGTGCAGGGCAAGGGGCCGATGTCGCGCGGCGGCACGGTGTCGCTCGGCCCCAGCGCCTGCCTGGAGATCGACGGCGTGCGCATCGCCGTGGCCAGCGGCAAGAGCCAGATGCTCGACCGCGAGTTCTTCCGCTATGTGGGCATCGAGCCCGAGGCGATGAAGGTGCTGGTCAACAAGAGCTCGGTGCACTTTCGCGCCGACTTCGCGCCCATCGCCAGCACCATCCTCGTGGCCAAGGCGCCGGGCCCGATGGCCGCCGACCCGGCCGACCTGCCATGGACGCGGCTGCCGGCCACGATGGCGCTGCAGCCCTGAGCACCCACCCCGTCTTCCCTTCCACCGAACCAGAGCACACGATGCCCCAGAACGCACAGCACTACCTCGAGTACATGAAAAAGCACGCCGCCGAATTCGTGACGGTGCGCCAGCAGATCCACCAGAACCCCGAGCTCGGCTTCGAGGAGTTCGGCACCAGCGACCTGGTCGCCGAGCGCCTCACGGCCTGGGGCTACGAGGTCGAGCGCGGCCTGGGCGTGACCGGGCTCGTGGGCCGTCTGAAGCGCGGCAACGGCACGCGCGCCGTGGGCATTCGCGCCGACATGGACGCACTGCCCATCGAGGAGAAGACGGGCCTGGCCTACCGCAGCGGACGGCCCGGCATCATGCATGCCTGCGGGCACGACGGCCACACGGCCATGCTGCTTGGCGCGGCCAAGTACCTGGCGCAGCACGGCGAGTTCTCGGGCACGCTCAACCTGATCTTCCAGCCGGCCGAAGAGGGCATGGGCGGCGCCGTGAAGATGATGGACGACGGCCTGTTCGAGAAGTACCCGTGCGACGCGGTGTACGCCATGCACAACTCGCCGGGCCGCAGGCAGGGCGACCTGGTGTTCCGCGAGGGCGCGGCCATGGCCTCGTCGGACTACGCCACCGTCACGCTCACCGGCGTGGGCGGCCACGGCGCCATGCCGCACCGCACGGCCGACCCGATCGTGGCGGCGTCGAGCATCGTGATGGCGCTGCAGACCATCGTCTCGCGCAACGCCGATCCGCAGGAGCTGTCGATCGTCACCGTGGGCGCCATCCACGCCGGCAAGGCCAACAACGTGATTCCGGAGACCTGCACGCTGGAGATCAGCGTGCGCTCGCTGAACCGCGAGGTGCGCGTGCTGCTCGAGAAGCGCCTGAAGGCCATCGTCAACGCGCAGGCCGAGAGCTTCGGCGTGAAGGCGCACATCGACTACCGCAAGGGCTACGCGGTGCTGGTGAACACGCCGCAAGAAACCGAGTTCGCGCGCCGCGTCGGCTACGCGCTGGTGGGCGAGGCGCACGTGGAGCCGCAGGGCCCGGCCGTCACGGGCAGCGAGGACTTCGCGTTCATGCTGGAGAAAAAACCCGGCTGCTACCTGTTCATCGGCAACGGCGCGCCGGGCGAGCACGGCGGCTGCATGGTGCACAACCCGGGCTACGACTTCAACGACGGCAACCTGCCGATCGGCGCGGCCTACTGGGCGCTGCTGGCCGAAACGTACCTGCAGTAAAGGGGGAAAGGGCCGGGCCGCAGCCCTGCGGGCGCCGGTTCAGTGCCGGGGCACGGTCGTCGTGCCCACGTGCATCGTGCGGCCCGCGCCCAGGCCCGCGACGACGAGCGCGATGCCCAGGCCGATGAACAGCCACGACGAGGCGCGAAAGCTCCCCGTCCAGCCGTGCAGCAGCCCGGCCAGCAGCGGGCCGAAGGCCGCCACCATGTAGCCCACGCCCTGTGCCATGCCCGACAGGTGCGCGGCCACGTGCGAGTCGGGCGAGCGCAGCACGATCATGGTGAGCGCCAGCGCAAAGGTGCCGCCCTGGGCGATGCCCAGCAGCACGGCCCAGGCCCACACCCCGCCGAGCGGCGCGAACAGCATCGCGAGCATGGCCGTCACCGTGAGCGCCGCCAGCACCACCGACAGGCCGCGCTGGTTGCGCAGCTTCACGGCCAGCGCCGGCACCACCAGGCAGGTGACGACCTGCGTCATGACCGACAGCGACACCACGTAGCCCGCGGTCTCGCTGCCCAGGCCGCGCTCGCGCAGGATCGGCGCGAGCCAGCCCATCACGATGTAGGCGAGGGCGGACTGCAGGCCCATGAAGAAGGTGACCTGCCAGGCCAGCCGGTCGCGCCACAGGCCGCGCACGGTGAAGCCCGATTCGCTGGCCACCGGCTTGCGTGCCAGCGCCTGCGGCGCCCAGATCAGCGTGACCAGCGCGGCCGGCAGCGCCCACATGGCCAGCGCGGTGGTCCAGCCGCCGTCCAGCGCATGCTCGATGGGCACCGTGAGCCCAGCCGCGCTGGCGGCGCCGCCGCACACGGCCATGGTGTACAGGCCCATCATCAGCGCGGCCTGCTTGGCGAAGTCGCGCTTCACCAGGCCCGACAGCAGCACGTTCGACACGGCGATGCCGCTGCCCGCGATGGCCGAGGCCAGGAACAGCAGCGGGATGTTGCCGGTGCCTCGCAGCAGCGTGCCGACCAGGATCAGCACCATGCACCCGAGCAGCGTGCGCTCGGTGCCGAAGCGACGGCCCAGGCCCGGTGCCAGCGGCGCGAACACGCCCAGGCAGACGATGGGCAGCGTGGTCAGCAGGCTCGCGGCGGTGGCCGAGAGGCCGGTGGCCTGGATGATCTCCGGCAGCACCACCGACAGGCTGGCGAACACGGGGCGCAGGTTGAAGGCGATCAGCACCACGCTGGCGCCGAGCAGGATGCGGCGTGCCAGGCCCTGGGGGCCATGTGCCGGCGCGGCGGTGGCGGTAGAAGAGGAAGAAGAGATGGTGGCCGAGTTCATGGCGTGCCCAGCGACAGTGCGTTGATCATCGGCGCCATGAACGCGCGCACCGCCGCGGCCGCCGCGTCGGGGTCGCGGCTGGCAATGCCTTCGACGACGGCGCGGTGCGCGGCCTCGTCGGGCTCGGGCAGCACCGTGCCCATGGTGCTGGCGATGGTTTCCTTGATGTAGCCCGTGATGAAGCGGCAGGTCTCGGCCAGCGCCAGGTTGCCGGAGACGTCGACGATGGCCAGGTGAAAGGCCAGGTCGCGCTCGATGAACGATGCGCCCTCGTCGCCCGGCTCGGGCACGCCGCGCTTGTCGAGCAGGGCGTGCAGGCGGCGCAGGTCGCGCGCGGTGTGGCGCACGGCGGCGAGCCGCGCGGCTTCCACCTCGAGCGCGCGGCGCACCTCGAACTGGTCGCGCAGGCTGGCCAGGCGCATCTTCTGCAGGCTGGAGGAGGGGTCGAAACCCGAGCGCACATAGGTGCCCGAGCCCTGGCGCACTTCGAGCAGTCCGCGCGAGACCAGCGTCTTGACCGCTTCGCGCACGGTGCCGCGGCTCACGCCCAGCAACTGCGCAAGCTGCGGCTCGATGGGAATGCGCGAGCCGACCGTCCAGCGTCCGGCGGAGATTTCTGCCCTGATGCTGTCGGCGGCGGTATCTGCAAGGGAGGTACGGGGGGCTTGGGCGAGCATCGAGAGGGCCTATTCATTCAATGATTGGACGAATTCTGCCGCCAATGCAAAGCCCGGGCCAGGGGTGCGGTGGTTGCCCGTGCATTGACGCAACAGAGGTGCAGACCTTTGTTCGCAGGATTGCGCAAGCTGGGTTCAAAGATATGTCATCAAAAAGTGAACTTCTTCCGGAATCGAGAAAACGTTCACCAATTGTTACTAATTATTGCCTGAGTGGCCGAAAATGAAACTAAAGGTCACTCGCGGACGCGCAAGCGCCTTCCGAACAACCCCAAAGCAGAAAAAAACGGATCCCCCCAGAAGTTGAAATGAAGGACTTTTCTTTGTCGGACGTGCGGCTCTTCACCAAGGCCGTCCAGCTTGGCGGACTGACCCCGGCGGCCGACGTTCTGAACGTGCCCAAGGCCTCCGCATCGCGCCAGCTGCAGCGGCTGGAAGCCACGGTGGGGCACCAGTTGCTGCACCGCGGCGCCGCCCGCTTCGCCCTGACCGACGAGGGACGGCAGTTTCTGGTGGCCGCCCAGCACGTGCTGACGATCCTGGACGACGTGATGCTGAACCTGTCCGCGGGTGGCGGCACCGTCACCGGCCGGTTGCGCATCGCCGTGCCGCATTACTACGGGCGCGAACTGCTGACGAGCCACTTGCCCGATTTCATGCGCGCCCACCCGCAGCTCGACGTGATGGTCGAAACCGGCAACGACCGCGCGGACCTGGTGCGCGACGAAGTCGACGTGGCCATCCGGCGCGGGCGCGAAGGCTGCGACGAGCTGGTGGCGCGCCACCTGAAGAACGAGCCACTCATGCTGTGCGCCGCGCCGGGCTACCTGGCACCGCACGCCCCGATCGAAAACCTGGCCGGCCTGGCTTCGCACGCCTTCCTGTCGGCCGAAGCCGAGGGGCGCAAGCGGGAGGTGCATCTCGCGACCCTCGAGCGGACCCACCGCGTTCGCGTGGACAGCGTGTGCCAGTCGGACGACCTGGAGCTGACCCTGCAGCTGGCCTTGTCGGCCCGCGGCATTGCGCTGCTGCCGGTGTCGCTGGCGCAGCCGCAGGTTGGCGCCGGCCTGCTGGTGCCGGTGCTGCCCGCGCTCCAGCTCAAGCCGCAGGAGATCAACCTGGTCTACCTGCCCGCGCGGCGCAACTCGCCCAAGATCAAGACCTTCGTCGACTACGTGCTGGATGTCTTCCGGGCGTCCTGACGCGCTGACGCCCCGGAGCTACCAGCTTCCCGAGGCGCCGCCGCCGCTGCTGGAGCCGCCGCCGGACGAGGAGGACGAACTGGAAGAAGACGAGGAAGAGGACGACGACGAAGAAGAACTGCTGCTCCAGCCGCTGTCGTCGTCGCTGTCGCTGCCGCCATTTCCACCGCCGCCGTAGGGCAGAAAAGCGAACAGCAGCGCGATGAAGGTCGCGAGCACCGTGGGAATCCAGGTCTCGTCGGGCACCGGGCCCGGGTGCGTCGTCAAGACCATGAAGACAAAGATGCCCGCCACGACCAGCAGGCGCACCGTGAAGCCCAGCACGCTGCGCTGCCAGGTGTTGCGCATGCACACCCCGATGACCGTGGCGAACAGGGCGACGCCGCCGATGCCCATGGCCCACAGAAAGCCCCACCAGAACCGCTCCGCGCCGAGCGCGAACGCCAGGACGACCAGCCCCGCGATCGCGAGCGCGATGCCGCCCACCACATAACTCACCGCGCGCGAACGCCCGCAGGCGTAGCCGATGCCGCAGGCGACCAGGGCCGGCATGGCCAGGAACGCCGCCATCATGGGGTTGGCCAGCGCCACGGCGGCGCCCGCCGCGCCGGCTCCCAGCAGGACCAGCGCCACGCGCCAGCTGGGTTTGCGCCTGGGCGCCTCGAGCGCGTCGGGCGCGACCGACGCGATGGCTTCGGCCAGCAGTTCGGGGCGCCGGGCCTTGCCCTGGAGCTTGCCCTTGCGCTTGCGGGGCGCCTGCTGCAGCGCCGCGCGGCCGCGTGCGTTGCCGGCCATGCCGCGCCCGTACCACACGCCCACGCCCAGGCTCCAGGCCAGCACGCCGAACAGCGCCCAGCCTTCGTCCGTGACATGGGCGCCGCGCGAGGCCGGCTCGGGTGCGCTGTCGGACGTCACCTCAACCGGCAACTGCCCGCTGGCGTCGACGGCCGGCGCGAGCGTCTGCGGGTTGATCAGCTGCGACAGCGCCTGCACCGCAGCCTGCACGCCGCCGGCGAAGTCGCCGTTGCGAAAGCGCGGCGCCATCTCTCGGTCGATGATGCGCGCGGCCTGGATGTCGGTGACCGTGCCTTCCAGGCCGGTGCCCACCTCGATGCGCATCTTGCGGTCCTTCAGCGCCACCAGCAGCAGCACGCCGTCGTCCTCGCCCTTGCGCCCGAGCTTCCATTGCGCGAACACGCGGGTGGCGTACTGCTCGATGGTGTCTTCGCCCGTGGTCGGCACGATCAGCACCGCCAGCTGCGCCTGGGTGTCGGATTCGAGGGTGGCGATGTCGCCGCGCAACGCATCGGCTTCGTCCGCCTTCAGCGTGTTCGTGAGGTCGACCACGCGCGACTTCATGGCGGGCACCGGCACCTGCCTGGCCTGCGCGGGCACGGCCCACGCCAGCAGCGCCAGGCACAGGGACAGCCACACCAGTGCCGTTGCCGGCCATCGACGAGCATTCATTCGCATGTCTCTCCCTCTCTGTGCCTGGTTCTTTTCAGCGCCGCGCGCTCTTCGTGACCACGCCCGCGCCGCGCACCTCGATGCGGCGCTGGTCGGCCACCTTGCCGGTGGCGTCCACCAGCTCGATCACGTGCCGGCCCGGCCAGGGCAGCCACTGCGCGCTGTTGCCGCGCGCAAAGAACTTGCCGTCGATGCGCCACTGCACGCCGCGCCCTTCGGACTCGAAGCGCACGCGCTGGCGCAGCGGCGGAATGTCGGGGTCGACCGCGATGATGGTGCCGTCCGACGGCGCGGTGATGCGCGCGAAGCCGGCGTCCGCGGCCATGCCGGTGTCCAGCGCGAACAGCGGCTGCTCGGTGCCCTGCAGGAACCATTCGGCGCGCGCCGCTTCGAGCGGGGCACCGTCGGCGCCGGGGCCGAACTCGACGCGCGCCTCGACCAGGCCGGGCGGCGGCGCGGGCGCGCGGCTCGGTTCGCGCGCGTGCAGGAAGCGCATCACCTCGGCCCACACCGGCGCGGCGCCGCTGGTGCCGCTCACGTCCCACATCGATTCGCCGCTGGCGTTGCCCACCCACACGCCCACCGTGTAGCGCTGCGACCAGCCCACGGCCCAGTTGTCGCGCATGTCCTTGCTGGTGCCGGTCTTCACGGCCGTCCAGAAGCGGGTGGACAGAATGCTGTCGAGGCCGAAGGTGCGGGTGCGCGCGTTCGGGTCGGAGAGGATGTCGCCGACGATGAAGGCGGCGCGCGCATCGAGCAGCGGCGCCGCTGCGGCCTTGGTCTTGTCGGAGGGTGTGCTCGTGCGCACCGTCATGGTCGTTGTGCCGTAGCGCCCGCCATTGGCCAGCATGCGGTACGCGTTGGTGAGCGACAGCAGCGACACCTCGGCGCTGCCCAGTGCGAGGCTGTAGCCGTAGTAGTCGCCGCTTTCGCGCAGCGGCAGCCCGGCGGCGCGCAGCTCGCGCGCGAACGACTCGGGCGACACCATCACCAGCGTGCGCACCGCCGGCACGTTGAGCGAGGCGGCCAGCGCGGTGCGCGCCGACACCGGGCCCTTGAAGCGGCGGTCGTAGTTCTGCGGAATGTAGAGGCCGCTGGCGGTGCTGATCTGCGCCGACGAGTCCTCGATCAGCGAGGCCGCCGTGATGCGCCGCTCGGCAATGGCCTGCCCGTAGAGCAGCGGCTTGAGCGTGGAGCCCGGCTGGCGCAGCGCGGTCACGCCGTCGACCTCGGCCGCCTGGCTCAGCGGGCCCGAGGAGCCGACCCATGCGAGCACCTCGCCGGTGGCGTTGTCGAGCACGACCAGCGCGCCGTCTTCCACATGCCGCTCGCGCAGCTCGCGCAAGTGGCGCTGCAGCGTGTCGAGCGCAAAGCGTTGCAGCGGTGCGCGCAGGCTCGTTCTGACTGCGGCGTCCTTGTCTTTCTCTCTTCCCTTCTGGGGGAGCGCCGGGGTGGGGGCTGCCCCCGCATCCGCATCCCTTGTTTCCCGCAGCACCCGGCGCGCGGCATGCGGCGCAATCCCTTCATTCGCATCGAAGGCGCGCCGCTGCACCGCCGCGCTGGTGAACATGTCCAGCGCCTCGCAGTCGACCTTGTGCTGCGGCTCCATCACGCGCAGCACCTCGCAGGCGCGCTGCGCCACCACGGCGGGCTTGGCATTGGGCGCGCGCACCAGCGCCGACGCCACGGCCGCCTCGCGCGCATCGAGGCCGCTGGGCGCCTTGCCGAACAGCGTGCGCGAGAGCGCGTCGATGCCGACGATCTCGCCGCGGAACGGCACAGTGTTGAGGTAGGCCTCCAGGATCTGGTCCTTGCGCCAGCTGCGCTCCAGCTGCGCGGCCGCCACGGTCTGGCCGATCTTCTGGGTGAAGCTGCGCCCGCCCGAGTTGCGGCGCAGGTCGTCGTCGAGCAGGCCCGACAGCTGCATGGTGATGGTCGAGGCGCCGCGCGTGCGGGTGTTCCACAGGTTGCCCCACGCGGCGGCCGACACGGCGCGCCAGTCGATGCCGCTGTGTTCGTAGAAGCGCCGGTCCTCGCTCAGCACCATGGCCGTGCGCAACGCCGGGGACACGTCGGCCAATGCGGTCCACTGGCCGCGCCGCACGGTGGCGTCGGTGCGCACGCGTTGCAGCAGTTCGCCGTTGCGGTCGAGCACGGCGGTGTCGGACGAGCGGAACTCGCGCTTCACGTCCTCGAAGCTCACGAACGCCGCAATGGCCCAGGCCGGGTGCATGCAAACCGCGGCCAGCAGTGCCGAGGCGAGGATCTTGCGGGTAGGAAGGAAGGGCGCGAGCTGCATCGAGGAAAGGTGGATGTCCGGAGGTGGGGCCGTCGACATTCTCTGCGATGGGCCACGGGAACCGCGCCTACTCGGGGACGGGCCGAAGGCTGCCTCGGCGGGCGAAAACTTCACGCCAAAGTTCTCGCCAGGCCCCACAGACGGTAACGAACTTCACGCAAGGGCATTCATCCGGAAGCCTGATGCGTACCGGCGTGGCCTTCAATGCAATACCGGCTCGCAGGAGGCGATGCCCGGTTCCACAAACACTCCAAGGAGAACTCACATGACGAAGACTTTGGCAATCTTGCTGGCCGCATCGGCCTTCCTCGCAGGCTGCGTGGCCGTGCCTTACGACCGCCCGCCACCGCCGCGCGGCGGCTACGGCGACCGGGACCGCGACGGCGTGCCCAACCGTGCGGACCGGGACCGTGACGGAGACGGCGTTCCCAACCGCTACGACCGCAACCCGAACAATCCGAATCGCAACTGATCACTGCGCTCCTACTCAAAAGCCACGAAGCCAGGTGCTTCGTGGCTTTTTTGCTTTTTGGTTGTCTGTTTGCGGCGCTGCTGTTCGGGGCGCGTGCACAGGCCGCCCTGAACAGCGCTCTCCAACATCAACCCGCAGCAGTGCCAAAGCGCACGGCGTTGCGCGCCTTGGCCCGAGCAGCTTCGATCTCGCGGTCGCGCGGTTCAGCCGTGGTCACCAGCGACTCGAACAGCCGCGCGGCAACAGAGCTCACCTCGTCGACCGCGCGCTCGAAGGCTTCCTCGTTGGCGCGCGAGGGCACGCTGAAGCCGCTGAGCTTGCGCACGAACTGCAGGGCAGCCGCACGAATTTCCTGCTCGGTGGCAGGGGGCTCGAAGTTGTAGAGGGTCTTGATGCTGCGGCACATGGGCGCTCTCCGTTTCGACATGAAGCAGCGCGGCGCTGCACCGTCCAGTCTAGCCAAGCCGCTCCTGCAGCTGTTGCTTCACCTGCGGCCACTCGTCGTCGATGATGCTGAAGCGCACCGAGTTGCGCTTGCGGCCGTCCGGCATGATCCGCTCGTGCCGCACGATGCCTTCCTGCTTCGCGCCCAGCCGCAGGATCGCCGCACGCGACTTTGCGTTGATCTCGTCGGTGGTGAACTGCACCCGCACGCACCGCAGTTCTTCGAACGCATGGCGCAGCATCAGGAACTTGGCCTCCGTGTTCACGAAGGTCTTCTGCCACGACGCGGCGATCCAGGTGCTGCCGATTTCCAGCTTGCGGTTGATGCGGTCGATCTTCCAGAACCGCGTGGAGCCGATGACCTCGCCCGTTTCGCGCAGCACCGTGGCAAACGGCATCACCGTGCCCGCGTCTCGGCCCGCAAGGGCGTTGCCGATGTAGGCATCGACCGTGGCGGCCGAGGGCACGACGGTGAACGGCAGGTTCCAGAGCTCGCCGTCGGCGGCGGCATCCAGGAGTGCGGCCGCGTCGGACGCGAGCAGCGGGCGCAGCAGCAGGCGAGGGCCGGTGAGTGAAGGTTGCGCGAGGGACATGAAGCGGAAGATAGCCGATGGCGGCATGGCGCCGTCACCGGATACCGCCGGTCCCTCCTTGCGTCAGGCGGGCCGCACCACCCGCTCGGCGGCCAGCGCCACGGCGGCCAGGCGCGCATCGTCGCCGCGCACCGAAGACAGCATCAGCCCCACCGGCAGTTCGCCCGGCGCATGGCACGGCAGGCTGAACGCGCAGCCGTCGAACAGGTTGATCGCGAAGGTGTTGCGCAGCAGCAGGCCGTTGGCTTTGAAGAAGGCTGCGTCCTGCGCCAGCGCAGCGATGGGCGGCGCCACGATGGGCACGGTCGGGCACACGAGCGCGTCGAAGCCTTCGATGGCGCGCGCGACGCGGCCGGTCCAGTCGCGGCGGCGGTCCTGCATGGCGATGTAGTCGGCGGCGCGCACTTCGGTGCCCAGCGCAATGCGCGCGGCCACGCGGGCGTCGAAGCCGTCGCGTTTGCTTGCGAAACGCTCGCGGTGCACGGCCGATGCTTCCACGGGCGAGAAGCCGCCGGGCGCATTGACGGTCGCGATCTCCGCGAGTTCGGCCAGCGTGATGTCGACGACCTGCGCGCCGGCTGCGGAAAGCGACTGCAGCGCGCGGTCGAAGGCATGCGCCACGGCGGGCTCGATGTCGTCGAACATCAGCGTGCGCGGCACGGCCAGCCGCATGCCCTGCAGCGGTCGGCGGCGCACGGCGAGCGGTGCATCGGCAATCGCCGCGTCCGCTGTCAGGCAGTCTTCCACCGAGCGCGCCATGGCGCAGACGGTGTCGAGCGAGCGCGCCAGCTCGAAGGCGCCGGTGCGCGGCACGCGCGACTGCGTGCTCTTGAAGCCGACCAGGCCGCAGAGCGCGGCCGGAATGCGGATGGAGCCGCCCGTGTCCGAGCCCAGCCCGGCGACGGCCAGGCCCAGCGCCACCGACACGGCCGCGCCCGACGACGAGCCGCCCGGAATGCGCGGCGTGCCCGCATCCGCCGGGTTGTGCGGCGTGCCGTAGTGCGGGTTGATGCCCACGCCCGAGAACGCGAACTCGGTCATGTTGGTCTTGCCGACGATGGCCGCGCCCTGGGTGCGCAGCCGGGCCACGGCCACGGCGTCATGCAGGGCCGCCGGTTCGCCGACGCACACGGCGGAGCCTGCGAGCGTGGTCTCGCCGGCCACGTCGTAGAGGTCTTTCACCGTCACGGGCAGGCCGGCCAGCGCGCCGAGTTCGATGCCGGCCTTGCGTGCCGCGTCGGCATGGCGCGCCGCGGCGCGGGCACCGTCGGCGTAGAGCCGCGTGAACACATGCGCTGCGGCGGGCAGCGCTGCCGCGTCGAGCACCTGGTCGATCAGCGCTTCATGCGACAGCTCGCCGCGCGCGATGCGTGCGCGCAGGGCGCCAATGGTGAAGTCGTCGCCGTTCATCACGCCACCACCGGCAGTGCCTGCACCGCGTAGCGATGCACGATGCGCCGCTGCAGCTTCGGGTCGTGCAGCTCGATTTCCATCTGCGTGGCGGGGCGAATGCCTTCGCCCTTGGCGTTGGGCAAGGCGCCCAGCGTGCCGCAGGTCATGAACAGGCCCTCGGGTTCTGCGCCCATGCCGGGCATGCCGTCGCGCAGGGCGGCCAGCGGGCGGATCGATGCGAGCGTGCCGCGCTGGTAGTCGACCCAGCGGCCGTCTTCCAGGATGCGCGAGTGCAGCTCGATGGTGTCCTGGTGCGCCTGCACGTCGGCCCAGCGCCAGGCCGTGCCGGCCACGGGCTTGGCGCACATCTGCTTCGACACGGCCACCGAGTAGCTCTCGACCTTGCGGTCGGTGTGGTCGGAGCCCACGCTCAGCCACCACTCGCCCTGCGAGAAGAAGAACACGGGCTCGGCCTCGCCGGAGCTCTGGTCGCCCAGCGCCTCGATCTCGGGCGACTGCGTCAGCAACTGGGCGGCCACGCGGTAGTACAGCGGCACGCTGGACGGGCGCGGCACGCCGATGGCCGCGAGTTCCTCGATGTGGTGCTCGATGGCGGCCACGTCGCGGCCGGTCCAGCCCGCCACCACCAGCGCGCGGGGCGCCACGGTGTGCAGGGCGGTGGAGCGCGTGCCGTCGGCGGCAAGGCGCTCGCAGGCAAAGTTCAGTCGTTGCATGCTCATCTCAGGTCTCCAGCGGGCGCTTGGCGGTTTCGCGGGCCACCACCAGGGCGATCAGCGTCAGGCCCAGTGCGGCCACCACGTACAGCGACACGGCCAGCGTGCTGCCCCACGACTTGAACAGGCTCGCGATGATCAGCGGCGCGAAGCCGCCGCCCACGATGCCGGCCAGCGTGTAGGCCAGCGAAGCCCCCGCGTAGCGCACGCGGCCGGGGAACTGCTCGGTCACGAAGGCGGCTTGCGGGCCGTACATCATGGCGTGGATCAGCAGGCCGACCACCACCGCCGCGCAGATGGCGACCGGGTGCGCGCTGTCCATCAGCACGAAGAACACGAAGGCCCACACCATGCCCAGCAGCGCGCCGGCAATGTAGACCGGGCGGCGGCCGATGCGGTCGGACAGCCCGCCGAACCACGGCACCGCAATCGCGTTGCAGGCCGCGCCGATCATGGTGGCAGTGAGCGCCAGCGGACGCGACAGGTGCAGCACCGTCGTCACGTAGGTCAGCGTGAACACCACGACCAGCGCGTACAGCACGTCGGAGCCGATGCGCGAGCCGCCGGCCACCAGCAGGCTGCGCCAGTGCTGCGTGAACACTTCCTTGATGGGCGTCTTGGCAGTGGCCTTCTTCTGCTCCATCTCGAGGAACACGGGCGTCTCGTCCACGCCGCGGCGCAGCCACAGGCCGAACAGCACCAGCGCGACGCTGGAGATCAGCGGCAGGCGCCAGCCCCAGGCCTGGAATTCTTCCGGGCTCAGCCAGGCCGACACGATGGCGATGAAGCCGGTGCCGATCAGCGTGCCGCACGACGGGCCGACCTGCGTGAACGAGGCGTTGCGCCCGCGCTCGTCGGGCTTGCCGTGTTCCATCGACAGCAGCACCGCGCCGGCCCATTCGCCGCCGAGCGCCACGCCCTGCACGAAGCGCAGCGCCACCAGCGCCACGGGCGCCCAGATGCCCCATGTGGCATAGGTGGGCAGCAGACCCATCAGGCCGGTGGAAATGCCCATGATCACCAGCGTGGCCACCAGCACGAAGCGCCGGCCCAGCCGGTCGCCCAGGTGGCCGAACACCACGCCGCCCAGCGGTCGCGAGATGTAGCCGACCGCATAGGTCGAGAAGGCCAGGATGGTGCCGGTCAGCGGGTCGAACGACGGGAAGAACACCGCGTTGAAGACCAGCGCGGCCATGATGTTGTAGACCGTGAAGTCGTACCACTCGAGCGTGGTGCCGATGGAGCTGGCCATGGCCAGGCGGCCCATCTTGGGGGAGCCGGGGGCGCCGGGCTTGGCTGCCGGGGGCGCAGCGGGAAGAACATGTTCGGTCATTGGAAATACCTTTGTTCGGTGAAGTCGGAGGGACAAGGCGGAAGGGCGGAAAGGCGGAAAAAATCAGCGCAGCTCGGCCGCACCCAGCTTCCAGCCGAGCGCGAGCAGCCAGCCGGTGGCGGGGTCGGTGTCGAAGGCGGTGGCGGCCGTGGCACGCGCGGTGCGCGCGGCGGCGGCGTTGCTCGCCTCGATCACCAGCATCGGCTGCAGCACGCGGCCTTCGGTGGCTTCGCGCGGCAGCGGCGTGCTCAGCACGGTGTCGGGCACGAGCAGGTACGACTGCACGAAGCCTGCCTGCTCGGCCAGCGCCCGGCCCACGCGTGCGGCATGGGCAGCGAGCGCCTCGGCATCGGTGCTCAGGGGCAGCGGCAGCACGACCGCATGGCTGCCGCTGCCGAAGCCGGTGACGGCGCGCACGGCACACACGCGGCGGATCGGCTGGCGCATGCGATCGAGGTTGGCGATGGACCACGGCGTCTGCTTCTCGAACGCGGCGCGGTAGCCCGCCGAGCGGAACACCGCCAGCGATTCGGTGCGGTACAGGCCCAGGTACTTGCGCCCGCCCTCCAGCGACGAGTAGCGTGCGCCCGACAGGAAGCCCGGAATGCGCACGCGCTCTTCCACGTGTTCCCGGTCGTACCAGCGGTTGAAGTCGGCGTCGTCGGCGGCGTCGACGTCGGAGGCGACGAACAGCAGGCCGTTCACGGCCGCTGCGTCGATGTCGTTGTCAGGAAGGGAAGAAGCGTCGAGGTTGGAGACGGGTGTGGTCATGGCGGCGGAGGAGCGGGCGGGCCTTCGAAATTTGAAGGCGCGATCTTCCGTCGCAGGGTGCCGCTGTCACAAACGAGTTTTTGTGGGCGACAGGCACAAGAATTACTGGCCCCTTCGTGGGGCGGAAATGCACGATTTCGAGGGTTAACCCTCTGAAGTGCCGCTCCAGGTTGGTGCGATTGCCGAGGCCGTGAACTGGTCCGACGCCCGGCATGCCAGCTCGGCCACGAGGCGGATGGCATCGGAGTCGGCCGCCTCCAGGTGGCTCACCACCAGCCGCTGCGGCGAGATGAGCGCATCGCATTCGATGATGCGCACGTCGCCGCTGGCCACGTACTCGTACACCGGCGGCAGCGGCACCAGCGCGTTGCCGAAGCCCGACTTCACCAGCCGCGCCAGCGCGGAGATGGAGCTCACGCAGTGCACCTTGCCCAGCGGAATGCCCGCCGCGCGGTACAGGTTCTTCAGCGCCTCGTGCGGCTGCGAGCCGGGGCTCATGGTCAGCACGGGCTGGCGCAGCAGCTGGTCGACCGTCTGCGTCGCTTCGGCGCCCTGCGGCCCGACCCAGCCCATGGGCATCGGCAGGCACGGCGTGCTCACGATGCCCGCGCCGGCGATGTGGTCGGTCTGCAGCGCGATGTCGAGCGCCCCTTCGCGCAGGCCGCGGTGCAGGGCCAGCGTGGTCTCGGAGGTCAGCTGCACCTCGATGCCGGGGTAGGTGGAGCGCAGGTTGGTCAGAAAGCCGAGCAGCCAGGTGTGCACGACGGTCTCGATGGCGCCGATGCGCACCAGCCCCAGCAGGTCTTCGCGCGGGCGGCCGAGTGAGACGATCTCGCGGCGCAGCTCGAGCAGGCGCTCGCCGTAGTCCATGAGCCGCACGCCCACCGGCGTGAGCCGCAGTTCGCGCGCATCGCGTTCGAACAGGCGTGCGCCGATGTCTTCTTCGAGCGAGGCGACGCGGTTGGATACCGCCGCCTGCGTGATGTGCAGCCGGTCGCTGGCCGCGCGGAAGCTGCCCAGCCTGGCGGCCCAGAGAAAGGCTTCGACAAATCTTGTGTTCATGAGGGCACCTGCGGGGCATTTTGCCGGGGTTCGTGCCCGGGAGTGTGCCGTGGCGGGTGGGCCGGCCCCCGCGGTTGCCGCAACCGACGCCGCGCGCGCCGGTCTTCAGCCGCCCATCGAATAGAAGAACTCTTCGCGCACGATGGCCCCGTCCTTCACCGTGTACAGGCCCGCTTCTTCCATCGTGAAGCGCTGGCCCGTGGGCTTCATGGTCACGTCGAATTCGAAGCCGACGATGAAGCGGTCGTCGTGCGGCCACGGGCCGGTGATCTTGGCCGAGTGCACCTCGTGGTTGTCGGTCCACCACTTGCCCTTGGCCTCGATGGCCGCCAGGCCCACGGCCTCGCGCTGGCCGCCGGGCGGCGCGCCCGCCTCGACGCTCACGGCGTCGTCGGCGTAGAGCGCCCTGGCGTCCTGGAACTTTCCTTGCCGGCACAGCGCGACTAGCTGGTTCGCGATTTCCATCGTGGTCATGGCTTTCTCCTGAAGAAGAGGGGAGGGGCAGTTTAGGCCGATGCGTGCGCCGGAGGGCGTTCGACACTGCCTGCAGCGCGGTCAGCCGTAGAGAAAGCCGACCACCAGAAAGTAGATGACCAAGAGGACGCCGAGGATGCCCTTCACGTTCTTCATGGCGAGGCCGACGTAGTCAGCGATGGCTTCGTCGGTGAGCCGCGATTGCAGCGCATGTTGCCGAGGCAGGATCGCACGCAGCAGATAGCCGCCGAAGAGCACGACGGCAGCCAGGGGAAGCAAGAAAAGCAGGGGCAGCAGGTAGGCCATTGAGGGATCCTCGGGATCAACGGGACCGTGCCGGGCGCACCCAGCCCAGCGAGAACACATAGCGGCTGCCGCCCACCACCCGCGTCACGCTGTGCTCGCAGGCATCGGGCCTGAAGAGCTTGATGCGCCGCGTCTCGAAGATCGGGTCGGCGCACACGAACTCGCCGCCCGCGCGCGGCGACTTCAGCACGATGTTGAGCCGGTAGTGCCGCCCGGCCTGCACCGGGTCGGTGTGCGGCGGAATCTCCGAGCCTTCGGGGTAGCGCAGCAGGTAGCTGTCGAAGGGCAGCGGCCAGCGCGCGGTGGCCAGCAGCATCTTGTCGTAGCCCGTGCCCTGGCGACCGCGCTGCCAGCGGAAGGCCTGCGCGAAGTAGCTGTGCAATGACGCGAACCAGCGCATCGTCAGGCCGGGGCGGGCGCCTCGATGCCGAAGAGCGTGGCGGTGAACTCGCGGTCGTAGTCGCGGTCGCCGCCGAAGCTCAGCGCGATGCGCCCGGTCCAGGTGATGTCGAAGCGGGCGGTGCCCGCGATGCGTTCGAACCGGATGCGGTGGCGTGCCACCGCACCGTGGCTGAAGAGGTAGATGTGCAAGGCGTTGGTGCTCTGGTCCGTGGGCGGCGGGTCGTCCACGGTGGCTTCGAAACCGTCCAGGCTTTCGAGGCTGTAGCCGGCCACGGGCCCGACCGCGAAGCCGCGGTACCCGGGCCACTTCGTCGAGGAGATCGTGCAGCGGTGGTAGTTGGTCCACACGCCGGGGGCCTCCCAGTCCGAAGCGAAATCTTCGTCGTCGTCTTCTTCGTCTTCTTTGTCTTCTTCCTCGCCGGCCTCTTCGATCTCGCGCTCCGCGTCGCAGGCCGCGGTTTGCAGGTGCAGGTCGAACCACACCTGGCCGTCGCGCACGCTGGCCTTCCACTGGAACTCGTCGACCGCGTGGCCTTCGGGCCAGGGGTTGCCCGGGAAGAAGATGCGGTTGCGGGTCATGCGTCGCTCGGCTGGATCAGGTCCCACTTGTTGCCGCAGAGGTCCTGGAAGACGGCCACCGTGCCGTGCGGCTCATGGCGCGGCGCTTCGAGAAAGCGCACGCCATGCGACGTCATGTGGGCGTGGTCGCCGGCGAAGTCCGAGGTGTGGAGGAACAGGAAGACCCGGCCACCGGCCTGCTTGCCGATGCCGGCCGCCTGCTCGTCGGTCACGGCCTTGGCCAGCAGCAGCGCGGCGCCTGCGCCGTGCGTGGGTGCGACCACCACCCAGCGCTTGCCCGGTCCGCGTGGCGTGTCTTCGACAAGCTCGAAGCGCAGCGCCTCGGTGAAGAAGCGGATGGCTTCGTCGTAGTCGCGCACGAGCAGGGTGACGGTGGCCAGCCGGCGGGTCGTCATGGGGCGGGGCGCGCTCAGGAGAAGACGATGGCCGTCTTGTGCGCAATGCTCAGCCGCGCCATTTCATAAAGCAGCAGCCACGCGTCGTACTCGCGGTACAGCCCTTCGTCGCTCTCGCCTAGCGCGCCGATGCGCGCCGCTTCCGCGTCCGACAGCTGCCCGTCGGTCAGCGTGATGCCGAGCGCGGGCGCGACCTGCACGAGCTCGTCGCGCAACCGGTACGACGAGCCGAGCATGCCGCCGGTCAGCGCCTCGTCTTCCGACTCGGATTCGGAGAACAGCACCTCCTCGAAGTCGACCGGCACGTAGAAGCCTTCCGCGTCCGAGTGGCAGATCAGGTGGCTTTCCGCGATGTCGAGCGCTTCCTGCACGGCCGGGTCTTCCGACGGATCGTCACCTTCTTCCACCGGCGTCGCCGTCCAGCCGGGCGACACCACGCAATGCGCATAGGCGCGGCGCAGGTAGTGGATGAACGAGTACGGAAACCCGTCCAGCGAGGCCCGCGAATCCAGCGGCGGCAGCTCGCGCGGCTCGACGTGCGGCGGCAGGCCTGCTGCCGCCAGCACGGCGTTCACGATCTCGAAGTCGCCCTCGAACCACTCGGCGCCTTCGGGGTCGTTTTGCAGAAAGTCGGCAAGCGTGCCGACGCTGATGGCCAGTCCCATGTGGGTTCTCCCTTTTTTTCGTGTCGTGTCGTGTCGTGTCGTGTCGTGTGTGGCGTGCGGCTTACTTCGCCGCCTCCACCTTCACCCGCGCATTGGGCGTCTCGCCGAACATCTCCGGCGCGTACATCGCCTCGACGCGGCTGGGCGGCAGCGCGAAGTCGCCGACGTTGTTCAGGCGCACGGTGTATTCCATCTTCACCACGCCCTTGGGCAGGTACTCGTAGTAGCTGCGGAAGGCCTCGAAGCTGCGCTCCTCGAAAGCCGGCCAGCCCGCGCCCGACTTCTTCTCGCCCTGCGTGGCGATCTGCGAGTCGCGGCCCAGGCCGCCGCCCAGGATGGTGGCGCCGCCCGGAATCGGGTCGCTGATGACGACCCAGGTCATGTCGGCGCTGGCGTTCACCTCGATGGTCACGCGCAGCACGTCGCCGCGGGTGTACTTGCCCGCGGTGGCCTGCTCGACCGGAGTGATGGTCTTCTTGAGCGCGTAGCCGGCGGCGAACGGCGCCTTCAATTGCACGGCGGCAATCGACTGCAGCGTGAGCCACGGCTTGCCGGTGCCTTGCTGCGTCACCAGCAGCGTGTCGCGCACCGGGGCGCCCGAAGGGGACGCCGCCCACGGCAGGAACATCGTGTTGTTCTTCAGGTTGCCCGGCGAGGCGGGCGCGCCGAAGAAGGTGGTCTGGTTGGGTGCGCCGGCCGCGTCGCTGGTCTTCACGCGTTCGACGCGGCTCCAGTCGACCTGCGCCTTCACCGCGCCCAGCGTGGCGGCCGTGACGCCGGCCACCGGCGTGCTCTCGAACACCTTGCTGAACTTCTCCAGCGCCAGCCCGCCCCACAAGTTGGCGGTGGTGGTGTGCCAGGCGCCGTTCTGCTGGCGGCCGATGAAGCCGTTGGCCAGCTTGCCGATGTCGTCCTTCCAGGCCGGGTCGTCCATCACGCTGAGCAGCAGGCGGGCGGTGTTGACGTCGCCGTTGGTCATCAGCCACCACCAGTAGTCGTCCTGCTCGGTGCTGAAGATCAGCTTGGTGCCCTGGTACGACAGGCGCGCCTTCAGCACGTTGTTGGCCTCGTCCAGGCGCTGCTGGCGCTGTGGCACGTCGTTCACGCGCTTGAGGATGTTGAGCCAGTCGATCACCGCGCTGGTGGGCCACTGGTTCGGCGCGATGGTGATGCTGCCGAGCATGCTTCCCTTGGCCTTGCCGTAGCGCGAGAGCGCTTCGAGCGCTGCGAGCTTGCGCACGTCCAGGTCCTTGCGCGGGCTCCAGAACTCGCGCGTGATGCGGCCTTCGACGAAGGCGATCAGGCCCGACTCCATCGGCGCGCGCACGTCATCGGCGAGCGCGAAGGCCGGGTCGAGCGCGCTGGCTTCGCTGGTGGCCGCGAGCAGGTACGAGGTCAGGATGTCGCTGCCGCGGTTGGCCTCGCCGTCGCGCGGCGGGAAGTAGTTGGCCAGGCCGTCGCTGTCCAGGTAGGTGGGCAGCGTCGCCAGCACGCCCTGCCACATCTTCGCGTCGCGCAGGCCGACCGACTTGCTGGTCTTCTGTTCGAGGCAGATGAAGGGGTAGTTGGCGAACCAGTCGCGCACGCCCGGCAGGCCTTCGGCCAGCTTGGGTTGCAGCGACAGCTTCAAGCCGCCGCGGCCGGGGAGGGCGTCGGCGGGCGGGGCCACGTCGAGCGTGAAGGGGCCATCGACCTGCACCAGCGTCGCCTGCTGCACCGTGAGCGGCACCGAGGGCACGATGCGCTGGCGCACCTTGAGCGCATCGCGTGCGCCGCCCAGGGTGTCTTTCGCCTCGATCTCCCACAGGATGGCTTCGGCGCGCGTCTGCGCGAGCTGTGCGGGCGCGGTCACGGTCCATGCCACTTCACGCGCCTCGCCGGCCGGGATGTCCACGGTCTGCGGCTCCAGCGTGAGCAGGGTGGCGCGCGGCGTGGCTTCCACCTTCATCGGCTTTTGCGTGGTGTTGCGCAGCGTGATCTGGGCGCGGAACTGGTCGTCCTCGCGCACCAGCGGCGGCAGGCCGCTGATGATCTGCAGGTCTTGCGTGGCCTGGATGCTGGTCTGCCCGGTGCCGAACAGGCTGGTGCCCGAGTCGGCCACGGCCACGATCTTGAAGGTGGTGAGCGCGTCGTTCAGCGGCACCGTCACCACGGCCTGGCCGTTGGCGTCGAGCACCACCTTCGGGTTCCACACCAGCAGGGTGTCGAGCAGTTCACGCGTCTGGCCCTTGCCGCCGCCGCCGCCCGCGGGCACGGCCTTGCGCCCGTAGTGGCGCCGGCCGACGATTTCCATCTGCGCGGTGGAGGTGCTCACGCCCCAGCTGCGGCGTTGCAGCATGGCGTTGAGCAGGTTCCAGCTGTCGTTGGGCATCAGCTCCAGCAGGGCCTGGTCTACCGCGGCCAGCGCCACTTCGGCGCCAGCGGCCGGCTTGCCGTCGGGCAGCTTGGCGGTGATGGTGACCTGGGCCTTGCTGCGGATGGGGTAGCTGGGCTTGTCGCTGGTGACGGTCACGTCGAGCTGGTGGGCGCGCGTGCCGACGCGAATTTCAGCCATGCCGAGCCGGTAGGCCGGCTTGCTCAGGTCGACCATGGCGGTGGGCGCCACGTATTCCTTGCCTTCGTACCAGAAGGCCGTCCACCAGTCGCGCGGCGACTTGAAGCCCCAGGTGAAGAAGCTGTACCACGGCACTTCGCGCAGGCGCCCGCGCAGTGCGAGCACGCTGACGTAGGCGTTCGGGCCCCACTCAGGCTTGACCTGCAGGGTGACGGTCGGGTCCTTGCCGTCGAGCTGCACCACGTGCGTCTCGATGATGCCTTCGCGTTCCACCGCCACCAGCGCGGTGGCGAAGCGGAAGGGGCTGCGCACCTGGAACTTTGCGACCTCGCCGGGCTGGTAGCTCTTCTTCTCGGGCAGCACGTCGATGCGGTCGTTGTCCTCGCCGCCGAACCACAGCTCGCCCTGCTTGGTCACGTAGACCGAGCTCACGGCCTTGGCCTCGCGGCCTTCGCCGTCGGTGGCGCTGGCAATGAGCTCCACTTCGCCGGCTTCCTTCAGCTCCGACTCGCACAGCAGCAGGCCGCGCGCATCGCTCTTGCCGCTGCACACGGTGCCGATGTCTTTGGTCTCGGTCTTGTTGTCGTAGGTGTAGAAGCCGCCCACCATGCGCTTGCGGCTGGTGGTGGTGATGCGCGCCACGGCGCGCACGTTGAGCGTCACGCCGGCCTGGGGCTTGCCCGTGAGGTCGAGCGCGAGCGCCTGGAACTTCAGCTTCTGGCTGGTGGAGACCCAGCCTTCGGTCTTGATGCCGGCAATGACCGATGCGGGCCACAGCGTCTGCGTGCTGCGGATGGTCTGCACCTCGCCGTTCGGGTCGGCGTAGGTGGCTTCGAGCAGCAGTTCGCGCGCGGACTTGACCTTGGGCACCTTGTCGACGGTGACCTTGCCGGCGCCGTCCTTGTTCAGGGTGACGGGCAGCTTGTCGGCGATCACGCGGGTGTCGTTCACGCTGTTGAGGTCTTCCTCGCCGGTGTTCGAGTCCGACGCGGGCGCCGCGGCCTCGCTGCCGTCGCCCTGCGTGGCGCGCGGCGGGTTGAAGCTGAAGGCGTCGTAGTCGGAGAAGCTCAGGGCCTTGCCGCGCACCATGGCCGACACGCGCACCGGCAGGTTGGCCGCACCGCCGCCGGCCACGTAGTTGATCTGCACGTCGGTCGGCACGCTGGTCGCGGCGACCAGCGGCTTCTTCTCGGTGGGCGAGATGCGGCCTTCGAGCACGGGGAGGCGGAATTCCTCGACGCGGAACATGCCGGTGCTGAAGCTGCGGCTGTTGCCGCCATCTTCGCCGTCGCTGTCCCCGTCACCGTCGGCGTCCTTGCCGCCGCCGGTGCGCAGCATCACCTCGTACACGCCGAGCTTGGCGGCCGGCGGAATGGCAAAGCTGTTCTCCGCGCTCAGCCCGCCGGTGGCGGTCTTGCGCCAGGCGAGCGGCTGGGTGAAGCGCTGGCCGCTGCCGGTGTGGGTGATGACGAGCGTGTCGGGGCGCTGGTCCGGCAGGCCGAAGCCCTTGCTGGTCTGCGTGCGGATCAGGCTCTTCATCGACACCGTTTCGCCGGCGCGCAGCAGCGTGCGGTCGAAGACGGTGTGGGCGATGCGGTCGGGCTCGGGCTGCAGGTTGGTCGGCACGTTGAAGCGCCAGGGCTCGATGCCGCGCTGCCAGTCGCTCCAGGTGAAGGCGAGGTCTTCCACGCCCTTGTCGTCCTTGGCGCGGGCGCTGACGAACCAGGCGCCTTGCTCGTATTCGTTCGGGCCGTTGCATGACGGCGCCTGCGGCGAAACGCCGTTCAGCATCACGATGCCGTTCGCGTCGGTGGTGCCGGTGGCCACGGCCTTGCCGTCGCAGCTGGACACGCGCACTTCGGCGCCGGCCACGACCTTGCCCTTGTCCAGCGTGGTGACCCAGGCCATCGAGTTCTCGCGGCCCAGCTTGAAGTGCACGGCCAGGTTGGTGGCCAGCGCGGTGGTGCGCACGTACATCGTGCGACCGGCGTTGTAGCGCTCGTCGAGCAAGGCTTCACCGAGCTTCTGCGAGGCGATTTCCAGCACGTGGAAGCCGGGGGTCAGTGGAATGCCGATGACTTCGAAGGGGCGCGGGTCGCCGCCGTCCGACTTGGGCATGTCCAGCGCCTTCACGCCCGGCTGGCCGGCCAGCAGCGACAGCATGCGGGTCTGCAGCGAGGTGCGGTCGTCCTTGTCGATGACGGGGGGCAGCGGGCCCTTCACGTCCTTGCGCGCCTGTTCGCGCGAGATGCTGTAGCTGTCGTAGCGGCGCACCTTGCGGAACCACGCGACGATTTCCGCGTCGGTCTTCGGGTTCATGTCGCTCACCTTGCCGGGCGTGAGCGCCTGCACCATCAGCTGCGGCTCCACGCGGCGCACCGTCACCGGCATCATGGCCGGGGTGTCGGGCTCGGCCAGGCGCTCGACCACGCCGAAGGGCGAGGCGGCGAACTTGGCCAGCGGCGGCATCATGCCGGTCGCCACCTTCAGCGGAAAGCTGCCCGGCGAGGCCAGCGGGCGGCCCGAGGCGTCCTCGAACTTGGAGGGCAGCTCGATGCTGAACTGGGTGCTCTCGGCCAGCGGCGGGCCGAAGTACACGCCGTTGACCACGTCGTCGTCGCTCTGCGTGCCGCCGTCGTTTTCGAGCTGGGCCTTGACCGTCTTGTCGCCGCCCTTGAGCTGGATCTGCGAAGCCAGCTTGCGCGTGACCGGCGCGTTGAACGTCAGCTGCATCGGACGCAGCGGCAAACAGGCGGCCTGCGCGTTCTCGCGCTCGCAGGTGAACGACACCGCAAAGGGTTCGCGCACCTGGAACTCGAGGCGGCGCTCCACGTTGTTGGCCACACCCGAGGGCGTCGCGACGCCCTTGCCGTACACCACCTGCACCTTGGCGCCCGGCGTGAGCGTGCGGTTGCACTGCAGGGTGACGAAGCGAAGCGGGTCTTTCTCTGCGGCCTTGTCGCGGCCGAAGGCCTTGAGCAGGCCGGCGCGCTGGTCGCCGTCGAGCAGCTTGACCGGAATGCGCTCGCCCACGCCGTCGGCGGCGCACCAGATGTTCTGGCGCACGCTGTCCAGCGTGGCCGCACCGTTGAGCTCGAGCACGAACATCTGCTGTTCGTCGATGCGGCTGTAGCTGCCCGGCATGTAGCTGCGCACGAACGGGCCGCCGGTGTTGAACTGGTAGCGCTCCGGGCCGGTCAGCTCGCCGCCGGCGCTGGGCTTGAAGGTGGGAATGCGCGTGACCGTACAGCGCACGCCCGGGGGAAGGTCGTTCTCGAAGTCGTAGACCCAGGCCTTGGCGTCGGTCCAGCGGCCGGTGCCCTTGCCGGCCTGCGCGTCGGAGCAGCTCACCGAGAGCGGCGCGGGCGCCTTGGGGTCGCCGAAATTGACGGCGGCCTGGTCGAACTTGGCGACGATCTGCCGCACGCGCGCCACCTCGCCCTGCGGGCTCAGGCTGGTGATCTGAAGGGCAAAGCTCGGGCCGGCCAGCAGCACGCCGGCAGCAAAGAGCCATGTGGGAACGAAACGGGTCACGGGGAACTCCTCCTTGGGGCAGCGCGCAGCGTAGCCGATTTGCGCGTCAGTTCGGCAGTGCCAAGGGTCATATGTCGACCGGCTGCGGGCGGGGCTTACGCCACTCTTCTTACAATCGGGCGCTGTCTTGCGTGCGCCGCGCGGACCGCCACCAAGACCTTGCCGCCGACCGATGAAACGCTACTGGGAAATAGACGCCTTGCGCGGGCTGATGCTCGTGCTGATGACCGTCACCCACCTGCCCACGCGGCTGACCGACCCGCTGGGCCAGCCCTTCGGTTTCGTGTCGGCCGCCGAGGGCTTCGTGCTGCTGTCGGCCTTCGTGGCCGGGCTGGTGTACAGCCGCATCGGCTTTGCGCGCGGGGTGGACTCGATGCGCAAGGCCTTCTGGCGGCGCGTGGTGAAGGTCTATCTCTGCCAGGCGGCGATCCTGCTGTTCCTGTTCACGGTGATTGCCGCGGTGGGCCTGCACATCGACCAGCCGGCGGTGAAGAACCTGGTGTCCTACTACCTGGCCGAGCCGCGCGACGGCTTCCTGTACGGGCTGCTGCTGATCTACGAGCCGGCCCTGCTCGACATCCTGCCGATGTACATCTTTTTCATGCTTCTGAGCCCCTGGGTGCTGGCCTTTGCCATGCGCCATGGCTGGAACTGGGTGATGGTGGTGAGCGCCACCGTGTGGGCGGCGGCGCAGTTCGGCCTGAGCGAATGGGTCTACGGGCTGGCCGTGCATTACCTGGGCGTGCCGGTGCCGTTCCACGAGATGGGCGCGTTCAACACCTACGCCTGGCAGTTCCTGTGGTTCGCGGGGCTGTGCATCGGCGCCACCCGCAACGGCCCCGAGGCGAAGCCGCTGCGCTTTCCGTGGTGGCTGCTGGTGCTGGCCGCGGGCGTCGCGCTGTACGGGCTCTACTGGCGGCATCACGGCATCAACGGGCAGGCGCCGTTCGGCGGCGACGTCGAACTGAACCTGCTGTTCGACAAGTGGCAGCTGGGCCCGCTGCGGCTGGTGAACCTGCTGGCGCTGGGCATCCTGGCGGTGCGCTTCGGCCCCTGGCTGATGCGCCGCCTGCCGCGCATGCACTGGCTGGAGGCGATGGGCTCGGCCTCGCTGCCGGTGTTCTGCGCGCACCTGGTGGCGGTGCTGCTGGTGCTGGCCTTCTACGGCGACAGCCAGACCGCGCGGCCCTGGTGGGGCGACGGCCTGCTGCTGGTGGCGGTGTTCGCGGGGATGTACGGCGTGGCGCGCTTCACGCGCGGCGTCGACCTTCCGCCGCCGGCGGACGACATGCCGTCGCAGCCATCGGCCGCGTGATCCGGGGTTCTACGCTTCCTCGAACGAACCCGCGATGTGGTCGCGCCACTCGCTGCGCTGGACATCTTCCAGCGTCGCATCGGTGCTCTCGAAGTCGCTCAGTAGCGTGAGGAAGCCCTGGGCCACGTCGCCCAGGCCTTCGGGGTGCAGCCAGCCCCATTCACATTCCTCGCAATGCACGTACACGCGCTCGTTGGTGGTGTCGTTCTGGAACAGGAGACGGCCCTGGCGGCAGTTCGCGCAGGTGCTGGACCCATAGAGTTTTCTCATTTGACGGGGTAGGAAGTGATGATCTGGTTGGTGCCGGGCACGAGTTTCATCTCGACCCCGTAGAACATTTCGCCGCTGGCCGCGGCGCTGCCGCCCGCGCGTCCCACGATCTCGTTCATCGGCACCCTGAGCGTACCGTTGGGGAGGCGCTAAGCCGAAAGCGTGCGTTCAGGTGCGCAAGCGCATGGCGTGGCGCTTTGTCGAGGGGTCGGCGCGCCTCTAGATGCCTCGGAAGGCGTCCGAACGCGTCAGGGCGCCGTGGGAAGGTGCGAGGCGATCACCGAGTGCCACAACCGGTAGCCCTCGTCCGTCATGTGCAGCCTGTCGCCGCGAAACAGCTCCGGCCGCGGCCGGCCGTCGGCACCGAGCATCGGCGTGTAGATGTCGATGTACTCGCTGTTGGGCAGCAGGTTCAGGTAGGCCGAGATGATGTGGTTGGTCTCGCGGATCTGCGGCATGAGCTGCTCGCGCGACGGGCTGGGCTTGACCGACACGAAGCTGATGCGGGTGTCGGGCAACTCGGCGCGCACCGCGTTGGCAAAACGGGCAAAGCTGTCGAGCACCTGCAGCGGCGTGCGGCCTTCGGCCAGGTCGTTGTCGCCTGCATACACCACCACCTGGCGCGGCTTGTAGCGCACCACCAGGTCGCGCGCGAACAGGCTGCAGTCGTTCAGCGTGGAGCCGCCGAAGCCGCGGTTGACCACGCCGCCGGGCACGCGCGCAAAGTCCTGCTGAAGGCGCGTCCACATGCGCACCGTGGAGCTGCCGACGAACACCACGCCGCCAGCGGCCGGAAAGCGGTCCTGGTCGGCGCGCGCGAAGGCGGCCAGCTCGTTGTGCCAGCGCTCCTTGGCGGCCAGGTAGTCGCGGGCGGACGCAGCCTCGGCGGCGGCCGTCTCGGATTCCTGGGGAAAGAAGGAAGCGGACTGCGCATGCGCGCCCAGCGCCGCCACGAGCAGCACGGCCGCAGCCAACGCGGTTTTCATCGAAGTCATCGGGAAGACAGAGGACACAGCGGAGAAAAATCAGGTTTCTGGCATGGGACCGCGCGGCCGTTGTCGGCACGAGGCGGCTTGCAACCCTAGATTGTCTTCTCGATGAGGGCGCCCTTGAACACCACCGGGCCTTTGGGGCCGCTGCCCGCAGGCACGCCGCCCTTGGCCTCGAGGGTCACGGCCAGGGTCGGCACGGCATGCACGTCGGATTCCGAGGCGGCCAGGCGCAACGCCGGGGCCTTGTCCATCACGCCGAGCGAACGCGGCGCCGCACCGGGCGCCAGGGCCCACAGCTGCAGCGACTTGTCGGCGCCTTCGCTGTAGCTGCCCACGCGCTGCAGCGACAGCTGCTTCTTCCTGGGGTCGAAGGTCACGAGCATCGAGGCGGCGGACTGGTCGTCGGACAGCACGGCCACGTACTGCACCGTCGGCGCGTTCTGCAACTGGTCGCGCAGGTTGAGCCCCACCACCACGGCAAGCACGGTGGCCAGCGCGCCGGCCGCGGTGGCGCCGCGCCACAGCGCCAGGCTGCGCAGCCAGCCGCCGGGCTGCGGCCTGGCGGCGTCGCGGGCATTGGCCGCGTCGCGCTGGCGCTCGATGGCGGCCTTGGCCTGCTCGGCATCGATCATGTTGCGGATGCGGGTCCACACGGCGGGGTCGGGCACGACCGAGGGTTGCAGCTCGGTCATGCTGGCGAGCCGGCCTTGCCAGACCAGCGCGGCGGCGCGCACCGGCGCCTGTTCGCGGGCCAGGGCTTCGAAGCGGCGGCGGGCGCCGCCGCGCAGGGTGCCGAGCGCGTGGCTGGCGGCGAGGAGTTCGAGCAGTTCGGGGTGGGCAGTGAGTTTCATGGCAGGCCTGTCTTCTTCGTCGCGCTCAAGCGAAGCGTCCCATGCAGACGCGAAGTTTTTCCAGCCCGCGCCGGATCCATGTCTTGACCGTGCCCAGCGGCAGCTTGAGCTGCTCGGCCAGTTCGCCGTGGCTCATTTCGCGCAGGTAGGCCAGGCTGACCACCTCGCGCTGCTTGCCCTCGAGCTGGGCCAGGCACTGATGCAGCGCCCAGGCCTGCTCGCTGGCGTCGGCCGTGTCGACCGGGTTGGGCGCATCCGACTCCATCTGGTCGGCCATGAGCTCGTCGAATTCCTGGGTCAGCTGCGCCCGGTCGGCGGTGCGCCGGCGCAACAGGTCGAGGGCCCGGCTGCGCACGATCAGCCCCAGCCAGGCCAGCGGCGGGCTGAGCGACGAGCGATAGTCGCCGGCGACTCGCCAGACCGTCAAAAAAGCCTCCTGGATCACGTCCTCGGCCCATTCGCGTTGCCGCACGACGCGCATCGCCAGCCCCATGAGCTTGGGCGCGGTGCGGTCGTAGAGCTGCCGCAGGGCGGCTTCGTCGCGATGGCCGATCCTGTCGATCAGCGCCATCAGTTCGGCGTCGGGGCTGGGTGCAGTCATCCGCGGATTGTCGGGCATCGGTGCGCATGCCAGATATACGGGCGCTGCCGCCGGTCGGATTCAGGGCGTGCGGCGACCGTTCAGAAACATTTGCAAACACAAGTTGTAAACGTATACTGCGCCGCAAAACGAGTGGGGCGCACAGCGCGGGTGGAGAAGGAATGAAGCAAATTGCGATCGTCTTGGCGCTCTGCGTGGGCGCCTGGTATTTCTTTGTCGGCGGCCGCAAGCTCGACGAGCCGATGGTGCGCGACTACTACCGCAGCGAGGCGCGCGCCGTGGTCGAGCGCGACGCCGACCGGCTGTGCAAGCAGCTCAGCCGCAAGGTGGTGATAGAGACCAGGACGACGGTGATGGGGCGCACCGAGGAAAACACCCACGACCGCGACAGCGCCTGCCGCGGGGTGCACAAGACCTTCGAAAACCTGGCGCTGGTCGGCGAGCGCACCGGCAACATCCTGTCGGTGGACTACGACTATCACATCGACTCCGTCGAAGTCGCTCCCGACCGCAAGAGCGCGCTGGTCAAGGGCACCAGCGTGCTGAAGATGGGCGAATCGGCCCTCCAGCTCAAGACCAGCTTCAACCAGCGCCTGGAGCGCGAACTCGGCCAGATGCGCCTGGTGCACGCCGAGGACAGCACCGTGGTGCGCCTGGGCGGGCGCGGCGCCATGAGCCAGAGCGACTTCTTCCGCAAGTAACTCCCGACCCCCCGGAACCCACACAGAAAGCAGGCGCCGCCATGCTCGCCACCCGGGACTCGCTCCCGCCGCCTCCGCCGTTCTGGCATCGCCTGAACAGCTTCTTCGCCTTTCCGTTCCAGCTGCGGCCGCTGGCTTACGGGCTGGTGCTGTCGTTCTGCAGCCTGCTGTTCGAGGGCGTGTTCTTCCTGCCCGACATGCTGGCCCTGGCGCTGATCGAGATCGGCATCATGCTGGCGGCCAGCCGCTACGGCTTCAAGGTCATTGCGCTGGGCGCGCGCGGCATCCGCGACTCGGCCGACTTCGGCCGCGAGTCCAGCGACGAATGGACCTACCTGCCGTGGAAGCTGTTCGCCATTTCGCTGGTGCAGGCGCTGCTGATCGGCTGGCTCGCGTACTACGCGCCCATCTTGGGCACGGTCGGCCTCTTTGTCATGTCGTTCACCTTCCCGGCGGCGGTGATCGTGCTGGTGCAGTCGGGCAGCTTCTTCCAGGCCATGAACCCCGGCCACGTGATGGACGCGATGCGCACCATCGGCTGGCCGTACGCGCTGCTGTGCTTCTTCCTGTTCCTGCTGAGCACGGGCGCGCAGGTGGCGCTGCAGCTGGTGCTGCCGATGTTCGACGGGCGCATCGTGCTGCCGATCGTCAACTTCGCCTTCATCTACTTCGGCTGGGTGATGGCCAGCCTGCTGGGCTACGTGATGTTTCAGCACCACGAGGCTTTCGGCTTCGACGCCGTGCCGGGCAGCGAGCTCGACGGCGGCGGCCCGGTGGACCGCCGCACGCCCGAGCAGATCGCCGCGCAGCGCATCGACGCCGAGGTGGCGCAACTCGTCACCGAGGGCGACCTGCCCGCCGCGCTGGGCACCGCCTACGAGGCGCAGCGCACGGCCGCGTCGGACGACCTGGCGGCGCAGCGCCGCTACCACCGCGTGCTGGCGCTCATGCCCGACAAGAGCGCCACCATGCTCGACCACGCGCGGCGCTTCATTGCGCTGCTGATGCGGCGCGACCTGTCGTCCGAGGCGCTGAAGGTCTTCAAGGCCTGCAAGGAAAAGGACAAGGCCTTCGCGCTCGACGACGCGGCCCTGGTGATCGCCATGGCGCGCGCCGAGTGGCGCGGCCGCGATGCGCACGCCACGCTGGCGCTGATCTCGGGCTTCGACAAGCGCTTTCGCGGCCACGAGACCATTCCGCAGGCCTACGAGCTGGCCGCCCGCGCGCTGGTGCAGGGCCTGGGCCGCGCCGACATGGCGCAGCCCATCCTGGCCACGATGGAGGCGCGCTACCCGAACAGCGAGCAGACGCAGGAAGTGCGCTGGCTGCTGCGCCCGGCACCGGCCGCCGACGCTGCAACCACGGCGCCCTCGGCCTAGCTTTCCTTCCAGCCCCCGCCCAGCGCCTTGTAGATCGACAGCCGGTTGGTCTGCTCGGTGAGCTGCAGGCCGATCAGCGTCTGCTGCGCGGCGTAGTACGCGCGCTGCGCGTCGAGCACGTCGAGGTAGTTGCTCGCGCCGCTGCGAAACAGCGACTGCGACAGCGCGAAGCTGCGCGAGGTGGCGCCCAGCAGCGAGCGCTGCGCGGCCAGCCGTTCGGCCAGCGTGCGCCGCTCGGCCAGTGCATCGGCCACTTCGCGGAAGGCCGTCTGCACCGCCTTTTCGTACGTGGCGATCTCGATCTTCTGCTGCGCCTGCGCCACGCGCAGGTTCGCGCGGTTGGCACCGCCGTCGAAGATCGGCACGCTGACCGAAGGCGCGAAGCTCCAGGCCTTGCTGCCGCCCGAGAACAGGCCCGACAGCGTGCTGCTCGCCGTGCCCGCCGACGCGGTGAGCGCGATGCGCGGAAAGAACGCGGCGCGCGCGGCGCCGATGTCGGCGTTGCTCGCGCGCAGGGCATGTTCGGCGGCCAGCACGTCGGGGCGCTGCTGCAGCACGCTCGAAGGCAGGCCGGGCGGCGGCACCAGAAGTTGCGCAGCCGCGGCGGGTTCCGCCGTGTCGGACGCGGGCGGCACCGGCAGCAACTCGGCCGGCGGTGTGGCGCCGACCAGCAGCGTGAGCGCATTGCGCGCCTGCTCGACCTGGCTGTCGAAGGCCGCCGCGTCGGCGCGCGCGGCGTCGACCGTGCTCTGCGCCTGCGCGAGCGCCAGGCCCGACTGCGCGCCCAGCCGGTGGCTGCGCTCGATCAGGTCGAAGGACTTGCGCTGGCTGTCCAGCGTGTTGCGCGCCAGCTGCAGGCGCTGTTCGTCGGCGGCCAGTTGCAGCCACGCGGTGGCCACGGCAGCGACCAGGCTGATCTGCGTGCTGCGTTGCGTGGCCTCGGTCTGGAAGTAGCTCTGCAGCGCCGCCTCGCTCAGGTTGCGCACGCGCCCGAACAGGTCGATCTCGTAGTTCGTCAGGCCCAGGTCGGCGCTGTACTGCGAGGCGATGCGCGGCTCGCCGCTGTTCGACAGGCTGCCCGGCGTGCGCGAGCGGCTGCCGCCCGCGCCGGCGTCCACCGTGGGGAACAGGCCGGCGCGCGCAATGCCGTACTGGGCCCGCGCGCGCTCGATGTTGAGAGCGGCCACGCGCAGGTCGCGGTTGTTGGCCAGCGCGAGTTCGATCGTGCCCTGCAGCTTCGGCTCGACGAAGAAGCTGCGCCAGCCGACGTCGATCGGCGTCGGGGCCCCCACGCCGTCTATGCCGTCCACGCCGGAGGAGGGCAGGGCCTGCGGTACGGGCAAGGCCGGCGCCGCATATTCAGGTGCGAGGTTCACGCAGCCCGCGAGCACGGCGCACGCCAAGGCCGCGAGCGCGACCGAGCGAAGGGGGAAGGCGCGCTTCATCAGTGGCCTCCCTGTTCGGCTGTGGTGCCTGCAGTGGCCTCGGGCTTCGGCTGCGGCTTGCGACGCCCCTCCAACCAGCCCCGAATCAGCGCAAAGAACAGCGGCACGAAGAAGATGCCCAGCGCCGTGCCCACCACCATGCCGCCCAGCACCGCGGTACCGATCGACTGGCGCCCGCCCGCGCCCGCGCCGGTGCCCAGCGCCAGCGGCAGCACGCCGAAGCCGAAGGCCAGCGAGGTCATCAGGATGGGGCGCAGCCGCAGGCGCACCGCCTGCAGCGTGGCCTCGACCACGCCCTTGCCCTGCTCCTGCAGCTGCTTGGCGAACTCGACGATCAGGATGGCGTTCTTCGACGACAGCCCCACCGTGGTCAGCAGGCCGACCTGGAAGTACACGTCGTTGCTCAGTCCCCGGAAGCTCGTGAACAGCAGCGCCCCCACGATGCCCAGCGGCACCACCAGGATCACCGAGAACGGCACCGACCAGCTCTCGTACAGCGCGGCCAGGCACAGGAACACGAACAGGATCGAAATGGCGTAGAGCATGGGCGCCTGCGCGCCCGACAGGCGTTCCTGGAACGACGCGCCGGTCCATTCGTAGCCGATGCCAGGCGGCATCTGCTTCATCACCTCGTCCACCGCGGCCATGGCGTCGCCGGAACTCACACCGGCGGCCGCGTCGCCCACGAACTCGTAGCTCGGGCTGCCGTTGTAGCGCTGCAGCTGCGGCGAGCCGTAGCTCCAGCGCGAGCTGGAGAACGCGGGGAACGGCACCATCTGGCCCAGGCTGTTGCGCACGCTCCAGCGGTCGATGTCGGCGGGCAGCATGCGGAAGTCGGTGTCGCCCTGCATGTACACGCGCTTCACGCGGCCCTTGTCGAGAAAGTCGTTGATGTAGGTGCCGCCCATGGCGCTCGACAGCGTGCTGTCGATGTCCGACGTGGCCAGGCTCAGTGCGCCGGCGCGCGCGTCGTCGATGTCCACCGCGAACTCGGGCGTGTCGTCCAGGTTGTTGCTGCGCACATTCGCCAC
The DNA here is from genome assembly GCF_051216435.1 of Variovorax pasteuri. Lineage (NCBI taxonomy): Bacteria > Pseudomonadati > Pseudomonadota > Betaproteobacteria > Burkholderiales > Comamonadaceae > Variovorax > Variovorax pasteuri. The sequence continues at coordinate 590,748 of NZ_JBPJZS010000001.1, forward strand.
CTCGGGGCGCTTGCCCAGCAGCTCGACGGCCTGGTCGCGCGCCTTCACCAGCGCGTCGTGGCCCAGGCCGTTGATGTCCTTCAGGTGAAAGTTGAAGCCCGCATTGGCGCCCAGCCCGCGCACCGCCGGCGGCAGCAGCACGAACACGCGCGCATCGCGGATGGTCGACAGCTCCTTGTTGGCGCGCCGCGTCAATTTGGCCGCCGACTGGCCGGTGCCTGTGCGCTCGCCCCAGTCCTTGAGCTTGACGAAGGCGCGCGCCGAGCTCTGGTCGCCGTTCTGCCCGGTGATGACGTTCACGCTCAGCACCTCGGCCTGCTTGCTGAAATATTGCTGCACCTGCTCGACCACCGGCTGCAGCCGTGCATTCGACGCGCCCGGCGGCAAGCTCACCTGCACCTGCAGGAAGGCCTGGTCTTCGTCGGGCAGGAAGGAGGTGGGCAGCCGCAGGAACAGCAGCGCCATCACGCCCGCGATCAGCAGGTACACCACCATGCTGCGCTTGCCGCGCCGCACGATGCCGCCCACGATGCCTTCGTAGCGGTCGGCGCTCCGGTCGAAGCCGCGGTTGAAGGCCGCAAAGAAGCGGTCGACCCGGCCCAGCAGGCCGCGGCGCGGCACCGCATGCTCACCCTTCTTCACCGGCTTGAGCAGCGTGGCGCACAGCGCCGGCGTGAGCGTGAGCGCCACGAACACCGACAGCGCCATCGCCGAGACGATGGTGATCGAGAACTGGCGGTAGATCACGCCCGTGGAGCCGCCGAAGAAGGCCATCGGGATGAACACCGCCGACAGCACCAGCGCAATGCCGACCAGCGCCGGCGTGATCTCGGCCATCGACTTGCGCGTGGCCTCCTTGGGCGACAGGCCCTCTTCGTGCATCACGCGCTCGACGTTCTCCACCACCACGATGGCGTCGTCCACCAGCAGGCCGATGGCCAGCACCATGCCGAACATGGTGAGCGTGTTGATCGAGTAGCCCGCGATGGACAGCACGCCGAAGGTGCCCAGCAGCACCACCGGCACCGCAATCGCCGGGATCAGCGTGGCGCGCATGTTCTGCAAAAACACATACATCACCAGCACCACCAGCAGCATGGCCTCCAGCAGCGCCTTGACCACCTCGTCGATGGACGCGCTCACGAAAGGCGTGGTGTCGTAGCTCACGAAGGTCTGCAGCTGGTTGGGGAACAGGGGCTTGAGCTCCTCGACCTTGGCCTTCACGGCCTCGGCCACCTGCACCGCGTTGGCACCGTCGGCCAGCACCACGCCCAGGCCCGCGCCGGGCCGGCCGTCGAGCAGCGAGCGCACCGTGAGGTTTTCCGCGCCGAGCTCCACGCGGGCGACGTCCTTCAGGCGCACCACGGCGCCGTCGGGGGTGACGCGCAGCACCACGTTCTCGAACTGCTCCGCCGTCTTCAGCTTGCTGCGCGCCGTGATGGTGGCGGTGAGCTGCTGCTGCGCATTGGCCGGCAGCGCGCCCAGCTGGCCGGCCGAGACCTGCGCGTTCTGCGCGGTGATGGCGCTGTTCACGTCCGAGGGCATCAGCGCGTACTTGCGCAGCTTGTCGGGGTCCAGCCACAGGCGCATGGCGTAGCCGGTGCCCAGCGTCTGCACTTCACCCACGCCGTCGATGCGGCTGATGATGTCCACCAGGTTGCTGGAGATGTAGTCGCCCACGTCCACCGCCGAGGCGCTGCCGTCGCCGGAGTACATCGACACGATCATCAGGAAGTCGTTGCCGCCCTTGGTCACGGTGACGCCGCGGCTCTGCACCTGCTGCGGCAGGCGCGACATGGCCTGCTGCAGCTTGTTCTGCACCTGCATCTGGGCCACGTCGATGCTGGTGCCCGCATTGAAGGTGAGCGACAGGCGCGCCACGCCCGACGAGTTGCTGGTCGACTGCATGTACAGCAGGTTGTCCAGCCCCTTGAGCTGCTGCTCGATGACCTGCGTGACCGAGTCTTCCACCGTCTTGGCGGAGGCGCCCGTGTAGGTGGCGTTGATGGACACGCGCGGCGGCGCGATGTCGGGATACTGCTCCAGCGGCAGCGTGCGGATGGCCATCAGCCCCGCGAGCATGACGACGATGGAAAGCACCCACGCGAAGATGGGACGGTCGATGAAGAACTGCGCCATGTGGGTCGGTCCTCAGCGCGTCACGGGGGAGGTGGCGGCGTCGGCCGCGTCGGGTTGCGCGCTGGCCACGGGGCCGGGCGCGGCCTTGCTGCCCAGGTCGACCACCTTCACCTTGTCGCCCACCTTCACGCGCTGCGAGCCTTCGGTCATCACGCGGTCGCCCGCGGCCAGGCCGTCGAGCACCTGCCAGCGCGTGCCGACCGCGCGCCCGACGTGGATGGCGCGCTTGGCGACCTTGCTCTCCCCGTCGATCACCAGCGTGGAGGCGCTGCCGTCGGGCGCGCGCGTCACGGCCTGTTGCGGCACCAGCAGGGCGGTGGCGTTCACGCCTTCCTGCAGCACGGCGCGCACGTACATGCCGGGCATCAGCAGCCTGTCGGGGTTGGGCACCACCGCGCGCAGCGTGACGCTGCCGGTGCCGGCATCGACGGTGACGCCGCTGAACGTCAGGCGGCCGGGGTGCGGGTACTTGCTGCCGTCTTCCAGCACCAGCTGGATGCGGGCCTCGGCATCGCTCGCGCGCTGCAGGCGGCCGCTGGCGAGTTCGCGCTTCAGGCGCAGCAGCTCGCTGCTCGACTGCGTGACGTGCACGTGAATGGGGTCGAGCTGCTGCACGGTGGTCATCACCGCGGCCTGGTTGGCCGTGACCAGCGCACCGGGCGTGACGCTCGACAGCTCGGCCCAGCCCGTGATCGGCGAGGTGATGCGCGTGTAGCCCAGCTGGATGCGCGCGGTCTGCTCGGCGGCGCGCGCCACGGCGAGGTCGGCCTCGGCCTGCTGCTCGGCGGCCTGCGACTCGTCGAACACCTGGCGGCTGATGGCGTCGATCTTCACCAGCTCGGCGTTGCGGCGGGCCACGGTGCGCGAGGTGGCCAGGGCCGAATCGGCCTTGCGCACGCTGGCCTGCGCGCTGGCGTGGGCCGCCTGCAACGGCGCCGGGTCGAGCTGGTAGAGCACCTGGCCGGCCTTGACCTGCGAGCCTTCTGTAAAGAGCCGCTCCTTCAGGATGCCGCCGACCTGCGGCCGGATCTCGGCGATCACCGGGGCCATGGTGCGCCCGGGCAGTTCGGTGCTCAGCGCCAGCGTCTCGTGCTTCAGGGTGACGGTGCCGACCTCCTTTTCTGGTGCGGCGGCGGCTTTGGCCGTGCCTGGCGTCTCCACGCTGGTGCGCGAGCAAGCTGCGAGCGCGGCGATGGCCAGGGCCGTGAACAGCAGGGCGAAGCGGGAAGGGGTTTGGTCAGGCATCAGACAGGTTATGGAGGTAAGGAAGCGGGGATTGCCCCGGATGGAGCGAGTGAGCGCCCTCAAGTTCAACGAGGCATGGGGGGCGGGGGCGGCTTTACACGCTGTTTACTGCAATTGCAGTGCCATGGCGTGGAGATCGCGTGACAGCCATGTGAGGTGACGGCCGCAGCCGTCTGCCCATCTGCGTGTCTGCCCGTTTGCGCGTGGCCTTCAGGCGCGCTGCAGTGCGCGCGTGACCATGTCGTTGGGCGCGAGCCGCAGCAGGTGCGGCAGCAGCCCGACGGCCTTGTCGCGCTGGCCCGCATGCAGCAGGCCGTTGGCGCACACCGAGAGCGTGTCGGCCAGCTCGGGATGCTCGGGCGCGGTCTTCAGCAGGATGGCGCACAGCCGGTCGGCGTCGTCGAACTGGCGGATGCGCGAAAAGCGGCGCGCCAGGCGGGCCATGTCGTCGGGCTTCAGGCGCGCGCCGGGCTTGGCCTGGTCGAGGTAGGTCTTGTAGCTGGCGTGCTGCAGGGCGAGCGTGTCCGGCTCGGTCGCCGGCAGGCGGAAGATGCGGCGCGCGGCGTGGTGGAAGTCGTCGCTCGCGGGCTGCAGGCGGGCCGTGTGGAACCAGGCGCGCAGCGTGTCGGTGTCGCCGGGGCGCAGCGCGGCGGCGGCGCGCCACTCGGCGCAGGCCTTGTCGAAATTCATGGCCGCGCCGTACTTCTGGGCCGCGGCCACGTGCGCGTCGAAGCGGTCGGGCTCGGGGGCGGCGGCGGTCTCGGGGGCCTGCACGCGGCGCAGCATCAGGGCGCCTGCCATCAGCGCCGCGCCTGTCAGCAGGCCGCCCAGGTGGGCCATGTAGGCGATGCCCTGGCCGCCCAGCCAGTGCTGCATCAGCTCGTTGACGATCCATGCCGGCAGCAGCAGCAGGGCCGGTGCGGTGACGTAGTTGAAATAGAAGAACAGCTGGTAGAAGAAGCGGATGCGCTTCAGGCGGTACATCACCGCGTACATGCCCATCAGCGCCGAGATGGCGCCCGAGGCGCCCAGTCCGTAGGTGCCCTTGCCGGCATAGGCCCAGCCGGCCAGCAGCGAGGCACCGACGGCGCCCAGCAGGTAGAACGCCAGGTAGGTGCCGCGTCCCAGCGCCAGCTCGACCGAGAAGCCGAACAGGAAGAGGAACAGCATGTTGCCCAGCAGGTGGCCGGTGCTGCCGTGCAGGAAGGCGGCGGTGATCCAGGTCCAGGGCTTGAACTCGGCGTCGGCGGCGTAGCTCTGCGACCAGCGCTCGGTGAAGGGCGCGGGCAGCATGGCCTCGTACTGGCGGCGGTCACGCTTCCACTCGGTGTACTGCGGGTTCGCGGGCGTGACGACTTCGTCGGCCTGCAGCTTGCGCAGGAACTTGCTGTCGTTCTGCAGGCCTTCGAGCAGCCTGGGGTAGGCCTCCTCGTGCGGCAGCATGCGACGGGCCGCCTTGCCGCGCTTCGGGTCGGTCTTTTCGAGCCATTCCACGAACGGCGGCAGCTCCAGCTGGGGCAGCACGCTGTTCACGTAGTACTGGGCGGCACGCTCGCGCCCGTTGTCTTCGCTGCGCTGCGGCCCCCAGAACACGATCATGTTCAGGAGGATCAGCAGCACCGTCATCCACGGCGGGTTGCGCCAGCTCGGTCTGTTTTCGAGCGGGATGGCATAGAACACGGTGCGGCTGCCGTCGAGGCGTTCAGCCCAGGCGCGCGCGGTGGCGGGCCACTTGCGCCTTCACCTGCGCCGGGGCGGTGCCGCCCAGGATGTTGCGTGCGTTCAGCGAGCCGCGCAGGCTCAGCACGTCGTACACGTCCTTCTCGATGCTCGGGTTGAACTGCTGCAGCACGGCCAGCGGCAGCTCCGCCAGGTCGACCTTGTGCGAGGTGGCGGCCTTCACGGCATGGGCCACGGTTTCGTGCGCGTCGCGGAAGGGCAGGCCCTTCTTCACCAGGTAGTCGGCCAGGTCGGTGGCGGTGGCGTAGCCGCGCAGCGCGGCGGCCTCCATGGCCTCGGGCTTCACGGTGATGCCGCCGATCATCTCGGCAAAGATGCGCAGGGTGTCCTTGAGCGTGTCGACAGTGTCGAACAGCGGCTCCTTGTCTTCCTGGTTGTCCTTGTTGTACGCCAGCGGCTGGCCCTTCATGAGCGTGATCAGCGCCATCAGGTGGCCGACCACGCGGCCGGTCTTGCCGCGCGCCAGTTCGGGCACGTCGGGGTTCTTCTTCTGCGGCATGATCGACGAGCCGGTCGTGAAGCGGTCGGCGATCTGGATGAAGCCGAAGTTCTGGCTCATCCACAGGATGAGTTCTTCGCTCATGCGGCTGATGTGCACCATGCACAGGCTGGCCGCGGCGGTGAATTCGATGGCGAAGTCGCGGTCGCTCACGGCGTCCAGGCTGTTCTGGCACACGCCGTCCATGTTCAGCGTCTTTGCCACCAGCTCGCGGTCCAGCGGGTAGCTGGTGCCGGCCAGCGCGGCGGCGCCCAGCGGCAGGCGGTTCACGCGGCGGCGCACTTCGCCCATGCGCTCGGCGTCGCGGCTGAACATTTCCACGTAGGCCAGCATGTGGTGGCCGAAGCTCACGGGCTGGGCCACCTGCAGGTGGGTGAAGCCGGGCAGGATCACCTCGACGTTCTTCTCGGCGATGTCCACCAGGGCCTTCTGCAGTTCGACCAGCAGGTCGCCGATGAGGTCGATTTCGCCGCGCAGCCAGAGGCGCACGTCGGTGGCGACCTGGTCGTTGCGACTGCGCCCGGTGTGCAGGCGCTTGCCGGCGTCGCCGACCAGCTGGGTCAGGCGGGCCTCGATGTTCAGGTGCACGTCTTCGAGGTCGAGCTTCCATTCGAAGGCGCCGGATTCGATTTCGGCGCGAATCTGCGCCATCCCGCGTTCGATCGAGGCGTGGTCCTGCACGCCGATGATCCCCTGCGCGGCGAGCATGCCGGCATGGGCCAGCGAGCCCTCGATGTCGGCCTGCCACAGGCGCTTGTCGAAGAAGACGCTGGAGGTGTAGCGCTTCACGAGGTCGCTCATGGGTTCGGAGAACAGGGCCGACCAGGCTTCGGATTTCTTGTCGAGTTGGTTTTGGGTCATGGGAGCCGTCCAGGAGGCAATAATGGGTTGGTCACCCGATGGATCAGATGTCTGCGATGCGCAACCCGGCGATTTTATCGGCCAACGCCATGCCCACCCCCCCGTCCTCGCCGTCTTCGGAAAAGACGCGTGCGCCCTTGCGCGCCGAGCCTTCGATCTTCGACGCCTGCCAGATCGGGGTCGTGCTGCGCACCGTGGTGTTCGTCGAGGCGGTGGTTGCGATTGCCACGCTTTTCGGCGTGTCCGGCCCCGGCGAATGGCTGGTGCAGACGGCCACCGTCACCGGCGGGGCCTTGCCTGCGACGCTGCTGTGGCTGGTGGCGGCCTGCGGGCTCAAGAAGCCCTTGCGCCGCCTGCCCAAGCAATGGCAATACACGGCCGGTGCCGTGCTGGGCGCGTTGGCTGCGCTGTACGGCTGCGGCCTGCTGCGCCTCACGGGCGTGCTCTCCAGCGCGCCATGGCTGGCCAGCGCGCTGGCCGGCGCCCTGTTCGCGGGGCTGGTGATGGCCGCGATGGTGCTGCGTGCCCGCGGCCAGACGCCCGCGGCGACCACGGCCCGGCTCGAGGAGCTGCAGTCGCGCATCCGCCCGCACTTCCTGTTCAACACGCTCAACAGCGCCATTGCGCTGGTTCGCGAGGAGCCGGCCAAGGCCGAGACCATGCTCGAAGACCTGGCCGAACTGTTCCGCCAGGCGCTGGCCGACCCGAGCGAGTCGGGCACGCTGGCCGACGAGATCGCGCTGGCCGAGCGCTACCTGGCCATCGAGCAGGTGCGCTTCGGCAGCCGCCTGCGCATTCGCTGGGACCTGGACGCCGCCGCGAGCAGCGCGCGCCTGCCGCCGCTGCTGCTGCAGCCGCTGGTGGAGAACGCCATCAAGCACGGCGTGGAACCCAGCCCCGAGGGCGCCAAGCTGCGCATTCGCACCGAGCGGCGCGGCAGCATGGTGGTGATCGAGGTGGTCAACAGCCTGCCGCCGCTGCGCTGGGCCGACGAGCCGCTGCCGCGCGGCCACGGCATCGCGCTGGCCAATGTGCGCGACCGGCTGCGCCTGTTGCACGACATGCAGATGCAGTTCAGCGCCGGCATGGACCAGAAAAACTACCGGGTGCGCATCGCCATCCCCGCTGAATCATGACCCTGAGGACACTGATCGTTGACGACGAAGCCCTGGCGCGCTCCCGCCTGCGCACCCTGCTGCGCGACTGCAGCTCGCCCGCCGCCGAGGTGGTGGCCGAGGCCTCGCAGGGCGCCGAGGCGCAGCAGCACCTGGCCACGATGGCGCTCGACCTGGTGCTGCTCGATGTGCACATGCCTGGCGTCGACGGCATCGAGGTGGCGCGCGCGCTGCGCAGCCGCGCCGACGCGCCGGCGGTGGTGTTCGTCACCGCGCATGCCACGCACGCGGTGACGGCCTTCGAACTCGACGCGGTCGACTACCTCACCAAGCCCGTGCGCGCCGAGCGCCTGCAGCAGGCGCTGCAGAAGGCCGAGCGCTTCCTGAAGGAGCGCCGCGCGCTGCAGGACTCGCCGGCCGCGCCTGCCGCGCCGGAAACCGTGCTCATCCAGGACCGCGGCCGCGCCGAGCGTGTGCCGCTGTCCGAGGTGCTCTACCTCAAGTCCGAATACAAGTACCTCACCGTGCGCACCGCCACGCGCAGCCACATCCTGGACGGCTCGCTCAACGAGTTCGAGGAGCGCTACCCGCACCGCTTCCTGCGCGTGCACCGCAACGCGCTGGTCGCGCGCTCGGCCATCCGTGCGCTGGAGAAATACGACGACGGCGAGGACGCGGAGGGCTGGGCCCTGCGGCTCGACGCCATTCCCGAACCTGTGGCCGTGTCGCGTCGGCAGCTCGCCGCCGTGCGCGAAGTGCTGAAGGATGCGCGATGACCGACGACAAGAAAGACGGCAGCTCCGCCGACGTGCCGCAGCCCCACGCCGAGGGAGGCGAGCCGCCGGCTGCCGAGCCGCACCAGGCCGCCGCGGAAGAACCCGCCCCCGTGCCTGTGCCTGAACCCGAGGTGCTGGCGCCCGAGCCGCCCAGCCCCGAGCGTGAACGCATGCTGCTGCACATGCCGGTCGATGTGCGCAGCGCCTCGCTGGTGGTGCTCGCCGTGCTGGCCAGCGTGTTTGCGCTGCAGTGGGGCCAGGCCGTGTTCATTCCGCTGATGCTGAGCCTGCTGCTGACCTATGCGCTGTCGCCGCTGGTCGACATGCTGCATCGCTGGCGCACGCCGCGCTGGATCGGCGCGGCGGTCATTCTGGTGGGCCTGTTCGGCGGACTCGGCTGGACCGGCTATTCGCTGTCGGGCAATGCCTTGCAGTTGCTCGATGCGCTGCCCGTGGCCGCGCAGAAGCTCGGGCTGGCCATGCGCCGCGACAAGGGCGCCAGCGCCACGCCGCTCGAAAGCGTGCAGCAGGCCGCCGCGCAGCTCGAGAAGGCGGCCGAGGAAAACTCCGCCCGCGTGGCCTCGCGCCGCGGCGTGGCGCGCGTCATCATCGAGCGGCCCGGCTTCAATGTGCGCGACTACCTGCTCACCGGCACCGTCGGCCTGCTCAGCGCCATGGGTCAGCTCACGCTGGTGGCCTTTCTCACGTACTTCGCGCTGTGTTCGGGCGACACCTTCCGGCGCAAGCTCATCAAGATCACCGGGTCGAGCCTGCAGAAGAAGAAGGTCACGGTGCACGTGCTGGACGACATCACCCGCAACATCGAGCGCTATCTGCTGGTCCAGATTCTGGTGAGCGTCGTTGTGGGCGTGGCGACGGGGCTGGCGTTCTGGGTCATCGGGGTGGAGAACGCGGCCGTGTGGGGAATCATCGCGGCCGTGACCAACCTCATTCCGTACATCGGCTCGGTCATCGTGCTGGTGGCCGCGGGGCTGGTGGCCTTCCTGCAGTTCAACAGCCTGCAGATGGGCGTGGTGGTGGGCGGCGTGTCGCTGGCCATTCACACGCTCATCGGCAACCTGCTGATGCCCTGGCTCACCAGCCGCACCAGCCGCATGAACCCGGTGGCGGTGTTCGTGGGCGTGATCTTCTGGGGCTGGCTGTGGGGCATCTGGGGCCTGCTGCTGGGCATTCCGATCACCATGGTGATCAAGGCGATCTGCGACCGGGTGGAAGACCTGCAGCCGATCGGGGAGCTGCTGGGCGAGTAGCTCGCGCCGGGCGCGTGATAGAAATGCGCCGCGCCTGAATTCTTTTTCTGTTCCGGGGTAGTTCAGTGGCAGAACACTCGGCTGACCCGAGAAGGCGCTGGTTCAACCCCAGCCCCCGGACCCACTCATTTCGCATGGCCATGGACGACGATTCGACCTCGACCGATTCGCCCGGTGGTTACGCGGGCTTCCAGCTGGCCCGTGCGCTGGCCGCGAGCGGGCATCCCGACGCATCGGTGCGTGCGGGCGCCGCGAAGAGGCTGCGCCAATGGGCCGCTGTGATTCTTGGTCGCGGCGACGGCTCGATCCGCACGGGCTCGCGCACGCCGGTGAAAGACACACCCGCCTGGGCCACGCTCGAGGTGGTGACCGGCGGCTTTGCCACCGGTGCGCTGCTGGCGGGCGGACCGCTCAAGCCGCATGAGCGCGCATGGCGGGACGAACTCGCGCCCGGCGCGTCCGACGCGCAAGCGCGGCTCGCGCTGAACACTTTCTTTCTGACGGACACGGGGCTCGAGAAGCTCCAGGCGTTGCTGGCGTCCGGCTGCTTCGACGTCGAGGTGCCGGAAGAGGGCGCGTTGCTCGTGGTGGCCTGGCTCGTGCAGGCCGGGCAGGCCGACGATGCGTGGGCGCTGGTCGAGCAACTCTCTCCCTGGTTCTCGAAGCTGCGCTTCTATCCGGCCGAACTGCCGGAGGCACCCAGCTTCGGTGCGCAACTGTGGGTGGACGACGTGGCGACGGCCATGCAGCGCCTGCGCGCAGTGAAACCCAACGCGCAGATCCTGGCGCAGAAGGAAGCCGTCGACGTCTGGGCACCGCTCCACGACCGGATGGTCGCGCTGCTGCTCGACACCGTGACCGGTGAGGCGCCTGTTGCGCTTCGCACGGCCGACGGCGCCTGGCTGCGCACCGAGAGCGGCAAATTCACCGTGACCGGGGGCTGGCCCTGCGCGCACTATCCCCCGGGCTGGCGCGAACGCGCGTCGGCGCTGCTCGCGCAGTGCCGGCAGGCGCGGGCCGCACACACGCGGTGCGCGCGGCCCGAGCGCGAAGGCGACAGCTTCGCCACGCTGCGCGCGGGCCTGCAGCTTTGCGTCGACGCACCCGAGTCGTTGACGGGCAAGCAGGTGGGGCGCATGCGCCTCGTCCTTGCGCGCTACATCGCAAAGTGCGGGCCGCCGGCGTCGGCCGGGCGCGCGGCATGGCGGCAGCAGCAGCGCAGCCATGCCAGCGCCGCCACCTTCGAGCAGATCGCGCGGCAGGTTGCCGTGCGGCTCGAAGCCTTCCCGTCCCATGAAGGGCTGGAGGACATCGAGCCCGTCATCCGGCCCATCGATGCGAGCGAAGCTGCCGCAAGCGGCTTGCGCGAGGGGACGCGGTTGCCGCCCACGCTGCAGCGCAAGGTCGGCCGCGCCCGCAAGGGAACGGCGGCCGAATTGATCGAACGCGGCACCATCCCTTCGGGCGAGGTGCTGGCCAGGGTGCTGCCCCTGTGGAGCGCCGCGTTGCGCGCTGCGGATGTGCCCGACCCGATGCTGCGCCGGCTCCACGCCGCCATTGACCGCGCGTTCCGGCGCAGGCGCTCGCTGCTGCTCGTCGATCTGCAGAAACAGGTGCAGTTCGAAGAGCTGCCGTGGGTTGCCGCCATCGTGCGCTTCCGCGCGAACGACCAGGCCGCGCGCCGTGCCGCGCTGCAGGCATTGACGGAGGCATCGCAACTGGCACTGGTCGCGTTCCCTCAAACCATCGTTCCGAACAAGCTGCTGCAGGAACTGCGCACCCTGGGCGATGCAGCCGATTTGAAACTGCCGCTGGTCGAAGAGGTGGCGGCCGACATCTTCATGGGCCGTTTCTCACCCAGGTTCCTGGCGGCCGCGAAAGTGGCGGCGGGCCTCCTGCAGGGCAAGCTGTACGCGAGGTACTACGGCATCGACTGCGCTGCGCTCGCCGCCATGCCCGTGCCGCGCGAGGACGCGGGTGATCAGCCCGATGCGCTGGCTCGCCTGTGTGCGGCGCGCGCGGGCGTGCAACCGCGCGGTGGGGGCACGGCGCGCAACGGCATGGTGATCGAGCAGGCGCAGATTCTTACCACCCACAACCTCGCCGTGCTGTTCGCCGAGCTCGGGCTGGGCGAGCGCCTTGCGGCGCAGTTGCCCGACATGGCGCGCCGGTGCTTCACGCAGGTGTGCGCGCAGTTGCAGATTCGCGTCGACCACCGGCATGCGCGGCTCGTCCAGATCAAGAACTCGGCCTATGCCTGGCGGCAGATGGTCTTCTTTCTCTCGCAGTGTGGCGTGCAGGAGGTCGGTGCGTTCCTCGCCTGGGCGGCGGCGCACCTGGAAGCGCAGGGCCCAGACTTCCGGCGCGTCTTTGCGCCGGCGTTGACAGGCCTGGCGGTTGCCGCGCAGGGACACGGCCAGCAGGCACAGCCCTTCGTCGGCTGGAGCCAGGACACGCACTGGCTGATGCCGGACGACCTGGCGGCGCGTTAGCCGGGACTGGCTTTCGAGGCCGCCTTGGCGGCCGGCCGGGTCGCGGCCTTTGCCGGCAGCTTCTTCACGAAGGTCAGGTCCGCATCCAGCGGCTGCCCGTCGCGCGTGCGCAGCGCGATCTTGGGCACCGGCTTGCCGCTGTCGCGCTCCACCAGCACCGAATGCGGCTCGCCCTTGGCGTACAGGTGCGCCTCGCCCCATTGGCGCAGCCCGACCACCACCGGGAACAGGCCCTTGCCCTTGGCCGACAGCACGTACGCCTGGTACAGCGAGCCTTCTGCGGCGGGCACCACGTCGAGCACGCCTTCCTGCACCAGCCATTTCAGCCGCTCCGCCAGGATGTTCTTCGCCATGCCCAGGCTTTGCTGGAACTCGCCGAAGCGCTTCATGCCGTCGAAGGCATCGCGAACGATGAGCAGCGACCACTGGTCGCCGACGATGTCGAGCGCGCGGGCCATCGGGCACGCGTCGTTCTTCAGGCTTTTTCTCTGGGCCATGGCTTTTCCTTCGATGGGCGAGTGTAGACCGTGAATGCAGTTTGGTTGCAAAGTAAAACTGAAATGGCTAGCATCGATCTGGTTTTAAATTGAAACCTGAAAGCCCGATCTCCATGAAGCCACCCGTGTCCCAGCCATCCACCGTCGCCAGCAGCCCCGACGCCATCCCGGGCTTGCGCGCCAGCCCCGTGCGCGTGGCCGTCGTGCAGTTCGATCCGCAGGTCGGCGTGGAGAATCTCGAGCGCAATGCGCAGGCCGTGCAGCAACGCCTGACGGCCGCCGTCGAGAGCGGCGCCCGGCTCATCGTGCTGCCCGAGCTCGCCACCACCGGCTACTGCTTCAGCGGCCGGGAGGAGGCCTATGCGCATTCGCAACCGGTGCCCGGCGGGCCGACCGTGCAAGGCTGGGTGTCGTTCGCGGCGCAGCACAAGGTCTACATCGTCGGCTGCCTGGTCGAGCAGGATGGCCCGCAGCTGTTCGACACTGCCGTGCTCGTCGGTCCCGAGGGCTACATCGGCCGCTACCGCAAGACGCACCTCTGGAACAACGAGAAGCTCTGGTTCACGCCGGGCAACGAGGGCTACCCGGTGTTCGAAACGAAGATCGGGCGCATCGGCCTGCTCGTGTGCTGGGACATCTGGTTTCCCGAGGCGTCGCGCATCGTCGCGCAGCTGGGCGCCGACATCATCTGCATACCGACCGGCTGGGTGTGGACGCCGCCGCCGCTGTACGACGCGAGCGGCACCTGCATGCCGGCGTACCTGACGATCGCCGCCGCGCACCAGAACAACGTGTTCATCGCCACGGCGGACCGCGTGGGGCAGGAACGCGGCGCGGGTTTCATGGGCAACTCGTTGATTGCCGGCACCAATGGCTGGCCCGTGGGCCGCATCGCCGGGCCCGAAGAAGACACCATCCTCTACGCCGACGTGGACCTTGGCGCCGCGCGCAGCGCGCCGATCTGGAACCAGTTCAACGACCTGCACCGCGACCGGCGCACCGACCTGTACGACGCGATGCTGGGTTACCGTGGCGGCCAGGCCCTTCCCAGATAGCGCAGCCACACCAGGAGTCTTGCGACATGCCCTACCTTCAACTCGACGTGAACGGCCAGCACCCGGTGGCCGACAAGAAGCGCCTCGCGAAGCAGCTCAGCGAAACCTACGCACGGCTGATGAGCGTGGACATCCGCCGCATCAGCATCGCCATCCGCGAAACGGGCGAGGGCGGCGTATGGCGCATGGTCGACGGCGAACCCGAAGCGGTGTCGGTGCTGATGTGCGACATCCGCCGCGGCCGTTCCGCCGAGCTGCGGCTCGAGGTGGCCAAGGCGCTGTGCCGCGATTGCATCGACATCCTCGGGCTGCGCGAAGACCGGCTCAATGTCGAGTTCACGCAGCATTCGGGCGATGAGATGTACCACCCGACGCTCGGGGGCTACAGCCCCGAGTGGTCGGACAACGAGGCTCAGTGAGCCAGCGCGCGCTGCATCAGCACCGTGTCCACCCACTGCCCGAACTTGAAACCCACGTCGCGCAGCACGCCGACCCGTTCGAACCCCAGGCTGCGGTGCAACCCCTGCGAGCCCGCGTTGGCGCTGTTGCCCACGCACGCCACCATCTGCGTGAAGCCGCTGTCGGTGCAGCGCCGGATCACGCCCTGCAGCAGCGCCCGGCCGATGCCGTGGCCGTGCATGCCCTGCGCGACATAGACCGAGTCTTCCACCGTGTGCCGGTAGGCGGAACGGGCACGGTACGCGGTGGCATAGGCGTAGCCGACCACCTCGCCGTTTCTCGTTGCCACAAGGTAGGGCATGCCGCGCGCCGTCACTTCGTCGCGGCGCGCCTGCATCTGTTCGACCGTGGGCACCTGTTCCTCGAAGGAGCACAGGTCGTGCAGCACGTAGTGGCTGTAGATGGCCTGCACGGCGGCCATGTGGCGGGGCTCGGCGTCGGCGATCTCGACGTCGGTGGAGGCAGGAGGCTGGAGGCTTGGTGATGACATGGCCCCGATCTTGACCATCCCCCTTTGATAAGTGAAGCTTCGCTCACCTATACGCCGCATAAGAAATACTTTGGAAAAGACACTCAACCTCGACCAGCTCCGCACCTTCGGGCTGGTCATCGAAACGGGCAGCTTCTCGGCCGCGGCCGACCGGCTCGGCCTGTCGCAACCGGCGGTGAGCCTGCAGGTGCGCCAGCTGGAGCGGCGGCTGTCGGTGCGGCTGATCGAGCGGGTCGGCAAGCGCGCCAAGGCCACGCCTGCGGGCATGGAGTTGCTGCGCCATGTGCCGCACATCGACAGCGCGGTGGAGAACGCCATCGATGCGCTGGCCGACCATGCGAGCGGCGTCACCGGCCGCGTGCGGCTGGGCACGGGCGCGACGGCCTGCCTGCACTTCCTGCCGGGTGTGCTGCGCACGCTGCGCGAGCAGTTTCCGGGGCTGGGCGTGGTGGTGAGCACCGGCAACACCGAGGACCAGGCGCGCAAGGTGGAAGAGAACAGCCTCGACCTCGCGCTGGTCACGCTGCCGGCGGCGGGGCGTTCGTTGACGGCGATGCCGGTGCTCGATGACGAGTTCGTCGCCATCAGCTCGCTGGAGCGCGCACCGCTCAAGGCCAGGGTCGCGCCGGGCGACCTGGCCGGCGTGCCGCTGGTGCTCTTCGAGCCCGCAGCCAACACGCGCAAGCTGGTCGACCGCTGGTTCGCCGCCGACGGCCTTCAGCCGCAGCCGGTGATGGAACTGGGGAGCGTGGAGGCGATGAAGGAGATGGTGGCCGCGGGGCTCGGCTGCGCCATCGTGCCCGGCATGTCGATGGCGGGCCGCGGCGCCCACCCGGGGCTGAAGACCAGCCGCCTGAACCCGCGCATGCACCGCACGCTGGCGGTGGTGATCCGGTGCGACAAGCCGGTCAACAAGGCCTTGCGCGTGGTGCTCGACGCGATCGTGGCGGCCGGCAAGCCCGGCCGCCGCTGACCCGTCACCGAGCGGTCATTCCGGAATCACGCCCACCGGTGCGCGGCCGCGCGCGCGGCCCAGCGTGCCGACGATCAGCGCTGCGATCAGCACCAGCACGCCGCTGAGCACCATCGTGCTGGAGATGCCGAAGCTGTCGACCGTCACGCCGCCGATCAGTGCGCCGGAAGCAATCGCCACCTGGAAGCCGCTCACCAGCAGGGCCTGGCCGGCTTCGGGGGCATCGGGCACGGCTTCCATCATCCAGCCGGTGAGCGCCACCGGGATCAGGCCGAAGGCCACGCCCCAGATCACGACCACCACGGCGCCCGGCACGAAGCCGGTGCCGATCAGCGTGGACAGCAGCAGCGCCGTGGCCAGCATCAGCGCCGCCAGCAGGGTGGTGCCGCGCACGCTGCGCGCCACCAGGCTGCCGCCGAGGAAGGTGCCCACGAAGCCCACCGCGCCGTAGACCAGCAGCAGCGTCGACACCGCGTTCGGCGCCAGGCCGAACACCTGCTGCAGCAGCGGCTTGAGGTAGGTGTAGGCCGCGAAGTGGCCGGCAATGAAGAACAGCACCGCGAGCAGGCCCACCTGCGCCATGCGGCGCGTGAGCGGCGTGAGCAGGTCGCGTGCGCCGATGGCGCGCGCCGGCGGCATCGCGGGCAGCAGCCACAGCTGCACCAGCAGCACCACCGCGGCCAGCGCGCCGGTCACGGCGAACGACGCGCGCCAGCCGAACAGCGTGCCCAGGAACGAGCCGGCCGGCACCCCCAGCACGGTGGCGGCCGACACGCCGGCCAGCACGTACGACATGGCGCGCGCCTGCGAGGCGTGCGGCACCAGCTGCGTGGCGGCCGCCGGCGCAAAGGTCCAGAAGCCGCCCACGCACAGGCCCAGCAGCAGGCGCGCGACCAGCATGGTGGCGAAGTTGGGCGCGAACGCGGCCAGCACGTTCGACGCGATGAGCAAGGTGGTGAGCGCGATCAGCACGGTGCGCCGGTCGAGCCGGCCCGACGCCACGATGAGCGCGGGGCCGGCAAAGGCCGCCAGCACGCCGGGCATGGTGACCATCAGGCCGGCCGTGCCGTCGGACACGTTGAGCCCGCGCGCGATGTCGGTCAGCAGGCCGATGGGCATGAACTCGGTGGAGACCATCGCGAAGGTGCCGACGGCGATGGAGCCGACGGCGAGCCAGGCGGAGCGCGTGGCCGGCGACGGCGTGGCGTCCGGCGAGGCCACCGCCAGGTCGTCGGCGCACGGGTTGCTGCTGGGTGAATTCATCATGGGACTGTCCTGAAGGGCGTCGGCGATGCATGTGCACGCCGATGCCGGTGAAAGGGCATTGGAGTGTGCGAGCCGTCGCCTTGGCGACAAAGGGGTCCGCCAGCAGTAGTCAGTTTCCCTGCTGCGAACAATCGGGGCTTTGTTCCCCTTTTCCGTCGGTATTGAATGGCGATGGCCGTCAAAGCACCTGGCCGTCGGCGATGAAGGCCTCGCCGATCAGCACGCGAAATTGCGCGCCCTGCGCAAACTTCGGCTGTGCCACCGCCGGGGAGAGGAACTCCACGTCCAGCACGGCGGGCTTGCCGCGCTCCAGCGCCTCGCCCAAAGGCACCACCCAGCGCGCCGAGAAGCCTTCCTTGTCGACCACCAGCGCGCAGCGGTATTCGCCCGGGGCGATCGGCACGTCCTGCGAGGGCAGGCCCGGCTTGCGGAAGGTGAGCGCCACGCGCGCATGCGGCGTGAAGGCGCCGGCCGTGTCGAAGCTCGGCGGCGCGACGGCCGCCGCGCGCGGTGCACGGCGCGGGCGCTTGCTGACGAGCCAGGCGATGACGTTGCCGATGATCGGCACCCACAGCACCATCAGCAGCGTGGCGATGTCGCGCGTGGTGGTGCCGGGCGTGGCGTAGTGCCGCACGACGCCGCCGCCGACGGCCACGCACAGCAGGACGATGACGATGACCTTGCGGCGGAACTGGATCTTGGTGCTCATGAATGGAGGTTCGCGCTCCGCGCTGCGGTGCGAGCTTGCTGGGGCGGGTGGGGTTGCGAGTCTAGGGCCAGCCCGCTCCCCGCGGCCCGCACCTCTCATCCCACCCGCAGCACGGCATCGGCCGGCAGCGTCTGCCAGTCGATCCACTCGCCCACCGCCAGGTGGTGCGTCGGCGCGGCGGCGCCTTCCACGCGGCCCCACTGCAGCGTGAGCTGGCGCGCACCGAGCCGCAGCGCGATCTCGAAGCCCGGCCAGTGCGCGGGCACGCGTGGGGTCAGCGAGAGCTGGCGGCCCTTCACGGCCAGGCCCAGCAGGGTCTCGACCGCCGCGCGGTGCAGCCACGCGGCCGAGCCGGTGTACCAGCTCCAGCCGCCGCGGCCCACATAGGGCGCGGCGCCGTAGACGTCGCCCGCCATCACGTAGGGCTCCAGCTCGTAGACCGGCCCGCGCTCGGGGTGCCGGGCGCGGTGCGCGGGGCTCAGTCCTTCGAAGCTCTGCCACGCCGCGTCATGGTCGCCCTGCAGCGCCTGGGCCATCAGCGCCCACACCGCGCCGTGCGAGTATTGCCCGCCGTTCTCGCGCACGCCGGGCGGGTAGGCCTGGATGTAGCCGGGGTTGTTCGTCGAGTTGGCGAACGGCGGCGTCAGCAGCCGCAGAAGGCCGGCCGGTTCGTCGTGCAGCAGCTTCTTCACCGACGCCATCGCCGGGCCGGTGTGGGCATCGTCCGAGGCGCCCGACAGCACCGACCACGCCTGCGCGATCAGGTCGATGCGGCATTCGTCGTTGGCCGACGAGCCCAGCGGCGCGCCGTTGTCGAAGAAGGCACGGCGGAACCATTCGCCGTCCCAGCCGGCGTCGTGCAGTGCGGCGATCCAGCCGGCGCGCGCGGCCGTCCAGCGCGCCACGCGCTCGTGTTCACCTCGCGCCTGCGCCAGCGGCGCGAACTGCGCGACCACGCTGCACAAGAACCAGGCGAGCCACACCGATTCGCCGCGGCCTTCGTTGCCCACGCGGTTCATGCCGTCGTTCCAGTCGCCGGTGCCCATCAGCGGCAGGCCGTGCACGCCAGTCTTCAGGCTGCGGTCGATGGCGCGCGCGCCGTGCTCGAACACGTTGGCCATCTGGCCGCTGCGCTGCGGCGCGTAGTAGGCGTCCTCCGCGCCGTCGGGAATGGCCGGGCCTTCGATGAAGCCCGCCATCTCGTCGAGCAGCGAGGCGTCGCCCGTCACCTCGACGTAGTGCGCCACGGCATACGGCAGCCACAGCAGGTCGTCGGAGAAATGCGTGCGCACGCCGGCGCCGCCGGGCATGTGCCACCAGTGCTGCACGTCGCCTTCGGGGAACTGCCGCGCCGCATTGACCAGGATCTGATCGCGCAGCCGGGCCGGGTCGGTGAGGGCGAAAGCCATCGCGTCCTGCAACTGGTCGCGAAAGCCGAAGGCGCCGCCGGCCTGGTAGAAGCCGGCCTTCGACCAGAGCCGGCAGGCCAGCGTCTGGTACACGAGCCAGCGGTTGACCAGCGCATTGAACAGCGGGTCGGGCGTGCGCACCTGCAGGCGGCCGAGCAGTTCGTCCCAGAAGCCGCGCACCTGCGCCAGCGCCGCGGGCACGTCGCGCTGGCGCCAGCGCTGCGCGAGGTCCAGCGCGGCCTCGGTGCTGTCCGCGTGGCCCAGCATGAAGGTGAAGCTGGCGGTGTCGCCGGCCGCCACGACGAACTCGCCGCCGATGGCCGCGCAGGCGTCCAGCCCGCTGCCGGCGCGGCGCGCGAGCGTGTCGGGCACTTCGACGCCGCCGCGCCCGCCGAAGAATTCATTGCGGTCGCAGGTCCATTGCGTGGCGCCGGTGGTGGCGCCCTGCAGGCCCGCCAGCAGCAGGAAGGCCGTGGTTCCGCCGAAGCCCGCGCCTGATTCGCGCTGTTCGCCGAACACGGCCGGCTGGTCTTCCGGCTTCCAGCAGCGCACGGTGCGCCGCGTGCCGCGCGCGTCGCCGAGCTGCCATTCGGCCATGGCCAGTGCGCGCAGGCGGCGCGCGCCCGCGCCCTGGTTGTGTACGCGCACATGCACCAGCTTGACGGCCTCGTCGCGGTCCGCGAAGAAGGTGGTTTCCAGCGCGAGCGCGCCCGCCTGGTGCTCGAACACGGTGTAGCCCTGCCCGTGGCGCACGCGGTGGCGCGCGCCGGCGGTGGTGCCGCCCGCGGGGGTCAGCGGCAGCATCTCGCGCGACGCCAGGTCCTGCAGCAGGTAGTGCTCGAAGGCCGGGTCCTGCACCGGGTCGTTGGACCACGGCGTGACCTGGTGCATGCGGCTGTTGCCGGCCCAGGTGAAGCCGGTGCCCCATTCGGACACCTGGAAGCCGAAAGCCGCGTTGGCGATGACGTTGATCCAGGGCCGCGGCGTGCGCCGGTCCATGCCGACCTCGAAGCGGTACTCGCCGGTCTCTGCGTCGAAGTCGCCTTCGGGTGCGCTGTTCGGCGGCGTCGCGGCGGCACGCGGCAGCAGGGGAACGCCCCTCGGCGTGGCCGCCTCCTCGGCGGCCGGCGCGGCGTCGTTGCGGGCCTCGTGCAGCGCAGCCACCTGCACTTCGAGCGGGCGCCCGTCGGCCGTGAACACCGCGCGCGCCAGGCTGGAGAGCGCGGCCTTCTCCGAGGGCACCACGTCCTGGTCGCGCAGCAGGTAGAAGCCGGCCGTGTCGTTGCGCGGAAAGCTGTTCTGCGTCTGCTGCGTGACGCGTGCGCGCAGCACTTCGATTTCGCGCTGCAGCGGCATCAGGTACGAGTTGGGCTCGCTGTTGAGCACCACCAGGTCGCACGCCACGCCGCCGAAGCCCCACCAGGGCTGGGCGCGCAGCAGCGTGTTGATCAGCCCCATGCCGTTCATCGAATGGATGTGCACCAGCACGATGGGCTTGTCGCCCGAGATGCCGAAGCGCCAGATCTGCCGCAGGTCGATCAGCCCGCGGTCGCTCATGACGCGCGGCGTGGTGTACGTGAGGATGGTCGTCAGGTCCTGCAGCGCCAGGTTCTGCGCGGGCGCAATGCTCAGGTCGCGCAGGCGCACCTGCGCCAGCGTGGCGGCCATGCGGGTGGCGCGCTCCACGTGCATCGGCTGCATGTAGCGGTCGATGCCGGGCATCAGCGCCTCGATGTTGTCGTCGGCCGCCGTGGCAAAGCTCAGCCGTGCGGTGGTGCCCGGCGCAATCGACAGCCGCACGCGCAGGCAGGCGATGGGGTCGAGCCCGTTGACCTGCTTGCCCCGGGCGGTGAGCGGCTGGGCGTCGAGCGCGGGGTTGGCCAGCGTGCGGTTGCGCCCGATGAAGGCGCGCCGGTCGGTCATGCAGTCGATCGACAGCACGGTGGCGTCCGCGGAGGCCAGGAAGTGCGCGGCGGCCACCACCGCGTCGCCGTGCAGGCGCGGCTTGCGCGACAGCAGCAGCGCGCGCCATGCGGGTTCCCAGCGCGACTCCACGAACAGGTTGGCGAAGGCCGGGTGTGCCTCGTCGGCCTTGGGGTTCGACAGCACCGGCTCGAAGTACGACACCAGCTCCAGCGTGCGCGTCTGTTCGCCCGAGTTGTGCAGCGTGATGTTGCGCAGCTCGGTGTCGTCCTCGGGGCTGATGAGCACCGTGGTGCGCACCTGCAGGCCGGGGCCGGTGGCGTCGAACTGCACCTGGTCGGCCAGGAAGCGCGTTCGGTAGCGCCAGTCGGCGCCCGGCGCGGGCAGGGCGGTGAGCGAGGTGAAGGCCTGGGCCTCGCCTTCGGTCCTGACGTCGCGCACGAAGAAGAAGGTGCCGTAGCTGTCGCGCAGCGGGTCGTCGCGCCAGCGCGTCACGTTGAACGAATGCCAGCGGCTCACGCCGGCCCCGTTGGCGCGCAGGGCCACGGTGTAGCGGCCGTTCGACAGCAGGTGCGTGGGCTGGAAGCCCGCCGCCATCGGGTCGACCGTGCGGGGCTGGAACAGCGGCGCCAGTTCGGCCTGGCTGGGCTCGGGCGGCGTGCGCGGGTCGGCGCTGCCGATGATCTGGCGCGGCGTGCGCTCGTGCAGCAGCGTCTCGTGCGCCTGCACCAGCGCGGCACTGGCGAACCAGCGGCGCGGCGCGTCGGCGCACAGCACGTTGCACAGCGCCACCAGCGACATGCCCTGGTGGTGCGCCATGAAGTTGCGCACCACGGTGAATTCCTGGCCCTCGATCTGGCGCGACGCGGTGAAGTCCACCGCGTCGTGAAAGCCGAACTCGCCGCGCGCGCCGAGCGCTTCGAGCCGCTCCAGGTTGGCCACCGCCGCCACGGGGCCGAACGGCGCGGCCATGGCGCTGGCATAGGGCGCCACCACGCGGTCGGTGGGCGGCGTGCGCCGCAGCGCGAGACGCGGCACGCCGAAGGGCGAGTACTGGTAGGCCAGCGAGTGGTCCTGCGCGAAGTAGGCCGATTCGGACACGCCCCACGGCAGGTTCTGCGCGCGGCCGAAGGCCTGCTGCTCTGCGATGGCGGCGGTGTTGGCCACCTGCAGCAGGCCGTTGGTGGGCTCGGACATCACCAGCGCGGGCATCACGTACTCGAACATCGAGCCCGACCACGACTTCAGGCTGGGCTCGAAGCCGACCAGCAGGAAGGGCCGGCCCAGCGCCATCCAGTGGCGGCGGGGCACGTCGCCCTTGGCGATGGCCAGGAAGCTCAGCAGGCGCGACTCGGAGGCCAGCAGGTCGTAGTAGCTGGCGTCGAGCACGTTCTCCTCGACCCGCAGGCCGATGTGGAACAGGTGGCGCTTGGGGTCGTACAGGCCGCTGAAGTCCATGCCGTCGTGCAGCGCGTCGCAGCGTTGCGCCAGGGTCTCGAGCGCGGGCGCCTCGTGCGGCTCGCATCCTTGTGCGGCGAAGGCGCGGCAGGCCTGTGCCACGGCCACCAGGTGGCCCGCGAAGTTGCCGCTGTCCACGCTGGACACGTAGTCGGGCGGCAGCGGCTTCAGTGTCTGCGTGTCGTACCAGTTGAACAGGTGGCCCTGGTGCTTTTGCATGCGGTCCACGCTGTCGAGCGTGGCCGTGATGCGCGCGAGCAATGCGTCGGTGCCGATCCAGCCGAACTCGCGTGCGCAGCAGGTCGCCAGCAGGTACATGCCGATGTTGGTCGGCGAGGTGCGGTGCGCAATGGTGGGCTGCGGCTCCAGCTGCAGGTTGTCGGGCGGCAGGTGGTTGTCGTCGGAGCCCACCACGTGCTCGAAGAAGCGCCAGGTGTCGTGCGCAACGGTTTCCAGGTAGGTGCGCTGCGCGGTGCTCAGCGGCTCGGGCAGCTTCGCCTCGACGCGGCTGCTCCACCAGGCCGCGACCGGTGCCAGCGCCCACAGCACGAACAGCAGCGCGCCGATGACCGGGTACGCGCTCCAGTGCGCCGCCACGGCGAGCGCCAGGCACAGCACGCTGCTGGCAGCGGCGTTGCGCAGGAAGGGCAACAGGCGCTGGCTCGATTGCGCCTGCGCCTGCGCCGCGGTGGTCCATTCGAGCAGGTGGCGTCGGCTCACGACCAGCCGCCACGTCGCGCGAAACCAGGCGTCGAGCAGCAGCCGCGACTGCGCCGCGAGCTGCACGAACTGCCAGGCCGCGCCGGCCATGGCGCGCAGCAGCTCGACCGCGCCCACGTCGAAGAAATGGCGCAGCTCGATGGCGCGCCGCGTGGGCACCAGCCCGGCCAGCGCGCCGAGCATGGGCCCGAGCGTGAGGGCCGAGGCCACGGCCGCCAGCGCCCAGCCCAGCGGCATGGCCTGCGTGAAGATCACCAGCACCAGCAGCGCGAAAGAAGCCGGCGCCACCAGCGAGCGGCGCAGGTTGTCGGCCATCTTCCACAGGCCCAGCGCGTCGAGGCCGAAGCGGCGCGCGCGCCACATCAGCGGCAGCAGCTGCCAGTCGCCGCGCACCCAGCGGTGCACGCGCGAGGCCGACACGCCGGCGTGGTGCGGATGGTCTTCGACCAGCACCACGTCGCTCACCATCGCGCAGCGCGCGACAGTGCCTTCGAGCAGGTCGTGGCTGAGCACCGCGCCGTCGGGCAGGCGGCGGTCGAGCGTGGCGTGCAGCGCGCGCACGTTCAGCAGGCCCTTGCCGGTGAAGGAGCCGCTGCCGAACACGTCCTGGTAGATGTCGGACGCGCCGCTGCCGTAGGGGTCGAGGCCGCACTGGCCGGCGAATACCCAATGGAAGAACGAGCGCTCGTCCTGCATGGGAAACGGTGTGACGATGCGCGGCTGCAGGATGCCGAAGCCGGCGACCACGCGCCGGCTTTGCAGGTCGATCTCGGGTGCGTTGAGCGGGTGCGCGGCAATGGCCACCAGGTCGCGCAGGACGCCGGGCGGCAGGCCGGTGTCGCTGTCGAGCGTCAACACATAGGGCGTGCGGCCGGCGGCCAGGCGCAGGCCGTCTGCCAGCGGCAAAAAGCCGCTGCCATCGCCGGACGCGAGCAGGCGCACCAGCATTTCGAGCTTGCCGCGCTTGCGTTCCCAGCCCATCCAGCGCTGCTCGGTGTCGCTCCAGCTGCGCGGGCGGTGCAGCAGCAAGAAGCGCGGCGCGGCACCCGGTGCCACCGGGTACTTCGCGTTGAGCGCGGCTATGCGCAGCAGCGCATCGTCGAGCAGCGGCCCGTCGGCGGGCAGCGAGGCCTGCGCGGCGTCGGCCCAGTCGGTCAGCAGCGCGAACTGCGCATGCTCTTCGCGGTTGGCGAGCCAGTGCAGTTCGAGCCGGTGCACCAGCTGCGCGTTGTTTGCCACCGAAGCCAGCAGCGTGGGCATGACCACCAGCGCGCGGTGCCGCTCGGGGATGCCGTTCGCAAAGTCCAGCCGCGGCAGCGCCTGCACGCGCACCGACTCGGCCATGATGCGTTGGGCCAGCGAGAGCAGGGCTTCCGACGCGGGCCATGCGAGCAGGGCCATCGCCAGCACGGTGGTCCAGTCGCCGCGGTGCGGCAGGCCGTGCACCACGGCGGCCAGCAGCAGCGCGGTGCCCAGCGCCACGGAGCCGATGTAGACCGGCAGGCGCCAGCCGCGGTGGCTGCGGACCTGGCGCACGGGCGTCGCGCGCACGGTGCGGCCCGCACGGACCGCGCTCTGCCTGGCCTGCAGCGCCGCGACGAGCGCGGTGCGGCCCTGGCCGAAGAGGTAGTAGCCGGCGGTGCCGTCGGGGCGGTCGGTTTCGGCGCCGGCTTCGTCGGCGGGCGCGCCGGAGGCCAGTTGCACCACGGCCTGCGCCACTTCGCGCTCGGGCCGTTCGCTGGTGCGCGCCACCTGCTCCATGGCGTGCGTGATCTGCTGGCGCGTGAGTTCGCTCTCGTTGGCGAAGCTGGGCAGTTCGCGCAGCACGCGCAGCGAGCGGCTCACGGGCTCGATCAGGTCGCTCCATTCGACCTGGCCGATCATGCGCAGCGTGGTGATGATGTTGCCGACCGTGAGGTTGGCCGCGGCCTGCGCGTTCTGCGCGTCGCCGATCAGCGCCGGGCCGTTGGGGCAGTGCTGCTCGGTCCAGCGCACCAGCGCGGGCATGTCGCCGCCGTGCTCCACGGGCAGGCGCTGCCACAACTGCGTGAGGTAGCTGCCCTGCAGGCCGTGGCTCTGCAGCGCGCGGTAGAGCACGTCGAGGTCCTGCGACGACAGGTGCGGCGCGGCGTCCCAGGCGGCGTGCGCGATTTCGCGCGCCACCTTGTTCTCGGCAATGCTCTCTGCCACGCGGCGCAGGTTTTCCAGCAGCACCACGCGCAGGGTGGTGGGCAGGGCCCACAGTTCGCCCAGCGTGAGCTCGTCGACGTCCTGGTAGGCGTTCAGGAAGGCGGTGAACAGCGTCTTGTTGAGCACGCTGTCGGTGTGGGCCACGTAGGCCCAGGCAATGCCGTACACGCGCGGCAGGCCCGCCAGCGGCGGCGCCACCAGCTTGGGCAGGCGCGCGTAGTAACTGCGCGGCACACCGTCGTGAATCTGCTGGAGCTGTGCCTCCACCAGGTGGAAGTTGTCGAGCAGCCACTCGGCCGCGGGCGACACATAGCGCCCGCTGAGCGAGATCAGCGCGATGTAGTCGAAGGCGTTGCGCAGCGACTCGAGGTTCTCGTCCACCCGCGGGAAGAAGGGCGCGCCTTCGCGTGCGTGGTGCGTGTCGTCTTTCTCGACCACCTGGGCACGGGCGAGGCTGTGCCCGTGCTGCTCGAAGCGTTGGATGCCGAACAATTCGGCGCGAATCGGAGGGGCTACGGGGTCATGGGGACCCAGAAGCAGCGCCCGGGCGTAAGAACTCAGCCCCTGGAGGCGGTCGACGGCGGCTGCGGCGCTCAAGCGATGGCGAACAGGCCGATGCCCAGCACCATGGCCACGCAGGCCATCGTGACGATGCGGCCCGCCGCAAGTGCGCGCACCCGTTGCATGTGGCTTCGCAGCGAGAACCATCGCCCGTGGGCGCGTGCGCAGTGGCGCATGTGCGAGGCGAGCGCCTCGACGTCGTTACCGACGAAATCGATCTGCGAATGGGTGAGTGACTGCGGGACTGGCATGGCAACGGGCTCCTTGTAACAACTTCGAGCTGCCGCGCGATTGCGAGAACTGTTGTGAACGTGACCGACCGTACCCTTTTAATTGACCTTACGGGTTCCTCATTGCGGACAGAACATGTAGGAAAGGACGCACAAGGCGTCCTTTGGCTGCTGGAGTTGACGCAGATCAGCCCGTGTTGCGAAGCCCCGCGGCCACCCCGTTGATGGAAATATGGATGCCGCGCTGCAGCCGCTCGCCGCCGTCGCCCGCGCGGTAGCGGCGCATCAGTTCGACCTGCAGGTGGTGCAGCGGGTCGATGTACGGAAAGCGGTGGCGCACCGAGCGCTGCATCTCGGCATTGCCTTCGAGACGCTGCTTGGCGCCGGTGATGAGCGTGAGCGCGTCCGACGTGCGGTGCCATTCGGCGTCGATCATCGAGAACACCTTCTGGCGCAGCTTGCGGTCGGTCACCAGCTCTGCATAGCGCGAGGCCAGCGCGAGGTCGCTCTTGGCCAGCACCATGTCCATGTTCGACAGCAGCGTGCGAAAGAACGGCCATTGCTCGTACATGCGCTGCAGCAGCGCCACGCGTTCCTTCTTGCCCGCGGCGGTGCCGGCGGCGGCCAGGAACTGCTCCACGCCCGAGCCGAAGCCGAACCAGCCCGGAATGGTCAGGCGGCACTGGCCCCAGCTGAAGCTCCAGGGCACGGCGCGCAGGTCGTCGATCTTGTGGCTGGGGTTGCGCGACGCGGGGCGTGAGCCGATGTTGAGCTCGGCGATCTCGCGGATCGGCGTGGAGCCGAAGAAGTAGTCGCCGAAGCCCGGTGTCTCGTACACCAGCTTGCGGTACGCCGCCATGCTGGCGGTCGACAGCTCGCCCGCAGCCGACAGGAACGCGGCCGGCGCCGACTTGCCCTGCGGCAGCAGCGTGGCTTCGAGCGTGGCGGCCACCAGCGTCTCGAGGTTGCGCCGCCCGATCTCGCGGTTGGCGTACTTGGAGCCGATGACCTCGCCCTGTTCGGTCAGGCGGATCTGCCCGCGCACCGTGCCCGGCGGCTGCGCCAGGATGGCCTGGTAGCTCGGGCCGCCGCCGCGTCCCACGGTGCCGCCGCGGCCATGGAACATGCGCAGGCGAATCGGGTTGGCCTTCTTCTTGTTGAGCTCGTCGAACAGCGCCACCAGCGCGATGCCCGCGCGGTACAGCTCCCAGTTGCTGGTGAAGATGCCGCCGTCCTTGTTGCTGTCGCTGTAGCCGAGCATCACGTCCTGCTCGCCGCCCGAGCGTTCGATGAGTGCCTGGATGTTCGGCAGCGCATAGAAGGCGCGCACGATGGGCGCGGCATTGCGCAGGTCTTCGATGGTCTCGAACAGCGGCACCACGATGAGGTCGCAGGTCGCGTTGCTGTCCATCGCGCCGCGCAGCAGGCCCACTTCCTTCTGCAGCAGCAGGGCCTCCAGCAGGTCGCTCACCGTTTCGGTGTGGCTGATGATGTAGTGGCGGATGGCCGCCGCGCCGTAGCGCGCACGCGAGGCGCGCGCGGCGGCGAAGATGGCGAGCTCGCTCCTGGCGAGCGGGGAGTAGTCGGCGTCGGGCACGCGCAGCGGGCGGGCGTCGTCGAGCAGCCGCAACAGCAGCGTCTGCTTGGCGTCTTCGGCCAGCGAGGCGTACGAGGGCTCGATGCGCGCGGTGGCCAGCAGCTCGGCGATCACGGCTTCGTGCTTGTCGGAGCTCTGGCGCAGGTCGACGGTGGCCAGGTGGAAGCCGAACACTTCGACCGCGCGGATCAGCGGCAGCAGGCGCGGCGCGGCGAGCACGTTGCCGTGCTTTTCCTCGAGCGACTCGGCCACGGTGCGCAGGTCGGCAAGAAAGTCTTCGGCCTTGGCGTACGGGTTCTGGGGCGCGACGGCATGGCGCGCGGCCTCGCCGCCGGTGAGCTCGCGCAGCGTGGCGGCCAGGCGCGCGTACACGCCGGTGAGCGCGCGGCGGTAGGGCTCGTCCTTGCGGTGCTCGCTGGTGTCGGGCGAGCGCTCGGCCAGCGCCTGCATCTCGACCGACACGTCGACCAGCGTGGCCGAGAGCGACAGCTCGCCGCCCAGGTAGTGCACTTCGGTGAGGTAGTGGCGCAGCGCCAGCTCGCACTGGCGGCCCAGGGCGTATTCGAGCGTTTCGGCGGTGACGTTGGGGTTGCCGTCGCGGTCGCCGCCGATCCACTGGCCCATGCGCAGGAAGGGCGCGACCGACGGCGCGTGGCCGCCTTGCGCAAGGGCCTTCTCAAGGTCGGCGTACACGCGCGGAATCTCGCGCAGGAAGGTGGCTTCGTAGTAGCTCAGCGCGTTCTCGATCTCGTCGGCCACGGTGAGCTTGGAGAAGCGCAAAAGGCGCGTCTGCCAGATCTGCGTGACGCGCGTGCGCATCTGCGTTTCGTTGTCGGCGAACTCGATCGGGGTGAGTGTGTCCTTTCCGCCGGCATAGGCGCCCTGGCGCAGCCGGATCTCGTCGCGCACGGTCAGCAGTTGCGCGATGACGCGCTCGGCGTCCAGGATGCTCTTGCGCTGCACTTCGGTCGGGTGCGCGGTGAGCACGGGCGACACGTAGCTGTGGGCCAGCGAGGCGACGATGTCATCGGGCTTCACGCCCGCCTTGCGGATGCGGGTCAGCGCGGTCTGCAGGTCGCCGTCGACGCTTTCGCCGGCGCGTTCGGTCTCGGTGCGGCGGCGGATCAGGTGGCGGTCTTCCGCCAGGTTGGCCAAGTGGCTGAAGTAGGTGAAGGCGCGGATCACGCGCACCGTTTCCGCAGCGCTCAGGCCCTTGAGCAGGTTCTTCAGCGCACGATCGGCGGCATGGTCTGCATCGCGGCGGAAGGCCACCGACAGCGTGCGGATCTTCTCGACCAGCGCATAGGTCTCGTCGCCCTCCTGCTCCCGGATCACATCGCCGAGGATCCGGCCCAACAGCCGGATGTCGTCGATCAGTGGCTGGTCTTCGGCCTGGCGGCGCTTGGGTGGGGCAGGGGTCTTGCTGGCTTTCATTCGATGTTTGTCCTGGACTTCTTGAATGGATGCGCCGTCTGCGTTGCTGCGGCGCAACATGCTAGCATTCCTGCGGTTTGTAAACATGTACTTTTCGGGAACGGTCTTGAGCAATATCGTGATCGCCACGCGCGAAAGCCGGCTGGCCCTTTGGCAGGCCGAACACGTGCAGGCGCTTCTGCAGGAACGAGGCCACACGGTCAGCCTGCTGGGCCTCACGACCACCGGCGACCAGATCCTCGACCGCTCGCTCAGCAAGGTGGGCGGCAAGGGGCTCTTCGTGAAAGAACTGGAACTCGCGCTCGAAGAAGGGCGCGCCGACATCGCCGTCCATTCGCTGAAGGACGTGCCGATGGACCTGCCCGAAGGCTTCGCGCTGGCCTGCGTGCTGGAACGCGAAGACCCGCGCGACGCGCTCGTGTCCAACCGCTATGCCTCGCTCGACGAACTGCCGCAGGGCGCGGTGGTCGGCACCTCCAGCCTGCGCCGCGTGGTGCTGCTGCGCGCGCTGCGGCCCGACCTGCGCATCGAACCGCTGCGCGGCAACCTCGACACCCGGCTGCGCAAGCTCGACGAAGGGCAGTACGACGCCATCGTGCTGGCCGCGGCCGGGCTCAAGCGGCTGGGCCTGGAGAGCCGCATCCGCGTGGCCTTCGACCCCGACACCATGCTGCCCGCCGCGGGGCAGGGCGCATTGGGCGTCGAGGTGCGCGCGGACCGCACCGAGCTCATCGAACTGCTGCGCTCGCTGGCCCACCAGGGCGACTGGCTGTCCACCTCGGCCGAGCGCGCGGTGAGCCGCGCGATGGGCGGCAGCTGCTCGATGCCGCTGGCTGCGCACGCACGCTGGCAGGCCGATGGCGTGCTGCGCATCGATGCGGCCTGGGGCGACCCCGAAGGCGTCGCACCGCTGGTGAAGGTGCACGCGCTGGCACCGGCCGGCGACTTCGCCCAGGCCGATGCGCTCGGCGAGCGCGCCGCCGTGCTGCTGCGCGACGCCGGGGCGCACTGAACAGCCGTGGTCATCGCATGACCGCCCGCCCCGTCATCGTCACGCGGCCGGCACGCGAGGCGCAGCAATGGGTCAGCGACCTGCGCGCGGCTGGGGTGGATGCGGTGGCCTTGCCGCTCATCGCGATCGCGCCGGTCGCGGATGCCGAGCCCTTGCGCAGGGCATGGCGCCATCTCGCCGACCATGCGGCGCTGATGTTCGTGAGCGCCACCGCCGTCGAGCATTTCTTCCAGCACAGGGATGCTGCTGTTTCATTGATGGGCCGCCGCTTCTGGGCCACAGGCCCGGGCACCACGCGTGCCTTGCTTCGCGCCGGCGTGCCGCCCGAATCCGTCGATGCACCGCCGCCCGAGGCCACGCGCTTCGACTCCGAGGCGCTGTGGGAGCGCGTGCAGGCCCAGGTGTCGGCCGGCGTGCGCGTGCTGATCGTGCGTGGCGGCGACGAAGCCGGGCGCCCGACGGGGCGCGACTGGCTCGCGAACGAAATCGAGGCCGCGGGCGGCCTGCGCGACACCGTGGTCGCCTACCGCCGGCTGCCGCCGTTGCTGGACGCCGCGCAACGCCGGCTCGCCGTCGACGGCGCCGAAGGCCGTGCGATCTGGCTGTTCAGCAGCTCCGAGGCCATCGGCAATCTGCAGCGCGCGATGCCCGGCACCGACTGGCGTGCCGCCAGTGCCGTCGCCACCCACGTACGCATCGGCGAAGCCGCGCGGGCCGCGGGTTTCGGGGCGTTGCGTGTATGCACACCGCTGCAGGATGCACTGGTCGCGTCGATAGAATCCCTCGCATGAGCGCCGCGTCCCCGTCAGACGATCTTTCTTCTTCCGCCACCGCCGCCAACGCGCCGGTACCGGCCACCGTGGCACCGCACCAGACCCCGGCCGCCAAGGCCGCCGGCGCCTTGCTGCTCTCGCGCCTCGGCCTCGGCCTGATCGCACTCGTGGCCGTGGTGGCCCTGCTGATGGCCATCGCGCTGTGGCAGCGGGTCAGCGGCATGAAGGAGCAACTGGCGCGCCAGAGCGCCGATGCCCTGGCCCAGTCGATGGAAGCCCGCACGCTGGCACGCCAGGCCAGCGACACGGTGCGCGACGCCTCGGCCCGCGTGGCGCTGGTCGAAACGCGCGTGGCCGAAGTCGCGCTGCAGCGCTCGCAGCTCGAGGAACTCATTCAAAGCCTCTCGCGTTCGCGCGACGAGAACCTGGTGGTCGACATCGAGTCGGCCGTGCGCCTGGCATTGCAGCAGGCGCAGGTCACGGGCAGCGTCGAGCCGCTGCTGGCCGCGCTGAAAGCCGGCGACGTGCGCATCTCGCGCGCCGCCCAGCCCCGGCTGGCACCGCTGCAGCGCGCCATGCAGCGCGACGCTGACCGCCTGCGCAGCAGCGCCAGCACCGACAACGCCGAGGCGCTGCAAAAGCTCGACGAGCTCATGCGCGGCGTGGACGACCTGCCCACGCTCAACGCGGTGGCCGTGCGCGGCACCGGCACCAATGCCTGGCAGGTCGAGCCGATTCCCGCCGATGCGCCCTGGTGGCGCCGTGTGCTGCTGACCATCCGTGGCGAGGCGCGCTCGCTGGTGCGCGTGGGCCGCATCCAGAGCCCCGAGGCCATCCTGCTGGCGCCCGAGCAGTCTTACTTCCTGCGCGAGAACCTCAAGCTCAAGCTGCTCAATGCGCGGCTGTCGCTGCTGTCGCGGCAGATGGACGCCACGCGCAGCGAACTTGCGCAGGTGACGGCATCGCTCAACCGCTATTTCGACCCCGCATCGCGCCGCACCCAGGCCGCAGCCACGCTGCTGCAGCAGCTGCAGGCGCAGGTGAAGACGACCGAGGCGGTGCGCATCGACGACACGCTCGCCGCGCTGGCCACCGCCGCTGCAGGACGCTGACCACGAATGCGCGCAGCAATCTGGCTCCTTGCCCTGTTCGCCGTCGCCGCGGCAGTCGCCCTGTTCGCAGGCAACAACCAGGGCACGATCACCGTGTTCTGGCCGCCTTGGCGGGTCGATCTGTCGCTGAATCTGGTGCTGGTGATCCTGCTGGTGGCCTTCGTGCTGCTGCACACGGCGCTGCGCGCGCTGGCGGCGTTGTTCTCGCTGCCCAAGCAGGCCCGCCAATGGCGGCTGCAGCAGAAGGAGCGCACGCTGCACGCGGCATTGCTCGATGCGATGGTGCAGCTCGTTTCGGGCCGCTTCTCGCGCGCGCGCAAGGCGGCGCAAGCCGCGCTCACGCAGGAAAAGACCCTGGCCGCGCTCGGCGCCAGCCTGCCGCAGGCGCAGCAGGTGCGGGTGCTGTCGCACCTGCTGGCGGCCGAGAGTGCGCAGGCCCTGCAGGACAAGCCGGCGCGCGACGCGCATCTGCAGCAGGCCCTGAACGAAAGCGCCGACCGCGCCGTGCTCGCCAGCCCCGAAACGCGCGAAGGCGTGCAGTTGCGCGCTGCCCGCTGGGCGCTCGAAGACCGCGACGCCGCCGCGGCGCTGGCAAGGCTCGAAGAACTGCCGCAGGGCGCCCAGCGCCGCACGCTGGCCCTGCGCCTGCGGCTCAAGGCGGCGCGCCTGGACCGGCGCACGCTCGAAGCCCTCGAAACCGCGCGCCTGCTGGCCAAGCACCGTGCGTTCTCCGAGGCCGCCGCACAGAGCATCGTGCGCGGCCTTGCAACCGAGCTGCTGTCGGGCGCGCACGACCCGGCGCAGCTGCAGCGTGCCTGGACCGAGCTCGACGCCAACGAGCGCGGGATGCCCGAGGTGGCGATCCATGCCGCGCAACGCATGGTCGCGCTGCGTGGCGACCTGGCGCTGGCGCGCGGCTGGCTGCTGCCGGCGTGGGAGCGCATGGTGGCCAACCCGCGCGGCCTGGGCGACGCCCTGCGCGTGAAGCTGGCGCGCGCGCTCGAGGCGGGGCTCGATTCGGTGGACGCCGACTGGCTCGCCCGCATCGAGAGCGCGCAACGCAACAATCCGCGCGACCCCAACCTGCAGTACCTCGCGGGCATGGCGTGCATGAAGCGCCAGCTGTGGGGCAAGGCGCAGCAGTTGCTGACGCAGGCCGGCCTGGGCCTGCAGGACACCGAGCTCTACCGTCGCGCCTGGCTGGCACTGGCCCAGCTGGCCGAAGACCGCGACGACACCGCGCAGGCCGCCGAGGCCTGGAAGCGCGCGGCGCAGGTCGAGAACAGCTGAGCGGCTTCAGGGGCACGCGGGCCCCCGGGTCTTTTCGCCCGATGGCTGCGATGGGTGTGTCACCGACGGCTTGCCACTGCCGAAGATCAGCCAGCTGAGGCCGGCCAGCACCCAGACGCCGACACCCCCGTAGAGCATCACCCACCCGAAGCTGTGCACCAGCGCCGCATGCACCACGGCGCCGGACGGGTCCGCCTGCGGCAGCGCCGGAAAAGCTTCGGCGAGCGAGGCGAAGCTGCCCGCCGCGATCTTCTGCGCCAGCGCGTGCAGTTGCTGCGCATCGAGCGACGCCGACAAGGCGCCGCGCAGATGCGCATGAATGCCTTCGAGCAGGACGAAGCCCATCAGCGCGATGTTGACGGCCAGCGTGATCAGCCGCGCGCTCATGTCCATGCCCGAGGCCATGCCCGCGCGTGCACCCGGCACCGAGCCGGTGGTGGTGTTGGTCACGGGCGTGTTGGTCAGGCCCAGCCCGATGCCGGCCAGCAGGCAGCCCGGCAGCAGCGTCATCCAGCTCGCGCTGGCCATGCCGGCGCCGTGGCGCATGGCCATGAAGCCGAGCCCGATGACGAACAGGCCCAGGGGAATCACCACGCCGGGCCGGTAGCGCAGCGACAGCCGCTCCGCCAGCGGCGGCAGCACGAGCGTGGGCAGCGTGTAGGCCAGCAGCGCGGCGCCCGTCGTGACCGCGTCGTAGCCGAGCGCGCCCTGGAAGTAGATCGGCAGGTAGATCATGAACGGCCAGAAGCTGAAGTTCATGCCGATGGAGCCGACGAGCGAGCCCGAGAAGTTGCGGATGCGAAAGACCGAGAAATCGAACATCGGGTGCGGGTGGGTCTTCTCCACCCACACGAAGAGGGCGAAGCTCGCAGCCGACGCGGCCAGCACGCCGATGGACGTCGGGCTGGCAAAGCCGAGTGCCGGGCCTTGGGTGATGAAGCAGGTCAGGCCGAGCACCGCGAGCGACAGCGTGACCATGCCGGCGAGGTCGAGCTTCTGCGCGTCGGGGTCGCTGGACTCGTTCACGCTGCCCAGCACCATGGCCAGTGCGACCGCCGCCAGCGGCAGGTGGACCAGGAACACCCAGGGCCAATCGGTCAGCGCCGCGATCGCGCCGCCGACGATCGGCCCGAACCCCAGCCCCATGCCGAAGACAACGCCCCAGATGGCGAAGGCCCGGCTGCGCGCCGTGCCGCCGGGGAACCGGTGCGAAAGCACGGCGAGCTGGCAGATCAGCATGGTGCCGCCCGCCAGGCCCTGGAGGAAGCGGCTGGCGATCAGCACCTGCGCGCTCTGAGCCAGCCCGCAGGTGAGCGAGGTCAGGCCGAACAGCGCCACGGACGCGACCAGCACGCGCTTGCGGCCGTAGCGGTCGGCCAGCGTGCCGGCGGCCATCAGCACCGTGGTGCAGGCGACGGTGTAGGCGTTCATGACCCACTGCATGTCGCTGAAGTCGGCGTGCAATGCGGTTTCGAGCGTGGGAAGAATGACCGGCACGCTGGAGATTTCCAGTCCGAACATCAGGGCGATGAGGCAGATCGCGGCGAGCGCGATGCGGCTCTTGCCGGCGGGGGACAAAGACATGGGAAGGGCTTTCAGAATCGGTTTCGGGCGATTCTGTGGAAACCCTCTTCATGATGGAAATGATTTGATTTCCTAGAATTCATTAGGAAACATCATTTATCTATGGCCATGGACTTCGACCCCTCGCTTCTGCGCGCCTTCGTGGCCGTCAAGGAAACCGGTGGCTTCACGCGCGCTGCGGAGAAGCTGCACCTGACGCAGTCCGCCATCAGCCACCAGATCCGCAAGCTCGAGGCGCAGGTGGGCCGGCCGCTGCTGCATCGCACGACGCGCCGCCTGACCGTGACCGAGGACGGCGAAGACTTTCTTCGCTATGCGCGGCAGATCCTCGACACGCTCGACGCCATGACGCTGCGCTTTCAGCCGTCGCCGATCTCGGGCGTGGTGCGCTTCGGCGTACCTGACAACTTCATGGGCGACCGGCTCGCGCCCCTGCTCTCGCAGTTCGCCCGCGCATTCCCTGCCACGCGCATGGAGGTGAGCGTGAGCATGCACCTCGACCTGCGCGCGATGATCCGCACGGGCGAACTCGACCTGGCGGTGGTGATGTCGCCGCCCGGTTGCACGGAAGGCACGCGAATTCGGCGCACGCAGCTGGTGTGGGCGGCGGCCGGGACTTTCGAAGTGCCTGCCGGTGCATCGCTGCCGCTGGCCTTTTTTCCGAAGCCCTGCGTCCACCGGGAGGTGGCGGCTGCGGCGCTGGACGCCGCCGCAGCAGACTGGCATGTGGTCTTCACTTCGGCCAGCCAGCACGGCATTCGCGCCGCTGTGCTGGCGGGGCTGGCCGTGACGGTGCTCACGCGCGAGGAGGTGGAGCCCTGGATGAAGATCGTCGACGGCCGCCACGGCCTGCCGAGCTTGCCGAGCGTGGATTTCTCGCTGATCTGGAGCGAAGCCGGCAAGACGGAATGCGCCTGCCGCTTCGGCCAGCTGATCCTGGAAATGCCGGACCTGCCGGCCCACGGCAAGGCATAAAAAAAACGGCGCCGAGTGGCGCCGTTTTTCAGTTGCGAGCGTGTGCTGCTCAGAGCGTGCGTTGCTGCTCCGCCCCAGCGGCGGGTTGCTCGAACGGCAGCGACATCGCACCGAGGTCGCGGCGGGTTTCGACCAGCACCAGCGGGCCTTCGTCGAGCGTCACCACGGGCGGACGTTCGCGCGGCACATGCACGGGCTTGGGCTCGGCGGCGATCGCGGCACGCGCCTGCGCGATGCGCTCGGCGTCCGAGTTGACCCATTGCAGGCCCGAGCTCTCCGCGATCTGTGCGAGTTCGCCCAGCGGCAGTTCGAAGGACTGGACCTTCGGCAGCGCGCGGCCATTGGCGACCGAGGGAGCGGCTGCGGGCGCGGCGGCGGCAGGTGCCTTGGCGCTTTCGACCGCGATCGGCGCTGCAACAGGCGCTTGCACCGGTGCGGGTGCAGGGCGTTCGGCGCGAGGCTGCTGCGGTGCGGGTTCGCGCACTTGCGGCGCTGCGACGGCAGCCGCTTCTGCGCGTTCCGACACCTGCTGCACGGGCTCCTGGCGGGCGACCGGTGCTTGCTGCGTTTCGACGGCTTCCGCCGCGATGACGCCGAGCACGCCTTCCGCGACCGGTGCGTTGGCCGCGCCGGCTTCGCTCTCGTCGCGCGGACCGCGTTCGCGGCGGTCACGGCCGTAACGGTCACGCGAACGGCCGCGGCGCTCGTCGCCTTCGCGGCGCGGTGCCTGGTCGTTGTTGCCGTTGGCGGCGTCGTTGCCTTGATCGACATCGGCTGCCGCGGCTTCGGCGCCACGGGCGTCGGCTTCGGCTTGCGGTGCCTCGTCGCGGCGTTCGCGGCGGCCGTCGTTGCGGTCGCTGCGTTCGCCACGCGGTGCGCGCGGCTCGTCGCGGCCGTTGCGCGGCGCACGTTCGCCCTGCGCGGCGCCTTCGCCGGCTTCGGCGCTGCGTTCGCGCGGCGCACTGCTGTCGCCGTTGCGTTCGCCGCCACGTTCTGCGCGGTCGCCGCGCTCGCCACGTTCACGGCGGGCACGGGGTGCGCGCTCGGTCACGTTGCCTTCTTCGCCTGCGCCGGGAGCCAGTTGCTGGGCTTCGGGGTTCACGTTGCCGTCGAGTGCTTCCGCCGGCAGGTTGCGGCCTTCACGGCCTTCGCCTTCGCGGCGCTCGCCGCGACCACCGCGGCGTTGCTCGCCTTCGCGCGATTCACGCGGTGCGCGCGCTTCACGCGGCTCGCGGGGTTCGCGTTGCTCGCGTTGTTCACGCGGTGCGCTGGTGCCGTCGGCGCGCAGTTCTGCGGTGCGGCCTTCGCGACCCTCACGACCTTCACGGCGCTCGCCGCCGCGTCCGCCACGGCGTTCGCCGTCGCGACCGCCCGAACGTGCGCCGTTCTCGCCACGACCTTCACCGCCGCGGCTCTCGCCGCCGCGGCCTTCGCCGCGTCCGCCACGGCGCTGTTCGCCGTCACGTGCGCCGCGTGCTTCGCCATCGCGGCCCGGGCGACCGTCGCGGCGGGGCTTGGGCGGCTCGACCGGAATCACCGCCGGCGCCGGTGCCGGGGCAGGTGCCGGCGTGCCGCCGAACAGGCTCTTGATCCAGCCCATGAAGCCGGTCTGTGCCGGCACCGGTGCGCTCACCACGGGCGGCGCGACCACCGGTGCGGGTGCGGCTGCGACAGGCGCGCGCACGGCTTCCGGCTTGGGCGGCACCACGGGCGCGGGTGCGTCGGGCAGCACGCCCTTGATGACCGGCGTCTGCTTGTTGGTGGGTTCCTGCGAGCG
This sequence comes from Variovorax pasteuri, assembly GCF_051216435.1. Lineage (NCBI taxonomy): Bacteria > Pseudomonadati > Pseudomonadota > Betaproteobacteria > Burkholderiales > Comamonadaceae > Variovorax > Variovorax pasteuri. Next base: position 628,380 of record NZ_JBPJZS010000001.1, read on the forward strand.
GCGCGTGACGGCCGTCGGGTCTTCGATCTCGTCAGCCATCTTGTAGCTGGCTTCGATGTGGTCGAGGCGAGGATCGTCGTGCTTCAGGCGCTCGAGCTTGTAGTTCGGCGTTTCGAGCGTCTTGTTGGGCACCATCAGCACGGTGACGCGCTGCTTGAGCTCGATCTTGGCGATCTCGGGGCGCTTTTCGTTCAGCAGGAACGACGCCACCTCGACCGGCACCTGGACGTGCACGGCGGCCGTGTTGTCCTTCAGGCACTCTTCCTGAATGATGCGCAGGATCTGCAGCGCGCTCGATTCGGTGTCGCGGATGTGGCCCGAGCCGCCGCAACGGGGGCAGGGGATCGACGAACCTTCGCTCAGCGCCGGCTTCAGGCGCTGGCGGCTCATTTCCATCAGGCCGAACTTGCTGATCGAGCCGAACTGCACGCGGGCGCGGTCCTGGCGCAGCGCGTCGCGCAGGCGGCTTTCGACTTCGCGGCGGTTCTTCGACTCGTCCATGTCGATGAAGTCGATGACGATCAGGCCGCCCAGGTCGCGCAGGCGCATCTGGCGGGCCACTTCGTCGGCGGCTTCGAGGTTGGTGCGGGTCGCGGTTTCCTCGATGTCGCCGCCCTTGATGGCGCGGGCCGAGTTCACGTCGACCGAGACCAGTGCTTCGGTGTGGTCGATCACGATGGCGCCGCCCGAGGGCAGCTGCACGGTGCGGGCGTAGGCCGACTCGATCTGGTGCTCGATCTGGAAGCGGCTGAACAGCGCCGCGTCGTCGCGGTAGCGCTTCACGCGGGCGGCATGCTCGGGCATGACGTGCGCCATGAACTGCTGCGCCTGTTCGTAGATGTCGTCGGTGTCGATCAGGATGTCGCCGATGTCGTGATTGAAGTAGTCACGAATGGCACGGATGACGAGCGACGATTCCTGGTAGATCAGGAACGCGCCCTTGCCGCCCTTGCCCGCGCCGTCGATGGCGCCCCAGAGCTTGAGCAGGTAATTCAGGTCCCACTGGAGTTCGGGCGCCGAGCGGCCGATGCCGGCGGTGCGCGCGATGATGCTCATGCCCTTCGGGTATTCGAGCTGGTCCATCGCCTCCTTGAGGTCGGCACGGTCTTCGCCCTCGATGCGGCGCGAAACGCCGCCGCCGCGCGGGTTGTTGGGCATCAGCACCACATAGCGGCCGGCCAGCGAGATGAACGTGGTGAGGGCCGCGCCCTTGTTGCCGCGTTCTTCCTTTTCGACCTGGACGGTGAGTTCCTGGCCTTCGCGGATCGCGTCCTGGATGCGGGCCTGGCTGGCCGACACGCCTTCGGCGAAGTACTGCTTGGAGATTTCCTTGAACGGCAGGAAGCCGTGGCGGTCTTCGCCGTAGTCGACGAAACAGGCTTCGAGCGAAGGCTCGACGCGGGTCACGACCGCTTTGTAGATGTTGCCCTTGCGCTGTTCGCGCCCTTCGATTTCGATTTCGTAGTCGAGCAGTTTCTGCCCGTCGACGATGGCCAGGCGCCGCTCTTCGGCTTGCGTGGCATTGATCAGCATCCGCTTCATGATGCGTTGTCCTTATATGTATCGTTCTACCGGCCCGTGAAGGGCCAACGATGCACGGACGACGCCCGCGAAACCAGGGAATTGCCGCTTGGGCCCCGGATGCTGTCACTGCCGCGCCAGGCGCGAGCAGGCCTCTCGAGCGTTAACTCAAGAAGACAGCCGGGGTGGGGGCGCGTGGATGGGCGCGAGCCAGGTTCGGTGTTGAGTAGCTATCTTTTTGATAGCCGGTTGCGCAAGGGTGGCGCGCGCTACCGATAGTTCAATGCCTGAGGCCGCTGGTCGAAACCAGGCGGGCCAGCGCAGGCAAATTTGAATCAGCAGCATCAACACAACAAGGGACTCGCTTCGATCCGCCTGCAGCTGGATCAGCTGCAGGCTGGTATTCCGTATCGGTGTTTCGTGGGTGTCGGCTTGACTTGGGCGCCTGCTCTGCCACTTTGCGCAATTGCGCGGGGTTTGCAGCTGGGCGCCGAAGCGGCATCGACCTCACAGCGTGGTCCTGGGTGTTTGATGGCAGTGGACTAAACTTCTGTCTAATCAAGCACTTACATGACCGCGCTGGTGAAAAACATTATAGGTGCGAAGCAGGGCCCCACGGCTGCTCCAAATCCCGCAGACCGAAAAGCCCCGGATGACGCCGCAGCGCCCGCTTCGGCCATCAAATTCCTCACGGTCGACGCCGAATCCGCCGGGCAGCGGCTCGACAACTTCCTGTTCCGCCATCTGAAAGGCGTGCCGAAGACGCACGTCTACCGGATCATCCGCTCGGGCGAGGTGCGCATCAACAAGGGCCGGGTGCAGGCCGACACCCGCATCGAGGCCGGCGACGTGCTGCGGCTGCCGCCGATCCGGATTTCGGCGCGCGCGGAAGAGGGCGCCACCCCGCCAGCGCCGGCGCGCGAGTTCCCCGTGTTGCTGGAAGACGATGCCGTGCTGGCCCTCGACAAGCCCGCCGGCGTGGCCGTGCATGGCGGCAGCGGTGTGAGCTTTGGCGTGATCGAGCAGCTGCGCACCGCACGCCCGGGCGCCAGGTTCTTGGAACTGGTGCACCGGCTGGACCGCGAAACCTCCGGCATCCTGCTGGTCGCCAAGAAGCGCAGCGCGCTGGTCGCGTTGCAGGAGCAGTTTCGCGAGCGCGAGACCGGCAAGACCTATCTGGCGCTGGTCGAGGGCGCCTGGCCCGCCAACAAGAAGGTGCTCGACGCGCCGCTCGCCAAGTATTTGCTGCCCGACGGTTCCGGTGCGGGCGCCGGCGAGCGCCGCGTGCGCGTGGTCGCCAAGGACCACCCGGACGCCATGCGCGCCATCACGCTGGTGCGGGTGCTGGCGCGGCTCACGCTGGCGGGCGATGCCACGCCGCTGTCATTGCTGGCAGTCACGATCAAGACTGGCCGCACGCACCAGATCCGCGTTCACCTCGCGTCGGCCGGCCATCCGATTGCCGGCGACGACAAGTACGGCGAGTTCGAGCGCCAGCGCGCGCTGCAAAAGCTCGGGCTCAAACGCATGTTCCTGCACGCCTGGCGGCTGCAGTTCAACCATCCTGCCGGCGGTAACCGGGTGGCGCTGCAGGCCGACCTGCCGCCCGAGCTGCACGCGCTGATGCCGCCCGCCGCCCTCGAGGCGCTGGCCCAACACCCCACTTCCACGGCCCATGACTGAATCTTTAAGACCTCTTCGCTTCGACCTGATCGCCTTCGACTGGGACGGCACCCTCTACGACTCCACGCGCCTGATCGTGCGCTGCATCCAGGCCGCGGTGGTCGATGTCGGCGGCGCCAAGCCGAGCGAGAACGACGCCGCCTGGGTCATCGGCCTGGGCCTGGCCGAGGCGCTCGCGCGCGCGGCGCCTGATGTGCCGAAGGAAAAATACCCTGAGCTCGGCGCGCGCTACCGCTATCACTACCTGCAGCATCAGGACGACCTCGTGCTGTTCGACGGCGTGCTGCAGATGCTCGATGCCTTGCGCGCGCGAGGCCACAAGCTGGCGGTGGCCACGGGCAAGTCGCGCCGCGGGCTCAATGAAGCGCTCAAGTCGGTGGCGCTGCGCGACCGCTTCGAGGCCTCGCGCACGGCCGACGAAACCTTCGGCAAGCCGCATCCGCGCATGCTGCTGGAGCTGATGGAAGAACTCGACGTGACCGCGGAACGCACGCTGATGATTGGCGACACCACGCACGACCTGCAGCTCGCACAGAACGCCGGCGCCGCCAGCGTGGGCGTGAGCTACGGTGCCCATGAGCCCGCCAGCTTCGACGAATTCAAGCCGCTGCATGTCGCGCATTCGATTGCCGACCTTCAGGCGTGGCTCCTCGACAACGCCTGAGAATTGCGTCATGAGCGAAGAACGCATCCCGCTGTGCAATGCCGCGGACCTGGTCGAAGGCGGCCGGGCCGTGCCTTTCGATGTGGTCCACGGCGGCGAAACCTGCCGCGCCTTCGCGGTGCGTTTCGAGGGGCAGCCGCATGCGTTTCTCAATCGGTGCAGCCATGTCGCGATGGAGATGGACTTCCAACCCGACCGCTTCTTCGACGACACGGGGCAATGGCTGCTGTGCGCCACGCACGGCGCGGTCTACAGGCCCGACACCGGCGAATGCGCGGGCGGCCCGTGTCGCGGCGGCCTGGTGAAGATCGCCTTGAGCGAGCATGACGGCGTGGTGCACTGGCATACTGACTGGAACCTCCACCCCCTGAGCTTCTGACATGACCGACCCGACCCGAACAGAACCCGAAGGGTTCGAACCATTTGAGCCGGTGCCCCCCAAGAACATGGCCAAAGATCCCACGCAGCGCCCCGGATGGGAGCGCGCCACGCTCGAAAAGCTGGCCTTCGCCGCACTGAACGAACAGAAGGCCTCGCGCCGCTGGAAGACCTTCGTGCGGGTGTCCTGGCTCGCCTTCTTCATCTTCCTGGCCTGGCTCGCGCTGTCGCGCAGCGCGCCGAGCACGGCCAAGACCACGGCCCACACGGCTGTCGTCGAGATCAAGGGCGAAATTGCCAATGGCGGGGACGCGAGCGCCGAGTTCGTGGTGGCCGCCATGAAGACGGCCTTCGAGGACGAGGGCGCCAAGGGCGTGATCCTGCTGATCAACTCGCCCGGCGGCAGCCCGGTGCAGGCCGGCATCATCAACGATGAAATCAAGCGCCTGAAGGCCAAGTACAAGAAGCCGGTCTACGCGGTGGTCGAAGAAACCTGCGCCTCGGCGGCCTATTACATTGCCGCTTCTGCCGACAAGATCTTCGTCGACAAGGCCAGCATCGTCGGCAGCATCGGCGTGCTGATGGACGGCTTCGGCTTCACCGGCGTGATGGAAAAGGTCGGCGTCGAGCGCCGCCTGCTGACGGCCGGCGAGAACAAGGGCTTTCTCGACCCGTTCAGCCCCATGAGCGACGCACAGCGTGCCCATGCGCAGACGATGCTCAACCAGATCCACGCGCAGTTCATCAACGTGGTGAAGACCGGCCGCGGCGACCGCCTGAAGCTGGACACGCCCGGCCTGTTCAGCGGCCTGTTCTGGAGCGGCGAGCAAGCAGTTGAATACGGCCTGGCCGACCAACTGGGCAATGTCGACTACGTGGCCCGCGAAGTGATCAAGGCCGAAGAGGTGATCGACTACACGCGGCGCGACAACGTGGCCGAGAAGCTGGCCAAGAAGTTCGGCGCCGCCATGGCCGAGACCACGGTGCGCCTGATGCACACCGAGCCCGCCCTGCGCTGATCGCTTACTACTTGTTTTCGCCGCTGGCGGTGTAGCGCGCGGAGGCTGCCAGCGCCGCGGCGAAGACCACGACCACATAGAGCGCGGCGGTCAACGAGGTCGCCCGCGCAAGCAGCCCGATCACCGCCGGGCCTGCCATGAAGCCCACATAGGCCACGGCCGACACGGAAGCGATGCCCCGCGCCGGCGCCACGCCCGGTACCTTCGCTGAGGCCGAGAACAGGATCGGCACCACGTTCGCGAACCCCACGCCCACGCCCGCGAAGCCGACCAGCGCCAGCCAGGGCAGGTCGGTGTTCAGCACCAGCGTCATGGCAGCGGCCGCCAGCAGGCCGCTGCCGAGCAGCAGCGAGGTCGGTGCGAAGCGCGCGCGCATGGCGTCGCCGCCGAAGCGCGCCGCCGCCATCGCCGCCGAGAAGCTCGCGTAGGCCAGCGCGGCCTGCTGCTGCGGGCTGCCGACTTCCTGCTGCATGTAGAGCACGCTCCAGTCGTAGATGGCGCCTTCGGCGATCAGCCCCAGCGCGGCGAGCACGCCCAGCACGGCGAGCACGCCGCGCGGCACCAGAAAGCCATGGTTGGCTTCGGTGGCGCCGCTGGTGGCCGGCCGGGGCAGCATGCGCGTCGAGGCGACAGCCACCACGAGCACCATCACCGCGGAGACGATCAGCAGGTGCGCCTGCGCGCCGAGCCCGGCGGCGAGCGCCGCGCTGCCGCTCGCCGCGCCGGCCATGCCGCCCAGGCTGAACATGCCGTGCATGCCGCTCATCAGCGGGGTGCCACCGTGCAGTTCGAGCTGCGCCGCCTCGGTGTTGATCGACACGTCGAAGACGCTGGTCACGAGTCCGAAGGCGGCCAGCAGGCCGAGCAGGGCGGCGTAGCCGGGCATCGCGATCAGGCCGGCCAGCAGCAGTGCGTAGATGCAGCCGCACAGGCCGGCCACGCGGCGTGGCCCGTAGCGGCCGAGCCAGCGGCCCGCGCTGGTCAGCCCGATCATCGCGCCCGCGCCGGCCGCGAGCATCGCCAGGCCGAGCTGCGCCTCGTCGATGCCGTAGTGCGCCTTGACCGTGGGCACGTGCACGCCCCAGGTGGCGAAGATGAAGCCGGCGGAAAAGAACTGCGCGCGCGACGCCCAGCGCGTGCTTGCGGTGACGGCCAGCATGTTCAGCGGCCGATCGCGAACACGGCGGGCAGGCGCTCGTCTGTGGTGCCTTGCGGCTTGGCGCGCCAGGATTTCACGGTCTCGCTGCGCACGTGGGCGCTCGAGAGCGTCAGTCCGCGCGCCACCGCGAGCCGGGTGTTGTGCTGCAAGGTCTGCACGAGCGCTTGGAGCAGCGCCGCGTTGCGATAGGGGGTTTCGATGAACAGCTGCGTCTGGCCCGACTTGAGCGCAAGCGCCTCGAGCTCGCGGATGCGCGTCTGGCGCTCGACCGCGTCCTGCGGCAAGTAGCCGACGAAAGCGAAGTTCTGGCCGTTCAATCCGCTGGCGGCCAGCGCCAGCAGCAGAGAGACCGGGCCGGTCAGCGGCACCACCTCGATGCCCAGTTCATGCGCGGCGCGTGCCACCGACGAGCCCGGGTCGGCCACCGCCGGCATGCCGGCTTCGCTGAGCAGGCCGATGTCGTGGCCTTCGAGCGCGGCGGCCATCAAGGGGCGGGCGTCGAACTGGCCGGCGTGGTCGCCTTTTTTGTGCACTTCGCGCGGCAGTTCCTGGATGGTCTGCGCCTGCAGGGGGGCGGCCAGCGGCGCGACGGCGTCGATGCGCTTCAGATAGGCGCGCGCGGACTTCGCGTTCTCGCAGATCCAATGCGTGATGCTGGCGGCCGTTTGCAGCGTGCCCAGCGGCAGGGCGTCCTGCAGCGGGGCCTGCACGTCGCAGCCGAAATCGAGCGGCGCGGGCACGAGGTAGAGCTTGCCTTTGGCTTGTGTCACAGCAGGTCGACTCCCGCGGCGCGCAGCATCCGGCAGGTGCGGATCAACGGCAGGCCGACCAGCGCGGTCGGGTCGTCGCTGTCGATGGCGCTCAACAGCGCGATGCCTAGGCCTTCGCTCTTGGCGCTGCCGGCGCAGTCGTAGGGTTGTTCGGCTTGCAGATAGTGTTCGATGGCGGCGTCGGTCAGGTCGCGGAACACCACGCGCACGGGAGCGATGTCGCGCTGGACAAAGCCTGTGGCATGGCACACGACGGCCACGGCCGTCTGGAAGACCAGCGTCTGGCCGCGCATCCGGCGCAGTTGGGCGGTGGCGCGGGCATGGTCGCCGGGTTTGCCGAGCGCCTCGCCGGCCAGGTCGGCCACCTGGTCGGAGCCGATGACCACGGCTTGCGGAAAGCGGGCGGCCACGGCGTTGGCCTTTTCCAGCGCCAGACGCACGGCCAGGTCGTGCGGCGTTTCGCCGGGCAGGGGTGTTTCGTCGACTTCCGGCGACTGCACGTCGAAGGGCAGTCGCAGTCGGGTCAGCAGTTCGCGACGATAGCGCGAGGTCGAGGCGAGGATCACAGTGCATTGCATGGCCACGATTGTGCGTGAGCCCGCCTGGCCCCTCTGGCTTGTCCCGAACCAGTGAGGCGGCAGGCGCGATAGACTGGCGCGGATGAAGAGAGAATTTGCCCCCGAACGGCTCAATGTGCCCGGCTTCACCGCCGCCGCAGCCACCCTGGAAGCCGCCGACCCGGTTCCCAACTATGCACGCCTGGTCGCTGAACTGGCGGCTCCGGCGCCCGATGCCGTGGTCCGCTGGACGGCCAGCGGGGAAGAGCGCCCCGGCGCGGACGGCAAGCCCGTGGCCTGGATGCACGTGGAGGCCGAAGCTGTGGTGCCGCTGGTCTGCCAGCGCTGCCTGTCACCGGTCGACACCGAGATCTTCGCGGACCGCTGGTTCCGTTTCGTGGCGGACGAGGCCACTGCGGAGGCGGAAGACGATGATTCCGATGAAGATTTGCTCGTGCTGAGCCGGGATTTCGACCTCCACACGCTGATCGAGGACGAACTGCTGATGGAAATACCCGTCATGCCTGTTCATGACGTCTGCCCCGTCCCGGTCCAGCTCTCGTCCAGCGACGAAGACTTCAAGGCCGCCGAAGAAGCCAAGCCGAACCCCTTTGCGGTGCTCGGCGGATTGCGCGCCCGCAAGCCGGAAGATGGTTCGAAAGAGGGCAAGTAGCCCTTTCGCTCAGGCTGGGCTATAATCATGGGCTTCGCGCGCGCCGCCGTGAGCAGCAATGCAGGCAAGGACATTCCATACATGTCGCTGCATTGCCACCGCTTGAGCCCGCATCCTTTCACTCACATCACAGTCCAGGAGCCATCATGGCCGTCCAGCAAAACAAGAAGTCGCCTTCCAAGCGCGGCATGCACCGTTCCCACAATGCGCTGGTCGTGCCCGGCATCGCCGTGGAACCGACCACCGGCGAAACGCATCTGCGTCACCACATCAGCCCCAACGGTTTCTACCGTGGCCGTCAGGTGCTCAAGAACAAGTCCGAAGCCTGATCTCGCATCCCAAGGCCAAGGCCCGAAGCTACTTCTGCCGTAGCGTCGGGCCTTTGTTTTGATGGCTACGCCTTCTTCCCCCGAAAACACTGCTGCGCCTTCCGCAATCACGCTCGCCGTGGATTGCATGGGGGGCGACCATGGGCCGCGCGTCACGCTCGCGGCCTGCCGCGCATTTCTTGAGCGGCACAGCGAGGCCTCGTTGTTGCTGGTCGGTGCGCCGGCCGCACTGGCGGGCTTTGCCGCGCATCCGCGTGCCCGCATCGTCGCTGCCAGCGAAGTGGTGGGCATGGACGACCCGATCGAGATCGCGCTGCGCAAGAAGAAAGACTCTTCGATGCGCGTCGCGATCCAGCAGGTCAAGGATGGCGCCGCTCAAGCCGCCATCTCGGCCGGCAACACCGGTGCGCTCATGGCGATTGCGCGCTACTTGCTCAAAACGCTCGACGGCATCGATCGCCCCGCGATTGCCCCGCAGCTCCCCAACGCCAAGGGCGGGGCGACGACCGTGCTCGACCTGGGTGCGAACGTCGATTGCGACGCGGAAGACCTGCTTCAGTTTGCTGTGCTCGGCTCGGCGCTGGTCTCGGCGTTGACGGGCAATGAGTCGCCGTCGGTCGGTTTGCTCAATATTGGCGAAGAGGCCATCAAGGGCAGTGAAACGATCAAAAAAGCGAGTCAACTGCTGCGTACAGCTGCCAACTCCAAGGATCTCAACTTCTTCGGCAATGTGGAAGGCAATGACATCTTCAAGGGAACGACCGACATCGTCGTCTGCGACGGCTTCGTGGGAAATGTGGCACTGAAGGCCAGCGAAGGCGTTGCTTCGATGATTGGTGAGTTCATTCGCGTTGAGTTTTCGCGAAATATCTTCACCAAAGCGGCGGCAATTGTGGCTTATCCGGTGTTAAAAGCCTTTAAAAGCCGTCTGGATCACCGTCGCTACAACGGCGCGGCGCTGTTGGGACTGCGCGGCCTGGTGTTCAAGAGCCATGGTTCTGCGGACGAAGTGGCTTTTGGGCACGCGCTGGATCGCGCTTATGATGCCGCTCGCAACAACCTGCTCGATCGCGTGCGGGCCCGCATCGCCCACGCCGCGCCTTTGCTCGCGCGGCAGGAACCGGCGGCGCCGGTCGACGCGACGGCCCTTCACGTTTGATGACTCCTTATTCACGCATTACCGGCACCGGCAGCTATTTGCCCCCACGCCGCGTGACCAACGACGACCTCGCCAAGGAATTGGCGACGCGCGGCATCGAGACCTCCGATCAGTGGATCATCGAGCGCACTGGCATCCACGCACGGCACTTCGCCGCGCCGGACGTCACCAGCAGCGATCTCGGCTTCGAGGCTGCCAGGCATGCCCTGGAGTCCGCTGGCCGCAAGGCCAGTGACATCGACCTGATCATCGTCGCGACCTCGACGCCCGATATGGTGTTTCCGTCGTCGGCCGCGATTCTTCAGCACAAGCTCGGTATCGCGGGGTGCCCGGCGTTCGACGTCCAGGCGGTCTGCAGCGGTTTCGTCTATGCGTTGACCGTCGCCGACGCGATGATCCGCACCGGCACCGCGCGCTGTGCCCTTGTGGTCGGCGCCGAAGTGTTCTCCCGCATCCTCGACTTCAACGACCGCACGACCTGCGTGCTGTTCGGTGACGGCGCGGGCGCGGTGGTGCTTGAGGCCAGCGAGCAGCCCGGCATCCTGGCCAGCGACCTGCATGCGGACGGCAAGCACGTTGGCATTCTTTGTGTGCCCGGCCATGTGTCCGGCGGCAACGTGCTGGGCACGCCGCTGCTGCACATGGACGGCCAAGCCGTCTTCAAGCTCGCGGTTCGCGTGCTCGAAGAGGCCGCGCGTGCCACGCTGGCGAAGGCCGGCAAGACCGAGGCCGACATCGACTGGCTCATTCCTCACCAGGCCAACATCCGCATCATGGAAGGCACGGCCAGAAAGCTGAAGCTGCCGCGCGAGAAGCTGATCGTCACGGTCAACGAGCACGGCAACACCTCGGCCGCCTCGATTCCGCTGGCGCTCGACGAAGCCGTGCGTTCCGGCAAGGTGAAGAAAGGCGAAACCCTCATGCTCGAAGGCGTGGGCGGCGGCTTCACCTGGGGCGCGGTGCTCCTGAATCTGTAGTGTGCTGCGGCGGCCCGAAGGGGCGGCTGCATTCCAGACGACACATCCAAAATGAAATCCTTTGCTTTTGTCTTTCCGGGTCAAGGCTCGCAAGCGGTCGGCATGCTCGACGCCTGGGGCGATCACCCCGCCGTGGCCGAAACGCTGCGTGAAGCCTCCGATGCGCTGGATGAAGACATCGGCGCGCTGATCAAGAACGGCCCCAAGGAAGAGCTGGCGCTCACGACCAACACCCAGCCCGTGATGCTGGTGGCAGGCGTCGCCGCGTGGCGCGCCTGGCTCGCCGAAGGCGGGGCGACGCCTTCTGTCGTGGCCGGTCATTCGCTCGGCGAATACTCGGCGTTGGTGGCTTCGGGCGTGCTGACGCTCTCGCAGGCGGCGCCGCTTGTGCGTTTCCGCGCGCAAGCGATGCAACAGGCTGTGCCTGTGGGTGTCGGTGCGATGGCTGCGGTGCTCGGCATGGAGTCGGGCAAGGTGGTGGCGGGGTGTGCCGAAGCCACGGCCAGCTTTGGTGCAGGCAGCGTCGAAATCGTCGAGGCCGTGAATTTCAACGACCCGATGCAAACCGTGATCGCCGGCAGCAAGGCCGCGGTCGACAAGGCGTGCGAACTGCTCAAGGCCAATGGTGCCAAGCGTGCGCTGTTGTTGCCGGTGTCGGCGCCTTTCCATTCGAGCCTCATGAAGCCCGCGGCGCAAGCGCTGCGCGAAAAATTGGCCTCGATCGCGCTGGCCGCGCCTCGAATTCCCGTGCTGAACAACATCGACGTCACTGTCGAGACCGATGCGGATCGCATCCGCGACGCCCTGGTGCGCCAGGCGGCCGGCCCGGTTCGTTGGGTCGAGAGCGTGCAGGCCTTGAAACTGCGCGGTGTAGCCTCCATCATCGAGTGCGGCCCCGGCAAGGTGCTGGCCGGCATGGTGAAGCGCATCGCCCCCGATCTGGAGGCCGCGTCGGTATACGACCCGGCCACGCTCGCGGACACCCGACAATCGCTCGCCGGCTGAACGGCGCCAAGGCCTCGACACTTTTTTCTTTATGAGCATTCCCAAATTCGAAGGGCAAGTCGCCCTGGTCACCGGCGCAACGCGCGGGATCGGTGCGGCCATTGCGCTGGAACTGGCCCAGCGCGGCCTCAAGGTCGTGGGCACCGGCACCACCGACGATGGCGCCGCCAAGATCACTTCGGCACTCAGCGCCTTTGACGGACGCGGCCGTGCGCTCGACGTGAACGACGGCGCCGCCGTCGAAGCCCTGATCGACGAGATCGTGAAGGCCTACGGCGCAATCCACGTGCTGGTCAACAACGCCGGCATCACGCGCGACACCCTCGCCATGCGCATGAAGGACAGTGACTGGGATTCGGTGCTCGACACCAACCTCAAGGCGGTCTTTTGCCTCTCGCGCGCCGTGATCCGTCCGATGATGAAGCAGCGCTATGGCCGCATCATCAGCATCACCAGCGTTGTCGGTGCATCCGGCAATGCCGGGCAGGCCAATTACGCCGCCGCCAAGGCCGGTGTCGCGGGCATGACCCGTGCGCTGGCCCGCGAGCTCGGCAGCCGCAACATCACGGTCAACTGCGTCGCACCCGGCTTCATCGAGACGGACATGACGGCCAGCCTTCCCGAAGCCCAGCAACAGGCGCTGCTCCAGCAGATCCCGCTGGGGCACCTCGGCAAGCCGGCGGACATCGCGCACGCAGTGGCCTATCTCGCATCGCCCCAGGCGTCCTACGTCACGGGGCAGGAGCTGCACGTCAACGGCGGCATGCACATGTAGCCGCAAGGCGCAATCTTTTCCCGCACCGGGTGCACGGCAAATGCCACAATGCGCCCGGCTAAAATCCACAGATTACCTACAACCCTCAGAGGGAACCAAATGAGCGATATCGAAGCACGTGTCAAGAAAATCATCGCCGAGCAACTCGGCGTGGAAGAGTCTCAAGTGACGAATGAAAAGGCCTTCGTGGCCGACCTCGGCGCTGACTCGCTCGACACGGTCGAACTCGTGATGGCACTCGAAGACGAGTTCGGCATCGAGATCCCCGACGAAGACGCCGAGAAGATCACCACGGTGCAAAACGCCGTCGACTACGCCACCAAGAATCAAAAGGCCTGACAGGCCAGCTGACCACACTGCAACTGCGGCCGGCGGCTTTTCTTTAAACCGCTCGCGCCGACAGGCAACTGTTCAGCGCTTCCAGAAAGGTTTGCCGGCATGACCAAACGCCGCGTCGTCGTGACCGGGCTCGGTTGCATCGCTCCTGTCGGAAACACCGCAACCGAATCCTGGGCCAACCTGTTGGCCGGGAAGTCGGGCATTGCGAACATCACCGCGTTCGATGCAAGCGCCTTCGCCTGCAAGTTCGCAGGTGAGGTCAAGGGTTTCGACATCACCCAATACATCTCGGAGAAGGAAGCGCGTCACATGGACCGCTTCATTCATCTGGGTCTCGCCGCCGCCATCCAGGCGGTGCAGGACAGCGGACTGCCTACCGGCGAAGCGCTGCCCTATGAAAAAGCCGTGCGCATCGGCTGCAACATCGGCTCGGGCATCGGCGGTCTGCCAATGATCGAACAGACGCACGGCGAACTGGTTGCTCGCGGCCCGCGCCGCGTGTCGCCGTTCTTCGTGCCGGCGTCGATCATCAACATGATCTCCGGCCATGTCTCGATCAAGTACGGCTTCAAGGGCCCGAACATCGCGGTCGTCACGGCCTGCACCACGGGCCTTCATGCCATCGGCACGTCGGCTCGCATGATCGAGTACGGCGACGCCGACGTCATGATCGCCGGCGGTGCCGAGTCGACGATTTCTCCGCTCGGCATCGGCGGCTTCACCGCGCCTCGCGCGTTGAGCACCCGCAACGACGATCCCGCCACGGCTTCGCGTCCCTGGGACAAGGACCGCGACGGTTTCGTGCTCGGCGAGGGCGCCGGCGTGCTGGTGCTCGAAGAGTACGAACACGCCAAGGCGCGCGGCGCCAAGATCTACGCGGAAGTCGCGGGCTTCGGCCTGACCGGCGATGCGTATCACATGACTGCGCCTGACGTCGACGGCCCCCGCCGTTCGATGGCCATGGCGCTGTCCAACGCCGGCGTCAATGCCGACGAGGTTCAGTACCTCAACGCGCACGGCACTTCCACGCAGATCGGCGACCTCAACGAGACCAATGCGGTCAAGCTGGCGTTCGGCGATCACGCGAAGAAGCTCGTCGTGAATTCGACCAAGTCCATGACCGGCCACCTGCTGGGCGGCGCGGGCGGCATCGAATCGGTGTTCACGGTGCTTGCGCTGCACGAGCAGAAGAGCCCGCCGACCATCAACATCTTCAACCAGGATCCGGAGTGCGATCTCGACTACTGCGCCAACGAGGCGCGCGATCTGAAGATCGATGTCGCGGTCAAGAACAACTTCGGCTTCGGCGGCACCAACGGCACGCTGGTGTTCAAGCGCGCTTGAGCATTGCTTTTTCATGCACAGCGCACCGTCGGTGACTTATCCGGTGGGGCGCTCGCGAGGCGCAACCCGGATTCTCCTTGTCCTTTGGGCCCTGGGCGCTTGCTGCGCGGGCGCGTCCTGCTATCTGATTGATAGCGGCGGATGGCGCCAGCTGCTGCTGGTTTTCAGTGTCGTTTTCTCCGGCGTTGCCGCAGGCTTCGGGTTGCGGCGTGATGGCGTGGGCGTGCTGCATTTCGACGGGCTGCACTGGTCGCTGACGGGGGCTCATGCGTCCCGGGGCGTGCATGCCGCCCGGGTGCTGGTGGCGCTCGATTTCCAGTCCTTGATGCTGCTTCGGCTCAGCGAGCCAGGGCGTGCGCGTCGTTGGGTCTGGGCCGAACAGCGTGCCCTGCCCGAGCGCTGGCGCGATGTGCGCCGTGCGGTATATTCGCGCCCCCCGTCCGCCGCGCCTGCGGGCGACACCTGGCGCGCGACGGCCCCCGCCGACGCGCCCTGAACTTTCGTCGATGACCACTTCTCCGCCGCCCGTGCCGCCGGATTCCGGCCTGACCGAGGCGCCCGAAGGGGCGCCGCGCCCGGGCGAGGTCGACTTTCAACTGGTCCAGCGCACTGTCGCAGGTGATCAGAAGGCGTTCGAACTGCTGGTCATCAAGTACCAGCGCCGCATCGAGCGCCTGATCGGGCGGATGGTGCGCGATGTCGACCTGATCGAAGACATCGCCCAGGAAACCTTCATTCGCGCCTACCGCGCGCTGCACCAGTTTCGCGGCGATGCGCAGTTCTACACCTGGCTTTATCGGATCGCCGTCAACACGGCCAAGAAGGCGCTCGTGGACATGAAGCGCGATCCGACTGTCTCCGAAGCGGCATTGAGGCCGTCTTCTGATGACGACGATGAAACTTACCGTCCTGGAAACGAACCAACCACCGACGAAACCCCTGAATCCATCCTGGCGGCGAATGAAATCGCCAGCGCCGTCGAGGCTGCCATGGACGCCCTGCCTGCCGAATTGCGGCAAGCGGTGACGCTGCGTGAAATCGAGGGCATGAGTTACGAAGAGATCGCCGAGGTCATGAATTGTCCGATCGGCACGGTGCGTTCGCGTATTTTCCGCGCGCGTGAGGCCATTTCGGCCAGGGTCAAACCGATGTTGGACAACCAGTCCGGCAAGCGTTGGTAAGCAAGCAGGTGAATGAAATGAATCAGACGATGACGGTTCGTGAACAGGTGTCCGCACTTGCGGATGGTCATTTGCAGGGCGAGGCGTTCGCGCAGGCGATCGAATCGGTCTGTGCCGATGGCGAGGCGCGCGCGGCATGGCTGGCGTACCACGTGGCAGGCGACGTGCTGCGCTCGGGTTCCCACGCGCCGTGCAGCGACAGCTCGGCGTTTCTCGCGCGTTTCCAGCAGCGGCTGGCGGCGGAGCCTGTGGTGTCCGCGCCCGCGGCGGTGCCGGTTGTCACGCCACTGGCGCTGCCGGTTCAGCGCAGGGCGGAAGCGGCGAACGAACCGGTGTTCCGCTGGAAGCTGGTGGCTGGCGCCGCGTCGCTGATGGCCGTGGCCGCCATCAGCTGGACGCTGGTCGGCAACGGTGCCGCCGTGCCGCAAGTCGGTGCCCAGGTGGCGTCGGTGCAGCAACAACAGCAACCGGCGGTGAATTCGGTGCTGGCTGCGGCGGCCTTCGGGAGCGACCAGCCCGCTGCCAACACACTCACTCCGACCCGCGTGATCGTCGGCAACGGCAACCCGCAGGTCATGCTGCGCGACCCGCGCCTGGACCAGTTGCTCGAGGCGCACCAGCAAGCCGGCGGTGCATCGCAGATGCCTTCCGGTTTCCTGCGCAACGCGACCTTCGAGGGGCCGACGCGCTGACCGCGCGCGCCCGCAGCCACCCGCAATGACCGTTCAGATGCCGATCTCCGCACGTGCCTGCGTGCTCGTGTTTGCTGCCTTGTGCCTGGCGCAGGCCTCGACCGCGCAAACCCGCTCTGGTTCTGTGAATGCGAAGAGCCCGGCGGCAACGACCCAGACCGACGAGCCGCCGGCAATGAGCGTGACCGAGTGGCTTCAGCGCATGCATGCGGGCGCTCGCCAGCGCAATTACATCGGCACCTTCGTGGTGTCGGCGCCGGGCGGTGACCTGTCGAGCGCGCGGATCTGGCATGTGCGTGACGGCGAGCACCAGATCGAGCGCATCGAGGCCCTGTCGGGGCCGCAGCGCTCTACCTTCCGGCGCAATCGCAGCGTCATGACCTTCCTGCCGGAAGCGAAGGTCGTCAAGGTCGAGAAGCGCGAGAACCTCGATCTGTTCCCCAATCTGCCGGACAAGCCCGATCTGTCGATCGGCGACTTCTACGACGTGCGCGCCGTCGGCAAGGATCGCGTGGCGGGCTTCGACGCCGACGTGGTGCAGCTCGTACCGCACGACGGGCTGCGTTTCGGCTATCGCATCTGGAGCGAGCGCCGTTCGGGTCTCGTGGTGAAGCTGCAGACCCTCGACAGCGATTCGCGCGTGGTGGAACAGTCGGCGTTCTCCGAGCTGCAGCTCGACGCACCCGTCAAGGCGCAGGCGCTCTCGCAGATGATGGCCAACACCTCGGGCTACCGCGTCGAAAAGCTGGAGCTCGAGCGCAGCAATGCACAGGACGAGGGCTGGATGCTCAAGGCGCCCGTGGCGGGGTTCAAGCCCCGCAGCTTCTTCCGCCGACCGACGGCGGCCGGCGACAGCAGTGACAAGCCCAAGCAGGATGCGACCACCGTCCAGTGGACCTTCTCCGATGGCCTGGCCTCGGTGTCGCTCTTCATCGAGCGGTACGACGCGGCGCGCGCCCCGCGCGACGGCGTGCTGACGATCGGCGCGACGAATGCCATCCGCCGGCGCCTGCCCGAGCCGGCCAGCGACTGGTGGCTGACGGCCGTCGGTGAAGTGCCGCAGCAGACGCTCAACGCATTCGCCCAGAGTCTTGCGCGCACGCGTTGATGGCGGCAGGCTTGCGGACAGGCGCCCGTTCAGCACCCATGGCCGATTGCGCTGAACCAAGCACGCGACGCAGACTCACAACCATTGTTTCCAGCTGCTCTGTTCTTTTGAAAGAAAACCGATGATCTTCAAAGTCGAGGGACACAAGCTTCGTTCCGGTCTGCTGGCTGTCGCACTCGCGCTGACAGCGAGCGCGAGTTTCCTTCCGGTGGAATCGGCCCAGGCGCAGACGCGCACGCTGCCCGATTTCACCGACCTGGTCGATCAGGTCGGCCCGTCCGTGGTCAACATCCGCACCGTCGAGAAGGTCGCGCAGCGTGGCGGCAACGGCGAGATGGACGAGGAAATGCAGGAGTTCTTCCGCCGCTTCTTCGGCCAGCCCATTCCAGGCCAGCCGGGGCAGCCACGCCCGGGCCCGAAGCCGAACAAGCCCGCGCAGCCGCAGGAAGAGGAGCGCCCGCGCGGGGTCGGCTCCGGTTTCATCCTGACGGCAGATGGGTATGTGATGACCAATGCGCACGTCGTGGAAGACGCCTCCGAGGTGATGGTCACGCTGCCGGACAAGCGCGAGTTCAAGGCCAAGATCGTCGGTGCCGACAAGCGCACCGACGTGGCGGTGGTGAAGATCGAGGCCACGGGCCTGCCTGCGGTGAAGGTCGGTGACATCTCCAAGCTGCGCGTCGGCGAGTGGGTGATGGCCATCGGTTCGCCGTTCGGCCTCGAGAACACCGTCACGGCCGGCATCGTGAGCGCCAAGCAGCGCGACACCGGCGAGTACCTGCCGTTCATCCAGACCGACGTGGCCATCAATCCCGGCAACTCTGGCGGGCCGCTGATCAACATGCGCGGCGAGGTGGTGGGCATCAACAGCCAGATCTATTCGCGCTCGGGTGGCTTCATGGGCATCTCGTTCTCGATCCCGATCGACGAGGCGATCCGCGTAAGCGACCAGTTGCGCACCTCGGGACGTGTTTCGCGCGGGCGCATCGGCGTGCAGATCGACCAGGTCACCAAGGATGTGGCCGAGGCCATTGGCCTGGGCAAGGCGCAGGGCGCGCTGGTGCGCGGTGTCGAAGCGGGTTCGCCGGGCGAGAAGGCCGGCGTGGAGCCGGGCGACGTGATCACCAAGTTCGACGGCAAGGCCATCGAGAAGCCGAGCGACCTGCCGCGCCTGGTGGGTAACACCAAGCCGGGCACCAAGAGCACGCTCACGGTGTTCCGACGCGGCGCCTCGCGCGACCTGAGCGTGACCATCGCCGAGATAGAAGCCGACAAGCCTGCCAAGCGCGCGAGCGATCGCGATGAACCGGCTCCCAAGCCGCCGGCGTCTGCCGCAGCGAAGTCGCTGGGTCTGGCGGTGAGCGACCTGACCGATGCGCAGAAGAAGGAGCTCAAGATCAAGGGCGGTGTGAAGGTCGATGCCGCCAACGAAGCCGCAGCCCGTGCTGGTCTGCGCGAGGGCGACATCATCCTGGCCGTGGGCAACGCCGAGGTGTCGAACGCGCGGGACTTCGAGTCCGTGGTCGGCAAGGCGGACAAGAGCAAGGCGCTCAGCGTGTTGTTCCGGCGAGGCGATTGGGCGCAGTACGCACTGATCAGGCCTGCACGCTGATCTGGCGCTCGCGTCAAGTGGCCCCACCCGGCAGTCGGGTTTTGGGGCCGTTTTTTTGAGGTGTTTACGACGTTCTGCGGCAGCCCGTTAAAAAAATCTTGGGCACTGAAAGCACTGGCAAGTGTTAGTGAAAGCTAACTTATAAACTGGCTAAGGACGGATTTTGGTAGAATAGGGTGCTCGCGAAGGTCGGTCAGCGCATAAGGAGCGCCCTGACCTTCACGATGCGAGATGTTAGACAGCAGTCCACCGGTGCTCCACAGATCGCCCACAAGTTGTTCAGCAAGTGCTCCACCGATCCTGTTGATAACCTGTCTATATCTTTGATGTTGTGGACCTGCAACGACCCCTTTGGACCCTGTTCCCGGATGTACGCGTCTCCCTTTTTGCCTACAATGAAGTTCCAACTACTGCAGTTGCCATTGCTTGTTGGTTCAGGGCGCGTCTCCAGAAGACGCGCCCTTTTTTCTTGCCCGTCGCACTCTGCGGCTGAGCCAATTCAAGTACTTAAACGTTCCCGTTGATGAATCACATCAGAAATTTTTCGATCATTGCGCACATCGACCACGGCAAGTCGACGCTCGCAGACCGTTTGATCCAGCGTTGCGGCGGCCTCGCGGAACGCGACATGGAAGCGCAGGTGCTCGATTCGATGGACATCGAAAAAGAGCGTGGGATAACCATCAAGGCGCAGACCGCCGCACTGCACTACAAGGCACTCGATGGGCAGGTCTACAACCTCAATCTGATCGATACGCCGGGCCATGTCGACTTCTCGTATGAAGTGAGTCGTTCGCTGTCTGCATGCGAGGGCGCGCTGCTCGTCGTCGACGCATCGCAAGGCGTCGAAGCGCAGACGGTCGCCAACTGCTACACCGCGCTCGACCTCGGCGTCGAGGTGGTTCCGGTGCTCAACAAGATCGATTTGCCGAATGCGGATCTCGACAACGCGCGCACCGAAATCGAAGACGTGATCGGCATCGACGCGACCGACGCGATTCCTTGCTCGGCGAAGACCGGCGTCGGCATCGACGAGATTCTCGAAGCCATCATTGCCCGCATGCCCGCGCCGCGCGGCAACCCCGACGGTCCGCTGCGCGCGATGATCGTCGACAGCTGGTTCGACGCGTACGTCGGCGTCGTCATGCTGGTGCGCGTGGTCGACGGACGGCTCGTCAAGGGCGAGCGCATCAAGATGATGGCGTCCGGCGCGATGTACAACGCCGACAGCATCGGCGTGTTCACTCCCGGCAACGAACCGCGCCCTTCGCTCGAGGCCGGCGAGGTGGGCTACATCATCGCGGGCATCAAGGAGTTGCAGGCGGCCAAGGTCGGGGACACCGTCACGCTGATCAGGCCCGGCACCGGTGGCGCAGCGGCCACGGCCACCGAGGCGTTGCCCGGCTTCAAGGAAATCCAGCCGCAGGTGTTCGCGGGCCTGTACCCGACCGAAGCGAGCGAGTACGACTCGCTGCGCGACGCGCTCGAAAAGCTCAAGCTCAACGATTCGTCGCTGCGCTACGAGCCCGAGGTGAGCCAGGCGCTGGGCTTCGGCTTTCGCTGCGGCTTCCTCGGCCTGCTGCACATGGAAATCGTGCAGGAGCGCCTGGAGCGTGAGTTCGACCAGGACCTCATCACCACCGCCCCGAGCGTGGTCTACCAGGTGGTCCGCAACGACGGCGAAGTGATCATGGTCGAGAACCCGTCCAAGATGCCCGACGTCGGCCGCATGAGCGAGATCCGCGAGCCCATCGTCACCGTGCATCTCTACATGCCGCAGGAATACGTTGGCTCCGTCATGACGCTGGCCAACCAGAAGCGCGGCGTGCAGATGAACATGGCCTACCACGGCCGCCAGGTCATGCTGACCTACGAGATGCCGCTGGGCGAGATCGTGCTCGACTTCTTCGACAAGCTGAAGTCGGTGAGCCGCGGCTACGCCTCGATGGACTACGAATTCAAGGAGTACCGCGCGTCCGACGTGGTCAAGGTCGACATCCTGCTGAATGGCGAGAAGGTCGATGCGCTGTCCATCATCGTGCACCGCAGCCAGTCGCAGTACCGCGGCCGGGCCGTGGTGGCGAAGATGCGCGAGATCATTTCACGCCAGATGTACGACGTGGCAATCCAGGCGGCCATTGGGGTCACCATCATTGCGCGTGAGACAATCAAGGCGCTTCGCAAGAACGTGCTGGCCAAGTGCTACGGCGGCGACATCTCCCGCAAGAAGAAGCTGCTCGAGAAGCAGAAGGCGGGCAAGAAAAGAATGAAGCAGATCGGCTCCGTCGAGGTCCCGCAAGAGGCCTTCCTCGCGATTCTGCAAGTCGAAGACTGATCAAAAAATGGCACTCATCACCTCCCTGGTCCTTGCGGCTTTCGCTGCCTATGTCGGTTCGTGGTATTTCGGCGCGATCGAAGGCAACTTCGCATTGCTGCTGTTCCTGGCCACCGTGATCACCGGCCTCTACTGGGTGGCCGAGCGCTTCTATTTCCTGCCGAAGCGGCTGCAAGCGGCCGCCAAGCTGGAAGCCTCTCTGGCCGAGCGCAACGCGCGCCTGGCCGGGCAGGGCATCAAGCAGGTCGACACCGCCGATGCGAAGGCCAGCGAACGGCTGCTGATGCAGCCCTGGTGGCTCGACTGGACAGCCGGGCTGTTCCCCGTGATCCTGGTGGTGTTCCTGCTGCGCTCGTTCCTGTACGAGCCCTTCAAGATCCCGTCGGGCTCGATGATGCCCACGCTGCTGACCGGCGACCTGATCCTGGTCAACAAGTTCACCTACGGCCTGCGCCTGCCGGTCATCAACACCAAGATCACCGACGGTACGCCGCTGGCGCACGGCGACGTGGTGGTGTTCCGCTACCCGCCCAAGCCGAGCATGGACTACATCAAGCGCGTGGTCGGCCTTCCCGGAGACGAGGTCGCCTACCTGAACAAGAAGCTCACCATCAACGGCCAGCCGGTGTCCAAGCAGCCCGATGCCGATTACCTCGACAGCGAATCGATGCGTCTGCTCAAGCAGTTCGACGAGAAGCTGGGCGAGAAGCAGCACAAGATCCTGAACGACGACGCCGCACCATCCTTCGTGCCCGGCGCCAGCGATTTCCCGGGCCGCGAGAACTGCCGCTATTCGGTGGAGGGCGTGGTCTGCAAGGTGCCCGCAGGAAGCTATTTCATGATGGGCGACAACCGCGATAATTCGGCCGACTCGCGTTTCTGGGGTTTCGTGCCGGACGGCAACATCGTCGGCAGGGCGTTCTTTGTCTGGATGAACTTCGGCGATCTGGGTCGCATCGGTCCGTTTCAATAAACAATCATCAGCATTGTTCGAGGGGTAAGAGGGCATGAGAACACATCGGTCAGTTTGCAGCAGGGCTGCGCAGCAGCGCGGCATTTCGTTCATCGGGTTGGTGTTCGTCGCGGTGGTGCTCGCATGCGTGGGCGTCGTCGTCGCGCAGGTCATTCCAACGCTGATCGAATGGCAGGCGATCGACAAGGCCGCCAACAAGGCCAAGGAAGGCACGACCGTGCCCGAAGTGCGCGCCATCTTCGACCGGGCCCAGGCCATCGACGACTTCAAGTCGGTCAGCGGCAAGGACCTCGACATCAAGAAGGTCGGCGACAAGGTCGTCGTTTCGTACGCGTACGAGCGCGAGATTCCCCTGTTCGGCCCGGCCTACCTGACCCTCAAGTACAAGGGCGCGTCCCGCTGAACGCGGCGCTTAAAAAGGTGGACGGCAGCCTCGTCGCGCTGCAGGCGCGTCTCCAGCACACCTTCTCCGACCCGCGGCTGCTCCAGCTCGCGCTCACGCACCGCAGCTTTTCGTCCGACCACAACGAGCGCCTCGAGTTTCTCGGCGACTCGGTGCTGAACCTGGCGGTATCGCACCTGCTCTATATCCGGCTCTCGGCCTTGCCCGAGGGAGACCTGTCTCGCGTCCGGGCCAACCTGGTCAAGCAGGACACCCTGCACCGCCTGGCGGTCGGGCTGGCGCTGTCGCCGCTGCTGAAACTCGGCGAAGGCGAGGCACGCTCAGGCGGGCCCAGCCGTCCGTCGATCCTGGCCGATGCGCTCGAGGCGTTGATCGGCGCGGTCTACCTCGACGCCGGCTTCACGGCCGCCGAGGCGCTGGTTCGCCGGCTCTACGAGGCGGTCGAGATCAACCCGCGCATGGACGCGGCGGCCAAGGACCCCAAGACCGAATTGCAGGAATGGCTGCAGGGTCACAAAATGAAGCTGCCGTTGTACCGCGTGGCCGCCACACTGGGCGCCGCGCACAAGCAGACTTTCGATGTCGAGTGCGAAGTGTCCGAGTTGGGCCTTCGCGAACGCGGCATTGGCGGGTCACGCCGCGCTGGCGAGCAGGCGGCAGCCGCCGCCATGTTGATCCGCATCAAGGCACGCGGCGCCGCGTGAAATCAGAATGAACGATGCTATTAATCCCGTAGCGGGACCCGAAGACACCGCCGGCGATACAGCCGCAAACGGCCCTCAACATTGCGGCCTCATCGCCATCGTCGGCAAGCCCAATGTGGGCAAGTCGACGCTGCTCAATGCGCTGGTCGGCCAGAAGATCAGCATCACCTCGCGCAAGGCGCAGACCACGCGTCACCGCATCACCGGCATGCGCACGCGCGGCGCCACGCAGTTCGTGTTCGTCGACACGCCGGGCTTCCAGACCCTGCATGCCAACGCCCTGAACAAGTCGCTCAACAAGACCGTGCAGGGCGCGGTCGGCGACGTGGACCTGATCCTGTTCGTGGTCGAGGCCGGCAGCTTCACGCCGGCCGACGAACGCGTGCTCAAGCTGCTCGGCAAGGGCATTCCGACGGTGCTGTTGGCCAACAAGCTGGACAACGTGCACCGCCGCGGCGACATCGCGCCCTGGCTGCAGACCATGCAGGAGAAGCACGCCTTCGCCGAGTTCGTGCCGATGTCCGCCAAGAACGCCAAGGACGTCGAGCGCGTGTTCGGCATCTGCGAGAAGTACCTGCCCGAGCAGCCCTGGTTCTATGCCGAGGACGAACTCACCGACCGCAGCGAGAAGTTCCTCGCCGGCGAACTGGTGCGCGAGAAGCTGTTCCGCCTGACCGGCGACGAACTTCCCTACACCTCGACTGTCATCATCGACAAGTTCGAGGAAGAGCCGCCCCAGAAGAAGGGCCACAAGCGCCTGCTGCGCATTGCCGCCACCATCGTGGTGGAGCGCGACAGCCACAAGGCCATGGTGATCGGCGACAAGGGCGAGCGCATCAAGCGCATCGGCATGGAAACCCGTGTCGAGCTCGAGAAGCTGGCCGACGCCAAGGTGTTCCTCGAACTGTGGGTGAAGGTGCGCTCCGGCTGGGCGGACGACGAGGCCCGCGTGCGCTCCTTCGGCTACGAATGAAGTGGCCGCCGCCCACCGCGTTTCGCACGAACCGGCCTATGTGCTCCATCGCTACGACTGGAGCGAGTCGAGCCTGATCCTGGAGGTCTTCACCCGCCACCACGGGCGCATCGCGCTGGTGGCCAAGGGGGCGAAGCGGCCGAGTTCCAACTTCCGCCCGGTGCTGCTGCCGCTGCAGCCCTTACAGCTCAACTACGGCGGCGACGCCGAGATCCGCACGCTCAAGGGCGCCGAATGGATGGGTGGGCATGTCATGCCGACCGGCGAGGCGCTGCTGTCGGGCTACTACGTCAACGAATTGCTGCTGCGCCTGCTGGCGCGCGACGATGCGCACGAGGCGCTGTTCGACGCCTATGCGGGCGTCGTGCAGGTGCTGGCGGGCGACCATGCCGGCGCCCAGGCGGCCACGCAGGCGGCCGCGCTGCGGGCTTTCGAGCTGCTGCTGCTTCGCGGCGTGGGCCTGCTGCCGTCGCTCGACGTGCAGACCCTGACGCTGGAGCCGCTCGACGCCGCCACGCGCTACAGCCTCGTGCCCGAGGCCGGCTTGCGCCAGGCGGTCGACGGCGAACCCGCGCTGGCCGGCGCCGACTGGCAGGCGCTGCAGGACGTGCTTGACGACCGTGCGCCCTTCACCGCCACGCTGCGTGAAATTGCCGTCATGAACGCCGGCAGCAACAGCGCCCTGCGCAACCAGCTGCGCGCCTTGCTCAACTACCATTGCGGCGTGTCCACGCTGCGCACGCGGCAAATGATGAGAGATCTGCAAGCACTATGAGCACTTCAGGCCACGCTGGCACCACCACCGCACTGTCCGTCAACCTCAACAAGGTCGCCCTGGTGCGCAACACGCGCCACCTGGGCATTCCGAGCGTGGTGAAGGCCGCCCAGGCCTGCCTGGCGGCCGGCGCGCAGGGCATCACCGTGCACCCGCGCCCCGACGCGCGCCACATCCGCGCGCACGACGTGAGCGACCTCTCGGCGCTGCTCGCCACCGACTGGCCGGCCGTCGAGTTCAACATCGAGGGCAACCCCTTCCAGAACCTGATGGACTTCGTGCGCGCGCTCAAGCCGCACCAGGCCACCTTCGTGCCCGACAGCGAAACCCAGTCGACCAGCGACCACGGCTGGACCTTCCCCGACGACGCCGAGCGCCTGCGCCCGCTGATCGCCGAAGCCAGGGCACTGGGCGTGCGCGTCAGCCTGTTCATGGACCCTGTCCCCGAGATGATGGCCGCGGCCAAGGCCGTGGGCGCCGACCGCGTCGAGCTCTACACCGAAGGCTACGCCGCCTCGCGCGGCACGCCGAACGAGCAGGCCGTGCTGGCGCGCTACGCCGAAACCGCGCGCGCGGCGCTGGCCGCGGGCCTGGGCGTCAACGCCGGGCACGACCTGAGCCGCGACAACCTCACCGCGTTCCTGCGCGCTGTGCCCGGTGTGCAGGAGGTCTCGATCGGCCACGCCTTCGTGGCCGATGCGCTCGAGCTGGGCTATACGGGCGCCACGCGCGACTACCTGCGTTGCATCAGCGAGGCGCAGTGAAAGCCGGCGCCGCATGATCTACGGCATTGGCACCGACATCTGCGACCTGCGTCGCATCGCCGCCACCTTCGAGCGCCAGGGCGAACGCTTTGCCCGCAAGGTGCTGAGCGACGCCGAATTTGCCGTCTGGCAGACCCGCAGCGCGCGCTGGCCCAAGCGCGGCCTGAGCTACCTCGCCACCCGCTTTTCCGCCAAGGAGGCCTTCAGCAAGGCCATCGGCATGGGCATGCGCATGCCGATGAGCTGGCGCCTGTGCGAAATCGCCAACCTGCGCAGCGGCAAGCCCGTCATCGTGCTGCATGGCGAGCTGAAGGCGTGGTTCGAGGCGCAGGGGCTCACCGCCCACGTCACCGTGACCGACGAAACCGAATACGCCGCGAGCTTCGTGGTGGTGGAGAAGCTATGACCCCCGGGCTCGACCGCCCCCAGACCCTGCATTCGCCGCTGATCATCGACGTGGCAGGCACGGAACTCGACGCTGCCGACCGCCGGCGCCTCGCGAACCCATGGGTGGGCGGCGTGATCCATTTCGCCCGCAACTGGCGGGACCGCGCGCAGATGACCGCGCTCAACGCCGAGATCAAGGCGATCCGGCCCGATCTGCTGATCTGCGTCGACCATGAAGGCGGGCGCGTGCAGCGCTTTCGCACCGACGGCTTCACGCATCTGCCGTCGATGCGCGCACTGGGCGAACTCTGGATGCGCGATGCCATGCGTGCCACCCAGGCCGCGACGGCCGCCGGACAGGTGCTTGCCGGCGAGCTGCGCGCCTGCGGCGTCGACTTCAGCTTTGCGCCGGTGCTCGACCTCGACTACGGCGGCAGCAGCGTCATCGGCAACCGCAGCTTTCACCGCGACCCGCGCGTGGTGGCGCTGCTGGCCAAGAGCGTCATGCACGGCATGCTGCAGATGGGCATGCGCAACTGCGGCAAGCACTTTCCGGGGCACGGCTTCGTCACCGCCGACTCGCATGTGGAAATTCCGGTCGACAAGCGCGCGCTCAAGGACATCCTGGCCGACGACGCGCGGCCGTACGACTGGCTCGCCGGCACGCTCACCGCGGTGATGCCGGCGCATGTGATCTACCCGAAGGTCGACAAGCGGCCCGCGGGGTTTTCGCCGAAGTGGCTCCAGGCGATCCTGCGGCAGCGTCTTGCGTTCGACGGCGCGGTGTTCAGCGACGACCTGAGCATGGAGGCAGGGCGCTACATCGACGGTGAATTGCTCAGCTATACCGATGCGGCGCTGGCCGCGCTCGAAGCGGGCTGCGACCTGGCCATGCTGTGCAACCAGAGCATCGGGCAGGGGCTTGCGCTCGACGAGTTCCTCGATGGTTTCGACGCGGCGGCGCATGCCGGACGGTGGGTGCCGCACGCGGTCAGCGAGTTGCGTCGCCAGGCGCTGCTGCCGCGGGATGTTGCAACCGATTGGTCGTCGCTTGTCGCTTCGCGCGCCTATCGCGATGCCAGGCGAACGATGGACATCTGAGGCGCCTGTGCCGACCCGGCTATGGCCGGGGAGGGCGTTCAGGTGGCTCGATGCCTGAGCTTGCTGCAGTCCAGAGGCGCTCACCGCCCGTGTTCAGGTGGGTCAGGTACAGCCGCAGATCGAACTCGAACTGCGAGTAGTCCGGCTCCATGTGCGAGCACAGTGCATAGAACGCCTTGTCGTGGTCGCGCTCCTTCATGTGCGCGAGCTCGTGCACCACGATCATCCGCAGCCACGCCAGCGGCACGCCCTTGAACAGGCTGGCCACGCGGATCTCCCGCTTGGCCTTGAGCTTGCCGCCCTGCACGCGCGACACCGTGGTGTGCGTACCCAGCGCGTTGCGGATCACGTGCAGCTTGTTGTCGAACATCACCTTGGACAGCGGCTCGGCCTTGCGCATGAACTCGCTCTTGAGTTCGCTCACGTACTCGTAGAGCGCGCGGTCCGTCTGGATGCTGTGCGGACCGTCGGGGTAGCGCCGGGTCAGCAGCGCCGCGAGCTTGTCTTCGGCCACCAGCTGGCGGACCTGGTCCAGCAGGGACGCCGGATAGCCCGCCAGGTACTTCATGTACGGCGCTGCGTGCGGGCCGCGCAGGCCAGGCCGGTGGCCACGCCGCCGAACAGGTCGCCCTCGACCAGGTTCACGCCGACGAAGCTCTTGCGCAGCGCGTGCTGGAAGGGCCGCAGCGCGGACGAACCACCGGTGAGGTAGATGGCGTCGAGGTCGCCGCTGCGCAGACCCGCGCGCTTGACACAGGCGTGCGCGCAGGCGATCACGTTCTCCAGCGGGGTGGCCAGTTGCTGCGCCATGTCGGCGGGTGAGAGCGACGCCACGAGGCCGGCTTCCGCGCAAGAGAGGTCGATGGACGTTTCCGCGTCGCTCACCGAAGCATCGATCTTGGCCGCTTCCACCGCGCTCGCGATGCGATGCCCGTGCCGTTCCTCGAGCACGGCCATCAGCCGGTCATGCAGCCGCGTGTCGCTGTAGCTCGTGCGCAGGTCCTTCGCCTGGCGCACCGCCTTGGCGGCGTAGAGCCAGTTGATCAGGTGCCAGGAAGAGAGCTCGAAGAACACCTTGCTCGGCACCTCGCGCCCCTGCGGGCCGTGGTGGCGAAAGCCGAAGTGCGGCATCACGCGCTCGAGGTTCAGGCGCTGGTCGAAGTCGGTGCCGCCGATGTGCACGCCGCTGGTGGCCAGCACGTCGTCGCTGCGGTCGTCGCGCGCGGCACGCTCGGGCCCCACGCGCACGACGGTGAAGTCGGAGGTGCCGCCGCCGATGTCGACGATGAGCACGATCGATTCCTTGACGATGCGCTGCTCGTAGTCGAAGGCCGCGGCAATCGGTTCGAGCTGGAAGGCGATCTCGCGAAAGCCCGCCGCGCGCGCCGCGATGCGCAGGCTTTCTTCGGCCCGCTCGTCGCGTTTGGAGTCGTCGTCCACGAAGTGCACGGGCCGCCCGATCACCACGCGCTCGGGCAACTGGCCGAGCTCGCGGCCGGCGCGCACGGCCAGTTCGCGCAGGAAGCGCGCGATGATGTCCTCGAAGCTCACCAAGCCGTCATAGACGGCCGTCTTCTCCTGCATCAGCGCGCTGCCCAGCAGGCTCTTGAGCGAACGCATCAGCCGGCCTTCGGTGCCCGACAGGTACTGGGCGACGGCATCGCGGCCGAAATGCGTGGTGCGGTCTTCGGCGTTGAAGAAGATCGCGGTGGGCAGCGTGGTGGCCGCGCCTTCGATGGGCAGCAAGCGGGCCACGCCGTCGACCCGGCAGGCCACGGCGGAATTGGAGGTGCCGAAGTCGATGCCGATCGTCGGCAGCGACGACGGTGACGGCATGCTCAAGATTCCCTGCGCAGCGCGGGGAACAGGATCACGTCGCGAATGCTCGGCGAGTCGGTCAGCAGCATCATCAGGCGGTCGATGCCGATGCCGCAGCCGCCGGTGGGCGGCATGCCGTATTCGAGCGCGCGCACGAAGTCGTGGTCGTAGAACATGGCTTCGTCGTCGCCGCTGTCCTTGGCGGCCACCTGCGCGTTGAAGCGCGCGGCCTGGTCTTCGGCGTCGTTCAGCTCGCTGAAGCCGTTGCCGAACTCGCGGCCGGTGATGTAGAGCTCGAAGCGCTCGGTGACTTCGGGGCGCTCGTCGTTGGCGCGCGCCAGCGGCGAGATCTCGGTCGGGTGTTCCATGATGAAGGTCGGCTGCCAGAGCTTTTCTTCCACGGTTTCCTCGAAGTACATCACCTGCAGGCTGGCCAGGCTGCGCTGCGAGAGCTTGTCCTTTTCTTCGCTCAGGCCGATCTTGCGCAGGGCGCTGATGAGCCAGGCGCTGTCGTCGACACCCTCGCCGGCGTCGGTGTACTTCAGGATGGCCTCGCGGATCGTCAGGCGCTCGAAGGGCTGGGTCAGGTCGACGGGCTTGCCGCCGTAGGTGAGCTGCTGCGTGCCCACGGCCTTGTCGGCGATGGTGCGGATCAGCGTCTCGGTGAAGTCCATCAGGTCGCGGTAGTTCCAGTAGGCCGCGTAGAACTCCATCATCGTGAACTCGGGGTTGTGCCGCACCGAGATGCCCTCGTTGCGGTAGCTCCGGTTGATTTCGAACACCCGCTCGAAGCCGCCGACGATCAGGCGCTTCAGGTACAGCTCGGGCGCGATGCGCAGGAACATTTCCTGGTCGAGCGCGTTGTGGTGCGTCTTGAAGGGCTTGGCGTTCGCGCCGCCCGGAATCGGGTGCAGCATGGGCGTTTCGACTTCGAGGAAGTCGTTGGCCACCATGAACTCGCGCAGCGCGCTCACGGCCTTGCTGCGGGCGGTGAAGCGCACGCGGGCCGACTCGTCGGTGATCAGGTCGACATAGCGCTGGCGGTACTTCTGCTCCTGGTCGGCCATGCCGTAGAAGTCGCCGGGCAGGGGGCGCAGGCTCTTGGTGAGCAGGCGCAGCTTCGTGACCTTGACCGACAGTTCGCCCGTCTTCGTCTTCATCAGCGTGCCTTCGGCACCAAGGATGTCGCCGAGGTCCCAGCGCTTGAATTCGGCATAGGCCTCTTCGCCCACCGCGTCGCGGGTGACGTAGAGCTGGATGCGGCCCGTGGCGTCCTGCAGCGTCGCGAAGCTGGCCTTGCCCATCACGCGCTTGAGCATCATGCGGCCCGCCACGCTGACGGCAACGGCCTGCGCCTCGAGCGCTTCGGCCTCGGTGGCGGCGTGTGCTTCGCCGAGCGCGGCGGCGCGATGGCCCGGCTTGAAGTCGTTGGGGAACGCGACGCCCTTGCCCTCGGCCTGCGCGGTGCGCAGCAGCTTGAGCTTCTCGCGGCGTTCGGCGATGAGCTTGTTGTCGTCGACGGCAGGCACGGTGGATGCCGGTGCCGCTGCGGGCGTGGGGATGTGGGGGGTCAGGTGATCGGACATGGGAGGCGGGTGGCGCATGGCGCGCAACAGGGAGCGTGCGCGGGGCTGGGCATTTTAGCCCATCGAATTTGAATAAAAGCGGCCCCTAGCGCCCGTCCATCCTGCGCCACATGCTACAAAAAACGTAGCAAGCTATTCAGTGATGCCCGTGCGTGCCAGCAGATCGCTGACCAGCTCCAGCCGCATCAACGGGCTGTCGAGCGCCATCATGCGCTGGCGCAGTTCGGCCTGCATCGGCACCAGCTCGCACCAGCGGTTGGCCACCCAGCCGCAATCGTCGAGCCGGTAGGGCGCTTCGATGGGCAGCCGCACCGACTCGCCTTGTGCGTGGCGCCGCTCCTCCAGCGTGTCGATCAGGCGCCGCAGCGCGGTGGCGGTGTGCTTCAGGTCGTCGGGGATTTCGAGCGCGATGTCGTCGGGCACGGCCTCGACCTCGGCGACCCACAGGCCATGCTTCTGCAGCTCGGTGGTGCGGATGCGAAAGCGTTGCGTGCCCACGCACTCGATCTGCAGCAGGCCGCTCTGCGGCGACTCGAACTCGCGAATCTGAGCCAGCGTGCCGACGGAGGCAAAACGCTCGGCTTCAGCGCCGGCCTTGCGCACTTCGGCTCCGCTGGTGAGGGTGACCACGCCGAAGGGCGCGTCGGCCTTGCGGCACTTGCCGATCATGTCGAGGTAGCGGACCTCGAAGATGCGCAACGGAAGAAGGCCACCCGGGAACAGGACCGTTCCGAGCGGGAACAATGGCAGTGAATGCAAAAGGGGTTGAGTCGTCATCGAAGAGCCTTGCGTCGCTATCATCGCATTCCGTTCACGGCTGCGCCTCATGCTCTATCAGATTCCCTCGTTCCTCCTCGACGTGATCGTCGGACTGCTCGGCGGCGCCTGCCTGCTGCGCCTCTACATGCAGTACCACCGGGTGCCTTTCGGCAACCCGCTCGGGCGCTTCATCTTCGCCATCAGCGACTGGATCGTGCTGCCGCTGCGGCGCATCGTGCCGTCGGTGAAGCGCTGGGACCTGGCCAGCCTGATCGCTGCCTGGCTGCTGGTGATGGTGAAGTTCCTGCTCCTGTGGCTGCTGATCGGCAACCTGGGTCACATCGCCACGCTGCCGCTGGTGTCGCTGGTCGGGCTGATGCAGCTGGCCGTGTCCGGCCTGACCGCGCTGCTGGTGGTTTACGCGGTGCTCTCCTGGATTCCGAACGCCTCGCCGATGCTGCTCGACCTGATCGCGCGCCTGGCCGAGCCGCTGGTGCGGCCGTTTCGCCGCTTCATTCCACTGATCGGCGGGGTCGACCTGTCGCCGCTGGCGGCGATCGTCGTGCTGCAGATCGTTGCGATCGTGCTGAGCAACCTGCTGGTGTTCGCCTACCAACTGACGTTCTGAGTCTGAACGCACAAGCAAAAGGGCCCGGGTGCAATGCACCCGGGCCCTTTTGCGTTGGCTTGCAGCCCGTTTCGCTCAGCTGACCGCGTCGGCCGGCTGGCGCAGCAGCATGGCCAGCGTGCTGGCGATGGTCTTGCGCAGCTCGCGGCGGTCGCTGATGAAGTCGATGGCGCCCTTGGTCTGCAGGAACTCGGCGCGCTGGAAGCCTTCGGGCAGCGTCACGCGCACCGTCGATTCGATCACGCGCGGGCCGGCAAAGCCGATCAGCGCCTTGGGCTCGGCGATCACCACGTCGCCCACGAACGCGAAGCCGGCCGACACGCCACCCATGGTCGGGTCGGTCAGCACGCTGATGTAGGGCAGGCCCTTCTTCGCCAGGCGCGTGAGCGCGGCGTTGGTCTTGGCCATCTGCATCAGCGAGAGCAGGCCTTCCTGCATGCGCGCGCCGCCGGTGGCGGTGAAGCAGATGAAGGGCACCTTCTGTTCGATGGCGGTCTCGACGCCGCGCACGAAGCGCTCGCCGACCACGCTGCCCATGCTGCCGCCCATGAATTCGAACTCGAAGCAGGCCACGACCACGTTGATGCTGTGGACCGAGCCGCCCAGCACGACCAGCGCGTCGGTCTCACCGGTGTTTTCCAGGGCTTCCTTCAGCCGCTCGGGGTACTTGCGGCTGTCCTTGAACTTCAGCGCATCGACCGGGAGCACTTCCTGGCCGAGTTCGTAGCGGCCCTCGGGGTCGAGGAACGCGTCGAGCCGCGCGCGCGCGCCGATGCGGTGGTGGTGGCTGCAGCTGGGGCAGACGTTCTGGTTGTGCTCGAGGTCGGTCTTGTACAGAACGGTCTCGCAGGCGGGGCATTTGATCCACAGGCCCTCGGGCACCTGGCGGCGCTCGGACGGGTCGGTTTGTGCGATCTTGGCGGGTAGCAGTTTTTCAAGCCAGCTCATGGGCAATCCTTGGTTCTCGCGACAGGCGGACCTTCGCGACGATTAGCTCCCCTGTGCCGCGTGCGGGACGCGGCACAGGGGCCGGAGGCAACAGCGATTATCGGCCAGCCGCGTTCTTGGCGGTAGCCGCGGGCAGGGCGTCGAGCGCCTCGCGGATGCCCGCCAGGAATTCGCGCACCGCCGGCACCACGCGTTCGCGCGGCTGGTCTTCGACGAGTTGAATGATCTTCGTGCCGATCACGACCGCATCGGCGGCCGAGCCGACCGCCTGCGCTGTGCGCGCGTCGCGGATGCCGAAGCCCACGCCCACCGGAATGCTCACATGCTGGCGAATGCGCGGAATCATGCGGCCGACCGCCTCGGTGTCGAGGTGGCCGGCGCCGGTCACGCCCTTGAGCGACACGTAGTACACGTAGCCGCTGGCAATGCGCGCCACCTGGGCCATGCGCTCGTCGGTGCTGGTCGGGGCCAGCAGGAAGATCAGGTCGATGCCCGCTTCCTTCAACTCGGCGGCGAAGGCCTCGCATTCCTCGGGCGGATAGTCGACCACCAGCAGCCCGTCGACACCGGCCGCGGCCGCGTCACGGATGAAGGCCTTCTTGCCGTGCACGAGGTCGTAGCGCTCGACCGGGTTGGCATAGCCCATCAGCACCACGGGCGTGGTCGTGTCCTTCTGGCGGAAGGCGGCCACCATGGCCAGCACCTGCGTCATGCCCACACCCAGCGCCAGCGCGGCCTCGCCGGCCTTCTGGATCACGGGGCCGTCGGCCATGGGGTCGGAGAAGGGCACACCCAGTTCGATCACGTCGGCACCGGCCTCGACCATGCCGTGCATCAGCTCGGGCGTGATGTCGGCGAAGGGGAAGCCGGCGGTGACGTACGGAATGAGGGCGCGGCGGCCGTCGTTTTTCAGCGCGGCGAAAGTTGCGGCAATGCGGCTCATCACTTGCCTCCCTTCACGCTCAGGCCGCGCATCGAGGGGCGGTCGTAGAAATCGACCCCCGACAGGTCGGCCACGGTGCCGATGTCCTTGTCGCCGCGGCCCGAGAGGTTGACCAATATCGATTGGTCGGGACGCATGGTCTTGGCGAGCTTCATGGCATAGGCCACGGCGTGGCTGGATTCGAGCGCGGGAATGATGCCCTCGGTTCGGCACAGATAGTGGAAGGCCTCGAGCGCCTCCACGTCGGTGACGCCGACGTACTCGGCGCGGCCGATGTCGGCCAGGTACGCATGCTCGGGGCCCACGCCCGGGTAGTCGAGGCCGGCGCTGATGCTGTGGGTCTCGGTGATCTGGCCGTCTTCGTTCTGCAGCAGGTAGGTGCGATTGCCGTGGAGCACGCCGGGGCTGCCCCGCAGGATCGAGGCCGAGTGCTTGCCGCTGTCCAGGCCTTCGCCCGCCGCCTCCACGCCGATCAGGCGCGTGCCCGCGAACGGAATGTAGGGGTGGAAGATGCCCATCGCGTTGCTGCCACCGCCCACGCAGGCCACCACCACGTCGGGCTGCTTTCCTTCTGCCTCGCCCGTGATCCCGTCGGCCGCGAGCATGGCCGGCATCTGCGCGATGCACTCGGTGCCGATCACGCTCTGGAAGTCGCGCACCATGGTCGGGTAGGGGTGCGGGCCGGCGACGGTGCCGATGATGTAGAAGGTGTCCTCCACATTGGTGACCCAGTCGCGCATGGCTTCGTTCAGAGCGTCCTTCAGCGTCTTGCTGCCGGATTCCACCGGCACCACGGTCGCGCCGAGCAGGTTCATGCGGTAGACGTTGGGGCTCTGGCGCTTCACGTCCTGGCTGCCCATGTAGACCACGCATTCGAGGCCGTAGCGCGCGCAGATGGTGGCGGTCGCCACGCCATGCTGGCCGGCGCCGGTCTCGGCAATGACGCGGGGCTTGCCCATGCGGCGCGCGAGCATCGCCTGGCCGATCACGTTGTTGATCTTGTGCGCGCCGGTGTGGTTCAGGTCTTCGCGCTTCAGGTAGATCTGCGCGCCGCCCATCTCGCGGCTGGTGCGCGCAGCGTGGTAGACCGGCGAGGGGCGCCCTACGAAGTGCTTCAGTTCGTAGTGGAATTCGGCCAGAAACGCCGGATCGTCCTTGAACCTGGCATACGCATCGCGCAGTTCGTTGATGGCGTGGGTGAGCGTTTCGCTCGCGAAGGTGCCGCCGTAGTTGCCGAAGTGGCCGGTGGCATCGGGTTGCTGGTAGTTGCTTTGCATGGTTCTCGATCGGTGGGCCGCAGCCCGACCAACGATCGGGGTGCGGCGGCTAACTGGAGAAGGACGCGTCGGCTGCTCTGACTGCTGCGACGAACTGCCGGATCTTTCCGGCGTCCTTGAGGCCCTTGTTCCCGGGACCGTCGATTTCGACGCCCGAGCTCACATCAACGGACAGCGACTTGCAGCGCGTCCGCAGGATGCGAATGCCATCGCTCACGTTTGCAGGTGTGAGCCCACCACTCAAGACGAGGTGAGCGTCGACGGCGGGTGGAAGAAGTGACCAATCGAAAGCCTTGCCGCCACCGCCATAACCTTCGACATGGGCGTCGAGCAGGATGGCCTGGGCGTGGGAGTAATCGGACGCGTATTTTACGAGGTCGAAGCCGGCTCCGGCAGCCCCCAGTGGAATGCGCGCGGCACGCAGGTAACGAAAGCGTCCGGGTCCGCTGGCTTCTTCGCACTGTGCGGGCGATTCTTCGCCATGAAATTGAGCGATGGCGCCCTTCACACGTGCGAGTGCTGCTATTGTTTTGGGAGCATCCTCGTTCACGAACAGCAGCACGGGCGTGACAAAGGGCGGCAGGCGCGCGGCCAGCTCGGCGGCGCGTTCGGCCGTTACGGCGCGGGGGCTTTTCGGGTACAGCACGAAGCCGATGGCATCCGCGCCGGCATCGACCGCCGCATCGACGTCGGCCTCACGCGTCAGGCCACAGATCTTGATGCGGGTGCGGGGGAGGGTGGGCGCGGTCATGGCGGGCCATCATACGGAGCCCCGCCGGCCTGCAGCGCGGCTTCCGCCGGCAGACCCCACTTGGCGTCGTACAACGGGCCCAGGAAGTACAGGCCGTCCGCGGAGAAGGTGGGAGCCGCCACCTTGCGGCTGCGTGCCGCGAGCACCTCGGAGATCCATTCGACGCGCTCGTCGCCCCGGCCGATACGCACGAGGCAGCCCATCAGGTTGCGGATCATGTGGTGCAGAAAGGCGTCGGCCTCGAACTCGAAATTCCAGCGGCAACGTTCGCCGTCGCCGACGCGCGTGATCGCTATGCGCCGCAGGTCCTTGACCGGCGAGCGCGCCTGGCAGGCCGAGGCGCGGAACGAGCTGAAGTCGTGCCGGCCGACAAGCAGCGCGGCGGCTGCGCGCATGGCGTCGCCGTCGAGCGCATGCATGGACCAGCCCACCCGGCCCGTATCGAGGCTGGGCCGCACGGGCGATTGCGAGAGCACGTAGAGGTAGCGGCGCGCCAGGGCGCTGGCGCGGCAGTGGAATTCGTCGGGCACCCGCTGGGCCCACTGCACCGCGATGTCGTCGGGCAGGAAGCGGTTGGTGCCGCGCATCCAGGAGAAAGGGTCGCGCTCGATGAGGGTGTCGAAGTGCACCACCTGCATCAGCCCGTGCACGCCGGCATCGGTGCGGCCGGCGCACAGCGTGCTGATGGTGCCCGGGGGCTGCGCGGTGAATTTCGCGAGGGCCGCTTCGAGCTTGTCCTGCACCGTGCGGCCCGAGCGCTGGCTCTGCCAGCCCTCGTACGCCTGGCCGTTGTAGCGGATGCCGAGCGCCAGCCTCACGAATTCAGGAACAGGGACAGCAACAACCGCTCAGCGCAGCTCGGCGAGCAGTTGACGCGCCTGCGTCTTGAGCTCGCCGGCGCTTTCGGCTTCGACTTCTTCGACCAGCGAACGGGCGCCTTCGACGTCGCCGATGGCCTGCAGTTCGCGTGCGAGCGAGAGCTTGACGGCATGCGGGCTCTCGTCGCCGTTGTCGTCGTCGTGGGCGATCGGCGAGGGACGCGTCGTCTCGGCCGAGCGCGTCGCAGGCAGGCCGGCCAGTGCACTCATGTCGAACTCGATGAAGCCCGAGTCGGCCGGCAGCGCATTGCGCAGCATGGCAGGGCGGGTGTTGTCCACGTCGCTCAACGAACCGGGCAGGGTGTTGGCAGTGAGTGCGCCGGGAGCGGTGTCGAAATCGTTCTCGAGATCGACAGGCGTTTCAAGGTGGCCGTTCGACAGCGAGGCGGCGGGACGTGCCGTGGTCGGTGCGGGTGCGTAGGCCGACTTCGGCAGGCTGGCGCCGACCGGTGCGTGGTTCTGGAGCGGGGCCGGCGCGGGCGCGGGGGGCGGCGGAGCGATCAGGTCGAGGTCGAAGTCCAGCGGGGCGACCGACGGCACGAACGCAGGCGGTGCCGAAGCGGCCGGCGGCGTGGCGGGCGGTGCGGCGACCGGCTTGGCCGCTGCGGCCAGCGCGCCTGCGAAGGCGGCCGTTTCGGCGGCGCTGGCGCCACCGCTGCTGCGGGGTGCGCCCGATTCGTACAGCGGGTTGCCTGGATCGAGGTCCTTGCCCATGTCGACCACGCGGTTCCAGTCGGAGCCGGAGCCGCCGGTCAGCTTGTGCACTTCCGTGGCGAGGCTTTCGAAGGCGCGCACGTCGCGGCGTTTGGCGTGGATTTCGAGCAGCTTCAGGTGAATGGCGGTGCGGTCCGGGTTCAGGCGCAAGGCTTCACGCAGGATTTCCTCGGCCTGCAGGTCGCGGCCGTAGGCCAGGTAGACGTCGGCTTCGGCCACGGGGTCTACATCGCCCGCGTCGAGCTGGCTCGGCGAGTACGACAGCGACGAGACGGTGGAGTCGCCGCGGTTCTTGGTGTCGACCGATTCGCCACCGCTGGCGCCGAAGAACGAATCCTTGGGAATGCGGCTCTCGAGGAACACGCTTTCGCTCATTTCCTCGCGCCGGCGACCCAGCACGCGGTACAGCAGGAAACCGATCAGCAGCGCGATCAGCGCGCCGCCGGCGAGCATCAACGGGTTGTCGAGCAGTTCTTCGAGGAAAGTGGGCTCCGGCGGGGGCGGCGGCGCTGCGACGACCTTCTTGGCGGCCGGTGCAGGTGTCACAGGTGCGGCGGCTGCGGCGCTGGCTGCAGCCGTTGCTGGCACGGCAGCGGCGTCGGCGGCCGATGGCGTTGCGGCGACCGCGGCGGCAGCGGCCCCAGGCGCAGCGGCTGTCGCTTCAGGCGTGGGCGCGGCGGGTGCCACCGCAGGGGCTGCCGGTGCAGCCGCAACGGGTGCCGGGCTGGCGGGTGCGGATGCGGTCGTCGCGCTGGTGGAGGGCGCTGGCACCGGAATGCCCGGGGCGGTCGACGGGGTCGACGCCGCGGCAGGTGCCGACGAGCCCGTGCCCGAACCTGCGCCTGTGGCGGCCTTGAGCTTGTTCAGGTCCTCGATGTTCTTCGACAGTTCCGCCACGCGGTTGCTGCTGTCTTGCGCCTGGCGTGCCTGCGCGACCTTTTCGTCGGCGGCGCGGGCGGCGCCGCCGCCTTGGGAGATGGTGAGCTTGTCGGGTGCACTGGCTGCGGCATTGCGGTCTTCGACATTGGCTTGCAGCTTGCCCGAGGCGTTGCGGCTGGCAGCCGCAACGTTCGCGGTCGGTGCGTTCTCTGCCAGGCGTTGGCGGTACGACCCGAAGTCGCGGCTTTGCGCGGTGACCGTGCGGCGCGCTTCGGCAGGCGTCACGGCCGAGGCTTCGGCGGCGCTGGGAAGGTCGAGCACGGCGCCTGCGCGCATGCGGTTGACATTGCCGCCGACGAATGCGTCGGGGTTGGCCAGCAGGAGTGCCACCAGCATCTGGTCGAGCGACACGTCGGCCGGCTTGTGGGCGCCAGCAATCTTGCTTGCGGTGTCGCCGCGCTGCACGGTGACCTGCTCGCCACCACCGCCGCCGGCACGGGCCGGTGCGGCTGCGGTCACGGGTGCGGGGGCCGCGGCAGGCGCCGAGGGCGCCGTCGCAACCGGCGGTGCGGCGCGCTCACGTCGAACACGCGGCGCGGGGGCTGCGCGCTCGACGGGCGTGGCAATCTGGGGTGCGATGGGCGCGGCCGGCGTGCTCGTGGCCGCCTGGCGCGTGGCCGGCGGATCGAGCAGCACGGTGTAGTCGCGCACGATGCGGCCCGACGAGCCGTTGGCTTCCAGCAGCAGATCGATGAACGGGTCGTTCAGCGGGCGGTTGCCGTTCAGGCGCACCACGTACTGGCCGCCGGCGCGACGTTGCAGCGTCGCCTTGACGTCGCTGAGTGCCGCGTTGTATGGAACGCCGGCGCTCTTGAAGGCTTCGGCGGTCGCGATATTGATCTTCAGACCCTCCGCCTCGTTGGCGGCCATTTCGGTCACGTCGATCTCCGCGCGCAACGGCTCGCCCAGCGCCGATTGCACCTTCAGCTGACCCAGCGTGAAGGCGCTGGCGTCGGCGCTGGCGATTCCCAGCGCCACGGCTGCCGCCGCGCCCAAGAGGGAAAGGCGCCAGCCATTCGATGGCAGGGGCAGGTGAACGGCCGAAGGGCTGGCCGCGGGCAACAGATGTCTTGTCATGCTGATAGGGGGCGGCTCAGGCCCAGAATTTGTAAGAGGACGTTAGCATCATCACTGGACACTGACAAGGCACTGCGCCCGTTCTACCCAGTGCGCGCATACTTACGATCACATGGAGCGTTGCCATTTGGCAACGATTCATGTTTCAAAAGGCGCTGAGCACCCCATATCAGGCTTCGAGCAGGATGCGCAGCATGCGGCGCAGCGGTTCTGCGGCACCCCACAGCAGCTGGTCGCCGATGGTGAAAGCGCCGACATACTCCGGGCCCATTGCCAGCTTGCGGATGCGGCCGACCGGAATGTTCATGGTGCCCGTCACCGCCACCGGCGTCAGGTCCTTCACGGTCGCTTCGCGGGTGTTCGGCACGACCTTCGCCCACGGGTTGTCGGCGGCGATCAGCGCTTCGATGTCGGCGACCGGCACATCCTTCTTGAGCTTGAAGGTCAGCGCCTGGCTGTGGCAGCGCATCGCGCCGATGCGCACGCAGAAGCCGTCGACCGGCACGGCGGCGGTGCCGAAGCCCGCGCCCTGGCCCAGGATCTTGTTGGTTTCGGCGCCGGCCTTCCATTCTTCCTTGGACATTCCGTCGCCCAGGTCCTTGTCGATCCAGGGGATCAGCGAGCCGCCCAGCGGTGCGCCGAAGTTCGCCGTTTCAGCGGCGCTCAGGTTCTGCTGCTTGTGCAGCACCTTGCGGTCGATTTCGAGGATGGCCGACTTCGGGTCGTCCAGCAGGGCGCGCACTTCGGTGTTCAGGGTGCCGAACTGGGTCAGCAGCTCACGCATGTGCTGCGCGCCGCCGCCCGAGGCTGCCTGGTAGGTCATGCTGGTCATCCATTCGACCAGGCCGGCCTTGTAGAGGGCGCCCACGCCCATGAGCATGCAGCTCACGGTGCAGTTGCCGCCGATCCAGTTCTTGCCGCCGTTGGTGAGCGCGTTCTGGATCACCGGCAGGTTGACGGGGTCCAGCACGATGACCGCGTCGTCCTGCATGCGCAGGGTGGAGGCGGCGTCGATCCAGTGGCCGTTCCAGCCGGCGGCGCGCAGCTTGGGGAACACCTCGCTGGTGTAGTCGCCGCCCTGGCAGGTAATGACGATGTCGCACTTCTTCAGTGCGTCGATGTCGTTCGCATCCTTCAGCGCGGTTTCGTTCTTGGCCATCGCCGGGGCCTTGCCGCCGGCGTTGGAAGTCGAGAAGAAGACCGGTTCGATGAGACCGAAGTCGCCTTCGGCCTGCATGCGGTCCATCAGGACCGAGCCGACCATGCCGCGCCAGCCCACGAGGCCGACCAGAGGTTGTTGGGATGCGTTCGCCATTTCAGTTTGCCCTTGTGAAAAAAGAAAGAAGTTGTCTTTTTTTGCCCCCGACTCGTCGAGCCGGGGAGGGGCGTGACGAAGCGGGCTGCGGTTAGCCGGTAATCGTCTTTTTGGTGATTGCTGCTACGACCGCGTCGCCCATTTCGCGGGTGCCGACGCGCTTCGTGCCTTCCGACCAGATGTCGCCCGTGCGCAGCCCGGAGGCAAGCACGTGCTTCACCGCCGACTCGATTCGGTCGGCAGCCTCGGGTTGGTTGAGTGAGAAGCGGAGCATCATGGCAGCGGACAGGATTGTAGCCAAAGGATTGGCAACCCCTTTGCCGGCAATGTCGGGCGCGCTGCCATGGCTGGGCTCGTACAGGCCCTGGTTGCTCGAATTGAGCGACGCCGAGGGCAGCATGCCGATGGAGCCGGTGAGCATCGCGGCCTCGTCCGAGAGGATGTCGCCGAACATGTTGCCGGTGACCACCACGTCGAATTTCTTGGGTGCCTTCACGAGTTGCATGGCCGCGTTGTCGACCAGCATGTGGTCGAGTTCGACGTCCGGATACTCCTTCGCGATGTCGAGCATCACGTCTTTCCACAGCTGCGAGGTTTCCAGCACGTTGTTCTTGTCCACGCTGGTCACGCGCTTGCTGCGCTTGCGGGCGGCCTCGAAGGCCACGCGGGCGATGCGTTCGATCTCGGGGCGCGAGTAGCGCATCGTGTCGAAGGCCTCTTCGGCGCCCGGGAAGTGCCCGTCCGTCGCGATGCGGCGGCCGCGCGGCTGGCCGAAGTAGATGTCACCGGTCAGCTCGCGAATGATCAGGATGTCGAGGCCCGCGATCAGCTCGGGCTTCAGGCTCGAGGCGTCCACCAGCTCTTCGTAGCAGATCGCCGGACGGAAATTGGCGAACAGCCCGAGGTTCTTGCGCAGCCCCAGGATAGCCTGCTCGGGCCGCAGCGGCCGGTCGAGCTTGTCGTACTTCCAGTCGCCGACGGCGCCGAACAGCACCGCGTCGGATTCCTTGGCGAGCTTGAGCGTCGCTTCGGGCAGCGGATGGCCGTGCGCCTCGTAGGCCGCGCCGCCGACCAGCGCCGATTCCATCTCGAACTTCAGGTCGAGCACCTCGAGCACCTTGACGGCTTCCGCCACGATTTCGGTGCCGATGCCGTCACCCGGGAGAACTGCGATTTTCATTTTTGTCGTGTGTTGAAGAGAAAAATCAGAGACGCGCTCAGGCGTTGGCGAGCATCGTATGCGCGAGCCACGGCTTCTGCGCCAGGCGCTCGGCTTCGAAAGCCTTGATCTTGTCCTTGTGGCGCAGCGTGAGGCCGATGTCGTCCAGGCCGTTGATCAGGCAGTACTTGCGGAACGCCTGCACGTCGAACGCCAGCTCGCCGCCGTCCGGCTTCACCACCACCTGGCGTTCCAGGTCGATGGTCAGGGTGTAGCCCGGGAACGCGAAGGCTTCGTCGAACAGCTGCGCCACCTGGGCTTCGGGCAGCACGATCGGCAGCAGGCCGTTCTTGAAGCTGTTGTTGAAGAAGATGTCGGCGTAGCTCGGCGCGATGATCGCGCGAAAGCCGTACTGGTCGAGCGCCCACGGCGCATGTTCGCGCGACGAGCCGCAGCCGAAGTTCTTGCGCGCCAGCAGCACCGAGGCGCCCGCGTAGCGCGGCTGGTTCAGCACGAAGTCGGGGTTCGGCTTGCGACTGGCCGGGTCCTGGCCCGGAAAGCCGGCGTCCAGGTAGCGCCATTCGTCGAACAGGTTCACGCCGAAGCCGGTCTTCTTGATCGACTTGAGGAACTGCTTCGGAATGATTGCGTCGGTGTCGACGTTCTCGCGGTCCATCGGGGCCACGAGGCCCTTGTGCACGGTGAATTTCTGCATGTGAATCTCTTGTGTGTTCAGGCGAACGTACGGACGTCGACGAAGTGGCCGTGCACCGCGGCGGCGGCGGCCATGGCCGGGCTCACGAGATGGGTGCGCCCGCCGGCGCCCTGGCGGCCTTCGAAGTTGCGGTTGCTGGTGGAGGCGCAGCGCTCGCCCGGCTCGAGCCGGTCGGCGTTCATCGCCAGGCACATCGAGCAGCCGGGCTCGCGCCATTCGAAGCCTGCGGCCTTGAAGATCACGTCGAGGCCTTCGCGCTCGGCCTGTTCCTTCACCATGCCCGAGCCGGGCACGACCATCGCGAGCTTCACGTTCTTCGCCACCTTCTGGCCGAGCTTCTTCACCACGGCAGCGGCTTCGCGCATGTCCTCGATGCGGCTGTTGGTGCACGAGCCGATGAACACCTTGTCGATGAAGATGTCGTTCATGGCCTTGTTGGGTTCCAGGCCCATGTAGACCAGTGCGCGCTCGATGGCGCCGCGCTTGCTGGCGTCCTTTTCCTTGTCCGGATCGGGCACGCGCCCGTTGATGTCGACCACCATTTCGGGCGAGGTGCCCCAGGTCACTTGCGGCGGGATCTGCGTGGCGTCGAGCTCGACAACGGCGTCGAATGCGGCGCCCGGGTCGGACTGCAGCGTGCGCCAGTAGGCGGCTGCCTGCTCCCATTCCACGCCGGTGGGCGCGAGCGGGCGGCCCTTGACGTAGGTGATGGTCTTTTCATCGACCGCCACCAGCCCGGCGCGCGCGCCGGCCTCGATGGCCATGTTGCAGACCGTCATGCGGCCTTCCATGCTCAGGTCGCGAATGGCCGAGCCTGCGAACTCGATGGTGTAGCCCGTGCCGCCGGCCGTGCCGATCTTGCCGATGATGGCCAGCACGATGTCTTTCGCCGTGCAGCCCAGGGGCAGCTTGCCCTCGACCTTCACGAGCATGTTCTTCGCCTTCTTGCCCAGCAGCGTCTGGGTGGCCATCACGTGCTCGACCTCGCTGGTGCCGATGCCGTGCGCCAGCGCGCCGAACGCGCCGTGCGTGGAGGTGTGCGAGTCGCCGCACACGACAGTCATGCCCGGCAGCGTTGCGCCGCTCTCGGGGCCGATCACGTGCACGATGCCTTGGCGCTTGCTCAGGAACGGAAAGAACGCGGCGGCGCCGAATTCCGCGATGTTGTTGTCCAGCGTGGTGACCTGTTCCTTGCTGGTCGGATCGGCGATGCCCGCATAGCCGCGCTCCCAGCCGGTGGTCGGCGTGTTGTGGTCGGCCGTGGCCACGACCGAGCTGATGCGCCACAGCTTGCGGCCGGCTTCGCGCAGGCCTTCGAAGGCCTGCGGGCTGGTCACTTCGTGCACCAGGTGGCGGTCGATGTAGAGGATCGCGGTGCCGTCTTCCTCGGTGTGGACGACGTGTTCGTCCCAGATCTTGTCGTAGAGCGTGCGTGCCATGTCGGTCTCTTTGTCTTTCGTGGGGAAATGGATTGTCTTGTCTGCGCAGCTTCGAATTCGTTTCAAGCCGCAAGTTGTTCCGTGCCGTCCGCCGCGGCGTGCAGGTGGTTCACCAGCGAGCGCGCCGCCACCGGCAGCGTGGAGAAGTCGCGGGCCACCAGGCGGATTTCGCGCGCGGCCCAGGCGTCATTGAGTGCCACGCTCACGAGGCCGCGGCCGATGCCGTTGCGCATGAGCTCGAAGGCGCGCTGCGGCATCACGCCGATGCCCAGGCCGTTCTCGATCATCCTGCACATGGCGTCCAGGCCGGTGACGTGGATGCGCAACTTGACGCTGCGGCCCGCGTTCAGTGCGGCCTCGTGCATCGCGACGTAGATCGAGCTGTTGGTGTGCAGGCCGACGTGGTCGAAGGCCAGCGAGTCGATGAAGTCGATCGCGCCCTGCGCGGCCAGCACATGGCCTGTGGGCACGAT
This sequence comes from Variovorax pasteuri, assembly GCF_051216435.1. Taxonomy (NCBI): domain Bacteria; kingdom Pseudomonadati; phylum Pseudomonadota; class Betaproteobacteria; order Burkholderiales; family Comamonadaceae; genus Variovorax; species Variovorax pasteuri. The sequence goes on from NZ_JBPJZS010000001.1 coordinate 673,159, forward strand.
CAGCGCGAGGCGGTCGTGCCGGTACGACAGGCTCTGCAGCTCGCCCGCGCCGCCGGCCACGTGGCACACGCCGAGGTCGGCCGCGCCCTCCTGCACCGCGCGGATCACCTCGCTGCTGAGGTGCTCTTCCAGGTCGATCTTGATGGCCTCATGCGCCCGCGTGAACACGCCCAGGTCTTCCGGCAGGAACTGCACGATGGCCGAGATGTTCGCGTGCACCCGCACGTGGCCGCGCACGCCGTCCGCGTATTCGCTGAGCTCGCCCTGCATCTTTTCGAGGCTGTAGAGCACCGAGCGCGCATGGTGCAGCAGGCTTTCGCCGGCCGGTGTCAGGTCGACGCCGCGCGCATGGCGGTAGAGCAGCGTGGTGCCCAGCGTGGCTTCGAGGTCCGACAGCCGCTTGCTGATGGCCGACGCCGCGATGAACTCGCGCTCCGCCGCGCGGCCGATGCTGCCCAGCTCGCAGACGGCCACGAACAGCTGCAGCGACGTGAGGTCGATGCGGCGGGCAAAGTTGCGTTCGGACGTGCTCATGGGGCTGGATCGAGGCTTGGGCATCGCGTCTGGCGATGAGTTGGCTATTTTCTTACTGTTTTCATGTCATTGCCATCGTGATCTGAGATGGCATTGCTGCCCGCTGGCGAAGAGGGGCCTGCCGAACGGGCAATAAAAAAGCTGCCCGGAGGCAGCTTTCTTGGGGGTGCGAAAGGTTAGCGAATCGATCAGCGGGCCGAGATCGGCTTCACATCACGCTTGGGCGAGCCTTCGAACAGCTGGCGCGGGCGGCCGATCTTGTACTCGGGGTCGCCGATCATCTCGTTCAGCTGGGCGATCCAGCCGACCGTGCGGGCCAGCGCGAAGATCGCGGTGAACAGCGGCACCGGGATGCCGATGGCGCGCTGCACGATGCCCGAGTAGAAGTCGACGTTCGGGTACAGCTTGCGCGACACGAAGTACTCGTCTTCCAGGGCGATCTTTTCCAGTTCCTTGGCGAGCTTGAACAGCGGGTCTTGTTCCAGGCCCAGCTCGGTCAGCACTTCGTTGCAGGTTTCCTGCATCAGCTTGGCGCGCGGGTCGTAGTTCTTGTACACGCGGTGGCCGAAGCCCATCAGCTTGACGTTCGAGTTCTTGTCCTTGACCTTCTTGATGAACTCGCCGATCTTCTCGACGCCGCCTTCCTTCTGGATGTCGTACAGCATGTTGAGTGCTGCTTCGTTGGCGCCGCCGTGGGCCGGGCCCCAGAGGCAGGCCACGCCGGCTGCAATGGCCGCGAAGGGGTTCGTGCCCGACGAGCCGCACAGGCGCACCGTCGAGGTCGAGGCGTTCTGCTCGTGGTCCGCGTGCAGGATGAAGATGCGGTCGAGCGCGCGCTCGAGCACCGGGTTCACCTTGTACTCTTCGCACGGCGTGGCGAACATCATGTGCAGGAAGTTGCCTGCATAGCTCAGGTCGTTCTTCGGGTACATGTACGGCTGGCCGATCGTGTACTTGTAGGCCATGGCCACCAGCGTGGGCATCTTCGCGATGAGGCGGATCGCGGCGATCTCGCGGTGCTCCGGATTGTTGATGTCCGTGCTGTCGTGATAGAAGGCCGACAGGGCGCCCACGAGGCCGGTCATGATGGCCATCGGGTGGGCATCACGGCGGAAGCCGCGCAGGAAGAACTGCATCTGCTCGTTCACCATGGTGTGGTTCGTCACGACCTTGGTGAAGTCTTCCTTCTTGGCCTGGTCCGGCAGTTCACCGTACAGCAGCAGGTGACAGGTCTCGAGGAAGTCGCAGTTGGTCGCGAGCTGCTCGATGGGGTAGCCGCGGTACAGCAGCTCGCCCTTGTCGCCGTCGATGTACGTGATGGCCGACTGGCAGGCAGCGGTCGACATGAAGCCCGGGTCGTACGTGAACATGCCGGTCTGTGCGTACAGCTTGCGGATGTCGATCACGTCGGGGCCCACGGTGCCCTTGTAGATCGGCAGGTCGACGCTGTCGCCGCCGTTGCTGAACGACAGCGTGGCCTTGGTATCGGATGCTTTCATTTCGGTTTACTTTCAGAGGTGGATTCAGGACGAAGGAGAGATGACGGGGCGCTGCGCGCCGTCGGTGCGCATCAGCTGCAGCAATGCGACCACCTCGGCCCCGGCCCATTCGGGCTCGGGCTCCTTTCTACGGAGAAGGAGGTCGAGGAGGTCGTTGTCCGACAGGTCCATCAGTGTCTCCATCGCTCCCGCCTGACCGTTGGTCATGTGGGATTCGTGCCGCTCGAAGAAGCGGGCGATGAACAGGTCGTTCTCGAGCAGTCCGCGCCGGCAGCGCCATTTCAGCTTGCTCAGCGCACGTTCGCTGAGCGGCTGGTCGGGGTCGGCGGCGGTTTGCATGGTGGCGTCTCTAGGCAATGAGTCAGGGCTTAGATGGCGCGGCGCACCATCAATTCCTTGATCTTGCCGATGGCCTTGGTCGGATTCAGGTTCTTCGGGCACACGTCCACGCAGTTCATGATCGTGTGGCAGCGGAACAGGCGGTACGGGTCTTCCAGGTTGTCCAGGCGCTCGGCGGTGGCTTCGTCGCGGCTGTCGGCGATGAAGCGGTAGGCCTGCAGCAGGCCGGCCGGGCCCACGAACTTGTCGGGGTTCCACCAGAAGCTCGGGCAGCTCGTGGAGCAGCTCGCGCACAGGATGCACTCGTACAGGCCGTCGAGCTCTTCGCGCTCTTCGGGCGACTGCAGGCGTTCCTTCTCGGGCGGCACGCTGTCGTTCTGCAGGTACGGCTTGATCGAGTTGTACTGCTTGAAGAACTGCGTCATGTCCACGATCAGGTCGCGAATGACGGGCAGGCCCGGCAGCGGCTTGAGCACGACCGTGCCCTTGAGCGTGTTCATGTTGGTCAGGCAGGCCAGACCGTTCTTGCCGTTGATGTTCATCGCGTCGGAACCGCAGACGCCTTCACGGCACGAGCGGCGGAACGACAGCGTCGGGTCCTGCGCCTTGAGCTTCATGAGCGCGTCGAGCAGCATGCGTTCGTGGCCGTCGAGTTCGACCTCGATGGTCTGCATGTAAGGCTTGGCGTCCTTGTCCGGGTCGTAGCGGTAGATCTGGAATGTGCGCTTCATCGTGGTGACCTTGTGATGCTTTTACTTGGCTGACGGTTAGCCGTGGCTTAGAACGTGCGGACCTTCGGGGGAATCGAGGCCACGGTGAGTGGCTGCAGCTTGACCGGCTTGTACGAGAGGCGGTTGTCCTGGCTGTACCAGAGCGTGTGCTTCATCCAGTTGGCGTCGTCGCGGCCCAGCGGTGCGACCGGATCGTCCGAGGGGCGCTCGTAGTCTTCCACCGTGTGGGCGCCGCGGCACTCCTTGCGGGCAGCCGCCGAGACCATGGTGGCCTGCGCCACTTCGATCAGGTTGTCGACTTCCAGCGCTTCGATGCGGGCGGTGTTGAACACCTTGGACTTGTCCTTCAGGCCGATCGCCTTGACGCGCTCGCGCACGGCGGCGATCTTGACCACGCCTTCGTCCATCGACGCCTGCTTGCGGAACACGGCGGCGTGCTGCTGCATGACGGCGCGGATCTCGCCCGCCACGTCCTGCGCGTATTCGCCGCCGGTGCTGGCTTCGAGTTCGTTCAGGCGTTGCAGCGTGCGGTCGGCGGCGTCGGCCGGCAGCGCCTTGTGTTCCTTGAGCTTGTCGTTGAACTGGACGATGTGGTTGCCCGCCGCGCGGCCGAACACCAGCAGGTCGAGCAGCGAGTTGGTGCCCAGGCGGTTGGCGCCGTGCACGCTCACGCAGGAGCATTCGCCCACGGCGTAGAGGCCGTTCACCACGGCGCTGTTGTCTTCACCCTGCTGGATGACGACCTGGCCGTTGATGTTGGTCGGAATGCCGCCCATCTGGTAATGGATGGTGGGCACCACCGGGATCGGCTCCTTGGTGACGTCGACGTTCGCGAAGTTGATGCCGATCTCGTAGACCGACGGCAGCCGCTTGTGGATGGTGTCGGCGCCGAGGTGGTCCAGCTTCATGTGGATGTAGTCCTTGTTGGGACCGCAGCCGCGACCTTCCTTGATTTCCTGGTCCATCGAGCGCGACACGAAGTCGCGCGGTGCCAGGTCCTTCAGGGTGGGAGCGTAGCGCTCCATGAAGCGTTCGCCGTTGCTGTTCAGCAGGATGGCACCTTCGCCGCGGCAGCCTTCGGTCAGCAGCACGCCCGCGCCGGCCACGCCGGTGGGGTGGAACTGCCAGAACTCCATGTCCTGCAGCGGAATGCCCGAGCGGGCCGCCATGCCCAAGCCGTCGCCGGTGTTGATGAAGGCATTGGTGGACGCGCCGAAGATGCGGCCTGCACCGCCCGTGGCCAGCAGCACGGTCTTGGCCTGCAGGATGTGCAGGTCGCCGGTTTCCATTTCGAGCGCGGTCACGCCGACCACGTCGCCTTCGTCGTCGCGGATGAGGTCGAGCGCCATCCATTCGACGAAGAACTGCGTGCGGGCTTCGACGTTCTTCTGGTAGAGCGTGTGCAGCATCGCGTGGCCGGTGCGGTCGGCCGCGGCGCAGGCGCGTTGCACGGGCTTCTCGCCGTAGTTGGCCGTGTGGCCGCCGAACGGACGCTGGTAGATGGTGCCGTCGGGGTTGCGGTCGAACGGCATGCCGAAGTGTTCGAGCTCGTACACGACCTTCGGGGCTTCACGGCACATGAACTCGATCGCGTCCTGGTCGCCGAGCCAGTCGGAACCCTTGATCGTGTCGTAGAAGTGGTAGTGCCAGTTGTCCTCGCTCATGTTGCCCAGCGATGCGCCCACGCCGCCTTGCGCAGCGACGGTGTGCGAACGGGTGGGGAACACCTTGGAGAGCACGGCCACGTTGAGGCCGGCGCGTGCGAGCTGCAGCGAGGCGCGCATGCCGGAGCCGCCGGCACCGACGATCACGACGTCGAACTTGCGCTTGGTGATTTGTTCTTTTGTATAGGTCATGGTGGGGATGTCAGGTCAGATCTTCCAGAGCACTTGAATGGCCCAACCCGCACAACCGACCAGCCAGACGATCGTGAAGATTTGCAGCACGAGACGGATGCCGACAGGCTGGACGTAGTCCATCCACACGTCGCGCATGCCGACCCACACGTGATAGAGCAGGGCGACGATGACGGAGAAGGTCAGCACCTTCATCCACTGGGCGGCGAAGATGCCGGCCCACAGGTCGTAGCCGATGGGGCCGCGGGTGAAGATCAGTTGCGCGAGCAGGATGATCGTGAAGAGCGCCATCAGGCCGCCCGTGATGCGCTGGCTGAGCCAGTCGCGCAAACCGTAATGCGCGCCGACGACGATGCGCTTGGAGCCGTAATTCACAGACATGGGGTGGCTCCTTCTCAGTACAGGCCGAACAACTTGGCGCCGAGCACCACGGTGAGCAGGATGCTCAGGGACAGCGTGACCAGGGCGGAGCTGTGACCGAATTCCTTGGTGACCGCGGCGTGGCTCACGTCCATCCAGAGGTGGCGCAGCCCGGCGATGAAGTGATGCAGGTACGCCCAGATGAGTGCCAGCGCAACCAGCTTGAAGAACCACCCCGGAGCGAAACCGATGCCTGCGTTGAATGCGCCCTTGAACCTGGCGAACGAGTAGTCGGATGACAGCGAGGTGTCGAACATCCAGATGATGAACGGCAGCAGCAGGAACATGATCACGCCGCTGACGCGGTGCAGGATCGACACGATGCCGGCCGGCGGGAGCCGGTAGGTCCTGAGATCGGTGAAGGCGTTGATGTTGCGGAATTCGCGGCGCGGCGGCCTGGGGGGAGTTGCAAGCTCTGTCATGGGGGGAAGTGCTTTCGTGGCTTGGAGACTTGTTGGCTTGTTCTGAGAGCGAACGCTTTTGTTTCTTATGCGGAAATGCAAACAACGCAAAATTCTATTGCAATGCACCATCGGACAGCGGACGCGCCCAAGTCAGCGCACCGTTGCAGTCGGATGCTATTGACTTCGTAGCACGCTGCACAGCTTGTGTGCGCAAGTCGGCGTGCCGGATTCCGGCCTTCTTCTTCTGCATCGGCTCAGCCCAGCTGGTTCCTGTAGTGGCGCGTGTCGGTGCGATAGAGCCCGCGGCGCAGTTCCATCGGCATGTCATGGTAGGTGTGTGCGACGCGCTCCACACTCAGCAGGGGCATCTGCAGCGTCACGTCGAGCAGCGCGGCCTGTTCGGTATCGGGCAGCACGGCTCGGATTTTTTCTTCGGCCCGCACCATGCGCACGCCGAACTCTGTTTCGAACAGCGCGTACATCGGCCCCGGCCATGCGCGCAGCCGCTCGGCCGTGAGTCCCTTGAAGGGCGTGCCGGGCAGCCAGAGGTCTTCGAGGATGGTCGGCACGCCGGCATAGGCCAGCACGCGGCGCACCTGCAGCACCGCATCGCCGGTTCGCAGGCCCAGGGCGCGCGCCACGTCGGCCGAGGCGCGCAGGCGCTTGCAGTCGACGATGGTGCGCACCGCGGGGCCTTCGGTGCTCGGGTCGCCCGCGTCGGGCACGAGCTTCAGGAACCGGTACTGCACGTGCTGTTCGGCATGCGTGGCGACGAAGGTGCCCTTGCCCTGGCGGCGCACCACCAGGTTTTCGGCCGCGAGTTCGTCGATGGCCTTGCGCACGGTGCCCTGGCTCACGCGGTAGCGCGCCGCCAGGTCCATCTCGCTCGGGATGGGCTCGCCCGGCTTCCACTCGCCCGCCTGCAGGCTCTGCAGGATCAATGTCTTGATCTGCTGGTAGAGCGGGCTGAAGGACGGCGTCGTGGGCTCGTCGAGGGTGGTGGGCGTGTTCATGGCAGCGGTGGGGTGCGCCTTTGCGGGCCCGTGGAGGATATCTTATATAAGACATAAGACGGCCCTCATTGAATCGGCTTAAAATATTGCGGGTCTCGCGCTGCGGGAAGGTATTTCGTCCCGCAGGACCCCTGGCGCCCCACGAGAGCGCCAACACCGTTTTCATTACCTTCTGGAGTCTTCCCATGAGCAAAAAGCCCGTTCGCGTTGCCGTCACCGGTGCCGCCGGTCAAATCGGTTACGCCCTGTTGTTCCGTATCGCTTCCGGCGAAATGCTCGGCAAAGACCAGCCGGTCATCCTGCAACTGCTCGAAATCCCCGACGAGAAGGCCCAGAAGGCGCTCAAGGGCGTGATGATGGAGCTCGACGACTGCGCCTTCCCGCTGCTGGCCGGCATGGAAGCCCACGGCGACCCGATGACCGCCTTCAAGGACGCCGACTACGCCCTCTTGGTCGGTTCGCGCCCCCGCGGCCCCGGCATGGAACGCGCCGAGCTGCTGGCCGTCAACGGCGCCATCTTCACCGCGCAAGGCAAGGCCCTGAACGCCGTCGCCAGCCGCAACGTCAAGGTGCTGGTGGTCGGCAACCCGGCCAACACCAACGCCTACATCGCGATGAAGAGCGCGCCTGACCTGCCGCGCAAGAACTTCACCGCCATGCTGCGCCTGGACCACAACCGTGCCGCCAGCCAGATCGCCGCCAAGACCGGCAAGGCCGTGGCCGACATCGAAAAGCTCACCGTGTGGGGCAACCACTCGCCCACGATGTACGCCGACTACCGTTTCGCCACCATCAACGGCGAAAGCGTCGCCAAGATGATCAACGACCAAGAATGGAACGCCAACACGTTCCTGCCGACCGTCGGCAAGCGCGGCGCGGCCATCATCGAGGCACGCGGCCTGTCGTCGGCTGCTTCGGCTGCCAATGCCGCCATCGACCACATGCGCGACTGGGCCCTGGGCACCAACGGCAAGTGGGTCACCATGGGCATCCCGTCGGACGGCCAGTACGGCATTCCGAAGGACACCATGTTCGGCTTCCCCGTCACCTGCGAAAACGGTGAGTACAAGCTGGTCGAAGGCCTCGAGATCGACGCATTCAGCCAGGAACGCATCAACAAGACGCTGGAAGAGCTGCAAGGCGAGCAAGCCGGCGTCGCTCACCTGATCTGAGCGAATCCGACCGCATGCTCGACTGGAATCCCGCGCTCTACCGTCGCTACGAGGACGAGCGCACCCGGCCCGCACAGGAACTCCTGGCGCGGGTGCCGCTCACCGGGGCGGCCCGCGTGGTCGACCTGGGCTGCGGACCGGGCAATTCCACCGAGCTGCTGGTCAGGCGGTTCCCGGCGGCGCAAGCCGTCGGGACCGACAACTCCGAGGCCATGCTGGCCAGCGCGCGCGAGCGGCTGCCGCAGGCGACCTTCGAGTTGAGCGATATCGCGACCTGGGCGCCGCGTTCCAAGGAAGAAGCGCCCGATCTCATTTACGCCAACGCGTCCCTGCAATGGGTGCCCGATCACGCAACGCTGATCCCGCGCCTGTTCGACGCGCTGGCCCCGGGTGGCGTGCTCGCCATCCAGATGCCCGACAACCGCCAGGAGCCCACGCACCGGCTGATGCGCGCGGTGGCCGCCGAAGCCCCCTGGGCCGAGGCCATCGGCGATGCCGACCGGCTGCGCACCCTGTTGCTCGACCTGGGTGGCTACTACGACCTGCTGGCGCCGCGCGCGGCCCACGTGGACGTCTGGCACACCATCTACCAGCACCGCATGGCGGATGCCGCATCCATCGTCGAATGGGTGCGCGGCACGGGGCTGAAGCCCTTCGTCGACCGCCTGCCGGCAGACCTGCAGGCCAGCTACCTGGCCGAGTACCTGCGCCGCGTGGACGAGGCCTACCCGCCCCGGGCCGACGGCAAGCGGCTGCTAGCCTTTCCGCGCATGTTCATCGTGGCGCAAAAGGGCGACAAGGCATGACGAACGCAGTCCATCCCGCCCAGGTGCTGCTCGGTGCGCAGGCCGGCGCGGTGACGCTGCCCGTGTGCGACCACTACAGCGGCGTCGAAGCGCGCATGAGGAAGAGTCTCGCGCTCCAGGCCGAAATGGCCGAGGAGTTCGGCGCCTGCGTGTTCGACGTCACCCTCGACTGCGAAGACGGCGCCCCCGTGGGCGGCGAGGCCGAGCATGCCGCGCTCGTCACCGAACTGGCGCTGGCCGCCGCGCCCGGCATGCGTGTCGGCGTGCGCGTGCACCCGGTCGACCACCCGGCGTTCGTCGGCGACGTGATCACCATCGCCGGGCGTGCCGCCGAGCGCCTGAGCCACCTGATGGTGCCGAAGGTCGAGTCGGTGGCCGACGTGTTGCAGGCCGTCGCGGCGCTCGACGCGGCCGATGCCGGCACGCTGCCGCTGCATGTCCTCATCGAATCGCCGCTGGCCGTTCACAACGCCTTCGACATCGCCGCCCACCCGCGCGTGCAGTCGCTGAGCTTCGGCCTGATGGATTTCGTGTCGGCCCACGCCGGCGCCATTCCGGCCGACGGCATGGGCGCGGCGGGACAGTTCAGCCACCCGCTGGTGGTGCGCGCCAAGCTGGCCATCGCGTCGGCGGCGCATGCCTGGGGCAAGGTGCCGTCGCACTGCGTGGTCACCGAGTTCAACGACACCGATGCCATGCGCATCGCGGCCCGCAGGGCGGCGACCGAATTCGGCTATACGCGCATGTGGAGCATCCACCCCAGCCAGATCCGCCCGATCCTCGAGGCTTTCGCGCCCGACGAGGCTCAGATTCAAATTGCCACAAAAATCCTTGTAAAGGCGGCAGCGGCGGATTGGGCGCCGACACAAATTGATGGCACATTGCACGACCGCGCGAGTTATCGCCATTTCTGGCAAGTTCTGACGCGCGCCCACGCAACAGGGCGCGCATTGCCCTCCGAGGCGAAAGCCTGGTTTGCATTCGCGGCCTCCTGAAACCATCCAAACCCAGCCTCAAGGAAACCCACACATGAAGAAAATTGCCCTGATCGCCGCTGTTGCGCTGGCGTTGCCGTTCGCCGCCATGGCGCAGAACGCCACCCCGGCCGCAAAGCCTGCCGCCAAGACCGCAAAGGCCGACGCCAAGAAGGCGCCTCCCAAGCGCCAGGTCACCCGCAAGGCTGCCAAGGCTGTCGAGGAAGTCACCCCCATCGCCGACGAGACCAACATCGTGCTCACCGACGCCGACCTGGCCGTCGCCCAGCGCGTGTCCATCGGCAAGGCCCAGTGCGAACTCGGCGCCGACGTGACCGTGACGCCCGACGAGAAGAAGCCCGGCTTCTTCAACATCACCACCAAGGGCCTGAAGTACCGCATGCACCCGGTCGAAAGCCGCACCGGTGCCATCCGCCTCGAAGACCCGCGCGCCGGCGCCATGTGGCTCCAGCTGGGCAACAAGTCGATGCTGATGAACCAGAAGGCCGGCCTGCGCATTGCCGATGAATGCCAGACCGACGCGCAAGTCGCGTTCGCCGCCGAAATGAAGAAGAACCCGCCGAAGGCCCTTTTTGAAGGTGCGGACGGCGCGAAGTAAGCGTACCGACCAAAACGGGGTGCGGCGCGGCTCTTGCTTGACCGCTGGAGCCGCCTCGCTCGCCCGTCAGACCAGTTTCCGGAGAAAAAAAGATGTTGCAAGCCTACGTTGACCATGTTGCCGAACGCGCCGCGCTCGGTATCCCGCCGCTGCCCTTGAGCGCGAAGCAGACCTCTGAAGCCATCGAGCTCCTCAAGAGCGCGAACGCCAAAGACGGCGCCTTCCTGCTCGATCTGCTCACCCATCGCGTGCCCGCCGGTGTCGACGACGCCGCCAAGGTCAAGGCGAGCTACCTCGCGGCCGTGGCCCACGGCACCGAGAAGAGCGAGTTCATTTCGCGCGCCCGCGCCACCGAACTGCTCGGCACCATGCTCGGCGGCTACAACATCAGCCCCATGATCGACCTGCTCGACGACGCCGAAGTCGGCGCCGTGGCAGCAGAAGGCCTGAAGAAAACCCTGTTGATGTTCGACCAGTTCCACGACGTCAAGGAAAAGGCCGACAAGGGCAACGTGCACGCCAAGGGCGTGCTGCAAAGCTGGGCCGACGCCGAGTGGTTCACCAGCCGCCCCGAAGTGCCCGAAAGCATCACCGTCAGCATCTTCAAGGTGGCTGGCGAAATCAACACCGACGACCTGTCGCCCGCGCCCGACGCGACCACGCGTCCCGACATTCCGATGCACGCCCTGGCGATGCACAAGAACGCGCGCCCCGGCATCGTCCCTGAAGAAGACGGCAAGCGCGGCCCGGTGAAGTTCATCGAAGACCTGCGCGCGCGCGGCCACCTCGTGGCCTACGCCGGCGACGTGGTCGGCACGGGTTCGTCGCGCAAGAGCGCCACCAATTCGGTGCTGTGGTTCACCGGCGAAGACATTCCCTTCGTTCCCAACAAGCGCTTCGGCGGCGTCTGCCTGGGCGGCAAGATCGCCCCCATCTTCTACAACACCATGGAAGACTCGGGCGCACTGCCCATCGAGCTCGACGTGGCGCAGATGAACATGGGTGACGTGGTCGAACTGCGCCCCTACGAAGGCAAGGCGCTGAAGGACGGCAAGGTCATCGCCGAATTCACCGTCAAGAGCGACGTGCTGTTCGACGAAGTGCGCGCCGGCGGCCGCATTCCGCTGATCATCGGCCGCGGCCTCACCACCAAGGCGCGTGAAGCGCTGGGCCTGCCCGTGTCGACCCTGTTCCGCCTGCCGACCAGCCCGGTCGACACCAAGAAGGGCTTTTCGCTCGCACAGAAGATGGTCGGTCGCGCCTGCGGCCTGCCCGAAGGCCAGGGCGTTCGCCCGGGCACGTATTGCGAACCCAAGATGACCTCGGTCGGCTCGCAGGACACCACCGGTCCGATGACGCGCGACGAGCTGAAGGACCTGGCCTGCCTGGGCTTCTCGGCCGACCTCGTGATGCAGTCGTTCTGCCACACGGCGGCGTACCCGAAGAAGGTCGACGTCAAGATGCACCACGAACTCCCCGAGTTCATGGCCAACCGCGGCGGCGTGTCGCTGCGACCGGGCGACGGCGTGATCCACTCGTGGCTCAACCGCCTGCTGACGCCCGACACCGTCGGCACCGGCGGCGACAGCCACACCCGTTTCCCCATCGGCATCAGCTTCCCCGCAGGTTCCGGCCTGGTCGCCTTCGCGGCCGCCACCGGCGTGATGCCGCTGGACATGCCTGAATCGGTGCTCGTGCGCTTCAAGGGCAAGATGCAGCCCGGCGTGACGCTGCGCGACCTGGTCAACGCCATTCCGCTGTACGCCATCAAGGCGGGCCTGCTGACCGTGGCCAAGCAAGGCAAGAAGAACATCTTCTCGGGCCGCATCCTCGAGATCGAAGGCCTGCCCGACCTGAAGGTGGAACAAGCCTTCGAGCTGAGCGATGCTTCGGCCGAACGTTCGGCCGCCGGTTGCACGGTGCACCTGAACAAGGAGCCGATCGCCGAGTACATCAACAGCAACATCACGCTGATGAAGTGGATGATTGCCGAAGGCTACGCCGACGCGCGCACGCTCACACGCCGCATCGCCGCCCAGGAAGCCTGGCTGGCCGACCAGCAACTGCTTCAGGGCGATGCCGACGCCGAGTACGCTGCCGTCATCGAGATCGACCTGGCCGAGATCCACGAACCCATCGTGGCCTGCCCGAACGACCCCGACGACGTGAAGACGCTCAGCGACGTGGCCGGTGCCGTGATCGACGAAGTGTTCATCGGTTCGTGCATGACCAACATCGGCCACTTCCGCGCAGCCTCCAAGCTGCTCGAAGGCAAGCGCGACATCCCGGTCAAGCTGTGGATCGCGCCGCCGACCAAGATGGACGCGCAGCAACTCACCGAAGAAGGCCACTACGGCGTGTTCGGCAATGCCGGTGCCCGCACCGAAATGCCGGGCTGCTCGCTGTGCATGGGCAACCAGGCCCAGGTGCGCGAAGGTGCCACGGTGATGTCGACCAGCACGCGCAACTTCCCCAACCGCCTGGGCAAGAACACCAACGTGTACCTCGGCTCGGCCGAGCTGGCCGCCATCTGCTCGCGCCTGGGTCGCATCCCGACCAGGGAAGAGTACATGGCCGCCACGGGCGTGCTCGATGCCTCCAGCGCGCAGATCTACCAGTACCTGAACTTCGACAAGATCGACGACTACAAGGTGAGCGAAACCGCAGCGGCCTGCTGATCCGCCCGGTGCCTTTGCCAAGAAAAAGCCCCGCTTTGCGGGGCTTTTTCTTGGGCGCAAGCCTGTGCCGGCGCCTCAGGCCGGCGGGTCGTTGGACTTCAGGTACTCCTGGCCCTTGAGCACCATGGAGGCCCCGACCGGGCCGCCCACCGCATGCGGCAGCGAGGCCACCAGGGAGCTGGCGAAGTCGCCCCCGTAGAGCTTGGAGCCCTGGTGCGTCAGGTTCGAGTTGGCATCGATGTACACCGACTCGCTCAGCCCCGACCACAGGCGGCAGAACCCATAGTCTTCCGAGAGGTAGCGCCGCGTCTGCGGATCGACCATGACGTCGAAGAAGCGGTAGTGCAGGCCCAGGTCGGCGTCGCCGATGCCGTCGGGCACGTAGCGCAGGTCGGGGTAGCTCGCCATGAGCCTTTCGAACATGCCGCGCTTGATGGCCATGAAGCCGGTCGGCGCCTCGGTCATCTTCATGAAGCCGTCGGGCTGCACGTCGAGCTCGACCTTCGCGCTGGTCTCCGACGCCTTTGCATTGACCGTGTAGCGCGTGAACGTGGCTTCGAACTGCTGGCGCGTGGTGCCCGCGGCCACGCCCTCGGCGGGCCAGTTTTCCCGCTTCAGCGGGTACACGCCGGCGGCGATGTCGTAGTCGGCCAGCAGCAGCCGGAACGCCGCCTGCGCCGAGAACCCGATGTCGGCGTCGATCCAGAACAGATGGGTCCAGTGCGGGTTGGCCAGGAACTGCGCCACGCAGTTGTTGCGCGCCCGGGTCACCAGGCTTTCGCCCTGGTGAAAGAGCACCTGCAGGCGCATGCCGGCGCGCTCGGCCTCGATGGCGAAGTTCATCATCGATACGACGTAGTTCTGGAAGAACTTGCCGTCGTGGCTCGGCGTGACGACCACGGGAAAGAACTGGGCGAGCGCGGCGGGTTCAAGCATGAAAAGGTCCGGTTAGCGGGCGGGGCGCTGCAAGAGGGCGAGCAGCAGGGCGTTGTAGAGCTCGGTGGCTGCCGGGTTGCCGGGCAGGTAGCGTGCGATCAGGCCGCGCTGGCGTTCGCGGTAGGCCAGGGCCTGCGCATCGTGCGTGTCGATGGCTTCGAGCAGGCGCGCGCAGCCCCCGGCCACGTCGTTGTCGGCGTAGTAGTAGCCCAAGTCCGCGCACAGGTGTGCGTTGTGCACCAGCGCATAGCCCTGCCAGCAGGTTTCCAGGTAGAAGTAGTTCAGCGGGTTCTCCCACTGGTGCGAGACCACGATGTCGGTGTTCTGCGCCAGGAAAACGGGCGTCTCGTGCCGTCCCAGGAACACCGCCTTGTGCTGGCGCACCAGGTCGAGCTGGTTCATCAGCGAGATGAATTCCATGTTGCCTGTTGCCATGCGTTCGGTGTTGGTGACCTGCAGCAGTTCGATGGCCTCGGGCCGCGCGCGATACGCCAGTTCGGCGATGAGCACCGGGTAGAGGCAGAACTTCACCACGTCGATGTTGGGCTCCATGACGCTGAGCCTGCGCGGGCCGCTGCGCGGCTGGTAGACGCCGGCGCCGGGCAGGGTGCGGGCGCGTTCGTCCAGGAACACCGGGCTCCAGACGAAGGGCACGGCGCGTGCCTGGGCGCGGCGCAGCACCTCGAAGTAGGGCTGGCTGATGTGCGCCACCTGCGGAACCATCCAGATGTCGTCGTAGCGCTGGTTCACGAAGAGGTTGGAACCCCAGAGGGGCCGGTCGAACAGCATGGACTCCATCGCATGCACGTACTCGAAGCCGCAGCAGTAAGACACCAGCCGCGCACCGCGGCGCTTGAGGTGGTCGGTTTGCGCTGCATCGATCTGGCCGCCGAGCTCGATCAGCACGTCCACGCTGTCCTTGGCCGATTCGAAGCTCAGGGTGGGCCAGCGTGCCTGGTCCCAGGGCAGGGCGGGGGTGATGGGGGTTGCGGTGGTGTTGACCAGAACCACGGACTCGACAGCGGGACAATGCTTCAGCGCTTCTGCCAGGAACACGGCGTTCTGCTTGATGCCGTTGTTCCACAGGGTTTCGGCTTCGTGGTGGAGGCCGATGGTGACGCCGACTCGAAGCCTGGCTGCGGAATTCATCTCTTTGCCTTGCAATTGTTAATTGATGGCGGCGATGGCGGCGATGGCGCGGCTTGAATTGAAACGGTGGAAATTCACTTCCCGGCAGCCGGCGAATTCTTGGATCTGCAAGCTGCAATGCCTGCCCGCGCCTGCAAAAGTGTAGGCGCAGCAGCAGGTGGGCGAAATCTGTTTCTTCGGGAGAAATTGGCGGAACGAGCTGCCGCTTCCATCGGCGAACTCAATCCTCGGCATGCATTGCCGAATTGCGCGCGACTCTTTTTTGGGTACACACTGCGCGACCATGCGAATTGGCATCTCGGTCCTCACCCACGCCGGCCAGAACATCTGGGAAAACGGCATGGGCCAGAACGTGCTGTTCCTGGCCGAGTTGCTGCAGCGCATCGAATTCGTCGAATCGGTGACCTTGGTCGACGCCGGTGATCAGCCGAACATGCCGCCCCAGGTCGACCTGGCCGCGAGGGGGCTGGCTTTAGGGCGCGCCCGGGAGCTGACCGACGCGTTGGACGTGGTCATCGAAATGGCCGGCGCGCTCAACGTGCAATGGCTGTCCTACTTCCGCGCCTGCGGCGGCCGTGTCGTTTTCCACTGTGTGGGCCAGCCCTTCGTGGCGCTCGCAGAGCCCATCGTGTTCACCGACAAGGGCCACTTCAGCCGGCCCGACCGCTGCGACGAGGTGTGGCTGCTGCCCAAGGACGAGGTGTTCACGCCGATGATGCGCACGCTGCACCGGTGTCCCGTGTTCGAGGTGCCCTACCTCTGGTCGTCCCAGTTCCTGGCCCAGCGCATCGCGGAGGTCGAGACCGCGGGATGGCGCTTCGGCTATACGCCGCGCACACCCGCGCAGCCCGGGTTTCGGGTGGCGATCTTCGAGCCCAACATCTCGGTGGTGAAGTCCAGCAGCATCCCCATGCTGGTCTGCGACGGTGCCTACCGGGCCGAGCCGGCCGCAGTGACGTCGATGCAGGTGCTCAACACCCTGCACATCAAGGACCACCCGACCATGCTGTACCTGGCGAACTCGCTGGACCTCGTGCGCGCGCACAAGGCGGTCTTCCACGGCCGCAACGACTTCGCAGGCTTCATGGTGCAGTATGCCGACGCGGTGGTCTCGCACCAGTGGCAGAACGAGCAGAACTACAGCTATCTCGATGCGCTGTACGGCGACTACCCGCTGGTGCACAACTCGCCCTGGCTGCGCGACGCGGGCTACTACTACCCGGACTTCGACATCGCCGCCGGTGCGCAGCAATTGCTGCAGGCCGTGCGCACGCACGACGCGCAACTCGACGACTACCGCGCGCGCTCGCGGCGCGTGTTCGCGTCGGTCGACCCGCTCAGCCCCGCGAACGTCGACGGCTATGCGCAGCGCCTGCTGCACCTCGTGGGCGGCAATGCCGCGTTCCGCGCCGACAAGGCGAGCGCGGCATGAGCGAAACGGCACGCACCGCCATGCCGGCCAGGCTCAAGGTCGGCGTTTCGATCTTCATCCGCAAGGGCGAGCAGAGCCTGTGGGAGAACGGCGTCTACCAGAACTGCCTGTTCCTCGTGATGCTGCTGCTGCGTTCGCCGCGCGTGCAGAGCGCCGTGCTGGTGGCCGGCGGCGGCGACGGCGGGCCCGCGGACGCCACCGGCTTCCTGGCCGATTCGCCGGTGCCCATCATCGACATGGCCACCGCCGCCCAGGAACTCGACCTGATGATCGAGATGAGCGCGCAACTGGCGCGCGAATGGTCGGTGGCGTTCCGCGGCAAGGGCGGCAAGATCGTCTCGATGCGCGTGGGCAACGACTACGTGATCGACATCGAACGCATGATCTTCGACAAGCCGCACGGCCTGCTGATCTCCGGTGCGCCGTACGACGAGGTCTGGACCATTCCCGAGTACGAAAGCTCGTGCAAGCCCTACTTCGAGGCCACCTTCCGCGCGCCGGTGCGGCTGATGCCGCACCTGTGGAGCCCGATGGTGCTGGAGCGTGCCATGGCCCGTGCGCCCGAGGGCGCGGCCTTCGCCTACGAGCCCGGACGCCAGCAGTGGCGCGTGGCCATCTTCGAGCCCAACATCTGCCTGGTGAAGACCAGCTTCATTCCCATGCTCGGCTGCGAGGCGGCGCACCGCGCGCAGCCGCGGCTGATCGAAAAGATGTGGGTCTACAACAGCTTCCACCTGAAGGAGAAGCCGCTGTTCGTCGGTTTTGCGCAGAGCCTGGACATCGTGCAGCACGGGCTGGCGACCTTCGAGGGGCGCTATCCGGTGTACCAGGTCATGCCGGGCAAGATCGACGCGGTGTTTGCGCACCACTGGGAGAACGCGCAGAACTACCTCTGCTACGAAGCCCTGTACGGCGGCTACCCGCTGGTCCACAACTCGCACCTCATCGGCGGCTGCGGCTACCGCTATCACGGCTTCGACTGCGAAGAGGGTGGGCGGGCGCTGCAGCGCGCCTTTGCCGAGCACGACGCCGACCTGCCGGCCTACCGTGAGCGCGCACGCCGGTTCATTGCCACGCTGGCCCCCGAGGGCGAGGAGAACGTGCGCGTCTACACGGCCGCCATCGAGAACCTCTACGCGCAAGGATCGCAATGAAACCCACCCAGACATTGCAGCGACTGCTGTCCGCCGTTCTCGCGGGGGTCGCCGCCGGCGCCGCGCTTGCGCAGGGCGTGCTCGTGCCGCAGGCGCCCCCGGCGGCGGCGCAGGACACGCTCACGCGCGCCGCCACCAGCGTGGGTGTCAAGCGCTGCCTGCCTGCCATCTCCCGGCTGTCCGCGCTCACGGTGCAGGGCAGCCGAAGCCACGACGTGCTGCTCGACTGGGACCGCAGGCGCCCGGATGCGGGGCCGATGTTCTCGCTCATCGGCATCCAGTACCCGAACGCCGGCGTGGCGGCGTCGATCACGGCGATTCCCGACGACAGCGGCAACTGCACCGTGTCGGCGGAGCGCATCTCGGTGGCGCCCTTCACTTGCGAGAGCGTTGCGCAGCAGGAACTGGCCGGCTACCGCATGACCCGGCTGCTGCCCAACTTCGCCGTGTACACCGACGACCGGGAGCCCACTTCGTCGGTCTCGCTGATCGACTCGCCGCCGGGCTGCCTGGTCATCCGGCGCTATGTGGAGTACGGCTGGAAAGACCCCGGCACGGTGCCGGCTGCGGCCACCGCGGCCCCTTCCGCCCCCCAGACGGGGCAGACGCCCAGGAAGCGCTGATCGCGCCTGTCCGACACGCAGGGACGTCCTTGACCGGCCCGCGGGGCCGGTAACAAGTCCCAACAATGATGACAATCCGCGCGCCTTGCCGCGGAAGGAGACGCACCATGCTTCTGGCGACACTCATCGGTCGATGGGCCATGCAGCCATTTTCCAAGGCGCTCCCGCCGCTGGGCGACACCGAGCGTGCGGCGCTCGAGGCCGGCACCGTCGGTTTCGAAGGGCGGCTCTTCTCAGGCAATCCCGACTTCGACGTGCTGGCCGAGATGGGACCGAACCAGCTCACCGGCCGAGAGCAGGCCTTTCTGGAGCGCGAGGTGCGCGAACTCTGCCGCATGCTCGACGACCATGCCATCGACCAGGCGCGCGACCTGCCGCCCGAGGTGTGGCGCTACCTGCGAGAGAAGCGCTTCTTCGGAATGATCATTCCCGAAGACTTCGGCGGGCTGGGCTTCAGCCATTTCGCGCATGCCACCGTGGTCACGCGCATCGCCACCGTCAACACGGCCACTGCCGTCACGGTGATGGTGCCCAACTCGCTCGGCCCCGCGGAGCTGCTGCTGCGCTACGGCACCGACGCGCAGAAGGACCACTACCTGCCACGCCTGGCGGACGGCCGGGAGTTGCCGTGCTTCGGCCTGACCTCGCCCTATGCGGGCTCCGACGCGGCATCGATTCCCGACCGCGGCGTGGTGGTCGAGCGCGAGTTCAATGGGCGCATGACGCGCGGCTTTCTGGTCGATTTCGACAAGCGCTACATCACCCTGGCCCCGGTCGCCACCGTGGTCGGCCTGGCCTTCCATGCGGTCGACGAAAGCAGGCCCGAGGGCAAGCGCGAACTCGGCATCACCTGCGCGCTGATTCCCGTGCCGCATGAAGGCATGGAGATCGGCCGGCGCCACCGCCCGATGGACAGCGCCTTCATGAACGGCCCCATCCGCGGCCGGCAGGTGTTCGTGCCGATGGAATGGATCATCGGCGGCGAGAAGCAGGTCGGCCAGGGCTGGCGCATGCTGATGGAGTGCCTGGCCGCGGGCCGCGCCATTTCACTGCCCGCGCTGGGCTCGGCCATGCAGCAGACCGCGCTGTACGTGAGCAACGGCTACGGCCAGATCCGCGAGCAGTTCGGCATGCCGGTGGGCAGGTTCCATGCCATTGCGGGGCTCGTCGCGCGGATGTCCGCCGAGCTGTATGCGACCGATGCCGCCCGGCGCTTCACCGCCGCCGCGCTCGACAAGGGCGAGCAGCCCAGCGTGGCCAGTGCCATCCTGAAGGTGCAGCTGACCGAGGCGGGGCGACGCGCGGTCAACCACGGCATGGACATCCTCGGGGGCAAGGGCATCATCGCCGGCCCTTCGAACCTGCTGGGCGTGTCGTACCGGCAGGCGCCCATCGCCATCACGGTGGAGGGCGCGAACATCCTCACGCGCGCGCTCATCGTGTTCGGGCAGGGCGCGGTGCGCTGCCACCCGCATGTGCTCGACGAAATGGCCGCGGTGCAGGCCCATGACGAGGCCGCGCTGGGCCAGGCGCTGATCGCGCACGGCAAGCACGTGGCGGCGAACCTGTGGCACAGCCTGTTCGGCGCGCCGGTGCTCGGCGAGCCGCCCGAAGACCTGATGCACGAGGCGAAGCTGCTGGCGCGCATGAGCGCGAAGTACGCGTTCACGGCCGACCTGGCCATGGGCATGCTCGGCGGCAAGCTCAAGCGCATGGAGCTGCTGTCCGCACGGCTGGGCGACGTGCTGGCGCACCTCTACCTGGCCAGTTCCTGCATCTGGCGCTACCGCGTGGACGCGGCGCCCGAGATGCTGCCTTTCGCGCGGGCCGCCATCCGCCTGCAGCTGGACGAGGCCGGCAAGATTCTGCGCGACCTGTATGCCAACCTGCCGACGGCCGGCCGGCGCGTGATGGGCGCGCTGGTGCTGCGCGGCACCGCGCACCTGGCGCCGCTGCGCGATGTGCAACTGCTCGAACTGGCCGAGCTGCTGCGCAAGAACCCGCGCACCATGGCGCGCCTGGCGCCCGACCTCAGCGAGCCCGCCCCGGGCGGACTGCGCGACCTGATGCATGCGATGGAACTCGGCGAGCAACTCGGCGACACGACGGCCGCGCTCAACAAGGTGCTGCGCCGCACGAACTCGCTCGAAGCGGCGGCCCGCTCGGCGCCCGACCCGGCGCTGGCACTGGCCTACCTGAAGGCGGCCGACAAGGTGATCCAGGTGGACGACTTCGAGGGCCCCGCGCAGCAGCGTGCGGAACTCAGCCGTTCGACTGCGCCGCCAGTGCCGTCAGCGCCGCCGCCGTCCGTTCGTCCGCCGGAAAGAACGACTCCACCGCCAGTTCCTGCAATGTGACGTCCACCGGCGTGCCGAAGATGGTGATGGTGCTGATGAAGCTCAGCACCCCGTTCGGCGTGACCAGCTGGAACGGCACCGCCACGGCCGACAGCGCCGTGTCGATGGCTGGCGCGTCGTGGCTCACCTTGGGCGCGGGGTAGGCCGCCAGTTCGTCGTGCAGCGCCTGAAGCGTGGCGTCGCCCGTGGCGGCAATCTGCTGCTGCAGCCGCTCGAGCAGGTGGGTGCGCCATTGCGCGAGGTTGGCGATGCGCGGTGCCACGCCATCGGGGTGCAGGCTCAGGCGCAGCACGTTGATGGGCGCGCGCAGCAACTCGGGCGCGGCGCCTTCCATCAGCATCGGCACCAGCGCGTTGTGCGCCACCAGGTTCCAGTGGCGGTCCACGGCCAGCGCGGGGAAGGGTTCGTGGCCCTTGAGCACCAGGTCGACCGCGCGGCGCGCGGCCGCCATGGCCGGGTCGTCCAGCGAGCGCTGGCGGTACATCGGCGCGAAGCCGGCCGCCACCAGCAGCGCATTGCGTTCGCGCAGCGGCACCTCCAGCCGCTCGGCCAGGCGCAGCACCATCTCGCGGCTGGGCGCGGCGCGCCCGGTTTCCACGTAGCTCAGGTGCCGGGTCGACACGTCCGCCTCCTGCGCCAGGTCGAGCTGGCTCAGGCGACGGTGCGTGCGCCAATGGCGCAGGTGCGCGCCGAACGGATCGCGCGCGCCGGGCAGGCCGGGCTTGGTCGGGTGGGGGCGGGGGGTGTTCATGAGGCTGCATTCTGTCGCGGCGGCGGCGCGCCGCCATGACCTCCCAGGTCATCGACGACATACCCGGCGGCCGGAATCATTGGCTCCAACGCGGCAGGACTGGCTTGCGGCGTATCCACCCGGTGACCACCCCCAGGAGATTCACATGTCCGTCTTTGCTTCCCCCCGCTTCCTGCCCCACGTGATGTGGGCCGACGCCGCCTCCTGCGCCGTGACCGGCGCGCTGCAGGTGGCCTTCACCGGCGCGCTGGCCGCGCTCACCGGCCTGCCGGCGCCGCTGCTCATGGGCACGGGCGTCTTCCTGCTGGTGTATGCGGCCGCCGCCGCGTTCATGGCCGGCCGCCGCACGCCGCCGCGCACGCTGATCGGCCTGGTGGTCTTCGGCAACATCGGCTGGGCGGCGGCCTGCATCGCGCTGCTGGTGAGCGGCATGTTCGCGGTCACCGCCGTGGGCGTGGCCTGGGTGCTGGCACAGGCGGTGTGCGTGATCGTGCTCGCCGAGCTGCAATGGACCGGCCTTCGCCGCGCCCGCAGCCGCGCCGGCATGGCGCTGGCCTGAACGCAGGCGACGCGAGAGGTGCCGGCAACGCCCGTCTACCCGGCATTTCTCGCTATGAGGAACATGGCGCGGAGGGAGCGCGAGAGGGAAGACCGACTACAACAGCTGACATTGTTCCCCGCTATCCTTGAGGAGCTTCCACGAACAAACAGGAGTTCCTCTATGGCCAAAGCACCGGCTCACGCCTTTGCGTCCACCCTCAAGACCTTCAAGACCGCATCGGGCAAGTCCGGCAAGTACTGGTCCCTGAAGGAGCTGGCCAAGCAATACCCGACCATCGAGCGCCTGCCGGTCTCCATTCGCATCGTGCTCGAATCCGTGCTGCGCAACTGCGACGGGCAGAAGGTCTTGCCCAAGCACGTCGAAGAGCTGGCGCACTGGGCCCCCAATGCAGAACGCACCGACGAAATTCCCTTCGTCGTCACCCGCGTGGTGCTGCAGGACTTCACCGGCGTGCCACTGCTGGCCGACCTGGCTGCCATGCGCAGCGTGGCTGCCAAGCTGGGCAAGTCGCCCAAGACCATCGAGCCGCTGGTGCCGGTGGACCTGGTGGTCGACCACTCGGTGATGGTCGACTACTACGGCACGCCCAAGGCGCTCGACCTGAACATGAAGCTGGAGTTCCAGCGCAACAACGAGCGCTACCAGTTCATGAAGTGGGGCATGCAGGCCTTCGACACCTTCCGTGTCGTGCCGCCGGGCTTCGGCATCGTCCACCAGGTCAATCTCGAGTACTTTGCACGCGGCGTCTATACGAGCCCGCACGACAAGGCCGAGGTGCCCACCTACTACCCCGACTCGCTGGTCGGCACCGACAGCCACACCACCATGATCAACGGCGTGGGTGTGGTCGGCTGGGGCGTGGGCGGCATCGAGGCCGAGGCGGCCATGCTGGGCCAGCCGGTCTACATGCTCACGCCCGACGTGGTGGGCTTCGAGCTCACCGGCAAGCTGCGCGAAGGCGTGACCGCCACCGACCTGGTGCTGTTCGTCACGGCCATCCTGCGGGCTGAAAAGGTGGTGGGCAAGTTCGTCGAGTTCTTCGGCCCCGGCGCCGCGTCCATCGCCGTGCCCGACCGCGCGACCATCGGCAACATGGCGCCCGAGTACGGCGCGACCATGGGCTTCTTCCCGGTCGACGACATGACCGTGGCGTACTTCGAAGGCACCGGCCGCACCAAGGAAGAGGTCGAGCGCTTCGCCGCCTACTACAAGGCGCAGGGCCTGTACGGCATGCCCGCGCCCGGCGACATCGACTACACCAAGATCGTGCGCCTCGACCTGGGCACCGTGTCGCCCAGCCTGGCCGGCCCGAAGCGCCCGCAGGACCGCATCGACCTGGGCCACCTGGCCACCAAGTTCTCGGAGCTCTACAGCAAGCCCAACGACGCCAACGGCTTCAACCAGCCGGCCGACAAGCTCAAGCTGCGCTACCCGCTGGTCACCGCGCCCCAGGGCAGCGACGACGAAGCCGCCGCGCTGCCCGCCGGTTCGCCGCGCGACGTGGTCGAGATGGTGGCCAACCGCTCGACCAAGGCTGCCGCGCACACCAGCGCCACCGCACCGAGCGCCCCCAAGGGCCAGGTCACCATCGGCAATGGCGACGTGCTGATCGCGGCCATCACCTCGTGCACCAACACCTCGAACCCGAGCGTGATGCTGGCTGCCGGCCTGCTGGCCAAGAAGGCGGTGGAGGCGGGCCTGACGGTCAAGCCGCACATCAAGACCTCGCTGGCGCCGGGTTCGCGCATCGTCACCGAATACCTCGAGAAGGCCGGCCTGCTCACGTACCTGGAAAAGCTCGGCTTCTACCTGGCCGGCTACGGCTGCACCACCTGCATCGGCAACGCCGGCGACCTGACGCCCGAGATCAACGAGGCCATCACCAAGAACGACCTCGTCGGCGCGGCCGTGCTCTCGGGCAACCGCAACTTCGAGGCGCGCATCCACCCGAACCTGAAGGCCAACTTCCTGGCTTCGCCGCCGCTGGTGGTGGCCTTTGCCATCGCCGGCAACGTCATGACCGACCTGATGACCGAGCCCGTGGGCAAGGGCAAGAACGGCAAGGACGTGTACCTGGGCGACATCTGGCCCACGCCGAAGGAGATCGACGACAACCTGCGCTACGCCATGAACGCCAAGTCGTTCCGCGCGAACTACGACAAGGTCAAGACCGACCCGGGCAAGTTCTGGAGCAGCATCAAGGGCACCGACGGGCAGGTCTACGACTGGCCCAAGTCGACCTACATCGCCGAGCCGCCGTTCTTCGAGGGTTTCAAGATGAAGCCGCACGCCAGCGACGCGGGCTTCAAGAGCGCGCGCATCATGGCGCTGTTCGGCGACTCGATCACCACCGACCACATCTCGCCGGCCGGCTCCATCAAGGACAGCTCCCCTGCGGGCATCTGGCTCAAGGCGCATGGCGTGCCCAAGGCCGACTTCAACAGCTACGGCTCGCGCCGCGGCAACCATGACGTGATGATGCGCGGCACCTTCGCCAACGTGCGCATCAAGAACCTCATGATTCCGCCGGACGCCAACGGCACGCAGGAAGAGGGCGGCGTCACGCTGTTCCAGCCCGGCAACCAGAAGATGTTCATCTACGACGCCGCCATGAAGTACATGGAAGAGGGCACCCCCACGGTGGTGTTCGGCGGCGAGGAGTACGGCACCGGCTCGTCGCGCGACTGGGCCGCCAAGGGCACCCAGCTGCTGGGCATCAAGGCCGTGGTGGCGCGCAGCTTCGAGCGCATCCATCGCGCCAACCTGGTCGGCATGGGCGTGCTGCCGCTGCAGTTCCGCGGCGCCGATTCTTGGCAGACGCTGGGCCTCACCGGCGACGAGAAGATCGACGTGGTGATCGGCAGCGAGCTCAAGCCGCAGATGGACGTGAAGCTGGTCGTGCACCGCCCCGACGGCACCCACCAGGAGGTGACGGTGCGCCTGCGCATCGACACGCCGATCGAGGTCGACTACTACAAGCACGGGGGCATCCTGCCGTTCGTGCTGCGGCAGCTGCTGTCGGCTTGACGCCTTGATCCTTTGCTGCGGATAGGGCTCATCTCCGACACCCACGGCCTGCTGCGCCCGCAGGCCGTGGCAGCCCTGCAGGGCAGCGACTTCATCGTGCACGGCGGGGACATCGGCGATGCCGGCATCCTCGACGCGCTGCGCGCCATGGCGCCGCTGACGGTGGTGCGCGGCAACAACGACCGCGGACCCTGGGCCGAGGGCATTGCCGAGACCGAGCGCGTGGCGTTCGGCGGCATGCATCTTCATGCCCTTCATGACCTTGCGCTGCTCGACATCGACCCGGCCGCCGCCGGCGTGCGCGTGGTCGTCTCGGGCCATTCGCACAAGCCGAAGATCGAGGAGCGCGGCGGCGTGCTCTACGTCAATCCGGGCAGCGCGGGACCGCGCCGTTTCACCTTGCCCATCGCGGTGGCCGAGTTGCTCATCGACGGCGACGCCGTCAGCGCGCGCATCGTCGAACTCGCCGTCTGAGCGGTCGGTGAGCGAGGCCGGGCAATCATTACCATTCGGCAAGCAAAGACCACAAATGAGAATGCATCTTATTTGATGGGTTATCCTCGTTCGCTCCTCCGTGGAGCCAACGCCAAGCGCTGCTGAACGTGCCGGCTCCGGAGGGCTTTTTCTGCCCTGGATCCCGAAGCCGATGCTCATTCCCTTTCTCATCATGCTGCGCGAAGGCATCGAAGCCGCGCTGATCGTCGGCATCGTTGCCAGCTACCTCAAGCAAAGCGGACGCGGCGCGCTGATGTCCGCGGTGTGGGTCGGCGTGCTGCTGGCCACCGCGCTGTCTTTGTTCGCGGGCGCGGGCCTGCAATTGCTGGCGGCGGAGTTTCCGCAGAAGCAGCAGGAACTGTTCGAGGGCGTGGTCGGGCTCATCGCCGTGGTCATGCTGACCTCGATGGTGTTCTGGATGCGCAAGGCCGCGCGCTCCATCAAGGGCGAGCTGCAGGCCTCCATCGACAAGGCGCTCACCCGGGGCGCGGACGGGCAGGGCTGGGCGCTCATCGGCATGGTGTTTCTCGCCGTGGCGCGCGAAGGGCTGGAGTCGGTGTTCTTCCTGCTGGCCGTGTTCCAGCAGAGCAGCGGCTGGGAAGCGCCCGTGGGCGCGCTGGCCGGCATCGCCGTGTCGGTGGCGATCGGCTGGGGCCTGTATTCGGGCGGCGTGCGGCTCGACCTGCGCCGCTTCTTCCGCTACACGGGCCTGTTCATTCTTCTGGTGGCCGCGGGCCTGCTGGCCGGCGTGCTGCGCAAGCTGCACGAGGGCGGCGTGTGGAACCACCTGCAGGCCGTGGTGTTCGACATGAGCGAGACGCTGCCGATGGACAGCCCCGTGGGCGCCGTGCTCTCGGGCCTGCTGGGCTACCAGGCCGCGCCCGTGGTGGGCGAGGTGATCGTCTACCTGGCCTTCCTGGCCGTGGCCCTGTTCTTCTTCCTGCGCCCGGCCCCCGCCGCGGCGCCACGCGCGGCTGCGGCCGGCTGAAACGCTGTCATGTCCTCTCCCGAAACCAAAGCCCCTTCGTCCACCCTCATGCGCGTGGCGGTGGCCGCGTCGGCCCTGCTGGTCGTGGCCGGCCTCGCCGCCTTCTGGTACGCCTCGAACGAGGCCAGGAAGGCGCCGGCCAAGGCCGCCGACAACGCCGTGACCGTCACCATCCAGGGCAACGCCTGCGACCCCAACGAGATCACCGTGCCCGCGGGGCGCACCACCTTCACCATCGTCAACAAGTCGAACCGTGCGCTGGAATGGGAAATTCTCGACGGCGTGATGGTGGTGGAAGAGCGCGAGAACATCGCGCCGGGCTTCTCGCAGACCATGACCGTGAAGCTGCAGCCGGGCGAGTTCGCCATCACCTGCGGCCTCCTGAGCAACCCGCGCGGCAAGCTGCGCGTCACGCCCTCGGCCGCGTCCGACGCAGAGGCGGCGCGGCCGTCGCTGGTCAACTACGTGGGCGCGCTGGCCGAGTACCAGGTGTTTCTGCGGCTGGAAGCCGGCTCGCTCGACGACGCGGTGCGCGCACTGGCCGACGCGGTGAAGGCGGGCGACCTTCAACAGGCGAGGGCGCTCTACGCGCCGGCGCACCAGGCCTACAAGCGCATCGAGCCGATGGCCGAGCTGTTCGCCGACCTGGACACGCGCATCAATGCGCGCGCCGACTACTTCGAGAAGCGCGAGGCCGATGCCGGCTTCACCGGCTTCCACCGCATCGAGTACGCGCTGTACAGCCAGAACGACGTGAAGTCGCTGGCGCCCGTGGTCGAGCAGTTGCTGGCCGACATCGGCGTGCTGAAGGAGCGCCTGCGCGCGCTGAACATGCCACCCGAACGGCTGGCCGGTTCGGCGTCGAAGCTGCTGCGCCGCGTGGCCGACAACCTGCCTGCAGGCGGCGAAGACCACTACGGCCATGCCGAGCTGGTGAACCTGCAGGGCACCTACGAAGGCACGAAGAAGATTTCCGAACTGCTTCAGCCGCTGCTGGTGAAGGCCGCGCCCGCGCTGCAAAAGAGCGTGGACGAACGCTTCGCGGCCTTCGACGCCGCACTGGCGCCTTACCGCGAAGGCGAGGGCTTCAAGCCCGCGCCGCTGGACGAGGCGCAAAGAAAGGCACTGGCCGAACCCGTGCGCGCGCTGGCCGAGGAACTCGGCAAGGTGAATGCCGCGCTCGGGCTGGAATGAGTCGAAAGCGAGACCGCAAGCAAGAACCCCCCATGGAAAAGTCGAAGAACGCAACCGTCGCCCCCCAAGGGCAACCCGCCTCCCCGCACCGCCGCCGCATGCTCGGCGCCGCCGGCGTGGCATTCGCAGGCCTGGCCGCCGCGGCCCACTCGGCCCACTCGGCCCCTGCAGCCGGCACGCCCGACAGCGGCGCCCAGGTCACCGACGCGCCCGAAAGCACCCACACGCAAGACCGCGTGCCCTTCCGCGGCAAGCACCAGGCGGGCATCGTCACGCCGCGCCCGGTGGCCGGCATGGTTGCCTCCTTCTTCGTGCTGGCCGAGAACCGCGCCGACCTGGAGCGCCTGTTCCGAACGCTCACCGAGCGCATCGCCTTTCTCACGCAGGGCGGCCCGCAGGCCGACCCCGATCCCAAGCTGCCGCCCGCGGGCTCCGGCATCCTCGGGCCGGTGGTGCAGCCCGACGGGCTGACGGTGACGGTATCGGTCGGCACCTCGCTGTTCGACGAGCGCTTCGGCCTCGCGAAGAAGAAGCCGGTGCGCCTCAACCAGATGCAGCGCCACCCGAACGACGCGCTGGACGCCGCGCTGTGCCACGGCGACCTGTCGATCCAGTTCTGCGCCAACACACCGGACACCAACATCCACGCGCTGCGCGACATCATCAAGAACACGCCCGACCTGCTGGTGCTGCACTGGAAGCAGGAAGGCACCGTGCCGCCGATTCCGGCCGTGCCCGGCAAGCCTTCGGAGAGCGCGCGCAACTTCCTGGGCTTTCGGGACGGTTCGGCCAACCCCGACTCGGCCGACAACAAGCTCATGGACAGCATCGTGTGGGTGCAGCCCGGCGGCGACGAGCCGGCCTGGGCCGTGGGCGGCAGCTACCAGGCGGTGCGCATCATCCGCAACTTCGTGGAGCGCTGGGACCGCACGCCGCTGCAGGAGCAGGAGGCCATCATGGGCCGCCTGAAGCCCACCGGCGCGCCGATGGACGGCGGCAAGACCGAGCACGACGTGCCCGACTACGCCAAGGACCCCGAAGGCAAGCGCACGCCGATGGACGCGCATATCCGCCTGGCGAACCCGCGCACCAAGGCCTCGGACAAGAACCTCATGCTGCGCCGGCCCTTCAACTACTCGAACGGCGTCACCAAGTCGGGCCAGCTCGAAATGGGGCTGCTGTTCATCTGCTACCAAGCCAACCTGGAGAACGGCTTCATCGCCGTGCAGACGCGCCTGGACGGCGAGCCGCTCGAGGAATACATCAAGCCCATCGGCGGCGGCTTCTTCTTCACGCTGCCGGGCGTGCAGGACGCGCAGGACTGGCTGGGCCGTTCGCTGCTGGCTGCCTGAGCGGCATTCGCTCGCCGCCCCCAAGTTTTTTTCACGACCTCGAACATTCAGGAGATCCATGACCGTGCAGTTCCGCCGCCACTTCCTCGCCACTTTCGTCGCCGGTTTCGCCGGGCTCTACGCCGTGGGCGCACAGGCCGCCGTGTCGCCGCTCGAGTTGGTCGGACCGATCTCCGACTACAAGATCTACGTGGCCGAGAACGTGCGCAAGCTGGCCGCGGACGTGCGCGCCTTCACCGCCGCGGTGAAGGCCGGCGACATCGAGAAGGCGAAGAAGCTGTACGCGCCGACGCGCACGAGCTACGAGCGCATCGAGCCCGTGGCCGAGCTGTTCAACGACCTCGACAAGGCGATCGACTCGCGCGCCGACGACCACGAGAAGGCCGAGAAAGACCCGGCCTTCGGCGGCTTCCACCGCATCGAGTACGGCCTGTGGACGCAAAAGAGCACCAAGGACCTGAACCCCGTGGCCGACAAGCTGCTGGCCGACGTGCTGGAGCTGCAGAAGCGCCTGGTTGCGCTGACCTTTCCGCCCGAGAAGGTGGTGGGCGGCGCCGCGGTGCTGATGGAGGAGGTGGCCGCCACCAAGATTTCGGGCGAGGAGAACCGCTACAGCCACACCGACCTGTGGGACTTCCAGTCGAACTTCGAGGGTGCCTTCAAGATCGTCGAGCTGCTGCGCCCGCTGGTGGTGAAGGAAAACAAGGCCTTCTCGGACAAGACCGACGCCAACTTCAAGGTGGTGTTCGACACCCTGGCCAAGTACAGGACGGCCGACGGCGGCTTCGAAACCTACGCGAAGCTCACCGAACGCGACCGCAAGCTGCTGGCCGGCCGCGTCAACACGCTGGCCGAAGACCTGTCGAAACTGCGCGGCATGCTCGGGCTGAACTAGGCTCGCCCCCAGGCTTCGCGCACTTCGAGTCGCTGCTCCTACCCCCTGCCGGGGGCAACACCAGAGGCCCGGCAAAGCCGGCTCCTCGGTGTTTCTGGCCTTGCAGCCCCCTTTTTTGCGGGTTTGGTCAGGTTTGTGCGATTGAGAATTGATAGCATCCGGGTATTGCTTACTGGCGTGCCCGATATTCCTGGCGCCCTCTCACCGTGCAAACCAAAGACCTCGGCGCAGTGCCGGCCTCCGCCGCCCTGCGCCTCGACCAGCTTCCGAACAACCAGTGGGCCACCGTGCTCGACGTGGCCCGCCCCGAGGGGGCGGACGACCGTGAACTCGTGCTGCGCCTGACCGAAATCGGCTTTGTCCCAGGCGAAGCCGTGCGCATCGTCGCAAGCGGCATCCCGGGCCGCGAGCCGTTGGCGGTTCGCCTGGGCCATACCACCTTCGCCTTGCGCCGCCACGAGGCCGCGCTGATCCATGTCACGCCGGGAGCCGCCAACCATGGTTGAAGCCGTCATCCAGGGCCCGGGTCGCCTCGCCGCCACTGCGCAGCCGGGCCGCATCGCCTTGCTGGGCAATCCCAACTGCGGCAAGACCGCGCTGTTCAACCTGCTGACCGGCAGCCGCCAGAAGGTGGCCAACTACGCCGGCGTGACGGTCGAGCGCAAGGAAGGCACGCTGCGCACCGCCTCGGGCCGCCGCGTGTTCGTGCTCGACCTGCCGGGCGCCTACAGCCTGAATGCGCTGAGCGCCGACGAGGCCGTCACGCGCGACGTCGTCACCGGCCAGAGCAAGGAGGCCCTGCCCGACCTGCTGGTGTGCGTCACCGACGCCACCAACCTGCGGCTGAACCTGCGGCTGGTGCTCGAGGCCAGGCGGCTCGGCCTGCCGATGGTGATGGCGCTCAACATGACCGACATGGCCAGGAAGCAGGGCATCGTGGTCGACACCGCCGTGCTGTCGCGCGAACTCGGCATACCCGTCATCGAGACCGTCGGCGTGCACACCGGCGGCGCAAAGGGCCTGCTCGAAGCGCTCGACACGCCCGTGGCCGCCGCCGTGCCGCAGCCCTGGCAGGCGCCGGGGCTCGACGACGTGCTGGCCACGCAGCGCGAGGTGCGCCGCATTCTGGGCCTGGCGGTGCGGGAGCCGGTCGGCAGCCTGGCCACCAGCGACCGCATCGACCGCGTGGTGCTGCACCCCGTGTGGGGCATGCTGGTGCTGGCCGTCACCATGTTCCTGATGTTCCAGGCCGTGTTCAGCTGGGCCAACGTGCCGATGGACGCCATCAAGGCCGGCACCGAGGCGCTCGGCGGCCTGCTCAAGGCGCACATGCCCGAAGGCATGCTGCAGAGCCTGCTGGTCGACGGCGTGATCGCGGGCGTGGGCGGCGTCATCGTCTTCCTGCCGCAGATCCTGATTCTGTTTCTCTTCATCCTGGCGCTGGAAGACTCGGGCTACCTGCCGCGCGCGGCCTTCCTGCTCGATCGCGTGATGGGCACCGTGGGGCTGTCGGGCCGCTCGTTCATTCCGCTGCTGTCGAGCTTTGCCTGCGCCATTCCGGGCGTGATGGCCACGCGCACCATCAGCAACTGGCGCGACCGCATCACGACCATCATGATCGCGCCGCTGATGACCTGCTCGGCGCGGTTGCCGGTGTATGCGCTGCTCATCGCGGCCTTCATTCCGGCGCGCACCGTGGGCGGCGTCTTCAACCTGCAGGGCGTGGTGCTGTTCGCGCTGTATGTGTTCGGCATCGTCTCGGCCATGGCCGTGGCCTGGGTGATGAAGCGCTTCCGCGACAACACCTCGCATTCGCCGCTGCTGATGGAGCTACCGGCCTACCGCTGGCCGAACCCGCGCAACCTGGCGCTGGGTTTGTACGAGCGGGCCTGGATCTTCATCCAGCGCGTGGGCACGATCATCCTCACGCTGACCATCCTGCTGTGGTTCCTGTCGACCTTTCCGTCGCCGCCCGAAGGCGCGACGGGGCCGGCCATCCAGTACAGCCTGGCCGGCATGATCGGGCGCGGGCTGGAGCACATCTTCGCGCCCATCGGCTTCAACTGGCAGATCTCGATCGCGCTGGTGCCGGGCATGGCGGCGCGCGAGGTGGCGGTGGGGGCGCTGGGCACGGTGTACGCGCTGTCTTCCACCGGTGACGACGTGGCGGGCCAGCTCGAGCCGCTGATCGCGGGCAGCTGGTCGCTGGCGACGGCGCTGTCGCTGCTGGTCTGGTATGTGTTCGCGCCGCAGTGCATCTCGACGCTGGCGGCCGTGAAGCGCGAGACCGGCTCGTGGAAGTACGTGTGGATCATGGCGGGCTACCTGTTCGCGCTGGCCTACGCCGCCTGCTTCATCACCTACCGCGTTGCGGTGGCACTCGGCGCAGGTTAAAACCGACAGCGAAAGGGCTAAACAAGAAATGGCACAGCAACTGATCGTCGGATTGATCGTCGCGGCGGCCGCGTTCTACGCGGTCTGGCGCTGGATGCCTGCGGGCTGGCGGCGCGGCGCCGCGCAGAAGCTCGCGGCCGGCACGCACCGCGCGGGCTGGGTCGACGAAGAGCGCGCCAGGGAGCTCGCCGCCTCGCTGGCCAAGACCTCGGGCTGCGGCTCGTGCGACAGCTGCGGCAGCTGCGCGCCCAAGGCTCCCGTCAAGCAACCGGAAGCCGGCCAGGCCACCCCCCACACAGCCAGCGCGCAGTCGTCCACGCACAGCCGCTGAGACCGATGCCCGCGCACATCCTGGTCGCCGGCGGCGGCATCGGGGGGCTGGCCACTGCGCTGGCGCTTTCACGTCGGCATCACCGCGCCGACGTTTTCGAGCAGGCCGCGGCCTTCGGTGAAATCGGCGCTGGCGTGCAGCTGGGCCCCAACGCCACGCGGCGTCTTCAGCAACTCGACCTGGGCGCGGGGCTCGCGGCCATCGCGGCGCAGCCCGATGCGCTCGTGGTCCACAGCGCCGACAGCGGTTCCGAGCTGGCCCGCATGCCGCTGGGAGACACCATGCGCCAGCGCTACGGCGCGCCTTACTTTTGCGTGCACCGCGCCGACCTGCACGGGCTGCTGCTCGACGCCGTGCGCGCACGGGGCAACGGCACCCTGGTCACTTCTGCCCGCATCCAGCAGGTCGAGACCGGCGACGAGCTCGTCTGCCTGTCGAGCACCGACGCCCGCGCCTGGGAAGGCGAGGCGATCGTCGGGGCCGATGGCCTGTGGAGCATGGTGCGCCGGCAGCTCGACACGCCAACGGCCGACGAGCCGCCCCGCGTCACCGGCCACACGGCATGGCGCGCCATGGCCGAGCAGTCGCGCCTGCCCGCCGCGCTGCGGCGCACGCAGGTCCATGTCTGGCTCGGCCCGCGGCTGCATGCGGTGGCGTATCCGGTGCGCGGCGGGGAGTGGCTCAACGTGGTGGTGATCGCCGAATCGGCACCCGCCGGCGATGCGCGCGACTGGGACCAGTCCGGCAGCATTGCCGCACTGAAGCAGGCCATGGGCCGCAGCTGCGCGGGCCTGCAGGCCTTGCTGGATGCGATGCCCGGCTGGCGCGCATGGTCGCTCGGCGACCGTGTACCCATGACGAGCGCCGCCGACATGGCGAACGAGCGCGTGGCGCTGGTGGGCGACGCCGCGCACCCGATGGTCCCGTACCTCGCGCAGGGCGCGGGCATGGCGATCGAGGACGCGGTGGCGTTGGCCGATGCACTCGGCGATGGCGGCGCGGTCCAGGTGCCGGCCGCGTTCGCGCGCTATGCCGAGTCGCGCTGGGCGCGCAACGCGCAGGTACAGGCGCGGGCCCGCCGCAATGGCGAGATCTTCCATGCGACGGGCGCTGTGCGCCTGGGGCGCGACACGGCGATGCGCCTGCTGGGTGCGAAGCTGCTAGACCAGCCCTGGCTGTACGGCGGCTGAGCGAAAGACGAGCGCGCGCTGAACCACGCGCTCAACGCACAGCGGAGCTAAAGACTTCAGAGCCTGAAGGTCTGAAGATGCTCGATGCGCTCCGCGATCCCTTCCTGCCCGAGGTAGTGGCCGTACGCGCCCTCCTGCATCTTGGAGAGCGTGCTTTCCAGGTCGATCAGCATCGCGTCGCGGTCCTCGATGAAAGCGGGTGGCACGTCGATGCCCGCTTTCGCACAGGCCTCTGCGATGAGGTGCGCGCTCGCGGGCGCACCGCAGGCCGCGCACTTCACGATGGCCGCCACGCTGGGCTCCGCGCCGTTGTCCAGCAACGCCTTCGTGAGCTCGGGCGAGATCTGACCGTCGATGTTGCCCAAGGCGTCGGCCGCCACCGGGGCGCCCGCACGCACCAGCGCGGCGGCTGCGGCAAAGGCGCCATGTCCCACGGCCACATCGGTGGCCAGCGCGCTGCCTTGCTGCGGCCCGTCGAAGCCCACGCCCGCGGCGGCAAGCTCGGCGACAAGCTCGGCATCGTCCGTCCCGATGGCATGGTTCAAGGCCACGCGCGCGAGCGAGGAGTGATGGCGCAGCGTGCCCTCGGCCAGCGGCGTGCGCCAGTCGACCACGGCGCGGCTGTAGAAGGTCACCAGCCGGTCCATCAGGTCGAGGTCGAGCCCGTGTTCCTCGTGCCGGTCGTCCAGGTATTCGAGCAGCGTCTGCCCGGAGAAATAGTCGCTCGTGGGCGCCAGCGGGTCTTCGTCGAGGTGCAGCGCTGCAAGGGCGCCGTGCACGTCGGTGGCGACGGTGTTCACGCTGTCTTCATGCAGCGCGTGCGTCCATGCGGGTGGGAGGCCCTTCTTCCAGGCGACCACCTGGCCCTGCTCGGCACCCGGCTCCACCACCACGTAGATGCGGTCGGTGTACTCGAAGCCGCCGAAGGGCAGGTGCGTGAGCTTGCCGCTCCACGGCGTGCCGTTGTCCCGCGCGGCTTCCCCGGCCAGTTCCAGCTCGTGGTCGATCCAGCCCTGCAGGTCGTGGTAGCCGTCGCTGCCGTTCCAGAACAGCTCGCTCCAGCTGATGGCTTCGAGGTTGCCGTTCATCTCCAGCGACAGGTCGTAGTCGAGCCGGCCGCCCGCCGTGGTCTTCCACAGCGTGCGCAGCGCCTCGGGAACAGGGCCCGCGCACTGCGCCTGCACGGCTTCGATCTGCAGCTCGGTCATCGGTGGCTGCGCATCGAAGATCACGCGGTTGGCGAACAGCACGATGCCGTGTTCGCGAAGGGTGGAGAGCTCGTCGGGTGTGAACCGGGTGTCGTGCATGCGGGTCTCCGTTGTTTGCAAAACTGTAGCGCTTTGCTTCGACGGGGCAATCCGTGCCACCCCAGGTTCATGAGGGACGTTGGCGCGACCCGGCTACAGATCGGTGCGAATCTTCCAGATCTCCGGAAACAACACCACGTCGAGCATCTTGCGCAGGTAGCTCACGCCGCCCGTGCCGCCGGTGCCGCGCTTGAAACCGATCACGCGTTCGACGGTGGTCACATGGCGGAACCGCCAGAGGCGGAAGGCGTCCTCGAGGTCGGTGAGCTTCTCGCCGAGCTGGTACAGGTCCCAGTGTGCATGCGGATCGCGGTAGACCGCGAGCCATGCGGCCTCGACGCCCTCGCTCGATTCGTAGGGCTGCGTCCAGTCGCGCTCCAGCCGGTCGGCCGGCACCGGCACGCCGTGTCGCGCCAGCAGGCGCAGCGACTCGTCGTACAGCGAGGGTGCGCGGTAGGCCTCTTCGACCTGCGCGAGCAGGTCGGCGCGGTGCTGGTGCGGCTTGAGCATGGCGGCGTTCTTGTTGCCCAGCGCGAACTCGATGCAGCGGTACTGCGCGCTCTGGAAGCCGCTGGAGTTGGCCAGGTACGGGCGCATCGCGGTGTACTCGGGCGGCGTCATGGTCGACAGCACGGTCCATGCGCTCACCAGCTGTTCCATGATGCGGCTCACGCGCGCGAGCATCTTGAAGGCGTCGGCCAGCTTTTCTTCGGCGATGCAGCGCATGGCGGCGCGCAGCTCGTGC
Source organism: Variovorax pasteuri (assembly GCF_051216435.1). NCBI lineage: Bacteria > Pseudomonadati > Pseudomonadota > Betaproteobacteria > Burkholderiales > Comamonadaceae > Variovorax > Variovorax pasteuri. The sequence goes on from NZ_JBPJZS010000001.1 coordinate 709,086, forward strand.
AGCATGAGCTTCATCCAGAGCTCGCTGGTCTGGTGCTGCACGATGAACAGAAGCTCGTCGTGCGCGGGCGAGAGCGGGTGCTGTGCGTTGAGGATCTCGTCCAGGTGCAGGTAGTCGCCGTAGCTCATGGACTTGCTGAAGTCCAGCTGCGCCTTCTCCTCGTGGACGATGCTCTCGGGGCTCTTGTCGGTGCTCATGTCACTGCGTTCTTGCGGTTGAATTCGGCGCGTCGCCACTCGCCCGTTTCGAGCACCTGCGCCAGATGCTCGACCGAGTTCCACACGTCCTCGAAGCCGATGTACAGCGGCGTGAAGCCGAAGCGCAGGATGTCGGGCATCTGCGAGTCGCCAGCGCGGAAGTCGCCGATGACGCCGCGCGCGATCAGCGCCTGCACGATGGCGTAGGCGCCCGAGCCGCCTTGCGGATCTTCCGGGTTCTTGCGGCTCAGGCACACCTGCGAGCCGCGTTGTGCGTGATCGCGCGGGGTGACCAGCGAGAGGCCTTGTCCGGCGCAGCGCTCTTCGACCAGTGCGATGAACAGGTCGGTGAGCGCGAGCGACTTGGTGCGCAGCGCAGCCATGGCGCCGTTCGTGCCGTTGAAGGCTTCGGCGGCCAGCACGGTGTCGAGCCCGCATTCGAGTCCGGCCAGCGCAATGATGGGTTGCGTGCCGCACAGGTAGCGGCCCACGCCCGGGGCAGGGCGGTAGTGCGGCGTGAACTCGAACGGCGCCGCGTGGCCCCACCAGCCGGACAACGGCTGCTCGAACTGGCCCGCATGTTTCGTGTTCACCCATGCGAACGCCGGTGCGCCGGGGCCGCCGTTCAGGTACTTGTAGCCGCAGCCGATCGCGTAGTCGGCATTGCTGTCGTTCAGCGCGACGGGCACGGCGCCTGCGCTGTGCGCGAGGTCCCATACCGTGAGCGCGCCCACGGCATGCGCGGCGGCGGTGACGGCCTTCATGTCGTGCATCGCGCCGGTGCGGTAGTTGACGTGCGTCAGCATCAGCACGGCCACTTCGTCGGTCAGCACCGAATCCGGGCCTTGCAGTTCGCTCGCGTCGATCAGTTTCAGCGTGAAGCCGCGCTCGCGGCACAGCGACTCGGCAATGTAGAGGTCGGTCGGGAAGTTGCTGCGCTCGCTCACCACCAGCTTGCGTCCACTTTCCTTCTGCTGCGACAGCGCTGCGAACAGCACCTTGTAGAGGTTGACCGAGGTGCTGTCGGTGCACACCACCTCGCCGGGCGCGGCGCCGATCACGCGGGCCACCTTGTCGCCCAGGCGCTGCGGCAGGTCGAACCAGCTCGCGGTGTTCCACGAGCGGATCAGGCCTTGGCCCCATTCCTGGGTCACCACTTCGGCGATGCGCGCGGGCGCGGCGGCGGGCATCACGCCGAGCGAATTGCCGTCGAGGTAGAGCACGTCGGCGGGGATGGTGAATTGCGCGCGCAGGGCGCGCAGCGGGTCTTGCGCGTCGAGCGCGCGGCAGTCTGCAAGGGTCGTCATGGTGGAGGTTTCAGCGAGAAAGTTCGCGCAGCACGGCGCGTACGGGGGAGGCATCGGCGCTGACCAGCTTCAGCGGCAGCGCGATGAGTTCGTAGTCGCCTTCGGGCACGTCGTCGAGCACCAGGTTCTCGAGCACGCGCAGGTCGAGGCGGCGGATGCGCTGGTGGCTTTCCAGCGTCTTGCTGTCGGCCGGGTCGATGCTGGCGGTGTCGATGCCGATGAGCTTCACGCCCATGGCCGCGAGGCGCTCGACCGTCTCGGGCGCGTAGGCCGCGAGTTGCGGGTCCCACTGGCCCACGGGCATGGTGGTGTAGGTGCGCACCAGCACGCGCGGCGGCAGCTGGCTGTCCACGGCGTGGGCAATGTGCTCCCACTCGATCAGCGCTCCCTTGCCGATCGCGTGGATCACGCGGCACGGGCCGAGGAAGGGCGTGAGGTCGACGTGGCCGATGGTCTGGCCTTCTGGGTCGTAGTGCAGCGGTGCGTCGGCATGCGCGCCGACGTGGGGCGAGAGCTTGATCTCGCTGACGTTCACCGGGCAGCCCGGCGAAATGGTCGCCGCCCAGCGCTGCTGGTAGGGCGTGTCGCCGGGAAAGACCGGCGTGCCTTCATGCACGGGCGGCGAAATGTCCCAGATGCGTTGCGAGTGTGAAGAAGCCATGGCGCGAAGTTAGCGCCGGCCGAGGGGTCGTGGTGTCGGTTATTTCCAACACAGCACGTGACGAGTTGAACTGGTCAGTGCAACGAAGACAGCGCGGGCAGGCCGTGCCGGGCGCGTGCACGCTCGCAGGCGTCGCTGCCGGCCTGCAACTCGTGGCAGGGGTTGGGTCGCCATTCGTAGATGCCGCAGCCCACGGCCTGGCCGATCTTGCCGGTGAGCGCGGCGCAGCGCATGGGCGTGTGGTCGGTGCCGCGCATGCGGCAGATGGCGTCGTTCACGTCGACGGCAAGGCCGGAGGGCACCTTGCCGCCGTTGTCGTCGAGCTCGTGCACGCTGAAATCGACGCGGTAGCTGGCGCAGCAGGCGCCGCATTGCTGGCAATCGGACATGCGGCGGCTGCTCCGGGCGCTCAGAGCCTGCCGAGCAGCAGGAACTCCATCAGCGCCTTCTGGGCGTGCAGGCGGTTCTCGGCCTCGTCCCACACCACCGACTGCGGCCCGTCGATGACTTCGGCCTGCACCTCTTCGCCGCGGTGGGCGGGCAGGCAGTGCATGAACAGGGCGCCGGGCTGGGCGATGCGCATCATGTCTTCGTCGACGCACCAGTCGGCGAAGGCCTTGCGGCGCGCCTCGTTCTCGGCCTCGTAGCCCATGCTGGTCCAGACGTCGGTGGTGACGAGGTCGGCGCCGCGGCAGGCTTCCATCGGGTCCTTGAAGACCTTGTAGCTGTCGCCCGAGCGGATGCCCGCGATCGACTGGTCGACCTCGTAGCCGCTGGGCGTGCTCACGTGCACGGTGAAGCCCAGGATCTCGGCCGCCTGCAGCCAGGTGTTGGCCATGTTGTTGCCGTCGCCCACCCAGGCCACCGTCTTGCCCTGGATGGAGCCGCGGTGCTCGATGTACGTGAAGATGTCCGCCAGGATCTGGCAGGGGTGGAACTCGTTGGTCAGCCCGTTGATGACCGGCACGCGCGAGTGCGCCGCGAAGGTGTCGATCTTGGTCTGCTCGTAGGTGCGGATCATCACGATGTCGACCATGCGGCTGATGACCTTGGCGCTGTCCTCGATGGGCTCGGCGCGGCCCAGCTGGCTGTCGCCGGTGGTCAGGTGCACCACGCTGCCGCCGAGCTGGTACATGCCCGCCTCGAAGCTCACGCGGGTGCGCGTGCTGGCCTTCTCGAAGATCATGGCCAGCGTGCGGTCGGTCAGCGGCTGGTGTTTTTCGTAGGTCTTGAACTTCTTCTTGATGACCGCCATGCGGTCGAAGAGGTAGGTGTATTCGTCGGCCGTGAGGTCGGAGAACTGCAGGTAGTGCCGGATGGCCGCGGGTGTGGCTGTTGTCGTGGCGGTCGTCATTGGGCGGCAGGCTCCGACAGGAAGTTTTTGACGATGGGCGCGAGGATGGCGACGATTTCGTCGGCCTCGGCAATGCTCAGGATGAGCGGCGGCACCAGGCGGATCACCTTGTCGGCCGTCACGCTCAGCAGCAGGCCGGCGTCGCAGGCGCGGTTCAGGATCACGCCGCAGGACCGGTCGAGCTCGATGCCCAGCATCAGGCCCTGGCCGCGGATGTCGGTCACACCGGGCAGTTCGCCGATTTCGCGTTCCAGCGCGGCCTTCAGGTGGGCGCCCACGGTGGCCGCGTTTTCGAGCAGCTTGTGCTCTTCCATGATGCGGATGGTTTCCACCCCGGCGCGCATGGCCAGCGGGTTGCCGCCGAAGGTGGTGCCGTGGTTGCCCGGGCCGAAGATGTGGGCGGCCTTGGGGCCGGCCACCACGGCGCCGATCGGCACGCCCGAGCCCAGGCCCTTGGCCAGCGGCATCACGTCGGGCTTGATGCCGGCCCACTGGTGGGCGAACCACTTGCCGGTGCGGCCCATGCCGCACTGCACCTCGTCGATCATCATGAGCCAGTCGCGCTCGTCGCACAGGGCGCGCACCTGCTTGAGGTATTCGACGCGCATCGGGTGGATGCCGCCTTCGCCCTGGATGGTCTCGAAGAACACGGCGACCACGTTGGGGTTGCCTTCGGTGGCCTTCTTCAGTGCCTCGAGGTCGTTCAGCGGCACGCGGATGAAGCCTTCCACCAACGGGCCGAAGCCGGCCTGCACCTTGGGATTGCCGGTGGCCGACAGGGTGGCGATGCTGCGGCCATGGAAGGCGGCTTCGTACACCACGATCTCGGGGCGCTCGATGCCCTTGTCGTGGCCGAACTTGCGGGCCAGCTTCAGGGCGGCTTCGTTGGCCTCAAGGCCGGTGGAGCAGAAGAAGGCGTTGGTGAGGCCCGAAAGCTCGGTCAGCTTGGCAGCGAGCTGTTCCTGGCCGGGCACGTGGTAGTAGTTGGAGCTGTGGATCAGCTTGGTCAGCTGGTCCTGCAGCGCGGGCACCAGCTCGGGGTGGTTGTGGCCCAGCGTGTTCACGGCGATGCCGCCCAGGCCGTCGATGTAGGCCTTGCCCGCGGTGTCCCAGACTCGGCAGCCCTGGCCGTGCGACAGCGCGATCGGCAGGCGACCGTAGGTGTTCATGACGTGGGGCGAGGTGGGCTGGGCAGTGGCGCTCATTCGGTATCTCCAGAAAGGGAACGCGAATTCTAGGCGCGCGATTTGACGGCTTCGTTGAGGATTGCGCATCACAGCAATGCCCCATGTTCAGGATGCAAAAAGTGGCGCGGATAGAATCGCTTGCTGCACCGCAGCACCTGTTCCGGTCGCCTCAATCAACGATGATTTCCCCCACCGCCAAAGAAATCTTCATCCAGGGCATCACCAAGGATGGCCGGACCTTTCGCCCGAGCGATTGGGCCGAGCGCCTTGCCGGTGTCATGAGCTCCTTCCGCCCTGGCGGTGCCTTTCCGGGCAGCTACCTGAGCTATTCCCCCTGGTGCGTGCCGACCTCGATCAACGGCGTGAAGTGCGTGATCGTCAACCGCGACCTGCGCGATGCCGAACCCATGGCCTGGGATTTCTGCGTGAACTTCGCCAAGGACAACGACCTGCAGGTGTCCGAGATGTCGCCGGCGCCCCCCGCACCGGCTGTGCCGAGGGCTGCGCAGACCCCGGTGGCCGCCGTGGTGCGCTCCGACCCCGTCGCGCCTGTGATCCCCGTCGAGCAGCCCAAGACCGACCGCCCATGAAAAAACCGCCCGAAGGCGGTTTTTACACTTTGCTGCAGCGCACCCCGATCAAACGGCGGACCGGAGAATTCCGGTCCGGGCTTGCCTGACAGGTGTCAGGCGGCTGCGGCCTTTTCAGGCGCGAGGGCGAGGGCCTTGACCTTGGCCGACAGGCGGCTCTTGTCGCGGGCTGCCTTGTTCTTGTGGAAGATGCCCTTGTCGGCGACGGTGTCGACGATGCTCTGGGCCTTCGCGAACAGTTCGCTTGCCTTGGTCTTGTCGCCGGCCAGAACAGCCTTTTCGACGTTCTTAACCGCGGTACGGTATTTGGAGCGCAGCGAGGTGTTCGCAGCGTTGAGCTTGGTGTCCTGGCGGACGCGCTTACGGCCGGAGGCGAGGCGCGGGTTCTTTTTCTTGGGCTTGGCGGATGCCATGATTTATTCCTTAGGTGTCTGAGGATGATGCAGCAAAGCCCTCCATTATAGGCTGGGTTGGAGGTTTCGCCCAATCCGGCCACGGGTCGGCCCGTTCCGGCCTTGGGCGGGGCCTACACTCGGCCCCCGTGTCACTGCTCAAATCCGCCTCCACCGTCTCCCTGCTGACCCTCGCATCGCGGATCACGGGCCTCGTGCGGGACGTGCTGTTCGCCTCGGTTTTCGGCGTCAGCGCGCTGACCGACGCCTTCAACGTCGCCTTCCGCATTCCCAACCTGTTTCGCCGGGTGTTCGGCGAAGGCGCCTTCAGCCAGGCCTTCGTGCCGGTGCTGGCCGCGCGCAAGACAGAAGCCGGCGAAGAGGGCGCCCAGCAGCTGATCGACCATGTCGCCACGCTGCTGACCTGGACGCTGGTGGTCGTGTGCGTGGCCGGCGTGGCCGGGGCGCCGCTCCTGGTCTTGGCCATGGCCAGCGGGCTGCCTGGCTTCGACGCGGCCGTGGTCATGACGCGCTGGATGTTCCCGTACATCGGCTTCATGTCGCTGGTGGCGCTGGCGGGCGGCATTCTCAACACTTGGCGCAGGTTCGCGGTGCCGGCCGCGTCGCCGGTGCTGCTCAACATCGCGCTGATCCTGTCGATCTCGGTCGGCGCGCCGCTGTTTCGCCGCTGGGGCATCGAGCCGATCTATGCCCAGTGCGTGGGTGTGCTGGTGGGCGGCGTGCTGCAGCTGGCCCTGCAGGTGCCGGCGCTGCGCAAGCTCGGGCTCATGCCGCGCATCGGCGCGAGCTTCAAGGCGCTGCGCACCGCCTGGACCGACCCGACCACCCGCAAGGTGCTCAAGCTGATGCTGCCCGCGCTGCTGGGCGTGAGCGTGGCGCAGATCTCGCTGCTCATCAACACGCAGATCGCCTCGCACCTTGCCGTGGGCAGCGTGACCTGGGTGACCAATGCCGACCGGCTGATGGAGTTCCCCACCGCCATGCTCGGCGTGGCGCTCGGCGTGGTGCTGATGCCGCAGCTGGCCGGTGCGCGCGCCGCCAAGGACGACGCCCGCTATTCGTCGCTGCTCGACTGGGGCCTGCGCCTGGTGGTGATGCTCTCAGCCCCTTGCGCCGTCGCGCTGCTGCTGTTCGCCAAGCCGCTGGTGGCCGTGCTGTTCCACAACGGCGCCTACACCGGCGAGGACGTCGGGCGCACCACCCTGGCGCTGATGGGCTACGGCGTCGGGCTGGTCGGCATCGTGGCCGTGAAGGTGCTGGCGCCGGGTTACTACGCCAAGCAGGACACCCGCACGCCGATGCTGATCGCCGTGGGCGTGCTCGTCCTGACCCAGGTCCTCAATGTCTTTTTGGTGCCGGTGCTCCAGCACGCGGCGCTGACCCTGACGATTGCCATCGGCGCGCTGGTCAACGCGACCTGGCTGCTGGTCGGCCTGATGCGCCGCGGCAGCTACAAGCCCGAGCCCGGCTGGGGCAAGTTCGCGCTGCAGGTGCTGGTGGGCACGGCGGTGCTGGCGGCCCTGCTGGCCTGGGGCTCGCAGCATTTCGACTGGGTCGGCCTGCGCGAGCAGCGGCTGCTGCGCATCGGCCTGCTCGCCGCGCTCATCGCCGCTGCCGCGCTGCTCTATTTCGCCGTGCTGGCGGCGGTGGGCGTGCGGCTGCGCAGCTTCCTTCGCCGCTGAATGCGCCCGCAGGGCGCCGGCACCCTGCATCCGCCCCGCCTTGACGCTCCGGGCGGGCTCCTCTACAAAGACACATGACGTTCAGCTTTCAGCTTCCCACCGCACTGGAGTATTTCGAATCGCTGGTGCGCAGCGACGATCACTTTCCGCTGCTCGAAGCCGCCGCCAGCCTCGCGCAGGACGAGTACCCCGAGCTCGACGTGCAGCAGGTGCTCGGCGACGTCGACCAGCTCCTGGCCCGCCTCAAGCGCCGCCTGCCGCCCGACGCCGCGCCGCTGGCCCGGCTGCGAGCCCTGAACCAGTTCTTCTTCAACGACCTGAACTTCGGCGGCAACGTCAACGACTACTACGACCCCGACAACAGCTACCTGAACGCCGTGCTGCGCACCCGCCGCGGCATTCCGATCTCGCTGGCCGTGCTGTGGATGGAGCTGGCGCAGGGCCTGGGCCTGCAGGCGCGCGGCGTCGGCTTTCCGGGGCACTTCATGCTGAAGGTGACGCTGCCCAAGGGGCAGGTGGTGATCGACCCGTTCACCGGCAAGTCGCTCTCGCGCGAGGAGCTGGGCGAGCGGCTGGAGCCCTACAAGCGCAGCAACGGGCTGGTCGGCGACTTCGACGTGCCGCTGGGCCTGTACCTGCAGCCCTCCAGCTCGCGCGAGATCATCGCTCGCATGCTGCGCAACCTGAAGGAAGTGCACCAGGCGCAGGAAGACTGGCAGCGCGTCATCGCCGTGCAGGACCGCCTGGTCGTGCTGCTGCCCAGCGCCTGGGGCGAGTACCGGGACCGCGGCATCGCCCATGCCGAGCAGGGCAACACCGCGCAGGCGGTGCGCGACCTGGAGACCTACCTGGCCAAGGCCGAAGACGCGCTGGACATCGACCTGATCGCCGAGCGCGTCGCCGCATTGCGTCGAATGGCCAGCTGATGAACGCCAAGGCCGGTGTGAGCCCGGCGCCCGACCTGGGCACCCTGCATGAATTCCATGGCGTGCAGCCGGTGCTGCCGGTGTCGGATGTGTCGCGCGCCGCGCGCTGGTTTTGCGACGTGCTGGGCTTCGAGCTCGATTTCATCGCCGGAGAACCGCCCAGCTACGCCCGCGTGAAAAAGGGCGATCGCAGCTACGGCGACCCGGTCTACCTGCGCCTGTGGCAATGCAACGCGCGCGACGCGAAGCCCTGGCGCGGCGAGATCGTGATCCATGTGGGCAAGGACATCGACGGCCTGCACGCCGCCTATGTGAAGCGGGGCGTCGCGGTCATCGAGCCGCCTGTGTCACAGCCTTGGGGCCTGCGGGAATTCGCGATCCGCGAGCCCGACGGGCATGTGCTGCGCTTTTGCGGCTACCTGGCCTGAACGCCCTCTCTCGGGCTTGGAAGCAAAAAATTACAAGTAGATCGATGCGATCGTGTCGATCCGGCCTCCGCTCGGCCGACGTGTGAACAGGAGCAGGCAGTTTCCAGTGGCTCCCAGCCTCATCAACTTCAGGAGAAAAGACATGCGATTCATGATTCTGGTCAAGGCCAACGCAGATTCCGAAGCCGGCGTGATGCCCAGCACCGAAATCCTCACCGCCATGGGCAAGTTCAACGAAGAACTGGTCAAGGCCGGCGTGCTGCTGGCCGGCGAGGGCCTGCACCCCAGCTCCAAGGGCGCGCGCGTGCGCTGCGAAGGCCCGACCAAGCGCACCGTCATCGACGGCCCCTTCGCCGAGACCAAGGAACTGCTGGCCGGTTTCTGGCTGTTCCAGGTCAAGTCGAAGGAAGAAGCCATCGAGTGGATCAAGCGCAGCCCCTTCCAGGAAGGCGAGATCGAGATCCGCCAGGTGTTCGAGGCCGCCGATTTCGGTGATTCGATGACGCCCGAGCTGCTCGCCCAGGAAGACCGCCTGCGCGCCGAGACCGAGGCGCGCGGCAATACCGGCGGCTGACGCCTCCCGGCGCATCGCGGGAGCCGCCGTGACCGCAGAAGAGGGCCGCGAAGACGCCATCCGCCGCACCGTCGAGGCGGTGTGGCGCATGGAGTCCGCGAAGATCATCGCCACCGTCGCGCGCAGGGTGCGCGACGTGGGCCTGGCCGAAGAACTGGCGCAGGACGCGCTGGTCTCGGCCCTGGAGCAGTGGCCGGGCGAAGGCGTGCCCGACAACCCGGCCGCCTGGCTCACCGCCGTGGCCAAGCGCCGCGCGCTCGACCGCCTGCGCCACCTGCAACTGGCAGAGCACAAGGCCGGCGAGATCGGCCGCGAGCTCGATGCGCAACACGAAATGGCGCGGGCCGACTTCGCCGACGCGGTCGATTCGGCGCTGGACGACGACATCGGCGACGACCTGCTGCGGCTGGTGTTCACCGCCTGCCACCCGGTGCTGTCGACCGAGGCGCGCGTGGCGCTCACGCTGCGTCTCATGGGCGGCCTCGCGACCGACGAGATCGCCCGCGCGTTCCTCGTGCCCGAGGCCACCGTGGCGCAGCGCATCGTGCGCGCCAAGCGCACGCTGGCCGAGGCGCGCGTGCCTTTCGAGGTGCCGCGCCGCCACGCGCTGGAAGGCCGGCTCGCTTCGGTGCTCGAAGTGATCTACCTGATCTTCAACGAAGGCTATTCGGCCACCGCCGGCGACGACTGGATGCGCCCCGCGCTGTGCGACGAAGCCCTGCGCCTCGGCCGCATCCTGGCCGAGCTGGTGCCCAAGGAGGCGGAGGTGCACGGCCTCGTCGCGCTGATGGAAATCCAGGCCTCGCGCACCGCCGCGCGCGTCGGCGCCTCGGGTGAGCCGGTGCTGTTGCTCGAGCAGAACCGCGCGCGCTGGGACCACATGCTGATCCGCCGCGGCCTGGCCGCGCTCGCGCGCGCCGAATCGCTCGGCGGCGCGCTCGGCCCCTATGCCCTGCAGGCCGCCATTGCCGCCTGCCACGGCCGTGCGCGCACCGCCGATGAAACCGACTGGGCGCGCATCGCCGCGCTCTACGACGCGCTGGCCGAGCTCGCGCCGTCACCCATCGTCGAACTCAACCGGGCGGTCGCGCTGTCGATGGCCTTCGGGCCGGCGGCGGGGCTGGAGGTGGTTGACGCGCTCATGGACGAACCCGCGCTCAAGGGCTACCACCTGCTGCCGACGGTGCGCGGCGACCTGCTGTTCAAGCTAGGCCGCCACGACGAGGCCCGCAAGGAGTTCGACCGCGCCGCAGCGCTCACGCGCAACACGCGCGAGCGTGCGTTGCTGCTGGCGCGCGCGCGTGCCTGCATCGCCGAGTGAACGTCCGGCACTGAGCGCCACTGCTCAGGCCGTGGCTCAGGCCTTGAAAGCCTGGCCGGCCTCCGAGGGCGAGCCCGGCAAGCCGAACTGGTGCCACGCGCGGCGCAACTGCGTGTCGGAGCCGAAGCCCGACTGTTCCGCCGCCCGCGTGACGCTCGCACCCGAGGCCAGCGCGAGCTGCGCCACCGCCAGACGCAGCCTGCGCAGGTAGGCCAGCGGTGCGACGCCCGCATGCTCCATGAACAGCCGCGTGAGATGCCGCGCCGAGGTGTGCGCCACCTCGGCCATGCGCGGCACGTTCCAGTCGGCCTGCGGCTGCTCGCTGACCGCGTCCTGCACGCGGTGCAGCGCGGCATGCAGGTGGTTGCGGTAGGCGAGAAAGGGCGACAGCTCCGGGTCTTCGGGGCCGCGGCGCAGCGCCACCACCATGGTCTGCGCGACCTGCGCCGCGAGCGCCTCGCCGCAGAGCTCGGCGATGCGGTGCAGCACCAGGTCGATGCCGGTCGTCACGCCCGCGCTGCTGTACAGCGGCGGGTCGATCACGAACACGCGGTTGCTCACCACGTCGCAGCGCGGCTCCACGGCGCGCAACTCGGCCAGGTGGTGATGGTGCGTGGTGGCGCGCCGGCCCGCGAGTGCGCCGGCATGCGCGGCGAGCAACGCACCGGCGCAGATGGTCACCAACTCGAGCCGCCCGCGCCCGAAGCGCAGGCCGCGCAGCCAGTGCAGCAGGTCCTGCGCCTCGGGGTTGTCGATGGCAATGGTGTCGCCGGGCAGCCCGACCAGCACCACCCAGCCGGGGCCGTCCCACTGAGTCGGCAACGGGGACAGCCCGGCCAGCGCCACGCCGACCGAGCCGATGGACGTGGGCCGCGGGCTCGCGAACTCGATCGCGAAGCGCTCGGGCTGGCCCATGGCGCGCAGCCGCTGGTTGGCGATGCGCAGCGCCTCGGCAGGGCCCGCCCAGTCGAGCACGAGGCTGCCGGGCAGCAGCGCGAAGACTACGCGGATGGCTGGATGACGGGGTTGCGGTTCCATGCGTAGTCCATCTGGCGCGCGGTGCGCTCGGCCAGCTCGCGCCCGGCCAGCCGCGCCACGAGGTGCAGGCTCATGTCGATGCCGGCGCTGATGCCCGCCGAGCTGACGATGCGGCCGCTGTCGACCCAGCGCACGCCCTCGCGCACGTCGAGCGCCGGGAACTGCCCGCGCAGGTCGGCAATGTCTTCCCAGTGCGTGGTAACGGCGTGGTCGGTCACCACCCCGCTTGCCGCCAGCAGGAAGGCGCCGGTGCAGACCGAGGCCACGACCTGCGCCCCGGCGGCCTGATCGGCGATCCAGCGCAGGGTGCCGGGGCTGGCCAGTGGCGCATCCACCACGCCGCCGGGAACGACGAGCACGTCGGCCTGCGGGCCGTCCGCCAGCGTGTGGCCGGCCAGCAGCTGCAAGCCGGCCCGGGCCTGCACGGGCTGGCCGGCGGCCGCCTCGGCGACCGAGGCCACGTCGAACGGCGCCGCGCTGCCGGGCTGCATGCGCTGGGCGACGCGGCTGGCGGTGGTGAACACCTCGAAGGGGCCGGCGAAGTCCAGCGCCTCGACGCCGTCGAAGGCCAGGATGAGCACGCGCAATGCCGTCATGCAGCGGCCCGCTGCAGCGCCTGCGCCACGCTGCACAGGGTGGCGAAGCGGCCCTGCAGCACGGTGGCGGTGCGGGCCTTGATCTCGGCGGCCGGCAGCGGGCGGCCGTCGGGCTGCACCATGTCGAAGGTCAGCGTGGCGTCGGTCACGTAGTCGACCTCCCAGCCCAGGTCAGAGGCGTGGCGCGCGGTGGTTTCGCAGCACTGCTCGGTGCGGATGCCGCTCACGATCAGCCGGCCGATGCCGTTCTGCGTGAGCCAGACGTCCAGTCCGGTATTGACCAGCGCGCTGTGGCGGCGCTTGGTGAAGGTGGCCGCGGCCTCGAAGGGCGCCAGGCCCTCGAGGGGCCGCACATGGCCCGACTCGACGGCGAACGGATTGCCGGCGTCGGCCGGCCCGTCGGTGTGGAAGATCCGCACGATCGGCACGCCGGCAGCGGCGCAGCCGGCGATCAGCGCGTTCTGTTCGGCGAGGTAGGGGGCCGCGAGGCGCGGGTCCCAGTAGGAGCGCTGGCGGAAAGACTCCTGCACGTCGATCACAATCAGACAGGTTTTCATGGCGGGTCTCGCTGGGGCGGAGTGGATGATGCCGCCTATTCTTCTGCGTTACCAGCCCATGGTCCGTTCGGGGACGGACCGGAACCGATCAGATCCGGACATTGCAGCCCGGGAGTCGATCAGACCAGCGCCGCCGCCTGGAGTTCTTTCTTCAGGTACGCGTAATACAGCGGCGCCGCCACCAGCCCGGCCGGCCCGAACACCGCCTCGGCCACGAACATCACGGCCAGCAGCTCCCACACGCTCATCTGCGTGCGCGCGCCCACCACCTTGGCGTTGATGACGTACTCGGCCTTGTGGATCACGATCAGGAAGATCAGGCAGGCCAGCGCCGTGACCGGCGACACCGACAGGCCCACCAGCGTGATCACCGAGTTGCACACCAGGTTGCCGACGATGGGCACCAGCCCGGCCAGGAAGGTCAGGGTGATCAGCGCCGGCGTGTACGGCAGGTGCGCGCCCCACATCGGCATGACGAACAGCAGGAAGATGGCGGTCAGCAGCGTGTTGAAGGCCGCGATCCAGAACTGGGCCGCCACGATCTGCCCGAAAGCCTCGCCGAAGGTCTGCACGCGCTGGTGCAGCTGCTCGGCCAGCGGACGGCGGCGCAGCGGCGCGTGCGCCACCGCGGCCAGTGCGCCGACGATCAGCCCCACGTAGGAAAAGAGCAGCCCGTGCAGCCAGGCCCGGCCCGCCATGGCCAGCGAGCCGGCCTGCGCGCGCAGGTAGTTGGCGATCACGCGCTGGATTTCGGCCGCGCCTTCCGGCAGGTAGGCCGCGATTTCGACCGGCAGCTTGGAGCGCAGCTCGAGCACGGTGCGCGCCGTGTAGTCGAGCAGCTCGCGGTACTGGTCGGGCGCGTCGACGATGTATTCACGCGCCTGCGACAGCAGCAGCGTGACCAGGGCGATAGGGCCCAGCAGGACCAGGATGACGGCCAGCACGTTGGCCCAGCCCTGGGTGCGGTCGGCGCGCCTGGCGAGTGCCGGCATGCGCAGCAGGCCGCCGGTCAGCACGCGCGCGAACCAGCGCGTCGCCAGGAAGCCGATGCACACGCACAGCAGCCCCGGCAGCAGGTGCTCCCACATCACCAGCAGCAGGGCCGCCAGCATCAGCAGGTAGCTGGCGACCATCACGCCGCGCGAGGCGGTGGGGCGGTAGGCGGGGGCCGCGGGGGGCGGGATCGCGGCGGAGGTGGTGGGTTGCGGCTTCTTGGCCATCCGGGGTGTCGGTGCTCTGCTCAGGACTTGTGGACGGAGCAGCCGGCGTTCAGCCGACGACCACCGCGGCGCCTTCGCCGCGCGCGGCGATCACGCCGATTTCATGCACCGATTCGCCGGCCGCGCGCAGCGTGGCGGCGCAGGCGGCGGCTTCGGCCGCGTCGAGCACCACCACCATGCCGATGCCGTTGTTGAAGGTGCGGTTCATCTCGATGTCGTCGATGCCGGCCACCTTCTGCAGCCAGGCGAACAGTTCGGTCTGCGGCCAGCTGCCCTTTGTCAGGTGGGCGGCCGTGCCTTCGGGCAGCACGCGGGGAATGTTCTCGAGCAGGCCGCCGCCGGTGATGTGGGCCAGCGCCTTGATCGGGTGCTTGGCCAGCGCATCGAGCACGGGCTTCACATACAGGCGGGTGGGCGCCATCACGGCTTCGCGGAAGGGCTTGCCGTCCAGCGTGGCGGGCAGGTCGGCGCCGGCACGTTCGATCACCTTGCGCACCAGGCTGAACCCGTTGGAGTGCACGCCGGCCGAGGCCAGGCCCAGCACCACGTCGCCGGGCTTGACGTTCTGGCCCGTGAGGATTTTCGATTTTTCGACCGCGCCGACCGCGAAACCCGCCAGGTCGTACTCGCCGGCGGGGTACATGCCGGGCATTTCAGCGGTTTCGCCGCCGATCAGGGCGCAGCCCGAGAGCTCGCAACCGCGGGCGATGCCGCCGATCACGGCGGCTGCCGTGTCGATGTCCAGCTTGCCGCAGGCGAAATAGTCCAGGAAGAACAGGGGCTCGGCGCCCTGCACCAGCACGTCGTTCACGCTCATGGCCACCAGGTCGATGCCGACGGTGTCGTGCATGTTCCATTCGAAAGCCAGCTTGAGCTTGGTGCCCACGCCGTCGGTGCCGCTCACCAGCACCGGTTCCTTGTAGCGCTTGGGCACCTCGAACAGGGCGCCGAAGCCGCCGATGCCGGCGAGCACCCCTTCGCGCAGGGTCTTCTTCGCCAGCGGCTTGATGCGGTCGATCAGGGCGTCGCCTGCGTCGATATCGACACCGGCATCCTTGTAGCTGAGCGGGGTGGGCGTAGGGGAGGTCATAGATGGTCGAGGTCGGGAAGAGCGCGAAAGGCCGCGAAAGGACGCGAAAGTATGCGAAGAGGAGGAACTGAAGAGGGTGCCGGCAACCATGTTGGCCGGGCCGATAGAATTCCTCACGATTTTAAGGGCCCTCGTGGCCCCCTCCATGAACCTTCCCGGGATGAAACAGCTCGCGCTCGATATCGGCATTGCGACGGGCCCCAGCTTCGACGCCTTTTTTGCCGGCCCCAACGAGGCGGCGCTGCGCCACCTGCAAGTGTGGGTGGGCGGCGCCGGCAGCCCTGCGCTGCACTCGCCGGTGCCGACCTACCTGTGGGGCGAAGGCGGCAGTGGCAAGACCCATCTGCTCGAATCGGTGCGTGTCGCACTGAGGGAGCAGGGCGCCAGCGTGGGCTGGCTGCACGCCGGCCTGCTGGAGCCGCCCGAGTTCGACGAGCGCTGGGGCGCCGTGCTGCTCGACGACGTGCACCTCTACACCGCCGTGCAACAGCACGCGGCCTTCAACTGGTTCGTCAACGCCCAGACTCTGCAGCGCGGCGTGGTGGCCGCCGGCGCCTTGCCGCCGGCCGATCTGGCGCTGCGCGAGGACCTGCGCACCCGCCTGGGGTGGGGCCATGTGTTCCACCTGCAGGTGCTCAGCGAAAGCGAACGCCGCGCGGTGCTGCGCCAGGCGGCCGATGCGCGCGGCGTGATGCTGTCCGACGACGTGCTCGACTACATGCTGCACCGCTTCAGCCGCGACCTGGGCAGCCTGATGGAGCTGCTCACGCAGCTCGACGGCTATGCCCTGCAGACCCAACGCGCGATCACCATTCCGCTGATCCGCTCCATGCTTGAGAACGAATAAGAGCTTCCAACCAAACAATGATCAAGAAATTCATCGACAAGCTGCTCGGCAAATCCGCTGGCGGCACACAGGGCAAGAGCCGCTTCGGCAAGCGCCAGGAGGTGCCGGCGGAGGTTCACGGGATCGATCCGGCCCTGGTCGACGAACGCGCGAAAAACGTGGTCACCACGCTGCAGCAGGCGGGGTACGAGGCCTATGTGGTGGGCGGCGCGGTGCGCGACCTGCTGCTGGGGCTGCGCCCCAAGGACTTCGACGTGGCCACCAACGCCACGCCCGAGCAGGTCAAGTCGCTGTTTCGCCGTGCCTTCATCATCGGGCGGCGCTTTCGCATCGTGCACGTGGTGTACGGCCGCGGGCGCGAGCATGAGGTGATCGAGGTCTCGACCTTCCGTGCCTACATGGACAACACCGCGGCCGAGCAGGTGGCGGGCAACGAGCGCACCAGCAAAGGCGAACTCGCGAGCATGAAGCACGCCGTGGACGCCAGCGGCCGCGTGCTGCGCGACAACGTCTGGGGCCCTCAGGAAGAAGACGCGGCGCGCCGCGACTTCACAGTGAACGCCATGTACTACGACCCGGCCAACCAGGTGGTGGTCGACTATCACAACGGCATCAAGGACGCGCAGAAGCTCACGCTGCGCATGATCGGCGACCCGGCCACGCGCTACCGCGAAGACCCGGTGCGCATCATTCGCGCCATCCGCTTCTCGGCCAAGCTCGCCGCGCTGGGCTTCAAGATGGAAGCCAAGACGGCGGCGCCGCTGATCGATTCGAGCAAGCTGCTGGCCGACGTGCCGCAGAGTCGCCTGTTCGACGAAATGCTCAAGCTGTTGCAGACCGGCCATGCCATCGCGACCATCGAGCAGCTCAACAAGCTCGGCCTGGCGCGCGGCATCTACCCGCTGCTCGACGTGGTGGTGGAGCGCGCCGACCAGCCCTTCGTGAAGGCCGCCCTGCAGGACACCGACCGCCGTGTGGGCGAGGGCAAGCCCGTGGCGCCCAGCTTCCTGCTGGCCTGCGTGCTGTGGGCCGACGTGCGCGACGGCTGGGCCCAGCGCCAGGAAGGCCGCCACGGCCAGCGCCCGCAGCCGCCGTTCCCGGCGCTGCAGGACGCCATCGACGACGTGTTCAATTCGCGCATCGGCGACGTGTCGGGCCGCGGCAAGCTGGCCGCCGACATGCGCGAGATCTGGATGATGCAGCCGCGCTTCGACAAGCGCACCGGCTCCACGCCCCACAGCCTGGTCGAGCAGGCGCGCTTTCGTGCGGCCTTCGACTTCATGCGCCTGCGCGCCGACGTGGGCGAGGTGAGCGAGGCCATTGCCGAGTGGTGGCAGGAGTTCAGCACCGCCGACGACGTGCGCCGCCAGGACCTGCTGGAGCAGGTGCGCGAAGACCAGAAGGTGCGCCAGCGCGTGCGGGTGCGCGAGAACCCGCCGCCCAAGCCGCGCAGCGAGCCTGTGGTGCGCCAGGCCCAGGGCGCCGAGACGGACTCGGACGAAGAGGTCGAAGTCGAAGCCGGTGCCGTGCCCCCCGACGGCGAAGCAGCCGCGCCGCGCAAGCGCCGGCGCCGTCGCAAGCCGCGTCCTGCGGGCGGTGGCGACGGCGGTGGTGAGGGCGGCGGCCACGCCGCAGGCGAATGAGCGCGCCTGACCGGCCGGACGGCGGCAGGAAGAGCCCCGCGGCCAAGGCCATTGCCAAGGTAAGCAAGGTGAGCAAGGTCCCCAAGGCCGCACCACCGCGCAGCACCGGGGGCAAGCCCCCGACGGCCGGCGCCCGAAGCGGCCCGCCCGCGCGCCGTTCGCCCGCCCGCGCGCCCACGAGCCGCCCGCGCGGTCCGCGCGAGGACTACCCGACCGTGCAGGCCTTCGTCGCCATCGGCGCCAACCTGGGCGATGCCGAGGCGGCGGTGAAGGCGGCCATGGCCGCCATCGGCGCGTTGCAGCGCACCCAGGTGACGGCCCGTTCGTCGCTCTACCGCAGCGAACCGGTGGATGCCGAAGGCCCCGATTTCGTCAACGCCGTGGTGGCCGTGCGCACCGGCCTGGATGCCGAGCAGTTCCTCGTGGCGTTGCAGCGCCTGGAAACGCAGGCCGGCCGCGAACGGCCTTTTCCCAATGCACCGCGCACGCTCGACCTCGATTTGCTGATGCACGGCAACTCGGTGATGGACACGCCCACGCTGACCCTGCCGCATCCCCGCATGCGCGAGCGCGCCTTCGTGCTGAAGCCGCTGGCTGAAATCGCACCCGACAAGGTGCCGCGCGCGGCGCTGGCACGCGTCACGGGCCAGGTGGTCAAGCGCATCGTCTGACGCGGCCGCGCTGCTGATCGTGGCGCTGCGACTGGGCGGCATCCACGGCGGCTGGCACTTGCCGGTGCTGCGCTTGCCCGGCTGAACGACCGGCTGAATTCGAGGGCAGCGGGGCGTGCGCGCAGCGCTTCAAAAGCCGGTCCGTGCGGGCCGGGCCGTCATGCCCGTTAAACTTCGCCGGTTTTTCATGAAGGCGTCATACCGTTGTGGTTGTGGCGCACCCCAGGAGTTTCCATGTTCGGCAAGCTGCTGCCCCGCGAGGGCAATTTCTTCGAGATGTTCAACCAGCACGCCGATCGCATCGTCGAGGCGGCGAGGGCTTTCGAGCAACTCGTCGCCAACTACAACGACGTGCACCTGCGCGAGCAGTACAACCGCGATGTCGACAACGCCGAGCGCGCCGCCGACCGCGTGACGCACGACGTCAACCGGCTGATCCACAAGACCTTCATCACGCCCATCGACCGCGAGCAGATCCACAAGCTCATCAACACGATGGACGACGTGGCCGACCTGATCCAGGACTCGGCCGAGACCATGGCGCTGTACGACGTGCGCCACATGACCGACGAGATCGTGCGCCTCACGGCCCTGAGCGTGAAGTGCTGCGACCGACTGAAGGACGCCGTCAAGTTCCTCGGCAAGATCGCCGATCCGGCGGTGGCCGAGGCGGTGCTCAAGACCTGCGAGGAAATCGACCGCCTCGAATCGGACGCCGATCGCGTGATGCGCAGCGCCATGAGCAAGCTGTTCCGCGAGGAGCCCGATGTGCGCGAGGTGATCAAGCTCAAGGCGATCTACGAGCTGCTCGAGACGATCACCGACAAGTGCGAGGACGTGGCCAACGTGATCGAGGGCATCGTCCTCGAGAACTCCTGAGCGGGTAGCAACCGATGGCAACGGTTCAGGTCGCCCTCTGGGTGGTGATGGTGCTGGTCGCGCTGGCGATCCTGTTCGACTTCATGAACGGATTCCACGACGCCGCGAACTCGATCGCGACGGTGGTCTCCACCGGCGTGCTCAAGCCGGGGCAGGCCGTGGTGTTCGCGGCGTTCTTCAACCTGATCGCGATCTTCATCTTCCACCTGAGCGTGGCGGCCACGGTGGGCAAGGGCATCGCCCAACCCGGCGTGGTCGACGTGCACGTGGTGTTCGGCGCGCTCGTCGGCGCCATCAGCTGGAACCTGGTCACCTGGTACTACGGCATTCCGAGCAGCTCGTCGCACGCGCTCATCGGCGGCATCGTGGGCGCGGTGATCGCCAAGACCGGCACCGGCGGGCTGGTGGCCTCGGGCATCTGGAAGACGGTGGCCTTCATCTTCGTGTCGCCGCTGCTGGGTTTCCTGCTGGGCTCGATGATGATGATCGCGGTGGCCTGGGGCTTCAGGCGCGCCACGCCGTCGCGGGTGGACCGCTGGTTCCGGCGGCTGCAGCTGGTTTCGGCCGGCGCCTACAGCCTGGGCCATGGCGGCAACGACGCGCAGAAGACCATCGGCATCATCTGGATGCTGCTGATCGCCACCGGCTACGCCTCGGCCAGCGACGCCGCGCCGCCGCTGTGGACCATCGTGAGCTGCTACACCGCGATTGCGCTGGGCACCATGTTCGGCGGCTGGCGCATCGTGAAGACGATGGGCCAGAAGATCACCAAGCTCAAGCCCGTGGGCGGGTTCTGCGCCGAGACGGGCGGGGCGCTGACCCTGTTCCTGGCCACCGCGCTGGGCATTCCGGTGTCGACCACGCACACCATCACGGGCGCCATCGTCGGCGTCGGCTCCACGCAGCGCGCGAGCGCGGTGCGCTGGGGCGTGGCGGGAAACATCGTGTGGGCGTGGATCTTCACGATCCCGGCGTCGGCCTTCGTGGCGGCGATCGCCTACTGGATCAGCATCCAGCTGTTCTGATCGCTATTGCGAAATCTTCCGGCCTTCTTCGATCTGGTGTTCGAAGTAGCGCTGGAAGCTGAACACGATGCTGGCCATCAGGATCGTGCTGCCGAAGAACAGCGACATCACCACCGCGCCGATGGTGAACCAGTTGGTCTGGCCCGGCTTGGCATCCGACGGCGCGCTCGCGTTGAAGCGCGCATTCCACTTCTCGGGTGTCATCAGGCCGTAGACGATGGCCACCAGCGCGCAGCCCGCGATGGTGAAGCCCAGCAGCGGAATCAGCGCCCAGCTCAGGCCGTCGTCCACGCCGTACAGGCGCACACGTTCGATGCCGTAGACGCCCAGCGCCGTGGGAATGGGCAGCAGCCAACCGAGCCAGTCGCCGATGCCCCGCAGGTAGAAGCGGTGCAGGCCCAGCGGGCCGCCCAGGAAGGTGAGCCAGGCGGCGGTGGTCTTGTTTTTCATTCGGGTGTCATTCAGAGGTCATTCGGGCTTGGTGGTGCTGCCTTCGCCGAGCACCTTCTCCATCAGGACCACGTCGCGCCATTCGCCGAACTTCCAGCCGCAGTCCTTCAGCACGCCGACGTGGGTGAAGCCCTGGCTGCGGTGCACGCCGACGGAGCCGGCGTTGGCCGAGTCGCCGATCACCGCGATCAGCTTGCGCACGCCTGCTGCTTCGGCTGCTTGCGACAGCGCCGCCAGCAGCTTCGCGCCCAGACCCTTGCCGCGCGCTGACTCCGACATGTAGATCGAGTCCTCGGCCGAAAAACGGTAGGCCGGGCGCGGCTTGAACCAGTTGCAGTAGGCAAAACCCAACACTTCGCCGTTTTCTTCGGCGACCAGATACGGCAGTTTCTTGCCAAGCACGTCGGCGCGCCGGGCCGCCATGTCGGAGGGGGAGGGAGGCTCTGTTTCGAAGGTGCCGGTGCCGTTCAGCACGTGGTGGGCATAGATGGCCGTGACGGCTGCAACGTCTTCGTCGCGGCTGGGGCGGATGGTGAGGGGCATGCGGATGGAACAGGTGGCGCGAGGCCGGAATTCGGAGAAAACGCGTGTCGGGCTATAATCGCAGGCTTTTCAGCGTGTCGCTGGCCGGGTGGCCATGTCGCGTGTCTCGACGCTGGAAGAACATTGTGAGCGGGCCTCTTCTTCATCCATAAGGCCTGCTGACCACCCAAGGATAAATCATGGTCGTCATTCGACTCTCCCGCGGCGGCTCCAAAGGCCGTCCGTTCTTCAACATCGTCGTGTCGGACAAGCGCGTTCGCCGCGATGGCCGTTTCATCGAGCGTCTGGGCTTCTACAACCCGACCGCCAAGGAAAACGAAGAAAGCATCCGTATCGCCCAGGACCGCCTGGCCTACTGGAAGAGCGTCGGCGCACAAGCTTCGCCCACCGTTCTGCGCATCATCAAGCAAGCTGCTTCGGCAGCACCCAAGGCGGCGGCCTAAGCCGTCCCGCACGGCGATGCTGCCCGCACTCGAAACCGCCGAATTGCCGGCGGACGCGATTGAAGTAGGGCGCATCGCCGATGCATGGGGCATCAAGGGCTGGTTCAAGGTCCTGCCCCACAGCGCCCAGCCCGAGGCGCTTTTTTCTTCCAAGCGCTGGTTCCTGCAGGCCCCCGGGGCTGCGGCGAGCGCCGCTTTCCGGCTCGCGATCCGCGAAGCCAAAGAACATTCCAGCTGCATCGTCGCCACGTCCGACGATGTGCCCGATCGCAACGCGGCCGAAGCGCTGCGCGGCGCACGCGTGTTCGTATCGCGTTCTAGCTTTCCAACGGCCGGCGACGACGAGTACTACTGGGTCGACCTGATCGGCCTGTCGGTGGTCAACCGTGAAGGCGTCGTGCTCGGCGAGGTGCGCGAGCTGCTCGCCACCGGTCCGCAGACCACGCTGGTTCTCGCCGCCGAAGAAGGCGGCAAGGCCGTCGAGCGCATGGTGCCTTTCGTCTCCGTCTTCGTCGACAAGGTCGACCTGCCCGGCCGCCTGATCACGGTCGACTGGCAACCCGACTACTGACCGGCGACTGCGCGCATGCGCTTCGACGTCCTTACGCTGTTTCCCGAACTGTTCGCGCCTTTCATGGCCAGCGGCGTGACGCGCCGTGCCTACGAGTCGAAGCAGGTCGAGGTGGTGCTGTGGAATCCGCGCGATTTCGCCCCTGGCAACTACAAGCGCGTGGACGACCGCCCGTTCGGCGGCGGCCCCGGCATGGTGATGATGGCGCAGCCGTTGTCGGCTTGCCTCGACGCGGCGCTCGCGGCCCGCGGCGCAGAGGCACCCGTCGTGCTGTTTTCCCCCATCGGCGAGGCGTTGCGGCACGCATCGGTCGAGCGCTGGTCTGCCAGCGAGGGCGCGGTGCTGGTCTGCGGGCGCTATGAAGGTATTGACCAGCGTTTCATCGACACGCGCGTGACGCACCAGATCAGCCTCGGCGATTTCGTTCTCTCCGGCGGAGAGATCGCGGCCATGGCGCTGCTCGACGCGGTCGCACGGTTGCAGCCGGGAGTGCTCGGCGACGAAGCCAGCCACGTGCAGGACAGCTTCAATCCCGCCCTCGACGGCCTGCTCGACTGCCCGCACTACACCCGGCCCGAGCAGTGGAGCGGGCAGGGCGTGCCGGCACCGTTGCTCTCGGGCCACCATGTGCAGATCGAGCGCTGGCGGCGCGACCAGCGCCTGGCCATCACGGCCGCGCGGCGCCCCGAACTGATCGACGCGGCCCGCGCGGCGGGACGTCTTGCCAAGGCCGATGAGGCCGCGCTGAAAAAAAAGCTATAATCTCGGGCTCCCCGATCCTCTGCCCGGCCGCGCCGGACTTTTCGCCGGTACTTCCGATGAAAGCCCAGGCGCCCTTTGTGTAGCCCGACACGATCGACTATCAGGAAATCATGAACCTCATCCAGACCCTCGAGCAGGAAGAAATTTCCCGCCTCGGCAAAACCATTCCCGATTTCATGCCCGGTGACACGGTCATCGTCAGCGTGAGCGTCGTCGAAGGCACCCGCAAGCGCGTGCAGGCCTACGAAGGCGTCGTGATCGCCAAGCGCAACCGTGGCCTCAACAGCGGCTTCACCGTGCGCAAGATCTCCAGCGGCGAAGGCGTGGAGCGTACGTTCCAGACCTACAGCCCGCTGATCGCCGGCATCGAAGTCAAGCGCCGCGGCGATGTGCGCCGCGCCAAGCTGTACTACCTGCGCGAGCGCAGCGGTCGTTCGGCACGCATCAAGGAAAAGCTGCCGAGCAAGTCGACGGCCGCTGCCAAATAAGCAGCCCTGTCGTGCAAGAAAAGCCGCCGCTCTGGCGGCTTTTTGCATTGGTGTTCCGCACAAAAAGACAGCTTGGCTTTTTTACGCTCTACTCGAAGCCTCTTGACCTCTTTCTCCTCCACCGTCGCCTCCATGCAACCCGCTCCCCTCGAACCCATCAATGCCGTGGTGCCGCCCACGCTGCTGCAGTTCGATCCGCGTGAGGCGCCGTTCGTGGACGGCAGCGACGGCCTGCCTGCGGTGGCGGCCGACCAGTTGACGGCGCAGGCGTTGCGCGCGCGCTTCGCCGCGCCGCCCGTGTGGGAGCCCGAGCTCAGGCGCGAGCCCCGCATGATCGACCGCCCGCCCGCGCAGGCCGCCGTGCTGGTGCCGATCGTGCAGCGTCCCCACGGCGCGACCGTGCTGCTCACCGAGCGCACCACGCACCTGTCGAACCACTCGGGCCAGGTGGCGTTTCCGGGCGGCCGCGTCGACCCGGAAGACGCCAACATTTCCGCCGCCGCATTGCGCGAGGCATGGGAAGAGGTCGGCCTGTCGGCGCAGTTCATCGAAGTGCTCGGCAGTCTTCCGACCTACACCACGGTGACTTCTTTCATCGTGACGCCGGTCGTCGCGCTGGTGCAGCCCGACTTCGAGCTCACCATCAATCCCTACGAAGTGGCCCATGCCTTCGAGGTGCCGCTGGCCTGGTTGATGGACCCTGCCAACCACCGCCGCCATTCGGTGAGCGCGGTGGACGGCCGCCGGCGCGAGTGGTATTCGATGCCCTACCAGGACGGGCCCGACGAGCGCTTCGTCTGGGGCGCGACCGCAGGCATGCTGCGCAATCTCTACCGCTTCCTCGCTGCCTGAGCCTCTTGCGCGCAGGGCCGGAATCTTCGGGCGGTCTCGCTATCATCGAAGGATGAGCTTTTTTGCCATCCTGTGCGCGCTGCTGATCGAGCAGGTGCGGCCGCTGGGCCCGCACAACCCCGTGTACGGCGGGGTTCTGGCGTGGACACGCTGGACCAGCCGCAACTTCGACGCGGGCAAGCCGCATCACGGATGGATCGCCTGGGGGCTCGCGGTCTTCGTGCCCACGCTCTTGTCGCTGGGCGTGCACTGGCTGCTGGTGCTCACGCTCGGCTTGCCGTTCGCGGTGCTCTGGAGCATTGCGGTGCTCTACGTCACGCTGGGCTTCAGGCAGTTCAGCCATCACTTCACCGACATCCGCGATGCGCTCGACGAGGGCGACGAGCCGCTCGCGCGCTCGCTGCTCGCGCACTGGCAGGGAGTGGATGCGGCCGACCTGCCGCGCAGCGAAATCGTGCGCCACGTCATCGAGCATTCGGTGATCGCCGCGCACCGCCATGTGTTCGGCGTGCTGGCGTGGTTTTCGGTCATTGCGGCCATCGGACTCGGGCCGGCCGGCGCGGTGTTCTACCGCATGAGCGAGTTCGTCTCGCGCTACTGGGCGCACAAGAACGGCGCCGCGGTGCAACCGTCGAGTGTCGCGGTGCAGGAGGCCGCGGGGCGTGCCTGGCACGCGATCGACTGGCTCCCCGCGCGCATCACCGCGCTGGGCTTCGCGGTGGTCGGCAGCTTCGAGGAAGCCATCGACTGCTGGCGCAACGACGCGCAGCGCTTCCCCAACGAAAACGACGGCGTGATCCTCGCAGCGACGTCGGGCGCGGTCAACGTGCGCCTGGGCGGCGGTTCGCTGAGCCCGATTCCCGTCGCCGATTCGCTGTCACGCGCCCAGGCCGGCGAATCGATGGCCGACGGCCGTCGCACAGACAGCGGCAGCACGCCTGGGCGCGAGCCCGAGCCTGGCCACCTGCGCAGCGTCGTGGGCCTGGTCTGGCGCTCGGTCGTCATGTGGATGGTGCTGCTGGCCTTGCTGACCCTGGCTCGCCTGCTGGGCTGAGCCGCAGGAGAATTTCATGACTACCGCAGTGCCGGCTTTCTGGAGCCCGCGTATCGGCGCGCTCGAACCCTACGTGCCCGGCGAGCAGCCGCGCATCGAGAACCTCGTCAAGCTCAACACCAACGAGAACCCGTACCCGCCGTCGCCGATGGCCGTCGAGGCGATCCGGCGCGCGGCCGAGCACGGGCTGGAGCGCTACCCGGACCCGACCTCGCTCGCCTTGCGCGAAGCGGTCGCGCGGCGGTACGGGCTGCGTGCCGACCAGGTGTTCGCAGGCAACGGCTCCGACGAGGTGCTCGCGCACGCCTTCTTCGCGTTCTTCCAGCAGGCCGCGCCGCTGCTCATGCCTGATGTGAGCTACAGCTTCTACAAGGTCTATGCGCAGCTGTACGGCATCGATTGCGACCTGCAGCCGGTGGACGACGGCCGGCGCATCGACATCGACGCCCTGGCGGCGCGTGCCCGCGAAGGCTGCGCGGGCGTCGTCATCGCGAACCCCAACGCGCCCACGGGCATCGGCCAGCCGCTGTCGCGCATCGAGCAATTGCTGCAGGCCTGTCCGGAGCGCGTGGTGCTGGTCGACGAGGCGTACATCGACTTCGGCGGCGAAAGCGCGCTGCCGCTGATCGACAAGTATCCGAACCTGCTGGTGGTGCAGACCCTCTCCAAGGCGTACTCGCTGGCGGGCCTGCGGGTCGGTTTCGCCTGCGGGCAGGCCCACCTGATCGACGCCCTGGTGCGCGTGAAGGACAGCTTCAACTCCTACCCGATCGACCGGCTGGCCTCGGCCGGCGCGGTGGCCGCGCTCGACGACGAGGCCTGGTTCCGCGGCACGCGCGACAAGATCGTCGACACCCGCGAAGGCCTGTGTCTCCAGCTCGAAGACCTGGGTTTCGAGGTGCTGCCCTCGCAAGCCAACTTCGTCTTTGCACGCCATCCGCAGCGCGACGCCGCGGAACTCGCTGCACTGCTGCGCGAGCGCGCCGTGCTAGTGCGGCATTTCAGGCAGGCGCGCATCGCGCAGTACCTGCGCATCAGCATCGGCACCCGAGAGCAGTGCAGCACGCTGGTGCAGCGGCTGCAGGACATCCTCGGCCCCCATCTTTGAAGGAACCCCGGCCATGCCGACCCATGACTCCGACCCGCGCTCAGCGGCCTGCGCAAGCTTCTGGCAAGCGGTGAGCGCCCAGCTCGACAGCCTTCGCACCCTGCCTGGGCACGAGCTGGTGCCGGCGTTGAACGCACTGCTGCAGCCCCTCTTTCCACGCCTGGCCGCGGAAGTGGCGGGTGAGCCGCCCGCATTCAAGCTCGTGCTGACCGCCCACGGCTCGATGGACGACTTCGACGACGTCATGGCGCTGGTGCAGAGCAGCCCCGCGTTGCCGCAGGTCGAGGTGGAGGCTTTCCGTCAGCGCACGGGCCAGGGCTTCGGCATTCGCATGGGCGACTTCGAACTGGCGAGTTCCGACATCCTCGTGAAGCACGAGCCCTACGACGGCCTCGTGGCGCTGGAGATCGGCTTCGCCAAGCCCATTCCCATGGACATGCGGGATCACGCGCGCCACATGAGCCTCATCATGCTCGACCACATCCTGGGCGAGTACGACACGGCGGTGAAGGTCGGCCCGGTCGACTATGCCGACGCCGGCGACAGCGCGGGTTTCGACGGCGTGTCGCTCGACGACTTCGTGCCTGTGTTCGACGCCTGCTGGCGCGACGAACTCGGTCACACCGGTGTGTTCCCCACGGGCGAGCACGCCTGGTCGGGCCTGACCGCCACGCGCGAAGCCGAGGACGGCAGCGAGATCGAGATGGTCGTGATGCGCAACGACACGGCCGCCGCGCTGCTGGGCCGCGCTGACCTGGGCCACCACCTGTCGGCCGCGATCCCGGTGGAATCGGGCGAAGAACTGGAAGCGGCCCGCGTCTACGAAGACCGGCTGACCGCGCTGCTGCAGACGCACGAGGCGGGCTGCTGCACGCACGTCGTGCTGGAAGAGGGCGTGCGCACCGTCAACTTCCAGGTGGCCGATGCCGCTGCGGCGATCGCGCATGCGCAGTCGCTGCAGGAGGACATGGACCTTCCGGTCACGCTGGACCTTGCCTTCGACCCGACCTGGAAGTCCTACCGCGTCTGGCTCGGCTGAAGCCGGCGCTTCAGTAGCGCTTCTGGCTCAGCTCGGCGAACAGCTCGCCGTAGATCTTGTAGCGGCTCGGGCTGATGCCGTTGCCCGTTTCGTTGCCCGCCCCCACGTTGGCGATCACGCCGCAGCCCGGCTCGTGCAGGTGGGTGCAGTTGTAGAACTTGCAGTCGCCCATGTGTTCGGCGATGTCGGGCATCAGGCCGGCGAGCTGCATCGGTTCGATGTGGTTCAGGCCGAATTCCTGGAAGCCCGGCGAATCGATCAGGCCTGTGGTGCGGGCTTCGTCGATCCAGTACCAGGTGGTGCTCGTGGTCGTGTGCTTGCCCGAATTCAGCGCCTGCGAGATCTCCTGCGTCAGCACGGTGGCGCCCGGCACCAGCAGGTTGGTCAGCGTGCTCTTGCCCGAGCCCGAAGGGCCCAGCACCAGCGTGCACTTGCCCGCGAGCAGCTTCATCAGCGAGGCGTAGTCGGCCTCGCCCGATGCCTTCAGCGACAGCGGCAGCACGCCGTGGTGCATGCGCCGGTAGGGCGCCAGCTTGGCCCAGGCGCGCGCGAAGGGCTCGACCAGGTCGCTCTTGTTGAGCGCGATGATGGGTGTGATGCGCTCGGCCTGGGCCGCGATCAGCGCACGTGCCAACTGATGCTCGGAGAACTCCGGCTCGGCGGCGATCAGGATCAGCACGTGGTCGAGGTTGGCCGCGAACGACTTGGTGCGGATCTCGTCCTGCCGGTAGAACAGGTTGCGCCGCGGCAGCACCTGCTCGATGGTGCCTTCGTCCTCGCTGGCCTGCCAGAGCACACGGTCGCCGACCACGGCCTGGCTCTTCTTGCCGCGCGGGTGGCAGATCAGGCGCCCGCCCGCGGGCGTTTCGACCAGGCAGTGACGCCCGTGGCTGGCGACAACGAGACCGTCGTTCAGCGTCTTCGCAGTGGATGCTGCGGAAGCGGCGGTGCGGCTCGGCTTAGCCAAGGGCGCGGTCCGTCATGCGGCGGGACCGGGGCTTGCGACCAGCGCGTCGGCCTGGCGCGCGCAGTCGAAGTCGGTGACCGAGAGGCCGCCCACGTCGTGCGTGTTGAAGCGCACCACGCAGCGGTTGTAGTGCACCGACAGGTCGGGGTGATGGTCCTGCGTGTGCGCCACGAAGGCCAGCGCATTCACGAAGGCGATGGTCTCGAAGTAGTTGGCGAAGGTGAAAGTCTTTTCGATGGCGACGTCGGCGCCGTCGCCGGTGAGCTTCCAGCCGTCGAGGCGCGCCAGGGCGGCCACGATTTCGGTGGCGCTCAGCGCTTTGCGTGCGGGAAGGTTCTTCCAGTCTTTGGGCTTGAACATGCTGCTCATGAGGGGTTTCGCGAAGAAATGAAAAGTGGATGCATCACGCCGGGGCCGTCATGCGCGCAAGGCGCTCGGAAGCGGGCGGATGGGAGTAGTAGAAGCTCACGAACAGCGGGTCCGGCGTGAGCGTCGAGGCGTTGTCCTGGTAGAGCTTGAGCAGGGCGGCCGACAGGTCGGCGCCGCTGGTCTGCGCCACGGCGTAGGCATCGGCTTCGAACTCGTGCTTGCGCGACAGGCGGGCGGGCAGCGGTGCAATGAAGAAGCCGAACACCGGCACCGCCAGCATGAACAGCAGCAGCGCCAACGCGCTGTTGGGTGCGGCGAGGTTGGGTTGCACGCCCAGTCCGGCATAGAACCACACCTGCGTCGACACCCAGCCCAGCAACGCGAAGCCCGCCAGGCTCAGCGCGAACATGGCAACGAGCCGCTTGACGATGTGGCGGTGCTTGAAGTGGCCGAGTTCGTGGGCGAGCACTGCTTCGACCTCGCTGGCGTTCAGCTGCCGCAGCAGCGTGTCGTAGAACACCACGCGCTTGCTGGCACCGAAGCCGGTGAAATAGGCATTGGCGTGCGCGCTGCGCGTGCTGCCGTCCATCACGAACAGGCCCTTGGCCGCGAAGCCGCAGCGCTTCATGAGTGCCGTGACGCGCGCCTTCAGCGTGGGATCGTCCAGCGGCTTGAATTTGTTGAACAGCGGGGCGATGAAGGTCGGGTAGATCAGCATGAGCAACAGGTTGAAGCCCATCCACGCACCCCAGGCCCACAGCCACCACAACTGGCCGGCGGCGCCCATGAGCCAGAGGATCAGCGCGGCGATCGGCAGGCCGATCACGGCGCCGAGCAAGGTCGACTTGAGCGTGTCGGCCAGCCAGAGCTTCCAGGTCATCTTGTTGAAGCCGAAGCGCTCCTCGAGCCGGAAGGTCTGCCAGAGCGTGAAGGGCAGTTCCAGCAGCCCGCCGATCAAGGCGAAGGCGCCCAGCAGCACCAGTTGCTGCACCATGCCGCCGCCGATCCACAGGAGCAGCAGCTTGTTGAGCACGTCGAGCCCGCCGAGCAGCGTCCAGCCCAGCAGCAGTGCTGCGCTCCAGGCCATTTCGATGAGGCCGAAGCGCGCCTTGGCGATGGTGTAGTCGGCCGCCTTCTGATGGGCGGCGAGGGTGATGGTCTGCGCGAAGGCGGGCGGGACCGTGCCGCGGTGCTGCGCCACGTGGCGCACCTGCCGCGAGGCCAGCCAGAACTTCACGAGCAGCCCCGCAACCAGCGCAACCGCAAAGGCAATGGTGAAGATGAGCGAATAGGACATGGAGCGGCGAGTTTAGTCCCCGGTATCTGGGGCCGCAGGCCTTCGACGACAATCCCGCGATGCCCGAATCCATAGCCCCGACACCCCCGGCCGCCGTGCCCACCCTGAAGAAGAGCGACCAGAACCTGGTCTGGCTGGACTGCGAAATGAGCGGCCTGGACCCCGACAAAGAGTTCCTGCTCGAAATTGCCGTGGTCGTGACCGGTCCCGACCTCACGCCTCGCATCGACGGTCCCGTGCTGGTCATTCACCAGAGCGACGCCGTGCTCGACGCCATGGACGCCTGGAACAAGGGCACCCATGGCCGCAGCGGCCTGATCGACAAGGTGAAGGCCTCCACGCTGGACGAAGCCGCCGCCGAGCAGCAGTTGCTGGAATTCATCGCCAAGTACATCCCGCGCAGCGGCTCGCCCATGTGCGGCAACACCATCGGGCAGGACCGGCGCTTCCTGGTCAAGTACATGCCCAAGCTGGAGGCGTACTTCCACTACCGCAACCTCGACGTCAGCACCCTCAAGGAGCTGGCCAAGCGCTGGAAGCCTGCCGCCTACAGCAGCTTCAAGAAGCAGCAGGCGCATACCGCGCTGGCCGACGTGCACGAGTCCATCGAGGAACTGGCGCACTACCGCGAGACGTTCCTGAAGCTGACCGACTGAATAAACAAAGTCAGCGGACAAAGGATTAGGTAAAACCCCGAGTTCGTGCCATAATCGCAGGCTTCGCTGATCAGGCAGGTATTTCAAGCCCGGCCAGCGACTCTTGCATCTCCCTATCTTGCACACCGCGCCCGATCGCATTCGCTGATCAAAAAGGGCCACAGCCTCAGGCGTCAGCCCGAAGTTGAATGTCGTTGGATGGTTGATGTTTTTAACCACCAACGGGGCGCCGCCTACGGCAGCGCTCGCGTTTGAGATTGATATTCATGACCGACGCTTTTGAAGCGCAGGGCGAATTCGCGCCTGTGCAATCCTCTACCCATAACGAATTCACCGCTCCGGTGGACACCATGTCCGAGACCCCCATTCTCGAGGCGCTCGACGCAGCCGCTCCCGAAGTGGCCGCAGTGGAAGAACCCGCTCTGCCCAACGGCTTTGTCCGCCTGGGCCTCGCCCCTGAACTGATCGCCGCCGTGGCCGACCTGGGCTTCACCCAGCCCACGACCGTGCAAGACAAGGTGATCCCGCTCGCCATGGGCGGTGAAGCCGGCCAGGACGGCAAGGCCCGTTTCGTCGACCTGATGGTCTCCAGCCAGACCGGTTCGGGCAAGACCGCAGCCTTCCTGCTGCCCGTGCTGCACACGCTGCTCAAGCGCCAGGCCGAAGCCGAAGCCGAAGCCAAGGCCGAGTTCCAGCGCCTGGCCGCCGAAGCTGCCGCCCGCGGCGAAGCCGCGCCGAAGAAGCCCAAGCGCAAGGACCCGACCAACACCCGTCATTTCAAGGCTGCCACTCCCGGCGCCCTGATCCTGTGCCCGACGCGCGAACTCGCGCAGCAAGTCGCGCACGACGCCATCGAACTTGTCAAGCATTGCCGCGGCCTGCGCATTGCCAACGTGGTGGGCGGCATGCCTTACCAGTTGCAGATCGCCAAGCTGCAAAACGCCGACCTCGTGGTTGCCACGCCCGGCCGTCTGCTCGACCTGCAACGCTCGTCGCAGCTCAAGCTCGACCAGGTCAAGTTCCTGGTGGTCGACGAAGCCGACCGCATGCTCGACCTCGGCTTCTCCGACGACCTGGCCGAAGTCAACCAGCTCACCATCGAGCGCCAGCAGACCATGATGTTCAGCGCCACCTTCGCGCCGCGCATCCAGCAGCTGGCCCAGCGCGTCATGCGCGAGCCGCAACGCATCACCATCGACAGCCCGCAGGAAAAGCACGCCAACATCAAGCAGTCGCTGTACTGGGCCGACAACAGCCAGCACAAGCGCAAGCTGCTCGACCACTGGCTGCGTGACACCACCATCAACCAGGCCATCGTGTTCGCGAGCACGCAGGTCGAGTGCGACGGCCTCGCCGCCGACCTGCAGCAAGACGGCTTCAGCGCCGTGGCACTGCACGGTGCCCTGAGCCAGGGCCTGCGCAACCGCCGCCTGATGGCGCTGCGCCAAGGCCAGGTCCAGATCCTGGTGGCCACCGACGTTGCCGCCCGCGGCATCGACGTGCCGACCATCACCCACGTCTTCAACTTCGGCCTGCCGATGAAGGCCGAGGACTACACCCACCGCATCGGCCGCACCGGCCGTGCAGGCCGCGACGGCCTGGCCATCACCTTCGCCGAGTTCCGCGATCGCCGCAAGATCATGGACATCGAGCAGTACAGCCGCCAGCAGTTCAAGGCTGAAGTGGTTGCCGGCATGGAGCCGCAGCAACGCATGCCGCAATCGCGTCCGCCGATGGGCGAGTACCGCGGTGGCCGTGGCGACAACCAGTCGCGCGATCGCAAGTTCGGTGGCGCTCCGCGTGGCAATGGCGGCGGCTTCGGCGGCGGCAATGGCGGCGGCAACTATGCAGGCGCCAGCGGTTTCAACGACCGTAGTTCGCGTCCTCCGGCACCCCGTGGTGGCGGCTTCGGCGGCCAGGGTGGTGGCGGCCATAACGCCGGTTTCGGCGGCGGCCGTGACGAAGGCGGCAACAACGGCGGCGGCTTCGGTCGCAAGCCGGGCTGGGGCGACAGCGCCCCGCGCGGTGGCAGCAACCATGGCGGCCGTGGCGACTTCGCTCCCCGCGAAGGCTTCGCACCGCGTGAAGGCTTCGCACCCCGCGAGGGCTTCGCTCCCCGCGGCAATGGCGCAGGCCATGGCGGCCCGGGCAAGGTGTTCGTGCCCCGTGACGCGCAAAAGCGCAGCTTCAAGCCCACGCGCTGATCCCCTGCGAACGGCCTGACAGCCGCTTCGCCCCCCAAAGCCCGCGCTTCTCACGAACGCGGGCTTTTTCATTTCGGGTTTCCGAGCAGGCCGGCGCAGTCGAATTTTGATTGACACCTGAATCGATGAAAAGTAATGTAATAGCGCATTGCTTCCCCGGGTCCGTCCTGCGGCCACCGGTTCATCGACACCTGCTTTTCGACTTTCGACATGAAAATTGCGATTCTTGGGGGTGGTCATGGCGCCTACGCGGCCGCCGCTGACCTGTCTGAAACCGGCCACGAAGTGCGCCTGTGGCGTCGCGATGCCGCGGCGCTCGCGCCGCTCGTGCACGCTGGCGCCATCACGCTGAAAGATGCCGACGGTGTGCGCGAGGTGCCCATCGCGCTGGCCACCGCCGACATCGGCGCAGCCCTGAAAGGCGCCGAGCTCATCGTCATTCCCACGCCCGCCATTGCCCAGCACGACATCGCGCTCGCCATGGCGCCGCACCTGGTCGACGGCCAGGTCGTGTTCCTGCCGCCGGGCACCTTCGGCAGCTACGTGATGGCGAAGACCGTCAAGGAGGCCGGCAGCCGCGCCGACGTCGCCTGGGCCGAGACCGGCACCTTGCCCTACCTGGCGCGCAAGCACGGCGAGCGCGAGGTGAACGTCACCATCCGCGCGATCCGGCTGCCCACGGGCGTCTATCCGGCGCGCAGGGAGGCGCAGGCCATCGAGGTGATTCGCCAGGCCTACCCGGCTGTGCACGGCTGCGGCGACGCACTGTCGGGCGCGCTCATGAACGCCGGCCCCGTCATCCACCCGCCGCTGATGGTGATGAACGCCGCGCCGCTGCAGCACTTCGAGCGCTGGGACATCCACAACGAAGGCACCCAGCGCGCCGTGCGCGACGTGACCGACCGCCTCGACCAGGAGCGCATTGCGGTGCGGGAAGCCTTCGGGCAGGGCGCGCCGCACTATCCGCTGGCCGACCACTACGATAACGACCGGTGGATGTACGGCGACGCGCACAAGCAGCTCGTGAAGTCGGGCGACTGGCGCGAGAACATCGACCTGCACACGCACCGCTACATCACGGAAGACACCGAGCTCGGCCTGGCGTTTCTCGCATCGGCTGCGCGCCATGCCGGCGTCGACGCGCCCATCGCGCACGGCCTGCTGGCCATCGTCGGCGGCTTTCTCGGCCGCGACCTGCGACGCGGGCCGCGCACCTTCGAAAGCCTGGGCCTCGCCGACCTGAGCGCGTCGCAACTGCGCCAGAGGCTGCACGATGGCGAATGACGCCGCGCTGCCCCGTTTCGCCGCGGTCGGCGCGGGCCGCATGGGGCGCGGCATCGCCATCGCGTTCGCGTATGCGGGGCACCGCATCTCGCTGATCGATCTGCGCCAGCGCAGCGGCGATGCGTGGCAACGCCTGCGCGACGAGGCGAAGGCCGAAATCGAGGCCAGCCTGTTGGGCCTGGCGCAGCTCGGCGTGATCGATGCGTCGCAGGTCGAACGCATTGCCGCGCGCGTGGATTTCGTCGACGCAGCCGCGGCGCCGCAAGCGCTCGCCGCGGCCGATCTCGTGTTCGAAGGCGTGCCCGAGACCATCGAAGCCAAGCGCGAGGCGTTCGAGCACATCAACCGCCACTGCCGCGACGATGCCATTCTCACCTCCACCACCAGCAGCATCCTCGTGACGCAGCTGGCCGCGTTGGTGCGGCTGCCGGAGCGCTTCCTCAACATGCACTGGCTCAACCCGGCCTACGTGATTCCCGTGGTCGAACTGAGCTGCCACCCCGGCACCGACCCCGCCGTGCTCGCGCGCACCAAGGCGCTGATGGAGGCCATCGGCAAGCTCCCCGTGGTTTGTGGCGCCTCGCCCGGCTACATCGTGCCGCGCTTGCAGGCGCTGGTGATGAACGAGGCCGCGCGAATGATCGAGGAGGGCGCCGCCACCGCCGAG
This sequence comes from Variovorax pasteuri, assembly GCF_051216435.1. Taxonomy (NCBI): domain Bacteria; kingdom Pseudomonadati; phylum Pseudomonadota; class Betaproteobacteria; order Burkholderiales; family Comamonadaceae; genus Variovorax; species Variovorax pasteuri. The sequence continues at coordinate 744,046 of NZ_JBPJZS010000001.1, forward strand.
GAAATCGACAAGGCCACGCGCTACGGGCTGGGCCTTCGCTTCGCCGCGCTCGGCGTGGTCGAGTTCATCGACTTCGGCGGCTGCGACATCCTGCACCACGCCAGCCGCGAGATGTCGGTGTCGCTCGACAAGGGCCGCTACACCGCGCCGGCCATCGTCGCACGCATGGTCGAGGAAGGGCGGCTCGGCCTGAAGAGCGGCAGCGGCTTCTACGACTACGCCGGCCGCGACATCGCCGCCTACCGGCGCGACGTGCTCTCGCGCACGCTCGGTGAATTGCAGCATGCGGGCCTGTGGCGCGCACCCACCGACGAGACGCTGTCATGAACATTCGCCGCGCTTTCGCCGACCTGTCGGTGGGGCAGGTGCACTACGCGGCGTGCGGCGATCCGCAGGCGCCGGCGGTGCTGCTGCTGCATCAGTCGCCGCGCAGCTGGGCCGAGTACCGTGCGGTGCTGCCGCTGATCGGTGCGCGGCGCCGCGCCATCGCGATGGACACCGCCGGCTTCGGCGACTCCGCGGATGGCGGCGTGCCCGCGAGCATCGCGCAATGGGCGCGCGTGGCCTGCGAGCTGCTCGACGTGCTGAACATCTCGCAGGTGGATGTCGTGGGGCATCACACAGGCGGTGTCGTGGCCGTCGAGCTTTCAGCGGCTTTCCCCGATCGCGTGCGCAGCCTCGTGCTGTCTTCGACGCCGTACACCGACGAAGCCTTTCGCCGCGCGCGGGCACAGCGCCCGCCCATCGACGAAGTTGCGCCCAGCGAAGACGGCTCGCATTTCGCCGCGCTGTGGCAGAAGCGCCAGGGCTTCTATCCGCCGGGCCGGCCCGACCTGCTCGAAGCCTTCGTGCGCGACGCGTTGAAGGTCGAGCGCGTGGAAGATGGGCATCGTGCCGTCGCGTCGTACCGCATGGAAGACCGCATCGGCCATGTCACGCAGCCCGCGCTCATCGTGCGCGCCACCGAAGACCCGTTCGCCGCGCCGCATGCGCAGGAGCTTCGGCACCACCTGCCGCATGCGCGCATGGTCGACATCGAGGGTGGCATGGTGCCCTTGCCCGACCAGATGCCCGAGGCCTTCGCGCGCACCGTGCTCGACTTTCTGGAGACCTTGCCATGAAGGCCGTGCGCATCCACGGCTTCGACGCCGTGCCCGTGCTGGAAGACGTTGCCGATCCGGTGGCGCGGCCTGGCCGCACCCTGGTGCGCATGGAGGCCGCGACGGTCGGGCACATCGACCGCACCGTGTGGCGCGGCAGCTTCCTGCGCTATCCGCCGCTGCCCTATACGCCGGGTGTGGAGGCTGCGGGCGTCGTCATCGCGAGCGGGCAGTACGCCAGCGGCCAGCGCGTGTGGCTGCGCGGCAGCGGACTGGGCACGCTGTTCGACGGCACCTGGAGCGAGCTGATTGACGCGCCCGATGAAGCGCTCGGCGTGCTGCCTGACGACGTGCCGATGCAGTTGGGCGCCGCATTCTTTTCGCCCTGCACGTCGGCGTGGGTTGCGCTGCACGAGGTCGCGAAGCTGCAGGCCGGTGAGCAGGTGCTGGTGACCGGTGCGAGCGGTGCCGTCGGCTCGCTCGTGATGCAGCTCGCACGCGACGCCGGCTGCACGGCGACGGCCGTCGATCCGAACGCCGAGCCGCCCGCCGCTGCCAGCGCCGACCTGCTGATCGACACCGTGGGCGGCGATGTGCTCGCGAAGGTGTTGCCCGCCGTGCGCGCTGGCGGGCGTGCGGTGCTGGTCGGCTACACCGCCGGGCCGACGCTGCAACTCGACATCTCACACTTTTTGCAACGCGATGTGGCGCTGCTGCCGCTCAACATGTTTCGGCGTGAAGCAGCCGGCCGTGCCGCCGCGCCCGAGCTGCTGGCAAGGCTGGCCGACGGGCGACTGCACCTGGCCGTGCAACCCTTCGCGCTCGCCGATGCGGCCCGCGCGCTCGACTGGATCGCGCAGCGCGGCCACCGCGGCCGCGCAGTCCTCGTGCCTCGCCTCTGAGCGAGCGGGCCACGGGGACGCAGGGTCAGTCTTCCTCCGGCTCCCCCACCGGCACATGCACGTGCAGGTCGATCATCTGCCGCAGGGTCTGCTTGAGCTCTTCGGCGCGCCGCAGGCCGAAGGGTTCGAGCACGCGCCGCTCATGCTCGCGTGCGAGTTCCATCAGGTGTTCCACCGCTTTGAGGCCCTTGCGCGTGATGCGCACCAGCGTGATGCGGCGATCACTTTCATGGGGCAGGCGCTCGACCTGTCCGCGCGCTTCCATGCGGTCCAGCAGCCGCGTGACCGTGGGCTGCTTGGTCACCGTCACCTGCGCGAGCTGGCCGATGCTGACGGCGTCGCTGCCCGCGAGCGAGGCCATCACGCGCCACTCCGAAATGGAGAAGCCCTGCTGCCGCGCCACCTCGTGGAACTCCGAGGAAATCAGCTGGCTGGCCTGCGCCAGCAGCGCGGGCAGGTAGTCATCGACGAAGCGATGCGGTGCCGCCGGCTCAGCCATGAACGCACCCGGTGCATGAGGCGGGCACGCTGTTTGCATGTCTAGGGTAATTCATGATTGTGGATACATTCATTTGTCAACATTATAGAAAGCATGATGTGGCAGCTGAAGCGCATCGTCCCACGATAGACAACAAGGACCCAAATGGCTGAGCGTTCGTTCGTCGAAGAAGTCAAGAAGCTGCGGCTTTCCGGTGGTGATGTGTTTCGTGGCGAGGGCATTCTGGCCGTCACCAAGGCCTTGCTGGAGTCCGGAGTGTCTTATGTGGCCGGCTACCAGGGCGCGCCCATCTCGCACCTGATGGACGTGCTGGCCGATGCGCAGGACATCCTCGCGGAGCAGGGCATCCGCTTCGAGAACAGCGCCAGCGAGGCCACCGCCGCCGCCACGCTCGCCGCCTCCGTCAACTACCCGCTGCGCGGCGCCGTCACCTTCAAGGCCACCGTGGGCACCAACGTGGCGTCCGACGCGCTGGCCAACCTGGCCTCCGGCGGCGTGACCGGCGGCGCGCTCATCATCGTGGGCGAGGACTACGGCGAGGGCTCGTCGATCATGCAGGAGCGCAGCCATGCGTTCGCCATGAAGTCGCAGATCTGGCTGCTCGACCCGCGTCCCAACCTGCCGAGCATCGTCGATGCGGTGAAGCAGGGCTTCGACCTTTCGGAGGCCAGCAACACGCCCGTGATGCTGCAGCTGCGCATCCGCGCCTGCCACGTGCACGGCCACTTCATCGCCGGCGACAACAAGCGCGCCAAGTTCACGCTGCAAGAGGCGATGGAGAACCCGCAGCGCGACGTGAGCCGCATCGTGCTGCCGCCCGCGAGCTTCGTGCATGAACAGGAGAAGATCAAGGACCGCTGGCCTGCCGCCGTGCGCTTCATCGAGGAGCGCAAGCTCAACGAGTTCTTCTCCGAGGACGCCGACGACATCGGCATCATCGTGCAGGGTGGCAGCTACAACACGCTGCTGCGCGCATTGGAGCGGCTCGACCTCGCCGACGTGTACGGCAACACCAAGGTGCCGCTCTATGTGATGAACGTGGCGTACCCCGTCATCGAAAGCGAAGTCATCCGCTTCTGCGAAGGCAAGCGCGCGGTGATGATCGTGGAAGAGGGACAGCCCAACTTCGTGGAGCAGAACCTCGCGACCATCCTGCGCCAGGCCGGTTCGACCACCGCGCTGCACGGCAAGGACATGCTGCCCGTGGCCGGCGAGTACACGTCGTCCGAACTGCTCAAGGGCGCGCGCACCTTCTGCGAGCGTTACGACCGCCTGGCACCGCTGCCCGTGCCGGTGCCGGTGCGCAAGGTGATTCCGCTCAAGGAGGTGGCCGCCATCGGCGTCGATGCCGCGCCGGAGCCGGCCGTGCCTTCCACCGCGCTCGGCGAAGTCGTGCATGCCCGCCCGCCCGGTTTTTGCACCGGCTGCCCCGAGCGCCCGATCTTCAGCGCAATGAAGCTGGTCGAGCGCGAACTCGGCGCGCACCACGTGAGCGCCGACATCGGCTGCCACCTGTTTTCCATCCTGCCGCCCTTCAACATCGGCAACACCACCATGGGCTACGGCCTGGGCGGCGCGGGCGCGTCGGCGCTCAATGCACCGGCCGGCAAGCGTGCGATCTCGATGATGGGCGACGGCGGTTTCTGGCACAACGGCCTCACCAGCGGGGTGGCGAACGCGGTCTTCAACAAGAGCGACAACCTCACCATCGTCGTCGACAACAACTACACCTCGGCCACCGGCGGTCAGGACATTTTGTCGTCGCATGCCCTCAACAAGACGCGCAGCACCGGCCACGCCATCGAGCGCGCCGTGCGCGGCGTGGGCGTGGAGTGGGTGAAGACGCTGCGCCGCACCTACGACGTGGCCGGCATGCGCGACGCGCTGAAAGACGCACTCACCACCAAGACCCGGGGCCCCAAGGTGCTCATCGCCCAGTCGGAGTGCATGCTCAACAAGCAGCGCCGCGAGAAGCCGCTGGTGCGCAAGGCCATCGCGGACGGCAAGCGCATGGTGCGCGAGAAGTTCGGCGTCGATTCGGACACCTGCACCGGCGACCACTCGTGCATCCGCCTGTCGGGATGCCCGTCGCTGTCGATCAAGCCCAACCCCGATCCGCTGCGCACCGACCCGGTGGCCACCGTGCTCGACAGCTGCGTAGGCTGCGGTGTGTGCGGCGAGGTGTCCCATGCCGCGGTGCTGTGCCCTTCGTTCTACAAGGCGCAGATCGTGAGCAACCCCAACCGCTGGGACGTGCTGCGCGAACGCGTGCGCGCCGCCGTCATCGGCTGGCTGCAGCGCGGCGACGCGCGCCGCCGCGAAACCTATGCCTTCTGAAGCGATGACGACCAAGGCCCAACCCATCAAGATCGCGATCCTCGCCATGGGCGGGGAAGGCGGCGGCGTGCTCGCCGACTGGATCGTCGACATGGGCGAGGCCAACGGCTACGTTGCCCAGACCACCTCGGTGCCGGGCGTGGCGCAGCGCACCGGCGCGACCATCTACTACGTCGAGCTGTACCCGACGGCGCAAGCCGAAGCGGACGGCGACAGGCCCGTGCTGGCGCTGATGCCCCTGCCGGGCGATGTCGACGTGGTGCTTGCATCGGAGCTCATGGAAGCGGGCCGCGCGGTTCAGCGCGGGCTCGTCACCCACGACCGCACCACGCTGATCGCATCGACGCACCGCGTCTTCTCCATTGCGGAGAAGAGCGCGCTGGGCGATGGCCGCGTCGACAGCACCCAGCTGCTTGCGCACACGGCCAAGGCCGCCAAGCGCTTCATCCGCTTCGACATGGAGAAGGCCGCCGAGGCCTCGGGCAGCGTGATCAGCGCCGTGCTCTTCGGTGCGCTCGCGGGCTCGGGCGTGCTGCCGTTCAGCCGCGCGCAGTTCGAGGCTACCGTCGAGCGCGGCGGCGTGGGCGTCAAGCCCAGCCTCAAGGCCTTCGGTGCGGCGTTCACTCGCGCGCAGGGCGGCGACGATGGCGAGCCGGCGGTGGAAGCCCCGCTCGCCACGCCCACGCCGCAACCGCGCCACCCTGCCGTGCGCGCGCTGGTGGAGCGCGTGCAGCGCGACTTTCCGGCGCAGGCGCAAGACTTTCTGCTCGAAGGCGTGCGCCGCCTCATCGACTACCAGGACGTGGCCTACGCCGGCCTGTACCTCGACCGCTCGGCTGCTATCGCGGCGCTGCCGGCCCAGGCCGACCACCGCCTGCTGCGCGAGACTGCGCGCCACCTGGCGCTGTGGATGTCCTACGAAGACACGGCCCGCGTCGCAGCCCTGAAGACCCGGGCGACCCGCTTCGAGCGCGTGCGCGGCGAGGCGCGCGTGCAGCCCGGGCAGGTGCTCGCCATCAACGAATACATGCACCCGCGCCTGCAGGAGATCTGCGAGACGCTGCCCGGCGGCATCGGCCGCTGGCTCATGGGTTCCACGCTGCCCAAGAAGCTCGTCGAGCGCTTCACGCAGCATGGCCGCGTGATCCAGACCAGCTCGCTGCGCGGCTACCTGATGCTGCGCGCCGTGGCGGCCTGCAAGCGCTGGCGCCTGTCCACCATGCGCTACGCCGAGGAAAACCGCCGCATCGAGGAATGGCTGCAGCGCATCGCCGCCACCGCGCGGCGCAACCCTGAGCTTGCCGTGGAGCTGGCCCAGTGCCAGCGCCTGGTCAAGGGCTACAGCGACACGCACGAGCGCGGCATTCGCAACTACGACACCGTGATGCGCGCCTTCGAGCGCGCCGGCGCGGGGCTGGCACCGGCCACGCTGCGCGAGCTGCGCGATGCGGCGCTGGCCGACGAACACGGCCACAAATTGCAGGCTGCATTGGCGCAGCACGCACTGGCCTGAAGAGACAACGCACGATGACCGCTCCCACCGCCACGCTCCAGCTTCGCGTTACCGAAGTGCGCGAACTCAACCCGCTGATCCGCATGCTGCGCCTGCGCGCTGAAGACGGCCGCCCGTTGCCGGGTTTCGCGGCTGGCTCCCACATCCGCGTGCAGGTGTCGCTGCCCGACGGCAAGGCCGACTGGCGCCACTACTCGTTGATCAACTTCGCCACCGCACGCAATGCCACCAACGCGCCGACGGAGTACGTGATCGCCGTGCGCAAGGAAGCCGAAGGCCGCGGCGGCTCGCGCTTCATGCACGAGCGGCTGAAAGAAGGCGACATGCTCGCCGTCGAAGCACCGAAGAACGACTTTCCCCTGCACACCGGCCCGGGCGGCACGGTGCTGGTGGCCGGCGGCATCGGCGTGACGCCGCTCGCCACCATGGCCGCGCGCCGCCGCGCCGAAGAGGCCCCCGTGCGCATGCACTACGCCGGCCGCAGCCGCGAGCTGATGGCCTTCCTGCCGGAACTGCAGGCGCTGCTGGGCGACGACCTGCGCGTGCATGCCGACGACGAAGCCGGTGCGCCGCTGGACATCGATGCGCTGCTCGACGGCGTGCCGGCCGGCGACCGCCTCTACGTGTGCGGCCCCAAGGTCATGCTCGACGCCGTGCTCGCCCGCACGCAGGCACGCGGTTGGGACCATGGCCGCGTGCACTTCGAGCTGTTCACCGAGCCGGTCGCCGAAGCAGGCGACCAGCCCTTCGAGGTCGAGCTCGCCCAGTCGGGCCAGCGCTTCACCGTGGCGGCCGACCAGAGCATCCTCGACTGCCTCATCGAGAACGGCTGCGACCCCATGTTCGACTGCAAGCGCGGCGAATGCGGTGTGTGCGCCGTGCCCGTGATCGAAGGCGAGATCGACCACCGCGACTACGTGCTCACCGCCCGCGAGAAGGCCGAGGGCACCGTCATGCAGATCTGCATCTCGCGCGCCAAGGGCGAGCGGCTGGTGCTCGACCTCTGAAGCAAGGAGCGACTCCACCCATGACTTCGTACCGAGACAACCCCGATGCCGTGCGCGCCCTGGTGCAGCACGACCGCGTGCACCGCGACCTGTACACCAGCCAGGAGCTGTTCGAGCTGGAGCAGGAACACTTCTTCGCCAACACCTGGAACTACGTGGGCCACGAGAGCCAGCTGACCAAGGCGGGCGACTGGATCAGCAACGAGATCGCGGGCCGCCCGCTCATCATCGTGCGCCATACGGACGGCAGCGTGCGCGCCATGATGAACCGCTGCGCCCACAAGGGCTCGCGGCTGGTGAACGGGCCCTGCGGCAACACCGGCAAGTTCTTTCGCTGCCCGTACCACGCCTGGACCTTCAAGACCGACGGCGCGCCGCTGGCGATTCCGCTGAAGACCGGCTACGAGCACACGCAGCTGCACGAATGCGAGTCGGGCAAGGGCCTCACCACGCTGAAGCACGTGCGCAGCCACCGCGGCTTCATCTTCGTGAAGATCAACGACGCGGGCCCCGGCTTCGACGACTACTTCGGCGACTCGCTGAGCTCTATCGACAACATGGCCGACCGCTCGCCCGAAGGCGAACTCGAAATCGCGGGCGGCTGCCTGCGCTTCATGCACCAGTGCAACTGGAAGATGTTCGTGGAGAACCTCAACGACACCATGCACCCGATGGTGGCGCACGAGTCCTCGGCCGGCACCGCCAAGCGGATGTGGGCCGACAAGCCCGAAGACGCGCCCAAGCCCATGGCGGTGGAACAGTTCGCGCCCTTCATGTCGGACTACAAGTTCTTCGAGGACATGGGCATCCGCACCTACGACAACGGCCACAGCTTCACGGGCGTGCACTTCAGCATCCACAGCAAGTACAAGGCGATTCCCGCGTACGACGAGGCCATGAAGGCGCGCTACGGCGAAGAGAAGACGGCGCAGATCCTCGGCATGGCGCGGCACAACACGGTGTACTACCCGAACCTCACGATCAAGGGCGCGATCCAGGCCATTCGCGTGGTGAAGCCGATCTCGGCCGACAAGACGCTGATCGAGAGCTGGACCTTCCGCCTCAAGGGCGCGCCGCTCGAGCTGCTGCAGCGCACCACCATGTACAACCGGCTCATCAATTCGCCATTCTCGGTGGTGGGGCACGACGACCTGCAGGCCTACCGCGGCATGCAGGCCGGGCTGCACGCGAGCGGCAACGAGTGGGTGAGCCTGCACCGCGACTACCACCCTTCGGAGCTGAAGGGCGGCGAGATCACCACGGGCGGCACCAACGAGCTGCCGATGCGCAACCAATATCGCAGCTGGGTCCAGCGCATGACGGAGACCATGTAATGGCCGGCACCGACGTCACCCGCCAGGACCTGATCGACTTCGTCGTGAACGAAGCGCACCTGCTCGACACGCGCCGCTACGAAGACTGGAACGCGCTCTTCACCGACGACGCCTTCTACTGGATTCCGCTGGTGCCCGACCAGGAGGACGGCCTGAACCACACCTCGCACCTCTACGAGGACAAGCTGCTGCGCGACCTGCGCATCGAGCGCCTCAAGAGCCCGCGCGCCTTCTCGCAGCAGCCGCCCAGCCGCTGCCACCACCTGCTGCAAGTGCCGGTGGTCGAACAGTTCGACACCGAGGCCAACCGTTTCGTGGTGCGCACCGAGTTCCACTACACCGAGTCGCAGGGCGACGAGCTGCAGTTCTACGTGGGCACCTTCTATCACCACCTCACCGTGCACGATGGCGCGCTGCGCATGACGCTCAAGCGCGTGAACCTGCTCAACTGCGACGCGGCCCTGCCGGCCGTGCAGCTTTTCATCTGAAGGACGAGATGGCACACGACACCGTCCACCAGGTCTTCACAGCGACTGCCAGGCGCACGCCGCAGGCCGAGTTCCTGTTCACCGAATCGGTGACCGCAGCCGCCTATGGCATCGCGCCCGGCGCGATCCGCTGGGGCGAGGCGGCGGCAGAGGTCGAGCGCCTGCGCGCGGCCTATGCCCAGGCCGGCTACGGCCACGGCCACCGCGTCGGCCTGCTGCTGGAGAACAGGCCCGCCTTCATCTTCCACTGGCTCGCGCTGAACGCACTGGGCGCGAGCGTGGTGCCCATCAACGCCGACATGCGCTCGGCCGAACTGGTCTACCTGATCGGGCACAGCGAAATCGGCCTGGCCGTGACGCTGCCGGGCCGCGCGGCCGACCTGCGCGCCGCGGCGGCGCTGGCGGGCGTGGCCTTCGAGACGATGGGCCCCGACGATGCGGTGCCGAGCGCGAAGACACCCGCACCGCGTGCCCATGAGCCCGTGGGCGCCGATACTGAGTGCGGCCTGCTCTACACCTCGGGCACCACGGGCCGGCCCAAGGGCTGCATCCTCGCCAACGCCTACTTCCTGCGTGCCGGCGAGTGGTATGCCGCGCTGGACGGCGTGTGCGGCATTCGCCCCGACGCCGAGCGTGTCATCACGCCGCTGCCGCTCAACCACATGAACGCGATGGCGTTTTCCACCATGGTGGTGCTGGTGGCGGGCGGCTGCCTGGTGCAACTCGACCGCTTCCATCCGAAGACTTGGCTGGCCAGCGCCAAGGAGAGCGGCGCCACCATCGTGCATTACCTGGGCGTGATGCCGGCCATGCTGCTGTCGGCGCCCGCGTCGGCGGCCGACCGCGACCATGCGATTCGCTGGGGCTTCGGCGCCGGCGTGGACCGCAAGAACCACGCACCTTTCGAAGCGCGCTTCGGCTTCCCGCTGGTCGAAGCCTGGGCCATGACCGAGACCGGCGCAGCCGCCTGCATCATGGCCAACCGCGAGCCGCGCCTGGTGGGCACCAGCTGCTTCGGGCGGCAGGAAGACTTCGTCGAGATCCGCCTCGTGGGCGAGGACGGCGGCGAAGTCGGCGTCGATGCACCGGGCGAACTGCTGGTGCGCTCGGCCGGCAACGACCCGAAGCGCTACTTCTTCTCCGGCTACCTGAAGGACGAGGAGGCCACGCGCGAAGCCTGGGCCGACGGCTGGTTCCACACCGGCGACCTGGTGCGCCGCGATGCCGAGGGTAACTTCTTCTTCGTCGACCGCAAGAAGAACGTGATCCGCCGCAGCGGCGAGAACATCTCGGCCGTCGAGGTCGAGAGCGTGCTCAACCAGCACCCGGCCGTGAAGACCTCGGCCGTGGCCGCCACGCCCGATGCGGTGCGCGGCGACGAGGTGCTGGCCTGCATCGTGATGCGCGAAGACGCGGACGCCTCGCAGCCCGCGCAAACCGCGGCCAGCATCGTTCAACATGCGCTGGACCAGTTGGCCTACTACAAGGCGCCCGGCTATGTGGCCTTCGTGGACGCGCTGCCGCTCACGCCGTCGCAGAAGATCCAGCGCGGCCAGCTGCGCGAAATGGCGCAGTCGCTGCCGGGGCAGGGCCACTGCATCGACACGCGCGCCATGAAGAAAAGACAGGCAGGGCACGCATGACGGCACGCCGGCTCTCCTACGAAGGCGTCGCGGTCGCGGTGCCCGTCACCGTGCCCTACGTGCGCTATTCCACGCGCACCGCGCACTGGTTCATCGGGCAGGCCGTGCAGGCGCTGGTCGAAGCCAGCGGCGTGCCGAAGGAACAGATCGACGGCCTGTGCCTCAGCAGCTTCTCGCTCGCGCCCGACACGGCCGTGGGCGTCACGCAGCACCTGGGCCTGTCGCCGCGCTGGCTCGACCACGTGCCCACAGGCGGTGCGTCGGGCGTGATGTGCCTGCGCCGCGCCGCGCGCGCCGTGCAGGCGGGCGATGCCGACATCGTGGCCTGCGTGGGCGCGGACACCAACCATGTCGACTCCTTCCGCCAGACGCTGGGCAGCTTCAGCAACTTTGCGCGTGACGCGAGCTACCCCTACGGCTCGGGCGGGCCGAACTCGATCTTCGCGTTCATCACCGCCAACTACATGCGGATCTACGGCGCGCGGCGCGAAGACTTCGGCCGCATCTGCGTGGACCAGCGCACCAACGCGCTCGGCAACCCGAACGCGATGTTCAAGAAGGCGCTGACCCTCGACGAGTACATGGCGGCGCGCCCCATCTCCGACCCGATCCACCTGTTCGACTGCGTGATGCCCTGCGCCGGTGCCGAGGCCTTCCTGGTGATGAGCGAGGAGCGCGCACGCGACCTGGGCCTGGCGCACGTGGTGATCCGCGGCGCCATCGAACGCCACAACGCCTATGCCGAAGACCCGGTGATGGTGCAGGGCGGCTGGCGCAAGGACCGCGACGACCTGTACGCGCAGGCTGGTGTGCCCCCTACCGCGCTGGACTTCGTGCAGACCTACGACGACTACCCCGTCATCGCAATGATGCAGTTCGAGGACCTGGGCTTCTGCGAGAAGGGCGAGGGCCCGGCCTTCGTGCAGTCGCACACCATGACCTTCGACGGCAGCTTTCCGAACAACACCAGCGGCGGGCAGCTGTCCGCTGGCCAAGCGGGCGCGGCCGGAGGCTTCCTCGGCATGGTCGAGGCGATCCGCCAATTGACAGATGAAGCTGGGCCGCGTTCGGTGCCCGATGCCCAACTGGGCCTGGTCGCCGGCTTCGGCATGGTGACCTACGACCGCTGCCTGTGCACAGGCGCCGTCATCCTCGGGAGAGCCGCATGACCATGCCCCTGATGCGCCCCCCGCGCAAGAACCCGGTGCTGCGCACCCGGCAGATGAACCTGCCGCCCGGCGCGCGCGGCCGCGTGGCGCTCGGCCTCACGGCGGCTGCCGCCGAGGGCCGCTTCGAACTGCAGACCTGCGAGGACTGCGGCACGGTGCAGTACCCGCCGCGCGAGGTCTGCCACAAGTGCCTGTCGGCCGCCCTGCGCTGGCGTGCGCAGAGCGGCGAGGGCGAACTGCTCGGCAGCACCACGCTGCACCACAGCAACGACCTGTTCTTTCGCGAGCGGCTGCCCTGGCGGCTGGGGCTGGTGCACCTCGATGCAGGCCCCACGCTCATGGTCCACCTGCACGGCGAGGTGGGCGATGCGCCCACCTGCGGGCATTCAGACGGGGACGCGCTTCCGCGCGTCCGTGTCGGCGCCCGGCTCGACCGCTCCGGCCAGGCCGTTCTCATTGGTTTTCCGAATGAAGGGAGTCCCCACATGGCCGACGACAAGATGCTGCGCGAGATGACCAGCGACCCCAAGTTCCGCAAGGCGCTGGTGACCGACGGCAAGACCGAGACCGGCCAAGCCATCGTGCGCGCGCTGGTGAAGGCTGGCGCAGACATCGTCTGGGTCGGCCATGCCGAGCCCTGGAAGAAGATGGGCGACGGGCTGGACGACATCTCCGCGCTGCCGCAGGTCACGCTGGTGCCGCTGGACCTGACCAATGGCCGCCAGGTGACGGAGCTTGCGGGCTCCATCGGCGGCAAGGTCGACATCGTGATCAACAACGCCGAGGTGCACCGCACCTTCGGCATCGGCGCGCGCCGTGGCACCGACGTGGCCAAGGCCGAGATGGACATCAACTACTTCGGCCTGCTGCGCCTGGCGCAGGAATTCGGCCCCGCGCTCAAGGGCCGCTCGGCCGACGGCACGACGGGTGCGACGGCCTGGGTCAACCTGCTGTCGATCTACGCGCTCAGCAACTTTCCGCCGCACGGCACCTTCAGCGCCTCGAAGGCGGCAGCGCATTCGCTCGCGCAATGCCTGCGTGCGGAGATGCGGCCGGCCGGCATCCGCGTGATCAACGTGTTCCCGGGGCCCATCGACGACGAATGGAACCAGCACACGCCGCCGCCCAAGCTCGCACCCGCCGCGCTGGCCAATGCCATCGTGAAGGCGCTGCGTGACGGCGTGGAGGACATCTACCCGGGCGACGTGGCGCAGGAATGGCTGGAGCGCTGGCGCGACAACCCCAAGGTGCTCGAACGCGAGCTGGCCGCAGGCGGCTGAGACAGGAACACACGATGACGACAACCACCGATCTGATGTCCGCGGCAGAAATCCTCGGCGGCCTCGTGGGCGCGATGGCCACCGGCCGCATCCGCGTGATCGACCTCACGCAGACGCTCACGCCCGAGTTCCCGCAGATCGCGCTGCCGCCCGAGATGGGCCAATGCTGGCCTTTCCGCATCGAGGAAGTGTCGAAGTACGACGAGCGCGGCCCGGGCTGGTACTGGAACAACTTTTCCTGCGGCGAGCACACGGGCACGCACTTCGACGCACCGATCCACTGGATCTCGGGCCGCGACCTGCCGAACAACTCGGTGGACACCATTCCTGTGCAGAACTTCGTGGCACCGGCGTGTGTGATCGACTGTTCGGCGGACGTGCAGTCGAACGACGACTACCTGCTCAGCGTGGCCGACATCGAGCGCTACGAGGCTGCGCACGGCCGCATCCCCAAGGGCGCGTGGGTGCTGATGCGCACCGACTGGTCCAAGCGCAGCGACCCCGAGGCGTACCAGAACTTCGACGAGACCGGCCAGCACACGCCGGGGCCGAGCACCGAGGCTGTGCGCTTCCTGGTGGAGCAGCGCGACGTGCTGGGCTTCGGCTCGGAGGCCATCGGCACCGACGCGGGCCAGGGCTATCACCTGCGGCCGCCGTATCCGTGCCACTACTACATGCACGGCGCGGGGCGCTACGGGCTGCAGTGCCTGAGCAACCTCGACCTGCTGCCGCCCGCCGGCGCGGTGCTGATCTGCCCGCCGTTGAAGATCGAGAAGGGCAGCGGGAGCCCACTGCGCGTGCTGGCCCTGGTGGGAGCGTCGGCATGAGCGCACCGAAGGTCGCGGCCGTCACCGGCGGCAGCGCCGGCATCGGCAAGGCCATCTGCGAAGACCTGCTCGCGCAGGGCTACGAGGTGATTTCGCTCGCGCGCCGCAAGGCCGAGATCGATCATCCAAAGCTGCACAGCATGGAGGTCGACCTGAGCGACCGCGCCGCCACCGGCGAAGCCGTGCGCGAACTGGTCGCGCGGTTTGCGCCGACCACCATCGTGCACAACGCCGGCGTGATCCGTGCGGCCCTGTTGCCCGACGTGAAGCTCGACGACCTCGACATGCTGGTCGATCTGCACCTGGGCTGCGCCGTGCAGCTCGTGCAAGGCGCATTGCCCGCCATGCGCGCACAAGGTTTCGGTCGCGTGGTGCTGCTATCGTCGCGCGCCGCGCTCGGCCTGGCCACACGCACCAGCTACTCGGCCACCAAGGCCGGCATGCTCGGCATGGCCCGCACCTGGGCGCTGGAGCTCGCGGCTGACGGCATCACCGTGAACGTGGTCGCCCCAGGGCCCATTCGCACGGACATGTTCTACGACGTGGTCGAGGCCGGCAGCGAGAAGGAACGCGCGCTCGCCGCTTCGGTGCCCGTCAGGCGCCTGGGCGAATCGGCCGACGTGGCACGCGCCGTGCGTTTCTTTGCCGACGCCGACAACAGTTTCGTCACCGGGCAGGTGCTGTATGTCTGCGGCGGCACCAGCGTCGGCAGCCTGGCGCTCTGACTTTTCTTTTTTGCTTTCCTCACGTTCATCCAAACCACTCTGGAGCATCGCCATGAAAGTCCTGAACCGAATTCGCACACTCGCGGCCATTGCCGCGGGCCTCGGCGCGTTGAGCGCCGCGGGCGCGTGGGCCGCTGACCTGAAGGTCGGCTTCATCACGTCGATGTCGGGACCGGTGTCGTCGCTCGGCATTCCGTACGACAAGGGCATGAAGGCCGCGCTGGCCTACAAGTCGGAGGTGGGCGGGCGCAAGGTGCAGGTGATCCAGCTCGACGATGCATCGGATCCGTCCACGGCCGCGCGCAATGCGCGCAAGCTGATCGAGGAGGACAAGGTCGACGTCATCATCGGCACCGCCGGTGCGCCCGGTTCGCTGGCCATTGCCGGGGTGGCGCGTGAAATGAAGACGCCGCTGATCTCCATCGCCAACGCCGACCTTGCGGGCGAGGAGGGCGCGTGGATGGTGACGCTGCCGCAGCCCGCGCCGCTGATGATGGGCGCGATGGTCGAGAAGATGAAGCAGGCCGGCGTGAAGACGGTGGCCTACATCGGCTACTCCGATGCCTGGGGCGACCTGGTGTACGACGCGCTGATGAAGGCCACGCCCTCGGCCGGCATCAAGGTGGTGTCGAACGAGCGCTACGCGCGCAGCGATTCGTCGGTGGCCGGCCAGGTGCTGAAGATCGTGGCGCTGAAGCCCGACGCGGTGATCACCGGCGCCTCGGGCACGCCGGGCGCGCTGCCGTACCTGGCGCTGACCGAGCGCGGCTACAAGGGAAAGATCTACGGCATGCATTCGCTGATCAACCCCGACTTCATTCGCGTGGGCGGTCCGTCGGTCGAAGGCCTGCTGGCGCCCACGGGTCCGGTGGTGGTGGCCGAGCAGCTGCCCGACACCAACCCGATGAAGAAGATCTCGATGGACTTCCGCGCCGCCTACCAGAAGGCCAACGGCGCGGCGCCCACCGACACCTTCTCGGCCTACAGCTTCGATGCCTGGCTGATCTGCCTCGATGCCGCGCAACGCGCCCTGGCCACCAAGACGGAGCCGGGTACGCCGCAATTCCGCCTGGCCATGCGCGATGCCATCGTGAGCACCAAGGAGCTGGTCGGCACGCACTCGGTCTACAACTTCAAGCCGACGGACCGCTATGGCTCGGACGACCGCTCGCGGGTTGTCGTGAAGCTTGAAAAGGGTCAGTGGAAGCTGTTGCCCTGAGCACCAGCCCGGCATGACAAACACCACGGAAACCTGAGATGAAGAACAAACTCACCCACATCCTCGGCGCCACGGTGCTTGCGCTGGCAAGTTCGCAGGCCCTGGCGGCCGACCTGAAGATCGGCTTCATCAGCTCGCTGTCGGGCCCGGTGGCCGCGCTCGGCATTCCCTACGAGAAGGGCATTCGTGCAGCGATTGCGGAGCACCCCGAGATCGCCGGCCGCAAGGTCCAGCTGATCGTGCTCGACGACGCCTCCGACCCCACCACCGCCGGGCGCAATGCGCGCAAGCTGGTGACCGAGGACAAGGTCGACGTGCTCATCGGCACCTCGGGCGTGCCCGGCGCCATGGCCATCGCCGCGGTGGCCCGCGAGCTGAACACGCCGCTGATCTCGCCCACCCCGGTGACCATCGCCGGCCCCGAAGGCGCATGGACGGTCACGGTGTCGCAACCGTTTCCGCTCATGGTCGCGGGGGTGGTCGATCGCATGAAGAAGTCGGGCGTGAAGACCGTGGCCTTCATCGGCTTTTCCGACGCGCTGGGCGACCTGGCCTACGACTCGCTCGTGAAGAGCGCCGACGCCGCCGGCATCAAGGTGGTGTCCAACGAGCGCTATGCGCGCAGCGATTCGTCGGTGGCCGGGCAGGTCCTGAAGATCGTCGCGACACGGCCCGACGCAGTGTTCGCCGGCAACTCGGGCACGCCCGGCGCGCTGCCGTACCTTGCGCTGGCCGAGCGCGGCTACAAGGGAAAGATCTACGGCACGCACGGCCTCATCAACGCCGACTTCGTGCGCGTGGGCGGTGCCTCCATCGAAGGCCTGCAGGTGCCCAGCGGCCCGGTGCTGGTGGCCGACCAGCTGCCCGACAGCAACCCGATCAAGAAGGTGTCGATGGGCTTTCGCAACGCCTACCAGAAGGTCAACGGCGCAGTGCCGACGGATGCCTTCTCGTCGTACACCTACGACGCCTACCTGCTGCTGGCCGATGCGGCCTCGCGCACCAAGGGCGAGCCGGGCACGCCGCAGTACCGCACGGCGCTTCGCGACGCGATCGTGAGCACGAAGGAGCTGGTGGGCACGCACGGTGTCTACACCTTCAAGCCGGACGATCGCTACGGCTCCGACCAGCGCGGCGTGGTCATCGTGCAGATGACCAAGGGCCAGTGGAAGCTGGTGCCCTAGTCGTCGTCCAGTCTCCGAGCACACCGCCATGACCACCTACCGCAATCGCCCCGATCTTGTCGCGGCGCTGGTTCGGGACGACCGTGTCCACCGCGACCTGTACCTCAGCGAAGAGATCTTCGCGCTGGAACAGGAGCGGCTGTTCGCCAACACCTGGGTCTTTCTCGGCCATGCGAGCCAGGTGCCCGAGCCCGGCGACTTCGTCACGCAGGACATCGCGGGTCGGCCGCTGCTCATGGTGCGCCAGCCCGACGGCGCGGTGCATGTGCTCTACAACCGCTGCGCCCACAAGGGCACGCAACTGGTCACGGACGAAAGCGGCAACACCGGCCGCTTCTTTCGCTGCCCGTACCACGCGTGGACCTACAAGCTCGACGGCGCGCCGCTCGGCGTGCCGCTGAAGAACGGCTACGAGGGCACGCAGCTCAAGGCCTGCGAATCGGGGCAGGGGCTGTCGGTGGTGAAGCATGTGAAGGTGTACCGCGACTTCGTCTTCGTGCGGCTGTCCGACACCGGCCCCGCCTTCGAGGAATATTTCGGCGAGGTGCTGGGCGCGATCGACAACATGGTCGACCGCTCCCCCGAAGGCAAGCTTGCCGTGGGCGGCGGCGTGCTGCGCAACATCGTGCATTGCAACTGGAAGATGTACCTTGAGAACATCAACGACACGGTGCACCCGATGTCCACGCACGAGTCGGCCACCAAGGCGGCCGAGGCGCTGTGGGAAGGCCATGCGCCCACCGACCCCAAGCCCATGGCGATGGAGCAGATACTGCCCTTCGGCTCGGGCTATGAGTTCTTCGACAAGATGGGCGGGCGCGTGTTTGCCAACGGCCACAGCGTGCTGGGGGTGAACTTCAGCATCCACTCCAACTATGCGCAACTGCCCGAGTACGAGGCCGCGATGCGCGCCGCGCACGGCGAGGCGCGCGCCACCGAAATTCTGCAGCGCTCGCCGCAGAACTCGGTCTTCTATCCGAGCCTGTCGGTCAAGGGTTCGCCGCAGGCCATCCGCGTGATCCGGCCGCTGGCCGCCAACCGCACGCTGATCGAGGCCTGGAGCTTCAGAGCGGCCGGCGCGCCCGCGCTGCTGTTCGAGCGCGCCATGAGCTACAACCGCCTCGTGTTCTCACCCATGTCGGTGGTGGCGCATGACGACTTGCACCTGTTCGAGAGCATCCAGCAGGGCCTGCGCGCGGGCGGCAACGAATGGGTGAGCCTGCACCGCAACTTCGATGCGGTCGAGCTCACGCAATCGACGATCACCACCAACGGCACCAACGAGCTGCTGATGCGCAACCAGTTCCGCGCCTGGGCGAAGTCCATGGCGGCGGGCGTGGAGGCTGCGCCATGAACGATCCGCGCGATGTCGTCGCCCACGAGGCGGCCCTGCTCGACGAGCGGCGCCTGGACGAATGGCTGGCCCTGTTCGCCGAAGACGGCCACTACTGGGTGCCGCTGCTCGGCGCGGCGCAGGCCGATCCGTTCTCGCACAACTCGCTCGCCTACGAAGACCGGTTGCTGCTGCAGCTGCGCGTGGAGCGGCTGAAGAACCCGCGCGCGCATTCGCAGCATCCGGCCAGCCACAGCCAGCATGTGCTGCAACCCTCGCGCATCGAGCACGAGAGTGCAGACGAGGTGCGGCTGCGCACGCCTTTCCTTTACGTCGAGGCACGCGGCGACGACCAGGTGTTGCTGAGCGGCACCGTCCGCCACCACCTGGTTCGCACGCCCGCGGGCTGGCGCATCCGCGAGAAGCGCGTCGACCTGCTCAACGCGGCGCGCGCGCTGCCGGCCATCCAGTTGTTCATCTGAGTTACCTGTCCATTCCAACCATCCTCACCGGAGCTACGACATGAAGAGCCTGTTGCAGACCTTGACACGCGGCGCACTCGCCGCGGCGCTGACCGCCTGTGGTGTTGCGAGCGCGCTGGCCGCCGACCTGAAGGTCGGCCTCAGCGTGTCGCTGTCGGGGCCGAACTCCTCGCTGGGCGTGCCCTATGCCAAGGGCATGCAGGCGGCGCTGGCCTACAAGCCCGAGATCAACGGCCGCAAGGTGCAGCTCATCGTGCTGGACGACGGCTCCGACCCGACCACGGCCGGACGCAACGCGCGCAAGCTGGTCGAGGAAGAAAAGGTCGACGTGCTCATGGGCACCTCGGGCGTGCCGGCCGCCATCGCGATGGCGCAGGTGGGCCGCGACGCGAAGACGCCGATGATCGGCCTCACGCCCATCCTGCTCGACCCCGCGGAGAACCCGTGGGTCATGACGGTGGCGCAGCCCACGCAGCTGATGATCGACGCGGTGGTCGAGCGCATGAAGCGCAACAACGTGAAGACGGTGGGCTACATCGGCTTCACCGACGCCTGGGGCGACCTGGTGTACGACGCGCTCATGAAGGCCGCGCCCGGCGCCGGCATCAAGGTGGTGAGCAACGAGCGCTATGCGCGCGCCGACGCCTCGGTGACGGGCCAGGTGCTCAAGATCGTGGCGCTGCGCCCCGACGCGGTGATGACCGGCGGCGCCGGCACGCCGGGCGCGCTGCCGTTCCTGGCGCTGCAGGAGCGCGGGTTCAAGGGCGGGGTGTACGGCCAGCACGGGCTGATCAACCCCGACTTCGTGCGCGTGGTCGGCGCCGCCGGCCAGAACGCGCTGATGCCAACAGGCCCGGTGATCGTCGCCGAGCAGTTGCCCGACGGCTACCCGACCAAGAAGATCGCGACCGAGTTCCGCGCGGTGTTCCAGAAGGTCAACAACGCACCGACCAGCGACGCCTTCTCGGCCTACTCGTTCGACGGCTGGCTGGTGTTCGCCGATGCGGCCTCGCGCGCCATGAAGAAGGCCGAGCCGGGAACGCCCGAGTTCCGCGTGGCGCTGCGCGACGCCATCTTCAGCACCAAGGAAGTGGTGGGCACGCACGGCGTGTACACCTTCAAGCCCGGCAGCCTCTACGGCGTGGACGAACGCGCCCGGGTGATCGTCAAGCTCGACAACGGCCAATGGAAGCTCGCACCTTGAACCGCACGCCTTCGTTCTTCGGGAGGGCCGCGCGATGACATGGGACGTGGCCCTCATTCTTCTCACCGACGGCCTGGCCAACGGCGCCGTCTACCTGCTGGCCGGCCTGGGGCTGGTGCTCATCTTCTCCGTCACGCGGGTGGTGTTCGTGCCGTTCGGCGACATCGCGGCCTTCGCGGCCCTGTCGCTGGCGGCCTTCGAGACCGGCCGCGTGCCGCCGACCATCGGCATGGTGGCCGTGCTGGCCGCGCTGGCGCTGGCCACCGAAATCGGCAGCCTGCTGCGGCGTGGCGAGGCCGCGCGCATTCCCAAGGCGGTGCTGATGTGGGGCGTGCTGCCGGCCATTCCGTGCGTGCTCGCATGGCTGGCCGCGCGGCCCGGCGTGCCGGTGGCGGTGCACATCGCGGTGGCCGTGCTGCTGGTGGTGCCGATCGCGCCGCTGCTGGCGCGGGTGGTGTTCCAGCCGATCGCCGATGCGTCGGTGCTGGTGCTGCTGATCGTGTCGCTGGCGCTGCATTTCCTGCTGTCGGGCCTGGGCCTGCTGTTCTTCGGGCCCGAAGGCTCGCGCACCACGCCGCTCACCAGCGCCGTGTTCACGCTGGGCGACGGCTTCACGGTCAGCGGCCAAGTGGTGCTGATGGTGGGTGCGGCCATCGTGCTGAGCGGCCTGTTCTTCCTGGTGTTCGAGCGCACGGTGGCCGGCAAGGCGCTGCGCGCCACGGCCGTGAACCGGGTGGGCGCGCGGCTGGTGGGCATCCGGCCGGTGCGCACGGCCTTGCTTGCCTACGGCTGCGCCTCGCTGCTGGCGGGGCTCATCGGCGTGCTGATCGCGCCGGTGACGACCATGTACTACGACTCCGGTTTCATCATCGGCCTGAAGGCCTTCGTGGCCGCGATCATCGGCGGGCTGGTGAGCTACCCGATGACGGCCGTGGGCGCGCTCGCGGTCGGCGTGGTGGAGAGTTTTGCCTCGTTCTGGAGCGGCGCGCTGAAAGACGTGATCGTGTTCAGCCTGCTGATTCCGGTGCTCATGCTGCGCTCCTTCATGGCCGCGCACGCCGAAGAGGAAGAAGACGAGGTGGACCAATGAACACGAACCGCAAACGCATGGCGTGGATCGCCGCGGTGGTCGCGGTGCTGGCACTGGTGCCGGCGGTGGCGGGCAGCTTCACGGTCTCGCTGCTCAACGACATCGGCATCGGCGCGCTGGTGGCGCTGGGCCTGGTGCTGCTCACGGGCGTTGGCGGCGCCACCTCGTTCGGGCAGGCGGCCTTCGTGGGCATCGCAGCCTATGCCACGGCCTGGCTCACGACCACGCAGGGCATGTCGCCGTGGATCGGGCTGCTGTTCGCACTGCTGCTCACGGGGCTGTCGGCGCTGGCCATCGGCATGCTCACGCTGCGCCTCGGCGGGCACTTCCTGCCGCTGAGCACCATCGCGTGGGGCCTGTCGATCGCCATGCTGTTCGGCAACGTCGATGCGCTCGGGCGCCACACGGGCCTGTCGAACATTCCGGCGCTGCAGGTCGCGGGCTGGTCGCTGGCCGAGCCGCGCGCGATGTACTACCTGATCTGGGTGATCGTCGGGCTGGCCTGCCTGTTCAGCCACAACCTGCTGCAGTCGCGGCCGGGGCGTGCAATTCGCGGCTTGCGCGGAGGCGCCACGTTGCTGGCCAGCGTGGGTGCGGATGCGTACCGCGTGCGGCTGTCGCTGTTCGTCACGGCCGCGCTGTTCGCGGGGCTGGCGGGCTGGCTCTATGCGCACATGAACCGCTTCGTGAGCCCCTCGCCCTTCGACGTGCGTGCCAGCATCGAGTACCTGCTGATGGCGGTGGCCGGCGGGCTCGGCCAGTTGGCGGGCGCGCTGGTGGGCGCCGCGCTGGTGCTGGTGCTGAAGAACGGCCTGCAGGACGTGCTGCCGATGCTCACGCAGCGCGCCGGCCAACTGGAGGCCGTGGCCTTCGCCGCGCTGTTCATCCTGCTGCTGCACTTTGCGCGCGGCGGCGTGATGGGGCTGCTGCGCCGCTGGACGCGCCGTCGAGGCAGCTCGCAAGGGCCGTCGCGCCACGACGCCGCGCCGGTCGCGCCGCTGGCGCATCGCACGCTGCCCGCGCGCGGGGCGCAGGTGCTGTCGGTGAACGGCGCGGTCAAGCGCTTCGGCGGACTGGTGGCGGTGAACGACGTGAGCTTCGACGTGAAGGCCGGCGAGATCGTCGGGCTGATCGGGCCGAACGGCGCGGGCAAGTCGACCATGTTCAACCTGCTGACCTGCACGCTGCCGATGAGCGCCGGCCAGGTGCGCTTCCTGGACCACGACATCGCCGGCATGCCGCAGCGGCAGGTGGCGCGGCTGGGCCTGGCGCGCACCTTCCAGCACGTGAAGCTGCGCCCGCGCATGAGCCTGCTCGACAACGTGGCGCTGGGCGCGCATTCACGCACGCGCTCGGGCATCCTGAAGGCGGGCCTGCGGCTGGACCGCGCGGAAGAAAGCCAGATCCTGCAGGAGGCGCAGCGGCAACTCGACCGCATCGGGCTGGGCGACCGCGCGCACGAACTGGCGGGCAGCCTGCCGCTGGGCACGCAGCGCATCCTGGAGATTGCGCGCGCGCTGGCCGCCGACCCGGTGCTGCTGGTGCTCGACGAGCCAGCGGCCGGCCTGCGCCGCAAGGAAAAGATGGCGCTCGGCGACCTGCTGCGCAAGCTGCGCGAGGAGGGCGTGACCATCCTCATCGTCGAACACGACATGGACTTCGTGATGAAACTGGTGGACCGGCTGGTGGTGATGAACTTCGGCTCCAAGCTCGTGGAGGGCGTGCCGTCGGCGGTGCGCGCCGACGAGCGGGTGCAGGCGGCTTACCTGGGGAGCGTTGTATGAGCGCCGCACGGCCGCCCGAAGGCGCGGGCCCCCTTCAGGGGGCAGGAGAAGTACACGAAGTGACAAGCCTGGGGGTAGCGAAATGACCGCGATGCTGGAGATTGGCGATCTGCATGTGTCTTATGGACAGGTGGAGGCGGTGCGCGGTGTGTCGCTCGACCTGCAGCACGGGCAGATCATCTCGGTGATCGGCCCGAACGGCGCGGGCAAGACCACGCTGCTGGCCGCGGCCATGGGCCTGCTGCCCTGCAAGGGCACGCTGCGCTTCGAAGGCGAAGACCTGCAGGGGCTGGACGTGGAGGCGCGCGTGGAGCGCGGCCTGTGCCTGGTGCCCGAGAAGCGCGAGCTGTTCGGCGAACTCACCGTGCTCGACAACCTGCAGCTCGGCGCCTACGCCAAGCGGCTGCGCGGCGACGCGATGAAGAAGCGGCTGCAGTCGGTGTACGACCGCTTTCCGCGGCTGGCCGAGCGCCGCTCGCAGCGCGCCGACACGCTCTCGGGCGGCGAGCGGCAGATGCTGGCGGTGGGGCGCGCGCTGATGTCGGCGCCGCGCCTGCTGATGCTCGACGAGCCCAGCCTGGGCCTGGCGCCGCTGATCGTGCGCGACATCCTGACCATCGTGCGCAAGCTGCGCGAGGACGGTGTGTCGATCTTGCTGGTGGAGCAGAACGCGCGCGCCGCGCTCGAAAGCTCCGACCAGGGCTATGTGCTCGAGACGGGCGAGATCGCGCTCTCGGGCGCTTCGGCCGAACTGGCGAGCGACCCGCGGGTGCAGGCGACGTACCTGGGCGGAGGCACGCACGATGACGAGTGACCCGCGCGCCGTGCCGCCCGCGCAACGCACGCTGCCGGCCATGCTGCAGCGCCAGGCCGGGCTGTTCGGGTCGCGCGCGCTGCTGCGGATCGCGGGGCGCGCCTGGGCGCACCGCGATGCGGCGCAGGCGGCGGCCGTTCGCGCCGGGGCCTTGGCGCTCGCCGGTGTGGCGCGCGGCGACCGCGTGGCGGTGATGTGCGGCAACCGCATCGAGTTTCTCGAGAGCTTCCTGGGCGCGGGCTGGCTGGGCGCGTCCGTGGTGCCCATCAACTCGGCGTCGATGGGGCCGCAGATCGAATACTTCCTTGCCAACAGCGAGGCGAAGCTGCTGGTGATCGAGGCGGCCTTCCTGGAGCGCCTCGCCACGGCCGACCTGGGGCGCACTGCGTTGCGCGAGATCTGGGTGGTCGGCGAGGCGCAGGCGGCGCCATGGCCGGCGCCTGCCGGCGTGCGTGTGGTGCCGTACCCCGAAGGCGCCGAGCCCATTGCGCCGGCGCCGGTGCAGCCCGGCGATCCGCTGGCCATCCTGTACACCTCCGGCACCACCGGGCCGGCCAAGGGCGTGATCTGTCCGCACGCGCAGTATTTCTGGTGGGGCGTGAACAGCGCGGAAGTGCTAGTCGTGGGTGCCGACGACGTGCTGTGCACCACGCTGCCGCTGTTCCATATCAACGCGCTGAACACCTTCGCACAGGCGGCGCTGACGGGGGCCGAGGTGGTGTTCGAGTCACGCTTCTCTGCGTCGGGCTTCTGGCCGTCGATGCGCGCCAGCGGCGCGACTGTGGTCTACCTGCTGGGCGCGATGGTGCCCATCCTGCTCGCGCAACCCGAAGGGGAGGGCGAACGGGATCACCGTGTGCGCATCGGGCTCGGGCCGGGCGTGCCCTCGGCCGCCGGCGCCGCATTCAAGGCGCGCACGGGCGTGGCACTGCTCGAAGGCTACGGCTCGACCGAGACCAATTTCGCCATCGCCACCGCGCCCGATTCGCCGCGCGGCGGTGTCATGGGCTGGCTGCGCACGGGCTTCCAGGCGCGCGTGGCCGATGAAGACGATGCGGCGCTGCCGCCCGGCGAGGCCGGCGAACTGCTGCTGCGCGCCGACGAGCCCTACGCCTTCGCGAGCGGCTACTTCAACATGCCCGGGAAGACGGTCGAGGCCTGGCGCAACCTCTGGTTCCATACCGGCGACCGCGTGGTGCGCGATGCCGACGGCGCGTTTCGTTTCGTCGACCGCATCAAGGACGCGATCCGCCGGCGCGGCGAGAACATCTCGTCGTTCGAGGTGGAGCAGGTGCTGCTGAGCCATCCGGGGGTGGCTTCGTGCGCGGTGTACCCGGTGCGCTCCGAACTGGCCGAGGACGAGGTGATGGCCGCGCTGGTGGCGCGCGAGGGCACGACGATCGACCCCGTCGAACTCGCACGCTTCTGCGAAGGCCGCCTGCCGTACTTCGCCGTGCCGCGCTACATCGACCTGCTGGCCGACCTGCCGCGCACCGAGAACGGCAAGGTGCAGAAGTTCAAGCTGCGCGAGCGCGGCGTGGGGCCGCAGACCTGGGACGGCCGGCCCGTGCGGGGCTCGGGCAGCTGAAGAATGCGTTTCATGCGCTCACAACCCGGGCCGACGCATGCCGCTAAAATGATTCAGAACTAAAACATTCAGGCATGCACTCAAATTCACTGACTGGCCGCCACGCACTCGTCACGGGCGCTGCGCGCGGCATCGGCGCCGAAATCGCCCGCACCCTGGCCGCCGAGGGCGCCGTTCTGACACTGCTGGGCCGCGACCGCGAGGCGCTGCAGCGCGTGGCCGACACGCTCGCGGGCAGTGGGCACGGCGTGGCCACGGCCGACGTCGCCAACCCGGAGGCGGTGCAGGCGGCTTTCGCCGAAGCCCGCGCCGCGCGCGGCCGCATTGCCGTTCTGGTGAACAACGCGGGCGCGGCCGAGAGCGCGCCGTTCCTCAAGACGTCCTTCGAGCTCTGGCAACGCATGCTGTCGGTCAACCTCACGGGCAGCTTCCTGTGCACGCAGGCCGCGCTGCCCGACATGCTCGACACCGGCTGGGGCCGCATCGTCAACATCGCCAGCACGGCGGGGCAGAAGGGTTACGCCTACGTGGCGGCCTATACCGCGGCCAAGCACGGCGTGGTCGGGCTCACGCGTTCGCTGGCGCTGGAAGTGGCACGCAAGGGCATCACGGTGAACGCCGTGTGCCCGGGTTACACCGACACCGACATCCTGCGCAACAGCGTGGCCAACGTGGTCGGCAAGACCGGCCGCAGCGAAGCCGATGCGCTGGCGGAGTTCTCGAGCGTCAACCCGCAGAAGCGCATCGTGCAGCCGTCGGAAGTGGCCGACACCGTGCGCTGGCTGTGCGGCGCGGGCGCCGCATCGGTCACCGGGCAGTCGATCTCGGTCTCAGGGGGGGAAGTGACATGACACGCAACGACGCTTCGCATGCGGTGCTGAGCGATGCCGAAGAGCTGGGGCACGAGGGGCGCGCCGGTCACGAAGACCACGCGATGCTCAAGCTCTGGCTGCGCATGCTGGCCAGCACCACGCAGATCGAGGCCGAAATCCGCCGCCGGCTGCGCGAGCGCTTCGGTATTTCGCTTGCGCGCTTCGACTACATGGCGCAGCTCTACCGTTACAAGGACGGCCTGAAGATGCGCGTGCTGTCGCGCTACCTGATGGTGACCGGCGGCAACGTCACGGGCCTGACGGACGAGCTCGAGCGCGAAGGCATGGTGGCGCGCGCGCCCAGCCCCGACGACCGCCGCGCGTGGATCGTGAGCCTCACGCCCGCGGGCCGCCGCACCTTCGAGACCATGGCCAGCGAGCACGAGCAATGGATCCTCGAGATGTTCTCGGGGCTCGACATGAAGACGGTCAAGCAGATGCACACGCAGCTCGGGTTGCTGCGCGTGCATGTGATGCGCGGCGAGCCCGCGGGCGAAGAGGGCTGACGATGGGCGAAGCCAGCCATGTCGACCTGACGGTCGCGAGCGACGAGTTCCGCCGGCCGCGGCTGATCCGCTTTTCCGATTGCGACCCGGCGGGCATCGTCTTCTATCCGCAGTACTTCGTGATGCTCAACGGGCTGGTCGAGGACTGGGTCAATGAAGGCCTGGGGCTCAGCTACCACGGGCTGGTGGCGCAGCGCCGCATCGGCCTGCCGACCGTGAAGCTCGACGTCGATTTCCGCGCCGTGAGCCGCATGGGCGACCAGGTGGTGCTCGGCCTTTGCGTGCAGCGGCTGGGCTCGCGCTCGATGACGCTGGCGGTGCGCTGCTTCGGCGCGCAGACCGGCGAGGTGCGCATGCAGATGACGCAGGTGATCGTGACCACGTCGCTCGAGACGCACCGCTCTGTCGCCATTCCGGACGACATGCGCACGGCCATCCTGCGCAACGCGCCCGCGCCGGGCTGAGCGGCCGGTCAGGGCGCCAGCGGGTTGCCGGCAGCGTCCTGCGCGCGCTTCTTCAACCAGCCGCTCAACTCCTTCTTGCCCTTGGCATTGGCCATGCGCCAGGCCTTGCGCGCAGACGCAATGAAGCGCTCTTCCGCCGCGTCGGGCACCTCGGAGGGACGGTCTTCCTTGTCGAGCCAGCCGGCCTCCACGTTGCAGTGCCTTTCGATCTGCCGTGCGAGGTTGTCGCCGATGGGGCGGGCGCTCTTGACCTGGCTCCACATGCTGGGAGAGATTTCAATCTTCCTGGCGAACGCCTGGTCCAGGCCCTTGGCCGGGAGGCCGGCGGCCACGGCCTCTTCGAGAAAGCGGCGATGCAGCGCGAGGGCATTGCAACGGCGCGCGACGGTGATATTGGGCACTGTTCAAAAACAACAACAAGACAAGAAAAGATTGTCCGGGTTGTTGACGCCTCCGTAAACACTATTTACAGTTGCCTTCACTCGCGGCACAAGCCGCACCATTTTTCCTACCCTTGACGGCCGGCATTGGCAATTTTTGACCCAGGAACCATCGTGAACACCGCATTGCACCTCACCAGCATTCGACCCGCCTCGGGCCGATCGCTCGTGCGCGTCTGGGCGTGCGGTGGTTTTGACGGCATGCCGTCGGTCCGACCGAATCAGCACCAGAGCCACGTGTATTCCGCGAAAGCCGCAGCCAGCCTGCGTGTCGAAAAAAACGAGGATCAGGTGCTACCGGGTGGAGGTTGCGCATAGGCGCATACCTTCCAAGCTCTCTCATGCAGAGGCCCGGACACCGAAAGGTTCCGGGCCTTTTTGTTTGCCATTTCGGGTGTGCCTTCACCACACCGCCAGGGCCCACCGCGTAGACGGTCTGGCGGGATGTGCAGGATTTGATCACTCCTGTGCAGCGACGTCGTACGGGACAGCGCCCAGCGCGCTGTCCGTCGCGTGAGGACACAACCGAAATGGAAAGCACCGCAGTGTTTTTCAGACCCGCGTTAGCTCAATGGATCAGAGCACTTGCCTACGAAGCAAGGGGTTGCACGTTCGAGTCGTGCACGTGGGGCCACTTTTTACTGTTTGCTGTCACACACCCAAGGAGAACCACCATGCGCAAGCGCAACACCCCGATCCGGATGATCACCGTGCGCCCGGCACAGCCGCGCAGGCGCCTGGTGCTCGCCCTGGCCCGGCGCTTCGGCATCGTGACAGATGCGCGGCGCGAGGCACAGGGCGGTGAATTGCAGCGCGACGGGCTCGACCTCGATCAACGCGTGCGTGCATCGGGCGAGTGGTAGCGCGCCTCGTGCCTCGTTGTTTTTCATTCATTTTTTCAACTTCACAACCATCGCCCATGAAGGAGGCGACACATGCAATCTCACGTCCTGCAACTCGACATTCAGGGCACGCCGCAGGCCTGGATCTCGCTGGAGCAGGCGGTGTTGCACTACGCCACCGATTCCGTCGCGTGGGAAGACGGCGGCCTGCCGCTGGCCACGCTGCGCGGCGGCTTCAATGTGGCACGCGGTGCGCAGTCGCGCATCGAGGTGGCGCCCATCATCGCGCTGCGCGGTGCCTCGAAGATCAACCTGTTCGACGTGGTTCCGAGTGTCACCAAGAGCAAGCTGCTGCGACGCGACCGCCACACCTGCGCGTACTGCGCGGATGTGTTCCACGAGCGCGATCTGCAGTGCGAACACGTGCTGCCAGAGTCGCGCGGAGGCCCCTGGACCTGGACCAACCTCGTGAGCGCATGCGCGGTCTGCAACAACCGCAAGGCTGCGCGCACGCCGGAGGAGGCGGGCATGCCGCTGGTCTACCTGCCGTATGTGCCGAGCCGCTTCGAGAACTTTCTGCTCGAAGGCCGCAACATCCGCGCGGATGTGCACGAGTGGCTTGCGAGGCGCCTGCCCAAGGGCTCGCGGCTGCAGTGAGTGCGTGGTCGTGACGACGCTCCGCGCACATGAAAAGAGCCCGCTGTCTTTCGGACAGCGGGCTCTTTGCGTTGGCGTTAGGGAGAGGGGTAAGTTGTCAGCGTCCCACGCCGAAGAAGCGGTAGGCGATCACGCCTGCTGCTGCAATCCCGCCCACCACGGCGAGCAGCAACTTGGTTGCCTTGCCGCCGCCGCGCTTCGAGCGCGGCCAGTGATCCGGCCCGATCAGGTCGATGGGTACAGTGGGTTTGCCTATGTCGGACGCGTTTTCCATGGGAGGAAATATAGCTCACGCCTGGATTCATACCGCTGGGCCCGTTCATTCCGTGGCCTTCGAACATCAACGCCGGTTCTGGCTTTTCGGCCAGGCAGAAAACTGTGAAAGATTCACGCATGAACAAACAAACGATTCTCGAGAGCTTGACGCGTGCCCTCGAAAGCTGGGTTCGCAATGCGTCCGCCGCGCAACTCTGGCAGGTGCATCGGTCGGGCGGCCTCGGCGCGGTCATCGAAGCCGACGAGGAGATCGTGAAAGTTCGCATCGCGCTGGACGGGCCGCGCGATGCGCTGTCGGCCCTCGGCAAGACGGATGGACGCCTACCGGTGACCGAGGCTTTTCTCGGTGCCCGCAACGCGGCCTGGGGCACGCCGCCTGCGCAAGGCAGCCGCGAGCGGGAGCAGTGGTTCCTGTCGAGCGATCTGGCGCAAACGCACGCGCGGCAGTATCTGATGGCGGAGGTGAGCGAGCGCCGTGATCTGCTTGCACGCTGCGTCGACGACTGGATCGCAGGGGCGGCCGAGGCGCAATGAAAAAAGCCCGCTACCGGTGAGGTAGCGGGCTTTTCAGCGTTTCCGCGATGTTGGTTGGTGGGCCCTGAGTGACTCGAACACTCGACCTACGGATTAAGAGTCCGCTGCTCTACCAACTGAGCTAAGAGCCCTTGCTTAGAAAGCGTTTGCTGCTATCTGGCAAGACCACGAGTATATCCCAGTTTTTGAGCTCTTCCAAAAAATTTGCAGTCGCGCCGTTAGGATTCGTCATCACCGACGGGGGAACCGCCCTCGAGCAGGTTCAACCAGGAGAATTTCGATGAGCGACGCAAGCACCAACCCCCATGTCTTGATCACCGGCGCCGCGGGCGCATTGGGCCGCGCCGTGGCCCAGCATTTCCTGGAGCAGGGCGCGCGCCTTGCGTTGGTCGATCACCACGCAGGCCGGCTCGCCGAAGTTTTTCCGGGCCTCGACAACTCGCAGCATCTGCTGCTGGCGGGCGACGTGACCTCGGCGCCAGAGATGGCAGGCCTCGCGCAACAGGTGCTCACGTCCTTCGGCCGCATCGATGCGCTCGTTCACATCGCGGGCGGCTTCGAGATGGGCGAGGCGACGCACGCGCTCACCCGCGCGAGCTGGGACCGCATGATGAATCTCAACGCATGGTCGTTCGTGGCCGTGACGCAGGCGGTGCTGCCCTCGATGATCGAGCGCCGCGCGGGCAGCATCATTGCGGTGACGGCAAAGGTGGCGGCGCGCGGCCTGCCGGCCATGGCTGCGTACATCGCGTCGAAGAGCGCATTGCAGCGCCTGGTGGAAGCCATGGCGGCCGAGTCGGCGCCGCACGGCGTCAACGTGAACAGCGTGGCGCCGAGCGTGCTCGACACGCCGGCCAACCGGCAGGCGATGCCCGATGCGAACCCCGCGGAGTGGGTATCGACCTCGGTCGCGGCGCAGACCATCGGTTTTCTGGCATCGCCCGCAGCGGCCGCGCTGCATGGGCAGCACCTGGCGCTGGACGCCTGAGCCTGAAAAAGAAAAGGCCCTGGCGGATGCCAAGGCCTTTTCCATATCGGTTGGTGGAGAGGATGAGGATCGAACTCACGACCTCCGCATTGCGAACGCGGCGCTCTCCCAGCTGAGCTACCCCCCCAACACCACGCGAATTTAACGCAGAACCGCGGTCTTGGCACGCACCGTCGTGCCAAGATGCGCGCCTCTAGAAACACGGAGCACAACGCCGCATGGCCTCGTTCGACCCCGCCTGGCTGGAAGGCATGTACAACAACCTCGCACGGGTGAAGGACCATCCCGCGTACTTCGCGCGCTGGGCCCGCGACTCGGCCGCCGCGCGCGACAGCCTGCCGGCCCGCATCGACCTGCCGTACGGCAACGGCGTGAATGAAACGCTGGACGTGTTCCCCGCGCCAGTGCCCGACGCGCCGGTGCTGGTGTTCATCCACGGCGGCTACTGGCGCGCCATGGACAAGAAGGACCACTCGTTCATCGCGCCCGCTTTCAACGATCGCGGCATCTGCGTGGTCCAACCCAACTACGCGCTGTGCCCGGGTGCGCCCGGGCAGCCCGTGACGGTGCCCGGCATCCTGCTGCAGATGGTGCGCGCGCTCGAATGGACCTGGCGCCACATTGCGGCATACGGCGGCGACCCTTCGCGCATCACCGTCGCGGGCCATTCCGCCGGCGGGCACATGGCGGCGGCGCTGCTGGCGTGCGACTGGCAAGCCGTCGCGCCCGACCTGCCCGCGCAGCTGGTGCGCAATGCGCTGTCGATCTCGGGCCTGTACGACCTGCGTCCGCTGCAGCGCACGCCGTTCCTGGAGCACACGCTGAACCTCACCGACGCCGATGCCCTGCGCGCGAGCCCGGCGCTGTGGCCGGCACCGAAGCGCGGCCAGCTCTATGCCGCCGTCGGCGGCAAGGAAAGCGAAGAGTTCATCCGCCACAACGCGATGATCCGCGACGCGTGGGGCCGCAACACCGTGCCGGTGTGCGAGGTGCTTGCGGGGCTCGACCACTTCAGTGTGGTCGACGCGCTGGCCGATCCGGCCCACACGCTGCACCGCCACGCGGTGCAACTGCTGGAAGCCTGACCTCGGGCGCGGGCGGCACAGGGCTTACATCAGCAGGTGTTCGCCCGCGTTGTCGCCGCCCAGCGTGACGTAGTTGACCTTGCGGATGTCCATGAGCGCGCGGCCGCCCGCGTAGCTGATGGAACTCTGCACGTCCTGCTCCATCTCGACCAGCGTGTCGGCCAGCTTGCCCTTGACGGGTTCGAGGATGCGCTTGCCCTCGACGTGCTTGTACTCGCCCTTGTTGAAGTCGCTGGCCGAGCCGTAGTACTCCTTGAACAGCGCGCCGTCGACCTCGACCGTCTTGCCCGGCGATTCTTCATGTCCGGCGAACAGAGAGCCGATCATGACCATCGACGCGCCGAAGCGCACGCTCTTGGCAATGTCGCCGTGGTCGCGGATGCCGCCGTCCGCAATGATCGGCTTGGTCGCCACGCGCGCGCACCACTTGAGCGCCGACAGCTGCCAGCCGCCCGTGCCGAAGCCGGTCTTGAGCTTGGTGATGCAGACCTTGCCCGGGCCGATGCCGACCTTGGTCGCGTCCGCGCCCCAGTTCTCCAGGTCGATCACCGCTTCGGGCGTGCCGACGTTGCCGGCAATGACGAAGGTCTTGGGCAGCTTTTCTTTCAGGTAGCCGATCATGTTCTTCACGCTGTCGGCATGGCCGTGCGCGATGTCGATGGTGACGTACTCGGGCACCAGGCCCTCGGCCACCAGCGTGTCGACGGTGTCGTAGTCGGGCTTCTTCACGCCCAGCGAGATGGAGGCGAACACGCCCTTGCCCTGCATGTCTTTCACGAACTGCACGTTGTCGAGGTCGAAGCGGTGCATCACGTAGAAGTAGCCGTTCTGTGCGAGCCACAGGCAGATCGACTCGTCGACCACCGTCTTCATATTGGCCGGCACCACCGGCAGGCGGAAGCTGCGCTCGCCCAGCGTCACGCTGGTGTCGCACTCGGAACGGCTCTCCACGCGGCACTTGCGCGGGAGCAGAAGAATGTTGTCGTAGTCGAAAATCTGCATGACCAGGCTCCTGAAAGGAATCGTTGAAAGGAACGAAAGAGCGCTTGGTCCGGCCGGTTTGGGCGGTGCGTCTTGCCAGGAAGACGCCCACAAAAAACCGGGCGCAAGAATCTTGGGCCCGGTGATTGAGTCTACGCGGTCTGTCGAAGGCGGGTCTTCCGATTCTTCGTATAACCCGCATACGCCGTGGTTTCTACAATCGGACCATGTTGTTTAACGATCCCGCGGCTGACGCCCACTCCCCGAATCATTCGGACATGCCGCTGCTCCAGAACCTGAATGCGGAGCAACTCGCCGCGGTCACGCTGCCTGAAGGCAACGCGCTCATCCTGGCGGGCGCGGGCTCCGGCAAGACGCGCGTGCTCACCACCCGCATCGCGTGGCTGCTGCAGACCGGCCAGGTCTCCGCCGGCGGCATCCTCGCCGTGACCTTCACCAACAAGGCGGCCAAGGAAATGATGACGCGGTTGACGGCGATCCTGCCCGTCAACGTGCGCGGCATGTGGATCGGCACCTTCCACGGCCTGTGCAACCGCCTGCTGCGCGCGCACTGGAAGCTGGCCAACCTGCCGTCCACGTTCCAGATCCTCGACACGCAGGACCAGCTCTCGGCCATCAAGCGCCTGATGAAGCAGTTCAACGTGGACGACGAGCGCTTTCCGGCCAAGCAGACGCAATGGTTCATCGCCGGCGCCAAGGAAGACGGTCTGCGCCCCGACGCGATCGAAGCGCGCAGCGACGACGACCGCAAGAAGGTCGAGCTCTATCGCCTGTACGAGGAGCAGTGCCAGCGCGAAGGCGTGGTCGACTTCGGCGAGCTCATGCTGCGCAGCTACGAACTGCTGCGCGACAACGACCCGGTGCGAGAGCACTACCAGCGGCGCTTTCGCCACATCCTGATCGACGAGTTCCAGGACACCAATCGGGTGCAGTACGCCTGGATCAAGATGCTCGCGGGCAACACGGTGGCCGGGCAGTTCACGCCGGGCCAGAACAGCGTGATCGCCGTGGGCGACGACGACCAGAGCATCTACGCCTTTCGCGGCGCGCGCGTGGGCAACATGACCGACTTCGTGCGCGAGTTCGACGTGCGCCACCAGATCAAGCTGGAGCAGAACTACCGAAGCTACAGCAACATCCTCGACTCGGCCAACGAACTCATCAGCCACAACAAGAAGCGCCTGGGCAAGAACCTGCGCACCGACCAGGGCCCCGGCGAGCCCGTGCGCGTGTACGAGTCGCCCACCGACCTGGCCGAGGCGCAGTGGATGGTCGAGGAAATGCGCCAGCTCGTGCGCGACGGCTTCGACCGCAAGGAAATGGCCGTGCTCTACCGCAGCAACGCGCAGAGCCGGGTGATCGAAACGGCGCTCTTCAATGCCTCGGTGCCGTACCGCGTGTACGGCGGCCTGCGCTTCTTCGAGCGCGCCGAAATCAAGCATGCGCTGGCCTACCTGCGCCTGATGGAGAACAAGGACGACGACACCAGCTTCCTGCGCGTCGTCAACTTCCCGCCGCGCGGCATCGGTGCGCGCACGCTCGAATCGCTGCAGGACGCGTCGCGCGCGGCCGGGCGTTCGCTGCACGACGCGGTCAGCGCGGTCGGCGGCAAGGCGGGCTCGAACCTCACCGGCTTCGTCGCCAAGA
Source organism: Variovorax pasteuri (assembly GCF_051216435.1). Lineage (NCBI taxonomy): Bacteria > Pseudomonadati > Pseudomonadota > Betaproteobacteria > Burkholderiales > Comamonadaceae > Variovorax > Variovorax pasteuri. The sequence continues at coordinate 778,881 of NZ_JBPJZS010000001.1, forward strand.
TCGACGTGCTGCGCGAGCAGACCCAGGGCTTGAGCCTGCGCGAGATCATCGAGCTGGTGCTCGACCACAGCGGCCTGGTCGAGCACTACAAGGCCGACCGCGAAGGCGCCGACCGCCTGGAGAATCTGGGCGAACTGGTGAACGCGGCCGAAAGCTTTGTCACGCAGGAAGGCTTCGGGCGCGACGCCGTGGCCTTGCCGGGCGACGAGTTGCGCCAGTCGCCGGTGAGCCAGGGCATCGACCTGACCCGCCCGGTGGTCGACGAGCCGCTCGCGCCCGACGCCGAGACCGGCGAAACGATGAGCCCGCTGGCCGCCTTCCTCACCCACGCCGCGCTCGAATCGGGCGACAACCAGGCGCAGGCCGGGCAGGACGCGGTGCAGCTCATGACGGTGCACGCCGCCAAGGGCCTGGAGTTCGACTGCGTGTTCATCACCGGCATGGAAGAGGGCCTGTTCCCCCACGAGAACTCGATGAGCGACTTCGAGAGCCTCGAGGAAGAGCGCCGCCTGATGTACGTGGCCATCACCCGCGCCCGCAAGCGCCTGTACCTGAGTCATTCGCAGACGCGCATGCTGCACGGCCAGACGCGCTACAACGTCAAGAGCCGCTTCTTCGACGAACTGCCCGAGGGCGCGCTGAAGTGGCTCACGCCCAAGAACCAGGGCTTTGCGCCCTCGGCCTTCGGCTACGGCGGCGGCTACGGCAGCACGCGCGGCGGGGCAGGGGCCTATGGCGGCGGCAACGCCTACGGCGGCGGAAGCAGCAGCCGCGACAAGGACACCTTCGCCAGCCCGCCCGTGCCGCCGCAGAAAACCGCGCCCTCGCACGGCCTGCGCTCGGGCATGCAGGTGTTCCACAACAAGTTCGGCGAAGGCACGGTCACCGCGCTGGAAGGCTCCGGCGACGATGCGCGCGCGCAGGTCAAGTTCGCGCGGCATGGCGTGAAGTGGCTGGCGCTGTCGGTGGCCAAGCTCACGCCGATCTGAGGTTGCTACTAAAGCTATAGCGAACAACGCAGGCAGGACGTGCGTAACCGGCACTTTTTGCCCTGAACCACCGTACACTCCGCACTCGCCAAACAAGGGGAGTCAGGGATGTGGTTCATAGGCATCATTGCCGGCCTGTTCATCGGTGCGCTGTTCCAGTCGGTGCCAGTGGCGCTGGTGCTTGCGGTGGTCGGCGCGTTCGCGCTGCCGCAGATGTTCGGCAGGAAGAACAAGGCGGAACCGCATCGCACCGAGGCTGAGCGCACGGCGGGCGCGACGGCGGCGCCGGTCGCCGCCACGCCGGCCCCGGCGGGCGGCATGCTGAAGCTGCAGCAGCGCGTGTCGGAGCTGGAGCAGCGGGTTGCTTCGCTCGAGCGCCGGCTGGCGCTGGGCGCGCAGGCCGAGCCTGAAGGCTCCGTCATTCCCGAACTGGCTTCCGGCGACCTCGCCACGTCGATGGCACGCACGCCGCTCGCCGAGGCGCCATCGCTCCCGGTGGCCACGCTCGAAGGCCGGGCCGCGGAGATCGCGCAAGCCCGCCTGTCCCGGATGCAGGCCACGGTGGTCGTGGCCAAGGAGGAGGCTGCGGCCGACGCGCCCGCCGCGCCCGCCGCCGCGCCAACGCCGCCCGCGCCTGTCGTCCCGGCAGCCCAGCCACCGGTTGCCGCACCGGCACCGGCACCGGCACCGGTTCGCCGCCCACCCCCGCCGCCCCCACCGCCGCCGGTCCCGCTGCGCGACCGCCTGCCCGCACCCCTCGCCAACCTGATCTTCGGCGGCAACATGCTGGTCAAGCTGGGCGTGCTGATCCTGTTCCTGGGGCTGGCCTTCCTGCTGCGCTACACGGCCGAGCGCGTCACCGTGCCCATCGAGCTGCGCTATGCGGTCGTGGCGCTGGTCGGCGCGGGCCTGCTCGTGCTGGGCTGGCTGCTGCGCCACAAGCGCGCGGGCTACGCGCTGATCCTGCAGGGCGCGGGCATCGGCGTTTTCTACCTGACCACGCTCGCGGCCATGAAGCTCAGCGGGCTGCTGCCGGCGAGCATCGGCTTTGCCTTTCTGTTCGGCGTGGCGGTGCTCAGCGCCGCGCTGGCCGTGCTGCAGAACGCGCCACTGCTGGCCATCGTGGCCGCGCTCGAAGGCTTTGCGGCGCCGGTGCTCGCATCCACCGGGTCGAACCAGCCGGTGGGGCTCTTCACCTACCTGCTGGTGCTCGACGTCGGCATCGTGCTGATCGCCTGGTTCAAGGCCTGGCGCGTGCTCAACCTGATCGGCTTCGTCGGCACCTTCACGCTGGCGGCCGGCTGGGCGCACAAGTACTACACCGACGACCAGTTCGCCACCGTGCAGCCCTTCCTGGTCGTGTTCTTCCTGCTGTTCACCGCCATCGGCCTGCTGTTCGCACGCCGCACGCTGTTCGACGCGCCGGTGCAGCCCGCGCAGCCGCTCGCCAGCCGCGCGCTGGACACGCTGCGCCGCGCGGGCCGGGTCGACAGCTCGCTGGTGTTCGGCACGCCGATGGTCGCGTTCGGCATGCAGGTGCTGCTCATGCGCCCGTGGGAGTACGGCGCCGCGTTCTCCGCGATGGCGCTGTCGGCCTTCTACCTGGTGCTCGGGCGGCTGGTGTTCGCCACGCAGCCCAAGGGATTGGCGCTGCTGGCGGAGGCCTACGCCATCGTCGGCGTGATCTTTGGCACGCTGGCCATTCCGCTGGGCCTCGAAGGGCAGTGGACCGGCGCGGCCTGGGCCGTCGAGGCGGCGGGCATGTACTGGCTGGGCGCGCGGCAGCAGCGCACCTATGCGCGCGCCTTCTCGCTCCTGGTGTTCGCCGGGGCGGTGCTCAAGCTGCTGGAAGCCACGGGGCTCGATGCCGCGCCGGGGCATCCGCTGCTCGAAGGCTCCGTCATCGGCCCGGTGCTGGTGGCGGTGAGCGCCTTCGCGATGTGGGCCATCCACCGCCGCGCCAGGCTGGACGACGGCAAGGGCGTGGAGGCCATGGCCGGCACCGCCTTGCCGTGGCTCGGCATGGCCGCGCTCACGCTGCTGCTGTGGCAGTGGTGCACGCCGCCCTGGGCCGCCGCGGCCACGTCCGTGCTGGCCTCGGCCACCTTCGCCGTGGCGATCCGCTTTGCGTTGCTGCCGCTGACCTACGTGAGCTTCGGCATGCAGGCGCTGGCAGTGGCGGGCTTCATCGCCACGCTGCACAGCACGGGTGAAGTGGTCGACGGCAAGGTGCTGCAAAGCGGCTGGCAGGGCGCAGCCGTGGCCTGCCTGATCGCGCTCAGCGTGCTCGGCAACGCAGGCTGGTCGATGCTGCAGGCGCACCGCGCGGCGCTGGCGCGCGGCGTGCAGCCGGTGTGGTCGGTGGGCAATGTCGTTGGCGTGCTCGCGGGCGTGGGCCTGCTGCACCTGGCGATGCTGTTCCAGCTGACCCTGGCACAGGCCGCGCTGCTGTGGCCGCTGACGGCCATGGCGGTGCTGTGGGTGGGGCTGCGCATGGCGCACTTTCCGCTCGCGGCGCTGGCGGGTGTGCTGCAGGTCGTCGCCGCCGTGGCGTTCGGCATCAGCGCCGCGGATGACGCGGGCGCGGTGCGCCCGGCCTTTGCCCACCTCGGGTTCTGGACGCCGGTGGTGCTGGGCCTGGCCGCCTTGCTGGCGGGCGACTGGCTGCGCGACGAGGCGCGCTCGCATCTTTCGGGCACGAGCGAGCCGGCGGGCACGTCGCGCAAGCGCTGGGCCAATGCCTGGTGCGCCAACCCGGTCGTGCTGTGGGTGCCGGTGGTCTGGGGGCTCGGCTGGTGGTTGTTCGGCACGCTGGACGAAAGCGTGCGCGTTCTGAACCGCCAGGGTCTGGCGAGCCACATTCCGGCCGGGGCGATGGCCGTGTTGCTCGTCACCTCGGTGCTGGCAGCCGCCGTGGCGCACCGCCGCGACTGGGCGCAGCTCGGCAAGGCGACGCTCGCCACGCTGCCGGCCTTCGGCCTGATCGCGGCCTACGGCATTGCAGGCGGCGCCACGCTGTTCTACGTGCCGTCGAGCGCGCTGGGCTGGCTGGCCTGGCCGCTCGCGTTGGTGTGGCATCTGCGCCTGCTGCGCGCGCAGAAGCGGTGGTTCGATGGCTCGGCCCTGACGCCGTTCCATGTCGCCGGCTTCTGGCTCTTCCTGCTGCTGGCCGCGCGCGAATGCCAATGGCAGCTGGGCCGCGTCGGCGCCGAGTGGTCGAGCTGGCAATTGCTGGGCTGGGCGATCGTGCCGGCGCTGGTGCTGTGGGCGCTGCGTTCGCGCGTGCTGCTGCAGCGCTGGCCGCTCGCGGAGTTCCGCAGCGCCTACCTCGAGTTCGCCGCCACGCCGGTGGCGGTGTACCTGTTGGCGTGGGTGTGGGTGACCAACGCGGTCAGCCCGGGCGATGCGTCGCCGCTGCCCTATGTGCCGCTGCTGAACCCGCTCGAGCTTGCGCAGTGGCTGGTGCTGTTCGCGCTGGTGCTCTGGTGGCGTGCGTTGCCGCCGGGCTCGTTCGCGCGCGTGCAACCGATGGTCGCCAAGGGTGCGGCCGGCCTCACCGGGCTGGCGCTGCTCACCGGCATGGTGCTGCGCACCTGCCATCACTACGCCGGTGTCGCGTGGGCTTTCGATGCGCTGTATGCCTCGTGGCTCACGCAGGCGGCGCTGTCCATCACCTGGGCGGTCTGCGGCGTGGTCGCGATGGTGCTCGGCCATTCGCGCCGGGTGCGCACGCTGTGGGTGGCCGGTGCGGCGCTGCTCGGCGTGGTGGTGCTGAAGCTGTTCTTCGTGGAGCTGGCCGACCGGGGCGGGTTGTTCCGCATCGTGTCGTTCATCGCGGTGGGGGCCTTGCTGCTCCTGGTGGGGTACTTCGCACCCGTGCCGCCGAAGAAGGAAGAGGCGTCGAAGGCTCCGGCCGAAGGCGGTGCGGCATGAGCGCGCCGTCGATGCGGGCCGTTCGCGCGGGCGTGGTGCTGGTGGCCGCGGCCAGCGGATTCGCCTTGGCACAACCCGTGACCACCGGGACCACCGCGCCGATCGCACTGCAGGGCGCGGGCCCTTACCACCGGCTCACGCTGCCCCTGGCCCTCTACGGCCGCGCGGCTTATGCCGACTTGCGCGACCTGCGGGTGCGCAACGCCGCCGGGCATGCGGTGCCCTACGCCTGGCTGCGCAACGAAGCCGCCGCACCGCAGACGGCCTCGCGCAATGTGCCGATCTTTGCGCTGCCGGGCGCAGCCGCTGCTGCCTCGGGCGACACGGCGCTTGCATTCACGGTGCGGCCCGACGGCTCGCTGGCACTCGCCTCCAAGGCTGCCGCCAAGGCCGACGGCGCGACGCCATGGCTCATCGACGTGAGCCAGGTCAAGGGCAGCCTGCTGCAGGCCCGGTTCGACATCGCGCCCGACACGCGCGGCCTGTTCGCCTTCCGCCTGGAAGCCAGCGACGACCTGCGCCAGTGGCGCCCGGTGGGCGGTGAGGAGCAATTGATCAGGCTCGCCCACGGCGGCCAGACCATCGAGCGCCTCGCGGTCGATTTGAACAACGTGCGCGCGCGCTTCCTGCGGCTGCGCTGGAGCGATCCGGCGCACGGCGCGGTGCTGGCCGGCGTGGGCATCGACAGCGTGCAGGAGGTGGAGCCCGTCGCGCCGATCGAGTGGTCCGCTGCGCTGAAGCCCGAGCGCTGCGCCACCGACTATTGCGACTACCTGCTGCCGCGCGGCCTGCCCGTGCAGAGCCTGCGCATCGACCTGGCCGACGTCAACACGCTGGCGCAGGTGAGCGTCTCGGGGCTGCGCGACCCCGTGCCTGCGTCGGCCGTGCCGCCGCAGCCGGTGCCGCGCAACCCGCTTTACGCCTTGCGGCATTCGCAGCGCCGGTCCGTGGTGCGCACCGAGGGCCCGGACGAGGCGCTGCTGGTCGACACCGTGGTGTACCGCCTGGCGCAGGCCGGCGGCGAGGCGCGCTCGCCGGTGCTGGCGCTTGACGGCGCGGTGCACGCGCGGCTGCGCCTGCGCACCTCGGGCCCGGTCAGCGTGCTGGGCGCGACGCCGCCCAACATCGCGGTGGGCGCCGTGCCGCGCACGCTGGTGTTCCTGGCGCAGGGCGCGGCGCCGTTCGCGCTGGCATGGAGCGCCGCACCCGAGGCGAATGCGGTCGAAGGCAGCGTGCCGGGCGCGCCGCTGGCGCTGTCCACCCTGATTCCGGGTTACGCCGCGGACAGGCCCGTGGTGGCCGACGATGCGACCGTGGCACTGCCGGTGGCGGCCGTCACCGCGGCGGTCGCGGCGGCGGTGCAGGCGCCGCTTCCCATGCAGGAGCCGTCGCGCAAGTGGTGGCTGTGGGGTGCGTTGGGTGTCGGCCTGCTGCTGCTGGCCGGCATGGCGTGGTCGCTGTTCGCGAGCCTGCGCAAGGACGCGGCGAGCCCGCCCCGTTGAGCGGGAGGGCCGGGCGGGGCCGTCAGTTCGGCTCGAAGGTGTCGCGGAAGGTGAACCAGGTCGAGCTCAGCGACATGGCTGCGAGCACCAGCGCCGTGCCGATGATCAGCACATTGCCCACCGCCAGCGCCGCGCCGCCCGAGCCCAGGGCGCCCACGCCGATCAGCAGGGTGGCGACCAGGCCCATGCCGATGCCGGCGATCAGGAACACGCCGAACCACGCCACGCCGAACAACGCATAGGCGCCGAAGTTGCGAAACAGCGCCACGATGCTGAAGAAGATGCTCTTCACCGGCGCCACGCCATGCCAGTGCACCAGCGCCGGGGCGTGCCACATGGCCAGCGACAGCGGCAGGTTCAGGCACATCAGCAGCGTGCGGGCGACCTGGAAGTCGCTGCCGGCAATGATTTCGGGCGTGAGCGGGTCGTCCAGCAGGTAGGCGCGGGCGAGTTGGCCGCCGTCGACCAGCGTCGTCACCAGCACCGCCAGCACGAAGTAGACGGCCGAGATCACGCCCAGCACCACCAGCGAGCGCCATTCGGTGCGCATGGCGTTGAACACCGCCACGAACATCGCCGAGCCCGTGGGCCGCTGCGTGTCGCCCGCGCGGCCGACGCCTTCGGCGTTGTCCGTGTAGGCCACGGATGTGGCGACCATCAGGCCCAGCGTCAGGAACGGCACCAGGCCCGGCGCCAGCAGGCTGCCGAGGATGGGCACCATCGACAGCGTCGAGATGACCGCCATCAGCAGGAAGAACAGCGAGATGAAGGCCAGCGGTTGCCGCCAGAAGGTCTTGAGCCCGAGGCGGACCCAGACGGCGCCGGTGCGCGCCGGCACGAGGTTGAGTTTCATGTGTGAGGGTCAGGCCGCCAGGGCGGGCGCCAGCGCCTGGGCCATGGCATGCGGGTGGGACGCGCGGTCGCGCAGCACGCGCTCGAAGTGCGTGGGGTCGTGGGGCGTGAGCATGCTCGCTTCGCGCGGCAGGTGGAAGTCCCACAGGCGGGAAATCCAGAAGCGCAGCGCTGCGGCGCGCAGCATCGCGGGCAGCAGGGCGCGCTCGGCCGCGTTCAGCGGGCGCACGGTTTGGTAGGCCGACAGCAGGGCGTCGGCGCGTTCGTCGTCGTGCCGGCCGCTGGGCAGGTCGATGGCCCAGTCGTTCAGGCACACGGCCAGGTCGAACAGCCAGGTGTCGGTGCCGGCGAAGTAGAAGTCGAACACGCCGGTCAGGCGGGGGGCATCGGCATCGGCATCGGCGCCGGTGGCGAACATCACGTTGTCGCGGAACATGTCGGCATGCACCGGGCCGCGCGGCAGGGCGGCGTAGGCGGAGGACTCGGCCACGTGGTTCTGGTAGGCCAGCTCGGCACGCAGCAGGGCGGCCTGGGCTTCCTCGATGTACGGCAGCACCACGGGCACGGTTTCGTTCCACCAGGGCAGGCCGCGCAGGTTGGGCTGGGTGCGCGGGTAGTCGCGCCCGGCCAGGTGCATGCGCGCCAGCATGGCGCCCAGCTCGGCGCAGTGCGCGGCGCCGGGGGCGAGCTCGCTGCGGCCCGAGAGCTTCAGCACCACCGCCGCGGGCTTGCCGGCCACCGTGTGGAGCAGGTCGCAATCGGCGTCGGCGGCAGGGGCGGACGGGCCCGAAGGCAGGGCCATCTGCCCCTTCTTCGTCTTCTCGGCGGCAGGCGGACCGGCCACGGGGGCGGGCACCGGCAGGCCGGCGCTGGCCAGGTGCTTCATCAGGCAAAGGTAGTAGGGCAGCTGCTCGGCGCTCAGGCGCTCGAACAGCGTCAGCACGAACTCGCCGGACTCGGTGGTCGCGAAGTAGTTGGTGTTTTCAATGCCGCCCTCGATGCCGCGCAGCTCGCGCAGCGGGCCCAGGCCCAGGCGTTGGACGAGCGCGTCCGCCTCGCCGAAACCGACTTCGGTAAAAACTGCCATGGCGGTACTCAGCGCGGCGCCGCGGCTGGGGAGAAGACGAAAGCGGAAGAACGCACGGCCATCAGAACTTCATCACGTTCCAGACGCGCGGTCCGTTGGCGCCCGTTTCCGAGGAGCCCTGGCGGCCCGTGGCCTGGTCGGCCGGCAGCACCTCGTAGCCCGGCACGTTGGACTTGGGCTTGACGTTGATGCTCTGCGTGCGGCCGCCGTAGCGCACCTCGTCGACCGAGGCGCCGCTGTCTTCGGTGTGCAGGTTCTCCACCTTCTGGTTGCGTCGGCCGTCGGCGCCGGTCTGCTCCGGCGCGGGTTGCGCCTGGGCAGGGGTGGCTGCAGCGGGCGCGGGCTGCTGCGCGTGCACGGCGGTCACCGCGGCAAGGGGGGCTGTGAAAGCCAGCGCCAGCAGGATGCGGCGGGCGACCAGGAGTGTGGAGCTAGGCATGCCCCGATTGTAGGCGCGCGCCCGGTTTCGGCGCGTCGGTTGCCACCTCTGGCCGTCGTGGTTCTGGACGCCGCGTCGGGCACGGCAAAATGCCCCGATGACCGACAAGAAAACGCTGCTGCTCGTCGATGGCTCGAGCTATCTCTACCGCGCCTTCCACGCCATGCCCGACCTGCGGGCCGTGCCCGGCGACCCCAAGAGCCCGGCGACCGGCGCGATCCGGGGAATGATCAACATGATGACCGCGCTGCGCCGCGAGGTGCGCGCCGACTACGCGGCCTGCATCTTCGACGCCCCCGGCAAGACCTTCCGCGACGACTGGTACCCCGAGTACAAGGCCAACCGCTCGCCCATGCCGGACGACCTGCGCAGCCAGATCGACCCCATCCACGAAGTGGTGAAGCTGCTCGGCTGGCCGGTGCTGAGCGTGCCCGACGTGGAGGCGGACGACGTCATCGGCACCTTGGCCAAGATCGCCGCCGCGCAGGGCGTCGAGGTGATCGTCTCCAGCGGCGACAAGGACCTGAGCCAGCTGGTGGACGAGCACATCACCATCATCGACACCATGAACGGCAAGCGGCGCGACGTGGCCGGCGTGACGGCCGAATTCGGCGTGCCGCCCGCGCTGATGGTCGACTACCAGACGCTGGTGGGCGACACCGTCGACAACGTGCCCGGCGTTCCCAAGGTCGGGCCCAAGACGGCCGCCAAGTGGCTGCTGGAGTACGGCTCGCTCGACGCCCTGGTCGAACGCGCCGCCGAGGTGAAGGGCGCCGCCGGCGAGAACCTGCGCCAGGCCCTGGACAAGCTGCCGCTGAGCCGGCGCCTGGTGACCATTCGCACCGACTGCGACCTCGAAGGCCATGTCACCGGCCTGCCGTCGCTCGACGCGCTGCCCGTGAGCGCGCCGCAGACCGCAGAACTCAAGCCCTTCTACGAGAAGTTCGGCTTCAAGAGCCTGGTGAAGGGGCTCGAAGCCCAGGAAGTGCCGCCCGAACTCATCGAGGAAAACCTCAAGAAGAAGTCGGCCTCCAAGGCCAGCAGCGACCAGGGCGGCCTGTTCGACGAGCCTTCCGAGCTCGACGCGCTGGAAGCCGCCGCCCCCGCGAGCAACCTCAGGTACGACACGATCACCACCTGGGAACAGTTCGACGCCTGGCTCGCCAGGCTCGAAGCCGCCGAGCTCGCCGCCGTCGACACCGAGACCACGTCGCTCGACGAAATGGTCGCGCAGATCGTCGGCGTGAGCTTCAGCGTCACGCCGGGCGAGGCGGCCTACATTCCGCTCGCGCACAACTACCCCGACGCGCCCGCGCAGCTGCCCATCGACGAGGTGCTGGCAAAGCTCAAGCCCTGGCTGGAGAACGGCGAGAAGAAAAAACTCGGCCAGCACATCAAGTACGACCGCCATGTGTTCGCCAACCACGGCATCGAGGTGCAGGGCTACGCGCACGACACCATGCTGCAGAGCTACGTGCTCGAAGTGCACAAGCCGCACGGCCTGTCGAGCCTGGCCGAGCGCCACCTGGGCCGCAGCGGCATCTCGTACGAAGACCTGTGCGGCAAGGGCGTGCACCAGATCTCGTTCAGCCAGGTCGACATCGCCAAGGCGGCCGAATACTCGTGCGAGGACAGCGACCAGACGCTGGATGTGCACAACACGCTGTGGCCCCAGCTCGAGAAGGACGAGAAGCTGCTGTTCGTCTACCGGCTCGAGATGGATTCGAGCGAGGCGCTCTACCGCATCGAGCGCAACGGCGTGCTGATCGACGCACCCACGCTGGCCGCGCAGAGCCACGAACTCGGCACGCGCATCATGGCGCTGGAGCAGGAGGCCTACGACATCGCGGGCCAGCCCTTCAACCTGGGGTCGCCCAAGCAGATCGCCGAGATCTTCTTCACCAAGCTGGGCCTGCCGGTGGTCAAGAAGACGCCGAGCGGCGCGCCCAGCACCGACGAAGAGGTGCTGGAGAAACTGGCCGAAGACTATCCGCTGCCCGCGAAGATCCTGGAGCACCGCGGCCTGTCGAAGCTCAAGGGCACCTACACCGACAAGCTCGGCCAGCTCGCCAACCCCCGCACCGGGCGCGTGCACACGCACTACGCGCAGGCCGTGGCCGTCACCGGCCGCCTCAGCAGCAACGACCCCAACCTGCAGAACATCCCGATCCGCACCCCCGAAGGTCGCCGCGTGCGCGAGGCCTTCGTGGCGCCCGCGGGCAGCGTGATCGCCAGCGCCGACTACTCGCAGATCGAGCTGCGCATCATGGCCCACATCAGCGGCGACGAGTCGCTGCTGCGTGCGTTCACCGAAGGCATCGACGTGCACCGCGCCACGGCCGCCGAGGTGTTCGGCTCCACGCCCGACCAGGTGTCGAGCGAGCAGCGCCGCTATGCCAAGGTCATCAACTTCGGCCTGATCTACGGCATGAGCAGCTTCGGGCTGGCCAAGAACCTCGGCATCGAGACCAAGGCCGCGGCCTCGTACATCGAGCGCTACTTCGCGCGCTACCCGGGCGTGAAGGCCTACATGGACGAGACCAAGGCGCTGGCCAAGGAGCAGGGCTATGTGGAGACCGTGTTCGGCCGGCGCCTGTACCTGCCCGAGATCAACTCGCCCAACGGCCCGCGCCGCGGCGGCGCCGAGCGCGCGGCCATCAACGCGCCCATGCAGGGCACCGCGGCCGACCTGATCAAGCTCAGCATGGTCAAGGTACAGAACGTGCTTGACGAAGAAAAGCGCGGCACCCGGATGATCATGCAGGTGCACGACGAACTGGTGTTCGAAGTGCCCGAGGCAGAGGTCGAATGGGTGCGCACCGAGATCCCCCGTCTCATGGCCGGCGTGGCCGCGCTGAAGGTGCCGCTGCTGGCCGAGATCGGTGTCGGTCCCAACTGGGACAAGGCGCACTGAAGAAGAGACAACGAAACACATCCACATGCACATGAAACTCCCGCACCGCCAGTTCCTGCTCGCCGCCGTCTGCTCCGCCTTCCTGGGCACCGCCTTCGCCGCCCCCGACGCCCGCGTCGCCGCGCTCGCCGCCAAGGAAAAGCCCGCGCTGCTCGACACGCTCAAGGAGCTTGTTTCCATCGAGTCGGGCAGCCGCGACCTCGACGGGCTCGAGAAGATCTCCGACCTCATCGCCGCCAAGTTCAAGGCGCTGGGCGGCGAGGTCGAGCTGATCGACCCGAGCGCCGAGGCCTACCGCATGGAAGACACGCCCGAGAAAATGGGCCGCGTGGTGCGCGCCACCTTCAAGGGCACGGGCAAGAAGAAGATCCTGCTCATCGCGCACATGGACACGGTCTACACCGTGGGCATGCTCAACAAGCAGCCGTTCCGCATCGAGGGCGACAAGGCCTACGGCCTGGGCATCGCCGACGACAAGCAGGGCATTGCCGTCATCACGCACATCGTGTCGATGCTGCAGGCAATGAAGTTCAAGGACTACGGCACGCTCACCGTGCTGATCAACGGCGACGAGGAAATCAGCTCGCCCGGCGCGCGCGCCCTCATCACGCGCATGGGCGCGGAGCACGACGCGGTCATGTCCTTCGAGGGCGCCTACGTGAAGGACGACAAGCTCTCGCTGGCCACCGCCGGCATTGCCTCGGTCACGCTGCACGTTGCGGGCAAGGCCTCGCACGCGGGCTCGGCGCCCGAACTGGGCGTGAACGCGCTGTACGAGCTGTCGCACCAGATCCTGCAGATGCGCGACCTGTCCGACCCGGCCACCGGCCTGAAGATGAACTGGACCATCTCCAGGTCGGGCAGCAACCGCAACGTGATTCCGGCCAGCGCCACCGCGGGTGCCGACGTGCGCGTGCTGAAGGTGAGCGACTACGACCGCATCGAGCAGCAGGTGAACGAGCGCGTGAAGAAGCAGCTGATTCCCGAGGCCAAGGTCGAGCTGAAGTTCGAGCGCCGCCGTCCGCCGCTGGAAGCCACCGACGCCTCGCGCGCCATGGCCCGCCATGCGCAGCAGATCTACAAGGACGAACTCGGCCTGCCGCTGGGCGCCGACGACAAGGCCGCCGGCGGCGGAACCGACGCGGCCTTCGCGGCGCTGAAGACCAAGGCGCCCGTCATCGAGCGCTTCGGCCTGCAGGGCTTCGGCGCGCACTCGGCCGATGCGGAATACGTGCTGGTCGATTCCATCGAGCCGCGCCTGTACCTGGGCACCCGGCTCATCATGGACATAGCCCACGGCAAGACCGCAAACTGATCGGCCGTCCGCGATGCGCCTGCGCCACATCGAGGTCTTCAACGCGATCATGCTCACCGGCAGCGTGAGCGCGGCGGCGCGGCTCATCAACATCACGCAGCCGGCGGTCAGCCGCACGCTGCAGCACGCCGAGCTGCAGCTGGGTTTTCCGCTGTTCCAGCGCGCCAAGGGCCGGCTCACGCCGACCACCGAAGCGCTCACGCTGTACCCCCACATCGAGCGGCTGTTCGCGCAGCTCGACGAGGTGCAGCGGCTCGCGGCCAACCTGCGCACCGCGGGCGACACCGGCGAGCTGCGCATCCTCAGCGTGCTGGCGCTGAGCTACGACATCCTGCCGCGCGCGCTGAAGTCCTTTCGCGAGAAGCATCCGGGCTACAAGATCACGGTCGAGTCGCTGCACTCGCCGCAGATCATGTCGGCGCTGCTGCTGCAGGAGGCCGACGTGGGCTTCGCCTTCAGCCCGGCCGTGCATCCTTCGCTCACGCAGGAGACGCTGGCCGACAGCCGCATGGTGTGCATCGCGCCCAAGGGCCTGCTGCCGCGCGCGCTGGTGCGCAACGGCTCGGTCGCCCTGCACGACCTGATCAACCGGCCGGTGATCGGCCTGGACAGCCGAGACCCCGTGGGCACCAGCCTGAGCCAGGCGTGCCGGCAGGCGGGCGTGGGTTTCCAGCAGGCGGTGGTGACGGTGCAGACCTACCACGCCGCGCTGGCCATGGCGCACCACGGCATCGGCGTGGCGCTGGTCGACGGCTGCACGGCGCGCTCGGCCGACCGCGAGAAGGTCGACGTGCTCACGCTGGAGCCGAACATCCCGGTGCCGATCCGCGCGCTGCGCTTTGCCGCCAAGCCCGACTCGGTGGCGGTGCGCGGCATCACGCGGTGCATGCAGGAGGCGCTGCAGGACGCGGTATAGCGGCGCGGCGGTGATTGTGCCCTCTGCTCTGGCAGAGGGCACAGGAGTTCAGGCCTCCAGCGCCAGCACCACCCGAAGCGCCGACCCGAAGGCCAGCGTGAACCCCAGCGCGCCGTGCCCCGTGTTGAACAGCATGTTCGACGGCGCGCTCTCCAGCCGCCCGATGATCGGCAAGCCCTTCGGCGTGGCAGGCCGCATGCCCGTCCAGGGATGCAGTTCCTCGAGACGGCTCGCCTGCGGGAAGACCGCACGCGTCGCGGCCGCCAGCGTCTCGATGCGCGTGGCCGGAATGCTCGCGTCGTGCCCCACCAGCTCCGCCATGCCCGCCACCCGCAGGCGCGAGCCGATGCGTGCGAACACCACCTTGCGGGCGCTGTCCGTCACGTTCACGCGCGGTGCGGCACCCGGCGCCGGGTCGACCTCCACCGTGATGCTGTAGCCCTTGAGCGGGTACACGGGCAGGTAGGCGCCCAGCGCGCGCCCGAGCTTGTGCGAGGCCGACCCCAGCGCCATGACGAAGGCGTCGGCTTCCACGTCGCTCTCCATGCCACCCTTGCTGGTGCGCACCGCCCTGATGCGGTTCTCGCTGCGCGCGAAGCCGTGCACGTCGGTGCCGAGCATGAAGCGCACGCCGCGCGCACTCAGCGCCCGCATCAGCTCGGCACACACCTTGAGGCAATCGGCCGCGCATTCGCTGGGCGTGTACACCGCGCCGGCCATCTGGCCGCGATAGCCCTGCAGCGCCGGCTCGATGGCGACGCATTCGTCCGGCGTCACCAGCCGCTGCGCGCTGCCCATGGCGCGCTGCAGGTCGAGCTGTGCGCGCGCGCCTTCGAGCGAAGCCGCGCTGGCATACAGCACCAGCTTGCCGGTGGCGGAGAAGTCGCAGTCGGGCGAGATGTCGGAGCGCATCGCCTCGAACTGCGTGCGGCTCGACGCGGCAAGCGCCAGCAACCGGGCCGTGGTGTCGCGCGAAGTCCCGGCGTTGCAGGCCGCGAGAAATTCCATGCCCCAGCGCCACTGCAGCGGATCGAGCTGCGGGCGCAGCTTCAGCGGCGAGGTGGGCGAGAGCAGCAGCTTGGGCAGCTGCTTCCAGATGGACGGGTCGGCCAGCGGCTGCACGTACGAATAGCTGAGCTGCGCGCCGTTGCCGCCGCTGGCGCCCGCGCCGGGGGCGGCACGGTCGATCACGGTGACCTGATGGCCCTGGCGTTCGAGCTGCCAGGCGGTGGCCAGGCCCACGATGCCGGCACCGAGCACACACACATGCATGGGGCAACTTTCCGGAGGTTGAGAAGACAGCCGTGACTGTAGGTGCGCCCGCCGACCCGCGGAAATGCCAAAAGAAAGCTGGCCCATGAGTTTTGGACATGGGCAGGGGTTCATTTGGAATTGTCGCTTTGTGTCACTCCTTCTTACACTGGCGCTCTGTTCAATCCAACCGAATGAAGGCTCGAATGAAACTCTCCGTCCTGATGGCTTCCCTGGCCGCCGCGGTGCTCTTCACCGCTCCGGCGGCGCAAGCGGCCGACACGCTGGCCAAGATCGCCGAGTCCGGCAAGATCACGCTCGCCTACCGCGAGTCGTCGGTGCCCTTCAGCTACCTGGACGGCCCCAACAAGCCGATCGGGTTCTCGGTGGAACTCTCCAATGCCGTGGTCGAAGCGGTGAAGAAGAAGCTGAACAAGCCCAACCTGCAGGTCTCGCTGATGGCGGTCACCTCGCAGAACCGCATTCCGCTGATCACCAACGGCACCGTCGACCTGGAGTGCGGCTCCACCACCAACAACAGCGCGCGCGGCAAGGACGTGGCCTTCGCCATCAACCATTTCTATACCGGCACGCGCCTGCTGGTGAAGAAGTCTTCCAGGATCAAGGACTACGCCGACCTTGCGAAGAAGACCGTGGCCAGCACCACCGGCACCACCAACGCGCTGGTCATGCGCAAGTACAACACCGAGAAGAACCTCGGCATGGACATCGTGCTCGGCAAGGACCACGCCGACTCTTTCCTGCTGGTGGAAAGCGACCGCGCCGTGGCCTTCGCCATGGACGACATCCTGCTGTTCGGCCTGATCGCCAACTCCAAGTCGCCGGCCGACTACGAGGTGGTGGGCGAGCCGCTGCAGGTCGAGCCCTACGCCTGCATGCTGCCCAAGGACGACCCGGCCTTCAAGAAGCTGGTGGACGACACCTTCAGCGCCATGATGAAGAGCGGCGAGTTCGAGAAGCTCTACACCAAGTGGTTCATGCAGCCGATCCCGCCGAAGGGCGTGCCGCTGAACCTGCCGATGAGCGACCAGCTCAAGGAAAACCTCAAGGCCCTCAGCGACAAGCCGGCGAATTGAGCTCGCCCCCGGGCTGCGCGCACATCGTGTCGCTTCGCCTGCCCCCTGCCGGGGGCCATACCTGCGGCCCGGCAAAGCCGGTTCCGCGGTATTCCTGAAACAGAGAAAGATCATGGCTTCGACGAACGTAGTTGGCATCTTGGGGGGCATGGGCCCCGCGGCGGGCGCCGACTTCGTCCGGCTCTTCGTGCAGGCCTGCGCGCAGCAGATGCGCGCGCGCGGCGAGCCGGTGCGCGACCAGTCCTTTCCCGAGCACTGGCTGGCGCAGGTGCCGGTGCCCGACCGCACCGACGCGCTGGCATCGGCCGAGCAGGGCGCGCACCAGCCGCTGGAACCGATGCTGCAGGCCCTGGGCCGCCTGGCTGCGCTGGGCAGCCGTGCCGTGGCCATCGCCTGCAACACGGCGCACGCCTGGCATGGCAGCCTGCAGGCGCGTTTTCCGCAGGTCGAGCTGCTGCACATGGCACGCGAAACCGCGCGCCAGCTGGCCGCACAGGGCGCCAGCGACGTGGCGCTGATGGCCACCGAAGGCACCTACCGCGTGCGTCTCTACGAGCAGGCGCTGGCCGAGGCCGGGCTGGGCTGCCACATTCCGTCGGCCGACGAGCGCCGCATCATCACGCGCGGCATCTTCGAAGGCGTGAAGGCCGGCAACATGCCGCTGGCCGCGCAGTGCTTTTCCGACGTGGCGCTGCGGCTGGCCGAGCGCCATGGGCCCGTGACGATCATCATGGGCTGTACCGAGGTGCCGCTGGGCCTGCAGGGCTCGGCCGCCGTGGCCGGGCTGGACCTGGTCGACCCCGCGCAGGTGCTGGCGGCCGCGCTGGCACGCCGTGCGTACGGTTCCCGGGTTTGACACCAAGCCTACCGAATTTCGGGGCATAGGGCCACCGGCGGACTGGGCCTGCATTGCGGCGTGCGTTTTTCTGCGCCACGCCCCGTGTGCATCCCCCTTGACACGGTTGATAAGATGAAAGCTGCTCTGGCCAATGGAACTCCGGCGGCCAGGGCATCGAGCTTCGTCGTGTACCCCGAAGCAGGCCACGCATTCCATGCCGACCACCGCCCCAGCCATGTCAAGAGCGCGGCGGACGACGGCTGGCAACGCGCCACGGCCTGGTTCAAGCCCATGGCGTCGCCTGAACCCGGCGCCCTGTAGCCACCCCCGCCGAAGGCCGTCGAATGACGGCCTTTTCTCTTTTTATGAACGGATCACGGTCCTGAAACAGTTTCAGCGGCCGTCCCTCTTGCGCAAGCAGCTATGAATTTGATAGTCATCATCGCGGCGACCCTGGTCTCCGGCATCGGCAGCGTCTGGCTCGCGGCCCTCCTGTTGAAGGTGGGCGTGCGCAACGGCTCGGGCGGGGTGAACCCGCAGCACCTGCTGAGCCTGGCGGCCGGCGCGCTGCTGGCCACCGCCTTCATGCACCTGTTGCCCGAGGCCTTCGAAAGCCGCATCGAACCCGCGCTGCTGTTCGGGGTGCTGCTGTTCGGGCTGGTGTTCTTCTTCCTGCTCGACAAGGCCGAGCTGTGGCACCACGGGCATGAGCATCACCATGGCGACGAAAAAAGCGGGCACGAAGGGCACGACCACGGCCATCACGCCGGTCACGCGCATTCCCATGCGCACGAGCAGGGCCCCCGCACCGGCGGCTGGGCCGTGCTCACCGGCGACAGCGTGCACTGCTTCGGCGACGGCATCCTGATCGCCTCGGCCTTCACCGCCGACATGCGCTTGGGCCTGGTGGCCGCGCTGGCGGTGCTGGCGCACGAAATTCCGCACCACATCGGCGACCTCGTCGTGCTGCGCCAGAGTTCTTCCAACCAGCGCGCCGCGCTGGTGAAGGTGTCGCTTGCCGGCACCATGACCGCGCTGGGCGGCATCGTGGGCTGGTGGCTGGTCGACCAGCTGCACAGCTGGCTGCCTTACTTCTTGGTGCTGGCCGGCAGCAGCTTTGTCTACGTGGCGCTGGCCGACCTGATTCCGCAGCTGCAAAAACGCCTGCCTGCGCGCCAGACCGCCGCGCAGATCCTGTGGCTGGTCGCGGGCATCGTGCTGGTCACGGCCGTGAGCCGCCTCGCGCACGGCGAGCATGGGCACGAACACGGCCACGACGACCCGGGCCACGGCGAGCACGGCCACGTGCACAAGGACTGACACGAAAGTTCGACGTCGGCAGGCGGCATGCGCGGCGGGAAACTTTCCGACACCGACGCTGCGTGCCGGATGAGCCGCAACGGCTGAAACAGGCGCACCATAGGGGGCCTGTCAGCAATCAGCCGAGGAACCGATCATGAACAACATCGACGCCACCGCGCGAGCCGCCGCATCGTCCGAGGACGACGAGGAAGACAACACGCCCGCCGATGATTTCGAAGAACCCGAGAACGAGGGCTCCGACGACCTGTCGGAGGAAACCGGCATCGACCTGACGGATGCGAGCGAGCTCGACGCCGACAACGTGCCGGCCGACGAAGAATTCGACCGCGTCATGAACGCCCCCGACTGAAGCGCCTCAGGCCGCGTCCCGCCGCGTGATGACCTGCCCGTTGCGCGCCCCGCTGTGCGCACCGTCGCGCCAGGTCACCGCCCCATTGACGATCACCGCATCGATGCCTTCGGCCGGCTGCATCGGCGTTTCGTAGTTCGCGGTGTCGCGCACGGTCGCGGCGTTGAAGATCACCACGTCCGCGTGGTGGCCCGGCTTCAGCGTGCCGCGCTCGTGCAGGCCGAAGTTGCGTGCCGTGAGCCCCGTCATCTTCCACACCGCCGTCTCCAGCGGAAACAGCCCGACGTCGCGGCTGTAGTGGCCCAGCACGCGCGGGAAGGTGCCCCACAGGCGCGGGTGCGGCTTGTCGCCCAGCGGAATGCCGTCGGAGCCGATCATGGTCTCGTCGAACGCGAGGATGCGCTGCACGTCGTCCTCGTCCATCATGAAATAGATCGCGCTGCCGGGCTGCAGGCGAACGGCCGCCTCTTCGCCCGACACGCCCCATTCGGCCGCGATGTCCTTCAGGTCGCGCCCCGCGCACTCGGGGTGCGGCTCGCTCGACGCGATGAGCACGCGGCCTTCCATCATTCCGCGGTCGGTGCGGATCATGGTGGAGCCCGCGGTATACGGATAGCAGTCGAGCCCGATGCACTGGTGCTGCATCGCCTCCTTGATGAAGGGCAGCGTCACCTTGGTCTTGCCGAAGTTCTGCGTGTTCTGCACCTTGTGGTGCGACACCACCACCGGAATATCGAGCGCGCGGCCGATGTGGAAGGTTTCTTCCAGCGACTCCATCACGCGGTCGCTTTCGTCGCGCATGTGCGTCACGTACAGCGCCTTGCGCGATGTGAGGGGGCGGCCGACTTCGATGATCTCCTCGGTCGTGGCCTTCACGGCCGGCGGGTAGAAGGTGCCGGTCGACAGCCCGATGGCGCCGGCCTGCATCGCTTCTTCGACCAGCGCCTGCATGGCGGCGATCTCGGTGTCGTTCGCGGGCCGGTCGAGGTCGGCCATGACCACGGCGCGCAGGGTCGAGTGGCCGACCATGGCCGCCACGTTCACCGACGAGGGCGTGGCGCGCAGCGCGTCGAGGTAGGCTGCGAAGGTCGTGAAGCGGCCTTCCGCGGGTGAGTCGAGCAGGCTCAGCGGCATGGGCAGGTCCATGTCCGTGCGCAGCGGCGCGGCGCTGATGCCGCAGTTGCCGGCCACCACGGTGGTCACGCCCTGCGACACCTTGAACGGCATCTGCGCCTGCGACAGCACGGCCTGGTCGTCGTGCGTGTGCGAGTCGATGAAGCCGGGCGCGACGATGCGGCCGGTGGCGTCGATCGTCTGTTCGGCCGTGTGGCCCGTGAGCTTTCCGATGGCGGCGATGCGGCCACCGGTGATGCCGATATCGGCGTCGAAGCGCGGCGCCTTGGTGCCGTCGATCACGGTGCCGCCGCGAATCAGCAGGTCGTAGTGGGGTGTCTTGTCGGTCATCGGTGAGGTGCTTTCAACGGAAGTGGCAGGCGACCCAATGGCCGCCGCTGGAAGACGAGGGACGTTCGCTCAGCGCGGGCGTCTGCGCCTTGCACACGGCCTGCGCCATCGGGCAGCGTGTGTGAAAGCGGCAGCCCGAAGGCGGATTCGCGGGGCTCGGCGGATCGCCCTGCAGCAGCATGCGGCGCGCAGGCGTGCGCGGGTTGGGCACAGGCACGGCCGACAGCAGGATCTCGGTGTACGGATGCAGCGGCGCGGAGAACAGCGTGTTCCGGTCGGCAATCTCCACGATGTGCCCGAGGTACATCACCGCCACGCGGTGGCTGATGTGGCGCACCACCGCCAGGTCGTGCGCCACGAAAAGATAGGCGATGCCGAACTCCGCCTGCAGGTCCATCAGCAGGTTCACCACCTGCGCCTGCACCGACACGTCCAGCGCGGACACCGGCTCGTCGCACACGATGAGCTTGGGGTTCAACGCCAGCGCGCGCGCAATGCCCAGGCGTTGGCGCTGGCCGCCCGAGAACTCGTGCGGGAATTTCTTTGCAGCCTCGGGCCGCAGGCCCACGCGCGAGAACAGCCACTGCACGCGCTCACGCCGCTCGGCCGCCGCGCCCATGCCGAAGTTCTTCAGCGGCTCCGCCACGATGTCGCCCGCCGTCAGGCGCGGGTTCAGCGACGCATACGGGTCCTGGAAGATGATCTGCAGGTCGCGCCGGCGCATGCGCATGTCTTCGGCCGGCAGCGTCAGCAGCTCCTTGCCTTCCAGTTCCACCGAGCCCGAGGTCGGCTCCACCAGCCGCATGACCGACTTGGCCGTGGTCGTCTTGCCGCAGCCCGACTCGCCGACCAGCGACAGCGTCTCGCCGCGCGCGACCGAGAACGACACCCCGTCGACCGCCTGTATCGCCGGCTTGGCCGGCCGCAGCCAGCGCTTGGGCGAGATGTAGTGCTTGCGCAGGTTGCGCACCTGCAGCAGTGGCGTTGCAACGGTCGTCATGCGGCGATCTCCTCGGCACCGGCCCAGTGTTCCTCGACCGCGAAGCAGGCCACCACGTGGTCGCCGCCTTGCTGCGTGAGCCTGGGCGTCTCGGCGCGGCAGCGTTCGCGCGCATGGCTGCAGCGCGCCGCAAAGGCGCAGCCGCGGCCCAGCTCGTGCGCGGCCGGCACCAGCCCCGGAATCTCCGTGAGCCGCGTGCTCGCGGTGTTCATCGCGGGCATCGAGGCCATCAGCGCGCGCGTGTAGGGATGCAGCGGGCGGTCGAACAGGTCGATCACGTCGGCTTCTTCCACCTTCTTGCCGGCGTACATCACCACCACGCGGTCGCAGCTCTCGGCCACCACGCCCAGGTCGTGCGTGATCATCACCACGCCCATGCCCAGCTCCTGCTGCAGCCGCTTGATGAGGTCGAGGATCTGCGCCTGGATGGTCACGTCCAGCGCCGTGGTCGGCTCGTCGGCGATCAGCACTTCGGGGTTGCAGGCCAGGGCCAGCGCGATCATCACGCGCTGGCGCATGCCGCCCGACAGCTGGTGCGGGTACTCGTTCACGCGGCGCTCGGGCTCGGGGATCTGCACCACGCGCAGCATCTCGACCGCGCGCTGCATCGCATCGGCGCGGCTGGCCTTCTGGTGCAGCTGCACCGTCTCGGCGATCTGCCGGCCCACGGTGAGCACCGGGTTCAGCGAGGTCATCGGCTCCTGGAAGATCATCGAGATGCGGTTGCCGCGAATCTGCCGCATCTCGCGCTCGCTCAGCTGCATCAGGTCGGTGCCGCGCAGACGCACCGCGCCCATGTGCCGGCCCGGCGGCGTGGGCACCAGCCGCAGGATCGACAGCGCCGTCACGCTCTTGCCGCAGCCCGACTCGCCGACCACGCCCAGCGTGCGGCCCGCGCGAACGGTGTAGGAGACACCGTCGACCGAGCGCACCACGCCGGCCAGCGTGTGGAAGTGGGTGCGCAGGTTGTCGACCTCGAGCAGCGGCTCGCCGGGGGCGAGGGCAGTGTGGGACATGGTGAGGGTCATGGCGCTTCGCTCACAGTTGACGCGCCAGGCGCGGGTCGAGCGCATCGCGCAGGCCGTCGCCCAGCAGGTTGATGGCCAGCACCGTGGCCGCCAGCAGCAGCCCCGGATACAGGATGATGTGGAACGCCACCGTCACGAAGTTGCGGCCCTCGGCCATCATGTTTCCCCAGCTCGGCGTCTGCGATGGCACGCCCACGCCCAGGAACGACAGCGCGGCCTCGGTCAGCACCGCGGCGGCCGCCACGAAGGTGGCCTGCACCACCAGCGGCGCCACGATGTTCGGCAGCACGTGGCGAAGCAGGATCATCGGCAGCCGCGTGCCCACCGCATGCGCCGCCTCCACATAGAGTTGCTCGCGCAAGGTGAGCGCCAGCGAGCGCACCAGCCGCACCACGCGCGGGATCTCGGGCACGGTGATGGCGGCGATCACCGTCGTCAGGCTGGCGCGCGTCACCGCCATCAGCGCGATGGCCAGCAGGATGCCGGGGATGGCCATGAGCCCGTCCATCACCCGCATGATGGGTCCGTCCGCCCAGCGCACGAAGCCCGACACCAGGCCGAGCGCGACGCCGGCGAAGGTGGCCAGCACCGCCACCGCGGCACCCACGATCATCGACACCCGTCCGCCCCACACCGCGCGGCTGAACACGTCGCGGCCCAGTGCGTCGGTGCCGAACCAGTGCTCGGCCGACGGCGTCTGCATGCGCGCGAGCGGGTCGATGTCCTGCGGGTCGTGCGTGGCGATCCACGGCGCGGCCAGCGACAGCACCGCCACCGCGATCAGCAGCAGCGCGCCGACGATCAGCGTCGGGTGCTTGCGCACCCAGCGCCAGCGCGGCGGCACGAAGGGGGTTTCGTCATGCGCTTCGTCGTGCATTTCGTCATGCGTTCCGTCGGTGGCAGGGGAAGGGGGCAAGGGAAGTACCGTGGACATGGCGTGGGGTTCTTCAGTAGCTGATGCGCGGGTCGAACAGGCGGTAGCTCAGGTCGATCAGCAGGTTGATCAGCACGTACACGCCCGCCGACAGCAGCAGCACGCTCTGGATCACGGGGTAGTCGTGGCGCTGCACCGAGTCGATCACGAGCCGGCCCACGCCCGGAATGGCGAACACCGTCTCGGTGACGACCACGCCGCCGATCAAGAGCGCAATGCCCGCGCCGATGGTGGTGGCGATGGGAATGGCCGCGTTGCGCAGCGCATGCCCCAGCACCGGCAGCACGCCCAGGCCCTTGGCGCGCGCGGTGCGGATGTAGTCCTCGTGCAGCACCTCGAGCACGGTGGCGCGCGTCATGCGCGTCACCAGCGCGATGTACACCAGCGCCAGGTTCACGCAGGGCAGCACCAGCGAGCGCAGCCACTCGAAGGGGTTTTCGCCGAAGTGCACATAGCCCTGCACCGGAAACCACGGCAGCTGCACCGCGAAGCTGTAGACCAGCAGGTAGCCCACCAGGAACACCGGCACCGAGAAGGCCAGCACCGCGAACAGCATCACCAGCCGGTCGATCCAGCTGCCCGCGCGGTAGGCCGCGAGCGTGCCCAGCGGCACCGCCACCAGCAGCGTGATGAGCATGGTGAGCGCCGCGATCGACACGGTGGGCTCCAGCCGCTGCCCCAGCAGCTGCGTGACCGGCATCTGCGTGAAGATCGAGGTGCCCAGGTCGCCCGTGAACAGCTTGCCCACCCACAGCCCGAACTGCTGCCACAGCGGCAGGTTCAGCCCGAGCGCGGCGCGCAGCTTCTCGATGTCTTCCGTGGTGGCGAGGTCGCCCGCGATGAGCGCGGCCGGGTCGCCCGGCGACAGGTGGATCAGCAGGAACACCACCACGGCCACGACCGCCATGACCGGGAGTGTCGAGAGAAAGCGTCGAAGGATGTAGCCCATGGCGGTGCCCTTGAACTGGGGTGGCTGGCGTTGTGCTGGCGGGGGCTGCGCGAGGGTGCGGCTACTTGTCGAGCACCCACACCGTCGGCATGCCGGACCAGAGCTTGTCCAGCCCCTTGAGGTTGGCGCGCGCGGCGAACGCGGCCGAGTACTGGCCTGCGTTGATGTACGGCACGGCCTCGTAGGCGCGGCGCTGGAAGGCGTCGAGCAGTTCCTTGCGCTTGGCCGGCACGGTCTCTTTCAGCCAGGCGGTGCGCAGCTCGTCCAGCGGCTTGTCGCAGGGCCAGCCGGGCAGGGTGTTGCCGCAGGCCGCACCCAGGTAGGCGTTGGCGATGGGCGAGTTGGCGTCGAACTCGCCGGCCACCGTGACGTACATGTTCCAGCCGCCCGCATCGGCCGCGTCGCGCTTGGCGCGGCGCGCGCCGATGGAGGCCCAGTCCATGCTCTGCGCGTCGACGTTCATGCCGATGCTCTTCATGGTCTGCGCGGCCATCAGCGCCTCGGCGTTCAGGTAGGGCACGTCGCTGGGCACCATCAGCACCACCTTCTCGCCCTTGTAGCCGGAGGCCGCGAGCATCTGCTTGGCCTTGGCCACGTCGGCCTTGCGGTAGGGCTCGGCGCCGGCGGCCGTGTCGTTCGGGCTGCCGCAGATGAAGTAGGTGGCGCAGTAGGCCATGCGCATGTCCAGCGGAAAGCCCATGGCCGCCACGAAGCGTTCCTGGCTCACGGCCTGCAGCAGCGCCTGGCGCACCTTCGGGTTGTCGAAGGGCGGGTGCAGCTGGTTCATCACCAGGAAGCCCTGGTAGGTGCCGAAGGCGCCGATCTTCACGCCGGCGTCGGTGCGCAGCGGTGCGATGTAGTCGGGCGGCAGTTGCTCGATGAGGTCGACCTCGCCGCGCTTGAGCGCGGACACCGCGCTGTTGGCGTCGGGCAGGTAGAGCCATTCGACGCGGTCGAAGGTGGTCTTCTTGCTGCCGGCCAGGCCGCTGGGCGGCTCGCTGCGCGGCACGTAGTTGGGGTTGCGCACGAACACCGTCTTGTTGCCGGGCACCCATTCGTCGCGCTTGAAGATGAAGGGGCCCGAGCCGATGACCTCGGTGAGCGGCGAGGTGGCGGGCAGCTTGGCAATGCGCTCCGGCAGGATCACCGGCGGAAAGCCCGAGGGCTTGGCCAGCGCGTCGAGCACCATGCCGAAGGGCTCGTTCAGCGTGAGCGTGAAGTTGCGTGCATCGGTGGCCTTCCATTCGGCGCCCACGGCCGTCATGGCGCGGCCCAGGCTGTCGCGCGCGGCCCAGCGCTGCAGCGAGGCCACGGCGTCGGCCGAGGTCACGGCGGCACCGTCGGAGAACTTCAGGCCCGGGCGCAGCGTGAAGCTCCACTGCTTGCCGTCCTTCGAGGTGGTGTATTTCTCGACCATCTGCGGCTGGGGCTTGCCGGCGGCGTCCTGCGCGAACAGGGTGTCGTACACCATGTGGCCGAAGTTGCGCGAGATGTAGGCCGTGGTGAAGGTCGGGTCGAGGATCTTCAGGTCGGCATGCGCCACCACCTTCAGGGTCTTGGGCGGTGTCTGCGCGAGCGCCGGGAGGCTCAGGGCAGAGGCTGCCGAAAGGGCCAGGGCAACCATTGCTGCATGGGCGGCAAGCGTTCGTCGTTTCATCGTCGGATCTCCGGTCGGTGGGGCGAAAAGAAAAAGAACCAAGGAAAGATGGAGCTCAGGCCGCCACGCCGATCGGCCACTTGGGCAGGCGCGCCTTGCGATAGGGCAGGGTCGTCAGGTCCAGCGTTACCGCGCCGGGTGCGCCCGCGTAGATCACGTGCTTCGCCACCTTCGAGTACGACGCATAGAAATGCTGCGACGACTTGACGACGACGATCTTCTTCGCGGCCAGGTCGCAGCCCAGCTGGGTGAACAGGTCGGTGCCCATGGCCTGGTTGCGCCGCGTGATCAGCACGATCTCGATGCCGTCGACCTCGACGAGCGCGCAGTCGCCCATCGCCGTGGGCGTGTTCGACAGGCCCGTCATCACCAGGTCGTGCTGCAGCGCCTTCACGGTGCAGGCCAGGTCCAGCGGGTCGCCCGACAGCGGGCTGATCTTGCCGCCGATGCGCATCTGCAGCTTCGCGCCCACGCCCGCGTCGAAGGCGATGCGCACCGCAATCGGGTCCCACATGGGGCCCAGTGCCGCGTTGGTGATGCCGCGCTCCAGCATGCGGCGCAGGATGAAGGTGGCGTCGCTCGCCGCGCCGCCGCCGGGGTTGTCGGCACCGTCGGCCAGCACCACCGGGCCGCCGTCGAAGGCCAGCGCCTCGTCGAGCGAGGCGTCGATGCCCGGGTAGTTCACCGTGAGGCCGTCGCGCATGGCGATGACCTCGTCGGCCAGCTGGCGCGCGAGTGCGTCGGCCTTCGCCTGGTCGCCGTCGGTGTACACGAGCACCTTGGTGCCCATCTCGGGCACGTCGCCCCACGAAAAGCCGTGGGTGAGCGAGACCGAGAGCACGCCGTCTTTCCCCTCCAGCGCCTGCATGCGCTGCACGAAGCTGCGCGCCGGTTCGCGCGAGGTGTGCACGGTGACGATGATGTCGCAGTCCACCATCGCGGCCACGGGCCTGACCTTGCCTTCGACCGCCGCTGCGCAGATGTCGACCAGCTCCAGCCCGCGTTCGAGCACGTCGGTGTGCGGGTACTCCTTGAACGAGACCATCACGTTCGCGTTGTCCACCATCGCGGGCGTGAGGTGGTTGTGCGGGTCGAGCTCCGCGCCCACGATGACGTCGGGCCCCACGATCTGCCGCACGCGCACCAGCATGTCGCCTTCGCAGTCGTCGTAGCCGTCGGCCACCATCGCGCCGTGCAGGCCGAGCAGCACCATGTCGACGGGCAGCGCCGCGCGCAGGTCGTCCAGCATTTCGTCGCGCAGCGTCTCGTACGCATGGCGCGTGGTGATGCCGCTGGGCTGCGCGCCCGCGACCATGCCTTCGAGCAGCGTCCAGCCCTTTTCCTTGCCGCGGATGCGCGCGGCCCACAGCGGGCCCGAATAGATCGTCAATGCATCGGGATGCTGGCCGGCGGGGAAGTAGCCGCGGTCCTTGAAGGAGGCGATGCCGGTGGGCATCGGGCCGAAGGTGTTGGTTTCGGTGGCAAGGGAGGCACTGAAGACACGCATGGAGGGCTCTCGTGATGTTTGTTTTTGTGAACGGCTCAGCTGGCGGTGGCCGCGCGCAGGCGCTGCGGACCCAGCATCTCGGCCGTGAGCCCGAAGCCGGCGATGCGCTCGGGCAGCGGCAGTCCGCGTGCCAGCGCGGCGCAGGCCTCGCCCATGGCGGCCGAGGTCTGGATGCCGTAGCCGCCCTGCGCCGCGACCCAGAAGAAGCCCGGCGCGCCAGGCTCGAAGCCGCCGACGAGGTCGCCGTCGGGCACGAAGGAGCGCAGGCCGGCCCAGGTGCGCGTGGGGCGGCGGATGGTGAGCGTGGTCGCCTCCTCGATGCGGTGCATGGCGATGGCGATGTCCATCTCCTCGGGCTGGATGTCCTGCGGCTCCACCGGGTCGGCGTTGGCCGGCGAGCCGAGCAGCATGCCGGCGTCGGGCTTGATGTACCAGCCCTCGTCGGCGCCGAACACCATCGGCCAGTGCGCCACGTTGGCGCCGCTTTCGCCTTCGGGCGGCGCGAAGATGAAGGCCGAGCGGCGGCGCGGCTCGATGCCCAGCGGCGGCACGCCCGCCATGCGCGCGACGGCGTCGACCCAGGCGCCCGCCGCGTTCAGCACCACCGGTGCCTCGTACACGGCGCCGCCGGCCGTCACGCGCCAGAGATCGCCCACGCGCTCGATGGCCGTCACGCCCGCATCGCACACCAGCTTGCCGCCGGCCCTGCGCATGCCGCGCAGGTAGCCCTGGTGGATGGCGTGCACGTCCATGTCGGCGGCGTCGGGTTCGTACACCGCGCCCAGCACCTGGTCGGGGCGCAGCACCGGCACCATCTCGCGCGCCTGCTCACCGCTCAGGCGCGAGGCGCCGGTGTCCATGGCGCGCAGCACCTCCCAGTGGGCTTCGAGCTCGGCCATGTGCCCGGCGCCCGCGACCATCATGGCGCCGCGCGGCGTGAGGAGCGGGTGTTCCGCGAAGCCTTCGGGCGGGTGTTCGAGAAAGGCGCGGCTCGCCATGGTGAGGGCGCGCACCTGCTGCGTGCCGTAGCTTTCCATGAACAGGGCAGCCGAGCGGCCGGTGGAGTGGTAGCCGGGTTGGGACTCGCGCTCGAGCAGGATCACGCGGGCATGCGGTGCCAGCCAGTGGGCCGCCGAAGCCCCGGCAATGCCGCCGCCGATCACGAGGAAGTCGGCCACGATGGGTGTGGGTGTTGGAGAAGTCATCGGCGAAAAGTGTAGGAACAATTTTGCGGATACGCAAATCAAATCAGGGGCTCCAAGGGGAAACCATGGTGCACCACGCCGGTGAAATTTGCGTTCACGCAATTTGCGCATACGCAATTTCTGCGCCCGCGTCACACGGCTTGGCAGCGATGGCGCGCGCCGGACTGGCAGAATCTGCCTGCACCACCAGAGAAAGACGCGCGTGAATCCACACACAGGGACCAAGCCGGCAACCAGGCCCAAGGAGCAGCCGCCCACCCTGGACCGCACCACATTCGGCCATCGCCTGCGCACCGCGCGCAAGCGTTTCGGCTGGACGCTGGCGGAGCTGGCCGAGCGCTCGGGCGTGTCGATCACCACCATCTCGCGCGCCGAACGCGGGCAGCTGGCGCTGGGCTACGAGAACTTCACCGCGCTGGGCCGGGCGCTGGACATGGACATGAACGCGATGTTCGCGGGCGCCGGCGTCAAGCCCGCGCAGCTCGACGGGCCGGTGGTCACGCGCGCGGGCAAGGGCGTGGTGTACCGCGGCCTGGCCATCGCCTACGAGTTCCTGGGCACCACCGCGGCGGGCAAGCAGATGAGCCCGATCGTCGGCACCGTGCATGCGCGGCAGGTGCACGGGCCGGAAGACTTCGTGCGGCATGCGGGCGAAGAGTTCGCCTATGTGCTGTCGGGCGAGATCGACGTGCACTTCGACAACGGCGAGGTGGTGCGCCTGGGGCGCGGCGACTCGCTGTACTTCGACAGCCGCCTGGGCCATGCGTACGTGAGCGTGAGCCGGCAACTGGCGCGCATCATCGGCATGACGATCGGCGAGAGCGAGCACATGCAGTCCGCGCGCGAGGCGCCTGCACTGAAGCCGGTGCGCAAGCTGGCGGCGCCGAAGAATGCGCCGAAGAAGGCGCCGCGCGGCGGCAAGGGCTGAGCTGGCGCCTTCGCTTCAGCCGCAGGCGAACACGCAGGCGAAGGCCGCGCTATCCGGGGGCTGTTTCCGCCATCCGAGCTGCCTGCGCGACCAGCTCCCGCATCCATGCGTGACCCACGTCGTGCTCGTCGCGCCCGTGCCAGACCGCACGCGTGACCGACGTCGCAACTGCGTACGGCGGTTGTCGGCGAATCAGATCGCCGCTTTTCGTGAGCGCCACGGCCAGGGACGCAGGCACGACGGAAAGCATGTGGGTGTCGCGAAGCAGCGCGGGAATGGCGAGCGAGTGCGGGACGGTGACTCTGGAACGCGGCACCTCCTTCGATTCGAGGAGCGCCTCCTCCAGCGCATGCCTGTCGAACATCTCCGACTGGCGTGCGAGGCCGCGTTCGACGATGAAGCCCCCCACCGCACCTTCCTCCTCCCCGCCGACGGACAGCGTGACAAGGGGGTACTTCGCCAGGTCGCGCAGCGTCAGCTTCCTGCGGGAAGCGGGGTGTCCCTTGCGCATCAGGATGGCCTCGCCCTGGGACATCAGCGTTCGTGAGTTCAGGCGAGGCGGGATCTGCGAAAAGATGCCGATCGCCAGGTCGATGCGCCCCAGGTCGATCTGTTCGGCCAGGTCCAGCCGCGTGGAAGGCCGGATGACGAGTTCCACCCCGGGTGCGACCTTTTGCAGCTCGCGGGACAACGGCGCAACGATCACGGCAGTCACGTGATCGTTCGCCGCGAGGACGAAGCGCCGCCTGGACTTCTCGGGAGAAAACGGCTCCACGCCGAGCACGACGTCGATGCGGCGCAGCGAGTCCCGCACGCCCGGCGCCATCGCCGTTGCACGGCCGGTCGGCACCATGCCCTTTCCGGTGCGCATGAAAAGTTCGTCGCCGACGAGCTCGCGCAACCTGCGCAACGCATGGCTGACCGCGGACGGCGTCAGGCTGAGGCGCTTGCCCGCCAGGAGCAGGTTGCGGTCCTCGTAGATGGCCTCGAACACCTTCAACAGGTTCAGGTCGACACGACCGATGCTCATGATCTCGCTCCGCAAGTTGAACCGCATGCATTATGAAACTGCAAATACATCAGTTCCATTCATTTCATGCATCGCCCATGATCGCGTTCAGTCATTCAGCCGGAGACGAAACCATGAAGGCCGATACCCTCATCCACACGCAGGAGGCGCTGATCGAGCGCTGCATCCCCTTCCTCGATGAAGTGAAGGACATGACCGCCGGCAGCGCGGTCGAACGCTGGTTGAACCAGAAGTACGGGCCGCAAAGCGAGCTCTACCAGGCCTTGTCCGTCCTGGTGAGGGCGGGCGTGGCGGACGGATGGGCAGCGAACGTCGAGATCGACGGCCCGGGCTATCGCCGCAGCCGCATCGCCGAGCCCTCCGAGCGCACGCGCTACTTCAGCATCACGGCTGTCTACATGGACAGCGCCGGGAACAGGCAGGGCCATTCCGACCATCGGCTCCGCGGGCAATACCACGGCCATCCCTATGGCGAGTTCAACATGGTCGTGCCGATGAATGCCGGCGCCGCGCTGAACGGGCCGAACGGCTGGAGCACCGGCGGCTGGACCGCACCGGCGCCAGGCAGCCACCATTACCCGGAAGCCAGGGGCGGCGCCGTGATCGCGCTGTTCTTCCTGCCCTCCGGCCGGATCTCGTACCACGACGCACCACAGGGGTGACCCATGGACCTCACGGCAACGGAATGGCCACAGGACGCGATCGCGAGATGCGTCGCCACCGTCGTGCGCTCGCGGCGCTCGGTGCGTGCCTTCAAGGCGCAGCCGCTGCGCCGGGAACTCGTGGAAGAGATTCTGGAAGATGCGGCATGCGCCCCGAGCGGCGCCAACATCCAGCCCTGGCGGGTGTATGCCGTCAGCGGCGACAAGAAGGACGAATTGGCCGACGCCCTGGTCCGCGCTTCCCGCGCCGGAGCCGCCCCTGCGCCCGCCCACTTCCCCGAGCCGTTGCCGGACGTGTTCCGTGCGAGGTTGACGGATTTTGGAGGGCGCTACTACGCTTCGCTCGGAATCGATCGCAGCGACGCTGCGGCGCGCACTCGCCAGACCGAGCGCAACTACGCGTTCTTCGACGCGCCGGTAGGTTTGATCTTCAGCATCGACCGCAGATTGAAGCCGCACAGCTGGATCGACCTCGGCCTGTTCGCGCAGACCTTGATGATCGTGGCGAAGGCGCGTGGCGTCGACACCTGCCCGCAGGTTGCCTTCGCACAGTTCCACGACGTGATCGCCTCGCACCTGCACATGGCGGCGGATGAAGTGACGGTCTTCGGCATGTCCATGGGCTACGGCGACCCGCAGGCCGAGGTGAACCAGACAAGGATGCCGCGGCAGCGCGTGCGGGACTTCGCGCGACTCTTCGGGTTTTCGCCATGACTTGGCGGCAAGTCGCCTGTACGCCGTGTACGGACAGTGGATTCAGCAATCGGAGAACACCATGATGCTCGAGAAAATCCCGGGGGTGTGCATCCCCGACAGCAAACTCGCGCGCGAAGCGACCCAGCTCGTTCGCGACACCGAGGGCGATCTGCTCTTCCACCACTCGCTGCGGGTGTATTGCTGGGGCGGCTTGACGGGTCGCCGCACGGGGTTGAAGTTCGACCCCGAACTGCTCTACGCGGCTTGCATGTTCCACGACATCGGCCTCACCGCGCGCTACCAAGCCAGCCCGCTGCGCTTCGAGGTGGACGGCGCGAACGCCGCACGTGATTTCCTCCAGGGGCACGGCATCTCCGCGAGCGACATCGAGACGGTCTGGAACGCCGTCGCCCTGCACACCACGCCCGGCATACCGCAGTTCATGCGTCCCGAGATCGCCCTGTTGCAGGCGGGGGCCGGCATGGACGTGGCGGGCCGCGGCTACGAACACTTCACGGATGCGCAGCGCGAGGCCGTGGTCGCGGCCTTTCCGAGAGAGGCTGACTTCCAGCACGGCATCATCGACGCCTTCTACCAAGGCATGAAGCACCGCCCCGACAGCACTTTCGGCACCTTCAACGATGACGTGCTGGCGTTCAAGGATCCAGCCTTTCGGCGGACCGACATGTGCAGCATCATCCTCGGGTCGAGCTGGACGCGCGCTAGCACCCCCCACGGCCCGGGAGGCTGCGGTCACCACGGGTAGCGCGCCGCAGGGCTCAGTCGCTCACGAACCTCGGATCCAGTTCCGCCAGAGCGAACTTGCGCACGTGATCGACGAAGGCGCCCACCAGCAATGACGACGGCCTGCGCGCCGGCGTGAGCACGGAAAATTCCGTCACCATCACCGGCTCGAAGGGCAGGAAGGTCAGGCCCCGTTCGCCGTGCTCCAGCGCGGTGATCGGGTCCACCAGCGACACGCCGAGCCCCGCGGCCACCATCGCGCAGACGCCGGCCGACACCTGCGTCTCGACCTGCAGCTTGCGCTCGATGCCGTAGGACGCGAACAGCGCGTCGATGTGCAGCCGCGATTCGAGCGCTTGCGGATGCGAAACGAAATGCTCGCCGCTCAGGTCGGCCGGGCGGATCAGCTTTTTCTTCGCGAGCCGGTGGTCGCTTGGCATCACGCACACCATGCGGGTCGAGATCAGCCGCTCGCCGTGCGTGCTCGAGTGGCTCATCGGCAGGATGACGAAGCCGACGTCGCAGCGCTCGCTCACCACCAGGTCCACCACCGTGCGCGACGAATGATTGGCCAGCGACACCCGGATGTCGTTGTGCTCGGCCAGGAAGCCCGCAATGGCGCGCGGCAGGAAAGACAGCGCCAGCGCGGGCGCAGCGGCGATGCGCAGCGCGCCGCGCTGCAAGGCCCGTATCTCGTCGGCGGTTCGTGCGATGCGCTCCATGCCGATCAGCGAGCGCTCGACCTCCTCGCTCAGCGCCTCGGCCTCCGCGGTGGGCTGCAGGCGCCCCCGCACACGCAGGAAGAGCGCGAAGCCCACGCTTTCCTCCAGGTCGGCCACCAGCCGCGTGACGGCGGGCTGCGACACATGCAGCGACTCGGCCGCGCGCGTCACGGTCTGCCACTGCATCACGGCGCGAAAGGCCTCCAGCTGACGAATCTTCATGTGACGAACTCCATACGTGAATGTTATGGGCTTCCGAAAAAAAACGATTGTTCAGCCGGTGGCCGCGTCGCTAACCTGCGTTCTGCGAGTGAAACGAACCGCAGGACCCATTCTGGTGCGCCATAAGCAAAACGCATCACTATAGGGAAAACCCCGACTTTTTGGTGCGCAACAAAGGAAATCCCATGATGCTTCGTCCCGTTTTCGCGGCCGTGAATGCGGCGCTGTCCACTGTGCTGGCGCTCGGTGCGCTGGGCGCGGTGTCCACCGCGTCGGCCCAGCCGACCACGCTGTACATCGGCTCCTACGGCGGGTCGACGGAGAAGGCCTTCAAGGAGAGGCTGATCCCCGCGTTCGAGGCGAAGAACAACGTCAAGATCGTCTACGTGCCGGGCAACTCGACCGACACGCTGGCCAAGCTGCAGGCGCAAAAGGGCAAGCAGGAGCTCAACGTGGTGCTGCTGGACGACGGCCCGATGTACCAGGCGGTGCAGTTCGGTTTCTGCGACAAGCTAGGCAACCCGCCGGTGCTGAAGGACCTGTACCCGGTTGCGCGCATGACCGACAGCGCGGTCGGCATCGGCATCGTGGCCACCGGCATCGCCTACAACACCGAGGCCTTCAAGAAGGCCAACCTGCCTCCGCCGGACTCGTGGGAAGCGCTGACCGACAAGCGCTTCAAGCAGAAGATCGCGATTCCGCCGATCAGCAACACCTACGGGCTGCAGGCGCTGCTGACCTTCGCCAAGCTGCGCAAGGGCGGCGACAAGAACATCGACCCGGGCTTCACGGCGATGGCGCGCGAGGTCGGCCCCAACGTGCTGGCGTGGGAGCCGTCGCCGGGCAAGATGACCGAGCTGTTTCAGAACAACGACATCCTGCTGGCCGTGTGGGGCAGCGGCCGCGTGCAGGCGCTGAAGGACACGGGCTTTCCGGTGCAGTTCGTGATTCCGAAGGAGGGCGCACCGGCCCTGCTGACGGCCGCCTGCCCGGTGGCGCAGAACACCGCCCCGGCGCTCTCGCAGGCCTTCGTCAGCTACCTGCTGACGCCCGAGGTGCAGGCCATCCTCGCCGACACGCAGGGCTGGGGCCCGGCCAATGCCACCACCCAGCTCACGCCCGCGGTCGCGGCCAAGGTGCCGTACGGCAAGGCGCAGATCGACAAGCTGCTGCCCACCGACTGGCCGGTGGTCAACGAGAAGCGCGCCGAGTGGACCAACCGCTGGAACCGAACCGTCGAACGCTGAGCAGGCACGCATGACCTTTCTTCAACTCGATCGACTCGGCAAGACCTTCGGCGACTTCCGCGCCGTGGAAAGCCTGAGCCTGGACGTGGAGCGCGGCGAGTTCATCTCGCTGCTCGGCCCCTCGGGCTGCGGCAAGACCACCACCCTGCAGATGGTGGCGGGCTTCGTCGAGCCGACGCGCGGGCGCATCTGCCTGAACGGCGCCGACATCACCGGCATGCGGCCCGAGAAGCGCGGCATGGGCGTGGTGTTCCAGAGCTACGCGCTCTTTCCGCACATGACGGTGGCCGACAACATCGGCTTCGGCCTGGAGATGCGCGGCATGCGGCGCGCCGAGAAGCTCAAGCGCATCGACGAGACGCTCGACCTCGTGCGGCTGCCGGGCCTGGGCAAGCGCTATCCGAAGGAGCTCTCGGGCGGCCAGCGGCAGCGCGTGGCCATCGCCCGTGCGCTGGCGGTGCGCCCCGAGGTGCTGCTGCTCGACGAGCCGATGTCCAACCTCGACGCGAAGCTGCGCGAGGACATGCACGTCGAACTGCGCGGCATCCAGCGGCACCTGGGCATCACCACCATCCTGGTCACGCACGACCAGGTCGAGGCCATGACCATGAGCGACCGCATCGCGGTGATGCACGGCGGGCGCATCGTGCAGCTCGCCACGCCGTACGAGGCCTACGAGCGGCCCGAGTCGGCGTTCGCTTCGTCTTTCCTCGGCAAGACCAATGTGCTGAAGGGCGTGGTTGAAGCCCGCAACGCGCGCTGCTGCGAGGTGCGCGTGGGCAATTCGCTGCTGCACGTGCCGCACCAGGAGAAGGCGCTCGCGCGCGAGGTCAATGTCTACGTGCGGCCCGAGAAGGTGAGGCTGGCACCTGCGTCGGCTGCCGACGGCATTCCCGCCACCATCCGCACGCGGCTCTTCCTGGGAAACCACTGGCTGGTCGAGGTCGACAGCGCGCTCGGGCCGATGCGTGTGAGCCATCCCAACATCGGCGCGGTGCCGCCGGCCGAAGGCGAGGCCGTCGCGGTGCACTGGCTGGACGACGACCTGCGCCTGCTGGACACGGAGGCCGCGCATGGCTGAGGCCGCCACCGCCCCACGCGCGGCTTCCAGTGCCGGTGCAGGCGCGGGTGCCGCACCCTGGTTCCTCAGCGCGCCCGCGCTGCTGCTGTTCCTCGGGCTGCTGGTGATTCCGCTCGCGCTCACGGCGTTGCTGTCGTTCCACGCGTTCGACGGCACGCGCGGCGTGCTGCCCGACTACACGGCGCGCAACTACCTCGAGATCTTCTCGGACTCGTACTACTACGAGATCTTCCTGCGCACGGCCGGCCTGGCGCTGGCGGTCACGCTGCTGTCGGTGCTGTTCGGCGTGCCGGAGACCATCATCCTGTCGCGCATGAAGGCGCCGTGGCGCGGCATCTTCCTGATCGTCATCCTCGGGCCGCTGCTGGTGTCGGTGGTGGTGCGCACGCTGGGCTGGGCCATCCTCATGGGCAACAACGGGCTCATCAACGCGGGCCTGCAGGCGCTCGGCCTCACCGACGAGCCGGTGCGCCTGCTGTTCACCACGACGGGCGTGGTCATCGCGCTCACGCACGTGCTGATGCCGTTCATGGTGATCTCGGTGTGGGCCTCGCTGCAGAAGCTCGACCCGCAGGTCGAGAACGCGGGGCTCTCGTTCGGGGCGGCGCCTTTCACGGTGTTCCGGCGGGTGATCCTGCCGCAGATATTGCCGGGCATCCTGTCGGGCGGGATCATCGTGTTCGCGCTGGCGGCTTCGGCCTTCGCCACGCCGGCCATCCTGGGCGGGCGGCGGCTCAAGGTGGTGGCCACGGCCGCCTACGACGAGTTCCTGAGCACGCTGAACTGGCCGCTGGGCGCGTCGATCGCCATCCTGCTGCTCATCGCCAACGTGATCGTCATCGCGGGCTTCAACCGCTGGCTCGAGCGGCGCTACGCGCAGGTCTTCGAGGCTTGAGACACAAAGGCACCCCATGCGCAAGAACGGACTGCTCTCCCTCATCTATCACACGGTCTTCATCGCCTTCATCCTGGCGCCGCTGGTCGTGGTGGTGCTCGTGTCGTTCACCGGCAAGGGCTACATCTCGCTGCCGACCGACGGCTTCTCGCTGCGCTGGTTCCGCGCCATCGGCGGCGCCACCGAGCTGGTCAACGCGTTCTGGCTCTCGCTGTGGCTGGGCCTGGCGAGCGCCACGGTCGCGGTGGTGCTCGCGGTGCCGGCTGCGCTGGCGCTGGTGCGCTACCGCTTCCCGGGGCGCGGCGTGCTCTCGGCCTTCTTCATGTCGCCGCTGATGATTCCGCACGTGGTGCTGGGCGTGGCGTTCCTGCGCTTCTTCACCACCATCGGCGTGTCGGGGTCGTTCGTGTGGCTTGCCTTGACACACGTCGTGGTGGTGATGCCCTACGCGCTGCGGCTGGTGCTGGCCTCGGCCACGGGGCTGGACCGCGATGCCGAGAAGGCCGCGCTTTCGCTCGGTGCGAGCCGCGCGACCGCCTTCCGCCGCATCGTGCTGCCGCTGATCCTGCCGGGCGTGGTGGGCGGCTGGATGCTCGCCTTCATCCAGAGCTTCGACGAGCTCACGATGACGGTGTTCGTCGCCACGCCGGGCACCACGACGCTGCCGGTGGCCATGTACAACCAGATCGCCCAGACCATCGATCCGCTGGTGGCGTCGGTGTCGACCGTGCTCATCGTCGGCACGGTGGTGCTGATGGTGCTGCTCGACCGCCTCGTCGGGCTCGACCGCGTGCTGATCGGCAAGGGCTGAACGCGCGCTGTCCGTCTGCCCTGCATCGGGCATTTCCTTTTTCTCGCATTCCATGAACACAAGTGATTTGATCGTCGTCGGCGGCGGCCTGGTCGGCACCGCGCTGGCCTACGGCGCCGCGCGCCGCGGCACCCGCGTGACCGTGCTCGACGAGGGCGACGACGCGTTTCGCGCCTCGCGCGGCAACTTCGGGCTCGTCTGGGTCCAGGGCAAGGGCTTCGGCATGACGCCGTATGCGCGCTGGTCAATGGGGTCGGCCGCGCAATGGCCGCAGCTTGCCGCCGCGCTGGAAGCGGACAGCGGCATCGACGTGCAACTGCGCCAGCCCGGCGGCTTCCATTTCTGCTTCAACGACGACGAGATGCAGGCGCGCCAGGCGCGCATGCACGACATTCGTGCTGCGCTCGACGGCGACTACCCTTTCGAGATGCTCGACCATGCGTCGCTTGCGGCCCGGCTGCCCGCCATCGGCCCCGGCGTCGCGGGCGCGAGCTACTCGCCGATGGACGGCCACGCCAATCCGTTGAAGCTGTTGCGCGCGCTGCACGCGGCCTGCCGACACCACGGCGTGCGTTTTGCGCAGGGCAGCCGTGCGACGCGGGTCGCGCCGCTGGCCGACGGCTTCGAGGTCGAGACCGCGGCTGCGACATGGCATGCGCCGCGCGTGGTGCTCGCGGCCGGCCTCGGCAACCGCGCGCTGGCGCCGCACGTCGGCCTGCATGCGCCGGTGCAGCCCAACCGCGGCCAGGTGCTGGTGGGCGAGCGTGTCGCCCGCTTTCTGGACCATCCGACCACCTACGTGCGCCAGACCGACGAAGGCACGATCCAGCTCGGCGATTCGCTGGAAGACGTCGGCCTGGACGACGGCACCACCGCCGATGTGCTCGCCACCATCGCGCGCCGCGGTGTGCGCAGCTTTCCGGTGCTGCAGAGCCTGCGCCTGGTGCGCGCGTGGGGTGCGCTGCGGGTGATGACGCCCGACGGCTTTCCCATCTACCAGGCGTCGACGCAGTGCCCCGGCGCCTTCGTCGTGACCTGCCACAGCGGCGTGACGCTGGCCGCCAACCATGCGTTTTCCATCGCACCGTGGATCGCCGGCCAGGCGGGGAGCGATCTTCCGGCCGGCATCGACGCCTTCAGCGGCGACCGCTTCCTCAACGGCAACGAGACCTTCCACCATGCCCACTGATGTCCGCTTTCGTTCCCTGGTTCCCGCCGGCACTTCGCCGCGCGGCGAGCCGGTGGTCACCCTGCATTTCGACGGCCGCGCGCTGCAGGCGCCGGCCGGCTGCAGCGTGGCCGCGGCCCTGCTCGCCAACGGCGTTTCTGCCTTCCGCACCACGCCGGTGAGCGGGGCGCCGCGCGCGCCCTATTGCATGATGGGCGCGTGCTTCGACTGCCTGGTCGAGATCGACGGCCAACCCAACCGGCAGAGCTGCCTGGTCGCGGTGGCCGAGGGCATGCGGGTGAACACGCAAGTCGGCCTGCGTTCGCTCGATGTCCCGGGTGCCGTGCTTGCCGGGGAGGCCGCGCATGTCGAATGAACGTTGCGACATCGCCATCGTCGGCGCCGGTCCGGCCGGCATGTCGGCCGCCATCGTCGCCGCGCGGCTCGGCGCCAGCGTCGTCGTGCTCGACGAGCAGCGCGGTGCGGGCGGGCAGATCTACCGCGCCATCACCGACGCGCCCGCGCGCCGGGTCGACCTGCTCGGGCCGGACTATGCCGCGGGCCGCCCGCTCGCCGAGGCCTTTGCCACCAGCGGTGCACGGCACCTCACCGGCGCGGCCGTCTGGCAGGTCACGCCCGAAGGCGCGGTGCATTACCTGCGCGACGGTGCGACCGCGACGCTGCAGGCCGAGCGCGTGGTGATCTGCTCGGGCGCGATGGAGCGACCGTTCCCGATTCCGGGCTGGACGCTGCCGGGTGTGCTCACCGCCGGCGCCGCGCAGATCCTGTTGAAGAGCGCCGACGTGGTGCCGGCCGAACCGGTGGTGCTGGCGGGCTGCGGGCCGCTGCTCTACCTGCTCGGCTGGCAGTACGTGCGGGCGGGCGTGCCCATTCGCGCGCTGGTCGACACGACGTCGATGGCGGACTACCGGCGCGCGCTGTCGCACCTCGGCGGCGCGCTGGCCGGCTGGCGTTACCTGAAGAAGGGGCTGTCGCTCATGCGCGTGCTCAAGCGCGCCGGCGTGCCCTTCCATACCGGTGCCGAGGACCTGGCCGCGGAAGGCGGGGAGGGTGTCGAAGCCTTGCGCTTCACCGTCGGCGGCAAGCCGCATCGCATCCAGACCTCGACCCTGCTGCTGCACCACGGTGTGGTGCCGAACACCCAGTTCACCTGGTCGCTGCGGGCCAGGCACACATGGGACGACGCGCAGCTGTGCTGGCGGCCCGAGGCGGACGCCTGGGGTGCGCTGGACGTGCCACGCGTCCATGTGGCCGGCGACGGCCTGGGCATCGGCGGCGCGCTGGCAGCGGCGCTGCAGGGCGAGCTTGCCGCGCTCGGCGCGATGCATGGGCTCGGCCGGATCACCACCGGTGAGCGCGACACGCGCGCCGCGCCGGTTCGCGCGGCGTTGCAGGACCACCTGCGCATTCGCCCCTTCCTCGACGCGCTGTACCGGCCCAAGAAGGCCAACCGCATTCCGGCCGACGACGTGATCGTGTGCCGCTGCGAGGAAGTCGCCGCTGGCGACATCCGCAAGTTCGTGGCGCTCGGATGCGACGGCCCGAACCAGGCGAAGGCCTTCGGGCGCTGCGGCATGGGCCCGTGCCAGGGGCGCCAGTGCGGCCTGACCGTGACCGAGCTGATCGCCGACGCGCGCGGCGTGACGCCGGCCGAGGTGGGCTACTACCGCATCCGGCCGCCGATCAAGCCGATTTCGCTCGGCGAGCTCGCGGGCGCGGAATGAAGCGCTCGGCGGACGCGATCGTCGTCGGCGGCGGCCTGCACGGCTTGTCGAGCGCGCTGCACCTCGCGCGTCGCGGGCTTGAGGTCATCGTGCTGGAGTCCGAGTTCTGCGGCCGCCATGCCTCCGGCGTGAACGCAGGCGGCGTGCGCACGCTGGGCCGGCACGTCGCGGAGATTCCGCTTGCGCTGGCGTCCCGCGCGCTGTGGCACCGGCTGGCCGATCTTGTCGGCGACGATGCGGGCTTCGCGCCCAGCGGCCAGCTGAAGGTGGCCGAGACCGACGACGAATTGCAGACGCTGCGCGCCGACGTGGCGCGTCTGCACGCGCTCGGCTTCGACCATGAGGACATCGTGGATGCCCGGCAGGTGCGCGAACTCGTGCCCGCCATCGCACCGCATGTGGTCGGCGGCATCTGGGCGCGCGACGACGGCCATGCCTTGCCGTACCGCGCCGTCACCGCGTTCCGTCTCGCGGCCCAGCGCGCGGGTGCCGAGGTGAACGAAGAAACGCGCGTCGAACGCATCGACCATCGCGCCGGCCGCTGGCATGTGGCAACCACGCGCGGCAGCTTCGACGCCACGCACCTGGTCAACACCGCGGGCGCATGGGCCGGCGCGCTCGCCGCGCAGGCCGGCGACGCGGTGCCGGTCGAAGGGGGCGGGCTGATGCTCATGATCACGCACCGCGCGCCGCCCTTCGTCACGCCGGTGCTCGGCGCGACAGGCCGCGCGCTGTCCTTCAAGCAGTTCGCCAACGGCACCGTGCTGATCGGCGGTGGCCTGCGCTGCACCGCCGACCTGGCCGCGCGGCACGGCATCGTCGACATGCCCAGGCTCGCCCGCAGCGCGCGCACGGTGACCGACCTGTTCCCGCATCTGAAGCCGCTGGGCGTCAACCGCGCATGGGCCGGCGTGGAAGCTTTCATGCCCGACGGCATTCCCGTGATCGGGCCCAGCCGCGCCGCGCCGAATCTGGTGCATGCCTTCGGCTTCTCGGCGCACGGCTTCGAGCTGGGGCCGATCGGCGGGCAGATCGTCGCCGAGCTCGTCACCGAAGGGCGCAGCACCTTGCCGATAGAAGCCTTCGCCGTCGACCGCTTCGCGCGCCGGACGGCCGCATCCTTTCAACCCGCCCAACCCATCCAACAAGGAAACACACCATGAGCGACATCCAGCGCCACGACTCCAACGCACGCCTTTCACGCATCGTCGTGCACAACTCGGTGGTGTACGTTGCGGGCGTCACCGCGAACGACCGCAGCGGCGATGCCCAGGCGCAGACGGCCGACATCCTGGCCAAGATCGACGGCTACCTGGCCAGCGTGGGCACGAACAAGTCGCGCCTGCTGTCGGTGCAGATCTGGCTGCAGGACATCGACCGCGACTTCGCCGGCCTGAATGCCGCCTGGGCGGCGTGGATTCCCTCGGATGCCATGCCCACGCGCGCGACCTGCGAAGCCCGGCTGGCCGCGCCCGACCTGCGCGTCGAGATCATCGTGACCGCGGCGTTGTAGGCCGCGCAGCCGGACCTTACTGAGGCGGTTGTCCGGGCTCGCCGGGGCGGCCCGGCGGACGCTTTTGCTGCGCGGCGGCGGCCGCCGCCAGGCGCTGCTGCTGCTGGGCCTGCTGTTGCTGCGCTTGCTGTTGCTGGTGCTGCTGTTGTTGCTGTTGTTGCTGCGCCTGTTGCTGTTGGCGCTGCACCTGCTGTTGTTGCTGCTGGGCCTGCTGCTGCGCGCGCTGCTGGGCCTGCGCCTGTTGTTGCGCCATGGCGGCCTGCTGTTGCTGGCGTTGCTGCTGCATCGCCTGTTGCTGCTGCGCCCTTGCCGCCTGCTGGGCTTGTTGTTGCGCCTGCTGCTGCTGGCGCATCTGTTCCTGCTGGGCCTGTTGTTGCTGCCGAGCCTGGTTCTGGACCTGCTGTTGCTGCGCCTGCTGCTGTTGTTGCTGGCGCTGGATCTGCTGTTGCTGCTGCTGGGCCTGTTGCTGCGCGCGCTGCTGGGCCTGCTGCTGTTGCTCGCGCGCCTGTTGCTGACCCTGTTGCTGCTGCGCCTGCTGTCGGCGTGACTGCTCCGCCTGGGCTTGTTGCTGCTGGGCCTGTTGTTGCGCGCGCTGCTGGGCCTGCTGCTGTTGCTCGCGTGCCTGTTGCTGGCCCTGTTGTTGCTGCGCTTGCTGCCGGCGTGCCTGCTCCGCCTGGGCTTGTTGCTGCTGTGCCTGTTGCGGCCCTTGCGGGTTGCCGCCGCGCGCTTGCTGCGCCTGCTGGGCTTGCTGCATCTGCTGCTGGCGCTGCTGCATTTGTGCCTGTCGCGCTTGCTGCTGTTGATCGCGCGCCTGCTGTTGCTGCACCTGCAATTGCCGGGCTTGTTGCTGAGCCTGTTGCTGCTGGGCTTGCTGCTGTTGCTGCTGAGCGCGTTGCTGGGCTTGTTGTTGTTGAGCTTGCGCCTGTGCCTGTTGCTGCGCGATCACCGCTTGCTGCTGCTGTTGCTGACGTTGCTGTTGCTGCTGGGCCAACTGCGCCTGTTGCTGTTGCTGAGCGAAGGCCGGCCCCGCCGCGAAATTGGGCGGCGTGCCGCCGCGTGGACCGCCGTTGTTGTTGTAGACAGTGCGCTCGTTCACGTTGTTGATCACGGTGGTCGAGCGCGACACGTAGGTGCTGTTGTTGTAGACCACGGCCGGCCGTGCGAAGGCGGGCGGTGCGCCACGGTCGCGATCGCGGTCACGCCCGCGCGGACCACCCCAGTTCACGTTCCAGGAGTTCCAGCCCCAGCCATGCCGCTCGAGCGCGCTGCCCACCACCACCCCGGCGCCGAACGCAAGCACGCCCGCCGCGGCCAGCTGGCCGCCGCTGTAGCCCTGCGCCACCTGCACCGGCGGCGCATAG
This sequence comes from Variovorax pasteuri, assembly GCF_051216435.1. Lineage (NCBI taxonomy): Bacteria > Pseudomonadati > Pseudomonadota > Betaproteobacteria > Burkholderiales > Comamonadaceae > Variovorax > Variovorax pasteuri. The sequence continues at coordinate 822,255 of NZ_JBPJZS010000001.1, forward strand.
GCATAGCCGGGATACACCGGCTCGGACGCGCCGTAGATCACCTGCGGGTCATAGGCCGGCACGTACACCAGGTCGGGCTGCACCGGTTCGATGGTGATGTACTGCGGCGGCGGCTCGATCACGGCAGGGCCGCCGTACACCGGCTGCATGTCGGGCGACGGTGCGTAGTTCTGCGGCGCCGAGGCGCTGGCCACACGCAGCTTGTCGTTGTTCTTCAGCCGGCCTGCCTTCGAGGCGCGCTGGCGCATGACCTGGATCGCGTTCATCACGTCCGCCGGGTCGTTGTAGTAGGCCTGGCCGAGCGCCGTGGTCCAGGGGATGTTGCCCGCCAGCTGGTCGACCACCGAACGGAAGGCGGTGAGCGACTTCACGCTCGGGTCCCACGCCTGCTGGTTGGCCGCGTCGGCCAGCGGACCGGCCTTCAGGTTGCGGTTCTGCGTTAGCCAGTCGTGCGCGGCGGTGATCTGCTCGGGATAGGTGGCGCCCGCAAGGACCTGGGCCACCAGCTTGTCGGGGTAGAGCGCGATGGGCGCGACCAGCTGGTAGAGCTGCTCGGCCGAGGGCGGCGTGTAGGCCACGGGCGTGGGCGCCGCGGGAGCGGCTGCCGGTGTCTGCGGCACCGAGGGCGCGGGCATCGTGGTCGCCGGGTCGGCGGCCGCTGCGGGCGTGCTGGGGGTCTTGTCGCAGCCTGCGAGCACGAGGGCGCTGATGCACAGCGAGATCGTCAGCAGGCGGGGGGCGAAGTTGTTGTTTGTCATCGGAGTTCCATGAGGACGCCGGCGTCGGGCCCGGAACTCTTTCAACGGCGCGCGGCGGCAGGCGATGACAGAGCCTGCGCCGTGGATGCAACCGACTGTGTCGGCGATGCGCCGTCAACCCTGTCGGCGTACAGCCACATGACCCCGAGGCCAAGGGCTACAGGGCTTTGGCTTTCTTTACTTGGCGCCGCCGGTGTACTTGGTGACGTTGGCGGCGCTCACGTGATAGCCGCTCACGCCCATCATCGAGTCGTTGCGCAGGGTCTGCAGCTTGCCGGTGACCCACACGGTGTCCATGGCGCGGAACTTGGCGCCCTTTTGCGGCACCACGTGCAGGATCTGGTTGGCCGGCGGCGGCGGGGTGTGGATGCAGGCGCCGAAGTAGGGCACCAGCAGGAACTCGGTGACCTCGCCCTTGGCCTCTTCGAGCGGCACGATGAAGCCCGGGATCTTCACTTCCACGCCGTTCATCGACGGGTTGGTCGGCGCGTTGTTCGACACCTCCTGCATCTTCATGAGCAGCTCGTTGGCGCGCGGGTCGCCGTCATCCAGCGCGCTCAGGTCCATGCCCTTGAACTCCTTGGCCGGGTCCCAGTCCTTGGGCACCAGCTCTTCCCAGGTGATCTGTCGCGCCTGGCCCGCGGCGGGCTTGGCGGCGGCTGCAGGGGCTGCCGACTTGCCGCCCAGCGGGTTGGTGGCGGTGGTGTCCTTGGGGGAGGGCTCGGCGGCCCAGGCGGCAGCGGCGAGGCCGGCGCCGGCAATCAGCATTGAAAGCCGTGTGAAAGCTTTGGAGGAGTTCGATGCGTGTGCGATGGGCATGGTTCAGATCCTCGGCGAGAGGCCGTCGGCAAGAGAGAGGCGATAGGCACGGATGCCGGGCAACAGGCTTGCCAGCCATCCGGCGGCCAGCAGGCTTGCCATCAGCAGCCATTCGTTCAGTGTAGGTTCGGAAAGGCTCAGTGTCAGTCCGAACTGCGACTGCAGCCATGGCGAGAGCAGGGCGATGCCCAGCACCGCCATCACCACGCCGAAGGCCACGCCCAGCACGGTGACCATGGCGCCTTCGAGCGCGAGCAGCGCCAGCACGTGGCGCAGGCCCGCGCCCACGGCGCGCAGCACGGCGAGTTCGCGGCGGCGTTCGTTCAGGCCGGCCATCACGACCGACACCAGCCCGGCCAGGCTCACCAGCGCGACCAGCGCGGACATCAGCAGCAGCGCGTTCTCGCCGATGCCGATCACGCTCCACAGTTCGTCGAGCGCCACGCCGGGCAGGATGGCCATGAGCGGCTCGCCGGTGTAGGTGGAGATCCAGCGTTGCACGCCGAACACTGCCGCGCGGTTCTTCAGGCCCACCAGCGCGGCGGTCACGTTCTTGGGCGTGAGGTCGAACTTGCGCACCTGCTCGGCCGGAATGTGCACGCCCGGCATCGGCGCACCGCCCACCCATTCGAGGTGAATGGCTTCCATGGCGGCCAGGCCGATGTGCACCGTGCGGTCGACCGGCGTGCCGGTGCGCGCGAGCACGCCGACCACGGTGAAGGGCTTGTCCGCATGCTCGGCCACGTTGAGCTCGCCGCTGCCGTGTGCCAGCGTGATCTTCTGGCCCACGTGGTAGCCGAGCTTGTCGGCCACTTCGGCACCGACCACCGCGTCGAACAGTTCGCTGAAGGGCTTGCCTTCGCGCATCTTCAGCAGCTGCCTGTCGCCGTAGCGAAAGCGCGTGAAGTACTCGGGCGACGTGGCCAGCACCGCGAAGCCGCGGTGCGAGTCGCCCAGCGACAGCGGCACCACCCAGTCGACACCCGGGTGGGCCTGCAGCGCCTGCACGCTCTTCCACGAGATGTTGTTGGTGGCCGCGCCGATGCGGAACACCGAGTACAGCAGCAGCTGCGTGGAGCCGGTGCGCGCGCCCACGATCAGGTCGGTGCCCGAGACGGACGAAGCGAAGTTCTCGCGCAGCTCGGTGCGGATGCGCTCCACACCCAGCAGCAGGAAGGTCGACAGCGCAATGGAGAACACGGTGAGCGCGAGCGTGAAGCGCCGGTTCCATGCGCTGCGCCAGGCGATCGAGAAGAGCGCCTTCATGCGTCCACCGCCATGGCGCTCGTTGCCGCGCGGTTGATCTCGGGCAGCAGCACGTGCCGCGCAAAGCGCTGCGCGATGCGCTGGTCATGGCTCACGAAGACGAGCGCGCTGCGGTTCTCCACGCAGGCGGTGAGCAGCACGTCGAGGAAGGCTTCGCGCCGGTCTTCGTCGAGCGCCGAGGTGGGCTCGTCGGCAATCACCACTTCGGGCTGGCCGATGAGCGCGCGCGCCGCAGCCACGCGCTGCTGCTGGCCCACGGACAGTTGCAGGGCCTGGCGCTTCCACAGGTTGCGGTCCAGGCCCATCTGGTCGAGCAGGTGCTCGGCGGCCTCGCGCGAACTGCCGTTGCGCGCGGCCTGCGCCTCGCGTCTTGCCGAGAAGCGGCAGGGCAGCAGCACGTTGTCGAGCACGCTCAGGTAAGGCAGCAGGTTGAACTGCTGGAAGATGTAGCCCACGTGCGCCACGCGGCTGCGGTCGCGCGCGGCGCCCGAGAGCTTGGACCAGTCGTGGCCCAGCAGCGTGACGCGGCCTTCGTCGGCCACCAGCACGCCGGCCAGCAGCGACAGCAGCGTGCTCTTGCCGCAGCCGCTCGGGCCATGCAGGAACACCGATTCGCCGGCGGCGATGCGGAAGGCCTCGATGTCGATGCACGGCGTCTTCACGCCGGGCCAGGTGAAGCGCAGCGCTTCGGCGGCGAGCACGACGCGCAGGGGCGACGTCTCGGCTGTCACAGCCTCGGGGACGGTGCTCACAGTGTCACTTGCCCCAGCTCAGGCGGGCGGGCTGCGCGGCCTGCGCGCCGGCCGGGCGCTTCAGCTGGCGCTTGAACTGGCCTTGTGCGGAGGCGATCTGCGAGTCGATCTGGCGCAGGCCCTTGAACGCGGTGAACAGGTTCACGTCGATGAACTTCGCGGCGGCCGCGCTGGTGCAGTTGAAGGAGAAGGTGGCGTCCAGATCGGCATGGCCGGCGGGCTCGCTGGGATCGGGGTTGCCCAGGCCCAGCGCGCCGGAGCGCAGGTCGACCGGGCCGAGCTTGCAGTTGGCGGCCGGATCGACGATGAAGAGCTTGTCGGCCGCGCGCAGCTGGGCGACGGCTTCTTCGACGGCCTTCTTCTCGGCGTCGGTCTTCGGGGCGCGTTCGAAGCCGACGATGTTGTCCAGCGGGGACTCCATGTCGATCACCACCGTGGGGCCGTCGATGGCCACGTCGAGCTTGAGCTGGCCGTGCACGTGGGCGTGCTGCTGCTGGGCCTGTGCGGTGAGGAACGGGGCGGCCGCGAACCATGCGGCGGCCAGTGCGAGACCGGTGGTGCGTCGAAGGGGGCGGACTCGTCGATTCGTCAATGTCATGGTTGCGCGCCTTGCCGGGTCGGCAGCCCCGGCGTGTTGCTCCATTCGCTCCAGCTGCCGGCATAGAGCGCGGTGGTCCCCAGCCCCGCGATCTGCATGGCGAGCAGGTTGGGCACGGCGCTCACGCCGCTGCCGCACTGGTGGACAACGCTCGCCGCATCGCGCCCCGCGAGCAGCGACTCGAACTCGGCACGCAATTGCGATGCCGGCTTGAACTTGCCGTCGGGACCGATGTTCTCGGCGAAGGGCCGGTTGAGGGCCCCGGGGATGTGACCGGCAATCGGGTCCAGAGGTTCCACCTCGCCGCGGTAACGCGCACCGGCGCGCGCATCGATCAGGTTCTGGTCAGGTTGGCCGAGCCGGCGCACCACGGTGTCGGTGGTGACCAGCTTCGCAAGCGGCTCGCCCGTGACGAAGTTCGACTGGAAGCGCGCGGGCTCCTCGCGCCCCGTGACCTCGCCGCCCGCGGCCTGCCAGGCCTGCAGGCCGCCGTCGAGCACGGCCACGGCGTCGTGGCCCATCCACTTGAGCATCCACCACAGGCGCCCGCAGTAGTTGGCGCCGTTGCGGTCGTACACCACGGCCTGCATGCCGTTGGCGAAGCCGATGCTGGAGAGCCATTGCGCGAACTTCTCGCGGCTGGGCAGCGGGTGGCGCCCGCCCGAGGCGGGCACGCCGTCTTCCTGCGCCACGACCACTCCGCCGTGCGCGCCGGGCACGCCGTGCCTGGCGCTCAGGTCGGTGTCGAGGTTGGCGTAGTGCGCGCCCGGGATGTGCGCGGCGGCATATTGCTGCGCGCCCGATTCGGGCTTCATGAGGTCGAAGGTGCAGTCGAACACCATGAAGGGGGTGTCGCCTGCTTGCAGCTGCTGGAGTTGTTCGACGCTGATGAGGGTGGTGTACATGTCGTGTGTCCTTCGCTGGTCGATGCGCGCAAGGCGCAGGGGGGTCAATGTTCCTCGGCTGGCGTGTCAGTGTTCCTCGGCTGGCGTGTCAGTGTTCCTCGGCTGGCGCCTTGGGCACCGCCCGCTGTCGCAACACAGTTGCAGCAATGCCGCTGGCGATGATAAGGGCCATGCCGCCCCAGCCGGCCGCGTCGATGCGATCGTCGAACAGCACCACGCTGTAGAACGCCGCGAAGACGATGCCCGAGTACTGGAGGTTGGCTACGACCAGTGTGCCGGCCTGGGTCTTGGCGGTGGCGTAGGCGCGGGTCATGCAGAGTTGTCCGAGAGCCGCCAGCAGGCCGATCGGCAGCAGCCACAGCGCATGCTGCCATGTCCACGAACTGCCGCCCGAAAACCCGGTGGCCGCCGTGGCGAACGCCCCGGCCACGGCCGAGCCGACCGCAAAGTAGAAGACCGTGCGCAGCTCGGGCTCGCCGATGCGCGACAGGGCCACCACCTGCATGTAGGCGAAGGCGGCCGTCAGGCCCGACAGCAGGCCCAGCATGCCCGCGAAGCCTTCGTTGCCGTTGACCGTGGGCTTGAGCATGAGCACCACGCCCACGAAGCCCGCGAGCACGGTCATCGCCAGCGTGCCTTGCAGCGGCGGGCGTTCCACGCGGCCGTCGCGCCCGGGCACCGGCACCCAGGCCAGCAGCGCGCCACCGATGAGAAAGGCCGCGACCCACACGCTGCTCATGTAGTTGAGCGTGACGGCGGTGGCCAGCGGCAGGTGGGCAATGGCATAGAACCACGCGCCCAGCGAGATCACGCCGATGGTGCTGCGCCAGGCGTGCATGCCCGGGTACTGCGTGGCGAGCGACACGCCGCGGTTGCGGGCCAGCAGCCAGAGGAACACGATGCCGATGAGACCGCGCCCCAGCACCATTTCGCCGCTGTTGAACCACGCCGAGGCGATCTTCACGACCACGCTCATCGTGGCGAACAAAAAGGCGCCGAGCACCATCCAGAGCGCTTGCATCGTCTCTACTTCATGAAAGGGGAAAAACGTGCCCGGGTTGCCCCGGGACTTGCCGGATGGTGCCTCGCTGCGGGCAGCAAGGCGGCCGTCACGCGGTGGTGTCTTGCATGGCCACGCGGTACCACTCGTGGAACTGCTGCATGCCGTCTTCCATGGGGCTCTGGTACGGGCCGGTCTCGTTGTCGCCGCGCAGCATGAGCGCGCGGCGCCCGGCGTCCATGCGCTCGGCGATCTCGTCGTCTTCCACGCAGGTCTCCATGTAGGCGGCCTGCTGGGCTTCGACGAACTCGCGCTCGAAGGCGACGATTTCCTCGGGGTAGAAGAACTCGACCATGTTGAGCGTCTTCGTCGGGCTCACGGGGTGCAGGGTCGACACCGTGAGCACGTGCGGGTACCACTCGACCATCACGTGCGGGTAGTAGGTGAGCCAGATGGCGCCGTACTTGGGCGGCTTGCCGTCGCGGTACTTGAGCAACTGCTCCTGCCACTTCTGGTAGACCGGACTGCCCGCGCGGCCCAGGCGGTTGGCCACGCCCACTGTCTGCACGGAATAGCGGGGCTTGAACTCCCAGCGCAGGTCGTCGCAGGTGACGAAGCTGCCAAGGCCCGGGTGGAACGGGCCCACGTGGTAGTCCTCCAGGTAGACCTCGATGAAGGTCTTCCAGTTGTAGTTGCACTCGTGCAGCTCGACGCGGTCGAGCGCATAGCCCGAGAAGTCGAGGTCGGCCTGGGGGCCCAGGCCCGCCATGTCGGCCGCCACGTCGGGGCCCGAGCCGTCGGCGTTCTTCTCGAACAGAAGACCATTCCATTCGGTGAGCGGGTAGTTGTGCAGGTTCAGGCAGGGGTCCCGATCGAAATGCGGGGCGCCGATCAGCGTGCCGGTGGTGCGCGCGTCGCTCGCAGCGTAGGTCCAGCGGTGCAGCGGACAGACGATGTTGCCGCCGGTCTGGTTGTCGAGCTGGCCGCGGCCGCGAAGGATCAGGGCCTGGCGGTGCCGGCAGACGTTGGAGATCAGCTCCACGCCCTTGGGCGTGTGCACCAGCGCGCGGCCCTGGTGTTCCTGGGGCAGGGTGTGGAAATTGCCCATTTCGGGCACGGCCAGGCGATGGCCGACGTAGCGGGGCCCTCGCGCAAAAAGGTTCTGCATTTCGCGGGCATACAGGGCCTCGTCGAAATACGCGGAAACTGGAAGTTGGCTCGTGGCCTGCTGCAGTTGAAGACTTAAATCAGACATGGAGGACCTGACCAAGCTCCCCACAGGGAGAAAAAAAGGAAGGAACGGAAGGCGCCGCCAGGAAGGTTCAACGGCCCGAAGAGGTGCTGACTTTGTCAACGAGAGAAGCTCGCATTGTACCCGTGGGGCCCCGATTCGGTCCCCGCCCTAAAATGCCCGGTTTCACCCACGTTTCGCTTGCATGCCCAAGGTGCCTTCTCCTTCCACGTCCAGCCCGGCGGCCACGCCCGATACGGGCTCGTTGCCCGTCAGTTACGAAGCCGGGCTTCAGGAACTGGAACAACTGGTGGCGGAACTCGAATCGGGCCAGTTGCCCCTCGACCAGCTGCTCGGCAGCTACCAGCGCGGCGCCGTGCTGCTCGCCTTCTGCCGCGACAAGCTGCAGGCGGTCGAAGACCAGATCAAGGTGCTCGACGCGGGCAGCCTGAAGGTCTGGACGGCTGAATGAGCGCCGTCACGATGAATCCGTCCCCCTGGGACGCCAAGACCCTCGCCGGCTGGAGTGACCCCCACCTTGCGAACGTCGAAGCCGCGCTGTCGCGCTGGGTCGGCGTCGATGCCCCCGTGCTGCTGGGCGACGCCATGCGCTATGCGGTGCTCGACGGCGGCAAGCGGCTGCGGCCCCTGCTGGTGCTGGCCGCGAGTGAAGCGGTCGGCGGCAACGCGGCCGCGGCCCTGCGCGCGGCCTGCGCCACCGAGCTGATCCACGCCTATTCCCTGGTGCACGACGACCTGCCGTGCATGGACAACGACGTGCTGCGCCGCGGCAAGCCCACGGTGCACGTGAAGTTCGGCGAGGCCGACGCCCTGCTGGCCGGCGACGCGCTGCAGGCGCTTGCCTTCGAGCTGCTGGCCCCCGAGGGCGACGAAGTTCCGGTCGCCACCCAGGCCCTGCTGTGCCGCCTGCTCGCGCGTGCCGCGGGCAGCCAGGGCATGGCCGGCGGCCAGGCGATCGACCTGGCCAGCGTGGGCGTTGCGCTGAACGAGGCGCAACTGCGCGAAATGCATCGCCTGAAGACCGGCGCGCTGCTGCAGGGCAGCGTGGAGATGGGCGCGGCCTGCGGCCCCGTCACCCCCACGGCGCTGGCCGCGCTGCGCGACTACGGCGCGGCCATCGGCCTCGCGTTCCAGGTGGTCGACGACATCCTGGACGTCGTGGCCGACTCGCACACCCTGGGCAAGACCGCCGGCAAGGACGCCGCGGCCGACAAGCCCACCTACGTTTCATTGCTGGGCCTGGACGGCGCGCGTGCACAGGCCCGCCAGTTGCTCGCCGATGCGCTCGCCGCCCTCGACAAGAGCGGCCTGGCCGATACAGCCGCCTTGCGCGCACTGGCCCACATGGTGGTCGACCGCGACCGCTGAGAGAGAAAAGAACACACCACCCCATGGCCCCGCTGCTTCCCACACTCCACGACCCCGCACCGATCCGCCAGTACGACCGGGCCCAGCTGCGCCAGCTGTCCGACGAGGTGCGCGCCTGCGTGCTCGACAACGTCTCGCGCACCGGCGGCCACCTGAGCTCCAACCTCGGCACGGTCGAGCTCACGGTGGCGCTGCACCACGTGTTCAACACGCCGCACGACCGGCTGGTGTGGGACGTGGGCCACCAGACCTATCCGCACAAGATCCTCACGGGCCGGCGCGAGCGCATGCCCACGCTGCGCCAGGCCGGCGGCATCTCCGGCTTTCCGCAGCGCAGCGAGAGCGAGTACGACACATTCGGTACCGCCCATTCGTCGACCAGCATCTCGGCCGCGCTGGGCATGGCCATGGGCGCCAAGCAGAAGGGCGAAGAGCGCCACACCGTGGCCATCATCGGCGACGGCGCGCTCACCGCCGGCATGGCCTTCGAGGCGCTGAACAACGCGGGCGTGTGCGATTGCAAGCTGCTCGTCATCCTGAACGACAACGACATGTCGATCAGCCCGCCGGTGGGCGCGCTCAACCGCTACCTCGCGCAGCTGATGAGCGGCAACTTCTACGCCGCCGCCAAGAACGTGGGCAAGAGCGTGCTGCGCAACGCGCCGCCGCTGTTCGAGCTGGCCAAGCGCCTGGAGCAGCATGCCAAGGGCATGGTCGTGCCGGCCACGCTGTTCGAGCAGTTCGGCTTCAACTACGTGGGGCCGATCGACGGCCACGACCTCGACTCGCTGGTGCCCACGCTCGAAAACCTCAAGCATCTGGACGGCCCGCAGTTCCTGCACGTGGTCACCAAGAAGGGGCAGGGCTACAAGTTGGCCGAGGTCGACCCCGTGGCCTACCACGGCCCCGGCAAGTTCGATCCCCAGGTGGGGTTGGTCAAGCCGACCACAGTGGCCAAGCAGACCTTCACGCAGGTGTTCGGCCAGTGGCTGTGCGACACCGCCGCCGCCGACGGCCGGCTCGTGGGCATCACGCCCGCGATGCGCGAAGGCTCGGGGCTGGTGGAGTTCGAGCAGCGTTTCCCGGACCGCTACTACGACGTCGGCATCGCCGAGCAGCATGCGGTGACCTTCGCGGCCGGCCTGGCGTGCGAGGGGCTCAAGCCCGTGGTCGCGATCTACTCGACCTTCCTGCAGCGCGCGTACGACCAGCTGATCCATGACGTGGCCATTCAGAACCTGCCGGTGGTGTTCGCACTCGACCGCGCGGGCTTGGTCGGCGCGGACGGCGCCACGCACGCGGGTGCGTACGACATTCCGTTCCTGCGCTGCATTCCGAACATGAGCATCGCCTGTCCGGCCGACGAGCGCGAATGCCGCGAATTGCTGTCGAGTGCGTACGCGCAGAACCACCCGGTGGCGGTGCGCTATCCGCGCGGCGCGGGCGCCGGCGTTGCGCCGCATCTCACCCTGGACGCGCTGCCCTTCGGCAAGGGCGAAGTGCGCCGCGAAGGCAAGCGCATCGCGATCCTCGCGTTCGGCACGCTGCTGTACCCCGCGCTCACCGCCGCCGAGTCGCTCGACGCGACGGTGGTCAACATGCGCTGGGCCAAGCCGCTGGACGTCGAACTGCTGCTGAAGGTGGCGGGCACGCACGATGCCATCGTCACGCTGGAAGAGGGCGCCGTCATGGGCGGCGCGGGCAGTGCGGTGCTCGAGGCGCTGCAGGCGGCGAATGTGCAAAAGCCGGTGCTGCAGCTGGGGTTGCCCGACCGGTTCATCGAGCATGGCGATCCGGCGACGCTGCTGTCGAGCATCGGGCTCGATGCGGCCGGCATCGAGAAGTCCGTCGCCGACCGCTTCGGCCGCAGCTGAGGTTCAGGTTTTGCTCCTTCCCCCAGTGGGGGAGGGAGAAATGCAGGTCAGGTGCCCAGGTACGCGTCCTGCACCTTGGGATTGCCCAGCAGCTCGCGCCCCGTGCCCGACAGCACGATCGACCCCGTCTCGATCACATAGGCCCGGTCCGCGATCTTCAGCGCCTGGCGCACGTTCTGCTCCACCAGGAAGATCGTCAGACCCTGCTTGTTGATCTCGCGCAGCGTGCGGAAGATGTCCTGCACGATGATCGGCGCCAGGCCCATCGAGGGCTCGTCCAGCAGCAGCACGCGCGGCTTGGCCATCAGCGCGCGGCCGATGGCGAGCATCTGCTGCTCGCCGCCCGACAGGTTGCCAGCCAGCCCGTCGGCCCGGTCCTTCAGCACCGGGAAGAGTGTGTAGATGCGCTCCAGGTCGGCCACGCGCGCGGCCGCGCCGTCGCGCCGCGTGTAGGCGCCCAGCTCCAGGTTCTCGCGCACCGTCAGCGTGGTCAGCGTGGCGCGGCCCTCGGCCACCTGCACCACGCCGCCGGCCACGATCTTGTGCGGCGACAGCGCGGTGATGTCCTGGCCCGCGAACGTCACAAGCCCGGCCGCCTTCTTCACCAGGCCCGACAGCGCCAGCAGCGTGGTCGACTTGCCGGCGCCGTTGGCGCCCACCAGCGTGGTGATCTGGCCTTCGTGCAGCTCGAAGTCGATGCCCTTCACGGCCTGCACGTGGCCGAAGGACACCTTCAGGTCCTGCACCTTCAGCAAGGGGTTCGTCGTCGTCATCGTCCCCGCGCTCATGCAGCGGCCTCCTGGTCGTTGGTAGCTTCGTCGTCTTCGCGGCCGAGGTAGGCCTCGATCACCTGCGGGTCGTTGCGGATCTGCTCGGGGCCGCCGCGCGCGATGATGCGCCCGAAGTTCAGCACCGCGATCTGCTGGCACAGGCCCATCACGAAGCGCATGTCGTGCTCGATCATGAACACCGTGAAGCCGCGCTGCGCGATGTTTTCGATCTCCACCATCAGCTCGCTCTTCTCGGTGCTGTTCATGCCGGCGACCGGCTCGTCGAGCAGCAGCAGCTTGGGTTCGGTGGCCAGCGCGCGCGCCAGCTCCAGCTTGCGCTGGTCGCCGTACGAGAGGTTGTCGGCCACGTCGTTCGCCTTGTGGTCCAGCTTGACCCAGCTGAGCAGTTCGCGCGCACGGTCGCGCGCGCGCTTCTCCTCGCTGCGGAACAGGCCCGAGCCGGCCAGCAGGCCGAAGGGGCCGTAGCGCAGCTTGGCGTCCATGCCGACCGTCACGTTCTCCAGCAGCGACATCTCCTTGAAGATGCGGATGTTCTGGAAGGTGCGCGCAATGCCGCCACGGGTGATCTGGAAGGGCTTGCGGCCTGCCAGGTCCTGGCCTTCGAAGTGGATGGTGCCGCTGGTGGTGGGCAGCAGGCCGGTGATCAGGTTGAACACCGTGGTCTTGCCGGCGCCGTTCGGGCCGATGAGCCCGAAGATGCCGCCCTTGGGAATGTCGAGGTTCACGTCCTGCAGGACTTTGAGCCCGCCGAAGTGGCGCGACACGTTCTTCAATGTCAAAAGCGTGTTGTCGCTCATTTGAATACCTCCGTGCTTCGCACTGCGGTGCGAGCTTGCTTGGGGCGGCCCGGCGCGGCGCTCATGCCGCGCTCCCCTTGCGGCCGAACCACTGGCGGATGCGCGCCGGGTCCCAGATGCCCTTGGGCAGGAACAGCACGATCAGCACCAGGATGAAGCCGTTGACCACCAGGCGGAAGGCGCCCAGCCCGCGCAGCATCTCGGGCAGCAGCGTGAGGATGGTGCCGCCCAGCACCGGGCCGGTGAGGCTGCCGATGCCGCCCAGGATCGCCATCGTCAGGATGTCGACCGCGCGGTTGAAGCCGTACTCGGCCGGACCGATGAAAAAGGTCAGGTGCGCGTTCAGCGTGCCCGCCAGGCCGGCGATGGCGCCGCCCAGCACGAAGGCCAGCATCTTGTGGCCCGCCACGTCGATGCCCATCAGGCCGGCGGCGGTTTCGTCTTCCTTGATGGCCTCGAAGGCGCGGCCCACCTTGGAGCGGCGCACGCGCCACAGCACCAGCAGCACGAGCACCAGCGCCAGTGCGACGTGCCACCACTCGGTCGATTGCGGAATGCCGTTCAGCCCCAGCGCGCCGCCCGTGAGCGACTCGGCGTTCAGGATGGCGATGCGCACCACCTCACCGAAGGCCAGCGTGGCCATGGCCAGGTACACGCCCGACAGCCGCAGCGTCGGCTTGCCGATGATGAAGGCCACCAGCGCCGGTGCCGCCATGCCCGCGGCAATGGCCACCGGAAAGGGCACGCCGTAGTTCAGCGTGAGGATCGACGCGGTGTACGCGCCGATGCCCATGAAGGCCGCGTTGGCCAGGGCGAGCATGCCGCAGGCGAGCGTGAGCCAGATCGAGAGTGCCAGCAGGCCGTTGATGCCCAGCGAGAGCACCAGGTTGCTGTAGACCGACCAGAAATTGTCGAGCGCTTCCATTTAGACCTTGCGCTCCTTCAACGAACCGAAGAGGCCCTTCGGGCGCACCAGCAGTACCAGGAACAGCAGGCCGAAGGCGACAGCGTCGCGCATGTTGGAGCCCACGTAGGCCACCGACAGCACCTCGGCGAAGCCGAGGAACAGGCCGCCGAGCAGCGCCCCGCGGATGTCGCCCATGCCACCCAGGATGATGACCGCGATGCCCTTCTCGAGCATCGGCTGGCCCATCAGCGGGAAGAGGGCGTTCGAATACAGGCCGATCAGCACGCCCGCCACGCCGCCCAGGCCGGCGGCCACGAACGAGGTCAGGAAGAACAGGCCCTCGACGTTCACGCCCACCAGGTACGCCGCCTTGGGCGACTCGGCGATCGCGCGCAGCGCCCGGCCCAGTTGCGTGCGCTGCAGCGACAGCATCAGCACGCCCATGAGCACGAACGACGCGAGCACGATGCCCAGTTCGAGCACGGTGACGTGGATGCCGGCGAACACCAGCGCGTCGTCGGGAATGGTGCCGGCCGGGAAGCGCAGGTTCTCCGCGCCGAAGATGCCCTGGATGCCGTTGTTCAGGATGATGGCCACGCCGATGGTGGCGATCATCGGGATCAGGTGGGGTGCGTTGCGCTTGCGCAGCGGTTTGAGCACCAGCACGTCGATCAGGAAGCCCAGCAGGCCGCAGAACGCGAAGGCGAACGGCAGCCCGACCCACAGCGGCATGCCCGACACGCGCATGAATTCGGCCGCCGCATAGGCGCCCACCATGAACACCGCGCCGTGCGAAAGATTGATGACGCCGAGCACGCCGAAGATGAGTGTGAAGCCGAGCGCGAAGAGTGCGTAGACGCACCCCAGCGACAAGGCGTTGACAAGCTGCTGATCGAGCACGATGGGCTTCCGTCAGGCCGCAACCGGGAAGGCGTTGCGGCAAATCAAAAAAGAAAACGGCGCAGTCGGCAGTCCTGCGCCAGGGGCGAGAGGCGTGGCGGGCCGTGCGGTCCGCCACCGAAGAAGCAAGAACCGGCCTTGCTTACTTCTCGATCACGAACGCAGTGCCCTTCGTGACGCTCACGATGGCCTGCTGCTGCGCGTCGTAACCGGCGGGCTTGCCGGCCTTGTCCTTGGCGCGCGCGAAGGTGAAGGCGCCGGTGGCACCGGTCCACTTCACGCTGGGCAGCGCGTCGCGCAGGGCGGTGCGGTCCGCGGCCAGGTTGCCCGAGAGCTTCACGCCCTTGAGGGCCTGTGCCACCACGTACAGGCCGTCGTAGGCCTGTGCTGCGAACTGGTCGGGCGCTGCCTTGAACTTGTCGTTGTAGGCCTTCTGGAACTTGGTGTTCTCGGGCGTGGCGTTGCTGGCCGACCAGGGGCTGCCGACGTACAGGTTGTCCGAGCTGCCCTTGGCCAGTTCGAAGATCTTGGTCGAGTTCATGCCGTTGCCGCCGATGATCGGCACGTTCAGGCCGAGCTGGCGGGCCTGCACCATCACCGGGGCGCCTTCGGCCAGCAGGGCGGACAGCACGATGGCGTCGGGGTTGGTGGCCTTGATCTTGGTGAGCTGGGCCTTGAAGTCGACGTCGCCCTTGGCGAAGGTCTCGGTCGTGGTCACGGGCAGCTTCAGGTCATCCAGGGCCTTCTTGAAGTTGTCGTAGCCGCTCTTGGTGAACACGTCGTCGTTGCCGTAGAGCACCGCCACCTTCTTCACGTTGGCGTGCTTGATGGCCACGCGCAGCGTCTCGGGCAGCACGTCGGCTTCGGTCACCGAGTTGCGGAAGATGTAGTCGCCGATGGAGGTGATGCCGTCGGCCGTGTTCGACGTGCCGAAGGCCACGGTCTTGGACGCCTGTGCGATCGGGTCGGCCGCCTGGGCCGAGTTCGACAGCGTGGGGCCGAAGGTCATCAGGACCTTGTCCTGGAAGATCAGCTTCTTGAAGACGTTGATGGCGTCTTCCTTCTTGCCCTGTTCGTCCTCGATGGCCAGCACGATCTTGTCGCCGTTGATGCCGCCGGCGGCGTTGATCTCGTCGGCTGCCAGCTGAAAGCCGTTGCGGATGGCCGAGCCGTACTGGGCGGCACCGCCCGACAGGGCGGCGGCAACGCCGATCTTGATGTCGGCCGCTTGCGCGCCGAAAGCGGTGGCCGCGGCGAACGCGAGCAATGCGGGCTTGAAGGAAGTAGGGAGTCTCATGTTTGGATGCCGTTGTCAGAGAGGGATGTAAGGCGATTTAACATTTTATGCCTCGTTGGCCCGACCCTCCCTGGCCCATGCCGCATCGGCACGCCGTGCGGCGCAGGGTAAACCCCCGCCGGGCGCTGTAAGTGCGTTTTTACAATCGCCCCGGCTTATACAAAAGTCCCCAACGCGGTCACAAGCCGTGTTTTGTTTTTCCCAAGAACTCGGAGAGCTATCAATGGATCGTCGTTCCCTCATCAAAAACGCCGGCATCGCGGGCGTTCTGGCTGCCGGCATCGCCCCCGCCGTTCATGCCCAGGCCACCGTTCGCTGGCGCCTGGCGTCGAGCTTTCCCAAGTCGCTGGACACCATCTTCGGCACCGCCGAGGTGTTCTCGAAGAGCGTCAGCGACATGACGGGCGGCAAGTTCCAGATTTCGGTGCATGCGGGCGGCGAGCTGATGCCCGCGTTCGGCGTGGTGGACGGCGTGCAGAACGCCTCGGTCGAGATGGCCCATACGGCCCCGTACTATTTCTACGGCAAGGACCCGACCTTCTGCCTGGGCTGCGCGGTGCCCTTCGGCATGAACACCCGCCAGCAGAACGCATGGATGTACGAAGGCAACGGCCTGAAGCTGATGCGCGCGTTCTACGCCAAGTACAACATCATCAACCTGCCGGGCGGCAACACGGGCGCGCAGATGGGCGGCTGGTTCCGCAAGGAAATCAAGTCGGTCGCCGACCTGAAGGGCCTGAAGTTCCGCACCAACCCGTTCGCGGGCAAGGTGCTCGAGCCCTTCGGCGTGATCCCGCAATCGATTCCCGGTGCCGACCTGTACCCGGCGCTCGAAAAGGGCACGCTCGACGGCCTGGAATGGGTCGGCCCGTACGACGACCAGAAGCTCGGCTTCAACAAGATCGCCCCGTTCTACTACTACCCCGGCTGGTGGGAAGGCGGCCCGGAGCTGGACTTCTACATCAACACCAAGGCATGGGAAGGCCTGTCGGCCGACTACAAGGCGATCGTCGAGGCGGCCGCCGCGCACGCCAACATCACGATGACCGCCAAGTACGACGCCAAGAACCCGATCGCGCTGAAGCAGCTCGTGGGCTCGGGCACCAAGCTGCGTCCGTTCTCGCAGGACGTGATGAACGCGGCCTTCAAGTCGGCCCAGCAGATCTACTCGGACCTGAAC
Organism: Variovorax pasteuri; assembly: GCF_051216435.1. NCBI lineage: Bacteria > Pseudomonadati > Pseudomonadota > Betaproteobacteria > Burkholderiales > Comamonadaceae > Variovorax > Variovorax pasteuri. The sequence continues at coordinate 838,719 of NZ_JBPJZS010000001.1, forward strand.
AACAGCAACCCCGAGTGGAAGAAGATCTACGGCGACTGGTCGAAATTCCTGGCCGACCAGAACGCCTGGTTCCGCTACACGGAAGGCACGTTCGACCGGTTCATGCAGCAGCAGAAGCTGTAAGCCTCATCCGCTTCGCCTCACAGCAAGAAGCCCCGCCGGGTTCGGCGGGGCTTTTTGTCTTCTTGGGGTTGCAACGGTGCCTCTCGATCACCCGTCCCGAATCGCCGACTACCGCGCTTCAGCCGCGGGCGCAGGCGACGAAGGCACAGCAAGCTCAGCGACGCGTTGGCCGAAGGCGATCAGCACCTGGGGGTCGCAGGCATGGAACCAGGTGATGCCGCCGTAGCGCCGTCGCACCAGCAGCCTCGGCGCAATCACGCGTTCGAGCATGCGGATGTGCACCAGCTTGAGCTGCGCCACGTCCTGCGCCTTCACACGCTTGTCCCACAGCCAGGTCTGCACCAGCACGTCGCCCTCGAGCCGCGTGCGGCTGTACACGATCCAGTAGCCGACCCACACCACGCACAGCGCCGCGATGCCCATCACCACCAGCGCGCTCGTCGTCCAGTCGGCTGTGCGCAGCGACGGCAGGCTCCAGATCGCGAAGGCGAAGAGATCGACCACCAGCACCACCGCCAGCGTGCGCAGCAGCGGCGGGAAGGCCGCGCTTTCGATGGAGGCCGGCGCGTCGCGTGGTGCTTCAGCGGCGCCGCGCTCGCTCACGGCTTGGCGGCTTCGGTGGAAGCCGGTGGCGAGGCGTCGGACGCTGCGGGCGGCTCGTCCTTCTTCTCGTTGCCGAACGGGTCTTCCATGTTCACGCCGTTGCTGTCGGGCGCGGGCGGCGGCTCGGCGTCGGCGGGCATGTCCAGGTTGACCTTCTCGATGTCCACGACCTTTTCCTTGTCCAGGAACACGGTGACGGTCTGCGGGAAGAAGATCACGATCGCCACCAGCAGCAGCTGCATCATCACCCACGGCACCGCGCCCAGGTAGATGTCGCGCGACTCCACCTTTCGGGGCAACGCCCCGTTCTTGAAGAGGGTGTCCGCGATGCCGCGCAAGTAGAACAGCGCAAAGCCGAACGGCGGGTGCATGAACGAGGTCTGCATGTTCACGCACAGCAGCACGCCGAACCACACCATGTCGATGCCCAGCTTGTGAGCCACGGGGCCCAGCAGCGGCAGGATGATGAAGGCGATCTCGAAGAAGTCGAGGAAGAACGCGAGGAAGAACACGAAGATGTTCACCGCGATCAGGAAGCCCACCTGCCCGCCGGGCAGGCCCGAGAGCATGTGCTCGATCCACCTGGCGCCGTCCACGCCCTGGAACACCAGCGAGAACACGCGCGAGCCGATCAGGATGAACACCACCATCGCCGTCAGGCGCATGGTGCCTTCCATGGCGTCCTTCATCAGCTGCCAGTTCAGGCGGCGGTGGATGAGCGCCAGGATCAGCGCGCCCACCGCGCCCATGGCGCCGGCCTCGGTCGGCGTGGCGATGGCGCGGTCCATGAAAGGCAGGCCGCCCATGGAGCCGAGCACCGCGAAGATCAGGATGGCCGAGGGAATGATGCCGCGCAGGCACTTGCCCCACAGCGCCCAGCCATGCAGCGTGCGCGCGCTCACGGGCAGGCCGGGCACGTAGTGCGGACGGATGCGCGCCACCAGGAAGGTGTAGATCGCGAAGATGAGGACCTGCAGGATCGACGGACCCCAGGCGCCCTTGTACATCTGGCCCACGTCGGTGCCGAGCTGGTCGGCCATGACGATCAGCACCAGCGAGGGCGGAACCAGCTGCGTGATGGTGCCCGACGCGGCGAGCACGCCGGTCGAGTAGCGCATGTTGTAGCCGTAGCGCATCATGACCGGCAGCGAGATCATGGCCATGGCAATCACCTGGCCGGCCACCGTGCCGGTGATGGCGCCCAGGATGAAGCCCACGATGATCACCGAGTAGCCAAGCCCGCCGCGGATGGGGCCGAAGAGCTGTCCCATCGAGTCGAGCATGTCCTCGGCCAGCCCGCACTTTTCCAGTACGGCTCCCATCAGGGTGAAGAACGGAATCGCCAGCAGCGTTTCGTTCGACAGGATGCCGAACACGTTCAGCGGAAGGTTGGCCATGAAGCCGGCCGGGAACCAGCCCATCTCGATGGCGAAGAAGCCGCAGATCAGGCCCAGGGCCGAGAGCGAGAACGCGACCGGGAACCCGATCAGCATGATCACCACGAGCCCCGCGAACATGATCGGGGCGAAGTTTTCCATGTGCATTGCTACTTACCTGCCGTGCGGACGTCGAAGGGGGAGGGGGCGAGAAGCGAAAGGTGCGCGAAGGGCGCGCATCACTGCACCGGCTTCTCGTAGTGCGTGTCCATCGTGATCAGGCCGCGCAGGTAGGCAATGCGCTTGATGATTTCCGAAACGCCCTGCAGGAACATCGCCGCGAAGCCCACCGGCATCAGCAGCGCCGCGGGCCAGCGGACCAGCCCGCCGATATTGCCCGACATCTCTCCGGTGACCCAGGTGTTCCAGAAGAACGGCCAGGTCAGGTAGGTGAACAGGCCCATCACCGGCAGCAGGAAGAAGGTGAGGCCGAACAGGTCGACATACACCGGCCCGTAGCCCTTCAGCTTGCCGTAGATGATGTCCACGCGCACATGCTCGTTGAAGCGCAGCACCACGGGCGCGCCGAGCATCACGGTGGCGGCGAACAGGTACCACTGGATCTCGAGCCAGGAGTTCTTGCTGAAGTCCAGACCGTAGCGGATGAGGGCGTTGCCGGCCGAGATGAGCGAGGCGCCGAGGACGGCGTAGCCGGCGATCTTGCCGAGTTTTTCGCTGACCCAGTCCATGCCGGTCGCGAACTTGAGGAATACAGACAAGGGGTGTCTCCCACGAAGCCCAGGGGTGAAGCGCCGGCCCCTGGTGGGGGCTGCACAAAAGCCGCGGATGTTACCGCGGTGAACCTTTGTATTGACTTGGCACGGAGGCGGGGTTTACCCGGGATCGCAGCGTTTCGAGGCCACTGCGAACTCGTTGAAAAGCGGGCTCGGTTGCCATAATCGCCCATGTCTTCGCGCCTTCCGCCTTCGACGCCTCCGGGTACCACGGCCTTGCCCCATTCGATCGATTCGCCCGACATGTGCCGCGCCGGCCGCGAGCTGCTGTCGCTGGCCCTCATCGACGCCCGCAACCACACGCTGCACCTGTTGTCGCTCTACGAGCAGGCGCTGGGCACCGAAGCGCTCGGCATGCCCCCCGTTCCAGAGGAAGAGGGCGTGGTGCCACCGGCCTGGCTCGCAGGGCACATCGGCTGGTTCGCCGAATGGTGGATCGGGCGCAACACGCAGCGTGCCTTCGGCGTCGATTGCCCGGTGCGGCCCACGCGGCTCGCGGCCATCGAGCCGGGTGCCGACGACTGGTGGAACCCGGCGCAGAGCGCTCCGGGCCGGCGCTGGTCGCCCGACCTGCCCGACCTGGGCCAGACCAAGGCCTATCTGCTCGAGACGTTGGAGAGCACGCTCGAGCTGCTCGAGCATGCGGCCGAGACCGACGCGGGCCTGTACTTCTACCGGCTCGCGCTGTTCCATGAAGACCTGCGCGGCGAGCAACTCGTGGTGATGGCGCAGACGCTCGGGTTGCCGCTGGACATCGAGCAGGCGCCTGTCGCGGTCACGCGCGAGCCGTTGCTGCTGCCCGCCACGCGCTGGGAACTGGGGCTGCCGGAGCGCGGCTTCGCCTTCGCGCAGGAGTGCAGCGCGCACCGCATCGACGTGCCCGAGTTCGAGATCGACGCGCAACCGGTGACGTGGAGCCAGTTCATCGAGTTCGTCGACGACGGCGGTTACGACCGCGAGGAACTGTGGCATTCCGATGGCTGGCGCTGGCTGGCCGCGCAGGTCGAGGGGCGGCGCGGACCGCGCCATGTCGAGCAGATCGGTGTGGCGCGCAACGGCAGCGGCGGCTCGGTGCTGCAGCAGCGCTTCGGCGCCACGGTGCGCGCGGCCGGCCACCACAGTGCGGTGCACCTGAGCTGGTGGGAGGCGGATGCGTGGGCGCGCTGGGCGGGGCGCCGCATCGCGACCGAGGTGGAGTGGGAAATTGCCGCGAGCACGGCCGCGCGGCGCGGGTTCCGCTGGGCCGATGTGCACGAGTGGACCGCAGGAACGCTGCAGCCCTGGCCCGGCTTCAGGGCCGACCCGTGGAGCGCGGGCAGCGAGTTCGATCCCACGGCGTTCTTCGGCAGGGCGCGGGTGTTGCGCGGGGCATCGTTCGCCACGCGTGCCCGTCTTCGCTCACCGCGGCGTCGCGGCTTCGCGCTGCCCGAGCGCGACGACGGCTTCTTCGGCTTTCGCACCTGCGCGCTGTAGCCCGGCCTCAGCGCTCGCCGCCGCCTTCGGACGACAGCGGCGGCGCCACTTCCTCCAGCGGCTTGCGCTCCGCATCGGCGGCATAGCGCAACGCCAGCAGCCCCGCGGCGATGACCAGTGCGGCGCCGATGCAGTAGCCCACCATCACCGCGCCGCGACTGCCTGTCTCGATCAGCAGGCCGAACAGCACGGGCGCCGCGAAGCCGCCCGCGCCCATGCCGATCGCATAGAAGATCGCGATGGCCATGGCGCGCATTTCCAGCGGAAACACCTCGCTCACCGTCAGGTAGGCCGAGCTTGCCGCCGCCGAGGCCAGAAAGAACACCGCCGACCAGCACAGCGCCTGGCTGCGCGCGTCGAGCCAACCCATCATGAAGGCCCAGCCCGTGAGCGCCAGGCCGACGCCGGCCAGCACATAGGTCAGCGCGATCATCTTGCGCCGTCCCACGCTGTCGAACAGCGGGCCCAGCAGCAGCGGCCCCAGCACGTTGCCGAGCGCGAACGGAAAGATGTAGAGCGCCACGCTCGCATCGGGCACGGCGTAGAAGCGGGTGAGCACGAGCGCGTAGGTGAAGAAGATCGCGTTGTAGAAGAACGCCTGCGAAACCATCAGCGCCGCGGCCACCACGCTGCGCTCCCTGTAGCGCCTCAGCAGCACGCGCGCCACGTCGCGCATCGACGGGCTGTGGCCGCGCGCGGCGGTGTAAGCCACATGGCCCTGCGCAGCGGGCAGCGGGCCGTGGTGCTTGCGCACTTCGGCTTCGATGTCCGCGACGATGCGCTCGGCTTCCTCGGTGCGCCCGTGCGCCAGAAGCCAGCGCGGGCTCTCGGGCACATGGCGCCGCACCAGCAAGATGGCCACCGCCAGCACCCCGCCCAGCGCGAAGCCAGCGCGCCAACCCCACACCGGGCCGATCACGCGCGCATCGAGCAGCACCAGGCTGAGCCCGGCGCCGAGCGCCGCGCCGATCCAGAAGCTGCCGTTGATGGCCAGGTTCACGCGCCCGCGCACCCGTGCCGGAATGAGCTCGTCGATGGCCGAGTTGATGGCCGCGTACTCGCCGCCGATGCCCAGACCGGTGACGAAGCGGCAGAGCGCAAAGAACGCGAAGTTGGGCGAGAAGGCCGTGGCCAGCGTGCCGATGGTGTAGACCACCAGCGTGACCAGGAACAGCTTCTTGCGCCCCAGCCGGTCGGTGAGCCGGCCGAAGACCAGCGCGCCCACCACCGCGCCCGCGATGTAGACCGAGCCCGACCAGCCGATCTCGCCGGCCGTGAGCCCGAGGGTGTCGGGCCGCTCGAGCACCGCGCCGATGGAGCCCACCAGCGTGACCTCCAGCCCGTCGAGGATCCAGGCCACGCCCAGCGCGATCACCACGCGCCAATGCCAGCGCGACCACGGCAGGCGGTCCAGGCGGGCGGGGATGTCGCTGCGCAGTGCCGTCATGCCGTCGATTATTGGAAGGCGGCCGGCGCGCCGCCTGTAGGACCGGGGCTTCGATGAAGCCGCGGTCCCTTCGAGGGTCAGGCCGTCTCGGCCAGCGCGTCAGCCAGCGCGTTCACCATGCGGTCGATTTCCGCCTTCTCCGAGATGAAGGGCGGGGCGAGCTGGATGGTGTCGCCGCCGTAGCGCACGTAGAAGCCCTTCTTCCAGCAGTTCATCGCGATCTCGTACGGGCGGCGTGCGGGCTCGCCCGGTAGCGGCGCGATGGTCAGGCCGGCGGCCAGGCCGAAGTTGCGGATGTCGCTCACGTGCTTGCTGCCTTTCAGGCTGTGCACGGCGTTCTCGAAATGCGGCGCCAGCGTCTGCACGCGGCCGATCATGTCTTCCTTCTGCAGCACGTCGAGCGCGGCGATGCCGGCGGCGCACGCCACCGGGTGCGCGCCGTAGGTGTAGCCGTGCGGAAACTCGAGCATGTAGTCGGGACCGCCCGCGGCCATGAAGGTGTCGTAGATGTCCTTGCTCGCGACCACCGCGCCCAGCGGCTGCGCGCCGTTGGTCACCTGCTTGGCGATGTTCATGATGTCGGGCGTCACGCCGAAGGCGTCCGCCCCGGTGAGCGCGCCGCAGCGGCCGAAACCGGTGATCACCTCGTCGAAGATCAGCAGGATGTTGTTGGCGGTGCAGATGTCGCGCAGGCGCTTGAGGTAGCCCTTGGGCGGAATCACCACGCCGGCCGAACCCGAGAAGGGTTCGACGATGACGGCGGCGATGTTCGATGCGTCGTGCAGCGCGATCATGTCGAGCAGGCGGTCGGCCAGGTCGGCGCCTTGGTCGGCCATGCCGCGCGTGAAGGCGTTCGACGCCAGCTGCGTGTGCGGCAGGTGGTCGGCTTCCACGCCCTGGCCGAAGAGCTTGCGGTTGGCGCCGATGCCGCCCACCGAGATGCCGCCGTAGTTCACGCCGTGGTAGCCCTTCTCGCGGCCGATCAGGCGGGTCTTGCTCGCCTGGCCCTTGGTGCGCCAGTAGGCGCGCGCCATCTTCAGCGAGGTGTCGGCGGCTTCGGAGCCCGAGCCGGTGAAGAACACGTAGTCCAGGCCGGCGGGCGTGAGTTCCTTGATCTTGTTGGCCAGCTCGAACGAGAGCGGGTGGCCGAACTGGAAGGCGGGCGAGTAGTCGAGCTTGGCGATCTGGCGGCTCACCGCCTCGGTGATCTCGGGGCGGCCGTGGCCCAGGCCCGAGCACCACAGGCCCGAGAGACCGTCGAAGATCTTGCGCCCGTCGATGTCGGTGAAGTAGGCGCCCTTGGCCTCCACGATGATCCGCGGATCGGCCTTGAAGCTGCGGTTGGCCGTGTAGGGCATCCAGTGCGCTTCGAGCCAGGCGGCGTCGGTGCGCGTGGTGGACGTCGGTTCGACGGCGGGGGTGGCAAGGGTCATGGCGCTTCCCGCATGAGCGGGCTCCGAAGGGGGTGATGAGATGTGCCGATTGTTCGCACAGCCTTCAGTGTGGAGAATGGCGCAATATCAATGTTCACTTGACGATTCATGCAAGTAAAAGAAAAGGCCCAGAACGGTGCTTCCGGCACCCGCAACCGCGCCGTATTGGGGCAGCTCAGCGACATGGACCTGCGCCTGCTCAAGGTGTTCAAGAGCGTGGTCGACTGCGGCGGCATGGCGGCCGCCGAACTGGAACTGAACATCGGCACCTCGACCGTGAGCCGCCATGTGAAGGACCTGGAAACGCGGCTGGGCCTGGTGCTGTGCCGGCGCGGGCGCGCGGGCTTCGCGCTCACCGCCGAAGGGCAGCGCGTGTATGACGAAACGCTGCGCCTGCTGGCCTCGGTCGACGCCTTTCGCGGCAGCATCGACGACATCCACAACCGCATGGGCGGGCAGCTGGAGCTGGCGGTGTTCGACAAGACGGCCACCAACCCCAACGCGCGCATCGGCGAGGCGATTGCGCGCTTCACCGAGATGGCGCCCGAGGTGAGCCTGGCGCTGCACGTGGGCTCGATCAACGCGATAGAGCAGGGCGTGCTGGAAGGCAACTTCCAGATCGGCATCATCCCGGCGCACCGCAGCTCCAAGAGCCTGGTGTACGCCGACCTGTTCGACGAGACCATGCTGCTGTACTGCGGTGCGGGGCATCCGCTGTTCGGTGCGAGCCACGCCAGGCTCACCTGGGCCAAGCTGCGCGAGCACCATTTCGCGGGGCTGGGCTACCACTCGCCGAACATGGAGCTGAGCCACCGCGCCAAGCTGTCGCGCAAGGCCACGGGCTTCGACCAGGAGGCGATTGCCACGCTGATTTTGTCGGGGCGCTTCCTCGGGTTCCTGCCCGACCACTACGCGCAGGTGTTCGAGCAGCGTGGGCTCATGAAGGCGGTGCTGCCGGCGCGGTTCAACTATGTGTGCCGGTTCGTGAGTTTGCTGCGCAGGTCACCGAAGCCGTCGCGGGCTGTGCTGGCGTTTCAGGCGTGCCTGGCGCAGGCGCACCGGTAGCAAAGGCTCAGCGCTGCCCGCTCGGCAGCAGCAAATGCTTCGCCCCGATGTGCGCTTCCATCTCGTGCATGTGGTGCTCCGCATCGACCATGTGCTCGGACATCAGCCGGTGCACCTCGGCCGCGTCTTCCTTGCGGTAGGCCGCCAGCAGCTGGGTGTGATAGTCGACGTTGGTCTCGCCGAAGTGGTGGTGGTCCAGCGCCTTCTTGTAGACCACGAGGTCGCGCAGCAGGTCGTTCAGGAAGCGGCACATGAAGGAAAGCACCGGATTGGGGCAGCTTTCGGCCAGCATGGTGTGGAACGCGAGCTCGGCTTCGCGCTGGATGCGCAGTTCGTCCTCGTTCGTCGGCTCGATGGTGCACAGGCGGACGTTGTCTTCCAGTTTTTCGAACTGCTCCGGCGTCAGCTTGCCCACCACGCTCACGGCCAGTTCGGGTTCCAGCACCTTGCGCAACTGGTAGATGTGGTGCCCGTCGAGGTGGTGAAAGTGCAAAAAGTTGCGCAGCGGCTCCGACGCATGGTCGACCGACACCTGCTGCAGGTACGCGCCGCCGCCGGGCCCGGTGCGAATGGCGATGAGCCCGCGCACCTCCAGCGCCTTCAGCGCCTCGCGCACCGTGCTCTTCGAATAGCCGAAGAGCTCGATCAGCTCTTTCTCGTTCGGTAGTCGGTCGCCGGGCTGCTTGCGCTCCGCCACGATCCAGCGCTTGACGTCCTCGACGATGACGTCCGAGAGCTTTTGCCGCTTCGGGCGGTTCTGCCCCACTCTCATTGAAACGCTCCATGCCCATCGGGAGATGCGCGGGATGCGCAACAGCGGGCGATCTTAAACGGCGTCATCGGCGAGCTCGGGTTGGCAATGGGCACAAGGCTTGCTTGCGGGTTTTTACCAGCATATTAATACGATTTATCCGCTTAAATTCGCCGGCACCCGCAGGCACCCCTTTTCCTTGTTTCCCACCACGACCGGAGAACTCCATGCAACGCAGACACCTTCTTCAGCTGGCCGCCCTGTCGGCTGCCCCGGCCTCGCTCCTGGCGAGCCGCTCCGTCTTTGCGCAGTCGGCCGAGGCCATCCGCTTCGGCTGCCCGGTGCCGATGTCGGGCGCCTTCGCAGCCAACGGCAAGTACGCCGACCTGGGCATGAAGCTGGCCATCGAGCAGTACGGCAGCGTGCTGAAGCGTCCGCTGGCCTACACGGTGCTCGACACCGAGGGCAAGCCTGCCACCGCCGTGCGCAAGGTGCAGGAAGCCTCGCAGCAGCAGGGCGCCAAGTTCTTCGCGGGCGGCATCCTGTCGTCCGAAGCGCTGGCCATGGGCAAGGAGGCCGAGAAGGCCGGCGGCCTGTTCATCACCACGGCGGGCGCGGATGAAATCACCGGCAAGGACTGCAACCCCGCCACCTTCCGCTGGTCGGTGCCCACCTTCGGTGCGATCGAGCAGACGGTGCGCCCGCTGATCGCCTCGATGCCGAAGGCCAAGCGCTGGTACACGATCACGCCGCAGTACGTGTTCGGCGACGGCCTGCTGAGCGCGGCCAAGAACATCTTCCAGGAGAAGGGCATCGAGCACGTGGGCAACAGCTACCACTCGCTCAACGAGAAGGAATTCAGCGGCTACCTCACCAACGCCATGGCGGCCAAGCCCGACGTGCTGCTGCTGCTGAACTTCGGCGCGCAGTCGTCGGCCGCGCTGCGCCAGGCGGTGAGCTTCGGCATGCACAAGAACATGACGATCCTCATGGCCTGGGCTTCGGGCCTGGAGCAGTTCGACGAGCTGGGCGCCGACCTGTGCGACGGCGTGTACTTCGGTGCGCAGTACTGGCACACGGCCGATACCCCGCTCAACAAGGACCTGGTGAAGCGCACGGCCGACAAGCTCAAGATCGTGCCCAACTACAGCCTCGCGGGCTCGTACATCTGCACCAAGATTCTGATCGACGGCATCGTGAAGGCAGGCACGGTCGACCAGAAGGCCGTGATCGCCGCGCTCGAGGGCATGAAGTACGACGGCCTCACGGGCGCCGAGGAAATCCGCAAGGCCGACCACCAGGTCATCAAGGACTACTACCTGCTCAAGGGCAAGGCCAAGTCGAAGATGGCGAACCCGGCCGACTACGTCGACGTGGTGAGCTCCGGCAAGTCGTTCCTGCCCGTCGACAAGACAGGCTGCAAATTGAGCTAACCCCCAGGCTTGCCCACTGCGTGTGGCCTCCGACCCCCTTTCAGGGGGGCATCACCTGCGGCCCGGCAAAGCCGGTTCCGCGGTGTTCTCGAAGGGGCGCCGCATTCGAGCCTGTCACTACGCATCACCATGTCTGTCTACCTGCTCCAGACCATCAACGGAATCGGCATCGGCATGCTGTATTTCCTGCTGGCCGTTGGCTTGTCCATCGTGTTCGGCCTGCTGCGCTTCGTGAACTTCGCGCACGGCGCTTTCTACCTGCTGGGTGCCTACCTGTGCTTCCAGGCCATGCAGTGGGGCCTGAACTTCTGGGCCGCGCTGGTGGTGGTGCCGCTCGCGGTGGGCGCGCTGGGCTGGCTGGCCGAGAAGCTGCTGCTGCGCCGCGTGTACGCCAAGCCGCACGAGTTCCACATTCTCGTGACGGTGGGCCTGGCGCTCGCGGTGCAGGAGATCGTCATCGTGTTCTGGGGCCCGCTGGGCAACAGCGTGCCCACGCCCGACCTGCTGCAGGGCGTGGTGATGTGGGGCGACTTCATCTATCCGAAGTACCGGCTGTTCGTGATCGGCTTCACCGCCGTGCTCGCGGTGCTGCTGTGGTGGGTGCTCGAAGGCACGCGCCTGGGCAGCGCGGTGCGCGCGGGCAGCGAATCGACCGAGATGGTGTCGCTGCTGGGCATCAACGTGTTCCGCGTGTTCAGCCTGGTGTTCGCGCTGGGCGCGGCCACGGCGGCGCTGGCCGGCGTGCTGGCCGCGCCCATTCGCGGCGCGGAGCCGTTCATGGGGGTGGAGGCGCTCAGCGTCGCCTTCGTGGTGGTGGTGATCGGGGGGCTCGGCAGCTTCGGCGGCGCGCTGGTCGGCGGGCTGCTGATCGGCATCGTGCAGAGCCTCATGAGCACCATCTGGCCGCCCGGCGCGAGCCTGATGATCTACGTCGCGATGGGGGCCGTGCTCCTGCTGCGCCCGCATGGCCTGCTCGGCCGCAGAGGATGAACCACGCCATGCCAAGAAAATATTCGTTCCTCCTGGCGCTCGTCGTGGCGCTGGGCCTGCCGCTGGTGCTGCGCTCGGGTTCGCTCGCGAGCGAGGTGCTCATCTACGCGCTTGCCGCCGTCGGTTGCAACCTGCTGCTGGGCTACACCGGCCTGCTCTCGTTCGGCCAGGGCATCTTCTTCGGGCTGGGCAGCTACACCATCGCGATCCTGCTCACGCGCCTGCAACTGCCCATGCCGCTGGCCTTGCTCGCAGCCATTGGCATGGGCGCGCTGGGCGCGGCGCTGGTCGGCTGGGTGGCCATTCGCCAGCGCGGCACCTACTTCGTGATGCTCACGCTGGCCTTCGCGCAGATGTTCTATTTCGTGGCGTACACCGCCTCGGGCCTCACGGGCGGCGACAACGGCCTGCTCGACGTGCCGCGCCCCGCCTTCATGGACACGCCGTGGAAGTACTACGCCTTCGTGGCGGTGATCTTCCTCATTGCGTTCGCGTTGCTCTTGCGTGTGACCGATTCGGTCTTCGGCCGCACGCTGCTGGCCATTCGCGACAACGAGGACCGTGCCGCCGCGGTGGGCTACAACCTCAAGCGCTTCAAGCTGCTGGCCTTCGTGATCTCGGGCGCCGTCACCGGCCTGGCCGGCGGCCTGCACGCGATGATGACCGGCATCGCGCCGCTGTCGAACGCGGAGTACCACACGAGCGAGATGATCCTGGTCATCACCGTGATCGGCGGCACCGGCAACCTGTTCGCCTCGGTGCTGGGCTCGGCCTTCTACGTGCTGCTGGCCGACTGGCTCTCCACGCTGTGGCCGCGCTGGCTGCTGCTGCTGGGACTGCTGCTGATCGGCGTGAGCATCGGCATGCAGCGCGGCTTGTGGGGCTTGGGCGAGAGCGCCTGGCGCCGCGTTTTCCGCAAGACCGTGCCTGCCACCCAGGCGCCGGTTGCACAGCCTGTGTCGCAAGGAGAAAAGGCATGAGCGACGTTCTCATCGAAGCCATTGGCGTCACCAAGCACTACGGCAAGTTCGCCGCGCTCGGCGGGGTCGACCTGAAGATCCGGCGCAACACCGTGCACTCGGTGATCGGGCCGAACGGCGCGGGCAAGACCACGCTGTTCCACATGCTCACGGGCACCGGCACCACCACCGGCGGGCGCATCCTGTTCGACGGCCACGACGTGACGGGCGAGCCCGACTACAGGCGCGTGCAGCGCGGCATGGCGCGGTCGTTCCAGGTGACGAGCCTGTTCGCGAGCCTGTCGGTGCGCGAGAACCTGCGCGTGGCGGCGCAGGGCGTCGCGCCGCGCCAGGCCATGAACTGCTGGCGCGCGCCGGTGGGCGAGCGCGCCTGCGCCGAGACGGTGGCCGAGGTGCTGGCACGCGTGGGCCTCGAGCGGCTGGCGGACACGCCGGCCAGCGTGCTGTCGCACGGCCAGCAGCGCCGCCTCGAAGTGGGCATGGCGCTGGCCGCCAGGCCCAAGGCGATCTTTCTCGACGAGCCGACCTCGGGCATGGGCATCGACGACCTCGACGACATGAAGCAACTGATTCGCGGCCTGCGCGACGCGCACACCGTGGTGCTGATCGAGCACAACATGAACATCGTGATGGACATCTCCGACACCGTGACCGTGATGCAGCTGGGCCGCGTGCTGGCCGAGGGGCTGCCGGGCGACATCCGCTCCGACGCGCGCGTGCGCACGGCGTACCTGGGCAACATGATCACCGGGGGAAAAGCATGAGCGCCAACATCCTCGAGGTCGAAGGCCTGCACGCCCACTACGGCAAGAGCCACGTGCTGCAGGGCGTGACGCTGACCGTGGGCGAGGCCGAGCTGGTCACGCTGCTGGGCCGCAACGGCGCGGGCAAGTCGACCACGCTCAAGGGCATTGCGGGCGCGGTCACGCCCACCGGCGGCAGCGTGCGCTTCCAGGGCGAGAACGTGGCGGGCCAGGCGCCGCACCGCATCGCCCAGCGCGGCGTGTGCCTGGTGCCGGAGCACCGCGGCGTCTTCAAGCTGCTGTCGGTGGAAGAAAACCTGCTGCTCGGCCAGCGGCGCGAATCGCCCTGGCAGCTCGACGACATCTACCGCATCTTTCCGCGCCTGAAGGAGCGGCGGCGCAACGGGGGCGGGCAGCTCTCGGGCGGCGAGCAGCAGATGCTGGCCATCGGCCGCGCGCTCATGAACCACCCGCGCCTGCTGATCCTCGACGAGCCGGTCGAAGGCCTGGCGCCCGTGATCGTGGAGGAAATCGTCGCGCAGCTCAAGACCATCAAGGCGGCCGGCGTGGCCATCCTGCTGGTCGAGCAGAACCTCGAAGTCTGCGTGCAACTGGCCGACCGCCACTACATCGTGGAGCAGGGCGTGATCGTGCACGAGGCCGCCAACGCCGACTTCGTGGCCGACCACGAAGTGAAAGACCGCTACCTGGGCGTGGGGCTTGCTTGAGGCCCTGCGCACTTCTTCTCTCATTCGCACAACCATGACAACACACACCGAACTCCGCATCGACGGCCAGCGCCTCTGGAACTCGCTGATGGAACTGGCGCAGCTCGGCGCCACCGAAAAAGGCGGCGTCTGCCGCATTGCGCTGACCGACCTCGACCGCCAGGGCCGCGACCTGTTCACGCGCTGGATGCGCGAGGCCGGCTGCGAGGTGCGGGTCGACGCCATCGGCAACATCTTTGCGCGCCGCGCCGGGCGCAACAACGCGCTGCCCCCGGTGACCACCGGCAGCCACATCGACACGCAGCCCACGGGCGGAAAGTTCGACGGCAACTACGGCGTGCTCGCCGGCCTGGAGGTGGTGCGCGCCCTGAACGACGCAAAGGTGCAGACCGAAGCGCCGATCGAGGTGGCCGTGTGGACCAACGAAGAGGGCTCGCGCTTCGTGCCCGTGATGATGGGCTCCGGCGTGTTCGTCGACGCCTTCACGCTGGAACACGCGCTGGCGCAGCGCGACACCGAGGGCGTGAGCGTGGCCGATGCGCTGCAGGCCATCGGCTATGCGGGCAGCACGCCGGCATCGGTCGCCGCGTCGCCGGTGGGCGCGTACTTCGAGGCGCACATCGAGCAGGGCCCCGTGCTGGAAGCCAACGAGCGCGTGATCGGCGTGGTCGAGGGCGCGCTGGGCCAGCGCTGGTACGACGTGGTGGTGCAGGGCATGGAAGCGCATGCCGGCCCCACGCCGATGGAACTGCGCAAGGACGCGCTGCTGGCCGCGTCGGAACTGGTGATCGAGGTGAACCGCATCGCATTGGCCCACGCACCGCATGCGCGCGGTACGGTCGGCTGGATCGACAACTATCCGAACTCGCGCAACGTGATCCCGGGCCGCGTGAAGCTCAGCGTCGACCTGCGCGCGGCCGACGACGTGGTGCTGTCGGCCATGGACGCCGAACTGAAAGAGGCGGTGCAGCGCATCGCCACCATGGGCAAGGTCGCCACCACGGTGGAACAGGTCGTGTACTTCCCGCCGCAGCCGTTCACGCCCAAGCTCGTGTCCGCCGTGCGCGACGCCGCGCAGGCGCAGGGCCTGAGCTGGATGAACGTGATCAGCGGCGCGGGCCACGACGCCGTGTACCTGGCGCGCGTGTGCCCCACGGCCATGATCTTCGTGCCCTGCCTGGACGGCATCAGCCACAACGAGATCGAGGACGCGCAGCCCGACCACCTCGAGGCCGGCTGCAACGTGCTGCTGCAGGCGATGCTGCAAAGCGCGGGGGTCGTGTCGTGAAAGTGCTGATCGCGCGCCTCAACCACGAGACCAACACCTTCTCGCCCGTGCCCACGCCGCTCGCGGCCTTCGGGCCCGACGGCCCGACCTTCGGCCAGCAGGCCTACACCGACAACAAGGGCATGCGCACCGCGATGTCGGCCTTCATCGACCTGGCCGAAGCGGCGGGCGCGACGCTGGTCACGCCGGTGTCGGCCTCGGCCAACCCCAGCGGGCCGGTGGACGCGCAGGCCTACACCGTGCTCACGCAATGCATCGTCGACGCGGCGCCGGGCTGCGACGCCATCCTGCTCGACCTGCACGGCGCGATGGTCGCGCAGAACAGCACGGACGGCGAGGGCGACCTGCTGGTGCGCCTGCGCGCCGCCGCGCCGGGCGTGCCCATCGGCGTGGCGCTGGACCTGCATGCCAACGTCACGCCGGCCATGGTCGGCAACGCGGACGTGATCGTCGGCTTCAAGACCTATCCGCACATCGACATGTACGAAACCGGCGCGCATGCCGGCCGGCTGCTGTTCGACCTGCTGGCCGGGCGCAGCCAGCCCCACATGCGGTGGCGTCAGCTGCCGCTGATGGCGCACACCTTGCGCAGCGCCTCGTTCACCGGCGCGATGCAGCGGGCCATCGAGGCGGCGCAGGCGGCCGAGGCGTCGGAGTCGCTGGCGGTGTCGATCCTGGCGGGCTTCTCGCTCTCGGACATCGAGGCGCCCTGCATGAGCGTGATCGTGGTCGACGCGCACTCGCCCGAGCGCGCGCAGGCCACGGCCGACCGCATCGCCACGCAGATGTGGAACGAGCGCGAAGCCTTCATCTACCGCAGCGAGCCATTGGCGCAATCGATTGCGCGCGCCAAGACGGCCGCCGAGGGGGCCACGCGGCCGGTGCTGCTGCTGGACCACGGCGACAACTGCATGTCGGGCGGCAGCTGCGACACCATGGACGTGCTGCAGGAGGCGCTGGCACAGGGGCTGCACGGCATCGGCGTGGGGCCGCTGTGCGACCCCGAGGCCGTGGCCGCGCTGATCGCGGCGGGCGAGGGCGCCGAGGTGACGGTCGCGCTGGGCAACAAGGTCTCGCTCGCCGGCATCGGCCTGTCGAAGACGCCGGTGCGCCTGACCGGCACGGTTCGCGTCATCAGCGACGGCGAGTACGTCATCACGGGCCCCACCTACACCGGCCAGCGCAGCAGCATGGGCCGCACCGTGCTGTTCGACATCGGCGCGGCGCGCATCGTGGTGACCGAGCGCACGCAGGAGCCGTGGGACATCGGCGTGTTCGAGTGCGCGGGGCTCGACCCGCGCACCGAGCGCTTCCTGCTGCTGAAGTCGCGCATGTACTGCCGGCCGGTGTTCGAGCCGCTGTCGGCCGCGCTGGTGGAGTGCGACAGCCCCGGCGTGACCAGCTCGGACTACAGCCTGTTCCCGTTCGGCAAGGTGCGCCGCCCGGTGTTTCCGCTGGACGCGGATGCGTCGATGGACGCAGCCGCACTGGCTGCTTCATCGCCCGCTGCATAACCTGCCACGTCATCGACGCGCATCGCGTGCGGCGCGACCATTCCTTCACCCCGCGATGTTGCGGGTTTGACACCGCCAAAGGAATCGTCACCATGAACACCGCCGCACACGATGCCGCCGCCATCGCCCGCAACTACATCGCCGTCTGGAACGAAACGGACGCCGCGCGCCGCGCCGAACTGATCGAAGCCGGTTGGGCCCCCGACGCCCGCTACGTCGACCCGCTGGCGCAGGCCAGCGGCCGCGAGCAGATCCACGCGCTGGTCGGCGCGGTGCACCAGCGCTACCCGGGCTTTCGCTTCAACCTGCTGGGCAAGGCCGACGCGCATGGCGACCATGTGCGCTTCTCGTGGACGCTGGGGCCCAGCGGAGCGGAAGACCTGATCCAGGGCACCGACTTCGCGCAGATCGACGCGGGCAAGCTGCGTTCGGTGACGGGCTTTCTCGACAAGGTGCCGGTCGGCGCCTGACAGGCGGCGCTCAGTCGGCGGCGCCGGCGGGCCGGCCGCGCCACAGCTTGCGATAAACCGTGGCCCGGCTGATGCCCAGGGCCCGCGCGGCCTCCGCCACATTGCCGCGGGCATCGGCCACCGCCTTGCGGATCAGCGCGGTCTCCACGTCGCGCAGGCGGGGCCGGGCGTCGGCGGCCGGCAGCTCCGGCGAGCGGCGGCTGCCACCGTTGTGGGGGCGCACCTGCACCCGCAATCCCGACCACAGAGGCACCTCGAGCACCGCATCGCCGCTGCGGGCCGCGTCGAACATCATGTGCAGCGGCAGCGCGAACAGGTCGTTGAAGTGCAGGGCCTGCTCGCTGTGCGCCAGCGGCTGGTGCAGCATCTGACGGGCGGCCGCATTGGCGCCGGTGACCTGGCCGGCGCCGTCGATGCACAGCAGCCCCTCGGTGGCCTCGCTGCCGGCATTGCCCGGCCAGGCCAGGTGCAGCAGCAGCTCGCACGGCTCGCGCATCACCAGGGTGTTCTCGATGCTGCGCGCGCTGAGCGTGGCCAGGTGGCGCAGTTCCGGCCGTTCGATCACCTGGACGCCGCTCAGGTCGAGCATGCCGATGCAGTCGCCCCGTGGACCGAAAAGCGGCGCCCCGGCGCAGCTGAAGACGCCGATGTCGTCGAAGAAATGCTCCCCGCGGTGCAGCCACACCGATTCCTGCTCGGCCAGCGCGGTGCCGATGGCGCTGGTGCCGATGGCGCGCTCCGACAGGTCGACGCCGATGCGCCCGATGTCCCGCGCATAGCGGCTGGCGGCGTCGGTGCCGTCGGGCAGGTTGCCCACGTCGACCACGATGCCCTGGGCATTGGTCAGGATGGCGAAATAGCGGGTGTCGGCAATGGCGCGCGACAGCCGCTCGATCACCGGCCTGGCCGCCGTGATCAGCGCCCGGTTGCGCTCGACGACGTCGCGGCTGCTGGCCTGGCTCACCGGGTCGAAACTGACCCGGTTCTGCGGCCGCCAGCCGGCCTGGAGGCAGCGCTGCCAGGAGCGGGCGATCCATGAATCGACGCTGGCCTCGGCCCGGATCGGGGCCGGTTCGCCGTCAATCAGCTCACGGCGGGCCTTGGCAATGGCGACGGAGCGCTCTGGCGCCTGCGAAACAAGGGAGACGGGCATCGTGTGTCTTCGCGCGTGGGGCGGTTTTTCTTGCCCGCCGAACGGCAAGCTGTTTCATTTTGAGAATTTCGCGCGGTCTGTGCAAGTGTCAAGGGTTTTTGCCTAGGATAGGCCCAAAGCCCGGCATCAAGATGCTTCGCTGAACCAGCCATCACCTTTCACGGAGACAGCCACATGCAGGTCGCTTTCAAGGTCAACGGTCGCCAGGTCGCGGTCGACGCTCCTCCCAACACCTTTCTCGTCCACGCCATCCGGGAGCACCTTCACCTCACCGGCACCCACGTGGGCTGCGACACCGCGCAGTGCGGTGCGTGCACCGTCCATCTGAACGGTCGTGCGGTCAAGTCCTGCAACATCCTGGTCGCTCAGGCGGCGGGCGCCGACATCACCACCATCGAGGGCATCGCCGAAGCCGACGGCACCATGCACCCCATGCAGGCGGCTTTCAAGGAATGCCACGGGCTGCAATGCGGTTTTTGCACCCCCGGCATGGTCATGAGCGCCATCGACCTGTGCACCCACCACCCCAAGTCCAGCGAATCGGAGATCCGCGAGCTGCTCGACGGCAACCTGTGCCGCTGCACGGGCTACCAGAACATCGTGAAGGCCGTGAAGATGGGCGGCGAGGCCATGGCCTCGGGCACCCCGGTCAAAGTCACCGTCTCGGCCTGAAGGGAGCAGCATCATGGGTGCTTCCGACTTCTCCAATCTTCCTCACATCGGCGAGGCGCTTCGGCGCAAGGAAGACTATCGCTTCCTGACCGGCGCGGGCAACTACACCGACGACATCACGCTGGCCAACCAGAGCCATGCGGTCTTCGTGCGCTCGCCGCACGCGCATGCCACCGTCAAGTCGGTCGACATCGCCGAGGCCATGAAGATGCCCGGCGTGGTCGGCATCTTCAGCGGCAAGGACATCGAGGGCAAGATGGGCGGGCTGCCTTGCGGCTGGCTCATCAACAACCCCGACGGTACCCCCATGAAGGAGCCGATGCACCCGATCCTGGCGATCAACAAGGTGCGCTACGTGGGCGACCACGTCGCGATGGTGGTGGCCGAGACGGTCGAGCAGGCCAAGAACGCGGCCGAGGCGGTGGTGGTCGACTACGACGTGCACCCCGCGCTTGTAAGCGTGGCCGACGCCGCGAAGAAGGCCAGCGGCGTCACGCTGCACGACGAAGCGCCCGACAACCAGTGCTACAAGTGGACGCTGGGCGACAAGGCGGCGGTCGATACCGTGTTCGCCACGGCCGCGCATGTGACGAAGCTCGACCTCGTCAACAACCGGCTCATTCCCAACCCCATAGAGCCGCGCGTGGCCATCGGCAGCTACAGCCGCGGCACCGACGACTACACGCTGTATGTGTCCAACCAGAACCCGCACGTCGAACGCCTGCTGATGACGGCCTTCGTGCTGGGACTGCCCGAGCACAAGGTGCGGGTGATTGCCCCCGACGTGGGCGGCGGCTTCGGCTCCAAGATCTTCCTGTACGCCGAGGACGTGTGCCTGACCTGGGCGGCCAAGCAGCTCAACCGCAACATCAAGTGGACGGCCGAGCGCTCGGAGTGCTTCCTGTCCGACGCGCACGGCCGCGACCACGTGAGCCACGCCGAAATGGCGATGGACGCTCAAGGCAAGTTCCTGGCGATGCGGGTGCACACCGACGCCAACCTGGGCGCCTACCTGTCGACCTTCTCGACCGCGGTGCCGACCATCCTCTACGCCACGCTGCTGGCCGGCCAGTACGCCACGCCGCAGATCTACGTGGAGGTCGATGCCTGGTTCACCAACACCGCGCCGGTCGACGCCTACCGCGGGGCGGGCCGGCCCGAAGCCACGTACCTGCTGGAGCGGCTGGTGTCGCGCTGCGCCTGGGAAATGAACCTGGGGCAGGACGAGATCCGCAAGCGCAACTTCATCACCACCTTCCCGTACCAGACGCCAGTGGCGCTGCAATACGACACCGGCGATTTCCATGCCTGCATGGACAAGGCACGGGCGCTGGCCGAGGTCGACGGTTTTGCGGCGCGCCGGTCGGCGAGCGAGGCGAAGGGCAAGCTGCGCGGCATCGGCTATTCGAGCTACATCGAGGCCTGCGGCATTGCGCCGTCGAACATCGCGGGCGCGCTCGGTGCGCGTGCGGGCCTGTTCGAGTGCGGCGAGATCCGCGTGCACCCGACCGGCAGCGTGACGGTGTTCACCGGCTCGCACAGCCACGGCCAGGGCCACGAGACCACCTTCGCGCAGGTCGTGGCGGCACGGCTGGGCATTCCGGTCGACAACGTCGACGTGGTGCACGGCGACACCGGCCGCGTGCCCTTCGGCATGGGCACCTACGGTTCGCGCTCCATCTCGGTGGGCGGCGCCGCCATCATGAAGGCGCTCGACAAGATCGAGACCAAGGCCAAGAAGATCGCCGCGCATTTGATGGAGGCCAGCGATGCCGACATCGAGTTCGCCAACGGCGAATTCACCGTCAAGGGCACCGACAAGAAGATCCCGTTCGGCCAGGTGGCGCTCACCGCCTACGTGCCGCACAACTACCCGCTCGACAAGCTGGAGCCGGGCCTGAACGAAACCGCCTTCTACGACCCGACCAACTTCACCTTTCCGGGCGGCACCTACATCTGCGAGGTGGAAATCGACCGGCAGACCGCCGAGGTGCGCGTGGACCGCTTCACCGCGGTGGACGACTTCGGCACCATCATCAACCCGATGATCGTCGAGGGCCAGGTGCATGGCGGGCTGGTGCAGGGCATCGGCCAGGCGCTGCTGGAGAACTGTGTTTACGACAACGAGACCGGCCAGCTGCTCACCGGCAGCTTCATGGACTACGCCATGCCGCGCGCGGCCGAGTTTCCGCTGTTCAAGCTGGACACCGTGTGCACCCCGTGCACGCACAACCCGCTGGGCACCAAGGGCTGCGGCGAGGCGGGGGCCATCGGCTCGCCGCCGGCCGTGATCAACGCCGTGCTCGACGCGCTGGCGCCCCTGGGCGTGAAGGACTTCGACATGCCCGCATCGTCCAGCCGCGTCTGGGAAGCGATGCAGAAGGGCAGCGGCAGCGCCGCAAAGGACGCGATGCCGCAGCAACCCGCGCTGGCCGCCAGCACCCAGGGCCGTCCCGCACCCTGAACAACAAGAAGGAACCACACCATGTACGCCTTCACACTCGAACGGCCCGCTTCCGTGGCCGATGCGGCCAAGCTCGTTGCCGCCGGCGCCAAGCCGCTGGCCGGCGGCCAGACCCTGCTGGCGTCGATGAAGCTGCGGCTTTCGGCGCCCGAACAACTGGTGGACCTGAGCGGCATTGCCGAGCTCACGGGCATCAAGAAAGACGGCGGCAGCCTCACCGTCGGTGCCATGTCGCGCCACCTCGACGTGGCGAACAACGCCGACGTGAAAGCCGCCTTTCCCGCGCTGGCCGACCTGGCCTCGCGCATCGGCGACCGGCAGGTGCGCGCGATGGGCACCCTCGGCGGTTCGGTGGCCAACAACGACCCGGCGGCGTGCTACCCCAGCGCGGTGCTGGGAACCGGTGCCACGGTCGTCACGTCGAAGCGCGAGATTGCGGCGGACGATTTCTTCCAGGGCCTGTTCACCACGGCGCTGGAGGACGACGAGCTGATCACCGCGATCCGCTTCCCCATCCCGAAGCGCGCCGTGTACGAGAAGCTGCGCCAGAAGGCCTCGCACTTTCCGCTGGTCGGCATCTTCCTGGCGCAGTACGACAGCGGCGTGCGCGTGGCCGTCACCGGCGCGGGCAACGGCGTGTTCCGCCATGCCGGCCTGGAAGATGCGCTCAACAAGAGCTTTACCGCCGCGTCCGCCGCTGCCGTGAAGATCGACGCGAGCGACCTGAACAGCGACCTGCATGCCTCGGCCGCCTACCGCGCGAACCTGATCAGCGTGCTGACGCAACGCGCGGTGACCAAGGCGCTGGGCTGAACCAGCCCGGTCTCACCAACGGACACCGGAAGGCGCGACACCCTCGCGCCTTCCGCTACCCTGCGCCATGATCTTCCCGACCATCGATTCCCTCTCCAACGGGTTGGTGCAGGCCGGCTACTTTGCCGACCGCCGCCTGGCCACCGCCGTGTTCCTCGCGCTCAAGCTTCAGCGCCCGCTGCTGCTCGAAGGCGAGCCCGGCGTCGGCAAGACCGAGCTGGCCAAGGCGCTGTCGAAGGCACTGAACCGCGAGCTGCTGCGCCTGCAGTG
This sequence comes from Variovorax pasteuri, assembly GCF_051216435.1. NCBI lineage: Bacteria > Pseudomonadati > Pseudomonadota > Betaproteobacteria > Burkholderiales > Comamonadaceae > Variovorax > Variovorax pasteuri. Next base: position 861,302 of record NZ_JBPJZS010000001.1, read on the forward strand.
CTACGACGGCCTGGAGCAGCGCGAGGCGCTCTATGAATGGAACTATGCCGCGCAGCTGCTGCACATGCGCGCGGCCGAAGCCAGCGGCGCCGCGCGCGACGTGGAGGCCGAGGTCTACCAGCCGCACTACCTGATCCGCCGCCCCCTGCTGCAGGCACTGCAAACGCCCGCACCCGGCGCCGTGCTGTTGATCGACGAAGTGGACCGCGCCGACGAGCCCTTCGAGGCCTTCCTGCTCGAGTACCTGGGCGAATACCAGGTGAGCATTCCCGAACTGGGCACGGTGAGCGCGGTGGTGCCGCCGGTGACCATCCTCACGAGCAACCGCACGCGCGAGCTCAACGACGCGGTCAAGCGCCGCTGCCTGTATCACTGGCTCGACTACCCCGAGCGCGAGCGCGAGCTGGCCATCGTGCGCGCCCAGGTGCCGCAGGCCGGCGAGACGCTGTCGGCGCAGGTGTCGGCCTTCGTGGCGCGGCTGCGCGAGGCGCCGTTCGTCAACGCCTTCCAGCGCGCACCCGGCATCGCCGAAAGCGTCGAGTGGGCGAGGGCGCTGATTGCGCTGGACACGGTGGAGCTCGACCCCGAGGTGGTGGTCGACACCGCCGGCATCCTGTTCAAGCAGCGCGACGACGTGGCCGCGCTCACGCTGGAACTGGCGTCGGACCTGCTCAGGCCCGAGGAGCCGGCCGCGCGCTGAGCGCGCCGGGCATGCGCATGGCCGGCATTCCGCAACTCGGCGACGTCCGCAGCGGCAAGCTCGCCGGCAACATCACCGCCTTCGGCCGGGCGCTGCGCCGCGCAGGCGTGCGCACCGACGCCATGCGCATCGCGCTGGCCGCCGAGGCCGCCATGCTGGTGGGCGTGGAAGACAAGCTCGACCTGGGCGCCGCGATGGAGGCCGTGATGGTCAGCCGCGAACAGGACCGCATGGTGTTCCGCGAGCTGTTCGATGCCTGGTTCCGCGACCCGGAGCTGGCCAACAAGCTGCTCGCCCAGATGCTCCCGAGCGCCGAAGGCAAGGCCGAGCCGTCGAAGCGCCGTCCGCGCGTGCGCGAGGCACTCACCGCGCCGCGCAACGCCGCCCGGCCCGCCGAGCCGGCCAAGCCCGACAAGGAAGTGGAGTTCGACGCCGCCATGACGGCGAGCGACCGCCAGCGTCTTCAGCATGCGGACTTCAACGCGCTCGGCGCGTCGGAGTACCGGCTGGTCGAGCGGCTGGCCCGTGACGTCACGTTGCCGATTCCCGCATTGCCGTCGCGCCGCCTGCGCCCCGCCGGCGACGCGGGCCGCCAGCATGTGCGCATGCATTGGCCTGGCGTGCTGCAGCAAGCGGCGCGCACCGGCGGCGAGATCCTGCGGCTGCCCCGGCTGGCCCGGCGCGAGCAGCCCCTGCCCCTGCTGGTGCTGGTCGATGTGTCGGGCTCGATGGAGCGCTATGCGCGGCTGCTGCTCGCCTTCCTGCATGCGGCGACGCGCCGCGCGGGCCGGCGCGACGTGTTCGCCTTCGGCACCCGCCTGACCGACCTGACCCCGGCCTTCCGGCTGGCCGACACCGACGCGATGCTGCTCGCGGCCGGGCTGGCCATCGACGACTTTGCCGGCGGCACCCGGCTGGGCGACTCGCTGGGCGAACTGCGCCGCGCCCACGCCCGTCGCCTGACCGGCCGCCGCACGCTGGTGCTGGTGATCAGCGACGGGCTCGACACCGGCGAACCCGCCGTGCTGGAACACGAACTGCTGTGGCTCAAGCGCCATTCGCGCCGGCTGCTGTGGCTCAACCCGCTGCTGCGGTTCGACGGCTACGCCCCTCTGGCCCGTGGGGCCAGCGTGCTGCACCGCCAGGCGGACGCGATGCTCGCGGTTCACAATCTCAGCGCACTGGAGCAACTGGCCGCGAGCCTGGCCGCCCTGATGCGGTCCGGCAGATAGCGCGCTGCCGGCAAGGACAAAAAAGGAACCCACCATGGAAATGCTCGGAAACCGCCGCCTCGGCGTCACGCAACAACAAGCCTGGGAAGCCCTCAACGACCCCGAAACGCTGAAGAAGTGCATCCCCGGCTGCGACAAGTTCGAGCTCACGGGCGAGAACACCTACAGCGTTGCGCTGGCGCTCAAGATCGGCCCGGTGTCGGCCAAGTTCAGCGGCAAGGTGATGCTGTCGGACATCGTGGCGCCCGATGGCTACAAGCTGACCTTCGAAGGGCAGGGCGGCGTGGCGGGCTTCGCCAAGGGGTCGTCGAGCGTCTCGCTCAAGCCGCTGGCCGATGCGGTGCCTGCCGATGCCGAGGCCGCCGATGCCGAGGCCGCCTCGACGCCGGGCGCCGGCTGCGAGCTCGACTACACCGTGCAGGCCCAGGTCGGCGGCAAGATCGCCCAGCTCGGCCAGCGCCTGATCGACGGCGCCGCCAAGTCGACCGCCGACGATTTCTTCAAGCGTTTCGACGCCGAGATGCAGAGCCGCTACGGCCCGCCGCCCGCGGCTGCCGAAGAGGCCGAAGCGCCGGCCGGGAAGGCCGGCATGATGTCCGGCCTCATGAAGAAGATCGGCCTGGGCAAGAAGGACAAGGACGGCGACCCGGACGCGCCCGCCACGCCCGGCGACGCGGCCTGAGGAAGCGACCCGCGCCATGGAAAACCTCGATGTCATGGTGTTGCGCACGCTGCGCGACTGGCGGCGTGCCGGCAAGCGCGCGCTGCTGACCACCGTGGTGCGCACCTGGGGCTCGTCGCCGCGGCCGGTGGGCTCGATCATGGCCCTGGCCGAAGACGGCGCCGTGGTCGGCTCGGTCTCCGGCGGCTGCATCGAGGACGACCTCATCGCCCGCTACAGCCATGCCCACGGCAAGGGCGAAGACGTGCCGCTGGGCGCGCCGCCCGCGCTCGTGAAGTACGGCATCACGGCCGACGAAGCGCATCGCTTCGGCCTGCCCTGCGGCGGCACGCTGGAGTTGCTGCTCGAGTACGCGCCCGACGCCGATGCGCTCGACCAGCTGGTGGCTCAGCTCGAACAGGGCAAGCTCATGAAGCGCACCGTGACGCTCGCCACCGGCACGGTGCAACTCGCGCAGGCGACGGCGCCCGACGAGCTCACCGTGAACGACACCGAGCTCACCAACACCTTCGGCCCCGAGTACCGCATGCTGCTGATCGGTGCCGGCCAACTGGCCGAATACCTCGCGACCATGGCCAAGTTCAGCGGCTTCGCCGTGACGCTGTGCGACCCGCGCGCCGAGTACCGCACCGCGTGGTCGCTGTCCGGCGTGCACATCACCACCGAGATGCCCGACGACGCGGTGCTGGCCTTCAGGCCCGATCGCCGCAGCTGCGTGGTGGCGCTCACGCACGATCCCAAGCTCGACGACCTCGCGCTGCTCGAAGCGCTGCAGAGCGAGGCCTTCTATGTGGGTGCCATCGGCTCGCGCCGCAATGCCGACGCGCGGCGCGACCGCATGATCGAGCACTTCGAGCAGACCGATGCGTCGCTCGCGCGCCTGCGCGGGCCCATCGGCATCTACATCGGCAGCAAGACGCCGCCGGAGATTGCGGTCAGTGTGATGGCGGAGATTCTTGCGGTGAAGAATGGGGTGACGCTGCCGCGCGAGGTCGAGGTGGCGCGCGCCAAGGAAATGCAGCAGCTGCAACCGAGCTGAGCGCGCAGCGCCTCAGCCTATCGGCCATCAGCCCATCAACCCGATTTGGCCTGCGGCGGTACGTCGCCGCCCTTTTGCCGCTCGCGGAACAGCGCCGCGCGCATCAGGAAGATGGTGGTGATGGGCGCTGTGAGCGCAATGAACAGCACGATCAGCACCGCGTGCAGGAACAGGCTGAAGCCCTGCACCGAGAAGTACACGATGGTGGCGATGGTCATGCACCACACGCCCACCGTCGCACCCAGCGTGGGCGCATGGATGCGGCGGAAGAAGGTGGGCAGCCGCACCAGCCCGAAGGAGCCGATGGCCGCAAAGGCGGCACCCAGCACGGCGAACACCGCGGTGATGATCTCAGCCCACAGGGGCAGCGGCCCCACGATGAAATCGTTCATTCGATCACCTCGCCGCGCAGCAGGAACTTGGCGATGGCCGTCGATCCCACGAAACCGAACAGCGCGATCAGCAAGGCCGCCTCGAAGTAGACGTTGCTCGCGTAGATGATGCCCAGCACCAGCATCATCAGCATGCCGTTGATGTAGAGGCAGTCCAGCGCCATCACGCGGTCTTGCGCGGTGGGCCCGATCAGCAGGCGCGAGAGCGCGCACAGCATGGCCACGGCCAGCAGGAAGAGCGCGAACTTCAGGGCCCAGAAAAGGATGGGTGTCATGACTCGAAGATCTCCATCAGGGGGCGTTCGTAGCGCTGCTTGATCTGTGCCACGAAGGCCGCTTCGTCGGCCAGGTCGAACACGTGGATCAGCAGCATGCTGCGGTCGAACGACACTTCGCCCCAGGCGGTGCCGGGCGTGAGGCACATGATCATCGCGAGCACGGCCAGGCCGTTGGGGTCGCGCATGTCCAGCGGAATCTGCACGAAGGCGGCCCGGATGTGCGAGGTGCGGCGGGTGAGCAGCAGCCGGGCCACGTCGTACGCCGACTTGAGCATGTCGTACGTCACCACGAGCGACAGCCGCAGCGCCACGCCGGGCCGGCGCATGCGCACGGTGGCGGGCCGCAGGCCCTTGGTGATGAGCGGCACCGCAATGGCCAGCACCACGGCCGACAGCAGCGTGGCGGCCTCCAGCGATTGCTCGAGCAGGATCCAGACGACGAACAGCGCGAAGGACAGCGGCGGGGAAGGAATCAGGCGCTTCATGGGGCCGGTGCTTCCTTCTTCACGGGGTTGGGAACCTGCTTGGCGCCGAGCACGGCGTTGCGGTACGCCGTGGGCGTTTTCAGGCCCTCGGCCGTGGCCTTGGCGTGCTGCATCACGGGCTCGGCCCACACGGTCAGCGCCACGCAGGCCGCGAGCAGCGCGGCCACCGGCAGCACCTCGAGCGCGGGCAGCGAGGGCATGGTGGCGTGGGGCTGCGTCCAGAAGTGGCGGATGCCGGTGCGGCTCAGCGCAACCAGCGACAGGAAGCCGGAGACGATCAGCAGCGCAAGAAAGGTCCAGCCGGCGATGCCGACCCCGCCGGTGCCGAGCAGGCCCGACAGCATCGCGAACTTGCCGACGAAGCCCGACAGCGGCGGCAACCCCGCGAGCAGCAGCGTGCAGCCCATGAAGCTCAGGCCCAGGAAGGCGACGCCCGCGGGAATCGCGCGGCCGTAGAGCGCCTGGGCCTCGTCGTCGAGGTTCACGTCGGAGAGCACCCGCAGGTCTTCGGTGAGGTAGGGCGCGTTGCCGGCCGCCTCGTGCGGCGCCACGCTCATGCCCGCGTTGCGCCAGCGTTCGATCATGTCGATCAGCAGGAAGAAGGCGCTCACCGCGAGCGTGGAACTCAGCAGGTAGTACAGCGCACCGGCCCACACGGCCGGCTGGCCCAGGCCGACCGCCGCGAGCAGGGTGCCGGCCGACACCAGCACGCTGAAGCCCGCCAGGTTGGAGAGCCGCTGCGTGCCGACGATGCCGATGGCGCCCACGAACAGCGTCGCCAGCCCGGTGCCGACCAGCGCCACCTGCCCGAAGGCGGCCGAGTCGCCGGTGTCGGGCGCGAACAGCACGGTCCACAGCCGCAGGATCGTGTAGATGCCCAGCTTGGTGAGCAGCGCAAACACCGCGCCCACCGGCGACACCGCCGCGCTGTACGCCGGTACCAGCCAGAAGTTGAGCGGCCACGCGCCCGCCTTGGCGAAGAAGGCCGTGGCGAGGATGGCCGCCGCCGCGTGCACCAGGCCGCGGTCGCCGGGCGAGAGCTCGGCGATGCGCACGCCCAGGTCGGCCATGTTCAGCGTGCCCGTCACGCCATAGAGGATGGCCGCGCCGATCAGGAACAGCGACGAGGCCGCCAGGTTGATCGCGATGTAGTGCAGCCCCGCCTGCACCCGCAGGCGCCCCGAGCCGTGCAGCAGGAGGCCGTAGGAGGCCGCGAGCATCACCTCGAAGAACACGAACAGGTTGAACAGGTCGCCGGTGAGGAAGGCGCCGTTCAGGCCCATCAGCTGCAGCTGCAGCAGCGGATGGAAGTGCACGCCCGCGCGGTCCCAGCGCGAGGTGGAATAGATCGACGCCGCAAACGCGATGACGCCCGTGAGCGCGACCATCATGGTCGAGAGCCGGTCGGCCACCAGCACGATGCCGAACGGCGCGCGCCAGTTGCCCGGCAGGTACACGCCGATGGAGCCCGGGCCGCCGCCGGTGTCGGCCGCGTTCACCCAGCGCAGCAGCGCCAGCGCGGCCAGCAGGCCGATCAGGCCCGAGACCACGCTCAGTGCCGACTTGGTGCGCCGCCGGTTCTCGCCCATCAGCAGCATGAGCGCGGCCGTGAGCATGGGCACGAGGATGGGCACCGCCACCAGGTGCGGCATGCTGAACTCGAGCAGTTCGTCCAGCAGGTGGAAGATTTCTTTCACTCCGCCTCCTGCCGTTCTTCACCGTCCACGTGGTCGGTGCCGGTAAGGCCGCGCGAGGCGAGCATCACCACCAGGAACAGCGCCGTCATGGCGAAGCCGATGACGATGGCCGTGAGCACCAGGGCCTGCGGCATCGGGTCGGCCGTGTTGGCCAGCGTGGCCGCGAAGCCCTTGATGAGCACCGGCTCGCTGTCGACCTTGAGCCGGCCCATGCTGAAGATGAAGAGATTCACCGCGTAGGAGATCAGCGTCAGGCCCATGATGACCTGGAAGGTGCGCGGGCGAAGCAGCATGTACACGCCCGAGCCGGTGAGCACGCCGATGGCGAGTGCGAGCACGATTTCCATCAGTGCGCTCCCTCCGCCGCTTCGGATGCGGCCTGGGCCTCTTTTTCGGCCTGCTCGTCGGCCCAGCGGTGGCTTCGCACCGATTGGTGGGCCAGGGCAGTCAGAATCAGCATGGTGGCACCGAGCACCAGCGCGAACACGCCGATGTCGAAGAACAGGGCACTGGGCACGTGCACTTCGCCGAGCAGCGGCAGGTGCAGGTGCGCGGTGTGCGTGGTCAGGAAGGGGTAGCCCATCGCGACTGCGCCGCCGCCGGTGGCCAGCGCCAGCAGCAGGCCGATGGCGATCCAGCGGCGCGGGTAGATGCGCAGGTGCTCTTCCACCCACTCGGTGCCCGACACGATGAACTGCAGCACCAGCGCCACCGACATCACCAGCCCCGCGACGAAGCCGCCGCCGGGCGCGTTGTGGCCGCGCATGAAGAAATACACCGACACCAGCACCGCCAGCGGCAGCAGCAGCCGCACCAGCACGGCCGGCACCATCAGGTAGCCGACGGCGGTGTCGGTGGCGCGACGCGGGTTCAGCAGGTCGCTGCTGCCGTCGTCGACCTGCAGGCGCTGCTGGACCGGCAGGGCCATCGACTCGATGGCGGGGCGAAAGCGCCGCAGCAGTGCATACACGGTGAGCGCCACGATGCCCAGCACGGTGATTTCGCCGAAGGTGTCGAAGCCGCGGAAGTCGACCAGCATCACGTTGACCACGTTGGTGCCGCCGCCTTCGGTGAGCGCGCGCTCCAGGAAGAAGGGCGAGATGCTCTGGGGGAAGGTGCGCGTCATCATGGCCCAGGCCATGGCCGCCATGCCGGCGCCGGCGATGCTCGCCACCAGCAGGTCGCGCCCGCGCCGACCCCAGGGGCGCAGCCGCGCGCGCGCGGGCTGAATGACGTCCTTGCTGCGCATCGGCAGCCAGCGCAGGCCCAGCAGAATCAGCACCGTGGTCACGGCTTCGACCACCAGCTGCGTGAGCGCGAGGTCGGGGGCGGAGAACCAGATGTAAGTGACGCACGACACCAGCCCCGCGCCCGAAGCGAGCATGAGCGCTGCGAGCCGGTGGAACTTGGCCTGCCAGGCGGCGGCCAGCGCGCAGGTGCCGCCGATGATCCAGGTCATGGCGAACATCGGCGAGAAGGGAAGCAGCTCGCGCGTGCCGGGTGCGGCGGGCGAGGTCCACAGCGACGCGGCGGCGCCGGCCACGGCCACGAGCACCAGCAGCAGCAACTGCCACTGCATGCGGCGCGTGCCGAACAGGCGGCGGCTGCGCCGTCCGGCTTCGCTCAGCAGCGCGAGCAGGTGCTCGAAGATGACCTGGCCGTCGAAGCGGTGCAGCAGCGGCGTGTTCTCCAGGCCGCCACGCGCGCGCTGGCGGCGCTGCAGCAGGTACAGCGCGCCGCCGCCCACCAGCGCCACGAAGCTCATCATGAGCGGCAGGTTGAAGCCGTGCCACACGGCCAGGCTGTACTCGGGCAGCGTGCCGCCGACCACCGGCGTGGCGGCAGCCGCGAGCAGCGGGCCGATGGACCAGGCCGGCGCCACGCCGACCACCAGGCACACCAGCACCAGCAGTTCGACCGGCACGCGCATCCAGTGCGGTGGCTCGTGCGGGTGCTTGGGCACGTCGTTGCCGCAGGGCGGGCCGAAGAACACATCGAACACGAAGCGCGCCGAGTACGCCACGCTGAAGATGCCCGCGATGGTGGCGATCACCGGCAGGCTGAAGTCGATCCAGGGCGTGGCCTGGATGAAGACCGTCTCGGCGAAGAACATTTCCTTCGACAGAAAGCCGTTGAGCAGCGGCACGCCAGCCATCGAGGCACTGGCGATGATGGCCAGCGTGCCGGTGATGGGCATGAGCCGCATCAGGCCGCTGAGCTTGCGGATGTCGCGCGTGCCGGTCTCGTGGTCGATGATGCCGGCCGCCATGAAAAGCGAGGCCTTGAAGGTCGCGTGGTTCATCACGTGGAACACGGCCGCCACGGCCGCGAGCGGGCTGTTCAGGCCCAGCAGCAGCGTGATGAGGCCGAGGTGCGAGATGGTCGAGTAGGCCAGCAGCGCCTTCAGGTCGCGCTGGAACATGGCGATGAAGCCGCCGAGCAGCAGCGTGATGGCCCCCGCGCCACCCACCAGCCAGAACCATTGCTCGGTGCCCGAGAGCACCGGCCACAGGCGCGCCATCAGGAACACGCCGAGCTTCACCATGGTGGCCGAGTGCAGGTAGGCCGAGACAGGCGTGGGCGCGGCCATGGCGCGCGGCAGCCAGAAGTGGAACGGGAACTGCGCGCTCTTGGTGAAGGCGCCCAGCAGCACCAGCACCAGCGCCACGGGGTAGAGCGCATGCGCGCGGATCAGGTCGCCCGAGGCCAGCACTTCGTCGAGGTCGTAGCTGCCGACGATGCGCCCGAGCACCAGCACGCCGGCCAGCAGGCACAGCCCGCCCGCACCGGTGACGGTGAGCGCCATGCGCGCCCCGCGCCGCGCGTCGCGCCGGTGGTGCCAGTAGCCGATCAGCAGGAACGAGAACAGGCTGGTGAGCTCCCAGAACAGCACCATCTGGACAAGGTTGCCCGAGAGCACCACGCCCATCATCGCGCCCATGAACGCGAGGAAGAACGAGAAGAAGCGCGGCACCGGGTCGGAGGCCGACATGTAGTAGCGCGCATAGAGCACCACCAGCGCGCCGATGCCCAGCACCAGCATGCAGAACAGCCATGCGAAGCCGTCCATGCGGAACACGAGGTTCAGGCCGAGGGCCGGCAGCCATTCGATTTCTTGCCGCAGCACATTGCCATGCGCGATCTGCGGGAAGAACCATGCGGCCTGGATGGCGCAGCCCAGCGCGACCAGCCCCGCGAGGGTCGACTCCCTGTTGCGCGCGTTGGACGGCATCAACGCGGCCAGCACGCTGGCGATAAAGGGGAGTGCGACGAGAAAGACCAGGGGCATTGGGGTTGATTCTATCGGCCGCCCCTATGGAAAGCCTTATCTATAACCGTAAGACATAAGGCTGTTTTCGGGGCATTCAGCTCGAGAAGGCCTGCACCGTTCGGATGCCGAGCCAGGTGAAAAAGAGCGATCCGCCGAGGTGGGCCATGGCCGTCAGCATGGCCACGCCGAGCCTGCCCTCCAGCAGCATGGTCGTGACCTCGGCCGAGAACGTCGAGAAGGTGGTGAGGCCGCCGAGGAACCCGGTCACCAGCGCCAGTCGCCAGACCGGATCGAGGTCCGGCAGCAGTTGGAAGGTGGCAATGACCACGCCGATGAGGTAGCCGCCGATCAGGTTGGCGGCGAGCGTGCCCCAGGGCATGAGGCCGCCGGCGCCGAACCAGAGGGCAAGGCCCCAGCGGGCCAGCGCGCCGATCGAGGCGCCCACGCAGATCGCAAGAATCGGAAGCAGCATGCGTCTATTGTCGGCGTGTTGTTCCGCGCCTCAGGGTGCCCGTGGCTGCAACTCTCCGCGGCCTTTCCCTGCCCGTGTCACATGTTCGCCGCATGTGCTTCGCGCATGAAAAAGCCGCCCGAAGGCGGCTTTGCGTTGCATCGATCCGGGTGGGATCAGCGCGGCATCAGGGCGGCATCAGGACTTGGGGGCCTTGGCTGCCTTGGCCTCCTTCGGCTTGGCGGATGCCGCGCCACCGAAGCTCTGGCCATTGACCGTGAGGCCCTCGGCCGACAGCTTCTCGGCGTTCTTTTCCTTCACGCCCTTCACGCGCTGCATGAAGTCGGGCCAGTCCTTGAACTCGCCTTCCTTGCGCGCATCGAGGATGCGCTTGGACATCGAGGGACCGACGCCCTTGATGCCGTCGAGGTCGGCGGCCGTGCCCTTGTTGACATCGACTGCGGCGAAAGAGGCGACCGCGAACAGCATGGCGGTAGCGGCCAGGATCTTCTTGAACATGATTTTTTACTCCCTGATTGGTTGATATGGCTGACAGCCGACAAGAACGTCGGCCCGCGCTCAACGGGAGCAGGAAACGGGGCGTTGACGCGCAAAAGCATATTCAGCGCCCACGTGACCATTGTTCAGAATCGTGATCGGAGTTCTCAGAGTTCTTCGACGCGGCGCGGCGGATAACTGTCCCAGGCCTGGCAGCCGGGGCAGTGCCAGAAGTACTGGTGCGCCTCGAAACCGCAGGCCGCACAGCGGTAGCGCATGAGCGGGCGGGTGGCCTGGTCGAGCGCGCGTTGCACCTGCGGGTGGAACTGTTCGTGCTCGAATTTTTCGCCGGCCAGCCAGCGCGATGCCGCGACCAGCGAGGGCTGTTGCGCCAGGTGCGCGATGTAGCCGTCGCGCGGGGTGGGCTGCGGGTCTTCGGCCGTGGCGGTCGGCGTGCCGCCGAGCGCGATCATCGATTCGAGCACGTCGATCGACGGCGACTCCACATAGCGCCGCTGCAGCAGTGCGAGGGCGTCGGCTTCGCGGTGCGCGGCCACGGCGGCCTGCTGCAGTGCGGCGGCGTAGAGCGGCAGCGCGAGCGGGGCGGTGCCGCTCAGCGCCACCAGCGTGTCGAAGGCCGCGGCCGCCTCGCCGTTGCGCAGTTGCAGGTTGGCCGTGTCGATGGCGGGGCGTGGTGCCTGCGGTGCGAGCGCGACGGCTTGCGCGAGCAACCCGGCCGCACCCGGCAGGTCGCCGGAGGCCACGCGCTCGGTCGCCTGCTCGCAGAGGTGGTGCGCGCGTCGCGTGCTGTAGCTGGCCTGGTCGGACTCGTCGAGCTTTTGCGCCACGTCGGCGGCCTGCATCCATTCGCGCGAGCGTTCGTAGATGGCCAGCAGCGAGAGCCGTGCCTCGTTCTCGTAGCGCGTGCCTTCGAGCTTCTGCAGCGCGGCCTCGGCCCGGTCGAGCAGGCCGGCGCGCAGGAAGTCTTGCGCCAGCGCGTGCTGGGCGCGTTCGCGGTCGCTGCGGCTCAGGTCGCCGCGTCCGAGCAGGTGCTCGTGCACGCGCACGGCGCGCTGGTACTCGCCGCGGCGGCGGAACAGGTTGCCGAGTGCGAAGTGAAGCTCCTGCGTGTCGGGGTCGTTCTGCACGGCCTCGATGAAGGCGTCGATGGCCTGGTCCTGCTGCTCGTTGAGCAGGAAGTTCAGGCCGCGAAAGTAGGCCTTGGGGGCCTGGCGGTTCTCGAGCTTGAGTTGCCGGATGTCGAAGCGCGATGCGAGCCAGCCCAGCACGAAGGCGACGGGCAGGCTGATCAGCAGCCAGCTGGGATCAAAGTCCATGTTGACGTACGGCGGGAAGGTCGGTGGCGGAAATGGAGGGCGCTGCGGCGGCAACCGCCGCGGCGGTCGGCGGCATCGGCATCTGGGCTTCGGGCGTCGCGGGCACCTGTGCCGCTGCGGCGCGGTGTTTCCACCAGCCGGGCAGCATGCCCAGCGCACCGACCACGAGCCCGCCGGCGAATGCCGCGAGCACCACGAGCACCAGCGGCGCGCGCCAGTAGGTGCCGAAGAAGAAGTAGACGGTCGCGTCCTGCTGGTTGTTCAGCGCGAAAGCGAAGAGCGTAAAAAAAATGGCTGCCTTGAGCAGCCACAGGAGGTATTTCATAGCTGTTCCCGTTGCCGGGAGCATTCTACGTTTGCAGGCATTTCGAATCGCCTGCGTGTCAGGCCTTGCGGGCCCTGGCTTCCTTGCCGGCATCGAGCTCCGCGGTCTTTGCATCGACCGCTTCGCGCAGCGCCTTGCCCGGTTTGAAGTGAGGCACCCGCTTCTCTGGAATCTGCACGCTCTCGCCCGAGCGCGGGTTGCGCCCGATGCGCGGCGGACGCCGGTTGACCGAGAAGCTGCCGAAGCCACGGATCTCGATGCGGTGTCCGCGCACCAGTGCGTCGCTCATCGCGTCGAGGATGGTCTTGACGGCGTATTCGGCATCGCGGTGCGTGAGCTGCGCAAAGCGCGCTGCAAGTTCTTCGACGAGGTCTGAGCGGGTCATGGGCCAAACACAAAAACGTGGACGAAAAAAAAGACAGAGCGGCCCCAAGGGCCTGCTCTGTCTTCGGACTCAGCTTACTTGTTGTCGCTGTTGTCGAGCTTGGCGCGCAGCAGGGCGCCCAGGCTCGTCGTGCCCGCGTTCTCGCGTGCCGACTGCTGGCTCAGGTTGGCCATGGCGCCTTGTTCGTCGACCATGTCCTTCTGCTTGATGGACAGCTGGATGTTGCGGGTCTTGCGATCCACATTCACGACGATGGCGGTGACTTCGTCGCCTTCCTTCAGCACGTTGCGGGCATCTTCGACGCGGTCGCGCGAGATTTCCGAAGCACGCAGGTAGCCGAGGATGTCCTCACCCAGGTCGATTTCAGCGCCACGGGCGTCCACGGTCTTGACCTTGCCGGTCACGATCTGGCCCTTGTCGTTCACGGTGGTGAAGGTGGTGAATGGGTCGCTGTCGAGCTGCTTGATGCCCAGGCTGATGCGTTCGCGGTCGACGTCCACAGCCAGCACGAGCGCTTCGACTTCCTGGCCCTTCTTGTAGTTGCGAACGGCGGTTTCGCCGGTTTCGTTCCACGAGAGGTCCGAGAGGTGAACCAGGCCGTCGATGCCGGCAGCCAGACCCACGAACACGCCGAAGTCGGTGATCGACTTGATCGGGCCCTTGACGCGGTCGCCGCGCTTGGTGTTTTGCGCGAACTCTTGCCACGGGTTGGCCTTGCACTGCTTCATGCCCAGGCTGATGCGGCGCTTGTCTTCGTCGATTTCGAGGACCATGACTTCGACTTCGTCGCCCAGCGAGACGATCTTGTTCGGAGCGATGTTCTTGTTGGTCCAGTCCATCTCGGACACGTGCACCAGGCCTTCGATGCCGGGTTCGAGTTCGACGAACGCGCCGTAGTCGGCAATGTTCGTGACCTTGCCGAACAGGCGGGTCGATTGCGGATAGCGGCGCGAAACGCCCATCCACGGGTCGTCACCCATTTGCTTCAGACCCAGCGAGACACGGTTCTTTTCGGTGTCGAACTTGAGGATCTTGGCGGTGATTTCCTGGCCGGCCTGAACGACTTCGCTCGGGTGGCGAACACGGCGCCATGCCATGTCGGTGATGTGCAGCAGGCCGTCGATGCCGCCGAGGTCCACGAACGCACCGTATTCGGTGATGTTCTTGACCACGCCGCGGACAACAGCGCCTTCCTTCAGGGTTTCCATCAGCTTGGCGCGTTCTTCGCCCATGCTGGCTTCGACCACGGCACGGCGCGACAGCACGACGTTGTTGCGCTTGCGGTCGAGCTTGATGACCTTGAATTCGAGGGTCTTGTTCTCGTACGGGGTCAGGTCCTTGATCGGACGCGTGTCGATCAGCGAGCCCGGCAGGAACGCGCGGATGCCGTTGACCAGAACGGTCAGGCCGCCCTTGACCTTGCCGCTGGTGGTGCCGGTGACGAAGTCGCCCGATTCCAGGGCCTTCTCCAGGGCGAGCCACGAAGCGAGACGTTTGGCGGTGTCGCGCGAGAGGATGGTGTCGCCGTAGCCGTTTTCAACGCTGCCGATGGCAACGGAAACGAAATCGCCGGCCTGGACTTCGAGTTCGCCCTTGTCGTTCTTGAACTCTTCGATCGGCACATACGCTTCGGACTTCAGACCGGCGTTGACGACGACGTGGTTGTGTTCGACACGCACGACTTCGGCCGTGATGACCTCGCCGGTGCGCATTTCGGAACGCTTCAGGGACTCTTCGAATAGGTCGGCAAAAGATTCAGACATTTATGGTTCCTTCCGTCAGGCAGGGTTGGCAGGCGCTCGTGCGAAATTGCGTGCGGCTGCTGTGGGTCTGTAGACGGCGGTTGGTTGGGCGTGAGCCCGGGTTCGTTGAACAACCAGAAGGCCAGTGCGCTGTCGCGCGAGAAGAGCCTGCTGGAGCGGTGTGCGCCAGCCGGAACACCCGGTTGGCGCGAGCCCTTCAAGCGGACTTGAAAGGCTGTACTTGCTGCCACCAGTTCAACACCGTATCGATCGATTGCTCGATGGACAGCTGGGAGTTGTCGAGGTGGCGCGCATCCTGCGCCGGCTTCAGAGGGGCGACGCTGCGGGAGGAGTCCCGGGCGTCACGTGCTTCCAAGTCGGAGCGAAGGCTGTCGAGTGTAGTCGAAATACCCTTTGAAATCAACTGCTTATGGCGCCGTTCGGCGCGCTCGGCGGCGCTGGCCGTGAGGAACACCTTGAGCGCCGCGTCGGGGAAGATGACGGTGCCCATGTCGCGGCCGTCGGCCACCAGGCCCGGCAGGCGGCGAAAGCGCTGCTGCAGGGCCAGAAGCGCGGCGCGCACGGCCGGCAGCGTGGAGACCCGCGAGGCGTCCATGCCGGCGGCTTCGGTACGGATGTCCTCGCTGACGTCCTCGCCGGCGAGCAGCACCTTGCCATCGGTGAACTGCAGGGGCAGGGCGGCCGCAAGGGTGGCGATCTCGGCTTCGTGCCGGGTGTCGGCGCTCAGCCCGGCGCGCCGCATGGCCAGGCCTGTCACGCGGTAGAGCGAGCCCGAGTCGAGGTAGTGATAGCCCAGCAGGCGCCCCACTTCGGCTGCAAGCGTTCCCTTGCCGGAGGCGGTCGGGCCGTCGATGCAGATCACCGGTACCTCGGTGGCTTCTGCTACCGAGAACAGGGTTTCGAAGTAGTCGGGGAAGGTCTTGGCGACACAGTGCGGTTCGAGGATGCGCACCGGCACGCCCGCCGGGTTGAACGCCGCCAGCGAGAAGCACATGGCCACCCGGTGGTCGTCGTAGGTGTGGATGGCTGCCGCCCGCCAGCCGGACTGGGCCAGCGGGTGCACGCGGATGAAGTCGGGCCCGGCCTCGACGGTGGCGCCGAGCTTCTTCAGTTCGTTGGCCATCGCGTCGATGCGGTCGGTTTCCTTCACCCGCCAGCTCGCAATGTTGCGCAGCGTGGTCGGGCCGTCCGCGTAGAGCGCCATCACGGCCAGCGTCATCGCGGCGTCGGGGATGTGGTTGGCGTCGATGTCGATCGCCTTCAACGGCCAGGCGCCGCGGCGCACTTCCAGCCAGTTCGGGCCGCTGTCGACCTGCGCGCCCATCTGGCGGGCCGCGTCGATGAAGCGGATATCGCCCTGGATCGAATCGATGCCCACGCCCTCGATGCGGATGCCAATTTTGCCGGATACGCCCGTCGCTATTGCACCAAGCGCTATGAAATAGCTAGCAGAAGAGGCGTCCGCTTCCACATGGATGTCGCCCGGCGAGCTGTAGCGGCTGCCGGCGGGAATGGTGAAGCGCTCCCAGCCGTCGCGCCGCACCCGGATGCCGAAGCGCGCCAGCAGGTTCAGCGTGATCTCGATGTAGGGCTTGGAGATGAGCTCGCCGACCACCTCGATCACGATGTCGCGCCCCGCCGGCACATCAGCACCGGGCGTGGGGGCAAGACTGCCCGACGCGAGCGGCAGCGCCAGCAGCAGCGCGGTCAGGAACTGGCTGGACACGTCGCCGCGCACGCGGATCGGCGCGTCGAGCGCCAGTTCGCCGTGGGGCATCGGGTGGATGCGCAGTGGCGGGTAGCCGGGGTTGCCGAGGTAGTCGATGCGGCAGCCGAGCTGCGTGAGCGCGTCGACGAGGTCGCCGATCGGGCGCTCGTGCATGCGCGGCACGCCGCTGAGCTCGAATTCGCCGCCCAGCAGCGACAGCGCCGCGGTCAGCGGACGCATGGCGGTGCCGGCGTTGCCGAGGAACAGCGGCAGCAGCGTGCCGCCGGGTTTCAGCTGGCCGCCGAGGCCGGTGATGCGAAGCGTGTTTCCGTCGGGGTCGATGCCGCAACCGAGCGCGCGCAGGGCGTCGAGCATCACGCGCGTGTCGTCGGAGTCGAGCAGGTCGTGAACCGTCGTGGTGCCGCTGGCCAGCGCGGCCAGCAGGAGCACGCGGTTGGAGATGCTCTTGGAGCCCGGCAGGCGCACCGCGCCGGCAGCGCCTGCCAGCGGCGGGAGGTCGAGGAAGGCCGTCGAGAACATGTCAGTTGTCCTGTTGCTGCGACGACGTGCCAGCGGCCGGCTTCCAGGCCGCGCGGGCCTTGCTGGCGGCGGCGATCGATTGCTCCAGCGCCTGCAGGTCGCCTGCGGTCATCAGCGCCTCGAGGTCTTCCAGCGCCTTGCGGAAGGCCTGCGACTGCTGCAGCACCTGTTCGCGGTTGGCCAGCAGCACGTCGCGCCACATGACCGGGTCGCTGGCGGCAATGCGCGAGAAGTCGCGAAAGCCCGGTCCTGCGAGGCTCAGGAAGCGGTCGCCCTGCGGCTGCGCGGCGATGGCGTTGGTATAGGCGAAGGCCAGCAGGTGCGGCAGGTGGCTCACGGCGGCGAAGGCGGCGTCGTGCTCCTCGTGCGTCATGGTGAGCACATGGGCGCCGATGCCGCTCCACACCTGCGAGGCGCGCTGCACGTTGGAGCGCAGCGTGGTCTTGACCGGTGTCAGCACGACCTGGCGGCCGGTGAAGAGCGAGGCTTCGGCATGCTCGATGCCCGCGACTTCCTTGCCGGCGATCGGATGGGCCGGCACGAAGTTCGCGAACTGCTTCTGCAGGCCGTTGCGTGCGGCCTCGATCACGTCGCCCTTGGTCGAGCCGACGTCCATCACCAGCGTGTCGGCCGAAATGCCGTGGCGGATCGCCTTGAACATGGCCTCCGAGGCCGCGACCGGCACGGCGAGCAGCACGAGGTCCGCCCCCGATACCGCCAGCAGCGCCGAGGGCGCCGCCACGTCGATCACGCCGAGCTGGCGTGCCCGCTCGGTGGTGGAGGGCGACTTGCTGTAGCCCACCACGCGCTTCACCAGCTTCGCGCGCTTGAGCGCGAGCGCAAAGGAGCCGCCCATCAGGCCGCAGCCGATCAGTCCCAGTTGTTCGAACATGCTGTCTGCCTGCCGCTCAGGCCTTGACGGGGTATGCGCCCAGCACCTTGTAGAAGGCGCACAGGCCGCGCAGCTCGGCCAGCGCCGCGGCCACATTGGGCTGCGAGGGGTGGCCGTCGAGGTCGATGTAGAAGTAGTACTCCCACTGGCCGGTGCGCGCGGGGCGCGACTCGAAGCGCGTCATCGACACGTTGTTGGCCTTCAGCGGCACCAGCAGGTCGTGCACCGCGCCCGGGCGGTTCGGCACCGAGACGATCAGGCTCGTGCAGTCGCGGCCTGAGGCCGGCGGCATGGCCAGCGTTTGCGGCAGGCAGATCACCGAGAAACGGGTGCGGTTGTAGGAGTCGTCCTGGATGGCGTGCGCCACGATGTGCAGGCCGAAGCGGGTGGCGGCACGTTCGCCTGCCAGCGCGGCCCAGGCCGGGTTGGTGGCCGCAAGGCGTGCACCTTCGGCGTTGCTCGACACGGCGCGCCGCTCGGCGTTGGGCAGGTGCTTGGACAGCCAGGTCTGGCACTGCGCCAGTGCCTGCGGGTGGGCCAGCACGGCCTCGACGCCTTCGAGCGAGTTGCTGCTGCGCAGCAGGTGGTGACGCACCAGCAGGCTGACTTCGCCGACGACATGGGTGGGCGAATGCAGGAACAGGTCGAGCGAACGGGTGACCACGCCTTCGGTCGAGTTCTCGACGCCGACCACGCCGTACTGGGCGCTGCCTGCCGCCGTGGCGTGGAACACCTCGTCGAAGCTGGCGCAATAGACCAAGTCGGCGGCGCCGCCGAAGTACTCGACGGCGGCCTGTTCGCAGAAGGTGCCTTCGGGGCCCAGCACGGCCACGCGCTGCGGCGACTCGAGCGCCAGGCAAGCCGACATGATTTCGCGCCAGATGGCTGCGACATGGAGGTCCTTGAGCGGACCGCCATTGCTCTTTTGCATCTTGTCGATGACCTGCGCCACACGGTCGGGGCGGAAGAACGGCGTGCCTTCGCGCTTCTTGACCTCGCCCACCAGTTCGGCGACGTGGGCCCGCTCGTTGAGAAGGCTGAGCAGTCTCTGGTCGAGCGAGTCGATCTGCACGCGCAGATCGGAAAGGCCTTCGGATTTATCGGCGGGAGCGCCGGACGAGGAGGGTGGTGTGGGTGCGGAATCGGTCATCGGTGCGAGCAACTGAGCGGGGCACGCGACTAGGCGTGCGATCGCTCGAATTCTCGCATGTAGCCCACGAGGGCCTGCACCCCTGCCAACGGCATGGCGTTGTAGATGCTCGCTCGCATGCCGCCGACCGACTTGTGGCCCTTGAGCTGGAGCAGCTCGGCCTTGCGCGCGCCGGCCAGGAAGGCCTCGTTGCGGGCCTCGTCGGCCAGGAAGAACGGCACATTCATGCGCGAACGGCAGCTCGGGTCGATGCGGTTGGCGTAGAAGTCGGAGCCGTCGATGAAGTCGTACAGCAGCTTCGCCTTGGCGATGTTGCGTTGCTCCATGGCAGCCACGCCCGTCAGGTCGCCTTCCTTCTGTGCAAGCAGCCACTGGAAAGTGAGCCCCGCCATGTAGATGCCCCAGGTCGGCGGGGTGTTGTACATGGAGTTGTTGTCGGCCACCGTCTTGTAGTTGAACGCGCTCGGGCAGATATCGAGCGCATGGCCCAGCAGGTCGTCGCGCACGACCACGATCGTCAGGCCGGCCGGACCGAGGTTCTTCTGTGCGCCGCCGAAGGCCAGGCCTACGCGGGACCAGTCGACGCTGCGGGAGGCCACGTGCGAAGAGAAATCGATGACCAGCGGGGCCGTGCTGCCAAGTCCGGCCAGGTCGGGCAACTGCTGGAATTCGATGCCGTTGATGGTCTCGTTGGAGCACACGTGAACGTACGAGGCGTCCTTCGACAGCTGCCAGGTCGCGGGATCGGGCAGCTTCGTGTGCTGGTTGTCGGCGTTTGTCGCGACCACGCGTGCCGTGCAGTAGCGCTGCGCTTCCTTGTGCGACTTGGCGCTCCAGCTGCCGGTGATGACGAAATCGGCGGCTTTGCCGCGCGACAGGTTCAACGGGACGATGGCGTTTTCGCCCAGCCCGCCACCCTGCATGAACAGGATGTGGAAATTAGAGGGAATGGCCAGCAGCGTGCGGATGTCGGCTTCGGCCTGGGTGCAGATCGCACCGAATTCCTTGCCGCGATGGCTCATCTCCATCACGCTCATGCCGCTGCCCTGCCAGTCGAGCATGTCGGCGGCGGCGCGTTGCAGCACCGCCTCCGGCATGGCAGCCGGACCGGCCGAGAAGTTGTAGGGGCGCTTGCCGGCCGGCGTCTGCTGCTGCTGGGTCACTTTGCTTTTACTTCTTGGCTGGAGCCTTGGCGGGTGCCTTGGCAGCGGGGGCTTCGGTCGGGGCACCCAGTGCCTTGGCCACGTTCTCGTCGAGTGCGCGCATCTTGGGTTCGATGGTGGCGCGCGTGTCGGTGACCAGCTTTTCCGTCAATGCGGTCTGCATCTTCGGGTTCAGTTCCTGGTACTTCTTGCTGAGCGGCGAGTTGATCCAGGCCAGCAGTTGCTTGAGTTCGTCTTCGCTGAAGCTCTGCTCGAGCAGTGGGGTGAGGGCGCCCGGTGCCAGTTGAATCGCCTTGTCGCGAACGATCGGGTAGGCGTCGTCGAAGTACTTCTTCAGCTCTGCATCGGCGGCCTTGGCGGCCGATTCACGCTTGGCTTCAGGAACTTGCGTCTGCAGATACTGCGAACCCGCCTGTGCGATCGGAGCGCTCGATTGCTCGACCAGGCCGCGCGCCAGCGATTCGATGCCGGGGCGCTGGATGTCGATGAACTGCTTGATGAGCGTGGCCTTGTCCTGGGCCATTGCGGCCATGGAACTGCCTGCCAGGGCGACCGTCAGAAGTGCGAGTTTGATTTTTTTCACTGAGGATTCTCCGTTGAAGATGTGGAAGTATCGTCCGCGTCCGGCTCGCTCTCGCCGTTCGCGTCGTTTTCGACGATACGTTGTAGCCCGCTGAGTTTGGCGCCTTCGTCAAGCCCGATCAGCGTGACGCCTTGCGTCGCGCGACCCAGTTCACGAATTTCGGCAACCCGGGTGCGCACCAGCACGCCCTTGTCGGTGATGAGCATGATCTCATCGTCCGCATGCACGAGTGTGGCGGCAACGACCTTGCCGTTGCGCTCACTCTGTTGAATCGCGATCATGCCTTTGGTTCCCCGGCCGTGACGGGTGTATTCGGTAATGCTTGTGCGCTTTCCGTAACCGTTTTCCGTGGCGGTGAGCACGCTTTGCTGCTCGTCCTCGGCCACCAGCATGGCGATCACGCCCTGTCCCGGGTCCAGCGACATGCCGCGCACGCCGCGTGCATTGCGGCCCAGCGGACGAACGTCTTCCTCGTCGAAACGCACGGCCTTGCCGCCGTCACTGAAGAGCATCACGTCGTGCTTGCCGTCGGTGAGCGCGGCGCCGATCAGGTAGTCGCCTTCGTCGAGGTTGACGGCAATGATGCCGCCCTTGCGCGGGTTGTTGAACTCGTCGAGGGCAGTCTTCTTGACGGTGCCCATCGACGTGGCCATGAACACGTACTGGTCGGCCGGGAAGACGCGCTTTTCGCCGGTCAGCGCCAGCACGACGTTGATCTTTTCGCCTTCCTGCAGCGGGAACATGTTGACGATCGGGCGGCCGCGCGAACCGCGCGAGCCCGCGGGCACTTCCCATACCTTGAGCCAGTAGAGGCGGCCGCGGTTGGAGAAGCACAGGATGTAGTCGTGCGTGTTGGCGATGAAGAGCTGGTCGATCCAGTCATCTTCTTTCGTTGCCGTGGCTTGCTTGCCGCGGCCGCCGCGCTTTTGTGCGCGGTATTCGCCTAGCGGCTGGCTCTTGATGTAGCCGCTGTGCGAGAGCGTGACCACCATGTCGGTCGGAGTGATCAGGTCTTCGGTCGACAGGTCGAACGCGCTGTGTTCGACCTGGCTGCGGCGTGCGCCGACCTTGGTCTGGCCGAATTCCTGTCGGATGGTGCCGAGTTCGTCGCCAATGATGATCGAGACGCGCTCGGGCTTGGACAGGATGTCGAGCAGGTCGTCGATCTCCGCCATGACGTCCTTGTATTCGGCGACGATCTTGTCCTGTTCAAGGCCGGTCAGGCGCTGCAGGCGCATCTGCAGAATTTCTTGCGCTTGCGTGTCCGAAAGGCGGTAGAGACCATCCGAGCCCATGCCGAATTCGCGCTCCAGGCCTTCGGGACGGTAGTCGTCGGCGTTGATCACGCCGCCGTCGGCGCGCGAACGCGTCAGCATCTCGCGCACCAGCTTGCTGTCCCAGCTGCGGGTCATCAGCTCGGCCTTGGCGACGGGCGGCGTCGGTGATTCGCGAATGATGCGGATGAATTCGTCGATGTTGGCGAGTGCCACCGCGAGGCCTTCCAGCACGTGGCCGCGTTCACGGGCCTTGCGCAGCGTGAAGACGGTGCGGCGGGTTACCACTTCGCGGCGGTGCTGCAGGAAGACCTGAATGAGGTCCTTCAGGTTGCACAGCTTCGGCTGGCCGTCGACCAGCGCCACCATGTTGATGCCGAAGGTGTCCTGCAGCTGCGTCTGCTTATAGAGGTTGTTCAGCACGACCTCGGGCACTTCGCCGCGCTTGAGTTCGATCACCAGGCGCATGCCCGACTTGTCGGACTCATCCTGGATGTGGCTGATGCCCTCGATCTTCTTCTCGTGCACCAGTTCGGCCATGCGCTCCTGCAGCGTCTTCTTGTTGACCTGGTAGGGGAGCTCGTCGACGACGATCGCCTGTCGCTGGCCGCGGTCGATGTCCTCGAAGTGGCACCTCGCACGCATCACGACCTTGCCGCGGC
Source organism: Variovorax pasteuri (assembly GCF_051216435.1). Taxonomy (NCBI): domain Bacteria; kingdom Pseudomonadati; phylum Pseudomonadota; class Betaproteobacteria; order Burkholderiales; family Comamonadaceae; genus Variovorax; species Variovorax pasteuri. The sequence continues at coordinate 883,809 of NZ_JBPJZS010000001.1, forward strand.
CCGTGCGGTAACCGTCCTTCACGCCGTTGATGCCGTAGATGATGCCGGCGGTGGGGAAGTCGGGCGCGGGCACGATTTCCATCAGTTCGTCGATGCTCGCTTCGGGATTGCGCAGCAGATGAAGACAGGCGTCCACCACCTCATTCAGGTTGTGCGGGGGAATATTGGTGGCCATGCCGACCGCAATACCACCCGAGCCATTGACCAGCAAATTAGGCAACTGGCTCGGTAAAACCTTCGGTTCTTTTTCGGAGCCGTCGTAATTGTCCTGAAAGTCGACGGTTTCCTTGTCGATATCGGCCAGCATTTCATGCGCAATTTTGGCCAGCCGGATTTCCGTATAGCGCATTGCGGCCGCGTTGTCTCCGTCGACCGACCCGAAGTTGCCCTGGCCGTCGACCAGCATGTGGCGCATCGAGAAATCCTGGGCCAGCCGCACGATGGTGTCGTAGACCGACTGGTCGCCGTGCGGGTGGTACTTGCCGATGACGTCGCCGACGATACGGGCCGACTTCTTGTATGGCCGGTTCCAGTCGTTGTTGAGCTCGTGCATGGCGAACAGCACCCGCCGGTGCACCGGCTTGAGGCCGTCGCGGGCATCGGGAAGCGCCCGGCCCACGATCACGCTCATGGCGTAATCGAGATAGCTGCTGCGCATTTCCTCTTCGAGACTGATGGGCAGGGTTTCTTTTGCGAAGGAGGTCATGGGCGAGTGGCTGGCGGCAGGAAGCCGAAATTTTACGCTGTGAGGGGTGTCGCACCGCCGCAACACAAGGCGTCTATTCCGCCTCCGTCCTACGCTTCCGGGGTGCCCGGCGGCCTGTTTGCCAAAGACCCTATGGCACAATCGCCTCAACGTTTTGGGTGGTGGTCACTTAAAGCGTCCTTGATTCGCAGCGCGGCTGCGGCTTTTTCCCCAAGAGGAGAACCATGAAGAAACTGAATAAAGTGGCGATGATGTTTGCAGTCGCTGCGCTCGCCACTGCCGCCGGCGCGCAGACCCGTGTCACCGCTGCGGACGGCGGTCCTACGATCGACAACTGGCAAAACGGCACTGGCGAACTGGTTTGGAAGAACGGCACGAACGAACTGTGCTGGCGCGATGCCAACTGGACGCCTGCTACGGCTGCTGCCGGTTGCGACGGCGCTCTGGTTCCGGCTGCTCCGGCTGCTGTGGCTCCCGCCCCTGGCGTGGTGCCTCCCGCACCCCCGGCACAAGTCGCTGCTTCGAAGGTGACCTTCGCTGCGGACGCCTTCTTCGACTTCGACAAGTCGGTTCTGAAGCCTGAAGGTCGCGCCAAGCTGACCGACCTGGTCGAGAAGATCCGTGGTGTCAACCTCGAAGTGATCATCGCTGTGGGCCATACCGACTCGATCGGTACGGACGCCTACAACCAGCGTCTGTCGGTGCGTCGCGCCGAAGCCGTCAAGGCCTTCCTGGTCTCGAAGGGCATCGAACGCAACCGCGTCTACACCGAAGGCAAGGGCGAGAAGCAGCCAGTGGCTGACAACCGCACCAAGGAAGGCCGCGCCAAGAACCGTCGCGTGGAAATCGAAGTGGTTGGCACCCGCGCCAACTGATCGATCGATTCCATCGACCGTGAAAACCCCGCCTCGGCGGGGTTTTTTTATGGTCGTCTAATTAATGATCGATCTTGCCAAAGCCCATGCGGCGTTGACTTGGCATTGCTCGTTTCATAATCGCTGCATGACAGAAAACGTGAATGCAGACCCGGCCGAACTGGCCAAGTTCTCAGAACTCGCACATCGTTGGTGGGATTTGGAGAGCGAATTCCGACCGCTGCATGAAATCAATCCATTGCGCCTTGACTGGATTGAAGGCATTGCGCCGATCTCGCAGCGCCGAGTGCTTGATATCGGTTGTGGCGGCGGTATCCTGGCCGACTCCATGGCGCGCAAGGGGGCGGATGTCCTGGGCATCGACCTGGCGGGCAAAGCGCTCAAGGTTGCGCAACTGCACGCGCTCGAAGCTGGCACGCGGGGGGTGAAGTACCGGGAGATCAGCGCCGAGGCCATTGCAGCCGAACAGCCAGGCAGCTTCGATGTCGTCACCTGCATGGAAATGCTCGAGCATGTGCCGCACCCGGCCTCGGTCATTCAGGCCTGCGCCACGCTGGTCAAGCCGGGTGGGTGGGTGTTCTTTTCCACCATCAACCGCAACCTGAAGGCGTTCATGCTCGCGATCGTGGGCGCCGAGTACGTTCTGGGCATGTTGCCGCGCGGAACCCATGAGTATGCGAAGTTGATCCGGCCAAGTGAGCTTGCCGGCTACTGCCGTGCAGCGGGCCTTGACCTGCGACATACGCGCGGCTTGGAGCACAACCCGTTGACCCGGCGCTACTGGCTCAGCGGCGATACCAGCGTCAATTACATGTTCGCGACGCAGAAGCCCGCCTTGCCGGAGTTGCGAGGATGACGGGGGCATTGATTCAGGCCGTGTTGTTCGACCTCGACGGCACACTGATCGACAGCGCGCCCGACCTGGGGGCCGCAGCCGACAAGATGCGAACCGATCGCGGCCTTGCGTCGTATCCGCTCGAGCGATATCGGCCGATGGCCGGTGCCGGTGCGCGGGGAATGCTGGGCGTGGCGTTCGGCATCACGCCGGAATCGCCCGAGTTCGACGAACTGCGCGAGGAGTTCTTCGTTACTTACGAGCGCCGCATGCTGCTCAACACGCAAGTGTTCGACGGCGTTCAGGCCCTGATCGAAGCGCTGCGAGAGCAGGGCCTGCTTTGGGGTGTCGTGACCAACAAATCGATGCGTTTCACCGATCCGCTGACGCGCGCCATGGCGCTTTTCACGAGTGCGGGTGCGGTGGTGAGTGGCGACACCACCCCTTTTGCAAAGCCGCATCCCGAACCTTTGCATGAAGCTGCTCGTCGCCTTGGCGTTCCTTCAGAGGCGTGCGTCTACGTCGGTGACGATGAGCGCGACATCATCGCGGGCCGCGCCGCAGGCATGCGAACGGTCGCGGCCACCTATGGCTACATGGGAACGCAGGCCGATTCGACGCGATGGAATGCAGATGCTTCAATCTCTTCACCCCTGGAGCTCTTGAAGTTGCTGAATAGCGCCTAAAATGGTTTGCTTGGGGCTGCACTGGTTTCGACGTGGGTTCGGAGTCGCAGCGGGGCATGTCGAGCTGAATGCGCTCGTAAAACAGATTCAAACAAACTAACTGCAAACGACGAACGTTTCGCACTCGCTGCTTAATTGCCAGTGAGCTTTGCAACAGCAGGCCGATGGGCTGGGCAAGGGGGTGACAGAGCAATCTGAAACCTCCCGGCTGCAAAGATAATTACATGGGCTGGCTTCGATCCGGGTACCTTGGGTCGAGGCGAGAAAATAGGGTGCTGGCGTCCGGTTTAGCGTGTGACTGCGCGACTCAGGAAGCGAGACTTAAATCAGATCACTAAACATGTAGAACTGCGCGATGAAGGCTTGCGGACGGGGGTTCAAATCCCCCCAGCTCCACCACATTCTTGCGGACGGGTCTCACTGACCGTGAAGCCCGCGACGCGTACCACCGCCGTACGTCGTTGTAGCTTTTCGTTACCGACCCATGACGCTTGAGCCCATCGAGGGCAGGGCTGAACGCGTTCTCGTCATCGAGCGCTGCTCGGCGCCCGGTTGGCAAATCTCAGATGTTCAGTTGCACTGGAACAGCACGCCCTGTTCAGCCGGCGCCTTGCCCAGCCAACGCGGTGTCTTGCTTCTTGCGTCGCAATAGTCCGCAGCCTGAACATAGGTCATGGCACGAAGGACGCCTTCTCGAACCTGTGTAACTTCGTTGGGAGGTGTAGAGCAGCCAGTGAGGACCAAGGCAAGCGGAAGCAGTGTGCGCCAATTCATCGGGCCATTCTAAGACCGGGGATCGTTGGCTCCGTGCTCGCGGCCAGGGTATGGATACCGGAAGTAGCTCCCCGGATTGCCGAACAGTTGCCGTGCCAGTTGCACCGGGTCTTCGCTCTTGTGCTTTTCGTAGAGCACCGGTCCCCAGATGATGAAGCCGTCGATGCTCAGTCTTCCAGGCGCCGGCTCGATGGCTTGCCAGGCATGGGCGAATTTCGATATCCAGGCCAGTGCTTCCTGGAGCGCATGATTGGTCGGGGCGGTGGTTTCCTCTGTCGCAGGCATTGCGGATCTCCTTGCTGAAAATACTGTACAAATATACAGTAGACTATGCCCATGCAAACCATGCCCGCCACACTCTGGATCGCCGCTTGTGCGCACCGGCTGCATCGGCAGTGGCACACCGTGGACCTCCTCGAACTGGAAGACGTCGCACGCGACCTGTGGCGCGACGATCGCTTGCGTGCCATGTGGCCCGAGGACGCGGCCACGCATTGGCTGCGCCCTGTCATTCGCACGGTGCTCGCGCCAGTGCCTCTGAATTTCTCCTTGACGGGTAAACCGTCCCCCGCTGGTCAACCTGTGCGGGGGCCTTGATGCATGCCAGCAGATAGGCTTTCAAGCCCAGCCGAATGGCTGGGCTTTTTTTATGCGCCGGTTCGCGAAGCAGTGCGCAGGCCAACGTTTTTTCGCTTCAACGCGAGGCTATAGTCGCCCAGCGTTGTCACATTGCAGTCACTGCAACTTTCGCTGCACCACGCAATGCGCAAGGCCTGTGCGCCCGCCCAGATCCCGAAAAAGGACACCCGTGCCGGATACCCTGACCTCCACGTTGACCCGCTACTACGACGAAGTGCCCTATGACTCGCACCCGTTCCCTCAGTCGGCGATGGAGCACCTGGAGGCGCTGGCCTTCCTCTTCGGGCTCGATGCGCCCGACCCCTCCACCGCGCGCGTGCTCGAACTCGGCTGCGCCGCCGGCGGCAATCTGATTCCCTTCGCGGCGCGCCACCCGCAGGCCCGCGCCGTCGGCGTCGACCTGTCCCCGGTGCAGGTCGCGCATGGCGTGGCGGCCATCGGGCATGCGGGACTGCGGAACATCGACCTCAAGGCCTTCGACATCGCGGACATCGACGCCTCGTTCGGCCAGTTCGACTACATCGTCTGCCATGGTGTGTACAGCTGGGTGCCGGGCCCCGTACAGGACGCGATCCTGCGGATCTGCTCGCAGAACCTGGCGCCGAACGGCGTGGCCTACGTGAGCTACAACGTGTACCCCGGCTGGAAGGCGCGCGAGATCGTGCGCGACGCCATGATGCTGCGCGGCGGGCCGCGGGACACGCCGGAAGAACAGCTTTCGTACGCTCGCGGCATGCTCGATTTCCTGGAGCAGTCGGCGCGCCCCGACAGCGTGCTCAAGAAGACGCTCGAAGAGACGATGCCCATCGTGCGCAGCGCCAGCAGTTCGTACCTGATGCACGAGTTCCTCGAGCCTTGCAACGCGCCGTGCTACTTCAAGGAATTTGTCGCCCGGGCCGCCGCCCACGGCCTGGCCTACCTCTGCGACGCCGAGCCTTCCACCATGTTCGTGCAGAACTACGGCGAGAAGGTTCGCGATCCGCTGCTGCGCGAATGCGGCGGCAGCCAGGTCCTGATGGAGCAGTACCTCGACTTTCTGGTTAATCGCACCTTCCGCCAGACGCTGCTGGTCGGGCAAGCGAACGCCGAGAGCATTCGCTACCGGCTGGACCCCGCGCGCCTTCGTGTGCTCGAGTTCGCAGGTGTGTTCACCCCCGAAGACGGCGGCGCGTTCACGCGCGACGCGCGAGCGCAGCCTTGCAATGCCATTCGCGGCCTGAAGGTCACGCCGAGGCTGCCGGTGCAGAAGGCGGTTGCGCAGTTGCTGGATGCCTGCTACCCCGCGTCGATGTCGCCACACGCCTTGATCGAAGCGGCAGCCAGGCTTGCCGACGAATCGCCAGCCGCCGTCGAGCCCGTCGTGATGGCCATGCTGGAGGAGCTGCTGATCCTCGGCGCCCTGCGCATCCGTCGCTCGCCGGCGCCGGTGGCCTCCGCGGTGTCCAGCCTGCCCCAGGCGCTGCCCGCGGTACGAAGCGCGCCGACGTTGCCCTTGGGCGCGGGCGCCACGGCCAGCGCATGCAACCAATGGCACGAGTCCGTGGCACTGTCGCCGCTGGAGCGCAGCCTGCTGGCGCTGCTCGATGGCACGCGCTCGCACGAGGCGCTGGCCGAACATCTCGAAGCCGAAGTGCGCGACGATCGCCTGCGCTTCGTCAAGGACGACCAACCGCTGACCGACCCTTCGGAGGTGAAAGAATTCGCCCGTCAGCAAGTTGCGCTGGCGCTGGCTTCCTTGCGACGCAAGGCCTTGCTCACCGCCTGACCATTCATTCTTCATCGACCACAGAGGAGACTCTCGCATGCAACCCATTCACTGGACCCCCAACCTGCGCGCCGCCGTTGCTGCGGTGCTCGCGCTGGCGGCCGCCGGCGCGTCCCACGCGGCGTCGCAGGCGCCCGTCGCGGCCGAGCACGGCATGGTCGTGAGCGCGCAGCACCTGGCCAGCAAGGTCGGCGTCGATGTGCTCAAGCGCGGCGGCAATGCTGTCGACGCGGCGGTCGCCGTGGGCTACGCGCTGGCGGTGGTGTACCCCGCCGCGGGCAACCTCGGCGGCGGCGGCTTCATGACCGTGCAGCTGGCAGACGGCCGCAAGACCTTCCTCGACTTCCGCGAGAAGGCGCCGCTGGCCGCCACGGCCAACATGTACCTCGACAAGGACGGCAACGTCGTCAAGGGCCTGAGCACCAACGGCCACCTGGCCGTGGGCGTGCCGGGGTCCGTGTCGGGCATGGAATACGCGCGCGAGAAGTACGGCACCATGAAGCGCGCCGACCTGATCGCCCCCTCGATCCAGCTGGCCGACAAGGGCTTCACGCTGGAGCAGGGCGACATCGACATGCTCTGGACCGCCACCGCCGACTTCCAGAAAGACCCGGTCTCCGGCGCCATCTTCCTGAACAAGGGCCAGCCCTTCCAGGTCGGCCAGAAGCTGGTGCAGAAGGACCTGGCAAAGACGTTGAAAGAGGTCAGCGCCAAGGGCCCCGACGGCTTCTACAAGGGCTGGGTCGGCAATGCCATCGTGGCTTCCAGCCAGGCCGGCAAGGGCATCATCACCCAGGCCGACCTGGACCAGTACAAGACGCGCGAACTCGCCCCCGTGGAGTGCGATTACCGCGGCTACCGCGTGGTGTCGGCACCGCCGCCCAGCTCGGGCGGCGTGATCATCTGCGAGATGCTCAACATCCTCGAGGGCTACCCGCTCAAGGACCTGGGCTTCCGTTCGGCGCAGTCGGTGCACTACCAGATCGAGGCCATGCGCCACGCCTACGTGGACCGCAACAGCTACCTGGGCGACCCTGACTTCGTGAAGAACCCGCTCGACCGCCTGCTCGACAAGGGCTATGCCGAGAAGATCCGCGCCGCCATCGACCCGAAGAAGGCCGGTGTCTCGAAGGACATCAAGCCCGGCGTCGCGCCGCACGAAGGCAGCAACACCACGCACTACTCGATCACCGACCAGTGGGGCAATGCCGTCTCCGTCACCTATACGCTGAACGACTGGTTCGGCGCAAAGGTCACGGCCGCCAAGACCGGCGTGCTGCTGAACAACGAGATGGACGACTTCACCTCGAAGATCGGCGTGCCCAACATGTACGGCCTGGTGCAGGGCGAGGCCAATGCCATCGCCCCGGGCAAGCGCCCGCTGAGCTCCATGAGCCCGACCATCGTGTCGAAGGACGGCAAGCCGGTGTTCGTGGTCGGCACGCCGGGCGGCAGCCGCATCATCACGGCCGTGCTGCACACCATCCTGAACGTGGTCGACTACGGCATGAACGTGCAGGAAGCCGTCGATGCGCCGCGCTTCCACCAGCAATGGCTGCCTGACGTCACCAACGTCGAGGTCTTCGCGCTGAGCCCCGACACGCGAAAGATCCTGACCGACATGGGCCACAACCTGGGCGTGCCGCAACCGGCCAACCACCTCGCGGCGATCATCGTGGGCGCGCCTTCGCTGGGCGGCAAGCCGGTCGGCAACAACCGCTTCTACGGTGCCAACGACCCGCGCCGCAACACGGGCCTGGCGGCGGGCTACTGAACCTGCGGCACACTTGAAGGCGGTCGTGCCCTTGTCGGCGCGGCCGCTTTTTTCATTTCCATGCACCTGCAAGACATTCTCTACACCCAGGGCTTCGGCACACGGCGCGTCTGCGCGGGCCTTGCGCAGCAAGGCCACGTGACCATCGACGGCCGGGCCGTGACTGACCCCTTCGCCGACCTCGACCCCGAAGGCCTGCTTTTCACCGTCCAGGGCACCGCGTGGGCGTACCACGAGAAGGCCTACCTGATGCTGCACAAGCCGGCCGGCACCGAGTGTTCGCAGAAGCCCTCGACCTACCCGAGCATCTACACGCTGCTGCCGTCGCCGTTGCGCCTGCGCCCCAACAAGGGCGCAGTGCAGGGCGTGCAGGCCATCGGCCGGCTCGACCAGGACACCACCGGCCTCCTGCTGATGACCGACGACGGCCAGTTCATCCACAAGATGGGCTCGCCCAAGCACCACGTGCCCAAGGTCTACGAGGTGACGGCCAAGCACCCGGTGGACGAGGTGCAGATCGCGAAGTTGCTGGCCGGCGTGGTGCTCGACGACGACCCCAAGCCCGTGCGCGCCGCCGCCTGCGAGTCGGACAGCCCGCTCCACCTGCGGCTCACGCTGACCGAAGGCAAGTACCACCAGGTCAAACGCATGCTGGCCGCGGTCGGCAACCGGGTCGACGGGCTGCACCGTTCGCGCATCGGCGACCTGGCGCTGCCCGAGGCGCTGGCCCCGGGGCAATGGCGCTGGCTCACGGCCGAAGAGGTCGCGGCGCTGCGCGCGCCCTCGAAACCCGCCAAACCACCGAAATAGGGGGAGAAAGAGCGCGTGGCCGGTCAGCCAGCCTTAAGGCCGGATCGTTAAGATCGTCAGCTCTCTCTCGGAACCTTCCCTTGCGACTTCCTGCTCGACCGAACGGCCGCCTCGCGGCTCTGATTTTTTCCTGTCTGACGGTTCTGGCGGCGCACACCGCAACCGCAGCACCGGCCGAACCACCGCCGATCTTCGTGCTCAACTCGCTGGACGCCAGCGTGAGCGTGATCAATCCGGCCGACTGGACCGAAAAGCAGCGCATCGCCACCGGCAAGGAGCCGCATCACCTCTACATGACGCCCGACGAAAAGTCGGTCATCGTGGCCAATTCGGCCGGCGATTCGCTGACCTTCCTGAACCCTAAGACGGCCGAGGTGCAGCGTGTGGTGTACGGCATCATCGATCCGTACCAGCTGCAGTTCTCGCGTGACATGAAGTGGTTCGTCACGGCGGGCAACCGCCTGAACCACGTCGATGTGTACCGCTGGGACGGCAAGGACCTGAAGCTGGCCAAGCGCATCGCCAGCGGCAAGACGCCCAGCCATATCTGGATCGACAACACCAGCACCATCGCCTACGTGACGATGCAGGACAGCGACGAGATGATCGCGGTCGACCTGCCCACGCAAACCGTCAAGTGGCGCACCGCCACCGGCCCGATGCCGGCCGACATCTTCGGCGTGCACAACGACAAGACCCTGCTGGTCGGCCTGACCGGCGGCGACGGCGTGCAGGTGTTCGACGTGGCCGGCGCCGAGCCCAAGCTGGTCGGCAAGATCCCCACCGGCAAGGGCGCCCATGCCTTCCGCTCGGCTGGCGACGGCAAGACCGTCTTCGTGAGCAACCGCGTGGCCAACACCATCAGCCGCATCGACCTGGCGACGCTCAAGGTCGTTGCCAACTACGCCGTGCCCGGCGGCCCTGATTGCATGGACGTGTCGGCCGACGGCAAGACGTTGTACGTGACCTCGCGCTGGGCCAAGAAGCTCACCGTGGTCGACCTCGTTGCCCAGAAGGTGGTGCGCCAGGTCAACGTCGGCCGTTCGCCGCACGGCGTGTGGACGCTGGACCATGGCAAGCGGACGTAAGCGCATCGGCGCGGCTTTCGCGCTGTTGGCCGCAAGCGTCATTCCTGGCGCGTGGGCGGCGCAGGGCGCGGCCACCTGCAAGAAGCCGGTTTACCTGACCTTCGATACCGGTCACATGGGCATCGCCCCGCTGGTGGCCGACGTGCTCAAGCGGCAGAACGTGCGCGTCACCTTCTTCGCCGCCGCGGAACGCACCCAGACCGACGGCGACAGCCTCGACGATCACTGGGCGCCATGGTGGAAGGCGAGGGCGGCCGAGGGCAACGAGTTCGGCTCGCACACCTACGACCACGCCTACTGGCGCGCCGACGTCAAAGGCACGCCGCCGAGCTTTCGCATCAGGCCTTCGGCCGGACCGCAGGACGGCAAGGAATCGACCTGGACCGCCGCCGAGTACTGCGCCAACATCCGCAAGTCGTCCGACCGGCTGGCCGCCATCACCGGCAAGAAGCCGCTGCCCCTGTACCGTGCACCCGGCGGCAAGACCTCGCCCGCGCTGCTGGCGGCCGCCGAGGGCTGCGGCTACAAGTACGTCGGCTGGGCGCCTGCGGGCTTCCTGGGCGACGAACTTCCGAGCGAAAAATTCAGCAATGCCAGGCTCCTCACCCAGGCGCTCGACACCATCCGCCCCGGCGACATCCTGCTCGCGCACCTGGGCATCTGGTCGCGCAAGGATCCGTGGGCGCCGGCCAATCTCGAACCGCTGCTCGTCGGCCTGAAGGCCAAGGGCTTCTGCTTCGAGACCCTGCGCCAGCACCCCGACTTCCGCGCCTGGATCGCATCCCATCCTTGAGGTTTCTGTCGTGATCGAGTGGTTGACGGACATTTTTTCCACGTTGCAGGGCTGGTTCTTCGAAGCCGTGGTTCAGCCGCTGGTCTTCGCGGTGGGCCTCGGCGGCTGGACCGAGGACGCCTTCGACGCCACCGGCTGGCTGCTGGTCGGCGCCATCCAGATCGTGGTGCTGATCGCGGTGATCGGCCCGCTGCAGCGCTGGCGTTCGGTGGAGCCGGTGGTCGACCGTCAGGCCATCCGCATCGACGTGCTCTACACGCTGATCCACCGGCTTGGCCTGTTCCGCCTGGCCATCTTCTTCACGCTGCAGCCCTTCTTCGACGACGCCATGGGCAGCCTGCGCACGGCAGGGTGGGGTACCTTCCACCTCGACGAGGTGTGGCCTGGCGTGACCGACGTGCCGGTGCTCGCGTTTGCGATCTACCTGGTGGTGCTCGACTTCGTCGGCTACTGGATCCATCGCGGCCAGCACCAGTTCAACTGGTGGTGGGGCCTGCACTCGCTGCACCACTCGCAGCGCCAGATGACCATGTGGAGCGACGACCGCAACCACCTGCTCGACGACATCGTTCATGACACGCTGATCGTCGTCGTGGCGCAGCTCATCGGCGTGGCGCCGGGCCAGTTCATCGCCTTCGTCGCCTTCACCCAGCTCAGCGAAAGCCTGCAGCACGCCAACCTGCGGCTGAGCTTCGGTGCGCTCGGCGAGCGGCTGTGGATCAGCCCGCGCTTTCACCGGCTGCACCACAGCATCGGCCTGGGCCACGAATCGAACGGCAAGAGCACGCTGGGCGGCCACAACTTCGGCGTGCTGCTCCCCTGGTGGGACATGATGTTTCGCACCGCCAACTTCGAGAACCGCTACGACCCCACGGGCATCCGCGACCAGGTCGAACCCGGCGCCGACGGCCGCTTGCGCGAGTACGGCCGCGGCTTCTGGTCGCAGCAGTGGCTCGGCCTGAAGCGAATGGTCGGGCGCGGCTGAGGGGCTCCGGCCCCTGAATGGCTTGCCCGAGGCGTTATCCTCGCTGCCTCATGCGCCTGCTCCTCGATTCCTTCTGGCGCGCGGTCGCCTACTGCATGCTGCCGCGCGTGATCGTGCTGTCGTTGCTCCCATTGGCGTTGATGGTGGCTTTGGCGGCCGGTCTCGGCTATTTCTACTGGGAAGCGTCGGTGGCCTGGACGCGCGGTGCGCTGGACGCCTGGCCGCTGCTGTCCAGCTTCTGGGCCTGGATCGGGCGGCTGTTCTCGGGCGATGTCGCCGGCATGCTGGCGCCGCTGGTCGTGGTGTTCGCCGCCACCCCGCTGATCGTGGTGCTCTGCCTGCTGATCGTGGCCGGCTTCATGGCGCCGGCACTCACCAGGCTGGTGGCCGAGCGGCGTTTTCCGTCGCTGGAGCAGAAGAAGGGCGCCTCTTTTTTCGGCAGCGTTCTGCGTTCGCTCGGCGTCACCCTCCTTGCGCTGATTGCCCTGGTGGTGTCGATGCCGCTGTGGCTCATTCCGCCGCTCGTGCTGATTCTTCCGCCGCTCATCTGGGGCTGGCTCACCTACCGCGTGATGAGCTTCGACGCGCTGGCCGACCATGCCAGCCCCGAGGAACGCGCCGCGCTGCTGCGCGCGCACCGGCTGCCGCTGCTGTGCATCGGCGTGCTGTGCGGCTACCTGGGCGCGGCGCCCAGCCTCGTCTGGGCGTCGGGCCTGCTGTTCGCGGCCGCCTTCTTCGTTCTGGTGCCGATCGCCATCTGGATCTACACACTGGTCTTTGCCTTTTCGGCGCTCTGGTTCGCCCACTATTGCCTCGACGCGCTCGGGCAGTTGCGGGCCCAGCGCGCAGTGGCCGAGGTGGCTGCGGCGTCGGCCGCCGGCGGCACACCGGCGCTGGAGGCCGCGCAAGCCAACAAGGCCGCTCTTTCTCAATGGGGTTCACCATGACACGCGCATTCGGTCTCATCGTCGTCGGCGACGAGATCCTTTCCGGCAAGCGGGCCGACAAGCACATGGCGAAGGTCATCGAACTGCTCGCCGCCCGCGGCCTGCAGCTCAGCTGGGCCGAATACGTCGGCGACGAGCCGGCGCGCATCACCGCGGCGCTCGCCCGTGCCTTTGCCTCGGGCGACATCGTGTTCTCGACCGGCGGCATCGGTGCCACGCCCGACGACCACACCCGCCAGTGCGCTGCCAAGGCGCTGGGCGTGCCGCTGGCGCTGCACCCCGAGGCCGAGCTGCTGATCCGCGAGCGCATGCAGGACACCGCGCGCGAGCAAGGCGTGCCCTACGAGCCCGACCGGTCCGACAACGTGCACCGGCTCAACATGGGCGTGTTCCCGCAGGGCGCCACGCTCATCCACAACCCGTACAACAAGATCCCTGGCTTCAGCGTTGCGGACGTCCATTTCGTGCCGGGCTTCCCGGTCATGGCCTGGCCGATGGTCGAGTCCGTGCTCGACGGCCGCTACGCCGATCTGTTCACCCGAAATGCCGTCGCCGAGAAGTCCGTGATCGTTTTCGGTGCCATGGAAGCCACCCTCACGCCGCTCATGCAGGCCATCGAAGACCGGCATGCCGGCATCAAGGTGTTCAGCCTGCCGAGCGTCGATCACCCTGAATATGGCCGTCATATCGAGCTTGGCGTGAAGGGCGACCCCGTCCGGCTCGATGCGGCCTATGCCCAGCTCATCGAAGGTCTGCACGGTTTTGATGCCAAGCTTGGACCAGAATTGGTGCGTTAATGTAGACCGCACCAATTTGGTGAAATTTCGCTTTTATTTGGGGTTTGCAGCGGTCACCAAGGCCTCATCCGGTGAGGTGACAATGGCACAGAAACTGCATCCCTCGTCCCTGTATTCCTAACCACCATCCAACTCAGGAGAAACTGATGGCAAAGACCGTCGCCGATGTACTCAAGCTCGTCAAGGAAAACGAGGTCAAGTTCATCGACTTCCGCTTCACCGACACCCGTGGCAAAGAGCAGCACGTCACCGTGCCGGTCTCGGCTTTCGATGAAGACAAATTCACCTCGGGCCACGCGTTCGACGGTTCCTCCATCGCCGGTTGGAAGGGCATCGAAGCCTCGGACATGCAGCTCATGCCCGACCCGAACACCGCCAACATCGACCCCTTCTTCGAAGAAACGACGCTGATCCTGACCTGCGACGTGATCGACCCGGCAGACGGCAAGGCCTACGAGCGCGACCCGCGTTCGCTCGCCAAGCGCGCCGAGGCCTACATGAAGGCTTCGGGCCTGGGCGACACCGCCTTCTTCGGTCCGGAACCCGAATTCTTCGTGTTCGACGGCGTTCGCTGGAAGAACGACATGTCCGGCTGCTTCGTGAAGATCGATTCCGAAGAAGCCTCGTGGAACACCGACAAGGAATACGAACACGGCAACACCGGCCACCGTCCGGCAGTCAAGGGCGGCTACTTCCCGGTGCCCCCGGTCGACAGCTTCCAGGACATGCGCTCGGAAATGTGCCTGGTGCTCGAAGCCCTCGGCATCCCGGTCGAAGTGCATCACCATGAAGTGGCCAACGCCGGCCAGATGGAACTCGGCACCAAGTTCAGCACGCTGGTCCAGCGCGCCGACTGGGTCCAGCTGCAGAAGTACGTGATCCACAACGTGGCCCACGCCTACGGCAAGACCGCCACCTTCATGCCCAAGCCCATCGTCGGCGACAACGGCTCCGGCATGCACGTGCACCAGTCGGTCTGGAAGGACGGCAAGAACCTGTTCGCCGGCGACGGCTATGCGGGCCTGTCGGACTTCGCACTGCACTACATCGGCGGCATCATCAAGCACGCCCGTGCCCTGAACGCCATCACGAACCCCGGCACCAACAGCTACAAGCGCCTGGTGCCCGGCTTCGAAGCCCCGGTGAAGCTGGCCTACTCGGCCAAGAACCGCTCGGCCTCGATCCGCATCCCGTTCGTGGCCAACCCCAAGGGCCGTCGCGTCGAAGCGCGCTTCCCCGATCCGCTGATGAACCCGTACCTCGGCTTCGCTGCGCTGCTGATGGCCGGTCTCGACGGCGTGGAAAACAAGATCCATCCGGGCGAAGCCGCCAGCAAGGACCTGTACCACCTGCCGCCGGAAGAAGACGCGCTGATCCCGACCGTGTGCCACAGCCTCGACCAGGCCCTGGAATACCTCGACAAGGACCGTGCGTTCCTCACCAAGGGTGGCGTGTTCACCGACTCGTACATCGACGCGTACATCGAGCTCAAGATGCAGGAAGTCACGCGCTTCCGCATGGCGACGCACCCCGTCGAATTCGACATGTACTACTCGCTGTAATCGCTCGCGCGAAAGCAGCCATTCCCCTCGGTCTTCCGAGGGGAAGTAAGACAAAAGGACGGCCCTGGCCGTCCTTTTGTCTTGCTGCGGAACATCTGGTCACCGGTGGCGTCGAATTGCATGAAAATGCGCCTTTGTCGCGCCCCTCTACCGATACACATGAAGACTGCTTCCCTCATTTTCCTGGCCGGTTCATTGATCGCGTTGCCGGCGCTTGCGCAGGAACGCGTCTGGCGCTGCGGCAACGAATACACCAACAACGCGAGCGTGGCCCAGCAAAAGGGCTGCAAGCCGCTGGAAGGCGGCAACGTCACGGTGGTGCAGGGCACGAAGCCCTCGGGGGGGGGCTCTGCGTCGTCGGGTGGTTCGTCTGCGGCGCGCGCACCGGCCGGCAGTCCGCGCGTCGAAGGCGTCGACCAGCGCGCCCGTGACGGCGAGGCCCGCTCGGTGCTCGAGGCCGAGCTCAGGAAGGCCGAGGCCCGCCAGGCCGAGCTGCAGAAGGACTACAACAACGGTGAGCCCGAGAAGCAGGGCAGCGAAGGCCGCAACTACCAGAAGTACCTGGACCGCGTCGCCGAAATGAAGGCCGAGCTGGCGCGCAACGAGAGCGACATTGCCGGCATCCGCCGCGAAATCGGACGGCTGCCTGCAAAGCAGCCGCAGTAACATGGTGTTCGGGAAGAAGGCGAACGGCGCCAATCCGCGCTTCCAGTCCTTCGACCTGCTGTCCACGCTGATCGCGGTGGTCAACAGCAACGGCTCCGTGCTGTTTGCCAACGCAGGCCTCGAAGACGCACTTGGCACCTCGCGACGCACCCTCGAGGGCTCGCAGTTCGGCGCATGTTTCCATGAGCCCCAGGTGCTGCGCACCGCCATCGACGGCGCCGCCAGCAACGACTTTGCGACGCTGCGCTACGAGGCCTTTCTGCGCCGCGTCAATCACGAGCTGATGCCCGTGCAGGTCACGCTGGCGCACGGCGACAAGAAGGGCGAACTCATCATCGAGATGTCGCCGCTCGAGAACCAGGTGCGACAGGACCGCGAAGAGCGCCTCATCGACCAGGCGCAGGCCAACAAGGAACTCATCCGCAACCTCGCGCACGAGATCAAGAACCCGCTGGGTGGCATTCGCGGCGCGGCGCAGCTGCTGCAGATGGAGGTCGAGTCGCGCGACCTCATCGAGTACACCCAGGTCATCATTCACGAGGCCGACCGGCTGCAGACGCTGGTCGACCGCCTGCTCGCGCCGCACCGCCGCCCGCATGTGGTGGGCGACGTGAACATCCACGAGGTGTGCGAGCGCGTGCGTTCCGTGATCCTCGCGGAGTTTCCGCGCGACCTGCACATCGAGCGCGACTTCGACGTGTCGATTCCCGAGTTTCGCGGCGACCGCGAGCAGCTCATCCAGGCCACGCTCAACATCGCGCACAACGCGGCGCAGGCGCTGTCCGAGCGCCGCGCGGCGGGCGATGCGCAGATCACTTTCAAGACGCGCGTGGCCCGTCAGGTGATCTTCAACAAACAGTGGTACCGACTGGCACTGGAATTGCATGTAATTGACAATGGACCGGGTGTGCCGGACACGATCAAGGACCGCATCTTCTATCCGCTCGTCTCGGGCAGGGAAGGCGGAACAGGGCTGGGACTGACGCTCGCGCAAACTTTTGTGCAGCAGCATCACGGTGTGATCGAGTGCGACAGCGTCCCGGGCCGAACCGATTTCAAGATATTGATACCGCTGCCTTAGCGCAGCCCCGGCAACAGAGGAGATGCATGAAGCCGATCTGGATAGTTGATGACGACCAATCGATTCGCTTCGTGCTCGAGAAGGCTCTGCTGCGCGAAGACCTGCCCACGCGCAGTTTCACGAACACGCGCGAGGTGCTTGCCGCACTCGAGCAGGCCGCCGACGACGAACAGCAAGGCCCCCAGGTCCTGGTGAGCGACATCCGCATGCCCGGCGGTTCCGGGCTCGATCTGCTCGACAAGATCAAGGCCAAGCACCCCGGCCTGCCCGTCATCATCATGACGGCGTTCTCCGACCTCGACAGCGCCGTCTCGGCCTTCCAGGGCGGGGCCTTCGAATACCTGCCCAAGCCTTTCGACCTGCCGCGTGCGGTCGAGCTCATCCGCCGCGCCGTCGATGAAAGCCAGCGCGAGGAAGTGGCCGAGGAGCGCATGGTCGCCGCGCCCGAAATGCTCGGCCAGGCGCCTGCCATGCAGGACGTGTTCCGCGCCATCGGCCGGCTTTCGCAAAGCAACGTCACGGTGCTCATCACCGGCGAATCGGGTTCGGGCAAGGAGCTGGTGGCGCGCGCGCTGCACAAGCATTCGCCGCGCACCAACGGCCCCTTCGTGGCCATCAACACCGCCGCCATTCCGAAAGACCTGCTCGAGAGCGAGCTCTTCGGCCACGAGCGCGGCGCCTTCACCGGCGCGCAGACCATGCGCCGCGGCCGCTTCGAGCAGGCCGAGGGCGGCACGCTGTTCCTCGATGAAATCGGCGACATGCCCTTCGACCTGCAGACGCGCCTGCTGCGCGTGCTGAGCGACGGCCATTTCTATCGCGTGGGCGGCCACAACTCGGTCAAGGCCAATGTGCGCGTGATCGCGGCCACCCACCAGGACCTGGAGCAACGGGTCAAGCTCGGCGGCTTCCGCGAAGACTTGTTCCACCGCCTCAACGTGATCCGCCTGCGCCTGCCGGCATTGCGCGAACGTGGCGAAGACGTGCCCGCGCTCACGCGCCACTTCCTGCAGGTGAGCGCGCGCCAGCTCGGCGTGGAGCCCAAGCGCATTTCCGATGCCGCGCTGGCCAAGCTCGCGGCCTTCGGCTTTCCGGGCAACGTGCGCCAACTGGAGAACATCTGCCACTGGCTGACCGTGATGGCGCCGGCCCAGCTGATCGAATCCAAAGACCTGCCGCCCGAGGTGATGTCGGCCTCGGTGCCCGAGGTCCACGCGCACGAAGCTGCGGGCCCTGCCGTTGTGGCCCAGGCGTCGGTATTGCCCCTGGCGGGCGCCGAACGCGAAGTGGCGCATGTGCCGGTGGCATCGCCCGAACACGCCGAGGCGGCGCCCACCGGCGTCAGCAGCTGGGAAAGCGGCCTTGAGGTCGAAGCCCAGGCCCTGCTGGCGGCCGGCCGCACCGATGTCTGGGACGTGCTGTCGCGCCGCTTCGAATCGCGGCTGATCCTCACCGCGTTGACCAACACGCGAGGGCGCCGCATCGAGGCCGCCCAGAAGCTGGGCATCGGTCGCAACACCATCACCCGCAAGATCCAGGAACTCGGGATCGAATGAAAAAGGCCCTTCGGGGCTTTTTTATCTGCTGCGCTGGCCCAGGGTCAGCGAATCGAGCTGGAAGTTTCCGCTCTTGTCCCAGAGCCACGTGTCCACGTACGTGTGGCCGCCCAGCTTGCCCGGGCTGGGCAGGGGCGAGGCGGCCTTGATGAGCTCGGCGATCATCGGTGCCACCTCCGGCGCGTGGCTGGGCGTGCGGCTGAAGGTCACGTTCATCACCTTGCCATTGGCATCGATGTCGGTCTCCACCACCACCACTGCATACACCAGCGGTGGGATCTTGCCCTTGTAGATGCGGCTGGCGTACTTGTTGTAGATGTGGCGCGCGCCGATCTTGCGGTAGGTGCGCACGGCCGGCGTCTGCGCGGTGATGAGGCGCACCGTGGGCACGTTGCGGTCGCCCTGCGCGGCTTCGCCGGTGGGCGAGGTCGTGGCGGGTGCGGCGCCGCCTTCCTCCGCCTTGTCCGAAGGTTTCAGCAGCGAGCAGGCCGACAGGGCAAGGGCCGCGGCCACCACGGCAAGACGGCCACCGATGCGAATGAGCGCCGCCATGGCCTCAGGCTCCGAGGTCGACGTCGAGCACCACCGGCGCATGGTCGCTGGGCTTTTCCCACTTGCGCGGCACGCGGTCGATGACGCAGCCCTTCACTTGCGGCACCAGCGGCTCGCTCACCAGGATGTGGTCGATGCGCAGGCCACGGTTCTTCTGGTAGCCGAGCATGCGGTAGTCCCACCACGAGTAGCTTTTCTCGGGCTGCTCGAACATGCGAAAGCTGTCGGTCAGGCCCAGTGCGAGCAGCGCCTTGAAATGGTTGCGCTCCTCGCTCGTGTGGTGGATCGTTTCCTTCAGGCCCACCGGGTCGAAGCTGTCGCGGTCCTCGGGCGTGACGTTGAAGTCGCCCAGCAGCACCAGCTTCGGGTGGGCGGCCAGCTCCTGGCGCAGCGCGTCGTGCAGCGCGTCGAGCCACTTGAGCTTGTAGGCGAACTTTTCCGAGCCCGGCGCCTGGCCGTTCACGAAATAGCAGTTGACGACGCGCAGCGGGCCCGCAGGCGTCTCGACGGTGGCCGTGATCACGCGCGACTGCTCGTCGGTGAAGCCGCCGATGTTCTTCACCACGTCACGCACCGGCGCCTTGCTGAGGATGGCCACGCCGTTGTAGGTCTTCTGGCCGAACACCGCGGCCTCGTAGCCCGCGGCCTTCAGAGCGTCGAGCGGGAACTTGTCGTCGGTCATCTTCAGCTCCTGCAGGCAGAGCACGTCGACGGGGTTGGCCGCGAGCCAGTCGAGCACGTGCTGCAGGCGCGCGGTGAGGGAGTTGACGTTCCAGGTGGCAATTTTCATGGGGCTGGCAGCGTGTCCGTCGTTTCGAAGAACACAGGATTCGTTGTGTGGGGTGTCTCGCGGATGCCCGCAAGAGAGGCACGACGCGGGGCGCATGAGAGTGTCGGCGGACAGCTTAGCAAAGGCGGCAGCCCGGGGTTGAAAACCCGCCATCCGCTACGCCTGGTAACGTGCCCTGGGTCCGGGTTTGCCCCGGTTGCGGCGAATTCCGAACGACCGTACGGAAAGAGGCCTAAAGATTGCATACATGTACCCCATCCTGGAGGGATATGTTGCAATTCGTCACCCGTCGCCTGAGCCGCCTCAGTGTTGGCCGCAAATTGCTGGTCATCTACCTGCTGGACCTGAGCGCGGTCATCTTCATCAGCGGCATCCTCATCAGTGAGAAATTCATCGCGATCGACTTCGGCCGCAAGGAGATGGCGGGCGCGGCCTACATCGACCGCATGCGCGCCACGCTGCTGGCCACCGCAGGATGGCACGGCGCCGACGCTGCGCCGCCGCAGGTGCTGGAGCGGCTCGAGCAGCAGTATGGCGACGGCATGCAGAGCGCGGAGGTCAGCCGCCAGTTCCGCGACACGCTGGCGGCGGCCGCGCAGGCGGCTTCGCCCGGGCGCGAGGCGGCCATGCGCACCGCGCTCGAACACGGGCGCGCACTGGTCACGCGAATCGGCAACCAGTCGAACCTGATCCTCGACCCCGACCTCGACAGCTACTACACGATGTCGCTGGTGCTGCTGCGCTTCCCCGAGCTGCTCGAGCTGGGCTCCGACATGGCCGCGCGGCTGCACGCCCCCGGCGCGAGCGGCCTCGCGACGACCGAGGCGCGCACGCAGTACTTCATCCTGGAGGGGCGCATCGATGCGATCGCGGCCAGCATCAAGAGCGACTATGCGGAGGCCTTCGCCGCCGCCAAGGGCCCGCTGCAGGCGCGGCTCGACCCCTCGCGCGCCCGACTGCTTGCAAGCATCGAGACCTTTCGCGGCGCCTCGCGCAGCGTGCTGGCGTCCAGCGACAGCACCGACAACAGCGGCAGCCGCCGCGGTCTCGTGGCCTTCGACGCGGCCCAGCAGGCGTTGTTCGGCGAACTCGACGGCGCGTGGTCCGGTGCCATCGGCGAACTCGACGCGATGCTCACCTCGCGCGAGCAGGGCTTCTTTGCGCGCATGTGGCTGCACCTGGGCACGGCACTCTTCCTGCTGCTGATGATCCTCACGGCGGTGTTCTACGTGGCGCGCCAGATCTCGCTGCCGCTGCGGCGCTTGTCGGGCGTGGTCGACACCGTGCGCCGCACCGGCGACCACAGCCTGCGCGCGCACTGGGACAGCGGCGACGAGATCGGCGTGCTGGTGCTCGGCTTCAACGACATGCTGGCGCAGCTCGACCGCGAGCGCCAGACGCAGCAGGAACTCGCAGCCAGCGCGCGCGCGGCCGAAGCGCAGCGCGACCTGGTCGCGGCCATTCCGATTCCGCTGATGGTCACGGCCATTCCGAACCACGAGGTGCTCAACGCCAACCCCAGCGCGCAGGCCTGGCTCGGCGGCAGCACGCGCGATCCGTGGGCGCTGGGCGTGGCGCCGGGCGTGCGCTCGCGTTTCTTCCAGCAGCTGGCCGACCGCGGCGCCGTCGACGAGTTCGAGGTGCGCTGGCTCGGCGGCGCCGAGCCGTCGTGGGCCGTGCTGTCGGCGCGGCGCCTGGTCTACCAGGGGCAGGACGCGCTGCTGACCGCCTTCACGCCCATCAACCACCTGAAGCTGATGGAGCAGCGGCTCATGCTCTGGGCCAAGGTGTTCGAGGCCTCGTCCGAAGGCATCCTGATCATCGACGAGCAGCACCGCATCCTCACCGCGAACCGCGCGCTGTGCCGCCTCACGGGCCACGACCTGGGCGACCTCGTGGGCGAGCCGCCCGAGCGGCTCATGAGCGACGACACGCTGCACTTCGCAGGCCTGTGGCCGGTGCTCGACCAGCGCGGCACCTGGCAGGGCGAGGTCAGCGTTCGCCGGCGCAACGGCGGCAGCTACCCGGCGTGGCTGGTGGCGAGCGTGGTGCGCGACGGGCCGGAGCGCATCTCGCACTACATCTTCACTTCCATCGACGTGAGCGAGCGCAAGCGCAGCGAGGCGCGCATCCGCTTCCTGGCGCACCACGACGTGCTGACCGAGCTGCCCAACCGGTCGCTGTGCATCGAGCGGCTGGGGTTCGCGCTGCAGCAGGCGCAGCGCAAGGGGCAGCGCGTGGGGGTGCTGTTCATCGACCTCGACCGCTTCAAGAACATCAACGACTCGCTGGGCCACCATGTCGGCGACGCGCTGCTGCGCTCGGTGGCCGGGCGCATGACGCAGGCCGTGCGGCCCGGCGACACGGTGAGCCGGCTCGGCGGCGACGAGTTCGTGGTGGTGCTCAACGACGTGGCCGACGCCGGGGAGATTCTTTCGCTGGTCGAGCGACGGCTGATCGCGCTGATCAGGCAGCCGCACGACATCGACGGCGCCGAGATCCATGTCTCGTGCAGCGTGGGCATTGCGGTCTACCCCGACGATGCGCAGGACATCGACGCGCTGATGCGCCATGCCGACATCGCCATGTACCAGAGCAAGGCGAGCGGGCGCGACACCGCGCGTTTCTTCACGCCCGAAATGAACGAGCGCGCGCAGCAACGCCTGCAGCTCGAATCCAGCCTGCGCCACGCGATCGAGCGCCACGAGCTCAGCCTGCACTACCAGCCGCGCATCGACGCCCACAACGGCGAGCTGATCTGCGTGGAGGCGCTGCTGCGTTGGCACAGCGCGGAGCTGGGGCAGGTGGCCCCCGCGCAGTTCATTCCGATCGCCGAGGAGTCGGGCCAGATCGTGGCCATTGGCGCGTGGGTCATCGCGCAGGCCTGCGCGCAGCACGCCGCCTGGCGCCGCGAAGGGCTGGGCGCGATCCGGGTGGCGATCAACATGTCGGCGCTGCAGTTGCGCGACGGCAGCCTGGTTGACTTACTGCGCGACGCGATCGCGTTCAACGGCGTGGCGCCGGGCGACATCGAGCTCGAGCTCACCGAATCGACGCTGATGGACGCGGCCGAGCAGACGCTGGTGCAGCTGCACGCGCTGAAGGCGCTCGGCGTGATGCTGTCGATCGACGATTTCGGCACGGGCTTTTCGAGCCTGAACTACCTGAACCGCTTTCCCATCGACAAGCTGAAGATCGACCGTTCCTTCGTCCACAAGATGCTGGGCGACCCGACCGACATGGCCATCGCGCGGGCCATCATCGGCCTGGGGCACACGCTCGGGCTGCGCGTGGTGGCCGAAGGGGTCGAGAGGCGCGAAGAGGCCGACACTTTGCGCGCCGCGCAATGCGACGAATTGCAAGGCTACCTCATTGCCAGGCCGATGCCGGCGTCCAGGCTGGCGGGCTGGATCGAGCACGACAGCCGGATGGGTGCGGCGTCGATCTGACGCGTTTTCCGGGAGACTGCGCGGCTGCTTTCTTTTGGGGCGCGGTTGAGCTATGTGGACGGCGCGAACATCGCGGGCTTCGTGCGCGTGGCCGATGCGATGCTGGCGCAAGGCGTCGTCTGAGGACGCACCCGGCCGTTCGAGCCTGGCTCAGAGTTCGATGAACGCCGAGGTGGCCTTGTTCAGGGCCAGCTGGCCCTTCACCGTGATCGATTCGACCTGGGCCAGTTGACGGATCGCGCGCGACCCGGGTGCGCGGTTCGACGGTGGAATGAAGGCTGTCACCAACTCTGCCGCACGCAGCACGCGCAGCCTGTCGATGTCTGCTGGCGTGTGAATCACGTATGGCAATTTCTGCTCGGAGAGCACCCGAAGAAATTCCATGGACATGAGCCGTCTCCTTGGGGTTGAGGGCGTGACGGACATTGTGCGCACAAACAATTAGCCCTGTCTAACCCCTGCCGCGCGCAGGCCTTTGCGCGTGTACGGAAGACCTAGTTTCGGGCCTGCGCCGGCCACGCGATGGTGTCGGGCATCACGATGTGCCAGTGCACCGGGTCGATGCCGTCGAAGGTCGCGCGGTAGCGCTGCGACAGGCGGTCTTCGCCCGTCACGTCGCGGATCACGACGGCGTCGATGCGTCCGGGGTGGGTGCGAAACGTTTGCGCGTAGATCTCCGGATCGGCCTCGCCCGAGTCGCCCACCAGCACGAAGCGGCGCTGCGGAAACTCGGCCAGCAGCCGTTCGATCACGCCGAGCTTGTGCGCGCGCGAATCCTCGGCACCGGGCACGAGCGTGCGCCATGTGGTGCTCTCGCGCAGGTGCATGCTGCCCGCGGGGAAGTCGGCGCCGCGAATGAAATCGGCGAGCGCGGGGTACAGCTGGATCGGGCTGGAGGACAGGTAGTGAAAGCGCGTGTCGGGCGTCTTCGCGATCTCGCGGTACCACTGCGCCATGCGCGGCGCAGGCTCGAAGCGCCGCGAGAAAGTGTTGAGCAGCATCTCGCGCCGGTCGCGCACCTGCGTGCGCTTGATGGTGTCGTCGATGTCCGAGATGACCGACACGCCCTGCGCCGGCACGATCAGTGCCTGCCCCCGGAATCGGTGCAGCAATTCGCCCGGGCCCGTGACGCCGTGGAACTGCACCCACTCCTGCGAGGACGCCGATGGCGACAGGAGCGACGCACGCGGCATGTCGATCACCACGCGCAGGTTGCAGCGCCCGTCCTTGCCCGAAGGCGGCATCGTCACGCGCGTCGGGCTGCCGTCGAATTCGATGTCGATGACCTTGTCTTCTTCCGACTCCGCATGGAACAGCGCGGTGCGCTGGTTGAAGCGCAGCCGCGCGGCGGGCGAGAGCTTCTTGAGGTTCAGATCCAGATAGCGCGCGAGCGCGGTGTTCAGGCCCCAGCGGTGCTCGCGCTCGAAGATCCAGCCGTGGATGTCGACCTCGAGCCGGCCGTCGGCGGTGGGGCGCGCCGTGCCGGTCATGAAGAGCGCCTCTTCGTCGGGCTCCAGGGGCTCGGGCGCCGCCTGCGCGGACCGCAGCGGCGCAAGGCCCGCGAGCAGCGCCGCGCCCATCACCACCGACCGGCGACGCAGGGTCGGGGCGGGCGCGTGGACAGGGCCGTCGTCGCTCATCGGCCGGGGGAGGCGACCCGCTCGTACGTGACGAAACTGAAGCCGAGGCCTTCCTTCGCCGAGACATGCGACGCGCGCTGCGTTTCGTGCCACGCGGCGGCGTCGAGCGTGGGCGCGTGGGCATCGCCTTCGTAGTCCCGCGCAAGTTCGGTCACGACCGCGCGTTGCGCGAGGGGCTCGGCCTCGGCATAGATCTGCGCGCCGCCGATGACCCACACGTCCGCGGGCTGTTGCTGCTCGCACAGCGCGAAGGCCTCCTGCAGGCTGCCCACGCGCTGCGCGCCTTCGGCCTGCCAGTCGGCCTGGCGCGTGACCACGATGTTCTGCCGGCCCGGCAGCGGGCGAAAGCGCGGCGGCAGCGAGTCCCAGGTCTTGCGGCCCATGACCACCGGCGCGCCAGCTGTCTGCTGCTTGAAGTGCGCCATGTCCTCGGGCAGGTGCCAGGGAATGGTGTTGTTTGCGCCGATCACGCCGTTGGCGGCGCGGGCGAAGATGAGGTTGATGCGGGGCGTGCTCATGCAGTGGCTCCGCTCATACCGCCACAGGCGCCTTGATCGGATCGCCGTGCCTGTAGTCGAGCACCTCGAAGTCCTCGTACTGGTAGTCGAAGATCGAGTCGGGCTTGCGCTTGATGTTCAGCGTGGGATAGGGGTACGGATCGCGGCTCAGTTGCAGCTTCACCTGTTCGGCGTGGTTGCTGTAGATGTGGCAGTCGCCGCCGGTCCAGATGAAGTCGCCCACGTCGAGGTCGCACTGCTGCGCCACCATGTGCGTGAGCAGCGCGTAGCTCGCGATGTTGAAGGGCACGCCCAAGAAGATGTCGGCGCTGCGCTGGTAGAGCTGGCAGCTGAGCCTGCCGCGTTCGCCCTCGGCCTGCGGCGGCGCCACGTAGAACTGGAAGAAGGCGTGGCAGGGCATGAGCGCCATCTTCGACAGCTCGGCCACGTTCCATGCGCTCACGATGATGCGGCGCGAATCGGGGTTGCTCTTCAGCGTCTTGATGACGTCGGAGATCTGGTCGATGTGACCGCCGTCAGGGGTGGGCCAGCTGCGCCACTGCACGCCGTACACGGGGCCCAGGTCGCCGTCTTCGCGCGCCCATTCGTCCCAGATGCTGACGCCGCGCTCTTTCAGCCAGTTGTTGTTGCTCGAGCCGGTCAGGAACCACAGCAGTTCCTGGATGATGGACTTCAGGTGCACCTTCTTCGTGGTGACCAGCGGGAAGCCTTCGTTCAGGTCGAAGCGCATCTGGTGGCCGAACACGCTCTTGGTGCCGGTGCCGGTGCGGTCGCTCTTGAACACGCCGTGGGTGTCGACGTGGCGCATGAAATCTTCGTACTGGGAGCGAACGGGGCGGGTGGGCGAGGTCATCTTGGGAATTTTACGGGGCGGCGCTAGCATTGGCCGATGACCGGTCATGACCACTCCCACGAACACAGCGAACTCGGCGACATGGACCTGCGCGTGCGCGCGCTCGAGAGCGTGCTCACGCAAAAGGGCTACATCGACCCTGCTGCGCTGGACGCGCTGATCGACACCTACCAGACCCGCATCGGCCCGCGCAACGGTGCGCGCGTGGTGGCGCGGGCCTGGGTCGACCCGGCCTTTCGCACATGGCTGCTGGCCGATGCCACCGCGGCCATCGCCTCGCTCGGCTACACGGGCCGGCAGGGCGAACACATGGTGGCCGTGGAGAACACCGACGCGTTGCACCACATGGTCGTGTGCACCCTGTGCAGCTGCTACCCCTGGCCGGTGCTGGGCCTGCCGCCCACCTGGTACAAGAGCGCGCCGTACCGCTCGCGCGTGGTGAAAGACCCGCGTGGCGTGCTCGCCGATTTCGGCGTCACGTTGCCCGAGGCCACGCGCATCCGCGTGTGGGACTCGACCGCGGAGGTGCGCTACCTCGTGATTCCACAGCGGCCCGCCGGCAGCGAGGGCCTGGACGAAGAAGCGCTTGCGGCGCTGGTCTCGCGCGATTCGATGATCGGCACGCGGCTGGCGCAGGCCCCCGCGAAAGAGGGGAGCCCTGCATGAGCTACGACACCAAGGCCGATCTCGGCGGCCAGCCCGGTTTCGGCAAGGTGGTGTCGGAGGCCGAGGGCGACCTGTTCCATGCGGACTGGGAGCCGCGCGCACTGGCGCTCGTGCTGGCCATGGGTGCGACCGGTTCATGGAACATCGATGCGAGCCGCGCGGTGCGCGAGACACTGCCTGGCTACCGCGACCTGAGCTACTACCAGATCTGGCTCTACGCGCTCGAGCAACTGATGCTGCAGCGCGGGCAGGTCTTCGCGGACGAGATCGCCAGCGGCGAGATGCGCCATGCGCCGGCGCCTGTCGCACGGGTGCTGCAGGCGGCCAACGTGCCGCTCGTGCTGGCGAAGGGCTCGCCGACGCAGCGCCCCGAGCCGGGTCCGGCACGCTTCGCCGTCGGGCAGGCGGTGCGCACGCACCTCGGCAAGGTCGACCATCACACGCGGCTGCCCGCCTATGTGCAGGGCAAGCGCGGCACCGTCGCGCATGTGCACGGCGCGCACGTGTTCGCCGACGCGAATGCACAGGGGCTCGGCGAGCAGCCGCAGTGGCTCTACACGGTGGAGTTCGCCGAGGCCGAGCTCTGGGGCGACACGGCGCCGCGCCAGAACCTCTCGGTGTCTGTCGATGCGTGGGAAAGCTACCTGGAGGCCGTCGCATGAACGGCGATCGCCTGCCCCTGTCGCCCGGCATGCCGAGCGATGCCGACGGGCCTGTCTTCGGCGCGCCGTGGGAAGCGCAGGCCTTCGCGATGACGCTGGCCCTGCATGAGCGCGGGCTGTTCACCTGGTCCGAGTGGGCCGAGACGCTGGCCGCGCAGATCGCCGCCGCGCAGGCCGCAGGCGATCCGGACACGGGCGACACCTACTACCGGCATTGGCTGGCGGCGCTTGAGACGCTGGTGGCGCGCAAGGGCGCGAGCTCCGGCGACGAACTGGCTCGCTACCGGCACGCCTGGGACCATGCGGCGGACCGCACGCCGCATGGGCAGCCGATCGAGTTGCGGGGCGAAGACTTTCCGCGCTGAACGATTTTTGTCTTGCGCCTTCCCCCTTTGGGGGAAGGTTGGGATGGGGGCGGCCCCCGGCGCGGCGGCTGTGTCGAAGCGACCGCCGTCGTGCCCCCACCCCGGTCCTCCCCCAGAGGGGGAGGGAGGAATACCGACTGCCCGAAGACCTAGACGCGGATCACCCGCCCCGGGTTCAGCGTGTTCTTCGGATCCAGTCCGCGCTTGATCGCCCGCATCATCTCCAGCGCCACCGGCGACTTGTACTTCTCGAGCTTGTCGACCTTGAGCGAACCCACGCCGTGCTCGGCCGAGAACGAGCCGCCGAACTTCTCGACAGCGTCGTACACCAGCGTGTTGATGCGCTCTTCCTCGTTCTTCAGGAAGGCCTTGGTGTCGATGTTCTCCGGCGCCTGCACGTTGTAGTGCAGGTTGCCGTCGCCCAGGTGGCCGAAGTTCACCAGCCGCACGCCGGCGATCTCGCGCTGCAGCAGCGCGTCGGTCTCCGCCACGAAGGCCGGGATGCGCGACACCGGAATCGAGATGTCGTGCTTGATGTTCAGGCCCTCCTCGGCCTGCGCCAGCGGAATGCTCTCGCGGATGTGCCACAGCTGGTGCGCCTGCGTGAGGTTCTCGGCCACCACCGCGTCGGTCACACAGCCGTCTTCGAAGGCGGTTTCGAGCAGCGCCTCGAAGCGCGCGCGGGCGTGGTCCTCGGACTCGCTGTCGGAGTTTTCCAGCAGCACGCAGTAGGGCACGGCCTCGTCCTTGATGAAGGGCACGCGCAGCTGCGGCATGTGCTTGTCGACCAGGCTCAGCGCGAACTTGCCCATCACCTCGAAACCCGTGAGGCCCGAGCCCAGGTGCTTGTGCGCCAGGCCCAGCAGCGTGACCGCATGGTCCAGCGAGGGCACGGCGGCCCAGGCGGTGAGTTGCGCGGCCGGCAGCGGGTAGAGCTTCATGGTCGCGGCGGTGATGATGCCCAGCGTGCCTTCGCTGCCCACGATGAGGTCGCGCAGGTCGTAGCCGGTGTTGTCCTTGCGCAGGCCGCTGGTGCCTTCCCATATTTCGCCCTGGGGCGTGACCACTTCCAGGCCCAGGCACAGGTCGCGGGTGTTGCCGTAGCGCACCACCTGCGTGCCGCCCGCGTTGGTCGCGAGGTTGCCGCCGATGGTGCAGCTGCCTTCGGCCGCCAGGCTCAGCGGGAACAGGAAGCCGGCTTTCTCGGCCGTTTCCTGCAGCGTCTGCAGGATGCAGCCGGCCTCCACCGTCATCGTGAGGTTGGCGCCGTCGATGGTGCGGATCGCGTTCATGCGCTGCAGGCTCAGCACCACCTGCGTGCCGCTCTCGTCGGGAATGGAGCCGACCGCCAGGCCGGTGTTGCCGCCCTGCGGAATGACGGCCGTGCCGGCCGCGGCGCAGGCCTTCACCACGTCGGCCACCTGCTGCGCGGTGCCGGGCCGCACCACGGCCAGCGACTTGCCGCGCGCGCGCTTGCGCCAGTCCTGCTCGTAGGCGGTGAGGTCGCCCTCGTGGAGCACATTCGCGGCGCCGACGATGGCGCGCAGTTGATCGATCAGGGATGCAGTGGTCATTGGGCGGAGGCCTCCAGGGGGCGGTCAGCGGCAGCAGCAGTCTTGGCGTGGCGCAGTCGCAGCCGCACGTGCCAGGCGCAGGCCGCGAACAGCACGAGGCACAGCAGCACCTCGACGAGCGCGAGCACCTGGCTCACGCCGCTGGTGTCGCTCCAGGCGCGCACCACGCCCTCGGTGAAATAGAGCCAGATCATCAGGCTGACCCAGCGGTAGGTGTACATGCGGTTCTTCCACAGCCCCGCCAGCGGAACGACGAGCGGCAGCACCTTCAGCGCCAGCAGCGAGCCGCCCGGGCGCAACGGCGCCAGCCACAGCTCCCAGGCCAGGCCCAGCACGATGAGGCCGACGAGGCTGCCCACGGCGGCCCAGCGGGTCGCGCGAACGGAGGAGGGTGGAAGCGTTGGGGCGGACACGTCGGAGCGGCAGGAAAGAAGAGGGCGCCGCAGTCGGTGGCGAACGCGATGAAAAGAGCGGATGGCATGATAGCCGCCATGAATCGTCGGCAACTTTGGAGGGATCTTTCTCGCTTTCCCTGGCGCAACACCGCGGCGGTGCTGGGCGAGCGTTTTCGCGAAGACAAGCTCGGCCTCACGGCCAGCAGCCTGACCTTCACCACCACCATCGCGATGGTGCCGTTCTTCACGGTGGCGCTGGCGCTGTTCACCGTGTTCCCGATGTTCGCCAAGATGCAGGGCCGGCTGCAGCGCTGGCTGGTCGAGAGCCTGATTCCCGAGAACATCTCGCGCCAGGTGCTCGGCTACCTGAATCAGTTCGCGAGCAAGGCCAGCGGGCTGGGCATCGCGGGCCTGATCGTGCTGCTGATCACGGCCATTGCGCTGATCCTCACGATCGACAAGACGCTCAACAACATCTGGCGCGTGCGCACGTCGCGGCCGTTGGCGCAGCGGGTGCTCATCTACTGGGCCACCATCACGCTGGGCCCGCTGATCCTGGCGGTGAGCCTGTCGACCACCTCTTACGTGTTCGCGGCCTCGCGCGACGTGGTGGGCGGTGCCATGGTCAAGCTGGCCTTCGACAGCCTCGAGTTCCTGCTGCTGGGCGCCGGCATGGCCGCGCTGTACCACTACGTGCCCAACACCCACGTGCGCTGGTCGCACGCCTGGGCGGGCGGCATCTTCGTGGCCGCGGCCATCGAGATCGCCAAGCGCGTGCTGGGGTACTACCTGAGCCTGGTGCCGACCTATTCGGTGGTGTACGGCGCCTTCGCCACCTTTCCGATTCTTCTGGTGTGGATCTACGTGGCCTGGGTGATCGTGCTGCTGGGCGCGGTCATCGCCGCCTACCTGCCGAGCCTGCTGACGGGCGTGGCGCGCCGCGGCGGCACGGCGGGCTGGCCGCTGCAGCTGGCGATGGAGTCGCTGCAGCACCTGGCGCGCGCGCGGGCCACGCCGTCCAAGGGCATGGGCGCGGCCGAGCTGGTGGCGCACATGCGGGTCGACGCGCTGCAGCTGGCGCCGGTGCTCGAGACGCTGGTGGCGCTCGACTGGATCGCGCCGCTGGCCGAGGAGTCCGAGGGCCGGGACCCGCGCTACGTGCTGCTGGCCGACCCGTCCACCCCCATCGAGCCGCTGCTGAGGGAACTGATGATGCCGCGCGCCGAACCGCTCGAAGACCTGTGGCAAAAAGGCCCGTTGCGCACGCTGCGATTGGGTGATGTGCTACTAATTTAGTAGCAATCAGATCTTCACGCGGCCCAGCCAGATGTCCCGGTACATCGCCCAGTCGCCCATGAAGCTGTACAGCGGCCGCTTGAAGGACGCCGGCCGGTTCTTCTCGAACCCGAAGTGCCCGACCCAGGCAAAGCCGTAGCCCGCCACCAACCCGGCCAGCAGCCACCACGGGTTGCGCGTGACCACCAGCGCCAGCAGGCACAGCAGCGAAATCGTCGAGCCCGCGAAGTGCAGCCGCCTGCAGGTGCGGTTGGCGTGCTCGGTCAGGTAGAACGGATAGAACTCGGCAAAGCGCTTGAAACGGCGCGGATCGACTGCAGATTCGGGGGCGGTCGTGGTGTTCATCGGGCGAGTCTCCTGTGACCTGGAACCCCCGGCAGAGGGTGCCTTGTCCATAATAGCCACGACCTTGCGCCGGCACCATCCGGCCCTTCCACCACTCCCTGGACGCATCGACCTTGAGCGCTCTTCCAAACACCCCGAGCACCCCGAACACGCCGGCATCCCCCGAGCCGTCCACCGATGCGCTGTGGGTCGTTTGCCTGTGCGCCGAATGGTGCGGCACCTGCCGCGACTACCGGCCGCTGCTCGAACAGGTGGCGCGCGCGAATCCGCAGTTGCGCTTCGCATGGGTCGACATCGAGGACCACGCCGACATTGCCGACGCCTTCGACGTCGAGACCTTCCCGACCCTGCTGGTCGCCGGTGCGGACGGCACGCGCTTTCTCGGCCCGCTGCTGCCGCACGCGGAAACGCTCTCGCGCATGCTGTCGGCGCTGCAGCCGCCCAAGCCTTCGAGCCTCGACGTCGACCTGCTGCTGGCGGTGCTGAACAAGAAGCCGGCCGTCTTCACGGTCTGACCCTTTCCTTTCCCTCAACTCTCCCGGCGGCCCCCTCATGAAGATCCTGATTTTTGGCGCCACGGGCATGGTGGGGCAGGGCGTGCTGCGCGAGTGCCTGCTGGCGCCCGATGTGCAAGGCGTGGTCGCGGTCGGGCGCAACGGCACGGGGCAGCAGCACCCCAAGCTGCGCGACCTGGTGCACAAGGACATGTACGACTACAGCGCCGTCGAGTCGCAGCTGCAGGGCTTCGACGCCTGCTTCTTCTGCCTCGGTGTGTCCTCGGTCGGCATGAAGGAGCCCGAGTACAAGCGCATCACCTACGACCTGACGCTGGCCGCCGCCACCGTGCTCGCGCGGCTCAACCCGGGCATGACCTTCACCTACGTGACGGGCGCCGGCACCGACAGCAGCGAGCGCGGCAGCAGCATGTGGGCACGCGTGAAAGGCGCGACCGAAAACGCCTTGCTGCGCCTGCCGTTCAAGGCGGCGTACATGTTCCGCCCCGGCGTCATCCAGCCGCTGCACGGCGTGCGCTCCAAGACGCCGCTGTACGACGGCATCTACGTGGTGGTCTCGCCCCTGCTGAGCCTGGCCTACCGGCTCTGGCCGAACAAGGTGACGACCACCGAGAAGGTCGGCCGCGCCATGCTGGCCGTGGCGCGCAACGGTGCGCCCAAGAAGGTGCTCGACCCGGCGGACATCAACGCGCTGGGCTGAGCTTCTTCGCGCCTGGTTTCAGGCGCCGGCACGCGCCCGCCCCAGCTTGCGCCGTCCCGCACTGGCGATGGCGCCCACCAGGTGCTTCACGAACGCTTGCGCCAGCGGCGGCAGCGTGCGGCCTTCGAGCGCCAGCACCTGCAACTGGCGCTGCTGCAGCGGCGCCTCGGCAAAGGGCCGCGCCACCACCGTGCCCGCGTCGATCAGGTGCATCACCGTGAGGTGGCCCGACAGCATCACGTCGGGCGTGCGCAGCAGCGGCAACAGCACCGACGAGAAGTTGCTCACGAAGAGCGCGTGGTACCGCAGCCCCTGCAGGCTGCAGGCCTGGTCGAACAGCTGGCGCGCGGTGACGCCCTTGTCGCCCACGGCCAGCGGGTAGCGCACCGCATCGGCCACCGACACCACGCGCTGGCGCGCCAGCGGATGGTCGGGCCGCAGCACGGCATACACCGGCGCGGTGGCCGTGTGCGCAACAGCCAGGCCGGGCTCTGGCGCCACCACGTACTTCAGCGCGATGTCGGTCTCGCCGCGCGCCAGCAAGGCGCTCACGCCGTCGGGCGAGCCCACGTGCAGCTCGAGCTGGCAGCCCGGGTGCGCCTCTTCGAAGCTGCGCATCACCAGCGGCATGAAGTGGCCCGCGAAGCCTTCCGTGCAGGCCATGCGGATGCGCCGCGCGCCTTGCCCGCCGAGGTCGCGCACCTGCTCGACGACTTGCTCGATGTCGAGCTGCGCGTTGCGCAAGTGCGCCGCCAGCCGCTCGCCCGCGGCCGTGAGCGCCATGCCGCGCGCATGCCGCTCGAACAGCGGCGTGCCCAGGCTGTCTTCGAGCTTGGCGATCTGCCGGCTCACCGCCGACGAGGCCACGAACAGCCGCGCCGCGGCCTGGTTGACCGAGCCGCTGCGCGCCACTTCGAGGAAGTGGCGCATCGGGATGCTGAGAAGCGGGAGTGTCATGGGAGGGTCATGCGGGCGGCCGAGTGTTGCCTTGAAGGCAATGGTAGCTTGCCAAAACGATGCTGGAAGCATCGGCCTTCAGGCCTTGTACTTGCTCCACCCGATGGACAGACAAGGACACCCTTCATGCAACGCACCCACAGCCTGGCCGCTGCCACAGCCTATTTCGACGGCGGCGGCTTCTTCGCCGACCTCCAGCGCCGCGTCGCCTTTCGCACCGAAAGCGACACCGGCGCCGCCACGCCCGCGCTGGAGGCCTACCTGCGCGAAGAGCTGATGCCGCCGCTCGCGGCGCTCGGCTTCGCCTGCGAGGTGGTGGCCAACCCGGTGCCCGGCGGCGGCCCCTTTCTCATCGCGCGCCGCATCGAAGACCCGGCCCTGCCCACGGTGATGACCTACGGCCACGGCGACGTCGTGAGCGGGCAGGACGCGCAGTGGGAAGAAGGCCTCGCCCCCTGGGCGCTCACCGTGCGCGGCGAGCGCTGGTACGGGCGCGGCACGGCCGACAACAAGGGCCAGCACAGCATCAACCTGGGCGGCCTGGCCGCTGCCATCGAGGCGCGCGGCGGACGCCTGGGCTACAACATGACCTGGCTCGTCGAGATGGGCGAGGAGGCCGCCTCGCCCGGCCTGCACGCGGTGTGCGCGCAGGAGCGCGACAAGCTGCGCGCCGACCTGTTCATCGCCAGCGACGGCCCGCGCGTGAGCGCAGAGCGGCCCACGCTGTTCCTGGGCTCGCGCGGCGCGGTCAACTTCAGCCTGCGGTTGCGCGCCCGGCCGCGCGCCTACCACTCGGGCAACTGGGGCGGGGTGCTGGTCAACCCGGGCACGGTGATCAGCCATGCGGTGGCCTCGCTGGTGGATGCGCGCGGCCGCATCCTGGTCGAAGCCTTGCGACCGCCGCCGGTCACGCAGGCCGTGCGCGACGCGCTGGCCGACATCGCCATCGGCGGCGGCGCGGACGATCCCGCGGTCGACGCGGGCTGGGGTGAACCCGGCCTGAGCCCGGCCGAACGGCTGGTGGCGTGGAACACCATCGAGGTGCTGGCACTCGGCGCCGGCTCGGCCGCGCGGCCGGTCAACGCCATTCCGTCGGAGGCCGTGGCGCATTGCCAGCTGCGCTTCGTGGTCGGCACGCCGTGGCAAGAGCTGCAGCAGATCGTGCGCGCGCACCTCGATGCGCATGGCTTCGGGCAGGTCGAGGTGGCTGTCACGCTGACCGGCGCGGCCACGCGGCTCGATGTGCAGAACCCCTGGGTCGGCTGGGCGCGCCAGTCCATCGAACAGAGCAGCGGCCAGCGCCTGGACCTGCTGCCCAACCTTGCGGGCTCGCTGCCCAACGACGTGTTCGCCGACCTGCTGGGCCTGCCGACGCTGTGGGTGCCGCATTCGTACCCCGCCTGCGCGCAGCACGCGCCCAACGAGCACCTGCTCGCGCCGCTGGCGCGCGAGGGCCTGCGGATCATGGCGGGCCTGTACTGGGACCTGGGCGAGCCCGGCCTTGCGCCATGGGCCGCCGGCCGAATCCCGACCGCCGCTTCCGCTTCTTCAACCTCCTGACTCGCACACGCACACGCCCATGAACTCTCCTGTCTCCCGCCGCACCTTCGGCCTGCTGCTCGGCGCCTGCACCGTCCTGGGCGCGCACGCCCCCGCGTTCGCGCAAGACGCATGGCCCGAGCGCGCCATCAAGCTCGTCGTGCCGTTTCCGCCCGGCGGCGGCACCGACATCGTGGCGCGTGCGATGGGGCAGACCCTGTCGGAGCGCCTGGGCCAACCCATCGTGGTCGACAACAAGCCCGGCGCCGCCACCATCATCGGCACCGACGCGGTCGCCAAGGCCGCGCCCGACGGCTACACGCTGCTGCTCTCCGGCTCGACCAGCTACAGCGTGAACCCTGCGCTGCGCGCGAAGCTGCCCTACGACCCGGTGCGCGACCTGGCGCCCATCGCCATCGTGGCGCGCACGCCGCTGGTGCTGGTGGTGGGCAAGGGCACGCCGTGGCACTCGGTGGCCGAGTTGGTCGCCGCGGCCAAGGCCAAGCCCCGGAGCATCCGCTACGCCACCTTCGGTTCGGGCTCGGGCCCGCACCTGGCGGGCGAACTGCTGGCGCTGGCCGCCGGCATCCAGCTGCAGGACATTCCGTACAAGGGCAGCAGCCAGAGTTCGATGGCCGTGATCGGCGGCGAGATCGAGGTGGGCATCGACACCGTGGCTTCCGTGGCGCCGCATGTGCGTTCGGGCAAGCTGCGCGCGCTGGGCATCGTGGGCGCCACGCGCTCCAGCATGCTGCCCGAGGTGCGCACGCTGGCCGAGCAGGGCCTGCCCGACGCCACCTTCGACGCCTGGTACGGCTTTGCCGCGCCGGCGCGCACCCCCGCCCCGGTGATCGACAAACTCAGCCGCGCAGTCACCGCGACCATGGGCAACCCCGCGCTGCAGGCGCAGCTGCGCGCGCAGGGCATGGAGCCGGTGGCCATCGGCGCGGCCGCCTTCCGCACGCAGATGGAGGGCGAGATCTCGCGTTACCGCGCGCTGGCGCACCGCGCGGGCATCGCCGCCGAGTAGGACCGGTGCGCGAACTGCAGGCCCTGCGGCGGTGAAGGCGGGACGCATCGGGCAAACTCGAACGTCGTTCGTTGCCGCATCGGCAATGCCAGCGGCTGAATGCTGCGGCCCGATGCCGACTTCATGACACAGATCGCTTCCTGCGTGCCTCGCATCCGCCGCGTCCTGCTGCCGGCCCTGCTGCTGTGCCTGGCGGCGTCATCGGCCGTTCACGCACAGACACCCGCACCGGCCCCGTCTGCCGCCTGGCCGCAGCGCCCCATTCACGTGGTCGTGCCCTTTTCGCCGGGCGGGGGCAGCGACATGGTGGCCCGGGTGCTGGGGCAGAGCCTGTCGCAGCGGCTCGGCCAGCCGGTCGTCGTGGACAACAGGCCGGGCGCCGCGACGGTCATTGGCACCCAGCAGGTGGTGCGCGCCGCGCCGGACGGCTACACGCTGCTGCTGTCGGCCTCCACCAGCTTCACCGTGAATCCGGCGTTGCGCAAGACGCTGCCCTACGACCCGGCGCGCGACCTGGCGCCCATTGCCATCGTGGCGCGCACATCGCTGGTCATGGTGGCGGGCCAGGGCACGCCGTGGCGTTCGCTGCGCGAGGTGATCGCGGCCGCCAAGGCCAGCCCCGGGCGCATCCGCTACGGCACCTTCGGCCCGGGCTCGGGCCCGCACCTGGCCGGCGAGATGTTCGCGCTGGCCGCGGGCGTCCAGCTGCAGCCCATTCCGTACCGCAGCACCGGCCAGCTGCTGGTGGCCCTGAACAGCGGCGATGTCGCGCTGGGCATCGAGGTGGCCGGCGCGCTGGCGCCGCAAGTGAGCGCGGGCAAGCTGCGCGCCATCGCCGTCCTGGGCGCCGGGCGATCCGCGGTATTGCCCGAGGTGCCCACGCTGGCGGAGCAGGGCCTGCGCGACGCGGCCTTCGAGGCCTGGTTCGGCCTGGCCGCCCCGGGCCGAACGCCCGCGCCGGTGCTGGAGACACTGTCGCGCGCGGTAACGGCCGCGATGGCAGACCCCGTCGTGCAGGCGGCGCTGCGCGCCCAAGGCATGGAGCCGGTGGCGCTCGGCGCAGCGGCCTTCCGCAACGAGACCGAAGCCGAGATCGCGCGCTACCGCATCCAGGCGGCGCGCGCGGGCATCTCGGTGGACTGAACGCTCACGCGGCGACGAAGTCGCGCAGCGCGAACAGCACCGCGTCGGGGGCCTCGCTCATCAGCGCGTGGCCGGCATGCACCGTCACCACCTTGGCGTTGCGGGCCTTGCCGACCAGCAGCCGGGTGGCGCGCGGCGGCGTCATCTGGTCGGCGTCGCCGAGCAGGAACAGCACCGGGCACTGCACTTTTTCCATGGCGGCTTCGCCGTCGGCGTAGTCGTTGCAGGCCTTGAAGCCGATGTGGAACACGTTGGCGTCGCGGTTGCTTGCAAGCACGCGGCGCATGAGCGCGCGCGAGCTGCCGTACAGCCAGGTGCCCGGGCCGAGCGAGGAGGGCGGCGGCGCCATCATCGAGTGCGAGAAGGTGTTGACCATGGCAATGGCGCGCTGCGGATCGCTGAGCGCACCCTCGAGCAGCGCGGGCGACACGGCCATGGGGTAGGCGGTGCCGACCATTGCCAGGTGCGTGATGCGCCCGGGTGCGCGCGCGGCGGTTTCCAGCGCAATGAGCGAACCGAAGCTGTGGCCGATGAGCGCGGCCTTGTCGACACCGGCCGCGTCGAGCAGTGCAATGACGAACTGCGCCGCGTCTTCCACGCTGGCGGGCGGCGGGCCTTCGCTCTTGCAGTGGCCGGGCAGGTCGACCGCGAGCACGTTCCAGCCGTGGTTGGCGAACCAGCGGCTCTGCAGGATCCACACGCTGTGGTCGTTGAGCACGCCGTGGATGAACACGGCCGTGGGCTTGGCCGCATCGAGGGGCTTGCCGCCGGTGTAGCAGTAGGTGGTGTGGCCGTTGACGGTGTAGTTCATGTCAGGCCCCCGCCTTTTCCGCCGCCTTCAGCGCACGCTTCAGGTCGTCGATCAGGTCGGCCGGGTCTTCCAGCCCGATCGACAGGCGAATGGTGCCCTGCGAGATGCCCGCGCCGGCCAGCGCCTCGTCGGTCATGCGGAAGTGCGTGGTGCTGGCCGGGTGGATCACCAGGCTGCGGCAGTCGCCCACGTTGGCCAGGTGGCTGAACAGCTTCAGCGCCTCGATGAAGGCCTTGCCCTGCGCGCGGCTGCCCTTGATGTCGAAGCTGAACACCGCGCCCGCACCGCGCGCGCCGTGGCGCAGCAGCTTCTGCGCGAGCGCATGGCTCGGATGCGATTCGATCAGCGGGTGGCCCACGCGCGACACGAACGGGTGGGTGGACAGGAACTCGACCACCTTCTGCGTGTTGTCGATGTGGCGCTCCATGCGCAGCGGCAGCGTCTCGATGCCCTGCAGGATCAGCCAGGCCGTGTGCGGGCTCATCGAGGCGCCGAAGTCGCGCAGGCCCTCGCGGCGCGCGCGCAGCAGGAAGGCACCGACCGTGCTTTCCTCGCTGAACACCATGTTGTGGAAGCCGTCGTAGGCCTGGGTCAGCTCGGCGAATTTGCCCGACTTTTCCCAGTCGAAGCTGCCGCCGTCGACCACCACGCCGCCGATCACGGTGCCGTGGCCCGACAGGAACTTGGTCGCCGAGTGGTAGACCAGGTCGGCGCCCCAGTCGAAGGGCTTGATCAGGTAGGGCGAGGTCAGGGTCGAATCGACCAGCAGCGGCACGCCGGCTTCGTGCGCGATGTCGCTCACCGCGGGAACGTCGAGCACATCGAGGCCGGGGTTGCCCACGGTCTCGCCGAAGAACAGCTTGGTCTCGGGGCGTACCGCCGCGCGCCAGCCGTCCAGGTCGCCCGGCTTCACGAAGGTCGTCTCGATACCGAAGCGGCGCATCGTGTAGTGCAGCAGGTTCTGCGAGCCGCCGTACAGCGCCGTGCTGGCGACGATGTGCGAGCCCGCGCCCATCAGCGTGGCCACCGACAGGTGCAGCGCGGCCTGGCCGCTGGCCGTGGCGATGGCGCCGATGCCGCCTTCTAGCGCCGCCACGCGCTGTTCCAGCACCGCGTTGGTCGGGTTGCTGATGCGCGAGTACACGTGGCCCGCGCGTTCCAGGTTGAACAGCGCGGCGGCGTGGTCGCTGGACTCGAAGACGAAGGAGGTGGTCAGGTGGATCGGCACCGCCCGCGCGCCGGTGGCGGGGTCGGGCGAGGCGCCGGCGTGCAGCGCGAGGGTGTCGAAACCAGGGTCGGAATATCCGGGCATGCAGGGCCTTTCTGTTGTCTCTGAGGTCGCTTGGCAAAGCCCCGTTACGTCTGCAATTCATGCGTGCGCGACAGGGGCGTGCAGGTCGGCGCCGATTGTGGGCTATATTCAAAAACGGCACGCCGCCGACCCAGCCCCAGAGATAGCCGAGATTGAGTCCCGAGAGGAGCACACGATGAAAGTCAGCGACATCCTTCGCGTGAAGGGCAATACGCTCTTCACCATCACACCAGACGACAAGCTGGCAGAAGCCGCCACCACCATGGCGGAAAAGGACATCGGTTCGCTGGTGGTCATGGAGCATGGCGACCTGGTCGGCATGCTCACCTTCCGGGAGGTGATCGTCGCCATCGTCAACAACGGCGGCCAGGTCGGCACCACGCTCGTGCGCAAGGCCATGGACGACGCCCCGGTCACCTGCACGCTGGAAACCGACCTCGACGAAATCCGCCGCATCATGCTGGAGCGCCACGCGCGCTACATGCCCGTGATGGACAAGCGCATGCTGATGGGCGTGATCAGCTTCTACGACGTGGCCAAGGCCGTGGTGGACAGCCAGAACTTCGAGAACAAGATGCTCAAGGCCTACATCCGCGACTGGCCGGCGGAAGACGAGAGCAAGACCGGCTGAGGCCGCTCACGCCGTTCGCGCCGGTCAGGCCGGTCTGCCGGCTCAGGGCAGCCGCGCGATCTGCGCGCGCAGCAGCGAATAAAAACCCTCGGTGTCGGCCTCGCTGATCCACAGCGTGTTGGGCGTGCGGCGGTTGTAGCCGCGAAAGTCGACCACCGTCGCACCGGTGGTGAACTCCCCCTTGGTCTCCACATCCACGCTCACCTTCGCGCCCTTGAACAGCTCGGGCGCGAGCAGATAGGCGATCACGCAGGGGTCGTAGATCGGCCCGACCGCCACGCCCCGGCGGCGCAGGCCGTACGCCATCATCGAATCGAAGATGTCGGCCACCACCTTGCCGGCGTTGTTGCCCATGGTGCGAAAAGGCACGATGCGCTCCGGCGTCAGCAGCACGCGGCGAGCCGCGTCGTGCGACATGGCCGTCACCGGCACGCCGCTGCGGAACACGACAGCCGCAGCCTCGGGGTCGGCATACACGTTGAAGGTGGCGGCCGGCGTGATGTTGCCGCCCACGCCCCATGCGCCGTCCATCACCACGATCTCCGCGATGGCCGGCTTGATGTCCGGCGCCGCGTTGAGCGCGGCCGCGAAGTTGGTGAGCGGGCCCAGGCCCACGAGCGTGATGCTCCTGGGCGCCGCGCCGCGCAGCGTCTCGATCAGGTACTGCACCGCGTGCACGGGCATCAGCGGCCCGCGCGGCTCGTGCAGCGCGGGGCCTTCCATGCCGGTCTTGCCGTGCACGTCGTCCGCGAAGATGGGTTCGCGCACCAGCGGGCGCGGGTAGCCGGCATACACCGGAATGTCGGGCCGGCCGGCCCAGCCGCGCACGATGCGCGCGTTCTTCTCGGTCACGGTGAGCGGCAGGTTGCCCACGCCCACGGTCAGCGCCAGGATGCCGAGCCGGTCGGTCGCCGCCATGGCCATCAGCAGCGCAATGGCGTCGTCCTGCCCCGGGTCGGTGTCGATGATGACCTGGCGCTTGCCTTGCACGGGCGGCAGCTGCGTGGCCGGCGTGCCGGCGAGGGCCTGCGCCAGCGCGGCCGTGCCGGGGCTCTGTGCGAAGGCCAGGCCGCCCAGGCTGGCGCTGGACGCCGCCAGCAGGGCGCGGCGGGACAACATCGTCTTCGTCACGCGCTCACTCCTTGATGTTGGCGGTCTGAACGATCTTCTGGTTGCGGGCGTACTCGGCCTGCACGAACTTGCCGAACGATTCCGGCGTGCCGCTGCCCGGCAGCGCGCCTTGCTCCATCAGCTTGGAGCGCACGCCTTCCTCCTGCAGCACCGCGTTCAGTTCCTGGTTGATCTGCGCCACCACGGCCGGCGGCGTCTTCGCGGGCGCGAAGATGCCCGTCCAGCTCACCATGTCGAAGCCCTTCAGGCCGGGCATCTCGTCGAAGGTGGGCACGTTGGGCAACGCGGCCAGCCGCTTGCTGCTGGTGATGCCCAGCGCCTTCAGGCGCTTGCCGTTCACATGCGGAATGGCGCTGGTGCTCACGAGCATCGCCAGGTCGACCTGGTCGCCGATCACGTCGGTGGCGATCTGCGCGCCGCCGCGGTAGGGCACGTGCGTCACGAAGATGCCGCTGCGCTCCTTCAGCAGTTCCATGGCCAGTTGCAGCACCGTGCCCACGCCGGAGGTGGCGTAGTTGTACTTGCCGGGCTTGGCCTTCGCGAGCTTCACGAAGTCGGTGAAGGTCTGCGCCTCCAGGCCGGGGCGCGCCGCCAGCACCATCGGCGCGGTGTTGAGCAGGCCGACCGGCGCCAGGTCCTTGAGCGGGTCGAAGCGGAAGGCCGTCGGGTTGACCAGCTTGCCGATGGCGATGGCGCTGTCGGGCCCGACCACCAGCGTGTAGCCGTCGGGCGATGCGTTCACCGCCTTGGCCACGCCGATGGCGCCGCCCGCGCCGCTCACGTTCTCGATCACCACCGACTGCTTGAGCCGCTCGCCGAGCCGCTGCGCCACCAGGCGGGCGTTGACGTCCACGCTGCCGCCTGCCGTGTAGGGAACGATCAGCGTGATGGGCTTGGCGGCGGGCCACGCCTGCGCGAAGGCCGCGGCGGGAAGCGAAGCGCAGAGCGCGGCGGCAAGGAGCAGGCGTCGAGGGGTGTTCATGGCGGGAGTCATCCGAGGGTGGGAGGGGCAGAAGGAACGGGTTCGGTGTCCAGGCGCGCGCGCAGCGAATCGAAGGCCTCGCCCCACTGCGTGCGC
Organism: Variovorax pasteuri; assembly: GCF_051216435.1. Classification (NCBI taxonomy): domain Bacteria; kingdom Pseudomonadati; phylum Pseudomonadota; class Betaproteobacteria; order Burkholderiales; family Comamonadaceae; genus Variovorax; species Variovorax pasteuri. The sequence continues at coordinate 926,100 of NZ_JBPJZS010000001.1, forward strand.
CATTCGCGGCGTTGCGTGTCGTCGATCCATGCGCCGTCCAGGCCGTTGTGCATGAAGCCGCGCAGGTCGTCCAGGCCGAAGCCGAAGTCGCGCACCATCATCAGCCAGGCCTGCGTGGGCGTCACCTTGTGCAGCGTCGGGTCGTCGGTGTTGGGGTGGATGCGCAGGCCCAGGCCGGGCATGCGGCGGATCGGATGGTCCAGCGCCCAGCGCTCGGGCGGCAGCGTGCGCAGGTAATAAGAGTTGGTGGGCACCACGGTGAAGAGCACGCCGCGCTCGGCGCACTGGCGCGCGAAGTCGGGTTGGTCGACCACCGTGTAGCCGTGGTCGATGCGGTCGACCTGCAGCACGTCGAGCGCGGTGCGCACGTTGGTCCAGGGCATGCCGAACTCGCCCGCATGCGCGGTGGTCTTCAGGCCGGCCTTGCGGGCCGCGGCGTAGGCCTGCGTGAACAGCTCGGGCGGCCGGTCGACCTCGCGGTAGTCGATGCCGATGCCGATCACCTCGTCGCAGCGGTGCGCCTTGACCCACTCCACCATCTCCACGGCCGCCTCGGGGCTGGCTTCGCGGTCGATGGCGGCGATAAGGCGCCCGGCAATGCCGAACTCCTGCTGCGCGTCCTGGATCGCGCGCACGATCGCGCCCTGCGCCATGGCGTAGGGAATGCCCGAGCCGTGCACCGTGCCGGTCGGGTTCCAGAAGAACTCGGCGTAGCGCACGTTGTGCGAGGCCGCGTCCTGCAGGTACTCGAGCGTGAGCTGGTACAGGTCGCCGGCGCTGCGCACCAGCTGGGCGTCGAGCGCGCGCAGCACGCGCAGCACGCCGACCGGCTTCTCGCCGCGCGTGTAGAAGCCCTCGATCTCGTCGGCCGCGAGCGGCGCGCCGGCGCGCAGGTTGAGCTGCTTGAAGGTCTCGTGGCGCACCGTGCCGAACAGGTGGCAGTGAAGCTCGACCTTCGGGATCGCGCGCAGGAACGGTTCCAGCGTGAAAAGTGCAGGCGTGGGGCTGGTCATGCGGGCCAGTCTAGTAACGGCGACCTCATAAGGAAAATTTTGAATTTCTATAATTTGATTCGCTGAATCAATAACCGAAGCAACCGGGAGTGCCCATGGCCGCCTTGCCCTTGCCGCTGCCCCTGCGTGCACTCACCCTGCGCCAGCTGCAGTTCTTCTCGGTCCTGGTGGAAGAAGGCCAGTTCGGCCGCGCGGCCAAGCGGCTGGCCATCACGCAACCCGCGCTGAGCAACGCCATCAAGCAGATGGAAAAACTGCTCGGCGCCGAGCTGCTCACGCGCTCCACCCACCGCCTGGAGCTCACGCCCGTGGGCGCCGAGGTGCTGGCGCGCACCGACTTCCTGGTCAACACCTTCGAGGTGGCGCTGCGCGACATCGAGAGCACGGTGCAGCGGGGCAGGGCGTTCGTGCGCATCGGCGTGATTCCCTCTGCCAGCGCGCGCGTGACGGCCGCGGCCAGCGAGTTCCTCAAGAGCGGCCAGCGAGAGGTGGAGCTGGCCTGGCGCGACGCCCCGTCGAACGCGCTGCTGGCCGAACTGCGCAGCGGCCAGATCGACATGGCGGTGGCCGCCATCACCGAGCCGCCGGGCGGACTGACCTGCATCGACCTGTTCCGCGACCCGCTGGTGCTGGTGGTGCGGCGCGACCATGCGCTGGCGGCGGCCGGCGACGCGAACTGGGAGGCCATTGGCAAGGAGCGGCTGGTGCTGTTCGAAAGCGGCAGCATGCCGGCGCTGGGCAATCCGGCGCGCGCGCAGTTCGCACAGGGCGCAGAGCCGTACCGCGTGAGCTATTCCGAAACGCTCTATGCGCTGGTGCGCAGCGGCCAGGCGCTGGGCCTGATGCCGCGCCTGTACACCTCTTCGCTGCGCGACCCCGAGCTGGCGGTGGTGCCGCTGCTGAAGCCGCGCATCGAGCGCCGCGTGGTGCTGGCCTACCTGCCGGGTCCGATGCGCAACGTGGTGGCGCAGGAGCTGATCGCGTTCCTGCGCGATCGGCTGCCGCAGGCCGGAGAGCTGAGCTTGCGCCGCATGACCAAGGGCACGCGGGTGCGGCGCTAGGCCGTCATGCAGGCCGTCATGTCATCTGCGCGTCGCGCCTGAAGCGCGCCAGTGTCCAGCCGTCGCCGAGCAGGAACATGCGCGTGTGCAGTTCGGCGAGCGTGGAGGCGGCGACCTCGCGGCCAAGATAGCTCAGCTGCTTGCGGCGCAGATCGGCAAAGCCCGCTTCGTAGTGGCGCGACAGGCTTTGCCACAGCGCATGGGCGCCTGGCGACTGCCGCGCGCCGCTCATCAGGCAAATGCCCTGGTCCAGCGCCCAGCGGTAGACGGCCGACCCCAGCCCGCGCCGCTGGTACGCGGGGTCGTACTGCGAATGCGGCGCGCGGATGTGGCGGTCGGCCCTGCGGTCCAGCTCGACCAGCCGGTTGAACACCGTGTAGCCGACCAGGCGTTCGTGGCGCAGGTCTTCGATGTAGACGTACAACTCGCCGTCGGCCTCGCGAAAGCGGGCGCGCAGGCCGGGGTCGTCGAGCGCGAGGTGCGGCATGTCCTGCAGCCGGTCGCCCAGCGCGCGCATGCGCTCGTGGAGCGGTCCGAGCGTGTCGGCGGGCCTTGTCTGGCGGGGATCGACGTCGACGCGCAGTTCGGCCGGCCTGCGCAGCCAGGCCGGCAGCATCAAAAAAGGGAAGGGCAGTGCCGGTGCGGGTGCCATGCCGTGCCTCACTGCGCCGGCGCCGTCGCGTGGCGTCCCTGCCGTTCGGTCAGCGCACCGTGCGGCACCACGAGCACGTCGCCCGTGGACCACCTCAGCACGCGCAGCGCCACGCTGCCGAACAGGAAGTCCATCGCCGCGCTGCGCCTGCGCTTGCCGACCACCAGCAGGTCGGCGTTCGTGTACTGCTGCTGCACCGCCGCCTGCCGCGCGGGGTCGCCCCGCCCGATCGACGACACCACGCGGTTGCGGCGCGCGCTCGACACGTCGGACAGCCACAGCATCCGCTCGCGCGCATGGCGTGCGCAGGCATGGCGGTAGGCGTCGACGACGTGCGCCGACACGTCCGCGTAGCGCAGCTTGCCCTCGTGCATGGCGGTGAAGGCGTGGAACAGCTCGATCTCGGCGGCGCTGTCGAAGGCGCAGGCCAGGTCGACCAGCGGCCGCGATTCGTCCATGAGGTCGACGGCGACGAGGATGCGGCCGTAGCCGCCTGCGCGCGGGTCGAGCCGCGTCACCAGCACGGGGCGTTGCGCGGCGCGCAGCAACTGCTCCGTGGGTTGGCCGTGGAAGAAGGCCGCGACCGAGCGGTCGGGCTCGTCGCCGATCACCACGAGGTCGCACCACTGCGCCTCGCGTGCGGCACTGTCCAGGCGGCCGCTCGCGTCGTCGACTTTCTTCACCAGGATGGCGAAGCGCTCCGCAACCTCCAGGCAGACCGCGCCCAGGTCGTGCGCCGCGTCGGCCTGCGCCGGTCCGCAGAACGCCGCGGGCGCGTACATGATCTTCAGCAGCGCGCCATGCGCCGCCGCGATGGAGGCCGCGCGCACGACCGTGCGCAGGCCGTGGGCCGACAGGTCCGTCACCGCCAGGATGGATTGGATGTTCATCAGTGTTCTTTCCGCATGACGAGGCCGGCCGCGGCCACGCCCACGGTGAGGTGGGCGGGCGGCGACAGGCGGGGGAATCAGCTGGGAAAGCGCGGCGTGCCCGGGGCGGGCGCGCTACCGCGCGGGCTGGGCCCGGCGGTCGATGGTGGGTGCTGAAGAAAGGGGGAGGCTGACCGCCGGGCTCAGAGATCTGCGAGGGTCTGGTGCGACCCGGCAGTCATCCGCGCAGTGAAGACTGCGCGCGATGTGTTGCGAAAGAGAGCCTGGCGTTGCATGGGGCCCCGAGTGTAGGAAGCCCCACGCGCAAGGGCAAACAAAGGCCTCACGCCCTTTGCCGGATTGAAGGCCGGGGGGCTCGGCGCGTCAGCCGTTCAGCTCGGCCGCGGCGTGGATGGTTTCGCGCACCCGCGGGTAGATCTGCGCGTTCCACTTGCTGCCGCTGAACACGCCGTAGTGCCCCACGCCGGCCTGCAGGTGGTGCGTTTTCAGGTACGGCCGGATGCCGGTGCACAGGTCTTGCGCCGCCACCGTCTGGCCCACGGCGCAGATGTCGTCGCGCTCGCCTTCCACCGTCAGCAGCGCGGTGCGGCGGATGGCGGCCGGGTTGACGGTGCGCTCGCCCACGGTGAGCACGCCGCGCGGCAGGTCGTAGGTCTGGAACACCCGCTCCACCGTCTCCAGGTAGAACTCGGCCGGCAGGTCGTTCACCGCCAGGTACTCGTCGTAGAAGCTGCCGATGGTTTGGGCCTTTTCCAGGTCGCCCTCGATCAGGTGCGTGACCATGTCCTGGAACTGCTTCTTGTGCCGCTCGGGGTTCATGCTCATGAACGCCGACAGCTGCAGGAAGCCCGGGTACACGCGCCGCATCACACCCTTGTGCGGCCACGGCACATGGCTGATGAGGTTGCGGCGGAACCATTCGATGGGCTTGCTGGTGGCCAGCACGTTCACCCCGGTCGGGTTGATGCGGCAATCGACCGGGCCGGCCATCAGCGTCAGGCTGCGCGGCGTGGCCGGGTTGTCGTCTTCGGCCATGAGCGCGGTGGCGGCCAGCGCGGCCACGCAGGGCTGGCAGACCGCGACCATGTGCCCGCCCGGGCCGATGGCCTCCAGGAACCTGATGAGCTGCAGCGTGTAGTCGTCCAGGCTGAAGCCGCCATGCCACAACGGCACGTCGCGCGCGTTGTGCCAGTCGGTCAGGTACACATCGTGGTCGCGCAGCAAGGTGCGCACGGTTTCGCGCAGCAGCGTGGCGAAATGGCCCGAGAGTGGTGCAACCAGCAGCACGGGCGGATGCACCGCTTTGATGTCCTTCCTGAAATGCAGCAGCGTGCCGAAGGGCGAAACGAGCGCCGTCTCCTCGTGCACGGCCACGTCCACGCCGTCTATCGGCACGCTGTCGATGCCGTAGGGCGGCCGCGTGTGCGTGAGCCGCATGCGCGAGAACACCTCGAACTGGGCGGCCATGCGCCGCACCGGGGTGCGCTCCGTGCCGTCCTGCCAGAGGGCCTTGCCCAGGAATTGCGCCGCCAGGCGTGCCGGTGAGAGCAGGTCGGCTTGGTTCTGGTAGGCCCTGTACAGCATGAACCCGGTGCAGGCAAGTTGCGGGCCAGCCGCATGGCATGGCGCTTGCACGCAGTGCAGCAACGACCAAGGAGCTTCCCGATGGCCAAACCCGTTCTCACCATCAGCAGCAAGAACTACGGCGCCTGGTCGCTGCGCGGCTGGCTGATGTGCAGGCTGGCCGGACTGGACTTCACCGAGAAGGTCATTCCGCCCGACGATCCGGCCATGAAGGCCGAGATGCTGCTGCTGTCTTCCTCCATGCTGGTGCCTTCCCTGCAGCACGGCGGCGTGAAGGTGTGGGACACGCTGGCCATCGGCGAGTACCTGAACGAGATCAAGCCCAAGGCCGGCCTGCTGCCGGACGACGTGGCCGCACGCGCCCACTGCCGCGCCATTTGCGGGGAAATGCACTCCGGCTTCGGCTCGATGCGCGGCGCGCTGCCGATGAACATCAAGGCCCATTTCAAGAACTTCAAGGTGTGGTCGCGTGCGCAGGCCGACATCGACCGCATCGTCGCCATCTGGCGCGAGTGCCTGAAGGCCCATGGCGGGCCCTTCCTGTTCGGCAAGCAGCCGGGCATGGCCGACGCGATGTACGCGCCGGTGGTCACGCGCTTTTTGAGCTACGACGTGGCGCTCGACAGCACCTGCGCGGCCTACTGCAAGCGCGTGATGGAGCTGCCGGCCATGAAGGAATGGGTGGCCGAGGCCAAGAAGGAGCCCGACGAGATCGACGAGCTCGACGCCGAGTTCTAGTGCCTGAACATCCGCAGGTCGAGCGCGCTTTCCTCGCCCAGCCACATGGCGTGCGCCGTGTGGTCGGCAAAGTCGTCGCCCGTCACGCCGTGCACGAACACGTCGAGCCCGTCGCGGTGGGCGTCGAGCCAGCCGATCACCTGGTCGAACTCGGCCGCGTCGAAGGCGAGCTGGCAGCTCCAGTGCGGATGCGGCCCCACCAGCCGCTCGTGCACGCGGCCGACCACCACCATCAGTTCATGGCCCGCGCGCTCGACCAGGGCGCGGGCCTGCGCCAGCGTGGCGGGCGCGAAATAGACGTGGGCGTGGTACTGGGCGTAGAGGTTTTCGGGGCGGCGCGGCATGGTGCGCTCATTGTGGCCCCAAGCGCGGAGCCAGGTGAAAACGCCCGCTGTAGCGGAACACGTCGCCGAACCAGCGGTGGCGCAGCCGCATCTTCATGGTGAAGTGCTCGGCGCTGTGCGGGTCGGGGCGCTCCTCGACGTAGGCGGTGCCGAGGCACAGGCCCAGCGGCAGCGGGATGCGCAGGCCCCCGATGCGCCAGACGTAGCCCAGGTCGCGGAACACCACCGCGCCTTCTTCCGCGCTCACCGCCAGGCGCATGCCGATGCCGAAACGCACGTACTCGATCACCTCGCTGCCTCCGCCCGCGTCGTGTTCCATGTGCGAGCGGAAGTGAAAGGGCCGCTTGCCGGGAAAGTGGAAGACGCGGTTCCAGTACAGCTTGGCGTTGTCGGGGTGGCAGCGGTAGTGCACCTCGATCGGCACATCGGTGCCTTCGTGCGGCACCAGCGCGCCGAAGAGCCGGCCGAAGGGCATCAGCAGCGCGGCCCAGGGCGCGTGCCAGACCTCGCTCATGACGCCGCGCACGCACACATGGTCGTCGGAGAACGGCGCCATCGTGTAGTGCCGCCTGACGACGTCGCCCAGCCGCTCCCATGCGGGGCCCAGCACCTGCTGGAACACGGGCCGCATCATCCGGCCGCCATGGCAGCGGCTTCGCTGCGTGCCTTGTAGAAGCGCAAGATGTTCTCCGAGCCGTTGCCCAGCAGGGCCTGCAGCACGCGATCCGCATACCAGTTGAAGCGCGTGCTCAGCCGCCACGACACGTCGATGCGCAGCTCGGTGCCGCCGTCGCGCGGGGTCAGCGTGTAGCTGGTGTCGCGCAGGTCGAAGTACTGGCCGCCGATCATCACGTGGTCGTCCAATGCGCCGGCGGGGAAGGACTCGGGCGTGAAGCGGTAGCGCCACTTCAGCAGGCGCCCGGGCTGCCACTCGGTGATGACTTCTTCGAAGTGCACGTTCTTCTGCCACTGCACCTGGCGAACGCGGCCCTCGGGCGTCTCGACGGTCACGCCCGACATCGGCATCGGCACGCCGATGCGGAAGGCCCACGCGTCGCCGACCTCGCCGGGACGGATGTCGCGCGCCTCGTTGAGCGCGTGCCACACGCGCTCGGCCGGCGCCGCGATGAAGAGCGTGCGCGAGGTGTGGGAAAACTGGTCGGGGTTGGGCAGCTGGGGCTCGATGCCGCCGAGCAGCAAAGGCAGCAGCGCAAAGCCGTACAGGGCAGGCTTGGGCCAGTTGGTGATGCGGCACACGATGCCCATCGCCAGCCCGCCGACGCTGCCCATCACCGCGAACAGCGGCACGATGACGATGGCGCAGATGATTCCTTCGATGAACACGGCCAGCGTGCCGGTGACGAACAGCGCCGTGGCCACCCACGGCGCCCAGAGGTAGTAGCCCCAGCTGCGCCGCTCGATGCGCTCGGCCATGTACACCGTGACCGCGCCGCACACCGCGGGCACGAAGTACACGAAGGAGCCGAGCATCGGCGAGAAGCGGTGGCCCGGCCCGCCGCTGAAGACGATGCGCAGCACCAGCGCGACGAGCGCGCCCGCCAGCATCGGCCAGAACCATGCGAAGGGCATGCGGCGCCGGGGCGCGTTCTGCATGTCGTTCGCCGTTTGCTCGACGGGCGCCAGCCCCGAGAACCTGCTTTCTTCCGGTGTGTCGTTGCGCATGGGAAACCTCTTCTCCTCGTTGTGTCTTGTGGTTCGCTCAGTCGGCGCGGCGCCTGGCCGTGACCATGCAGTAGTCGAAGTCGCGCCAGAACATGCCCAGCGCCAGCGCGCAATAGCTCGCCACGATGTGCTTGCGACGCCAGGGGCTGAGCCTGCCGCGCGCCTTCCACAGTTCGGCCAGCGTGAAGCGCGTGGCCAGCACCGGAATGTGCAGCGCGCTCGGCGCCACCCGCCAGCGCAGCGACTTGACCTCGATGTCCTCGAAGCCGTGCGCGCGCAACGCCGCGACGAAGTCGTCGCGCACGGCCAGCGTGGGCACCGCCCAGCTGTCGGCCCACAGGCGGTGCAGCCAGCCGGCGGCCCGGCCCGGTTCGCGCCGCAGCAAGAAGCCGTCGACCACCGCCAGGCGCGCGCCGGGCTTGAGCAGGCGCGCGGCTTCGCGCACGAAGCCGGCCTTGGCGGTGCCGTCGGCATAGCAGGCGCTTTCAACGGCCCAGGCGCCGTCGGCTTGCGCCGCGGGCAGGCCGGTGCGGGTGTAGTCGGCCTCGAGGTGCGCCATGCGGTCGGCCACGCCCGCGGCCGCGTCGAGCCGGGCGGCAATGCGGTTTTGCACCGGCACGTTGGTCACGGTGATGGCATAGAGCGAGGGGTCGTCGCCGACCAGCGTGCGCGCGGTGGCGCCGGCGCCGCAGCCCAGGTCGAGCACGCAGCGGCGCGCTGCGGTGCCTTGCGCTGCCTCGGGCAACCGCAGCGCGCGGCCGATCACGCGGTTCATCTCGACCAGCATGCCTTCGCGCCGCAGCGGGTTCAGGCCGGCGCGCCAGTAGCCGAAATGCATGTTGTAGCTCGGGCTCCAGGCGCTGTAGTCGACCGCCACTTCGGTGAAGTAGTGCTGCGTGTCCTCGGCGGTGATGGGGGCGCCGGCGTCGGGTACGGGCACGGGAGAGGGCGCGGACGTTTCGTGGGACATGCGGAAGTCGGGCTGGAAAACAGTGGGCATGGCGATTCCCTCGCTGGGTGGCTCGTCGGCTCTCAGAGGCGGCAGTTGCCGTCGTCGCAGGAAGGCGCCACGCGCCCTGCCAGCCTGGCGGCCAGCCAGCGCGGAATGCGGTAGCGGTTGCGTGCCAGCAGCCCATAGGCGCGGTCGGCAAGCGGCGCGAGGAGCGGGAGGTCGAGCAGAAAGCCGCCGCTGGACAGCCCCACCGCCGTGCGGCAGATGCGGATCGCCGGCACGCCGACGAACACCCGGCCCTGCGCGTCCGACACATGGATGGCGGCCATCAGCGCATTGCGCGGGGCCGGTCCGGCGGTGAATGCTGCGGGTGAGCAATCGACCAGTTGCAGCCGGCCCGCCGCATCGCGCGCCTTCATGTGATTCATCTCGGCGCTGCAGATGGCGCAGCTTGCGTCGAAGTAGATGGTCAGCGGGTAGGCGGGAGCGGTGGCGTGCTTCATGATGTTCTTGGTTCTCGATATTTCTGTTGAAACAGAAATAATCAGGCAAAAAAAGGGATCAGATCATGGGGAGGCTGGCATGGTGCGCGTCCGGGTCTTCGCCCTTGTCACCGTTGCCGCCCTTGCTTGCCGCGGGCGCATCGCCGCGCACGAACTTCTGCACGCTCGCGCCCAGCGTCAGCACCTTGTCGAGGGTGCCGGGCGACAGCCGCAGCATTTCGTCGGCCCAGGTGGCCAGCTTGTCCATGAGCTCCATCGTCGAGCGGATGCGGTCCTGCGCGTCGGCTGGCTCTTTCTGGAAGTCGGGGTTCGCCACCAGCTCGCGCAGCACGCGCACGGTGGGGTCGAACTCGCGCTCCTTGCGCTCGCGCACCACGGTGCGAAACAGCTCCCACACGTCGACGCTGGTCTCGAAGTAGTCGCGGCGGTCGCCCAGCGTGTGGGTGATGCGCACGAGGTTCCAGGCCTGCAGCTCTTTCAGGCTGTTGCTGATGTTGGAGCGCGCCACGCCGAGCGTGTCGGAGAGCTCTTCGGCGTTCATCGGCTTGCCGTGGGCGAAGAGCAGGGCGTGGATTTGCGAGACGGTGCGGTTCACCCCCCACATGGAGCCCATTTCGCCCCAGTGCAGGACGAACTTGCGTTGAATGTCGGTGAGTTCCATGGCATCGAGTTTAGGATTTACGAAATTTCTGTCAATAGAGAAATAGAAAAATCGGCGACAACGGTGAATCGGTGGAATACTGTATGAATAAACAGTAAATTCCAGCCATCCAGGAGTTGCCATGCCCGCTGCCCAGATTCCCATCCACGCGATCAAGGGCCGCGGTGCGGCCACGCGGCTGGCGCATCGCTTCTCCAGCGACGAGCGCAACGCCTTCGACGACGGCTGGGGCACGCTCGAGGACGGCGTGGCCGAGGCCGACGAACTGCAGCCCCTGGCCACGGAGGTGCGCTTCGAGGACGTGAGGTCGGTGCTCAACGACAACGACTCGCCCGACATCTCCTTCGACCGCTCGCTCAATCCTTACCGGGGCTGCGAGCACGGTTGCATCTATTGTTTTGCGCGCCCCACGCACAGCTACCTCAACCTGTCGCCCGGCCTCGACTTCGAGACCAAGCTCATCGCCAAGCGCAACATCGTCGAGGTGCTGCGCGGCGAGCTAGCGCGCAAGAGCTACCGGCCGAGCTACATCGCCATCGGCACCGCGACCGACTGCTACCAGCCCATCGAACGCGAGCTGCGGCTCACGCGTTCGATCATCGAGTTGCTGCGGGAAACGCGGCATCCGTTCGCGCTGGTCACCAAGTCGAGCGCCATCGAACGCGACCTCGACCTGATCGCGCCCATGGCCGCCGACCGCCTGGCCGCCGTTTACATCACCGTGACCACGCTCGACGGCGAACTCGCGCGCAAGCTGGAGCCGCGCGCCGCGGCGCCGCACCGGCGGCTGCGCACCATTCGCACGCTGGCCGAGGCGGGCGTGCCGGTGGGGGTGAGCGTGGCGCCGCAGATCCCGTTCGTCACCGAAGACATGGAGCAGGTGCTCGAAGCCGCCTGGGAGGCCGGTGCGCGCAGCGCCTTCTACACGGTGGTGCGCTTGCCCTGGGAGGTGGCGCCGCTCTTCAAGGAATGGCTGTCGCTGCACTACCCGCAGCGGGCGGACCGCATCATGGCGCGCATCCACGACATGCGCGGCGGCAAGGACTACGACGCCGACTTCGCCACGCGCATGAAGGGCTCGGGCCTGTGGGCCGACCTGATCAACCAGCGCTTCATGAAAGCCACCCACCGCATCGGCTTCAACCGCGAGCGCATCCCGCTCGACATCAGCGCGTTCCGACCACCTGGGGCTGCGGGGCAGGGCAGCCTGTTCTAGGTCCGACGGCAGCGAGGCCGTCCATGCCGCACCAGTCGCCCCCCAGCGCCTTCACCAGGAACACCGCCGTCAGCAGCCGCTGCCCCTGCAACTGCGCGGCCTGGCGCTCCACCGTCAGCAGCGACTGCTGCGCGGTGATCACGTCGAGGTAGGTCGACGCACCGCCCTCGTAGCGGCTGGTCGCCATGTCCAGCACGCGGCGCGCGGCCGTCACGGCGGCCTGCGCCTGTCTGGTGGCGCTGTCGAGCGCCGAAAGCCCGGTGATCCCGTCTTCCACCTCCTGCATGGCGGTGAGCACGGTGCGGCGGTAACTGCCCACGGTGGCGTCGTAGCCGGCCTTGGCGAAGTCGACGTTCGCGCGCACCCGGCCGCCGTCGAACAGCACCTGCGTGGCCGACACGCCCACCGACCACAGCAGGCTGGGGCCGTTGAACAGCGACTCGATCATGCGGCTGTCCACGCCCAGCGTCGGCGAGATGAACACGCTCGGGTAGAAGGCCGCGGTGGCCACGCCGATCTGTGCGTTGGCCGCGGCCATGGCGCGTTCGGCCGAAGCCACGTCGGGCCGGCGCTGCAGAATTTCAGACGGCACGCCCAGCGGCACCGCAGGCGGACGGATCTCGCGCAGGTCCACCGGCAGCGAAAAGCTGGGCGCGGGCGTGCCGGTGAGGGTGGCCAGTGCGTGCTCGTACTGCGCGCGCTGCTTCTTCAGCACGTCGATCTGCGTGAGCGTGGTCTCCAGCAGCGCCTGCTGCTGCGCCACGTCGAGGCCCGACACGGCGCCCAGGTCATGGCGCGCCGTCACCAGTTCGAGCGCGCGGCGCTGCAGGCCGACCGAGCGCGAGATCACGTCGAGCTCGACGTCGCTGGAGCGCAGGTTGAAGTAGTTGCTGGCCACGTCGGCGCTCAGCAGCAGCCGCGTGTTCGCCAGGTCGGCCGCGGACTGCTCGGCGGACGCCGTGGCGCCCTCGACGGTGCGCTGCACACGGCCGGCCAGGTCGACCTCGTAGCTGGCGTTGAGCGACAGCGCAAAGTCGTTCTGCACGGTCGATGCGTTGGCGCTGGCGTAGTTGGTGAGCGGCCGGTTGGCGGAAATCTTCAGGCGCGATGCGCGGGTGCCCAGGCCCAACTGCGGGTACTGGCTGGCTGCGTTCGAGGCCAGCGCAGCACGCGCCTGGGCCAGCCGCGCATTGGCGATCGTGAGCGTGGGGCTGCCGGCCAGTGCCTGCGCCTGCAGCGCGTCGAGTTGCGCGTCGCCGAAGCGCTGCCACCACGGGCCCTTGTCGGCGCTGTCGCTGGGTGTGCTCACGCGCCAGGGCTCCTCCAGCTTCCAGCTGACGGGCAGGGGCGTGTCGGGGGTCTTGTAGTCGGGGCCGACGGCGCAGCCTGCAAGAAGTGCAACGAGCGCGGGAAGCGCGACGCAAGCCCTTGCCCTCGCTGCAGCCGGCAGTCGCAGTCTCACGCCGGCTCCTTCTTCGGCGCGGCGCCCTTGGCCGCGGGCGGCGGCGCGTCGGGCGCCACGGCCACCATGTCGCCGTCCGCCAGCGAATCGGAGGGGTTCAGCACCATGCGGTCGGTGCCTTCGAGCCCGTCGAGCACTTCGACGTTCTCGCCGTAGTTGCGCCCCAGCGTCACGGGGCGCAGGCCGATGCGGCCTTGCGCATCGACCACCGCGATGCGCGTGCCCTCGGCGCGGAACAGCAGCGCGTTCGACGGCACGGTGAGCGTGCGGCTGGCCGCCAGCGGCAGCGACACCTGCACATAGGCGCCCGGCAGCAGTGCGCCGTCCTTGTTGGGCAGGGAGACCTCGACCTGCATCATCCGCGTGGTCGCGTCGATGGAGCCGGCCGTGCGCGCCACCTCGCCCTTGAAGCTCTGGCCGCGCAGCTCGGCCTGTGTCACCACCACCGGCTGGCCCGTCTTCACGAGCTGGGCGTAGGCCTGCGGCACGTTGATGTACACGCGCAGCGGGTCGGTCTGCGCCAGCAGGAACAGCGCGCGCCCGGCGCCGCCGCCCGCGCCGGCATCGATCAGGTCGCCCGTGTCGACGTTGCGCCGCGTGATCACGCCCGCGAACGGCGCCACCACGCGCTTGAAGCCCTCGGTCTGCTTCAGGCGCTGCACGTTGGCATCGGCCGCGGCCACGTTCGAAGTGGCCTGTGCCACGGCGCCGCGGCGTTCGTCCAGGTCTTGCTGCGAAACCACGTCCTTCTTGCGCAGCGCTTCCCAGCGCTCGGCGGTGCTCTGCGCGAGCGCCAGGCCCGAGGCGGCCTGCGCGCGCGCGGCCACGGCCTGCGACAGCTGCTGGTCGATTTCGGGCGTCTCGATCTCTGCGAGCAGCTCGCCCTTTTCGACGCGGCTGCCGATGTCCTTGGTCCAGCGCTTGAGGTAGCCGCTGGCGCGCGCCGAAATGGGCGACTGCACGAAGCCCTGCAGCGTCCCGGGCAGCGCCAGCGTCTGGCCGGCGGTGGGCGTGCGGGGCAGGGCGGTCTGCACGTACTGCTTTGCGCGCTCGGTGGTGCCCGCCTCGAGAGCGCGGGCATTGGCCATGCGCACGAACACGGTGCGCGCGGCGCCCAGCGCCAGCAGCACCAGGACGATCAGCACCAGCCAGCGCGTGCGCCGCACGATCTGCCGGCGGCGCAGCAGTTCGCCTTCGCCCTCTTCCGCGGCGATGGGGTGGATGGCCAATGCCGAATGGCGTTGCTCCGTCATGGAATCAGTTCTCCTGGGGCGCTGCGCCCGCTGGCGGTTGTGGCTGTTGCGAGGCTTCGCGTGCCGCACGGCGGTGCGCAAGCCGACTGTGCACCCCCGCGAACACCGCGGGAACGAAAAACAATGTCGACACCGTGGCAAAGATCAGGCCACCGATCACCGCGCGGCCCAACGGCGCGTTCTGCTCGGCGCCTTCGCCCAGGCCCAGCGCCATCGGGATCATGCCGATGATCATCGCCAGCGCCGTCATCAGCACCGGGCGGACGCGGGTGGCGCCGGCTTCCAGCGCAGCCGACAGCGGCGGAATGCCCGCGTGCAGCCGCTCGCGCGCGAACGACACCAGCAGGATGGAGTTGGCCGTGGCCACGCCCATGGTCATGATGGCGCCCGTGAGCGCCGGCACGCTCAGCGTGGTGCCGGTGATGAACAGCATCCACGCAATGCCCGCCAGCGCGGCCGGCAGCGCGGTGATGATGATGGCCGCGTCCAGCCACGACTGGAACGTGACCACGATCAGCAGGTACACCAGCACGATGGCCATGGCCAGCCCCACGCCCAGGCCGATGAACGACGACTGCATGGTCTGCACCTGCCCGCGCACCTCGACGCGGCTGCCGCGCGAGAGCTTGGGGCGCATCTCGTCGACCAGCTTCTGCACCTTCGAGGCCACGCTGGCGAGGTCGGTGCCCTGCACGCTCACGTACACGTCGATGACCGGCGCGATGTTGTAGCGCGACATCACGGCCGGCTGGCGGTCGGCCTGGCTGGTCACGAGGTTGCCGAGCAACTGCTGCGCGCCGTTGCCGCCAGCCGTGCCTGCCCCCGTGCCCACCGGAATGTTCAGCAGCGAGTCGAGCGAATCGACCGTGTACTGCGGCGTCTGCACCGCGATGCTGTAGACCACGCCGTTCACCGGGTTCAGCCAGAAGGCCGGCGCCGTCTGCGAGCTGCCCGACAGCGCGATGAGCACGTTCTGCCCCACGTTGGCCGCCGTCAGGCCGTACTGCTGAAGCCGCGTGCGGTCCATCTGCAGGCTGAGCGCGGGGCCGTCCAGGCGCTGGTGCACATGGGCGTCGACCGCGCCCGGAATCTGGCGGATCGCCTTGGTCAGTTCGGCGGCGCGGGCGGCGTTGCCGGCCATGTCGTTGCCGCTGAACTGCACGTCGATGGCCGCGGGCAGGCCGAAGTTCAGGATCTGCGTGACGATGTCCGCCGGTTGGAAGAAGAACTCGATGCCCGGAAAGCGCCTGGGCAGCTCGGCCCGAAGGATAGCCACGAAGTGCTCGGTCGGCCGGTGGCCCTCCTTCAGCGACAGCAGCAGCTCGCCGTCGAAGGTGCCGATGGTGCCGGCGTTGCTGTACGACAGGTTGATGCCGCTGTTGGGCACGCCCAGGTTGTCCAGGATGGTCTCGAGCTGGTCCGGCGGCACCAGCTCGCGGATGGCGGCCTCCACCTGGTCGGTGAGGCGCGCGGTTTCCTCGATGCGGGTGCCGGTGGGGGCGCGCAGGTGCAGTCGGATCTGGCCGGCGTCCACCGTCGGGAAGAAGTCGCGGCCCAGCGCCGGGTACAGCAGGCACGACAGCAGGCAGAAGCCCAGGAACAGGCCGATGAACCCGGCCCGCTTCGAGAGCACCGCCGACAGCACCAGCGTGTAGGCGCGGCGCACGCGCTCGAAGCGGCGGTCGAAGGCGCGGTACAGGCGCTGCAGCGGGCTTTGCTTCGTCCCTTCCGCCGGTTCGTGGCCGCCGCCATGCGAGCCGCTCATGAGCAGCATCACCAGCGTGGGCACCAGCGTGCGCGAGAGCAGGTAGGAGGCCAGCATGGCGAACACCACCGCCTCTGCCAGCGGCACGAACAGGAAGCGCGCCACGCCCGAGAGGAAGAACATCGGCACGAACACGATGCAGATGCACAGCGTGGAGACGAAGGCGGCCGAGCCGATTTCGCCCGCGCCCACCTCGATGGACTCTTTCAGCGGCGTGCCCATGTGCAGGTGCCGCTCGATGTTCTCGATGGTCACGATCGCCTGGTCCACCAGGATGCCCACCGAAAGTGCCAGCCCGCCCAGCGTCATGAGGTTGAGCGTTTCGCCCAGCGCGTACAGCACCAGGATGGACGCCAGGATCGACAGCGGAATGGTCAGCCCGATGATCAGCGTGCTGCGCCAGTTGCCCAGGAACAGCAGCACCATCGCGGCGGTGAGCGCGGCGGCCAGAATGGCCTCGAACACCACGCCCTTCACCGCCGCCTTCACGAACACCGACTGGTCGAACAGCGGCGTGATCTTGATGTCTTCGGGCATCGTCTGCGCGGCAATGGGCAGCATGGCGCGGATGTTCGACACGATGTCCAGCGTGGAGGCGCCGCCGTTCTTCAGCACCGACAGCAGCACGCCCCGCATGCCGTCCTGGCGCACCACGTTGGTCTGCGGCGAGAAGCCGTCGCGCACGTAGGCCACGTCGCGCAGGTAGGTGGTGGCGCCGTTCACGGTGCGCACCGGCAGGTCGTTCAGGCCCGCGATGGCGTCGGGCGAGCCGTTCATCTTCACGTTGTATTCGGTGGAACCGAACTTGGCCGTGCCCGAGGGAAGAATCAGGTTCTGCGTGTTGACCGCGTTCACCACATCGGCCGGCGACAGGCCGCGCGCCTGCAGCGCCTGGGTGTCGAGGTCGACCGAAATCAGCCGGTTCTTGCCGCCGTACGGAAACGGAATGGCTGCGCCCGGCACCGTGATGAGCTGCGGGCGCAGCTGGTTGACGGTGGCGTCGAACAGCGAGTTTTCAGAGCGCGTGGGGCTGGACAGCGCCAGCTGGATCACCGGCACGCTGGAGGCCGAATACTTGATGACCAGCGGCGGCGTGATGCCCGGCGGCAGCTGGCGCACCTGCGCCTGCATGGAGGCCACCACCTGCGAGATGGCCATCTCGATGTTGGCGGTGGGCTGGAAGAACACCTTGATGATCGACACGCCGGCGAGCGACTGCGACTCGATGTGCTCGATGTCGCTCACCGTGGTGGTGAGCCCGCGCTCGACCTGGCCGGAGATGCGCTGCCCCATTTCCTGGGCCGGCAGGCCGGTGTAGTTCCAGATGACGCTGACCACCGGAATGTTGATTTCCGGGAAGATGTCGGTGGCCATGCGCGCCAGGACAAAAGGCGTGGCCAGCACGATCAGCATCGCCATGACGATGAAGGTGTACGGACGACGCAACGCAAGCTGGACCATGGCGCGGGCTCTCTGCTTCCGACGGAAAAAGGTGTCGCATCATAAGGAAGTAGATTTAAGTTTGCTGGCGCCATTTTTCGGGTGTGGCGCTTTACCAAAAGGGTGCATATGGACAGGGTCTGGCTGGTAGTGATGGGCGTGTCGGGATGCGGCAAGTCGAGCCTGGGCGCGGCGCTGGCCACAGCCCTCGGGCTGCCGCTCATAGAAGGCGACGACCACCATCCGCCGGCCAACGTCGAGAAGATGAGCCGGGGCATTGCGTTGACCGATGCCGACCGCGCCGGCTGGCTGGCCACCTTGGGCCGCGCGCTGGCCGGGGCGCCGCAGGGGGCGGTGCTGACTTGCTCGGCGCTCAAGCGCAGTTACCGCGAGCAGTTGCGCGCTGCGGCACCGGGGCTGCGCTTCGTGTTCATGGCGATCGAGCGGGCGGAGTCCGAGCGCCGGGTGGCGGCGCGCGCTGGCGCCGGGGAGCACATGTTTCCGGCGAGCCTGGTGGCCAACCAGTTCGCGACCCTCGAATCGCCTGTCGGTGAGGCGGGTGTGCTGGCGGTGGATGCGACTGCGCCGCTGGGGCAGGCGGTGGCCCGGGTCCAAGCCTGGCTTGCTGCCGGCTGAGTCTTTCTTCGTTTTTTCGGGGTCCCTGAACCGGAGGCCTCAGCGTGCAGGCAAATCCAACTCAAGCCGCAGCCGCGTGACGTTGCGATTGCCCGTGTCGCGCTGCAGCTTGAACCCCAGCTTGCGCGCCAGCGCCAGCATGCCGACGTTGTCGTACAGCGTGATGTCCGCCAGCTGCTTCACGCCGGCCGCCCTGGCCGCATCGATCAGCTTGCGCAGGAGCTTCAGTGCAACGCCGTGGCGTTGCCACGCATCGGCGATGACCACGGCGAATTCGGCGATGTGCGCGGTCGCTGGCGTTTCGCCGCGCACATAGCGCACCACGCCCATCTGCTGCTCGGCGCCGTCGACCTCGGTGGTCGCGATGAGGGCGAGCTCGTGCCCGTAGTCGATATGGGTCATGCGCCACAGTTCGTCGGGCTGCGGCTTTCGCGTCGACAGCAGGCGGTGGTAGCCCGTCTCGCTCGACAGGCCCGCCACGAAGGCCGTGTGCAGGGCCAGGTCGTCGGCGCGGATCGGGCGGATCCGCACCGGCGTGCCGTCGCTCAGTTGCCAGTCCTCGACCAGGTGGCTGGGGTAGTCGAGGGCCGGCATGGCATCAGCCTATGACTTCGGGCCAGTCGGTGTGGAAAAATTTTCCTTCGGGCTTGTCCGTGCGCTCGTACGTGTGCGCGCCGAAGAAGTCGCGCTGCGCCTGCAGCAGGTTGGCCGGCAGGCGCTCGGTGCGGTAGCTGTCGTAGTAGGCCAGCGAGGCGCTGAAGGCAGGCACCGGAATGCCGTTGCTCACGGCCAGCGCCACCGTGTCACGCCAGTTTTGCTGCGTGCGGTTCAGCAGGTCCTTGAAGAAGGGGTCGAGCATCAGGTTGTTCAGCGCCGGGTCGGTGCGGAAGGCGTCGGTGATGCGGTTCAGGAAGCGCGCGCGAATGATGCAGCCGCCGCGCCAGATGGACGCGATGCCGCCCAGGTCGAGCTTCCATTCCTTCTTGTCGCCCATCGTCTTGATCAGGTCGAAGCCCTGCGTGTAGCTGATGACCTTGGACGCATACAGCGCGTCGTGCACCTTGGCCACCAGCGCCTTCTTCTCGAGCGAGAGTTCGATCTTCGGCCCCTGCAGCACCTTGCTGGCCGCCACGCGCGCCTTCTTCTGCGACGACAGCACACGCGCCTCGACGGCGGCGTTGATGGTGCTGATGACCACCGCGTTCTCCGCCGCGTTGATCAGCGTCCACTGGCCCGTGCCCTTCTGGCCGGCCTTGTCCAGGATCATGTCGACGATCGGGTTGCCTGTTTCGGGGTCTTTCTGCTCCAGCGCCTTGGCGGTGATCTGGATCAGGTAGCTCTGCAGCTCGCCGTCGTTCCACTCGGTGAAGATGGCGGCCATCTCGTCGGTGGTGAAGCCAGCGGCCTTGAACAGGCTGTAGGCCTCGCAGATGAGCTGCATGTCGCCGTACTCGATGCCGTTGTGCACCATCTTCACGTAGTGGCCGGCGCCGCCCGGGCCGATGTGAATGACGCAGGGCTCGCCGTCCACCTTGGCCGCGATGCTCTCGAAGATCGGCTTCATCACTTCCCAGGTGGAGAGCGGGCCGCCCGGCATGATCGACGGGCCCTTGCGCGCGCCTTCTTCACCGCCCGACACGCCCGCGCCGATGAAGCGCAGGCCCTTGCTGCTGAGGTAGGCGTCGCGGCGCTCGGTGTCGGTGTAGAGGCTGTTGCCGCCGTCGATGACGATGTCGTCCTTGTCCAGCAGCGGAATGAGTTGCTCGATGACCTGGTCGACCGGCGCGCCGGCCTTCACCATGATCTGGATCTTGCGGGGCTTGGCCAGGCTCTGCACGAACTCCTCGAGCGTCTTGGCGCCCACCAGCTTCTTGCCGGGGTTGGCGGCCACGAAGGCTTCAGTGGTGGCCTCGGTGCGGTTGTAGACGCTGACCTGGAAGCCGCGGCTTTCCACATTCAGCACGAGGTTCTGGCCCATCACTGCCAGTCCGATCAGTCCGAAATCGCTTTTGTTGCTCATGACCCGTCTTGCCCTTCTTTCATGTGCGTGCGCCGGAATGCCCCGCGCACGGGTTGGTTCGCCGGCCATTTTGCCGGTGTGGCGGGCGCCCTGCCGTGGGAGATGGTCTATACCCGCTTGGCAAGCGGGCACGGCTTGGGTATGTTCGGCGCGCATGAGCCAAGCCATCGACGCCCTCCAGCGCTGGTCCACCGACGCCGTGCCGCCCGCGCAGCGGCTGGACTACTGGGTGGGCGCGGTCTGCGAGGGCTTCCTGGAGATGGACGTGACCAGCCAGGCCGGCGGCAGCTTCGGCGCCACGCTGGAATCGGCGCCGCTCGGTCCCCTGGTGGTCAACCAGGTGCGCGGCAGCGCGCAGGACGTGTACCGCACGCGGCGCGCCATTGCCCACAGCCGCCACAACTACTACTACCTGCTGTGCAAGACTGATTCGCCCTGGGTCACGGTGCAGGAGGAGCGCTGCGCGCGGCTGCTGCCGGGCGACGCGGTGCTGGTCGATTCACGACGGCTGTATGAATTTCACTTGCTGCAATCGGCCGACACCCTGTCACTCGAGTTGCCGACCGCCTGGGTCGACGCGTGGTTGCCCGATGCCGGCGACCAGGTGGCGCGCCGCATCGACGCCCAGGCGGGGTGGGGCGCCGTGCTGAGCGCCTTCGTGCGGCAGCTGACGCCCGATGTGGCCGCAAAGCCGCCGTTGCCGGCTGCGT
This sequence comes from Variovorax pasteuri, assembly GCF_051216435.1. Classification (NCBI taxonomy): domain Bacteria; kingdom Pseudomonadati; phylum Pseudomonadota; class Betaproteobacteria; order Burkholderiales; family Comamonadaceae; genus Variovorax; species Variovorax pasteuri. The sequence goes on from NZ_JBPJZS010000001.1 coordinate 946,683, forward strand.
TGCTGTGCGACCAACTGGGCGGCCTGCTGGCGTTGGCACTCGGAAAGGGGCCGTCGGAGCCGGCCAGCGAGGGCCGCGCGGCGCTGCGCCGCCGCGTGCTCGACGCCACGCGCGAGCGGCATGCCGAACCCGGCCTCACGGCGGCGGGCGTGGCGCGTGGGCTGGGCATTTCGGAGCGCAGCCTGCACCGCTGCCTGGCGGAAGGCGAGAGCGCCACCACCTTCGCCAACGCGCTGGTGGACTTCCGCATGCAGGTGGCGCGTCGCATGCTGGCCGATGCGCGCTTCGACCGGCTGAGCATCGCGGAGATCGGCTTTCGCGTGGGCCTGGCGGACGCCTCGCACTTCGTGCGGCAGTGCCGCAGGCACCTGGGCACGACGCCCGGTGCGCTGCGGCGCCTGCTGCGGCACTGAGCCCGCGCTCAGATGCTGCGCAGGTTGACCCGCTTCGACAGCGCCAGCGCGCTTTCGCGCCGCTCGCTGTAGCGGTCGACCAGGTAGTCCGCGCAGTCGCGCGTGAGCAGCGTGAACTTCACCAGCTCTTCCATCACGTCGACCACGCGCTCGTAGTAGGGCGACGGCTTCATGCGCCCGTTGTCCTCGAACTCCATGAACGCCTTGGCCACCGACGACTGGTTGGGGATGGTGACCATGCGCATCCAGCGGCCCAGCACGCGCAACTGGTTCACCGCGTTGAACGACTGCGAACCGCCCGACACCTGCATCACCGCGAGCGTCTTGCCCTGCGTGGGCCGCACCGAGCCGACGGCCAGCGGGATCCAGTCGATCTGCGCCTTCATGATCCCGGTCATCGCGCCGTGTCGTTCCGGCGATGTCCACACCATGCCCTCGGCCCATTGCGCGCTCTCGCGCAGTTCCTTCACCTTCGGGTGGTCGTCGGGCGCGTCGTCCGGCAGCGGAAGCCCGCGTGGATCGTAGATGCGCGGCTCGGCGCCCAGGGCCTGCAGCAGGCGCGCGGCTTCCTCGGTCAGCAGCCGGCTGTACGAGCGTTCGCGCAACGAGCCGTAGAGCAGCAGGATGCGCGGTGCGTGCGTGGCGCGCGCCGTGGGCAGCAGATGGCGCAGCTCGGGTTGGCGGAAGTTGTCCGCATCGATGTTCGCCAGTTCAGGGCCTTGAGACACGCTGGCCTTTCGCGTCGATGACGGCTTCGCCGTCTTCCTTGGAAAAGGCGCCTTGCTGCGGGCGCGGCAGGATGTCGAGCACCGCTTCGGACGGGCGGCACAGGCGCGTGGCCAGCGGCGTGACCACGATCGGCCGGTTGATGAGAACCGGGTGCTGCAGCATGAAGCCGATCAGTTGTTCGTCGGTCCACTTCGGGTCGTCCAGGCCCAGTTCGTCGTACGGCGTTCCCTTGCGGCGCAGCACGTCGCGCACGGACACGCCCATCGCCGCGATCAGCCGCGTCAGCGTGGCGCGGTCGGGCGGTGTCTTCAGGTACTCGATGACGGTGGGCTCGTCGCCCGTGTTGCGGATCAGCGCGAGCACGTTGCGGGACGTGCCGCAGGCGGGGTTGTGATAGATGGTGATGTCGTTCATGGCAGGGAGAGGTTGAGTCGAATCGCCAGTGCCGCGAGGGTCACGAACAGCACCGGCACGGTCAGCACGATGCCGACCTTGAAGTAGTAGCCCCAGCCGATCGCCATGCCTTTCCTGGCGAGCACATGCAGCCAGAGCAGCGTGGCCAGGCTGCCGATCGGCGTGATCTTCGGGCCCAGGTCGCAACCGATGACGTTGGCGTAGACCATGGCTTCCTTCACCACGCCGGTGGCGCCCGAGGCGTCGATGGAGAGCGCACCGACCAGCACGGTCGGCATGTTGTTCATCACAGAAGAAAGCACCGCAGTCAGAAAGCCCGTGCCCATGGCCGCGCCCCACACGCCGCCTTGCGCAAACACGTTCAGCAGCCTGGCGATCTGGTCGGTCAGCCCGGCGTTGCGCAGCCCGTACACCACGAGGTACATGCCCAGCGAGAACACGACGATCTGCCACGGCGCGCCGCGCAGCACCTTCTTCGTGCTGATGACCGGGCCGCGCCCGGCAACCGCGAGCAGGACGACCGCACCCAAGGCTGCCACCGCGCTCACGGGAATGCCCAGGGGTTCCAGGCCGAAGAAGCCGACCAGCAGCAGCGCCAGCACCACCCAGCCGGCGCGGAAGGTGTGAACGTCGCGGATCGCCTCTGTGGGCAACTTCAGCTGCCTCAGGTCGTAGCTCGCTGGAATGCCGCGGCGGAAGTAGAGCATCAACACCAGCAGGCTCGCGAGCACCGCCGCCATGTTCACCGGCACCATGACCGCGGCGTACGCGTTGAAGCCGATCCTGAAGAAATCGGCCGACACGATGTTCACCAGGTTCGACACGATCAGCGGCAGGCTCGCGGTGTCGGCGATGAAGCCCGCCGCCATCACGAACGCCAGCGTGGCGGCCGGCGTGAACCCGAGCGCGACCAGCATCGCCATGACGATGGGCGTGAGGATGAGCGCCGCGCCGTCGTTGGCGAACAGCGCCGACACGGCCGCGCCCAGCAGCACGATGAAGGCGAACAGCAGCCGCCCGCGCCCGTTGCCCCAGCGCGCCACGTGCAGCGCGGCCCACTCGAAGAAGCCGGCCTCGTCGAGCAGCAGACTGATGACGATCACCGCGATGAAGGTGGCGGTCGCGTTCCACACGATGCCCCAGACGACCGGAATGTCTGCGAGGTGAACGACGCCGAAGAGCAGCGCGATGACGGCACCCAGCGAAGCACTCCAGCCGATGCCCAGGCCGCGCGGCTGCCAGATGACCAGCACCAGCGTGAAGACGAAGATCGCGACGGCGGTCAGCATTTGGGCGGTCAGCATGTCGGCGGGCACCCGGCGGCGCAGGTTTCGCCCTGGCAGCAGTTTTCCGTGAGATAGGCCAGCAGCCCGTTCATTTGCTCGAACGCGGCCCGGTAGACCAGGTTGCGCCCCTGCCGCTCCTGCGACACCAGCCCCGAGTTCATCAGTTCCTTGAGGTGGAACGACAGGCTGGTGGCCGACACCTCCAGCGATTCGGTCAGCGTGCCGGGCGTGAGGCCGGCGGGCCCGGCCACCACCAGCGCGCGGAACACCCGAAGGCGGATGGGTTGCGCCAAAGCGGCCAGCGAGCGGACAACGTCGTTTTCTTTCATAGTTCAAGTATCGTTGAACAATTGAACTGGAGCAAACCGTCCGGCACGAACCGGCCATCGGGCTGGCAGGCATCGGCCATTTGCGGCGCGCCGCCGTTCCTACAGTCTGGCTTCGTCACAACGAAGGAGACCCCATGTCCGACACCTATGTTCTTGTCCACGGCGCGTGGCACACCGGCGCTGAAATCGAAGCCGTGGCCGACGGCGTTCGCGCAGCAGGCCACACCGTGCACTGCCCCACGCTCGCGGGCAACAACCCCGGCGACGACCGCACCGCGACCACGCTGGAAGACGCGATTGCATCCGCCGTGCGCTACATCGAGCAGAACAACCTCACGCAGGTGCGCCTCGTGGGCCACAGCTACGGCGGCATGGTGATTTCGGGCGTGGCTGAGCGCATTGCGCCGCGCCTGAAGCGGCTGGTGTACATCAACGCCTTCGTGCCGCTGGACGGAGAGTCGCTCAACGACATGGTGCCGCCGCACTACGTGACGATGTTCGATGCCATCGCCGGCGCGAACGCCAACGCGGTGACGTTGCCCTTCGAGATCTGGCGCGAGGCCTTCATCAACGACGCCGACCTGCCGACCGCGCAGGCCGCCTACGACAAACTCAACCCGCATCCGTACCGCACCTTCACCGACAAGATTCGGCTGAGCCAGCCGCTGGCGGCGCTGGCGCTGGGCAAGTCCTACGTCAATTGCCAGCAGGACACGGCGCTGCCGCACAGCCTGCCCTGGCATCCGCGGCTGTCGGAGCGGCTGGGCCTGTTCAGGCTGGTGGAGTGCCCCGGCAGCCACGAGATGTTCTTCTCGAACCCGCAGCGGCTGGCGCAGGCCATCCTCGAGGCGGGGCGCGACTGAGCGAGCAGGGCGTTCAGTTGCCGCCGAAGAGCGCGTCGTACACGCGGATCGACGCATAGGCGTCGTTCGCGGCGTAGCGGATCTGTGCCTCGGTGAGCTGCCTGTTGGCCCAGTTCGAGGTGGTCGCCTTGCGCGACTTGATGAAGCGGCGGTTGAACACCAGCGCCACCGCCGCCTTCACGCCGACCGACTTGCGGTAGCCGCGGTGGCGGAATTCGGTGTCGATGTCGAACACCGCGCCCGGTTCGATGTTCAGCCGGTTGCGAATCAGCGTGAGGTCGCCCGACAGGCCGAAGCCGACCTTGCGCAGTTCGGTCGAGGCGATCAGCGCGGCCACCACCGGGTTGCATTCCGTGCGGTGCAGCTGGAACAGCCAGGCCGTGTCGCGCGTGGAGAACTGCACCACGTGCGGGCCGCCCGAGACTTCGTTCTTCGCGAAGGTGGGTTTCGATTCGGTGTCGAAGCCCGCGATGCCTGCGGCCAGCAGCGCGGCGGCGGCGCGCTCGGCGTCCTGCTGCGTGGCGACGACGACGATGTCTTTCAGGCCGAGGCCCTCGAAGGGCTCGAGCAGCGCGATCTGTTCGCGCTCGGGCAGGGGCGGGAGATGGGGGTTGTCGCTCACCGGGGGGCTGCTTTCGTTGTCTTTTTCTTCACTGCGGCTTTCTTTGCGGGCGTTTTCCTGGCCGCTGCCTTCCTGGCGGCGGGCGCTTTTTTGGGCTTGGGTGGCTGGCCTGAGCGCAGCGCCGCCTCGTAGGCCCGGCGGCCCCAGCGCGCGGCTTCCTCGCGGTCTTCGAACAGGTCGGCCGGGGCTTGCCGGTACGACATGGGCATCGACTTGCCCTGGCGCATGTACGTGAAGGGCGGCAGGTTCTGGCGGTCGAAGTGCGGTGCGCTTTCGGCGTCGGACTTCAGGTAGAGCGTGTCGCCGAGCACGATCGCGATCATGCGGCCCTCGTGAAAGATGCCGTGGCCGCCGAACATGCGGCGCGGCGTGATGCGCCCGAAGCGCTCGAAGATCTCGTGCAGGCTGTCGACGAAGGCGCTCATTCGACAACCTCCGTGCGTCGCACTGCGGTGCGCGCTTGCTTGGGGCGGCCCGGCGCGGCGCTCATGCCGTGATCTCGATGCGGTTGCCGTCCGGGTCGAGTACCACGCTCTCGTAGTAGCCGTCGCCGGTGCGGCGCGGGCCGTCGAGCAGCGGGTAGCCGTCGGCCTTCAGGCGCTGCGTGAGTGCGTCGACCGCGGCGTCGGAGCCCACGCTGATGGCCAGGTGCGTCCAGCCCATGCGCTGCGCGCCGGCTTCGGCGGTCACGGGCGAGAGCGCGGTCGTCGTCATGGCCTCGATGCGCGCGCCGCCACCGCCCCCCAGGCTCAGGAAGCACGATTCGAAGCCCTTGCCCGGGTTGGTGTAGCCCGCGCCGGCGGTGGCGCCGAAGTAGTCGACATAGAAGCGCTTGCAGCGTTCGAGGTCGGTGGTCCAGAGTGCGATGTGGTCGATGCGCATGGGGCGAAAAAAGAAGAAGGGGTCAGCCCACGCGCCACGGCGGACGCGAGGGGGACCAATGGTAGGCGATGCGTTCGCGCCCGCTGGTGGGGTGGCGGTCGACCGTGCCGCGTTCCAGGCCATAGCGTTCGTAGAAACGCTGCGCCGAGGTGTTGGTGACCGCCACGTGCAGCCGCCAGCCGGTGGGGATGCGCACACAGGCCTCGTCGAGCAGCGCCTTTCCCAGGCCCTGGCTGCGCAGGTGCGGCTCGACGAACAGCTGGGCCACGTACTCGCGCCGGCCCAGCAGCACCATGAAGGCGAGCACCTGGCCGTCGCGCTCCGCCAGCACCACGTCGGCCGGCGGGCCGAACTCGGCCTGCACGCGACGCAGCCAATGGACGATGGGTTCGATGGTGGCGGCGCCACGGTTGGCCGCGATCCAGGCGCGGCGCCAGATGCCGGCCAGCACCATGTTCTCTTCGGGACCGCCTTCGCGCGATCGCAACTGGAAGGCAGGAATCTGGGCAGCGGACATGCGACTCATGATACGGGCCAGGGCGGTCCGCGCGGTCGATCAGGTGTGCAGCGTCTGCGCGTGGTGCGCAATATGGTCGGCCATGAAGCTCTGGATGAAGAAGTAGCCGTGGTCGTAGCCCGCATGGCGGCGCAGCGTCAGCGGCTGGCCCGCTGCGGAGCAGGCGGCTTCGAACGCCTCGGGATGCAGTTGCTCGGCCAGGAATTTGTCGGCCAGGCCCTGGTCGATCAGGATGCCCTGCGGGTAGGGCGCGGTCACCTGCGACTTCATGAGCGCGCTGGCATCGTGCGCCAGCCACTGCGCGCGGTCGGCGCCCGGCTCGCCCAGGTAGCCGGCGAAGGCCTTCTCGCCCCACGGGCACTGCGTGGGCGCGCAGATGGGTGCGAAGGCCGACAACGACTTGAAGCGCCCCGGATGCCGCAGCGCCAGCGTGAGCGCGCCGTGGCCGCCCATCGAGTGGCCGAAGATGCCGATGCGGTCGCCGTCGATGGCGAACTGCTGCGCCACCAGCGGCAGCAGCTCATGGACGATCCAGCTTTCCATGCGCCAGTGCGTGGCCCAGGGTTCGGCCAGCGCGTCGAGGTAGAAGCCCGCGCCGATGCCGAAGTCCCAGCTGTCCCTGGCGCCCGGCAGGCTTTCCACTGCGGCGCCGCGCGGGCTGGTGTCGGGTGCGATCAGCGCAATCCCCATGCTCGCGGCCAGGCGCTGTGCGCCGGCCTTCACCGCGAAGGTTTCTTCGTTGCAGGTCAGGCCCGCGAGGTAGAGCAGGGCGGGCACGCGAGCGTGCGCGGCCTGGGGCGGCAGGTAGACCGAAAAGCGCATCGGCAGGCCGATCTCCTGCGACGCGTGTTCGTGAAAGCTCTGCACGCCGCCGAAGGCGTGGTGCGCGGAAAGGGTCTTGGGGATGTGGTCGGTCATGGAGTGGTCATGGGGTCTGGTCGCGCAGGGCCGGCACCAGTTCGAGCACGGCATCCGCAAAGGTGCGCGGCGCTTCCTGCGGCATGTTGTGGCCCACGCCGGGCACGAGCCGGTGCGAGCGCGGTCCGCTGAAGCGATGGGCATGGGCCGACGCCTCGGCCGGCGGGCGCACGCCGTCGTCGATGCCGTCGAAGGTGATGGTGGGCACGGTGATGGCCGGCTGGGCCGCGAGCCGGCGTTCGATGTCGGCGTAGGCCGGGTCACCGGGCACGAGCGCGAAGCGGTGGCGGTACGACTGGATCACCACGTCCACGAAGTCGGGGTGGTCGAAGGCGGCGGCGCTGCGCTCGAAGGTGGCGTCGTCGAACTTCCACGTGGGCGACCACAGCTTCCACAGCAGCTTCGTCAGCCCCTTGCGGTCTTTGGCAAGGCCGGCGCGGCCGCGTTCGCTGTGAAAGTAGTACTGGTACCAGAGGCTGTGCTCGTTGGCGGGCGTGTCCGGCTCCATCGCCTTCGCGATGTTCTGGATGTTGTAGCTGTTGAAGGACACCAGCCCCGCCACGCGTTCGGGCCACAGCGCCGCGACCACGCAGGCGGCCCGGCCGCCCCAGTCGTAGCCGGCCAGCACCGCGCGTTCGATCTTCAGCGCGTCGAGCAGCGCGAGCAGGTCGGCGCCGAGCGCGGCCTGTTCGCCCGAGCGCGGCGTGGCATCGCTCAGGAAGCGCGTGGCGCCATAGCCGCGCAGGTACGGCACGATGACGCGGCAGCCTTGCCCTGCCAGCAGGGGCGCGACTTCGGCGTAGGTGTGGATGTCGTACGGAAACCCGTGCATCAGCAGCACGGGCGGCCCGTCGGCGGGGCCGGCTTCGAAGTACGCGACTTCGAGCACACCGGCCTCGATCTTGCGCAGGGGCGTCATTCTTTCGATCACGAGCTCACCTCCACGAAGAGCGCCGCTGGCCTGGGGGTCAGTAAAGCACCACGCCGCGGATCGACTCGCCGCGCTTCATCAGGTCGAAGCCCTTGTTGATGTCTTCCAGCGGCATGGTGTGCGTGATCAGGTCGTCGATGTTGATCTTGCCTTCCATGTACCAGTCGACGATCTTCGGCACGTCGGTGCGCCCGCGCGCGCCGCCGAAGGCCGAGCCTTCCCACTTGCGGCCCGTGACCAGCTGGAACGGGCGCGTGCTGATCTCCGCGCCCGCCTCGGCCACGCCGATGATGATGCTGCGGCCCCAGCCCTTGTGCGTGCATTCGAGCGCCTGGCGCATCACCTTGGTGTTGCCGATGCATTCGAAGCTGTAGTCCGCGCCGCCGTCGGTCAGCTGCACGATGGCGTCGACCACGTTTTCCGTCGTCTTCGGGTTGATGAAGTGCGTCATGCCGAACTTGCGGGCCATGGCCTCGCGCTCGGGGTTCAGGTCGACGCCGATGATCTTGTCCGCGCCCACCATCTTGGCGCCTTGAATCACGTTCAGGCCGATGCCGCCGAGACCGAACACCACCACGTTGGCGCCCGCTTCCACCTTGGCCGTGAAGATCACCGCGCCGATGCCGGTCGTCACGCCGCAGCCGATGTAGCAGACCTTGTCGAAGGGGGCGTCTTCGCGGATCTTGGCGAGCGAGATCTCGGGCGCGACCGTGTAGTTGCTGAAGGTGCTCGTGCCCATGTAATGGAAGATGGGCTTGCCGTCGAGGCTGAAGCGGCTGGTGGCGTCGGGCATCAGGCCCTTGCCCTGCGTGCCGCGGATCAGCTGGCACAGGTTGGTCTTGCGGCTCAGGCAGAACTTGCACTGGCGGCATTCCGGCGTGTACAGCGGAATGACGTGGTCGCCCTTCTTCAGCGTGGTGACGCCGGGGCCCACATCGACCACGATGCCCGCGCCTTCGTGGCCGAGGATCGCGGGGAAGATGCCTTCGGGGTCGGCGCCCGAGAGCGTGTAGTAGTCGGTGTGGCAGATGCCGGTGGCCTTGATCTCGACCAGCACTTCGCCGAACTTGGGGCCTTCGAGGTCCACGGTTTCGATGGTGAGCGGTTCTCCGGATTTCCAGGCGACGGCAGCTTTGGTTTTCATGGTGTGGGGGTTCTTCAGAAAGCGGGAGGAATGAGGATTCTCAGACGGGGCCAGCAGGGAAGATACCCGACATGCCGATGAACCCGCTCAGGTGGCGGAAATTCCAGACCCAGTTTCGCAGTGCGGGAAATTCGTCGAGCGAAATGCCGCCTTCGCCGGCCAGCGCCACGTAGGGAAAGCAGGCGAGGTCGGCAACGGTCGGCTCGGGGGCCGCGGCCAGCCAGCGAAGGCCCGCGCCGGTCTGCTCGGCGAGGTGGTCGTCGAGCACGCGGAACACCGCGCGTGCGCCGCTGCGGCAGGCGTCGATGTCCAGGTGCCGGTAGCCGAACGCGTCGTGCAGCCGGGCGGCGGAGGCGGTGCGGGTGATCTCGTCCGCGGTGGCGAGCCACATGGCGATCTGGCCCCGCAGCTTCGCGTCGTCCGGGTACCAGCGGCCCTGCGTGTCGTAGCGGCTCGCGAGATAGACCACGATGGCCTGCGCATCGCGCAACACGAAGCCGTCGTCATCCAGCACCGGGAGCTGGCCCAGCGGATTGACGTTCGCCAGGAACGCCGCGCGGGTGTGTTCGCGGCCCGGGAAGAAATCGACCGGCACCACCTCGTGCGCAAGGCCCAGCCACGCCAGCATCTGCCGCACCTTGAAGCAGTTGCCCGACAGCGGGTAGTCGTGGAGCTTGATCATGGCGCGGCCCCGGCCGCTTGCAGCACGCCGAAGCGCATGCCGCGCTCGCGCAGCCAGCGCCTGTAGGTGACGGACGAGGTGTCGCCGCGCGTGGGCGTCTCGGCGCGGCCTTCGAGCGGCATGCGCTTGAAGGCGTGGTTCTCCAGGATCGGCTTGTCCTGCCCGAAGATGGTGTGCTGGAAGGCGATGAGCGCGGCGTCGCTGGAGTCGTCGTCGTAGCAGGCCAGCACCGTGTGGGCGATCACGTGCTCGTCGTCCACGGGCTGCAGGAACAGGCCGATGGCGTCGAGTGCGCCCGCGCGAAAGCTCGACTTGTAGAGCATGGCCGAGAAGGGCTGCATCACGCGGTACTTGTAGCGCACCTGGCTGCCCGTGTCGTGCGCGGCCGAAGCGCGCGGCTGCCAGAAGCGGCAATCGGTGGCCCAGATCTCGCCGGTGGCGGGTTCGACCTCGACGTTGTACTTCGCCACCTCGGTGTGCGGCACCTTGCCGAGGTAGTCGGCGTGCACGAAGGGGAAGTGCGCCATGTCCAGGAAGTTTTCGATCACGCGCAGGCCGGACACCGCCACGCCGATGCCGCCGCAGTCGATGGTGCGGCGGCCAGCTTCGCTGAATTCCGGGAAGTCGAACAGGGCGCGTGCCGGACGGCCGCTGGGGCAGACCCAGAGATGGCCGTAGCGCAACTGCACGGTCAGCGGCTGGTCTCCCAGGCGGCAGTGGGGCGTGCCGTCGGCGTCGATCCACAGTTGCACGGTGTCGCCGAGCAGGCGGGTGGTGCGAGGCGCCGGCGCGGCGGGTCCGATGACGAGCCAGTCGTCGAGCATGTTGGGGTCGTCGGTGACGAAGGGCATGGTGTCTTTCAGCCGAGGGCTTCGAAGTCGCTGCGCAAGCTGCGGGCGGCGGTGTGCAGGGTCTTCAGGGCGGCTGAGCCAGGGGCAGCGTCGCTCCAGAGGTGGACGAAGGCGAGGCGGGGCTGCGCATCGAGGACCAGGGCGACGGTGTCCACCCCGCCCAGCTGGCCGCGCCAGGCGCCTGTTGCCGCATCGGCTGCAAAGCCGCGTTGCGCCAGCGCTTCGCGCACGGTGCTGGCGGGCGAACGCAATGTGAGCGTGCGGCAGAACTGCCAGCCGGCTGGCACGGCATCGGCCAGTGACGGCGGTGCGAGCGAGGCCTCAGGCGACAGCTGGACCCACAGCATCCCCGCCGCCTCTACCGCACCGAAGGTCTTCGCGCAGACATTGCGCGGCGCCTGCATGGCCGGGTGCGCCGGAATGCGCGTGCACTGCCCGCTGCCCGCCGCGTATTCCCAGCCGTGGTACGCACAGGCCAGGCGGTTCTCGATCACCTGGCCCAGCGTGAAGCGCACGCTGCGGTGCGGGCATCGGTTCTCCCAGGCCTGGGGGCTGCCGTCGGCGGCGCGCCAGAGCGCGAGTTCCTGGCCTTCGGCGAAGCCGGCCACGATGTTGGCGCCGGGGCGCAGGTCGGCCGAGGGCGCTACGGGGTGCCAGGTGGATGCAGGGGGTGTATTCATTCGTCGTGAGGTCGCAGGGCGGAGCGCCGGTGATACCGTACCGCTTCCGCCCCACCGATGAAAGCCACATGAAGAGACGCATCTTTTCATTCCTGAAACGCTGGCTCGCATGAGCCGCATCGATCTCGCGCTGGTCGAGGCCTTCGTGCTGGTCGCAAAGAGCGGCAGCCTCACCAAGGCTGAAAGCCTCTCGGGCACGTCCAAGGCCACGCTGAGCCGGCAGCTCACGCGGCTGGAAGAGCTGCTGGGCGCGCAACTGCTGCTGCGCAGCCCGCGCCGCATGGCGCTCACCGAGGCCGGTCGTGCCTTCCTGGTGCGTTCGGAAGGACTGCTCGACGAAGTGACCGGCCGGCTCGAAGCCGCCAGCACCGAGATCCACGCGCTGACGACCGGCGTGTCGGGCCGCCTCTTGCTGCTGTCCGACACGCAGTTCAGCACCTCCTTCGTCTGCCATGTGGTCAAGCTGTTCCTGGCGTCGCACCCGGACGTGCGCTGCCAGCTCGACGTGGCCAGCGGCTCCCATGCGCCGCAGGTCGGCGACGTCGACTGCTACGTGTGCGCCGAGCCGCCCGATGCGCCGAACCTCGTGGCCAAGCTGCTGGGGCGGCTGAACTACGGGCTGTATGCGAGCCCGCAGTACCTCGCGCGCCACGGCACGCCGTCGTCGCCCGAGGAACTGGCGCGGCACCAGTCGATCGCGATGAAGGAGCCGTCATCGGGCCGCATGCAGGTGCTGCTGGTGTCGGGCGCGGTCAGCTTCGCCTTCGGCGCGGAGCCCGCGTTCGAAACCAACGACCACTGGGTCATGAAGACCTTCTGCATCGATGGGCTGGGCATTGCGCTGCTGCCGGTCTTTTTCGCCGGACCCGAGGTCGCGCAGGGCGTGCTCGTGCCGGTGCTGCCGCAGTGGCAGCCCGAGCCGCGCCGCATCTACTGCGCCTACCAGCGCCAGCGCTACATGGGGCAGAAGCTGCGCGCCTTCGTCGACCTGATGGCGCGCAGCGTGGTGGACATCGACTCTTTCAACCACTACGTCGGCTCGTCGGCCGGGCGGCGCCGCAAGCCGGCCGCAAGACCATAATTAGCGCCCCCGGCTCCGGCCTTCGAACCTGCTGTTCATCATGAAGAAAATCCTCGTCCTCAACGGCCCCAACCTCAACCTGCTCGGTACGCGCGAGCCCGAGCAGTACGGACGCGACACGCTCGCCGACGTCGAGCGCCTGTGCAAGGACACCGGCGCCAAACTCGGCGTGGAGATCGAATGCCGCCAGTCGAACCACGAAGGCGTGCTGATCGACTGGGTGCAGGAAGCCGGCCGCGAAGTGGCCGCGGGCACCATGCTGGGCGTGGTGATGAACCCCGGCGCCTACACGCACACGTCGATCGCGCTGCACGACGCCATCAAGGGCGCGAGCGTCCCGCTGATCGAACTGCACATCTCGAACGTGCATGCGCGCGAACAGTTCCGCCACCACTCGTACATTTCGCCTGCGGCGCGCGGGATCATCGTGGGCCTGGGCGTGAAGGGCTACACGCTGGCCATCGCAGCGCTGGTGCCCTGATTCCCGGCTAGTACTGCTGCTTGGGTGCCGCCGCCTTCCAGCTGCGGCTGATGCGCCCGGCGTTGTCGATGCTCTCCAGGTGCACGTCGAAGCCCCAGAGCCGCGCGACGTGCTTGAGCACCTCTTCGGCACCGTCGTGCAGCGGCAGGTTGTTGCGCTGCGTGTGGCGCAGCGTGAGTGACCGGTCGCCGCGCGTGGCCACGTTCCACACCTGGATGTCGGGCTCGCGGCTGCTGATGTCGTACTGCCGCGAGAGCGATTCGCGCAGCGCCTGGTAGCCGCTGTCGTCGTGGATGGCGGAGACCTGCAGCTCCGATTCGCTCTGGAAGTCGCGAATGGAGAACAGCCGGAAGTCGCGCATGGTCTTGGGGCTCAAGAACTGGCCGATGAAGCTCTCGTCCTTGAAGTTGCGCATCGCGTAGTCGAGCGTCTTGACCCAGTCGGTGCCCGCGAAGTCGGGGAACCAGCGGCGGTCTTCCTCGGTGGGCTTCTCGCAGATGCGGCGCAGCTCGGTGAACATCGCAAAGCCCAGCGCATAGGGGTTGATGCCGCTGTAGGCGCGGTGCCCCACGGGCGGCTGGTAGATCACGCCGGTGTGCGAGCTGAGCCATTCCATCATGAAGCCGTCGGCCAGTTGCCCGCGGTCGTACATGGTGTTGAGCAGCGTGTAGTGCCAGAAGGTGGCCCAGCCTTCGTTCATGACCTGGGTCTGGCGCTGCGGATAGAAGTACTGCGCGATCTTGCGCACGATGCGCACCACCTCGCGCTGCCAGGGTTCGAGCAGCGCGGCGTTCTTCTCGATGAAGTACAGCAGGTTCTCCTGCGGCTCCGACGGAAATCGGCGCGCCGAATCGGACTCGGCCGCCTGCTCGCTGCGCCGCGGCAGCGTGCGCCACAGGTCGTTCACCTGCTGCTGCATGTGGCGCTCGCGCTCCGCGCGCTGGGCGCTTTCCTGCGCCAGCGAGCGCTTCTGCGGGCGGCGGTAGCGGTCGACGCCGTAGTTCATCAGCGCATGGCAGGAGTCGAGCAGTTCTTCCACCGCGTCGACGCCGTGGCGCTCCTCGCATTCGGCGATGTAGTGCCGCGCGTAGACCAGGTAGTCGATGATGGACGACGCGTCGGTCCACATCCGGAACAGGTAGTTGCCCTTGAAGAAGCTGTTGTGGCCGTAGGCCGCATGCGCGATCACCAGGGCCTGCATGGCCATGGTGTTCTCCTCCATCAGGTAGGCGATGCACGGATCGGAGTTGATGACGATCTCGTAGGCCAGCCCCATGTGGCCACGCTTGTAGTTCTTCTCGGTGGCGATGAACTGCTTGCCGTACGACCAGTGCCTGTAGATCATGGGCATGCCCACGCTGGCGTAGGCGTCCATCATCTGCTCGGCGGTGATCACCTCGAGCTGGTTGGGGTACACGTCGAGTCCGAAGCCCCGGGCGGTCTTCGCGATCTCGGTGTGGTAGGTCTCGATGAGCTCGAAGGTCCAGTCCGAGGGGCTGGGCAGGCGCTCCAGCCGGGGCAGGCCGGCGGGGGTGTCGAGGGCGTCGGGGGTGAGGATGGTGCTCATGACGTGACCCCTTCCTTCTTGAACAGGTCGCGGAAAACCGGGTAGATGTCCTGCGCGTCGGACACCTTGCGCATCGCGAAGTTGGGCTGCACGCCTTCGAGCTGCGCGTACTCCTGCCACAGGTTCTGCTCGGTCTCGGCCACCTGCACGTAGGCGTAGTAGCGCACCACCGGCAGGATGTCGTTGACCAGCAGCTCGCGGCAGCGCCCGCTGTCCTGGTGCCAGTTGTCGCCGTCGCTGGCCTGCGCACCGTACACGTTCCATTCGCCGCTGGGGTAGCGCGCCTTGATGATCTCGTCCATCAGCACCAGCGCGCTCGACACCACGGTGCCGCCGGTCTCGGTGGCGTGGAAGAACTCTTCTTCCGTCACTTCCTGCGCCTGCGTGTGGTGGCGCAGGAACACGAGGTCGATGGTCTCGTAGTGCCGCGTGAGGAACATGTACAGCAGCATGAAGAAGCGCTTGGCCATGTCCTTGCGCGCCTCGTCCATGGAGCCCGACACGTCCATCAGGCAGAACATCACGGCCTTGGCGCTGGGCACCGGCGTCTTCACGCGGTTGCGGTAGCGCAGGTCGATCGGGTCGATGTAGGGCACGCGCCGCATGGTGCGGCGCATTTCCTCGATGCGCTCCTCGGTCTCGCGGATCTCCTTCTGGATCAAGGCCGTTGCCGCTTGCGGATGGTGCTGCAGATGGAGCAGGTGCGCTTCGAGGCGCTTGAGCTCCTTGCGCGGCTCGCCGCCCAGCGCAATGCGCCGTGCCAGCGCCCCGCGCATCGAACGCACCACGTGCAGGTTGTTGGGCGAACCGTCGCTGGTGAAGCCGGCGCGGTGGCTCTTCCACTCGGGCACGTCGGCGATCTGCGTGCGAATGAGGTGCGGCAGCGCCAGGTCGTCGAAGAACACGCGCATGAACTCTTCGCGCGTCAGTCGGAAGACGAAGTCGTCGTCGCCTTCGCCGCTGTCGCCGGCCTCGCCGCTGCCGGAGCCGCCACCGCTCCCGCCTTCAGGGCGCTTGATGCGGTCGCCCTTCAGGTACTCCTGGTTGCCCGGGTGCACATACTCGCGGTCGCCGCCCCGGGCGTGACCGAACACGGGTTCGGACACATCGTGGCGCGGCAAGGTCACGTCTTCGCCTTGCTCCAGCTCGCGGATGTTGCGCCCGCTCACCGCGCGCCGCACCGCCTCCTGGATCTGCCCCTTGTAGCGCCGGAGAAAGCGCTCGCGGTTGCCAATGGACTTGTTCTTGCCCGATAGCCGGCGGTCGATGATCTGCTGCAGGATGGCCACGATGGTGTCAAAGCTCCTTGCAAAGAAGAGGGGAGAACGGCCTGGGCGGCGCTGTGGCTATGCGCTATGAACTCTTGCGCACCCGCAGGTACCACTCGCAGAGCAGGCGTACCTGCTTGGCGGTGTAGCCCTTCTCGACCATGCGCGTCACGAAGTCCTCGTGCTTCTTCTGCTCGTCGGCGCTGCTCTTGGTGTTGAAGCTGATGACCGGCAGCAACTCTTCGGTGTTGGAGAACATCTTCTTCTCGATCACCGAGCGCAGCTTCTCGTAGCTGGTCCATGCCGGGTTGCGTCCGCTGTTGCCGGCCCGCGCGCGCAGCACGAAGTTGACGATCTCGTTGCGGAAGTCCTTGGGGTTGCCGATGCCCGCGGGGCGTTCGATCTTCTCGAGCTCGCCGTTGAGCGAGGCCCGGTCGAACACCTCGCCGGTGTCCACGTCGCGGAACTCCTGGTCCTGGATCCAGTAGTCGGCGTAGGTCACGTAGCGGTCGAAGATGTTCTGGCCGTACTCGCTGTAGCTCTCCAGATACGCGGTCTGGATTTCCTTGCCGATGAACTCGGCATAGCGCGGTGCCAGCAGTTCCTTGATGTAGCTGATGTACTTCTGCTCGACCTCGGGGGCGAACTGCTCGCGCTCGATCTGCTGCTCGAGCACGTACATCAGGTGCACCGGGTTGGCGGCCACTTCGGAGCTGTCGAAGTTGAAGACCTTCGAGATGATCTTGAAGGCGAAGCGGGTCGATACACCGCTCATGCCTTCGTCCACGCCCGCGTAGTCGCGGTACTCCTGGATCGACTTTGCCTTGGGGTCGGTGTCCTTCAGGCTCTCGCCGTCGTAGACCTGCATCTTGCTGAAGGTGCTGGAGTTCTCCGGCTCCTTGAGGCGGGTGAGCACCGAGAGCTGGGCCATCATGCGCAGCGTTCCCGGGGCGCAGGGCGCCTGCGCCAGCGACGAGTTGCGCACCAGCTTCTCGTAGATCTTGATTTCCTCCGAGGCGCGCAGGCAGTAGGGCACCTTGACGATGTAGATCCGGTCGAGGAAAGCCTCGTTGTTCTTGTTGTTGCGGAAGGCCTTCCACTCGCTCTCGTTGCTGTGTGCCAGCACGATGCCGTCGAACGGAATGGCGCCGAAGCCTTCGGTTCCCTTGAAGTTGCTTTCCTGGGTGGCGGTCAGCAGGGGGTGCAGCACCTTGATGGGCGCCTTGAACATTTCCACGAACTCCAGCAGCCCCTGGTTGGCCAGGCACAGGCCGCCGGAGTAGGCGTAGGCGTCCGGGTCGTCCTGCGCATAGGTCTCCAGCTTGCGGATGTCCACCTTGCCGACCAGCGAGGAAATGTCCTGGTTGTTCTCGTCCCCGGGCTCGGTCTTGGCCACCGCGATCTGCCGCAGCACCGACGGGTAGCGCTTGACGACCTTGAACTGGCGGATGTCCCCGCCGTACTCCTCGAGCCGCTTGACGGCCCAGGGCGAGAGAATTCGGTTCAGGTAGCGGCGGGGAATGCCGTATTCCTTTTCAAGAATCTCGCCGTCTTCGATCGTGTCGAACAGGCCGAGCGGGGATTCATTGACCGGCGAGCCCTGGATGGCGTAGAACGGCACGTGTTCCATGAGCTGCTTCAGGCGCTCCGCGATCGAACTCTTGCCGCCGCCGACCGGTCCGAGCAGGTAAAGGATTTGCTTTTTTTCTTCCAGCCCCTGCGCGGCGTGGCGGAAATAGGACACCACCTGTTCTATGGCTTCTTCCATGCCATAGAACTCCTTGAACGCCGGATAGATCTTGATGACCTTGTTGGCGAAGATGCGCGAAAGACGCGGGTCGTTTCGGGTATCCACCAGTTCGGGCTCGCCGATGGCCTTGAGCATGCGCTCCGAGGCCGTGGCATACGCCGTGCGGTCTCGCTTGCAGGTGTCCAGGTACTCCTGCAGCGAGATGACTTCCTCGCGGGTTCGCTCGTAGCGGGCGGCAAAGTTGCTGATCACATCCATGGTCACGCCTCCATCAAGACAGTGGGCTTTTGGCCCGAAAGCCTGCAGCTGAGGCGATGCGCAACTTTGGAGGTGTGCCTGCCCTTGACTGCATGCCGCGGAAAACTCCCCTTACAACATTCTGCTAACAATCAGCATAAAGCAAAGATTGAACCTGGCAAATCATTTGTTAAATCAGAACCACGTCGCTGAGTAAAGTTCCTCGAAAAACGCAGAACGATTTTTCAAATTTCAGTTAAATTCAAAAGCTCGCTTTCGTAATTCTCCCCGGGTGAAACGCCTATGACGAATGGCTATCGTCCATTTTTATGTTTCTCCGGGAAAGCACCGCCTATTGAGCCTGCATGCTCAATAAAAAGGGTGTCTTCTTCAATAACGCGCGATCTGCCGTTTGGTTTATTGCACATCCGAAAAAAATATAAAAGCAATCCTCGCGCCACTTCTGCGGGAGCGGCTTGGGGCTTGTACGCGGGGGAACGCAGCGCGGATGCAGCCTGACGTGCTCAGAGACGGTGCGAAAGGTGCACTCTCGGTGCAACGAGGACTGTCCAGGCACGCGAATGCACCGCACTGAAGCACCAGACGTGCAAAAGGGCCGCGGAGCGGCCCTTCCGGGAAGACGATGCAACCATCAGGAATGGGGTCCCTGGTGTTACATGTCAGAAGAGAAAGGGGGCGTGGCGCGCTGCGCCATCGCCCGACGCGTCAGAAACAGGGAGTCGGCCCTATCCTTGCACGCCTTTGGTGCTCGGGGGTGGACACGCCCGCCCCGGCACCGACTCCACTGGCTCAGCTGAAGAATTCCTTCGCCTTGTCGAACCAGCCCTTGTCGGTCGGGCTGTGCTTCTCGCCGCCCTTCTTGAGCGACTCGTCGAGCTCTTTCAGCACCTTGCGCTGGTGCTCGGTGAGCTTCACCGGCGTCTCGACGCGCACGTGGCAGTACAGGTCGCCCGGGTAGCTCGAGTTCACGCCCTTGATGCCCTTGCCGCGCAGGCGGAACTGCTTGCCGCTTTGCGTGCCTTCGGGAATGTCGATAGCCGCGGCGCCCTTGAGCGTGGGCACGTTGATCTCGCCGCCCAGCGCCGCCGTGGTCATGCTCACGGGCACCACGCAGTGCAGGTTGTCGCCGTCGCGCTCGAAGATCTCGTGCTTCTTGAGCCGGATTTCGATGTACAGGTCGCCCGGTGGGCCGCCGTTCACGCCGGGCTCGCCGCTGCCCGTGACGCGCATGCGCTGGCCGTCGTCGATGCCCGCGCGGATCTTCACTTCGAGCGTCTTGTTGCGCTTGATCTTGCCCTGGCCGTGGCACACGGTGCAGGGCTCGGGAATGATCTTGCCGCTGCCGTGGCAGGTGGGGCAGGTCTGCTGCACGCTGAAGAAGCCCTGGCGCATCTGCACCGCGCCCGCGCCGTGGCAGGTCGTGCAGGTGATGGGTTTGGTGCCCGGCTTGGCGCCGGAGCCATGGCAGGTGTCGCACTCGTCCCAGGTGGGAATGCGGATCTCTGTGGTCTTGCCTTCCGCGGCTTCCTCGAGCGTAATTTCCATCGCGTAGCTCAGGTCGCTGCCGCGGAACACCTGGCGCCCGCTGCTGGTACGCCCGCCGCGGGCGCCGCCGAACACGTCGCCGAAAATGTCGCCGAAGGCCTCTGCGAAGCCGCCGAAGCCTTCCGCGCCGGGGCCGCCGCGCATGTTGGGGTCCACCCCTGCATGGCCGTACTGGTCGTAGGCCGCGCGCTTCTGTCCGTCGGACAGCATTTCGTACGCTTCCTTCACCTCCTTGAACTTGGCCTCGGCGTCCTTGCTGGTGTCGCCGTGGTTGCGGTCCGGGTGGTGCTTCATCGCAAGCTTGCGATAAGCCTTCTTGATTTCTTCCTCGCTGGCGTTCTTGGGAACGCCGAGGGTTTCGTAATAGTCGCGTTTGGTGGCCATGGCAGGTCGATCAGGGGGCTCGGGAGACAGCTGGAACTCGGGTGACTTGAAGCGAGAAAGGCTGGAGCACCCCGCAGGGTGATCCAGCCTTGGTCAAGCGGCTGTGGATCAGCCCTTCTTGACTTCCTTGACTTCGGCGTCGACCACGTTGTCGTCGGCCTGCGCATGCGCAGCAGCTTCCGCGCCAGCCGGGCCGCTCGCTGCCGAGGCGCCTGCCGCAGCCTGCGATTCCGCGTACATCTTCTCGCCGAGCTTCTGGCTGGCGGTCATCAGCGTGTTGGTCTTTTCCTCGATCGCGGCCTTGTCTTCACCCTTGAGGGCTTCTTCCACGTCCTTGATCGCGGCTTCGATCGCTTCCTTCTCGGCGGCTTCCAGGCTCGCACCATGTTCGCCCAGCGACTTCTTCACGCTGTGCACCATGGCCTCGCCCTGGTTGCGGGCCTGCACGATCTCGAGCTTCTTCTTGTCGTCTTCGGCGTTGAGCTCGGCGTCCTTGACCATCTTCTGGATCTCGTCTTCGCTCAGGCCCGAGTTCGCCTTGATGGTGATCTTGTTTTCCTTGCCCGTGCCCTTGTCCTTGGCGCCGACGTGCAGGATGCCGTTGGCGTCGATGTCGAAGCTCACCTCGATCTGCGGCGTGCCGCGCGATGCCGGCGGAATGCCTTCGAGGTTGAACTCGCCCAGCGCCTTGTTGCCCGAGGCGATCTCGCGTTCGCCCTGGAACACCTTGATGGTCACGGCCGGCTGGTTGTCTTCGGCGGTCGAGAAGGTCTGTGCGAACTTCGTCGGGATCGTGGTGTTCTTCGTGATCATCTTGGTCATCACGCCACCCATGGTCTCGATGCCCAGCGACAGCGGGGTCACGTCGAGCAGCAGCACGTCCTTGCGGTCGCCCGAGAGCACTTGGCCCTGGATGGCGGCGCCGACGGCCACGGCTTCATCGGGGTTCACGTCCTTGCGCGGTTCCTTGCCGAAGAAGGCCTTCACCTTTTCCTGCACCTTGGGCATGCGGGTCATGCCGCCGACCAGGATCACGTCGTTGATGTCGCTCACGCTGATGCCGGCGTCCTTGATGGCCAGGCGGCAGGGCGCGATGGTGCGCTCGACCAGCTCGTCCACCAGGCTTTCCAGCTTGGCGCGGGTGAGCTTGATGTTCAGGTGCTTCGGACCCGAGGCATCGGCCGTGATGTAGGGCAGGTTGATGTCGGTCTGCGCGCTGTTCGACAGTTCGATCTTGGCTTTTTCAGCGGCTTCCTTCAGGCGCTGCAGTGCGAGCACGTCCTTGCTCAGGTCGACGCCCTGTTCCTTTTTGAACTCGGCAATGATGTAGTCGATGATGCGCTGGTCGAAGTCTTCGCCGCCCAGGAAGGTGTCGCCGTTGGTCGACAGCACTTCGAACTGCTTTTCGCCGTCCACGTCGGCAATTTCGATGATCGACACGTCGAAGGTGCCGCCGCCCAGGTCATACACGGCGATCTTGCGGTCGGCCTTGTCCTGCTTGTCCAGGCCGAAGGCCAGGGCCGCAGCGGTGGGCTCGTTGATGATGCGCTTGACGTCCAGGCCCGCGATGCGGCCGGCGTCCTTGGTGGCTTGGCGCTGGGCGTCGTTGAAGTACGCCGGCACCGTGATCACGGCTTCGGTGATGGTTTCGCCGAGGTAGTCTTCGGCGGTCTTCTTCATCTTGCGCAGGATGTCGGCGCTGACTTGCTGCGGGGCCATCTTCTTGCCGCGCACTTCGACCCATGCGTCGCCGTTGTCGGCCTTGGCGATGGTGTAGGGCATCAGGTCGATGTCCTTCTGCACTTCCTTTTCCTCGAACTTGCGCCCGATCAGGCGCTTGATCGCGTACAGCGTGTTCTTGGGGTTGGTGACGGCCTGGCGCTTGGCCGAGGCACCGACCAGCACTTCACCGTCTTCCTGGTACGCGACGATCGACGGCGTGGTGCGCGCACCTTCCGAGTTCTCGATGACACGCGTGGTGTTGCCTTCCATGATCGACACGCACGAGTTGGTGGTGCCGAGGTCGATGCCGATGATCTTTGCCATGTTCTTTACTCCTGAAAGCCTGAAAAATATGTTGTTATGAACGTGTGGATAACCCGGCGCGATTCAAGGGGATGAAGCGGGGATTTCCTGTGGGAATCTTGTGTGCGGGTGCGATCCGCTTACTTCGGCGCGCTGACCGTCACCAGCGCCGGGCGCAGCACACGCTCGTTGATGGTGTAGCCCTTCTGCAGCACGCTCACCACGGTGTTGGGTTCCTGGTCGGCGGGCACCACCGAGATGGCCTGGTGCTGGTGCGGGTCGAACCTGGTGCCGGCGGCAGGTGCCACTTCGATCACCTTGTTGCGTTCGAGCGCGCTCTTCAGCTGGCGCAGCGTGGCTTCGGCGCCTTCGCGGATCTGCTCGGGCGTGGCGTCCTTGATGGCAAGGCCGGCTTCCAGGCTGTCGGTCACCGGCAGCAGGCTCTCGGCGAACGCTTCGACAGCGAACTTGCGAGCCTTGGTGATCTCGTCGTCGGCGCGGCGGCGGGCGTTCTGCACGTCGGCCTGCGCGCGCAGGTACTGGTCGGCCAGCTCGGTGTTCTTGGCCTGGAGGGCAGCCAGTTCAGCTTGAGCCTGCGCCAGGGCAGCGAGGGCGTCGGCTTCGTTGGCGGCGTGTGCTGCCTCCAGTTCTTCGGGACTGGGCTCGCCTTGCAGCATTTGCGAATTCTGTGCGGATTGTTGCGGGTCAGACATTTTTCAAAGAACCGGCGCGAACCGGAAAACAAACGGTAGCCAGCCACTTGGGGCTGGCCGAAGGCATTTCAAGCGAAAAAATGCAGTGAAAAGGGCCGTTTCAGGGCCTCCCGGACATGAAAAAGGCCCGGAACCGGGCCTTGGAGCCATGTCGGGGAAGGCTCAGTGCGCGTCGAGCAGCTCGACGTCGAACTTCAGCGTGGCGTTCGGGGGAATCACGCCGCCGGCGCCGCGGGCGCCATAGCCCAGTGCTGCGGGAATGACCAGCGTGCGCTTGCCGCCGATCTTCATGCCGGCCACGCCTTCGTCCCAGCCCTTGATGACCTGGCCGGCGCCCAGCGAGAACGCGAACGGGTCGTTGCGGTCGCGGCTGGAGTCGAACTTGGCGCCTTGCACGCCGTCGTTGTAGAGCCAGCCGGTGTAGTGCACGTGCACGTGCTGGCCGGCCTTGGCTTCGGCGCCGGTGCCGACTTCGGTGTCTTCGTATTGCAGGCCGGAGGGGGTGGTAGGCATGAGAAACGCTCCTTGCGTCGAATGGATGTGAATGAGATCGAAGGCGGGGAGTTTAGCGAGGCCGCGCGAGGCGCCCTGGCGTGCGTCAGCTGTTGCCGCTGTCGTCGGCGGGCGGGGCGGCCAGGGGCGCCGGGGCTTCCGAGGGTGCGGCGGAGGGTACGGCGGAGGGGGCCGGCACGTGGACGGCGAGCGGGGAAGCGGGGACTGCGGGTGGTGCGACCGGTGCGGCAGGCGCCGGTGCCGCCGCCTTCTTGATCTGCCCCAACTGCCATTTGCCGGCAAAGGCCTGCAGGTCGGACAGGCGCTTGAGCAGGTCCTGCCCGCTCAGCGTGAGGCTGTAGCCGTCGCTGCCGTGGCCGACGATGCCGGCCTCGCGCAGTTCCTTGATGCGGGTGTTCAGCGTGTTGGGAGTGATGCCGCCCACGCTGTCCTGCAGCAGGCGGAAGGTCTGGGCATGGCCGTCGCGCAGGGCCCAGAGCACGCGCAGCGCGTAGCGGGCTTCGAGCAGGGCGAGCAACTGGCTGACGGCTGCGTTTTCCTTGGTACTCATCGACATCATCTCCTCGAAGCTGGACGAGCCACCCGCCTGAGGGCCGGCCGGTGTCTCGTTTTCTTGTGGTGGTTTACGGACCGTCTCGTTGGCCGGCGACTATAGCGCAAAGGAAGAGGATGCTACTAGTTTTATAGCTGTCAGGGCATGCTGCATGCGGGTTGCGAGACAAAGCTTCACAAATTGGCGTCACACGCCGGTGTAATTGGCCATGGCTTCGCCCAGGCGGATCGCGCGGCCTGGCGACCAGTCGGAATTGAACGCCACCGGCGGCGAGGGGAACAGCATGACGACGGTGGAGCCCAGCAAGAACCGGCCCATCTCGTCGCCCTTGCGGATGTCGATCTGCTGGTCGTTGTAGCGCCACTCGCGCAGCTCGCCCACACGCGGCGGGTTGACCACGCCATGCCACACGGTGGCCATGCTGCCCACGATGGTGGCGCCGACCAGCACCAGGACGAAGGGGCCGTGCGCCGATTCGAAGACGCACACCACGCGCTCGTTGCGCGCAAACAGTCCGGGCACGCCGCGCGCCGTGGTGGGGTTCACCGAGAACAGGTCGCCGGGCACGTGGATCATGCGCACCAGCCGCCCGTCGCAGGGCATGTGGATGCGGTGGTAGTCCTTGGGGCTCAGATACAGCGTGGCGAAGCTGCCGTGCGCGAACTTGGCGGCCAGCGTGGCGTCGCCGCCGACCAGCGCGGTGGTCGTGTAGTTGTGGCCCTTGGCCTGGAAGATCTGGTCGCCCTCGATGGCGCCGAACTGGCTGATCGCGCCGTCGACGGGGCACACCAGGTCGGCCTGCGCCAGCGGCCGCGCGCCGGGCTTCAGCGCCCGCGTGAAGAACTGGTTGAAGCTTTTATAGAAATGGATGTCCGACTCGAGCGCCTCGCCCATGTTCACGTCGTACTTGGCCACGAAGCGCCGGATGATCCACGTCGTGACAGCCCCCCGCTCCTTGCCCGCGACCCAGCCGGCGAAATTGGTCAGTGCCTGTTTAGGGAACAGGTATTGGGGCAGTACAGCGGAGCGGTCGGACACGTGGGGAGGGCCTGGAATTCTGGATTTGGAGGGGCATTCTATAAAGCGCTCCTTGGGGGGCGCGTAGGAAGCTTCCCTTGGTTCGGGCGGCCCCCTGCCTTCGGGTGCGGCGCCCCCCAGCCAGAAATCAGTCGGCCTTGATCCCCGCCGCCTTGATCACCTGCGCCCACTTTTCCACTTCGGCCTTCTGGAACGCCGCGATCTGCGTGGTGCTCAGGTCGGCCGGCTCCATGCCGAAGCCCTTGAGCTTGTCCTGCATTTCGGGCGTTGCGAGGATCTTGCGGATCTCGGTGTGCAGCTTGTCGACCACCGGTGCCGGCGTGCCCGCGGGCACGAAGATCGCCTGCCAGGACGCCACCTCGAAGTTCTCCAGGCCCGGCACACCGGACTCGGCCACCGTCGGCACATCGGGCATCGAGGCCAGGCGCTTGGAAGAGGTGACCGCAATGGCGCGCAGCTTGCCGCTCTGGATGTGCGGGCCCGCCACCACCGTGGTGTCGAACATCATGTCGACCTGACCGCCGATCGCGTCCTGGATGGCCGGGCCGCTGCCCTTGTACGGAATGTGCGTGAACTTCACGCCCGACTTGAAGGCCAGCAGTTCCAGCGCCAGGTGCTGCGAGGTGCCGGTGCCGGCCGAGGCCGACGAGAGCCCGCCCGACTTGGCCTTGCTCGCGGCAACCACCTCCTTCAGCGTCTTGTAGGGGCTCGACTGGCTCACCACCAGCACCACCGGGTTGGTGCCGATGAGCGTCACCGGGGCGAACGACTTGATCGGGTCGTAGCCGATCTTCGGATACAGGCTCACGTTGATCGCGTGCGAGCTGACGGTGCCGCCCACCAGCGTGAAGCCGTCCGGCGCCGCGCGCGAGCCCACTTCGGAGCCCACGCTGCCGCCGGCGCCGCCCTTGTTGTCGATGATCACGCTCGTGCCCAGCACCGGGCCGAGCTTTTGCGCAATCAGCCGGCCCAGCACGTCGGTGGTGCCGCCGGCCGGAAAGGGCACGAGGTAAGTGATGGCCTTGCCCGTGGGCCAGTTGTTGCTGCTCTGCGCGAAGGCGGCCGGCAGGCCGGCGGCCAATGAAGCGGCGAGGGCGGTGCGAATGAGGGTGCGGCGTTGCATGTGAGTGTCTCCTTGTGGTTTGAGGTGGTGGTGTCGCGGGGCCGCGTGCCCGGTCAGGGCAGGTCGACGATCTCGATCCAGTTCGGGTTCTTGCCCACGTCCAGGTGCTGCGGCTTGCCCAGCGCGCCGGTGTCGGCGTCGATGGCGTACATCGAGACGCCGTTCGATTCCTGCCCCGCGGCGATCAGGTAGCGCCCGGTGGCGTCGATCGCGAAGCCGCGCGGGCCCTTCTCGGTCGGGGTCTGGCCGAGCGGCTGCAGCTGCCCCGTGGCGGCGTCGACCTTGAACGCCGACAGCGTGCTCGACGTGCGCTCCGAGGCATACAGGTAGCGCCCGTCCGGCGTCAGGTGCAGGTCGGCCGCCCAGGGCTTGCCTGCAAAGCCGGCGGGCAGCGCGGTGGTGCTTTGTTCGAGCTTGAGCGTGCCGCGCGCGGCGTCCCATGCGTACACGTGCAGTGCCGCATCGAGCTCGTCGAGCAGGTAGACGTGGCGCTGCGCCTTGTCCCACACGAAGTGGCGCGGGCCCGACTTCGCGGCCGTGTTCGTCAAAGGCGGATCGTTGGGCGACAGCAGCCCCTTGTCTGCGTCGAAGCGCCAGCTCGACACGTGGTCGCCGCCCAGGCTGGTGGCCAGCACGAAGCGGTTGCTCGCGTCCGCGTGAATGGCGTGCGCGTTCGGGCCGGTCTGTATCAGCTGCTGGATTGCGCCCACTGCGCCGTCCTTGCCGATCGCGTTCACCGAGATCTTGCCGCCCTGGTAGGAAGCCGCGAAGAGCCACTTGCCGGTGGCGTCCAGGTCGATGTTGGCCATGCTGTCGGCCAGCGGCGCCTCGCCGAGCTTGCGCAGCTGGCCTGTGGCGCCGTCTATCGACAGCGCGGTCACGCGAAACGGCTGCGAGCGCAGCGCGGCGTACAGCACGTGCTTGTCGCGGCTCACCACCATCGGCATCACCGTGCCTCCGACGTTCAGCGTCTGCACCGGCTTGAGCGCGCCCTGGGCACGGTCGAGCTCGAGCACAGAGATTTCCTGGCTGTCGGCGTTGGCCACGTAGACCCATGTGGCGGCCGAGACCGGGCCGATGGCGGCCAGGCACAGCAGCGACGCCAGCGTTGCTTTCACGACAGGAACGCTCACGGCTTGATGTTCAGCTTGGTGATCAGCTGCTTGAAGTACACGTTGTCCTTGGCCAGCGTCTCCTTGAACACCGCGCCGTCGGTGTAGACGTAGCCCAGGTTCTGCTTGTCCATCACCTCGTGCATCAGCGGCTCGGCGGCGGTCTTCGCGGTGATCTCGCGCAGCTTGGCCATCACTTCGGGCGGCGTGTTCTTCGGCGCGCCCAGGCCGCGCCAGGTGCCGATCGACAGGTCGATGCCGCGCTCCTTGGCGGTGGGCACCTTCTCGAAGCCCTTCACGCGCTTGTCGGCCATCACCATCAGCACCTTGAGCTTGCCGCCCTGCACGTGCGTGGTGACCTCGGCCGGGCTCACCGCCACGGCCTCGATGTGGCCGCCCAGCAGCGCCAGCACCGCGGGTGCGGCGCCCTGGAACGGAATGTGGCCGAACTTGGCGCCGGTCTTGTCCTCGAGTGCCGCGGCCGCCAGGTGCCAGATCGAGCCGTTGCCCGAGTTTCCCACGCGCACGCTCTCGGGCGACTTCTTCGCGGCGGCCAGGAACTCCTCGATGGTGTTCCACGGCGCGTCGGCCTTCACCGTGATGGCGGCGGGGTCGGCGTTGAGCTGCGCAATGGGCTGGAAGTCGTCGTAGTTGAACTTGGCCAGGCCCAGGTGCGGCAGCGTCAGCAGTTCGACGGTGAGCACCGCGAGCTTGTAGCCGTCGGGCTTGGCGTTGATGACCTCGGTCCAGCCGATGGCGCCGCCCGCGCCGGGGCGGTTGACGATCACGATGCTCTGCGAGGTGTGCTTGCGGCTGGCCTCCGAGAAGGCGCGCGCCAGGCCGTCGGTGCCGCCGCCGGGCTGGTAGGGCACCAGCAGCTCGATGGTGCGGCTCGGAAACTCGGCTTGCGCGGCGGCCGGCGCGGCCAGGCCGAGCGACAGGGCCGCGGTGGCCGAGAGGGCGGCCACGCCGCGAACGAATTGGCTTCTTTTCATGATGTCTTGTCTCCGTGGTTGATCTGATCCTTCAGCCCCGGGTTTTTTCCTCTTGGGGCTTCCTCGCTGTCCTTGCGCGTCAGGGCATGTACTGCCCGCCGTTCACCTCGATCACCTGGCCCGTGACATAGCCCGAGAGCTGCTCGGAGGCCAGGTACAGGAAGGCGCCCACGCACTCCTCGGGCTCGCCGATGCGGCCCATCGGAATGCTGGCGCGAAAGTTCTCCAGCATCGCGGGCGTCGAGAAGCGGTCCTGGAATGGCGTCTGGATGACGCCCGGCGCCACCGCGTTCACGCGGATGCGGTCGCCCACCAGCTCCTTCGCCAGGCCGTGCGTGACCGTGCTCACGAAGCCCTTCGAGCCCGCGTACAGGTAGGCGGCCGGCCCGCCGCCGGTGCGTGCCGCCACCGAGGTCACGTTGATGATGTTGCCGCCGCCCTGCGCGCGCATCAGCGGCACCACTTCGCGGCAGTACGCGAGCACCGAGCGCGCGTTGATGTGCATCACCTCGTCGAACAGCGCGTCGTCGAACTCGGCGATGGGCACGCGCTTGACCAGGCTGCCGGCGTTGTTCACCAGCACGTCGATGCGGCCGAATTCGTCCACCGTCTGCTTCACGCAGGCGCGGATCGCGCCCGTGTCGCGCACGTCGGCCTTCACGGCCACCGCTGCGCCGCCCGCCGCGCGGATGGTCTCGACCACCTCGTTGGCCTCGGCGACCGAACTGTTGTAGTGCACCGCCACGCGCATGCCGCGCGCGGCGAAGGCGATGGCCACCGCCGCGCCGATGCCGGTGCTGGCGCCGGTGACGAGGGCGGTCTTGTCCTTGAGGTCTTCCATGTCGTTGCTCCGTGAGTGAGGGTGTGTGTCAGGTGACCGGCGCCGGGTTGAACAGCACCAGCGCGTTGTGCAGCTTCCAGTGTTCGGCCCAGGTCTTCTTGCGGCCGCTGGCCACGTCGAGCATCAGGCGGAACAGCTCCCAGCCCACGTCCTCGATGCTGGCCTCGCCGTCGGCGATGCGGCCCGCGTTCACGTCCATCAGGTCGTGCCAGCGGCGCGCCAGGTCGCTGCGGGTGGCGACCTTGATGACCGGCACTTCGGCCAGCCCGTAGGGCGTGCCGCGGCCGGTGGTGAACACATGCAGGTTGATGCCGGCCGCCAACTGCAGCGTGCCGCAGATGAAGTCGCTGGCCGGCGTGGCGGCGTAGATCAGGCCCTTCTGCGCCGCCTTCTCGCCGGGCGCGAGCACGCCGGTGATGGGCGCGGAGCCCGACTTCACGATGGAGCCCATCGCCTTCTCGACGATGTTCGACAGGCCGCCCTTCTTGTTGCCCGGCGTGGTGTTGGCGCTGCGGTCGACGCGGCCCTTTTCCAGGTAGGCGTCGTACCAGGCCATCTCGCGGATCATGGCCTCGGCCACCTCCGGCGTGGATGCGCGCGAGGTGAGCTGGTCGATGCCGTCGCGCACCTCGGTCACTTCCGAGAACATCACGGTGGCGCCCGCGCGCACCAGCAGGTCGGTGCAAAAGCCCACGGCGGGGTTGGCGGTGACGCCCGAGAAGGCGTCGCTGCCGCCGCACTGCACGCCCACCACCAGTTCGCTGGCGGGCACGGTCTCGCGGCGGCGGGCGTTCAGGCGCGCGAGGTGAACCTCGGCCTGGCGCATGACCGCGTCGATCATCGACATGAAGCCGATGTGCTCGTCGTCCTGCAGGCAGACCACGTCGAGTTCCGCGTCACCTTCCGGTTCACCGCGCCTGTAGACGATCGGAATGCTGCCCGGTGGCAGCAGCCGCTCGGGCTGCAGCTTCTCGCAGCCCAGGCTCACCACCATCACCTCGCCGCCGAAGTTCGGGTTGAGGCTGATGTTGCGCAGCGTGCGAATGGGCACGATGGCGTCGGGCGCGTCGATGGCCACGCCGCAGCCGTAGCCGTGCGCCAGCCCGACCACGTCGTCCACGTTCGGGTACCTGGGCAGCAGCTCGGCCTTGATGCGCTGCACCGCGAAGTCGATCACGCCGGCCACGCACTGCACGGTCTCGGTGATGGCCAGGATGTTGCGCGAGCCCACCGAGCCGTCGGCATTGCGGTAGCCCTCGAAGGTGTAGCCCTCCAGCGGGGGCAGGGCGGGGGGCTTGACGGTGGCAATGGGCAGGCCGTCGAGCCCGGGCGCGGTGGGCATGCGCATCACGCGCTCGTGCACCCAGCTGCCGCGCGGCAGCGCCTTCTGTGCATAGCCGATCACCACGTCGTATCGGACGATGGCCGCGCCCTCGGCCAGGTCGGCCAGCGCCACCTTGTGGCCCTGGGGCACGTTGTCCACCAGCACCAGGCCGTCGGCGAACACCGCGCCGGATTTCAGGCCGCCGTCGTTCGCGACGATGGCCACGTTGTCCGCGGCGTGGATGCGGATGTAGAGCGGTGGACGAATGGGTTCTGACATCGTGGGTTCCTTGGCTGGCCGGTCCTTGGGCACTTACTTCACAACCATGAACAGGCTCGGCAGCCAGGTCGAGAAGGCAGGTACGAATGTGACCACGCCCAGCGCAAAGATCAATGCCCCGTAGAACGGCCAGATGGTCTTCATCACCGTGCCCACCGACACCCCGCCGATGGCGCAGCCCACGAACTGCGTGGTGCCCACGGGTGGCGTGTTCAGGCCCAGCGCGCAGTTGATCAGCATCACGATGCCGAACTGCACCGAGCTCATGCCGTAGTGCTGGGCAATGGGCAGGAAGATGGGCGTGCACAGCAGGATGGTGGCCGCCATGTCCAGGAAGGTGCCCAGGACGAACAGGATGACGTTGATCAGCAGGAAGATGACCCACGGCGTGCTGGTCACCTGCGACAGCATCTGGCCCGTGAGTTCGGCCACGCCGTACAGGCTGATGAGGTAGCCGAAAGTGCTGGAGATGCCGATCAGCAGCAGGATGACGCCGGTGGTGCGCACCGCCTTGGAGGCCGCCTTGATGAAGTGCTCCCACTTCAGCGTGCGGTACAGGAAGATCGTCAGCACCAGCGCGTACAGCACCGCCACGGCGGCCGATTCGGTGGCCGTGAAGATGCCCGACAGGATGCCCCCGAGGATCAGCACCACGATGAACAGGCCGGGCAGCGCCGCCGCGAACGAGCGCGCCACGATGGCCCAGCCCGGGAAGGTGCCCGCCGGGTAGCCGCGCTTGACGGCCACCAGGTAGGCGGCTGCGAGGTTGCTCAGTGTGAGCACCGCTGCCGGCAGCAGCGCCGCCAGGATCAGCGCCGCGATCGACACCTTGCCGCCCGCTGCCAGCGAATAGATGATCAGGTTGTGGCTGGTCGGCATCAGCGCGCCCACCAGGGCCGCATGGGTCGTCACGTTGACTGCGTAGTCGGCGTGGTAGCCCTCCTTCTTCATCATCGGGATCATCACGGCGCCCATGGCCGAGACGTCCGCCACGGGCGAGCCCGAGACGCCGCCGAACAGCGTGCAGGCCACCACGTTCGACATGCCCAGGCCGCCGCGCACGTGGCCCACGAGGTCGCGCGCCAGGTTGACGATGCGGTCCGCGATGCCGCCGTACAGCATCAGCTCGCCGGCGAAGATGAAGAACGGAATGGCCAGGAACGAGAAGATGCCCATGCCCGAGGTCATCTGCTGGAAGCCGACCGCCAGCGGCAGGCCTTCATAGAGCAGCGTGGCCAGGGCCGAGAGCCCGATCGAGAAAGCAACCGGCACGCCCAGCAGCAGAAAGAGCGTGAACGAGATGCAAAGAATGAGGAGAGGAATGGTCATGTTGAGGCCGCCTCGGCACGAATTGGGGCGCTACGGACTGTGCGGGGAATGCCGCGGAACCGGCTTTGCCGGGCCGCAGGCATTGCCCCCTGCAAGGGGGTGGGAGAAGCGACACGAAGTGCGCGGAGCCTGGGGGTGTGCATATCTATCCCCAGGCGGGTTCGACTTCGCGGCCTTGGGCGAGCGCGATGATGTGTTCGATGGAGAACATCACGATGAGGACGCCGGCCACGGAGGCGGGCACGTATTTCCAGCCTTCCGAAATCCACAGCGTGGGCAGGCGGTAGTCCCACACCGATTCGGCGAGCGAGGCGCAGTTCCAGGCCATGGCCAGGCCGAAGACGAGGATGAGCGCGTGGATCAGGTATTCCATCTTCAGGCGCAGCCAGTCGGGCGCGAGCACGAGGAACGATTCCAGGCCGATGTGCCCCGCATCGCGCACGCCCACGGCCACGCCGAACATCGTGACGTAGAGCACCAGCAGGAGCGCGAGGCTTTCAGCCCAGGTCGGGGTGTTGTTGAGCACGTAGCGGCCGAACACCTGCCAGCTCACCGCGCAGATCACCGCGACGAGACCGAGGATGCCCAACCACATGCAGGCACGTGCGAGGGTGCGGCAAAGTTTGGTGTACATATTTTCTAGCGCTAGAGAGAGAGGAGGCTTGCCCTTCGTGAAACACCGAGGAACCGGCTTTGCCGGGCCTCAGGTGTTGCCCCCGGTAGGGGGTTGGCGAAGCGACACGAAGTGCGCGAAGACTGGGGGCGAGCCCTATTTCGTGTCCTGCACGCGCTTGACCAGGTCTTTCAGCTTCGCGTCGGTGATGAACTTGTCGTACACCGGCTTCATTGCGGCCTGGAACGGTGCCTTGTCGACTTCGATGATTTCGGCGCCGCCGGCCTTCACCGTGGCCAGCGACTTCACTTCGCGCTCTTCCCACTGTTTGCGCATGTAGGGCACCGACTCCTTGGCGGCCTGGCGGATCCAGCCCTGCTCTTCGGCAGACAGCTTGTCCCATGCGCGTTTGGAGAACAGCAGCATTTCGGGCGCCATCGAGTGCTCGGTCTTGCTGTAGTACTTGGCCACTTCGAAGGCGCGGGCGCTTTCATAGGTGGGGTAGTTGTTCTCGGCGGCGTCGATCAGGCCGGTCTTCAGGCCCGTGTAGACCTCGCCCATGGGCATCGGCGTGGCATTGGCGCCCATGGCCTCGAGCATCGACACCCACAGGTCGGACTGCTGCACGCGGACCTTCAGGCCCTTCATGTCGGCGAAGGTGCGCACCGGCTTCTTGGCGGTGAACATCGAGCGCGCGCCGCTGTCGTAGTAGGCCAGGCCGATGAAGCCCTGCTTCTCGCACGACTTCAGGATTTCTTCGCCGATCGGGCCGTCCAGCACCTTGTGCAGGTGGTCCACCGAGCGGAACAGGAAGGGCATGGTCGGCACCTGCGTCTCGGCGCAGATGTTGTTCATGGGCGCGATGTTCACGCGCACCATCTGCAGCGCGCCGATCTTGGTCTGCTCGATCGTGTCTTTCTCGCTGCCCAGCGAACTGTTGTTGAACACCTTGATGCTGTGCTTGCCGCCCGACAGCGCCTTCAGGCGCTCGCTCATGAACTTCACCGCGGTCACGGTGGGGTAGTCGTCGGGGTGGATGTCGGCCGAACGGAACTCGGTGGCGTGTGCAGCCAGTGTGGTCAGCGCGGCTGCGGCGCACGCGGAAATTGCGATGAGGGTCTTCGTGAATTTCATTTGTCTCTTCCTCTGCTTGGGTGGTTGTCGAAAAAGGGGGGCGTGCAGCCGTCAGGTGCCGAACATCGGCTCGGGAACGCCCTGCGCGCCGGGCCGCAGCGCGAACACGCCGCCGGCCAGTGGTTGGTCCGACAGGTCGATGCCGCCGGGTCGGATGGAGGTGACGAACAGCGTGTCCAGGCCCGCACCGCCGAAGGCGCACATGGCGGGCTTCTTCACCGGCACTTCGAGCGAGCGGTCCAGGCGCCCCTCGGGCGTGAAGCGGTGCACCAGGCCCGCGTCGTTGCCGCAGATCCAGTAGCAGCCGTCGGTGTCCATGGCGGCGCCGTCGGGGCGCCCGGGCAGGGGCTTCATGTCGACGAAGAGGCGGCGGTTGCCGGGCGTGCCGCTGTCGGCGTCGTAGTCGAAGGCCCACACGGCCTGCACGGTGGGGTGCGAGTCCGACAGGTACATGGTTCGGCCGTCGGGGCTGAAGGCCAGGCCGTTGGGCACGATGAAATCGTCGAGGCGAAGGGCTGCGCTCCTGTCGCCCTTGCCGTAGCTGTAGAGGCGGCCGACGCGCGCGCCGGCGGCCATGTCGAGCAGCATGGTGCCGGCCCAGAAGCGGCCCTGGCGGTCGCAGCGGCCGTCGTTGAAGCGCATGGCCGGCGCGGCGTGCTCGACCGGGGCCAGCGGGGCGGCGGCCAGCGTGCCGTCGGCCTGCGGTTTCAGCGAGAAGAGGCCGCTTTCCATGCCGGCGATCCATTCGCCGGGCACATCGGCGCGCGGGGCGATGCAGGCGATCATTTCGTTCGCCGTCCACTTCGCATGGCCTTCGCCTGCATGCCAGCGGTTCAGCGTGCGTGCCGGAATGTCGACCCAGTACAGCGCCTGCTCCCCGGCATGCCACACCGGGCTTTCACCGGTGCCGTTGCGCGCGTCGAGAACGAGTTCAGCTGGCATCGCCGAAGGGCCCCTGCGCGGTGAAGGCGCCGCCCTGGTAGATGGCGTTCGGGTCGGTCGGTGCCACGGGGGGCTGTTGCTCGACCTTGTCGCGGAACACCTCGGAGCCGTCCTGCGGCACGAAGCCCAGGTGCGCGGCGGCGCTGTTGTCCCACCACACGTCGCGGTTGTCCGACATGCCGTAGACGATGGTGTGCTTCACGTCGGGCGTGAACAGCGACTTCTCGATCAGCGTCGTCAGGTCGCGGTAGCTCAGCCAGGTGCTCATCATGCGGCGGTTGAGCGGCTCGGGGAACGAGGAGCCGATGCGGATGCTCACCGTCTCGATGCCCCAGCGGTCGAAGTAGAACTGCGCCATGTCCTCGCCGAAGGACTTCGACAGGCCGTAGTAGCCGTCGGGGCGGCGCGGGGCGCGCGCGTCGATGTGCTCGCTCTGCTTGTAGAAGCCGATCACGTGGTTGGAACTGGCGAACACCACGCGCTTCACGCCGTGGCGGCGCGCGGCCTCGTACACGTTGAAGATGCCCTTGATGTTGGCCTCGAGAATTTCCTCGAAAGGCCGCTCCACCGACACGCCGCCCAAGTGGACGATGGCGTCGCAGCCTTCCAGCAGCGCATGCACGGCCGCCTTGTCCGACAGGTCGCAGGGCACGACTTCCTCGTGCGCATTGGCGGGCGGCGCCAGCGACGCGATGTCCGACAGCCGCAGCACCTCTGTATAAGGCTTGAGCCGCTCGCGCAGCACCTTGCCCAGGCCGCCGGCCGCGCCGGTCAGCAGCAGCCGGTTGAGTTTTTGTTTCGAAGCGTCCATCGTTGCTTGTCCGTTGAGGGTTTCGTGATGTGTTCAGGCTGCTTGCCGTCGCGCGGGCCGCCTGGGCAGCCGCGGGCGTGGAACGAAGGATTCGAGGGGTGAGTGATGAGTTATCTGTTGTCGTACAACTAGTGGGGGATTATCATCGTGGCCATGGTTCAGTCGATTGCGGGTAATCCCTCGGTATCAGAAGCGCCGGCAGACGCCGCCGCAGGCGCCGGGGCGGGTGCCGCTTTCGTGGGCCAGCCGCGCCAGCGCGCACGCGGCCTGGCGCATGGGCTGGTGGATGACCTGGGCGAGAAGATCCGCAGCCAGTCGCTGCGCCCGGGCGACAAGCTGCCGACCGAGTCGGCCATCATGCAAGCCTACGGCGTGAGCCGCACCGTGGTGCGCGAGGCGCTGTCGAAGCTGCAGGCCGGCGGACTGGTCGAGACGCGGCACGGCGTGGGCACCTTCGTGCTGCAGCCGCGCTCCGGCGGGGTGTTCCGCCTGGACCCGGGCGAGATCGCGGCCTCGGTCGACGTGCTGGCCGTGCTGGAGCTGCGCATCAGCCTGGAGACCGAATCGGCCGGGCTCGCCGCCAGCCGCCGCACCGATGAACAGCTCGTGGCCATGCGCCAGGCGCTCGACGACTTCGAGAAGAACGTGGCCGTGGCCGGCGACACCGTGGGGCCGGACTTTCGCTTCCACCTGCAGATTGCGCAGTCGACCGGCAACCCCTACTTCGCGGACATCATGCGGCACCTGGGCACCACGCTCATTCCGCGCACGCGCATCAGCGCCATTCGCACGCACGAAGGCGGCGGGGCGCCTTACCTGAGCCGCGTGAACCGCGAGCACGAAGAAATCTACGCGGCCATTGCGCGGCGCGACCCCGAGTCGGCGCGCGCGGCCATGCGCATCCACCTGACAAACAGCCGCGAGCGGCTGCGCATGGCGCAGGAGGCCGCGCAGCAGAAGGCGAAGGCCGACGCCGCCGCGGGGCAGGGCGCGCCGGCGCCTTCTTCCGCCTACCCGAATTCGCCAGTGCGCTGAATTTCTTGGCCATCTTTCTGGACAAGTTGTTTTTCTAGTTGTACGATGACTGATAACTCATCCGGTGGGACGGGTGAGGCCGTGACTTCATCGAACAAGCAGGAGACAACATGAGCATCCACCGACGCGGCGCATTGGGCGCGGCACTTGCCACCACACTGGCCGCCAGCCTGCCCCTGCGCGCCCTCGCCCAAGCCGGCCAGGGCACGCAAGGCGCGGGCGCCAACTGGCCGCTGAAGCCGATCAAGCTCATCGTTCCGTACCCGCCGGGCGGCTCGTCCGACATCATTGCGCGCTCCATCAGCCAGCCGCTGTCGGAGGCGCTGGGGCAGTCGGTCATCATCGACAACCGCGCGGGTGCCAACGGCAACCTCGGCGCCGACCTGCTGGCCAAGGCGCCGGCCGACGGCTACACCCTCATGCTGTGCGACCTGGGCGCGCTGGCCATCAGCCCGTCGCTGTACCCCAAGCTGCCGTTCGATCCGTCGAAGGACCTGCGCAGCGTGGCCATGCTGGCCTACTCGCCGCACCTGCTGGTGGTGCACCCCTCGGTGCAGGCGAACACGCTGAAGGAACTGGTCGAGCTGTCGAAGAAGAGCGACTTCAACTTCGCCGTCACCGCCAGCGGCAGCACCGCGCACCTGGCCGGCATCGAGCTGCAGCGCAAGGTGGGCGCCAAGTGGGAATACGTGCCCTACAAGGGCGGTGTGCAGGCCGTGCTCGACACCGTCTCGGGCCAGACGCAGGTGCTGATGAACGGCATGCTGGCCACCTACCCGCAGGTGCAGGCGGGCAAGCTCAAGCTGATTGCCGTGTCCAAGGCCACGCGCATGCCGCTGATCGGCAGCGTGCCGACCATCGCGGAGCAGGGCGCGCCGGGCTACGAGTCGGGCACCTGGCAAGGCGTGGTCGCGGCGCGCGGCGTGCCCGACGCGGTGGTCGCGCGGCTCAACCGCGAGCTGGTTCGCATCATCCGCACGCCCGACATCCGCGCCCGCCTTGCGGGGCAGGGTGCCGAAGTGGTGACCATGGCCGCGTCCGAGCAGGACCAGTTCTTCGCCAAGGAGCGTGCGCGCTGGGCGCAAGTCATCAAGGAAGCCAACGTCAAGCTCGACTAGCCGGCTGCCTCCACCCCTTTCATTTCATTTTTCAAATCTTCACAGGACTCTTCCCCATGAACCCGCAAGAACTCAAGACCATCATGGGCTCCGGCCTGCTCTCGTTTCCGTTGACCGACTTCGACAGCAACGGCGACTTCAACGCGCAGGGTTACGTCAAGCGCCTCGAATGGCTCGCTCCCTACGGCGCGAGCGCGCTGTTCGCGGCCGGCGGCACGGGCGAGTTCTTCTCGCTGACCGGCGACGAATACCCCGGCATCATCAAGACTGCGGTGGACACCTGCCGCGGCGTGGTGCCGATCATTGCCGGCGCCGGCGGCCCGACGCGCTTCGCCATCCAGTGCGCGCAAGCGGCCGAGAAGGCTGGCGCGCACGGCATCCTGCTGCTGCCGCACTACCTCACCGAAGCCGGCCAGGAAGGCCTGGCCGCGCACGTGGAAGCCGTGTGCAAGAGCGTGAAGTTCGGCGTCATCGTCTACAACCGCGCCTCCAGCCGCCTGAAGCCCGAAACCCTCGCCGGCCTGGCCGAGCGCAACCCCAACCTGGTCGGCTTCAAGGACGGCATCGGCGACATCGAGGCCATGGTCGCCATCTACCAGCGCATGGGCGACCGCTTCGCCTACCTGGGCGGCCTGCCCACGGCGGAGGTCTATGCCGCGGCGTACAAAGCCATGGGCACGCCGGTGTACTCGTCGGCCGTCTTCAACTTCATTCCGAAGACCGCCATGGACTTCTACAAGGCCGTCGCCGCCGACGACCTGCCCACGCAGCACCGCCTGCTGAAGAACTTCTTCATGCCCTACCTCGAGCTGCGCAACCGCGTGCCGGGCTACGCCGTGAGCATCGTGAAGGCGGGCGCCAAGATCGTCGGCCACGACGCCGGCCCCGTGCGCGCACCGCTCACCGACCTGAAGCCCGCCGAAATGGAACAGCTCAAGGCGCTGATCGACGCGCTCGGCCCGCAGTAAGCCGCCGCAGCGAGAACAGCAACAACAACGGAGACAAGACCACATGTCCATCAAGAAGTTCTTCCTCGCGGCCGCCGCGGCCGTGATGTTCTCGGGCTGCGCGATGATGCCCGCGGGCAGCGGTGCGTCGGCGCAACCCGAAGTGGCTGCCGCCGCGGAGCGCCTGCGCATCGCCATGATCGACCCGACCTCCGCAGCGCTCGGCGCACTGGTGGCCGACGACCTGAGCTACGGCCACTCGGGCGGCAAGGTCGACACCAAGGCCAGCTTCATCGCCGACCTGATGGACGGCAAGTCCGACTTCGTGACCATCACGATCACCGAGCAGACCATCAAGGTGGTCGACGCCAACACCGCCATCGTGCGCCACTCGCTCGCGGCCGACACCAACGACTCGGGCAAGCCCGGCAAGGTCGCGCTGAAGATCCTGGGCGTGTGGCAGAAGCAGGGCGGCAACTGGAAGCTGCTGGCCCGCCAGGCCGTGCGCGTGTGATCCCATGAGCACAAGCCAGACCCCCACCGTCACCGCCATGCGCGTGGTCCCCGTCGCGGGCCACGACAGCATGCTCATGAACCTGAGCGGCGCGCACGGCCCGTTCTTCACGCGCAACCTGCTGATCCTGACCGACAGCGCCGGGCGCACCGGCGTGGGCGAAGTGCCCGGCGGCGAGAAGATCCGCCAGACGCTGGAAGACGCGCGCAGCCTCATCGTCGGGCAGCCCATCGGCAACCACAACGCCGTGCTCAACAGCATGCGGCGCGAGTTCGCCAACCGCGACAGCGGCGGGCGCGGCCAGCAGACCTTCGACCTGCGCGTGACCATCCATGCGGTCACCGCGGTGGAAGCCGCTCTGCTCGACCTGCTGGGCCAGTTCCTCGAAGTGCCCGTGGCCGCATTGCTCGGCGAAGGCCAGCAGCGCGACGCGGTGCAGATGCTGGGTTACCTGTTCTACGTGGGCGACCGCCAGAAGACCGACCTGCCGTACGAGAGCGACCCCGGTGCCGACAACGACTGGTTCCGCCTGCGCCACGAAGAGGCCATGACGCCCGAGGCCATCGTGCGCCTGGCCGAGGCCACGCATGCGCGCTACGGCTTCACCGACTTCAAGCTCAAGGGCGGCGTGCTGCGCGGCGAGGAAGAAGTCGAGGCCATCCGCGCGCTGCACGAACGCTTTCCGCAGGCGCGCGTCACGCTCGACCCGAACGGCGGCTGGCTGCTGCAGGACGCCATTCGCCTGTGCCGCGACCTGCACGGCGTGATGGCCTATGCCGAAGACCCGTGCGGCGCCGAGGGCGTGTTCTCGGGCCGCGAGGTGATGGCCGAGTTCCGCCGCGCCACCGGCCTGCCGACCGCCACCAACATGGTGGCCACCGACTGGCGCGAGATGGTGCACAGCCTGTCGCTGCAGTCGGTCGACATTCCGCTGGCCGACCCGCACTTCTGGACCATGCAGGGCTCGGTGCGCGTGGCGCAGCTGTGCCAGGCCTGGGGCCTGACCTGGGGCTCGCATTCGAACAACCACTTCGACGTGTCGCTCGCGATGTTCACGCACGTGGCGGCCGCGGCACCGGGCAAGGTGACGGCCATCGACACGCACTGGATCTGGCAGGATGGCCAGCGCCTGACGAAGGCGCCGTTGCAGATCGAGGGCGGCTTCGTGAAGGTGCCCACGCGCGGCGGCCTGGGCGTGGAACTCGACATGGCCGAGGTCGAGAAAGCGCACCAGCTCTACCTGAAGCACGGCCTGGGTGCGCGCAACGATGCGCAAGCCATGCAATACCTGATTCCGAACTGGACCTTCGACAACAAGAAACCATGCATGGTCAGATAGAGCTCTCCCCCAGGCTTGCCCACTTCGTGTGGCCTCCTACCCCCTGCCGGGGCAATACCAGCGGCCCGGCAAAGCCGGTTCCGCGGTATTCCTAGAATGAACAGCCCCTTCGCGAATCGCACTGAAAGGAACACAACATGCAGAACTTCGACAACCTGATCGCTGGCGAATGGCGTGCCGGCGCAAGCTACAGCCCCAACCTCAACCCCAGCAACCTGGCCGACGTGCTGGGCCAGTACACCCAGGGCGACGCGGCGCACGTCGACGCCGCCGTGGCCGCCGCCACCGCCGCATTCCCGGCCTGGGCCACGGGCAGCATCCAGGCACGCTCCGACGCGCTCGACAAGATCGGCACCGAGATCCTGGCGCGCAAGGAAGAACTGGGCACGCTGCTGGCGCGCGAAGAAGGCAAGACCAAGGCCGAAGGCATGGGCGAGGCCGCGCGCGCGGGCCAGATCTTCAAGTTCTTCGCGGGCGAGTGCCTGCGCCTGTCGGGCGAAGTGCTGCCTTCGGTGCGCCCCAACATCGGCGTGGAAATCACGCGCGAGCCGGTCGGCGTGGTGGGCCTCATCACGCCATGGAACTTTCCCATCGCCATTCCCGCCTGGAAGATCGCGCCCGCGCTGGCCTTCGGCAACTGCGTGGTGTTGAAGCCTGCCGACCTCGTGCCGGGCAGCGCCTGGGCGCTGAGTGAAATCATCAGCCGCTCGGGCATTCCGGCCGGCGTGTTCAACCTGGTGATGGGCCGCGGCAGCGTGATCGGCAATGCGCTGGTCAACCACCCCGGTATCCATGCGATCAGCTTCACCGGCTCGGTGGGTGTGGGCCGCAACATCGCGGTCCAGTGCGTCACCAACCACAAGAAGGTGCAGCTCGAAATGGGCGGCAAGAACCCGCAGGTGATCCTGGACGACGCCGACCTTGCGCAGGCCGTGGAGCTCAGCGTGCAGAGCGCGTTCTACTCGACCGGCCAGCGCTGCACCGCGTCGAGCCGCCTGATCGTGACCGAGGGCATCTATCCGAAGTTCATCGCGGCCATGAAGGAACGCATGGCGAAGATCAAGGTGGGCGACGCGCTCGCGCAGGGCACCGACGTGGGCCCGGTCTCGTCGAAGTCGCAGCTCGACCAGGACATGGAATACGTCGCCATCGGCAAGGGCGAAGGCGCCACGCTGGCGGCCGGCGGCGAACTACTGAAGCTGGAGACCGACGGCTACTACATGTCGCCTGCGCTGTTCAGCGAATCGGCCGCCTCGATGCGCATCAACAAGGAAGAGATCTTCGGCCCGGTGGCGAGCGTGATCCGCGTGAAGAACTACGAAGAGGCGCTGGCCACGGCCAACGACACCGAGTTCGGCCTGTCGGCTGGCATTGCCACCACCTCGCTGAAGTACGCCACGCACTTCAAGCGCCACAGCCAGGCCGGCATGGTGATGGTCAACCTGCCGACCGCGGGTGTGGACTACCACGTGCCGTTCGGCGGCCGCAAGGGATCGAGCTACGGCCCGCGCGAGCAGGGCAAGTACGCGCAGGAGTTCTTCACGACGGTGAAGACGGCCTATACGCTGGCCTGATCTCGTCGAGGCGCCAGGTTTCGCAAGCCCCCGCCCGGGGGCTTTTTTGCGTGCACTCGCCTCAGCGAAGGTCTAGGCCGCCGGGGCCCTGCGGCTGCGCCGCATCAGGAACTCGATCAGCTCGAAGAGCCCTTCGCTGATCAGCGCCAGCGCCGCAGCGGGCAGCGCGCCCGCCATCAGCAGTTCGCGGTCGTTCAATGCCAGCCCCGTCACGATGCGTTCGCCGAAGCCACCCGCGCCGATGAAGGCCGCGATGGTCGCGGTGCCGATGGCGATGGCGGTGGCCGTTCGCACGCCCGCCAGCAGCGTGGGCAGCGCGAGCGGTAGCAACACCAGCTGAAGGCTCTGCGGCGGCGTCATGCCCAGCGCGGTGCCGGCCAGACGCAGCCCGTTGGGCACTTCGGCCAGGCCCGTGACCGTGTTGCGCATGATCGGCAACAGCGAATACAGCGTGAGCGCAATCAAGGCGGGCAGGGCGCCGATGGCGCCGAGCATCGAGATCAGCACCGCCAGCAGCGCCAGCGACGGCACGGTCTGCATCAGGCTCGCCAGGCCCAGCACCACGGCGCGCAACCGCACATGCGGGAACACCAGGATCGCGATCGGCACGCCGATCAGTATGGCGATGCCGACCGACAGCGCGACCAGCAGCAGGTGCTGGCGCGCGAGCTTCCACAGGTCGGGCCCGAACAGCTTGGCCATGAAGCCGCGGCGCGCCTCCTGCGGCTGGGCCTTTGCGTCCTTGCCGGTACTCGCCAGGAAGTCGCGCGCAATCGTGTCGAAGGGCACGCTCTGCAACTCCGCGCGTGCATTCATCGCGATCATTGCGTGCTCGTCGACCTTGCCTTCGAGCGTCTTCAATGCCGCCCAGGCCTGCGGCAGGCGCGTGGGCAGGTCCAGCTTGTAGAGCACCACGGCGTCGTAGCGCGGAAAGTACTTCCTGTCGTCTTCCAGCACACGCAGGCCGAGGTGGTCGATCTTCGCGTCGGTGGTGTAGATGTCGATCACGTCGATCTGCCTGGCCGCCACCGCGTCGTAGGCCAGGCCGTGGTCGAGGCCGCTGGGCACCTGCGTGAAGCCGTAGCGCTCCGCCAGGCCCTTCCAGCCGTCGGCGCGGCCGATGAATTCGTTCGACAGGCCGAGCTTGAGTTCGGGGTGCCTGGCCAGGTCGCTCAGTGTGCGCAGGCCCAGCTTGTCGGCATCGGCGGCGCGCACGGCCAGCGCATAGCCGTCGTTGAAGCCCAGGGGAATCGCCACGCCCAGGCCCAGCGGCGCCAGCGCGGCGTTCATCGCCTCGCGCGTGCCGGCGGGTTGGCCCTTGAGGATTTCCTGCGCGATGGTGCCGGTGTACTCGGCATAGAGGTCGATGGCGCCCGAGCGCAGCGCCTCGTACACGATGGCCGTGTTGCCCAGCCCTTGCCGCACGACGGGCGGCGACGCCGTGTGCGGCGCGGCCGTCTGCGCGAGCAACTCGGCCAGGATGTACGACTCGGTGAAGCGCTTGGAGCCCACGCGCAGCGTGTCGTTTGCCGCGTGTGCCGTCTGCGCGACAAGGGCCATGCCGCACAGCGCGAGCCAGAGCAGCAGTACAAGTTGCCAGGGGCGGCGGAGCAGGTGCATCGCGGGCAGTTTATAGACAACACCCCGTTCGGCGTACCCGCCAATCTCCTACACGCCGTCGTGCGCGCAACCGATGCGCCCTGCGGGCGGCAGGGCCCATCATCGAACGCCATGAAGCCCACACCCGCTACACCCGACCCGTCTCGTCCCGACCCCTTGCCCGCCGCCGACGTGCACGGTCTGCGCGAACTCCCCGGCGTGCATGTCGAGGGCTACAGCCTGCAGTTGCGCGACAAGGACGGCTTCGTCGGCGACCAGGCCAGCCAGACCGCGTTCAGGGAACTGCTCGAGCGCTGGCGCAAGCGCAGGCGCAAGAGCGGCACCGACCCGTGGGGCGACCTGCATTCGCGCGACCTGAGCAAGAAGGAACTCGACCGCGTGCTGGGTGCGAAGAAAGCCTCGGAGGCCGCCGACGTGATGCACGGCGTGATCGAGGAGTTCACCGAGGAACTGGCCTCGGTGATCCAGCGCTTCCTGCGCCAGCCTTCATGGAACAAGGTCGAGCGCATCGTCATCGGCGGCGGCTTCCCGGAAAGCGACGTGGGCGAGCGCGCGGTGCTGCAGACCGGCGCCATCCTGGAAGAACTGGGCCTTCACGTGCAGCTGGGCCGGCTCTCGCACAACGTGGACGAAGGCGGCCTGATCGGCTGGGTGCACCTGACGCCGCCGGCCTTGCTGCGCAAGTACGACGCCATCCTGGCGGTCGACATCGGCGGCACCAACGTTCGCTGCGGGGTCGTGAAGACGCGCTACCGCAAGGCACCCGACTTCTCGCGTGCGGAGGTGGTGCGGCGCGTGAAGTGGCGCCACGCCGACGAGGGGCCCAACCGCAGCCTCATGGTCGAGCACATCGCCGACCTGCTGATGGACATGGTGCGCTACAGCGAGCGCAAGAAGATCCGGCTCGCGCCCTTCATCGGCATCGGCTGCCCGGGGCTCATTCGCCCCGACGGCTCCATCGCACGCGGTGCGCAGAACCTGCCGGGCGACTGGGAAAGCCATGCCTTCCACCTGCCGACAGCCGTGTGGCGCCGCATGCTGACGCTGGGCGCCGACCCGATGCTGGTGCTCATGCACAACGACGCCGTGGTGCAGGGCCTGAGCGAGTTGCCTTTCATGCGCGACGTGAAGCACTGGGCCGTGCTGACCATCGGCACCGGGCTGGGCAATGTGAGCTTCACGAACGTGCCGATGCCCGAGGAAGAGAAGGCGAAGGCGAAGGATCCGAAGAAGGAAAAGAAGGAAAGGAAGGAAAGGAAGGAAAGGAAGGGCTGAGGCGCTACGGGTTCACGCGCGTCAGCGCGGACACGCTGGCGATGTTGCCCGCCGCATCCACGGCGCGCGCCTCGATGTTCGCGTAGCCCGCGGCCGATGGCGTCCAGCGGCAGGCGAAGGGCGCGGCCTGCAGGCTGCACACGGTCTTGCCGTCGACGATGAAGCTCAGCTCCGCCACGTTGGCCGAGGCATTGGCCGCCAGCTGTGCCGGCGCGCGCGCCGCGGCGTTGGACGGTGCGGTCATCGCCACGGCCGGCGGGGCGGCAAGGCCGGGCGGGTTCACGATGATGTTGGCCGACGCCACCGCGGTGTTGCCCGCCGCGTCCACGCCGATGACCCGGATCGTCTGCACGCCTGCGCTCGTCGGCGTCCAGCTGCAGGTGTAGGGCGGGGCGGTGAAGGTGCAGATCGGAATGCTGTCGCGGCCCAGCACCTTGACGCCCCACACGCCCACGTTGTCCACCACCGCAGGCGCAATCACGGTGGGCTGGCCCACCGTGGCGGTGGACGGCGCGGCCAGCGACACGGTCGGCGGCGTCACGTCGATGCCGCCCAGCGCCAGGTCGATGGTGAACATCGTCTGGCCCTGCACGGCCT
The DNA here is from genome assembly GCF_051216435.1 of Variovorax pasteuri. Taxonomy (NCBI): domain Bacteria; kingdom Pseudomonadati; phylum Pseudomonadota; class Betaproteobacteria; order Burkholderiales; family Comamonadaceae; genus Variovorax; species Variovorax pasteuri. Next base: position 991,642 of record NZ_JBPJZS010000001.1, read on the forward strand.
TCTGCTCGAACGCATCGAAGATGGTGAACCAGCTCGCGCCCGGCGAGCGGTTCTGCGCATGCGCCTTGACCAGCAGCGTCGACTTGCCCACCGCGAAGCAGCTGAAGCCGCAGTCCCAGTCGAACACGAAGCGCCCCGACGCATCGGCCACGCCGGTCACCAGCATCACCAGCGGCTTGCCCGCACCCGGGTTGCGCCACACCGACACCTGCGCGCCGGGCAGCGCGGCGCCGGTGTCGCGGTCGGTCACGCGCACCTGGGTGGCGGTGGTGGCGGCCATGAACTTGGAGCTGCCGAGCTTGGGCCAGTCGGTCCAGTCGGTGTCGATGTTGGCCTTGGTGCCGGGCGTGAAGCGAATCATGTCCAGCGTCGCGATGCGGTTGGCCGCCGGGTCGCGGCGCTGCTCGAACACGGTGCCCAGCAACGGGTCGAGGCGCCAGTGCTGGCGCGTCCACCAGTAGCGGTCGCTGTCGTTGGCCAGGGCCAGGTCGACGACGGGCGCCACGCCGGTGGTGTCGGTCACGGCGATGCCGTTGTAGTACTCGCCCGCGCCGGCGCCGAACACATGCTCCAGCTCGTGCAGCAGGGTCTTGAGCTGGCGGCCGAGGTAGTCCTTCTCGGTGGATTCGGGTACGCCCGCGCTGGGTGCGCGCGACAGGCGCAGCGGGTCATGGATGGCGACCCAGTTCAGGTTCCAGGCCACGCCCTTCTGTGGAAAGGTCCAGCTGGTGGACAGCCCGCCGTGGCTGTAGCCGCGGGTGGACTTGCTGATGCACACCACCACTTCGCCGTTGACCAGGCCGTTGTAGGCGCACTGCGGGGCGGCGGCGGGCGGCACGAGCTGCAGGTCGGCGGTGGGGTCGAAGACGAAGCTGCGCACGGTTTCGCGGGTGAACACCGTGTTGACGTCGGCCACGTACTGCGCAAGCCGGCGGCCGGCTTCGGCGGGGCCGATGTCGGCGGCGAGCTCGGGGTCGACGATGAGTTTCAGGCGGTGGACGCTGGGCGCCGCGCGGCCGATGTCGTCCATGGCGGCATGGGCGGGCGTGAAAGCGGCCGTTATTCCACACAGTGCGAACAGCGCTGGAAGCGCCACGCTTGCCAATGCACGCAGCGAGAAGAGGACTCGCATCGGTCAACCCCGGGGCCGGGGTCAACTACCGGAACCGGTGGGAATTCTAGTGAAAGTGTGCTGTTTGTTGCACAAACGTTGCATTTGTGCACTCAGATTACAGCTGGAAAGCCACCGTGAGCAGCAGGCCTTCGGCCAGGTCGCGCATCAGGCCGGGGCGCCGTGCGCGGTAGGGCTCGCCGGCGGAGGCGGTGGTTTCTATCCACTCGGCCAGCCATTCGATCTGTTCGGCGCCGTAGAACACCACCGCCGCCTCGTGGTTCAGCAGCAGGCTGCGCAGGTCGAGGTTGATCGAGCCGCACATCGCCAGTTCATCGTCGACCACCACCGCCTTGGCGTGCGCCATGAAGGGCAGCATGCGAAAGCTCACGCCCGCGCGCGCCAGGTCGCGCATGGCGCGTGCGCGCACGAAGTCGGCCAGGCGATGGTTGGACACCGCCGGCATCGCGATGGTCACCTGCACGCCGCGCCGCGCGGCCAGCCGCAGCGCGTCGCGCAGGCCGTCGCCGGGCACGAAGTAGGGCGTGATCGCGAGGATGCGGTGCTCGGCGCGAAAGCACGCGTCTATCAGCAATGCGTGCGCCGTGTCCTCGGTCTGGTCGGGGCCGCTCGGCAGGAACTGGGCCATGGCCGTGCCGGGGCCTTCGGGCACGTCGTCGCAGGCGATGGCGCGGGCCTTGCGCGGGCGCACCGAGGCCCAGTCGTGGTCGAACTGGCGCGCGGCGGCCGCGGCCACGCTGCCGCGCAGGTCGAACGACAGGTCGAGCCAGGCCTGCGGGTGCTTGTCGTTGCCGGTGAAGTATTCGCCGGCCAGGTTGCGCCCGCCCGACCAGAGCCAGCCGTCGTCGGCGATGGTGAACTTGCGGTGGTTGCGCAGGTTGCGCGGGCCGATGCGGCGCAGGCTGAAGAAGGGGCGGAACACCGCCACCTCGCCGCCCGCCGCGCGCAGCCGGTCGAAGTGATGGCGCGGCAGCGAGAGCGCCCCGAAACCGTCGAGCAGCACGCGCACCTTGAGGCCTTCGCGTGCGCGCTGGGCCAGGCGCTCGAGCACGGCGTGGCCGAGCGCGTCGTTGCCGATGATGAAGGTGCACACGTCGATGCGCTCGCGCGCGCCGTCGATCACCTGCCACAGCGCCGCGCGCGCGGCCTCGCCGTCGGCATGCATGCGAACGGCGCAGCGCCCCGGCGGCGCGAGGCCGAAGCTCTCGATCAGGTCGGCGGCCCAATGGCCCGGCGGCACCGAGCGCGGCGGGCGGGGCGAGCCCGCGGGGCGCAGCTTGCGCTGGCCGAACAGCAGGTACATGGGCAGGATGAAGTACGGCATCAGCACCAGCCCCATGACCCAGGCGATGGCCGTGGTGGGGGCGCGCTGTTCGCGGCGCGCGCGCGTGGTCAGCACGTAGACGAGCAGCGCAAAAGTGACGACGAGGAAATGCTGCGAGGGCGAGGGCAGCCAGTCGAACCTCGAGGCGCTTGCAATGGGCATGGGTCGATGATGCCTCAGCGTGGCGCCGCGGCCCGGCCGAACCCCTTCACCGCTGCAGGAAGGCCGGCACGCCACGCCCGTGCGAGGCCAGGAACGCCATCATCGGGTCGACCACCGCGCGCACCGCGGGCCGCTCGCCCACGCGCGCGCGCCAGGCCAGCAGGCGCGGCGTGGCACCGGTCATGCCGGCGCCCTTGCGGTCGGCGAACACGTACGCCATGTAGAAGGCGATGTCGGCGAAGGAGTAGGGGCCGGCCAGGTACTCGCGTTCGGCGAGCAGGCCTTCCATCTCTTCGTAGAAACGCGCGCAGCCGGCGCAGGCCGCCACGGCTGCTGCGCTCTTCATGTCGTGCTGCAGGCCGAAGAGCCTGATGACGTTCGGGAAGAACACCTCGTCGGACTTCTGCTCCAGTTGCCGCGCGCGGGCCCGCTCGGCAATGCCCTCGGGCCACAGCGCAAGGTGCGCGGGGCCGGGGTAGCGGTCTTCGAGGTACTCGAAGATCTGTGTCGAGTCGAACAGCGACACCCCGCCGTCGACGGTGTCGACCCACACGGGCACCTGCTGCTTGACGGGGTTGACCCGCAGCACCTCGGGGTGCTTGGGCTCGTAGGCGTCGTCGGTGGTGAAGGGCACCATGACGAGATCGAAGGGCACGCCTTTTTCGCGTGCCGCGATCTCGACCTTGGCGCCGAACATGCTGAGGGGACCGGAGTAGAGGGTTGTCGTCATGGGCTGCGACTTCACCAGAAACCGGCCCTCAACGCATCAGGTCGAGCCCCAGACGTCCTGCGCCGTCTCGACCACCAGGCGCAGCTTGGCGCGCTGCGCTTCCACCGCGATGTTGTTGCCGTGCACCGTGCTGGAGAAGCCGCATTGCGGCGACAGCGCCAGCTGGTCGAGCGAGGCGTACTTGGCGGCGTCGTCGATGCGGCGCTTCAGCTCGTCCTTGTCTTCCATCTCGCCGAACTTGGTGGTGACCAGGCCCAGCACCACGGTCTTGCCCTTGGGCAGGAAGCGCAGCGGCTTGAAGTCGCCGGAGCGGGCGTCGTCGTACTCCATGAAGTAGGCGTCCAGGTCCATTTCCTTCAGGAGCGCCTCGGCCACCGGCTCGTAGTTGCCGGCCGCGGCGTGCGTGCTCTTGAAGTTGCCGCGGCACAGGTGCATGGCCAGCAGCATGCCGGGCGGCTTCTGCGCCACCACCTTGTTGATGAAGGCGGCGTAGCGGTGCGGCAGCTCGTTCGGGTCGTCGCCGCGCTTGCGGGCCGCTTCGCGCATGTGCTCGTCGCACAGGTAGGCCAGGTTGGTGTCGTCCATCTGCACGTAGTTGCAGCCGGCCGCGGCCAGCGAGCGCAGCTCGTCGCCATAGGCCTTGGCCACGTCGTCGTAGAAGGCCGGGTCCAGCTCGGGGTAGGCGTCCTTGCTGATGCCGGCGCGCCCGCCGCGAAAGTGCAGCATGGTCGGCGACGGAATGGTCACCTTGGGCGTGTTGCCTGCGGCGACCTGGCTCTTCAGGTACTGGAAGTCGGCCAGCTGGATGTCCTTGATGTGGCGCACCTTGTCGATCACGCGCATCGCGGGCGGGGCCAGTTCCTCGGTGCCGTCGGGCTTGCGGATGGTGACCGGAATGTCGGTCTTCACGCCGCCGAGCTGGTCGAGAAAGTCGATGTGGAAGTACGTGCGGCGGAACTCGCCGTCGGTGATGCTCTTCAGGCCGATGTCTTCCTGGAACTTGACGATCTCGGTGATGGCCTTGTCTTCGACCAGGCGAAGCTGCTCGGGCGTGATCTCGCCCTTGGCCTTTTGCTCGCGCGCTTCGAGCAGGAATTTGGGGCGCAGGAAACTGCCCACGTGGTCGTAGCGGGCGGGCAATGCGACGTGCTGTGACATGGATGACTCCGTCTTGATTGGGGGGAAACGAAGGGCATCGTAGCGCCTTCAGGATGCCGATGACTGTATACAGCGATCTCGGTGTTTACCCTGAAAACGCCACATTTCGCTGGAAATTCGGCAGTTTCTGTATACATTGAGTATTCATGAAAACGCCCACGACTGCCTTTCCACTGAACGCCTGGTATGCCGCCGCCTACGACGTCGAAGTGCGTCACGCGCTGCTGCCGCGCACCATCTGCAACCAGAAAGTGGTGCTGTTCCGCCGCACCGACGGCCAGGTGGCCGTGCTGGAAGACGCCTGCTGGCACCGGCTGATGCCGCTGTCGCTGGGCCGCCTCGAAGGCGACGAGCTGGTCTGCGGCTACCACGGCCTGGTCTACAACAGCCAGGGCCGCTGCACCCACATGCCGAGCCAGGAAACGCTCAACCCCTCGGCCTGCGTGCGCAGCTTTCCGGCGGTGGAGAAGCACCGCTTCGTGTGGATCTGGCCCGGCGATCCGGCCAAGGCCGACCCGGCGCTCATTCCCGACATGCACTGGAACGACGACCCGGCCTGGGCCGGCGACGGCAAGATGATCCGCGTCAACTGCGACTACCGCCTGGTCGTCGACAACCTCATGGACCTGACGCACGAGACCTTCGTGCACGGCTCCTCCATCGGCAACCGCGAGGTCGCCGAGGCGCCGTTCGTGGCCACGCACGGCGACCGCTCGGCGACCGTCACGCGCTGGATGGAAAACATCGACCCGCCGCCGTTCTGGGGCGGCCAGATCCGCCATGCGCGCGGCTACATGGGCAAGGTCGACCGCTGGCAGATCATCCGTTTCGAAGGCCCGTGCACGGTGAACATCGACGTCGGCGTGGCCGAGGCGGGCAGCGGCGCCGTGCCGAAGAACGGCGACGCTGGCGACCGCAGCAAGGGCGTCAACGGCTACGTGCTCAACACCATCACGCCCGAGACCGACAAGACCTGCCTGTACTTCTGGGCCTTCTCGCGCAACTACTGCATCGGCGAGCAGCGCCTCACGCACGAGCTGCGCGAGGGCGTGGCGGGCATCTTCCGCGAGGACGAGCTGGTGCTCGAGGCCCAGCAGAAGGCCATGGACGACCACCCCGACCACACCTTCTACAACCTCAACATCGACGCCGGCTCGATGTGGGCGCGCCGGCTGATCGACCGCATGGTCGAGAAGGAAAAGCCCGCGCGCGCCGCGATCCCGATCCGTCCTGCCGAGAAGCAGGCCGCATGAAAGTCGCGGCAGTTTCCAGCGCCGCCGAGCCCGGCGACAGCGGCAGTTCGCAGGGCGTGAAGGCGCAGCTGCGGCTGCGCGAAATGATCCTGGCGGGCGAGCTGCCGGGCGGCGCGCGCATTGCCGAGGTGGCCATCGCCGAACAGCTCGGCGTGTCGCGCACACCGGTGCGCACCGCGCTGATGCGGCTCGAACAGGAAGGCCTGCTCGAAGCCCTGCCGAACGGCGGCTATGCGGTGCGCACCTTCTCCGAGCGCGACGTGGCCGACGCCATCGAGCTGCGCGGGACGCTCGAAGGCCTGGTCGCGCGGCTCGCGGCCGAGCGCGGCGCGGCGCCCGTGGTGCTGCGCGAGGCGCGCGCCTGCCTGCAGCGCATCGACGAGCTGCTGCGCGAGCCCGCGCTCGACGATGCGGCCTTCTCGCGCTACGTGACGCACAACGAGCGCTTCCATGCGCTGCTGTGCGAAATGGCGGGCAGCCCCGTCATCGCGCAGCAACTGGAGCGCGTGGTCAACCTGCCGTTCGCCTCTCCCTCGGGCTTCGTCATCGTGCAGGCCAATTCGCCCGCCGCGCGCGACATGCTCGTCATTGCGCAAGACCAGCACCTGCAGGTGCTCGACGCCATCGAGTCCGGCGAAGGCTCGCGCGCCGAGGCGCTGATGCGCGAGCACAGCCGCATTGCGCGGCGCAACCTGCGCGAGGCGCTGCACGGCACACCGAGCGCCGAGCAACGCCCCTTGCCGGGCGTGCAACTGATTCGCCGGCGCGGCTGAGCGGCCGTCCTTTTCCCTCTTTGCCTTTGGTGTTCCCCCGATGAAAAGCGATCTTCAATGGATGCAGGCGCAGGTCGTGGCGCTACGCGACGTGACGCCCACCGTGCGCGAGTTCGAACTGCGCCCCGACGGCGGCTTTGCCGCCACCTATGAACCCGGCGCCCACCTGCAGGTGCAGGTGATGACGGCGCAGGGCAAGGTGCAGACCCGTTCGTATTCGCTGGTCGGCGAGGGTGACGGCCAGTGCTGGCGCATTGCCGTGAAGCGGCTCGACGACGGCCGCGGCGGCTCGCTCGCCATGTGGCAACTGTCGGTGGGCGACCGCCTGCAGGTGAGCGCGCCGCAGAACCACTTCGCGCTCGACCTGTCCGCGCCCGGCTACCTGCTGGTCGCGGGCGGCATCGGCATCACGCCGCTGGTGCTGATGGCGCAGCGCCTCGGTGCCCATGCAAAGCGCAGCGGCGTGCCGGTGAAGATGCTCTACGGTGCCCGCCACGCCGGCGAGTTCGGCTACCTCTCGCACCTGCAGGATGCGCTGGGCGAGGGCGTGTCGGCCCACGAAGGCTCGGCCCCCATCGATTTCGCGGCCGCCATTGCCGCGCTGCCGCCCGGCGGGCAGCTCTACACCTGCGGCCCGGTGCCGATGCTCGAAGCGCTCAAGCGCGCCTGGCACGCGGCCGGCCGCCCCATCGAGGACCTGCGCTTCGAAACCTTCGGCAGCAGCGGCCGCTACGCCACCCAGCCCTTCCAGGTGCACATTCCCCGCCACGACCTGACGATCACCGTGCCGGCCGACTGCACCCTGCTCGAAGCGCTCGACGCCGCGGGCGTGCAGACCCTGTGGGACTGCAAGCGCGGCGAATGCGGCCTGTGCGCCATGGACGTGCTGGCCGTCGACGGCCAGATCGATCACCGCGACGTGTTCCTGAGCGAGCACGAAAAAGAGTCGACCACGCGCATTTGCGCCTGCGTGTCACGCGCCGTGGGTACGCTCACGCTCGACTCCGCGTACCGCGCCGACCACTGAGGCCGCAACACCCGGGCGACCGGGTTCGCGCCGCCTTGCGCGATCATCGCGCAGTTCATTTGTTGATCGCGCAACAAAGGCCTGCGAAGGAGGCCGGGTAGGTGATTGCCTGCTTCGCCGAATGTTGCAAAGTGTTGAAAATAGCCCCGGTTTCGAGTTCCGTCCCTGAAGGAAAAACATGCAAAGACGCCATCTCATCCAGACCGCCGCCCTGTCGGCGCTCGCGCTTTCAATGTCGCTGGCCAGCGCCCAGGACAACAAGTTCAAGATCGGCCTCATCCTGCCGATGACCGGCCAGTCGGCCTCCACCGGACGCCAGATCGAAGCCGCCGCTCGCCTGTACATGGCCCAGAACGGCGACACCGTGGCCGGCAAGAAGGTCGAGCTGATCGTCAAGGACGACACCGGCCTGCCCGACGTCACCAAGCGCCTGGCGCAGGAACTGGTGGTGAACGACAAGGTCAACGTGCTGGCCGGCTTCGGCCTGACGCCGCTGGCCCTGGCCGTGGCGCCCATCGCCACCCAGTCGAAGACGCCCCAGCTCGTGATGGCCGCGGCCACCTCGAGCATCACGGAGGCCTCGCCCTACATCATCCGTTCGGGCTTCACGCTGCCGCAGGTGTCGGTGCCGATGGGCGACTGGGCGCCCAAGAACGGAATCAAGACGGTGGTGACGCTGGTGGCCGACTACGGCCCGGGCAACGACGCCGAGAAGTTCTTCAGCGAGCGCTTCCAGCTCAACGGCGGCAAGGTGATCGACAAGCTGCGCGTGCCGCTGCGCAACCCCGACTTCGCGCCGTTCCTGCAGAAGGTGCGCGACGCCAAGCCCGACGCGCTGTTCGTGTTCGTGCCCTCGGGCGCGGGCGCGGCGGTGATGAAGCAGTTCCTGGAGCGCGGCATGGACAAGGCCGGCATCAAGCTCATCGCCACCGGCGACGTGACCGACGACGATCAACTCAACGACATGGGCGACGGCGCGCTGGGCGTGGTCACCTCGCACCACTATTCGGCGGCGCACCCTTCGGCCATGAACAAGAAGTTCGTGGAAGCCTTCGAGAAGGCCAACCCCAAGCTGCGCCCCAACTTCATGGCCGTGGGTGGCTATGACGGCATGCGCGTGATCTACGAAGCGCTGAAGACCACCAAGGGTGCGGGCGGCGGCGAAGCACTGCTGGCCGCCATGAAGGGCCAGGTCTTCGAGAGCCCGCGCGGCCAGATGATGATCGACGCGCAGACCCGCGACGTGGTGCAGGACGTGTACCTGCGCAAGGTCGAGAAGAAGGACGGGCAGCTCTACAACGTCGAGTTCGACGTGATCAAGAGCGTGAAGGATCCGGGCAAGACCAAGTAAGGCTCGCCCCGGGCTGCGCGCACTTCGTGTCGCTTCTCCTATCCCCTGCGTGGGGCAGCACCGCGGGCCGGCGAAGCCGGTGCCGCGGTGTTTTTCGAAGGCGCCGTGCTGTGCGGCAAGCTGGTGAATCGCTGATATGTTGACCATTCTTTTCGACGGCATCGCCTACGGCATGCTGCTTTTCGTGCTGGCCGTCGGCCTCGCCGTGACGCTCGGTCTGATGAACTTCATCAACCTCGCGCACGGTGCCTTCGCCATGGCCGGCGGCTACCTCACCGTGTTCGCGATGCAGAAGCTCGGCCTGCCTTTCCTGGCCTGCCTGCCGCTCGCGTTCATCGTGGTCGGCCTCGCAGGGGCGCTGCTCGAGCGCACGCTCTACCGGCCCATGTACGGCAAGTCGCACCTCGACCAGGTGCTGTTTTCCATCGGCCTCGCCTTCATGGCCGTGGCGGCCATCGACTACTTCGTGGGCTCGTCGCAGCAGAACGTGCAACTGCCCGAGTGGCTGCGCGGGCGCACCGAGATCGGCGACGGCGCCTTCATGCTGGGCATGGGGCACTACCGCCTGTTCATCATCGGCGTGTGCGCGGTGCTCACCGTGGTGCTGCAGCTCATCCTGTCGAAGACCCGCTTCGGCAGCCGGCTGCGCGCCGCGGTCGACGACCCGCGCGTGGCGGCGGGGCTGGGCATCAACGTGAACATCGTGTTCCTGCTGACCTTTGCCGTGGGCTCCGGCCTCGCGGGGCTGGGCGGCGCGCTGGGCGCGGAAATTCTGGGGCTCGACCCGACCTTTCCGCTCAAGTACATGATCTATTTCCTGATCGTGGTTTCGGTCGGCGGCACCTCGTCGATCACCGGGCCGCTCGCGGCGGCGCTGCTGCTGGGCATTGCCGACGTGGCGGGCAAGTACTTCATTCCGAAGATGGGTGCGTTCACCGTCTACCTGCTGATGATCCTGATATTGATGTGGCGCCCCCAGGGCCTGTTCACGCGCAAGGGAGGCCGCTGAATGAGCGCTCCTTCTTCCGCGGCCGACTTCCAGTCGGCCCTGCTGCGCAAGGCCCGCTGGCGCCCGCTCGAATTCGTGGTCTGGGCCGCGGCCTTCGCGCTGCCGCTCGTCATGCCTTCGCACTCGCTGCTGGTCAACGAGATCGCCATCGTCGCGCTGTTCGCGATGTCGCTCGACCTGATCCTGGGCTACACCGGCATCGTGTCGCTGGGCCATGCCGCCTTCTTCGGCTTCGGCGCGTATGCGGCGGCGCTGTTCGCCAAGCTCGTCATGCCCGACCCGACCGTGGGGCTCGTGTTCGCGACCGTGCTGTCGGCCGTGCTCGGCCTGGTTGCCAGCGTGACGATCCTGCGCGGCAGCGACCTCACGCGGCTGATGGTCACGCTGGGCACCGCGCTGCTGCTGCTCGAACTGGCCAACAAGCTCGACTGGCTCACCGGCGGCGCCGACGGCCTGCAGGGCGTGGTGATGGGGCCGGTGCTCGGCCTGTTCGAGTTCGACCTGTACGGCCGCACGGCCGCCTGGTATTCGCTGGCCGTGATGCTGGTGCTGTTCCTGCTGATGCGCCGGCTGGTGCATTCGCCGTTCGGCGCCACGCTGAAGGCCATTCGCGACAACCGGCTGCGCGCCATGGCCATCGGCATTCCGGTGGTGTCGCGGCTGGCCACGGTCTACACCATCGCGGCCGCCGTTGCGGGTGCCGCGGGTGCGCTGCTGGCGCAGACCACCGGCTTTGCATCGCTCGACGTGCTGGCCTTCGACCGCTCGGCCGACGTGCTGCTGATGCTGGTCATCGGCGGCGTGGGCTGGCTGTATGGCGGCGTGGCGGGTGCCATCGTCTTCAAGCTGCTGCAGACCTGGTTGTCGGCCGTGACGCCGCAGTACTGGATGTTCTGGATCGGGCTGATCCTGGTGCTGCTGGTGCTCGTGGGGCGCGAGCGTCTGCTCAAGCCCTGGACGTGGTTCGGCGCAGGCAAGAAGAAAGGTGGCGCGGCATGACCGACACCGTGCTCTCCACCCACGGCCTCGTGATGCGCTTCGGCGGCATCACGGCCACCAACAACGTGACGATGGAGTTGAAGCGCGGCGCACGCCATGCGCTGATCGGCCCCAATGGCGCGGGCAAGACCACGCTCATCAACCAGCTGACGGGCGTGCTCACGCCGACCGAAGGCCGCATCACGCTGCTGGGCGAGGACATCACCACGCTGGCGCCGCACAAGCGCGTGGCGCGCGGCCTGGTGCGCACCTTCCAGATCAACCAACTGTTCGACTCGATGACGCCGCTGGAAACGCTGGCGCTCGTGGTGTCGCAACACCAGGGCATCGGTGCGCAATGGTGGCGCCCGCTCGGTGCCAGCAAGGCGATTGCCGAGCGCGCGGGGCAACTGCTGGAGCAGTTCCACCTGGGCGACGTGGCGCTGCAGCAGGTGAAGCACCTGGCCTACGGCAAGCGCCGCCTGCTGGAAATTGCGATTGCGCTGGCCTGCGAGCCGCGCGTGCTGCTGCTCGACGAGCCGGTGGCGGGCGTGCCCGCCGGCGAGCGCGAAGAGCTGCTGCAGACCGTGGCCGCGCTGCCGGCCGACGTGTCGGTGCTGCTCATCGAGCACGACATGGACCTGGTGTTCAGCTTCGCCGACCGCATGACCGTGCTGGTCAACGGAACGCTGCTGACCGAAGGCGACCCCGAAACCATCGCCAACGATCCCAAGGTGAAAGAGGTCTATCTGGGCCATGGAGAAGGAATGGACCCCCACGCTCATAGTCATTCGCTGCCCCCCGAGGGGGCGCAGGCCTCCCTTGGGGCGGCCCGGCGGGAGGCCCCGCATGTCTGAGCTGCTGCGAATAGAAAACCTGAGCGCCGGCTACGGCGAGGCCGTGGTGCTGCACGACGTGGCATTCACGCTCGGCGAAGGCCAGACGCTGGCGCTGCTGGGCCGCAACGGCACCGGCAAGACCACGCTGATCAACACGCTCGCGGGCGCGACGCGCCAGCACGGCGGAACCATCACGCTCGGTGGCCAGGCGCTGCACAAGCTGGCGCCGCACCAGCGCGCGGCCGCCGGCATCGGCTGGGTGCCGCAGGAGCGCAACATCTTCAAGTCGCTCACGGTGCACGAGAACCTCACGGCGGTGGAGCGCCCCGGCAGGCCCGGAGGGACTTCCAATCCCTGGAATGCGCAGCGCGTCTACGAGATGTTCCCGCGCCTGGCCGAGCGCAAGAGCAACCTGGGCACGCAGCTCTCGGGCGGCGAGCAGCAGATGCTGGCCGTGGGCCGCGCGCTGGTGCTCAACCCCAAGCTGCTGCTGCTCGACGAGCCGCTCGAAGGGCTCGCGCCCATCATCGTGGAAGAGCTGCTGCGCGCCATCCGCCGCATCACGCAGGACGAGGGGCTGGCCGCGATCATCGTGGAGCAGCACCCGCAGGCGATCCTGGCGATCTCCGACGAGGCGGTGGTGCTGGACCACGGGACCATCGTGCACACCGACAAGGCCTCGACCCTGCGCACGCAGCCCGAGGTGCTGGACCGGCTGCTGGGCGTCGCGCGCTGAAGCCTCAGATCGCGCAGTCGTCGGGGCCGCACACCGGCGGCGTCGCGGCTGTGTCGGTCGCGGCGGGCTGAGACGCCGCAACCAGCGCCGCGAGCTGCGCCTTCCAGTCTTCCGCGCGGCCGAGCCATGGGCCGATGTCGATGCGGCCCGCGCGACCGTCGGCCTGTGCCAGCACGAAGGTCGGAAAGCCCTGGCCGCCCGCGCGCTGCAGGAATTGCCGGCTCTCGGCAATGTGCTGCGCAGTCGGCGCACCCGACAGGCGATCGAATGCCGCAGCGAAGGCTTCGGCGTCGAAACCGAGTTCGGCTGCCAGTGCCTTCAGTACTTCCACATCGGCGATGCGCCGGCCTTCCACGTAGTGCGCCTGCTGCAGGCGATGCGCCATGTCCAGCCCGCCGCCCGCGCGCAGCGACTCGGCCGCGAGGATGGCGGTGGTCGGCGGTTCCGAATCCATCACCGCGCCGGTGTCGCGCAGCAGGCCCTCGAAGTAGCCCTCGCCGAAGGGCTGGCCCGTCATCTCGGTGATGCGCCTGTCGTGCGGCATCACGTACTCGCGCCACTGCGGCGTGATGGCGCGGCGGTTGGCGCCGGTCATCATGCCGCCGCCGTGGAATTCGACTTTCAGGCCCGGCACGCCGCGCGCCGCGGCCACCAGCGGCGCGGCGGCGTAGCACCAGCCGCACAGCGGGTCGAAGATGTAGTGCAGGGTCGCGCCTGCATTGGCGGTGTCGTTCATTGCGGCCATTTCATTTCTCCCTTGACGACCTTGGCACCGAGTTCCAGCGACGAGGTGTCCCGCAGCGTGGGGTAGCGCTTCTTCATCGCGGCGATGAGCGCGGCCGAGTCCTTCGCCTTGGCGGCTTCGACCTCGAAGGCTTTCAGGTAGTCGCGCGTGAACTTCACCGAAGCCACCGTGTACGGCGCCGAGCCGTTGGCATTCGGCAGGTAGTGGCCGGGCACCACGGTCCTGGGGTGCAGCGCGCCGATGCGGTCCAGGGTCTTGAGCCAGTCGCGGCGCGATTCGGGCGTTTGCGTGTCGGCCACCCACACATGGATGTTGGCGGACACGGGAATGCCGCCGACCACAGCCTTCAGCGAGGGGATCCACCCAAAGGTGCGCTCGGGCGTGGGGCCGTCGAGGCCGACGACCTGGATCTTGCGGCCTTCGAGCGTCAGGCTGTCGCCGACCAATGCGTCGGGCACCACCAGCGCCTTGGGCGCGTTGTCCTTCAGGATCGGCCCCCAGTGCGCGAGCTTGCCGTCCTTCGAGGCCTGGATGGCGGCCACGGTCTGCGGCGTGGCGACGATCTTCGCGTCGGGGAAGGCGGCGTGGACCACGTCGAGGCCGAAGTAGTAGTCGGGGTCGCTGTGGCTGATGTAGACGGTGGTGAGCTTCTTGCCGGTGGCCTTGATCTTCTGCACCAGCGCCTCGGCGTCATTGCGCTGGAACTGCGCGTCGATCAGCACGGCCTCGGTCTGGCCGGTGACGATTTCGGACGACACCGGAAACATCGATCGGGTGCCGGGGTTGTACACGTCGAGCTTCAGCGGCTGGGCGGCTTGCGCCAGCGGCGCGATGCCCGCGAGGGCGGTGAGGGCGGCGAGGGCGGCGGTGGAGAGGAGGGCTCTGCGGAACATGGCGGTCTTTCTGTGTGCAATGAAGGGTGACAGTGCGCCGATGCTAGGTTGCGGGAACTGAAATAAAAACCACCTCCAGGGCAACTGATAGTTTCTGATTCCGGACGAATTGAAGTTCAGTCCGTGGCGCACCGCTCCAGGTGCGCGACCAGCAGTTGCGCCGACGGCGACAGCGCCGCCCCGCCGCGAAAGCAGATCGCGAAGCGCCGCCGCGCCCAGGCGTCGGTCAGCGGCATCAGCCGCAGGCCGAAGGCGTCGGCGAAGGGCCGCGCCACTTCCGCCGGCACCACGCTGATCGCCAGCCCCGCGCGCACCACGCGCAGCGCGGCGTCGAAGTTGGACACCAGCACCCGGTACACCAGCGGCTTGCCCGCGACCGCCGCCTCGCGCGCGAGCATCAGCTGCACGGCGCTCAGCGCGGGCATGCCGACGAATTCGTGGTCGAGCACCTGCTCGAAGCGCACCGCGTCGTGCCGCGCCACCGGGTGCGAGGGGTGCGCGACGATGGCGAGGTGGTCGCTGCGGTAGCTGCGCCGCTCCAGCCCCTCGAGGTCGGCGGCGTCCCAGCACAGGCCGATGGAGGCGCTGCCCTCGCGGATGCCGCGCACGATCTCCGGGCTCACGCGCTCTTCCATGTCCACGCGGATGTTGCGGTTCGCCGGGTCCTGCAGAAAGCCCGCGACGTCTTCGGCCAGCGACTCGGCCATGACCGAGGCCGAGGCCAGGATGCGCACATGGCCGCGCGCGCCGCCCGCATAGGCGGCCATGTCGCGCTCGATGCGGTTCGCGCTGCCGAGCATGGCGCGTGCGTGCTCCAGCAGGGTTTCGCCGGCCGGCGTCGGCACCACGCCGCGGCGCTTGCGCAGCAGCAGCGGCGTGCCCACCGCGTCTTCCAGCTGGGCCAGCCGCTTGCTGATGGCCGAGCCGACGATGCTGGCCTGCTCGCCGGCGCGCGCGATGCTGCGGGTTTCGCAGACGGAAACGAACAGGCGCAGGGTGGTGAGGTCGAGGTCGCGCATGTGTTCTTCTTGAGGTTTTCGTGGTGTTCCGTGCTGGAAGCAAACGGCTTCCAAAATATACCTTCTGAACCGAAACGGAACTTCTAACATCGACGCCGTACCCCTCACGACGGAGACAAAGTTTTGATTCACCCCTTCCTGCCGCCGCGCGCGGTCGTTCGCGAAGTCGGGCTGCGCGACGGCCTTCAGAGCATCGCCCGTGTGCTACCCACCGCCCGCAAGCTCGAATGGATCCGCGACGCGCACGCCGCCGGCCAGCGCGAGATCGAGGTCGGCTCCTTCGTGCCCGCGCACCTGCTCCCGCAACTGGCCGACACGGCCGAACTGCTGGCCTTCGCGAAGACGCTGCCGGGGCTCTTCGCCTCGGTGCTGGTGCCCAATCTCAAGGGTGCGGAGCGTGCCATTGCAGGTGAGGCCGACCTGATGATCGTGCCGCTCTCGGCCAGCCATGCGCACAGCCTGGCCAACCTGCGCAAGACGCCCGACGAGGTGGTGGCCGAGGTGGGCCGCATCCGCGCGGCGCGCGACGCGGCGGGCTCGAAGACGCTGATCGACGGCGGCGTGGGCACGGCCTTCGGCTGCACGCTGCAGGGCCGCGTCGAGCCTGACGAAGTGCTGCGGCTGATGCAGGCCTTGCTCGATGCGGGCGCCGACCGCGTGAGCCTGGCCGATACCGTCGGCTACGCCGACCCGGCCATGGTGCGCAGCCTGTTCGAGCGCGCCCTGCGCATCGCGGGCGACCGCCTGTGGTGCGGCCATTTCCACGACACGCGCGGCATGGGGCTGGCGAATGTGTACGCGGCGCTGGAGGTCGGCATCACGCGCTTCGACGCCTGCCTGGCCGGCATCGGCGGCTGCCCGCATGCGCCCGGCGCCAGCGGCAACGTCGACACCGAAGACCTCGTCTTCATGCTCCAGAGCATGGGCGTGGCCACCGGCGTCGACCTGCCGAAACTGCTCGACCTGCGCCGGCGCGTGGCCGGTTGGCTCGACGGCGAGACGCTGCAGGGCACGGTGTGGCGCGCGGGCTTTCCGAAGACCTTCGCGGTTGCGCAAGGGGTCGCGGCATGAGCACGGCAACCAACGAGGAAAAACGCCTGCCGCTGGCCGGCGTCCGCGTGGTGGAGTTCACGCACATGGTCATGGGCCCGACCTGCGGCATGGTGCTGGCGGACCTGGGCGCCGAGGTCATCAAGGTCGAGCCCATCGACGGCGACCGCACGCGGCACCTGCTGGGCGCGGGCGCGGGCTTTTTTCCCATGTTCAACCGCAACAAGAAGAGCATCGCCCTCGACCTGCGGCACCCGCAGGGCCTGGAAGCCGCGCTGCGCCTGTGCGCCACGGCCGACGTGGTGGCGCAGAACTTCAAGCCGGGCACCATGGACAAGTACGGCCTGGGCTACGCCGCACTCGGCAAGCTCAACCCGCGCCTCGTCTATGTGAACCACACGGGCTTCCTGCCCGGCCCGTACGAGCACCGCACGGCGCTCGACGAGGTGGTGCAGATGATGGGCGGGCTGGCCTACATGACGGGCCGGCCGGGCGACCCGCTGCGCGCGGGCACCAGCGTGAACGACATCATGGGCGGCATGTTCGGCGCCATCGGCGCCATCGCCGCGCTGATGCAGCGCGCCGAGACCGGCAAGGGGCAGGAGGTGCAGTCGGCGCTGTTCGAGAACAACGTGTTCCTGGTCGGCCAGCACATGCTGCAGTACGCCATCACGGGGCAGGCCGCAGCGCCGATGCCCGACCGCATCTCGGCCTGGGCGCTGTACGACGTGTTCACCGTGAAGGACGGCGAGCAGATCTTTCTGGCCGCGGTGAGCGACGCGCAGTGGAAGACCTTCTGCGACGCGCTGGGCTTCGCCGACCTGAAGGCCGACCCGGCGCTGCTCACCAACAACGACCGCGTGCGGATGCGCCCGACGCTGCTGGCCGACCTGCGCGCGCGCCTGGCGGACCGGTCGGCGGCGGAACTGTCGGCGATCTTCGAGGCCAGGGGCCTGCCCTTCGCGCCGATCGTGCGGCCGCAGGATCTGTACGACGATCCGCACCTCAAGGCCACTGGCGGGCTCGCGGACATCCGCCTGCCGGACGGCGAGCGTGCCGGGGAAATGGCGCAGACCACGCTGTTCCCGATCACGCTGGGCGGCGACCGGCTCGGCGTGCGGCTGCATCCACCGACGCTGGGCGAGCACACGCGCGAGTTGCTGGCCGAGCTGGGCTATGCACGCGAGCAGGTGGACGCCCTGCACGCCGATTCAGCCGTGGCCTGAGCTGCGCGCCACGATTCTTCCGAACACAAATAAAGAGAGACAAGACCATGAATCCCACACTTCCCTCGATGAACCGCCTGAACCGTCGCACGGTACTCGGCTTCGGCGCGTGCGCCGCCGCCGTGGCCGCCTGCCCCGCGCTGGCGCAGGGTTCGGACAAGCCCATTCGCTTCATCCTGCCGATCAGCGCGGGCTCGGGCGTCGACACCATCGTGCGCGCCGCCTCGGTGGCGCTCGGCAAGGCCTTCGGGCAGCCGGTGGTGATCGAGAACCTGCCCGGCGCGGGGGGCATCACCGGCGCGGCCGCCATCGTCAAGGCGCCGCCCGACGGGTTCACGCTGGGCATGGTGTCGAACAACCACGTGATCAACCCGGCGGTGTTCAAGAAGATGCCCTTCGACGCCATCAACGACATCACGCCCATCAGCGTGGTCGGCGCCACGCCGCTGGTGCTGGTGGCCAACCCCAAGCTGCCCGCGAAGAACGTGCCCGAGCTGGTGGCGCTGCTGCGCGCCAGGCCCGGCGGCTACAACTACGCGTCGTCGGGCAACGGCACCATCATTCACCTGGCCGGCGAGATGTTCATGGACGAGGCCGGCGTGAAGGCGCGGCACATTCCCTACAAGGGCACGGGCCCGATGGTGACCGACATGATCGGCGGGCAGGTCGAAATGGGCGTTGTGGCCCTGCCGGCGGTGCAGCCGCACATCAAGAGCGGCGCGCTGCGCGCCATCGGCCTGTGCGGCGCCACACGCTCGCCGGCCGCGCCCGACATTCCGACGATCGCGGAGCAGGGGCTGCCGAACTACGCGGTCGAAGGCTGGTTCGCTGTGATCGGCCCGCCGAAGATGCAGGCGGCGGACATCCAGCGCGTGCACGATGCCGTCGCCGCTGCGTTCACGAGCGCCGAAGTGAGCGAGGCGATGGACAAGCAGGGGAACGTCATCAAGCCGACGACGGCGGCGCAGGCGGCGGCGTATTTCCGCAGCGAGGCTGCGCGCTACGCGGCGTTGGTGAAAAAAGCGAACGTGGTGCTGGAGTGAATGCCTTGCTCCTTCCCCTCCCGGGGGAAGGCTGGGATGGGGGCAAGCGGCCTTCGATTAGGCGCAGTGTTGTCGCGGAAGCCGTCGTGCCCCCACCCCAGCCCTCCCCCGGGAGGGGAGGGAGAAACACAGGCGCTTGAAGGTTCTGGGTCTTGCTCCTTCCCGGGGGAAGGCTGGGATGGGGGCAGGCGGCCTTCGATGAGGCGCTGCGTTGTCGTGGAAGCCGTCGTGCCCCCACCCCAGCCCTCCCCCGGGAGGGGAGGGAGAAACACAGGCGCTTGAAGGTCCTGGGTCTTGCTCCTTCCCCTCTCGGGGGAAGGCTGGGATGGGGGCGAGCGGCCTTCGATGAGGCGCAGTGTTGTCGTGGAAGCCGTCGTGCCCCCACCCCAACCCTCCCCCGGGAGGGGAGGGAGAAATACCAAAGGCCCTATGCCGGGCCTACCGCGCGGTACAACGCCCGCACGAAATCCGACTGCGTGATCATTCCCGTCAGCCGCTTCTCGCCGTCGATGATGGGAATGTGGTGGTGTCCGCCCTCGGAGAACAGCGGCACGAGGTCGACCACGGGCCGGTCGGCGCTGGCCACGCGCACCTGGCGCGTCATGATCTGGCCGACCACCTCGGGCTTGTCTGACATCACGGTGCGCGTGGCGCGGATCAGGTCGCGCAGCTTGCCCGCAATGCCTTCGTGGTGCTGCAGGTCGAGCTGCCGGAAGAAATCGGCCTGCGTGACGATGCCGACCACGCGGCGCGTGCGGTCGGTGACGGGCAGGGCCTTGATGCGGCGCTCGTGCATCATCGCCCAGGCCTCCTGCAGCGGCGTGCCGAACTCCACCGACACCGGCGCCGGCGACATGATGTCGGCGCAATGCAGCGTGCCCAGGCGGCGCTTGTACGACTCCAGCTCGGTCTGCTGGATCAGCGACTCGAGGTCGTCGCGGCTGATGTCCAGCACCTGGTTGTAGCGGGCCAGCACGGCATCGATGTCTGCCTGGCTGAAGCGCGCGTCGGCCGCCGGTGCGCGTGCCACCTGCACGTGCGGATAGCGGCGCCCCGTGAGCGAGTTGTAGGCCACGCCCGCCAGCACCAGCAGGAGCGAGTTGGTAAGGACGGGGAAGAGGGCGGACGAGAACTGCGTGGTGTGCGTCAGCACCGCCAGCAGCGCCGCCGCACCGCCGGGCGGGTGCAGGCAGCGGGCGCCGAACATGAGGCCGATGGCCAGGGCCACGGCCACCGCGCCCGCCGTGGCGGGCTCGGGAATCCAGTTGGCGCAGGCGATGCCGACCAGCGCAGACAAGGTGTTGCCGCCGATCACCGCCCAGGGTTGCGCGAGCGGGCTCGCCGGCACCGCGAACACCAGCACCGCGCTGGCGCCCAGCGGCGCGATCAGCCAGACGCTGGCATGCAGCGGACCCGCCAGCCAATGCGACAGCAGCGCCGTGACCAGCAGGCCGAGCCCGGCGCCAGCAACGGCGCGCACACGTTCACGCGCATCGACGGTGGTGCGGCCCGGCAGCCAGGCGCGGGCATGGGCCAGGAATGCATCGAACCGCATCGCCGCGTGCCCTCCGTTGTCAGCCTTCGTGGGCCACCCGCCGCCCGATCTCGGGCCAGCGGCCGTGCAGCCACACCCAGGCGACCAGGCCGATGACCAGCATGCTCAGCGAGGTCAGCGCCAGCGCGAGCGTCGAATGCATCACCAGCGGCGCAATGGCACCGGCCACCACGCCGTTGGCGGTGGAGCCGATCACGGCCTGCAGCGACGAGGCCATGCCGCGGCGCTCGGGATGCAGGTCGAGTACCAGCAGCGTGACCACCGGCACCATCAGCGCCCAGCCGAAGGCGAACACCGCCAGCGGCCACAGCGCCCACGCCACGTGCGCGTCGAAGAAGAAGTTGGCCACCACGTTGACCACCGAGGTCACCAGCATGATGAGGAAGCCGTCGCGGATCTGCCGCTTGGGCGCCACCTTGCCGGCCATGCGCCCGCTGGCGCGCGCGCCCAGCATGATGCCGCCGATGGTCAGCAGGAAGAACCAGAAGAACTGCTGCGGCTGCAGCGCCAGGTGGTCGCCCAGGAACGCGGGCGCGGCCAGCACGTAGAGGAACATGCCGTTGAAGGGCACGCCGCTCGCAAAGGCCAGCAGCAGAAAGCGCGGGTCGGAGCACAGGTCGCGGTAGCCGCGCATCAGGTGGCGCACCTGGAACGGCTGGCGGTGGTCCTTGTGAAGGGTTTCGGGCAGCAGCTTGTAGTTGGCCGCGAACAGCACCACGCCCACCGCCACCAGGAACCAGAACACCGCGTGCCAGCCCGCATGCACGAACAGGAAGCCGCCCACGATGGGGGCGATGGCCGGCGCCACGCCGAAATAGATCGTCACCTGGCTCATGACCCGCTGCGCCTCGGCGGGCGGGAACATGTCGCGGATCACCGCGCGCGAGACCACGATGCCGGCGCCCGTCGACAGGCCCTGCAGGCCGCGGAACAGCACCAGCTGCGTGATGTTCTGCGACAGCGCGCAGCCCAGCGAGGCGATGGTGAACACGGCCAGGCCCCACAGCACCACCGGCCGGCGCCCGAAGCTGTCCGACAGCGCGCCGTGGAACAGGTTCATGAACGCGAAGCCGAACAGGTAGGCCGAGAGCGTCTGCTGCATCTCGGCCGGCGTCGCGCCGATCGACTGCGCAATGCCCGAGAAGGCCGGGATGTAGGTGTCGATGGAAAAGGGCCCGAGCATGCCCAGCACGGCCAGCAGCACGGCAAGCGCCCAGCGCGGGGCCTTCCAGAGTTTGTCTGCGTCGGGATTCATGGAAAGGCAGCTCCGTTGTACGTGTGGTTGTGTCGTCTGCAAAAAAGAGAGCGCCCGCCGCCCGTGTGAGGGGCAAGGCGGGCGCTTTGGCTTCAGCGAACCCGGATTACAGGGTGTCGATGAAGCTGCGCAGCTTGTCGCTGCGGCTCGGGTGCTTCAGCTTGCGCAGCGCCTTGGCTTCGATCTGGCGGATGCGCTCGCGGGTCACGTCGAACTGCTTGCCGACTTCTTCCAGCGTGTGGTCCGTGCTCATCTCGATGCCGAAGCGCATGCGCAGCACCTTGGCTTCGCGCGGCGTGAGGCTGTCCAGGATGTCCTTGACCACGTCGCGAAGACCGGCCTGCATCGCGGCTTCGATGGGCGCCGTGTTGCTGCTGTCTTCGATGAAGTCGCCCAGGTGCGAATCGTCGTCGTCGCCGATGGGGGTTTCCATGGAGATCGGCTCCTTGGCGATCTTCATGATCTTGCGGATCTTGTCTTCCGGAATCTCCATCTTCGCGGCCAGGATGCCGGCGTCGGGCTCGAAGCCGAACTCCTGCAAATGCTGGCGCGAAATGCGGTTCATCTTGTTGATCGTCTCGATCATGTGCACCGGAATGCGGATGGTGCGCGCCTGGTCGGCAATCGAGCGGGTGATGGCCTGGCGGATCCACCACGTGGCGTAGGTCGAGAACTTGTAGCCGCGACGGTATTCGAACTTGTCGACCGCCTTCATCAGGCCGATGTTGCCTTCCTGGATCAGATCGAGGAACTGCAGGCCGCGGTTGGTGTACTTCTTGGCGATGGAGATCACGAGGCGCAGGTTGGCCTCGATCATTTCCTTCTTGGCGTCACGCGAAGACGATTCGCCTTCGTTCATGCGCTTGTTGATGTCCTTCAGCTGGGTCAGCGGCACCACCACACGCGACTGGATGTCGGCCAGGCGCTGCTGCAGTTCCTGCACCGGCGGAATGTTGCGCGCGAGCACGGCGCTCCAGGGCTTGTTGGCCGCGGCCTGCTTCTCGACCCACTTCAGGTTCAGCAGGTTCGACGCGATGCGGTTGCCGTTCTTGTCGTAGCCGCTGAAGTCGCGGATGAACTCGTCCTGCGGGAAGCCGCACTTGTCCACGATGATGCGGCGCAGTTCGCGTTCCTTCTTGCGCACGTCGTCGACCTGCGTGCGAACCAGGTCGCACAGCTTCTCGATGGTCTTGGCCGTGAAGCGGATGGTCATCAGCTCTTCGGACAGGGACTCCTGGGCCTTGACGTACGCGGGCGTGCCGTAGCCTTCCTTGTCGTAGATCTTGTGGACCTTCTCGAACATGCCGGCGATGCGGTCGAAACGCGCGAGCGCCTCGTTCTTGAGTTCTTCGAGCTTCTTGGTCAGGGCCTTGGAGCCGCCCTTGCCGTCGTCGTCGTCTTCCTCGTCGAACTCGTCGAAGTCTTCTTCGGCCACGTAGTCGTCGGCCTCGTTGGGGTTCGAGAAGCCGTCGACGATGGTCGAGATGACGACCTTGCCTTCGCGGATTTCAGCAGCCAGGCGCAGGATTTCGGCGATGGTGGCGGGGGAGGCCGAAATGGCTTCCATCATGGCCATCAGGCCGCCTTCGATGCGCTTGGCGATTTCGATTTCGCCTTCGCGCGTCAGCAGCTCGACCGTGCCCATTTCGCGCATGTACATGCGAACCGGGTCGGTGGTGCGGCCGAATTCGCTGTCCACCGTGGACAGGGCCGCTTCGGCTTCTTCCTCGGCTTCTTCCACCGTGGTGGCGGTGGGCGCGGTGTTGTTCAGCAGCAGGGTCTCGGCGTCGGGCGTCTGCTCGTACACCGCCACGCCCATGTCGTTGAGCATGGTGACCACGACTTCCATGGTCTCGGCGTCGACCAGCTTGTCGGGCAAGTGGTCGGAAATTTCGCCGTGCGTGAGGTAGCCGCGGGTCTTGCCCAGCGTGATCAGGGTCTTCAGGCGCGAGCGGCGCTTGGCCAGGTCTTCTTCGGAGAGCACGGTCTCGTCGAGGCCGAACTCCTTCATCAAGGCGCGTTCCTTCGCCTTGCTGATCTTCATGCGCAGCGGCTTGACCTTCTCTTCGGTCGTCGTGGCCGCGACGGGCTCGTCACCGGCAATGTCTTCTTCGATGTCCGACAGGTCGATGTCGTTCTCGGGCGCGTCCTTGTCGGCCTTGGGCTTGCGGCCGCGCTTGGCGCCGGTGGCGGGCGCGGCGGCGCCGGCGGCCTTGGGCGGGCGGCCGGCTTTCTTGGCGGCTGGGGCGGCTGCCTTCTTGGGATCGTCGAGAGAGGTCGATTTCGTGGGCACGGTTTTCACTTTCGTTGCGGCTGCCGCTTTGGATGCGACGGCACCCGTCTTAGTTGCTGGCTTGGCGCCGGCTTTCAACGGTTTTTCTGCTGCGGGCTTGGTGGCGACGCTTTTGGCAAGTGAAGGAGCAGGCTTCTTTGAACTGGGCATACGACCTCGTTACGGAAAGAAAAGACAAGCGAAATCACAGGCGCACCGTCACACGGACGGCGCCACCACAGCCCGTGCACAGGCACGGACTAAAACAATTGGGAAAGAGGAATTAATTCCTCAACAGGCAAGATGTCGGGCGAACATTTGGTGTGCAGTCCTTGCGGTTATTGACCCTTTCCGCCGGAATTTACCGGTGGAGTGCGTTGCGCTGAGGGTCGGCCCGGAGGTGCTGCTGTCGCTCTTGCCTAATTTCGCCAGTTGCGAAGCCCTACATTATAGCCCGTTGCGAAAATTTCAAGTGGTTTCTGCACCGGAAGAGCGAATGCGTGCCCGCAATTCGAGCCGCCGGGTCTCCAGCGCCTTGTAGCGCTCCAGGGCTTTCGGGTCCTTGCCGACGGCGGCGATGGCCTCGCTTTGCTGGGCCTTGAGGCGGTCGTCGAGCATGAAATCGAGCACGCTGGCGAGCTCGCGCGCGGCTTCGGCCAGGTGTTGGGCCTCCTCGCCCTCGGGCGCGGGGCCGGCCTCGGACACCGACATCAGCCGCTCGGCCAATGCTTCGAAATCCATCTCGCGCATGCCTTCGCGCAGCGCCGCCCACGGCTGCACGCCGTGTTCGTGCAACTGGCTGTCCAGCCAGGTGAAGAGCGCGCCGTGCGCGCCGGGCAACTCGCACAGCATCACGTGGAGCTCGTGCGACAGCGCATCCCACTGCGCCATGTTCGACAGCAGCAGCCGCACCGCGACGTCCGGGCGGCTCGGGGGGGCGCCGCGCCCGCGCAGGGGTTCGATGGGCTCCTCGAACTTGCCGCCCCAGCGCTTGCCCTTGACGAACTTGCGCTGCTGGAACTTGGGCTTGCTATCGCTTTCATAGCGCGACGGGTCGTACTCCTGCGGCGGCGGCATGTCGGGGTAGTGGTCGTCGCCGCTCCCGCCGTCGTAGCCGCCGGGCTCGTTGTGGCGCTGCTGCGCGGGCGCGCCGCCGGCCTTGCGCGGGCCGGGCGTGGACGCCCACAGGTCCGACAGTGCCGGCGCGTCGAGCTGCACCAGCGTTGCGATTTCGCTCAGCAGTTGCCGCTTGAGCGCGCCGTCGGGCATGGCGCTCCACAGCGGACGCACGTTGCTGGTCATGTGCGCGCGGCCTTCGGCGGTGGTCAGGTCGCAGCCTTCGCGGGCGGCCTCGAGCATGAAGCGCGACAGCGGCGTGGCCTCCGCGACGAAGCGGGCGAAGGCCTCGGCGCCGTGTTCGCGAATGAAGCTGTCGGGGTCGTGCTCGGCCGGCAGGAACAGGAACTTGATGCTGCGCACGTCGGTGGCGTAGGGCAGGGCGCCGTCGAGCGCCTTGCGCGCGGCGCGGCGGCCGGCGGCGTCGCCGTCGAAGCTGAACACCACCGACTCGGTGAAGCGGAAGAGCTTTTGCACATGCTCCGTCGTGCACGCGGTGCCCAGCGTGGCCACCGCGTTCGGAAAGCCGAGCTGGGCCAGCGCCACCACGTCCATGTAGCCCTCGGTCACCAGGGCATAGCCGCGGTCGCGGAAGGCGGCGCGCGCCTCGTACAGGCCGTAGAGTTCGCGGCCCTTGCTGAAGACGGGGGTTTCGGGCGAGTTCAGGTACTTGGGCTTTTCGTCGCCCAGCACGCGGCCGCCGAAGCCGATGCATTCGCCCTTCACGTTGCGAATGGGGAACATCACACGGTCGCGGAAGCGGTCGTAGCGCTTGGCCTCGGCTTCGCTGAGCTGGCCTTCCTCGTTGTTGACGATCACCAGCCCGCTTTCGGCGAGCAGCGGATCGTCGTAGTCGGGGAACACGCTGGCCAGCGAGCGCCAGCCGGCCGGCGCGTAGCCGATGCCGAACTGCTTGGCCACCTCGCCCGAGACGCCGCGGCCCTTGAGGTATTCGATGGCGCCCGGCGCCTGGCGCAACTGCTTGCGGTAGGCCTCGCCGGCCTTTTCGAGCACGTCGGTCAGCGTGGCCTGCTTCTGGCGCTGGGTGGCGGCGCGGGCGCGCTCGGCGGGGGAGGCGTCGTCCTCGGGCACCTGCAGGCCGTACTGGCCGGCCAGGTCGTGCACCGCTTCGACGAAGCCCATGCCCGCATGCTCGATGAGAAAGCCGATGGCGTTGCCATGCACCCCGCAGCCGAAGCAGTGATAGAACTGTTTGGTCGGGCTGACGGAGAAAGAGGGCGATTTCTCGCCGTGGAACGGGCACAGCCCCATGAAATTGGCGCCGGCCTTCTTCAACTGCACATAGCGGCCGACGATTTCGACCACATCGGCGCGCGCGATGAGTTCCTGGATGAATGAAGCGGGGATGGTCATGTAGGCGAAGAGCGGCAAATCATACGCAAGCGGCGGCATGCCTGCGGGCCGACGGCATACTGAAAGCGTCCGAAATCCACGCAAGACGATGCCCAACCCCCTGCAACACGCCGCGCCGCTGCTGCGCCACCCCCTGCGATTCGGCTGGGAGGCGCTCAAGGAATTTCGCGCCAACCAGGGGCTTTTGCTTGCGGGCGCGGTGGCCTACTACGCCTTGCTGTCGATCGTGCCGCTGCTGATCGTGAGCGTGATTGCGCTGTCGCACGTCATCGACCAGGCCGAGTTGCTTCGCACCATCGGGCAGTACCTCGGGTGGCTGCTGCCGGGCCAGTCGAAGGCCATCGTGGCCGAGCTGTCGAGCTTCCTGGACCACCGCGACGTGCTCGGGCCGGTGTTACTGGTGACCATGATCTTCTTCAGCTCGCTGGCCTTCAGCGTGCTCGAAAGCGCGATGGCGGTGATCTTTCACCACCGCAAGGCCGACCACAAGCGCCACTTCCTGGTGTCGGTGGCCATGCCCTACGTCTACATCCTGTGCCTGTGCGTCGGGCTGCTGCTGGTCACCTTGGTGTCGGGTGCGCTGCAGCTGGTGGGGCGGGAAAGCGTCGACCTGCTGGGGCGCAGCTGGTCGCTGTCGGGCATTTCGGGCCTGTTGCTGTACCTGCTGGGGCTGGGCGGCGAGGTCTTCATGCTGACCTCGCTCTACCTCGTGATGCCGGCCGGGCGCATGTCGCTGCGCCACGCCCTGCTGGGCGGGGTGACGGCTGCGCTGCTGTGGGAGCTCACGCGGCGCGTGCTGATCTGGTACTTCTCGACGCTGTCGCAGGTGAACGTGGTCTACGGCTCGCTCACCACGGCCATCGTGGTGCTGCTCAGCCTGGAGATCGCGGCCACGCTGGTGCTGCTGGGGGCCCAGGTGATCGCGAACTACGAGCGCCTGGACCGCACCGGCAGCGTGAAGCCACCGAAGGGTGAGCTCAGCGGGGAGCCAGTCGAATCGCTCCGTCCAGACGAATCACTTCGCCGTTGAGCATGTCGTTCTCGATGATGTGCTTGGCCAGCTTGGCGTAGTCCTCGGGCGTACCCAGGCGCGAAGGGAAGGGCACGCTGGCGGCCAGTGCGTCCTGCACTTCCTGCGGCATGCCGAACAGCATGGGCGTGCCGAAGATGCCGGGGGCGATGGTCATGTTGCGGATGCCGCTGCGAGCGAGGTCGCGCGCGATGGGCAGTGTCATGCCGACCACGCCGCCCTTGGAGGCGCTGTAGGCGGCCTGGCCGATCTGGCCGTCGTAGGCCGCGACCGAGGCGGTGGAAATGAGCACGCCGCGCTCGCCGGTGGATTCGGGCTCGTTCTTGCCCATGGCGTCGGCCGCCAGGCGGATCATGTTGAAGCTGCCGATCAGGTTGACCGTGACGGTCTTGCTGAACACCGCCAGCGCGTGCGGGCCGTTCTTGCCCACGGTCTTCTCGGCCGGGGCGATGCCCGCGCAATTGACCAGGCCCACCAGCTTGCCGAGTTTCTGCGCGGCGGCCACCACTGCCTGGCCGTCGGCCTCCTGGCTCACGTCGCACTTGACGAAGACGCCGCCGATGTCCTTGGCAACGGCTTCGCCCTTGTCAGCCTGCATGTCGGCGATCACCACCTTGGCGCCGTTGGCGGCCAGCATGCGCGCCGTGCCTTCGCCGAGGCCCGAAGCGCCACCGGTCACGATAAAAACCTTGCCGTCGATCTGCATTGAAAGTCTCCTGAGATGAGGCCGTCATTATCGAAGACGAAAAAAAGGCCCCATCCGAGGATGAGGCCCTGAATTGGATCCGTGAGGACCCAAGGAGACAACTGGTGGTGGTCGGCGGCTCAGCGCTTGCGCGAAGCGGTCGCGGTCTTCGCAGCGGCAACGGCTTGCGACGACACGGCATTGAAGTTGGCTTCGGCGACGTCCGACGCTTGCTTGACGGCCTTTTGAACCGATTCGAAAGCGTTGTTGGCGGCAGCCACGGCGCTCTTCATGACGGCGACGGCGGTTTCCGAACCGGCGGGGGCGTTCTTGGAAGCGCTGTCGACCAGGCCGACGAAGGCTTGCTGGGCTTCAGAGGCCTTGGCTTCGAAAGCCTTGGAGAATTCGGCACCGGTGCCTTGGGCGATGTCGTACAGGTGACGGCTGTAGGCGGCGGTCTTTTCGGCCAGGGGCTGGAACAGGCTGGCTTGCAGCGTCAGCAGTTCTTGTGCGTCCTTGACGCTCAGGGCGGCCTGGGCGGTGCTCTGGGCTTCGGCCAGGGCGGCCTTGGAAGCGGTCACATTCAGTTCGACGAGCTTCTCGACGCCTTCGAAAGCCTTGGTGGTCAGGCCGAACAGGGTTTCGAGGTTTGCTTTTTGGGCGGCGAGGATTTGGTCAGCGGTCAGGGCCATTTGGTATCTCCAGAAGGGATTGAGTGGTCGGGTCACGTTGCGCTGTCTCGCCGTCTATGTTGCGCTGCAGCATGCCTCAAGTATAGGCAGCTGAGTTTTGCGATCAAGGGTTTTTTGCTGCTGTGCAGCAATTTAGAAGCCTTCTTCTAAATTTGGCCGCGTGGCCCAAAAAGGGCGCTGCGCGGGGGTGTCCGGCTGTCTTCAAGGTGGCCCATCCGGCGCAGCCGCCGCTGGCAGAATGCCGCGCGATGAGCGCCACCACCAAACCCACCCCGCACGCGCGCAGCAGCTACCGCGCGTTCCGCAGCATCCCCACGCGCTGGGCCGACAACGACATGTACGGCCATGTCAACAACGTCGTGTACTACAGCTGGTTCGACACCGCGGTGAACGCGTTGCTCATCGAACGCGGCGCGCTCGACATCCACCAGGGCCAGACCATCGGCTTCGTGGTGGAGACACAGTGCAACTACTTTGCGCCGCTCGCCTTTCCGCAGACCGTGGAGGCGGGCATTCGCGTGGCGCAGGCCGGCCGTTCGAGCGTGCGCTACGAAATCGCGCTGTTCGCCGAAGGCTCCGACGTGGCCGCAGCGCAAGGCCATTTCATCCATGTGTACGTGGACCGCGCCACGCAGCGCCCCGTACCGCTGCCCGACGCGCTGCAGCAGGTGGTCGACTCGCTTTGGGTCTGACCGACGCCCCATGACAAACGGCGCCCGAGGGCGCCGTTGTTCTTTTCCGAGGCTTCAGACCCTTACATGGTCTTCTTCATGGCCTTGATGTCGGCCTTGCCCTGGGCCTCGTCGGCCTTGGCCTGCTTCTCGCAAGCCGACTTGGCGTCGCCCTTCTGGTCGTCGCACTTTTCCTTCGCGACTTCGTAGGTGGCCTTCACCTTCTCTTCGGCCACCTTCCGGGCGTGGCTGTCGCTCGGCTGGTATTGCTGCTCGAGCTCGGCCTTGGCGACGTCTTCCTTGCCCTTGGCTTCCTTCTGGCAGACGTCCTTGGCGTTGTCCTTCATCGTGTCGCACTGGGCCTTGGCGACCTTGTAGTCGGCCTCGACCTTTTCCTTGGCGACCTTGTATTCGTCCTTGGTCATGGCGCTGGCTTGCGTGGCCATGAAGCAGGTGGAGGCAAGGGCCATCACGAGGAGATGTTTTTTCATGAGAGTGAGTCCTTCGGGAATTGGATGGAGTTCAGTGGGTCAGGATTGCAGGCGGGGGCGGTGCGCTCAATAGCGCTCGAACCACAGCGCGTCGGGTGTGCGGCCATCGCGCGATTCCCACGCCTTGACCTGCGTTTCAGCTTCGTCGCGGCTGATGCCGTGGCGTTCCTGGATGCGGCCGAGCAGCTGATCGCGCTTGCCCGCAATGACGTCGAAGTCGTCGTCCGTCAACTTGCCCCATTGCTCCTTGACCTTGCCCTTGAGCTGTTTCCAGTTGCCTTCGATGGTGTCCTTGTTCATGAGAATCTCCTTGGTTCAGTGGATTTCCGGCGCTGCGCTTTTGCCGCCGTGAAATCACTGTCGCCAAGTGGATTCACCCTGACGGTAGGACGTGCAGTTCAGCCCCCGTAGGCACAGGCCGACGCGCCCCGCGATAATCCAGCGGCCGCCGAAAGTTTGAGACTCCGCATCGCCTGCGCACAGCGCCCAGCACCATGATCATTCACAGCCTGCTCGACACCGACCTCTACAAGTTCACGATGATGCAGGTGGTCCTGCATCACTTCCCGGGGGCCCGCGTCGAGTACCGCTTCAAGTGCCGCAACCCCGGCGTGAACCTGGCGCAGTTCGCCGGGCAGATCCGCGACGAAGTCCGCAGCCTGTGCTCGCTGCAGTTCCGCGACGCCGAGCTTGCCTACCTGCGCTCCATGCGCTTCATCAAGAGCGACTTCGTCGACTTCCTCGGCCTGTTCAGGCTCAACGAGAAGTACATCAACATCATTCCCCAGCCCTCGGGCGAACTCGAGATCCGCATCAAGGGCCCGTGGCTTCACACCATCCTGTTCGAGATTCCGGTGCTGGCCATCGTCAACGAGGTGTACTTTCGCAATACGCAGAAGAAGCCCGACCTCGAAGAAGGCCGCCGCCGCCTCGAGACCAAGATCTCGCAGCTGCAGGACGAAGGCCTCACCGACCTGAAGATCGCCGACTACGGCACGCGCCGCCGCTTCTCCAAGGACTGGCATGAAGAGGTGCTGCGCACCCTGACCGGCCGGCTCGGCGCCGTGACCTCGCCCGCGGTGCAGTCCGCGCCGGGCACTCGGCTGCCGCAGCTTGCGGGTACCAGCAACGTGCTGTACGCCATGAAGCTGGGCCTGATTCCGCTGGGCACCATGGCGCACGAGTACCTGCAGGCCTGCCAGGCGCTCGGCCCGCGGCTGCGCGACAGCCAGATCTTCGGCTTCGAGAGCTGGGCGCGCGAGTACCGCGGCGACCTGGGCATCGCGTTGTCGGACGTGTACGGCATGAACGCCTTCCTGCGCGACTTCGACCTTTACTTCTGCAAGCTCTTCGACGGCGCGCGCCACGACAGCGGCGACCCGTTCCAGTGGGGCGAGCGCATGCTGGCGCACTACGTCGCCAACCGGGTCGACCCGCGCACCAAGACGCTGATCTTCAGCGACGGCCTCACGGTGCCGCGCACCATCGAGCTCTACCAGCAGTTCCGC
This sequence comes from Variovorax pasteuri, assembly GCF_051216435.1. Lineage (NCBI taxonomy): Bacteria > Pseudomonadati > Pseudomonadota > Betaproteobacteria > Burkholderiales > Comamonadaceae > Variovorax > Variovorax pasteuri. Next base: position 1,022,739 of record NZ_JBPJZS010000001.1, read on the forward strand.
GGTCGTTGCCAGCTGGCCTTCGGCATCGGCACCAACCTCACCAACGACCTGGGCTACGAGCCGCTGCAGATCGTCATCAAGATGATCCACTGCAACGACCAGCCGGTGGCCAAGCTGTCGGACACGCCGTCCAAGAACATGTGCGAAGACGAAAAATACCTCGCCTACCTGCGCCAGGTCTTCGAGATCGAACAACCTGCCAGCTGACGGCTGTACTGCCCCGCACCTCCCCGGTCTGGTACGGTACGGCCCCCATGCAAAAAACCATTCGACTGAGTGCGGCCGCCGCGCTGGCGCTGCTTCCCGTCCTGGCTTCGGCCGCTGATTTCGACGGCGGCAAGCTCTCGCCGCTGTGGGGCGCGCCGTTTGCCGGCATCCTGCTGTCGATCGCACTGTTTCCGCTTCTTGCGCCCACGTTCTGGCATCACCACTACGGCAAGATTGCCGCCGCCTGGGCGCTGGCTTTCCTGCTGCCGTTTGCGGCGACCTACGGGTTTGCGCTGGCCGGCACGCAGCTCGTGCATGCCCTGGTGGAGGAATACATCCCCTTCATCATCCTGCTCACGGCGCTGTTCACCGTGGCGGGGGGCATTCACATCCGCGGCAACCTGCGGGGCGCGCCCGGGCTCAATACCGGCATCCTGGCCATAGGCGCCGTGCTCGCGAGCGTCATGGGAACCACGGGGGCGTCGATGCTGCTGATCCGCCCGCTCATTCGTGCCAACGACAACCGCCTGCATCGGGTGCACGTGGTCGTTTTCTTCATCTTCATCGTCTCCAACGTGGGTGGCTCGCTCACGCCGCTGGGCGATCCGCCGCTCTTCCTGGGCTTCCTGAAGGGCGTCGATTTCTTCTGGACCGCGAAGAACATCCTGCCCGATACGCTGTTCATCGTGGGGTCGCTGCTTGCGCTGTTCTACGGCATCGACCGTTACTACTACCGCAAGGAAGGCGTGCTGCCGGTGGACCCGACGCCCGACACGCGGCGCATCGGCTTCGATGGCGCCGTCAATTTCTGGCTGCTGGGCGGCGTGGTGGCGTTCGTGCTCGTCAGCGGTTTCTGGAAGTCGGCGGTGAGCTTCGACGTCTTCGGCACACAGGTCGGCCTGCCGGGCCTGGTGCGCGACGCGGGCCTCATCGCGATCACGCTGCTCTCGCTCAAGATCACCGCAGCCAAGGTGCATGCCGACAACCAGTTCGAGTGGGGCCCCATGGCCGAGGTGGCCAAGCTGTTCGCCGGCATCTTCCTGACCATCGTCCCGGTGATCGCGATGCTCAAGGCCGGCACGCAAGGCCCGTTCGGCGCCATCGTCTCGGCCGTGACGCGCGCCGACGGCCAGCCCGACCCGGCGATGTACTTCTGGGCCACCGGCCTGTTGAGCTCGTTCCTGGACAACGCGCCGACCTACCTGGTGTTCTTCAACACGGCAGGCGGCGACCCGGCCGCCCTGATGACCACCTACGCCAGCACGCTGGCCGCCGTCTCGGCCGGCGCCGTGTTCATGGGCGCCAACACCTACATCGGCAACGCGCCCAACCTCATGGTCAAGGCCATCGCCGAGAGCCGCGGCGTGCGCATGCCGAGCTTCTTCGGCTACATGGCGTGGTCGGTGTCCATCCTGGTTCCGCTGTTCGTCGTTGCCACCTTCCTCTTCTTCCGCTGATCCACTTTTCGAGCTGAGACAACACCATGAGCAAGCCCAAGATCCTGGTCGCGCGCGCGATCTTCCCCGAGACCCTCGAGCGCCTGTCGCAGCATTTCGAGGTCGAGTCGAACCAGGCCGACGAAGGCTGGAGCAAGGAGCAGCTGATTGCCAGGCTGCAAGGCAATCAGGGCGCCTTCACCACCGGCAGCGAGCGCATCGACGCTGCGGTGCTCGACGCCTGCCCCGACCTGAAGATGTGCGCCAACATGGCCGTGGGCTACAACAACTTCGACGTCGACGCGATGGCCGCCCACGGCGTGCTGGGCACCAACGCGCCCGACGTACTGACCGAGACCACGGCCGACTTCGGCTTTGCGCTGCTGATGGCCACCGCGCGCCGTATCACCGAGAGCGAACACTTCCTGCGCGCGGGCAAGTGGCAGAAGTGGAGCTACGACATGTTCGCCGGCTCCGACATCCACGGCTCCACGCTCGGCATCATCGGCATGGGGCGCATCGGGCAGGGCATTGCGAAGCGCGGCGCGCACGGCTTCGGCATGAAGGTCATCTATCACAACCGCTCGCGGCTCGACGCCTCGCTCGAGGCCGAGTGCAAGGCCAGCTACGTGAGCAAGCAGGAGCTGCTCCAGACGGCCGACCACGTGGTGCTGGTGGTGCCGTACTCGGCGGCGTCGCACCACACCATCGGTGCGGCCGAACTCGCGCTGATGAAGACCAGCGCCACGCTCGTCAACATTGCGCGCGGCGGCATCGTCGACGACGCTGCGCTGGCCGTGGCCCTGCGCGAGAAGCGCATCGCCGCCGCGGGGCTGGACGTGTTCGAGGGCGAGCCCAAGGTGCATCCCGACCTGCTGAGCGTGCCCAACGTGGTGCTCACGCCGCACATCGCGAGCGCCACCGTGCCCACGCGCCGCGCCATGGCCGACCTGGCGGCGGACAACCTCATCGCGTACTTCGGCGGCAAGGGTCCCCTGACCCCTGTGACGCCCGTTCCGCCGGCAAGCAAGTAAAACCACAGCGCGCAGCATCACCGCACCACGACCTTGGATTCCTATTCCGACCTGATCCTCATCGGACTGGCCGCACTCGCGGTCATCCAGCTGGTGCTGGTGATCTGGCTGCTCGCACGCCGGCAGCCCACCCCCGACCACAGCGACCTGCTGCGCGTGCTGGCCACGATGGGCGCCGCCAGCGAACGCACCGAGCGCGAACTGCGCCACGAAATCGCCGAGAGCTCGCGCGGCGCGCGCCAGGAAACCGCGCAGGCCTTCGCCACCTTCCAGCGCTCGCTGGTGCAGCAGGGCGCCGAAGCCACGCGCACGCAGAACGCGCAGCTCGACGCGTTCTCGCTGCAGCTCGCGTCGCTGCAGAAGACGCTGGCCGACACGCTCAACACGCAGCTCCAAGGCCTGAGTGACTCGAATGCGCGCCGCCTGTCCGAAGTGCGTTCGACCATGGAGACCCAGCTCGCGCAGCTGCAGCAGAGCAACGCCGCCAAGCTCGACGAGATGCGCAAGACCGTCGACGAGAAGCTGCAGAGCACGCTCGAAGCGCGGCTCGGCGAAAGCTTCAAGCAGGTGGCCGACCGGCTGGAGCAGGTGCACAAGGGGCTCGGCGAAATGCAGACGCTGGCCGTGGGCGTCGGCAACCTGCAGCGCGTGCTGACCAACGTGAAGACGCGCGGCGTGTTCGGCGAAGTGCAGCTCGAAGCCTTGCTCGAACAGGTGCTCACGCCCGACCAGTACGCCAAGCAGGTCGAGACCAAGCCGCGCAGCGGGCAGCGGGTGGACTTTGCGATCCGCTTTCCGGGTCGTGGCGACGACGGCGCGCCGGTGTGGCTGCCCATCGACGCCAAGTTTCCGCGGGACGACTACGAGCGGCTCATCGATGCGCATGAACGCGCCGACGCCGCCGGCGCCGAGCAGGCCGCCAAGGCGCTGGAGGCGCGCATCCGCACCGAGGCCAAGTCGATCGCCGACAACTACCTGGCCGCGCCGCACACCACGGACTTCGCCATCCTGTTCCTGCCGGTCGAAAGCCTCTATGCCGAGGTGCTGCGCCGGCCAGGACTGATGGACGCCATCCAGCGCCAGCATCGCGTGACGCTGGCCGGCCCGACCACCTTGCTGGCCATGCTCAACAGCCTGCACATGGGCTTTCGCACGCTGGCGCTGGAGCGGCAGGCCTCCGAAGTCTGGAAGGTGCTGGGTGCGGTCAAGACCGAGTTCGAGCGCTACGGCGAATGGGTCGCGCGCATCAAGGAGCAGGTGGCCAAGGCCTCCGACACGCTCGACAAGGCCGACACGCGCGCCAAGCAGATGCGCCTGGCGCTGCGCAAGGTCGAGGCCCTGCCCGAGGCGCAGTCGCAGGCGCTGCTGCCGACCACATCCGGCACCGATGCCGACACCGATACCGAGGGCGAAGACACCCCGTGAAAGGCTCCGAACTGCTGCGTGTGATCGGCGCCCAGGTGTGCCTGCACGCGACCATGGCCGGCATGCGCCTGGCCACGCCGCTGCTGGCCTTGCAGCAGGGCTACAGCGCGGCGGCGGTCGGCGTGCTGATCTCGCTGTTCGCGCTGACCCAGGTGTTCCTGGCACTGCCCGCCGGGCGCTTTGCCGACCGGTACGGCTTCAAGCGGCCGCTGTGGTTGTCGGTGATTGCGGCGGTGACGGGCGCGGGGCTCGTGGTGATCTTTCCCATCTTCCCGGTGATGTGCCTGGCGGCCTTGCTGACCGGTGGCGCGACAGGCGCAACGGTCATCGCGTTGCAGCGGCATGTGGGGCGCTCGGCGCACGACCCGACGCAGCTCAAGCGCGTGTTCAGCTGGCTGGCCATCGCGCCCGCAGTGGCCAACTTCGTCGGGCCGTTCCTGGCCGGCATGCTGATCGACCATGCGGGGCGTGCGCCCGCGGACATGCTCGCCTTTCGCATCTCGTTCGCGGTGATGGCGGCGTTGCCCATCCTGTGCTGGTTGCTCGCACGCGGTGCGCACGAACCGCCGCCCACCCCGCCCGTCGCGGGCGCCGCGCCCACGCGCGCCTGGGACCTCCTGCGCGAGCCGATGTTCCGACGCCTGCTGTTCGTGAACTGGCTGCAGTCGTCGAGTTGGGACGTGCATGCCTTCGTGCTGCCGGTGCTGGGGCACGACCGGGGCATCAGCGCCTCGGTGATCGGCTCGATCCTCGGCGCCTTCGCCATTGCGGCGGCCCTCATTCGCATCGTGCTGCCGGTGATCGCCTCGCGCGCATCGGAACGCAGCGTGATCCTGAGTTCGTCGATGGTGACGGCGCTGGTGTTCTCGATCTACCCGCTGCTCGATTCGGCCCTGGCCATGGGCGTCTGTTCGGTGGTGCTGGGCTTTGCGCTGGGCGCGGTGCAGCCGATGGTGATGAGCATGCTGCACCAGATCACGCCGCACGCGCGCCACGGCGAGGCGCTGGGCTTGCGGCTCATGACCATCAATGCATCGAGCGTCGCAATGCCGATGCTGTTCGGCTCGCTCGGCGCGGTGATCGGCATCGGCGGCGTGTTCTGGGTGGTGGGCGGCGTGGTGGCACTCGGCGCACGCGCCACATGGGGCCTGAAGGTCTGACAGGGCCCCGGGCTGGCGCTGCGTCCGGCCGAGGACGTCAGCGCCGACCGAACTCAGCCCTGTTTCAGAGCTTGTAGAAGCGCTTGATGGCCGTCCATGCATCTTCGGGCGCGTCCACGTATTCGAAGAGCTTCACGTCGCCGGGGGAGATCACGCCTTCGTCGACCAGGAAGTCGAAGTCGATCATGCGCTTCCAGTAGTCCGAGCCGAACAGCACGATCGGCACCGGCTTCGACTTCTTCGTCTGCACCAGCGTGATCACCTCGAACAGTTCGTCGAGCGTGCCGAAGCCGCCCGGGAACGCCACCAGCGCCTTCGCACGCATCATGAAATGCATCTTGCGAATGGCGAAGTAGTGGAACTTGAAGCTCAGCGCCGGCGTGACGTAGGGGTTGGCTTCTTCTTCCATCGGCAGCGCGATGGCCAGGCCGACCGAGAGGCCGCCGCCCTCATGCGCGCCGCGGTTGGCGGCCTGCATGATGCCGGGGCCGCCGCCGGTGCACACGAAGAGCTTGTCCTGCGGCTCCTTGTCGTTGCTGTACTGCGCGACCAGCTTGCCGAAGGCGCGCGCCTTCTCGTAGTAGTGCGAGTTGCGCGCCAGCCGGCGCCAGCGCTCGGACGCCACGGTGTCGCCGGCGGCGTCGGCCTGCGCGATCATGGCGGCCGAGTCTTCTTCGCTGCGGAAGCGCGCGCTGCCGAACACCACCACCGTGTTCTCGATGCCATGGGCGCGCTGCTCGAGGTCGGGTTTCATCAGCTCCAGCTGCATGCGGATGCCGCGCGTTTCGCGGCGCAGCAGGAATTCCGGATCGGCGAAGGCGATGCGCGACGGGTCGGGGTCCAGCGGCAGGCCCTTGTCGGCATGGGAGTGCAGCGTGGCCCAGGCGTCGGCCAGGCGTTTGTCGTGAAGGTTGTGCGTGTTGTTCATGAGGAAACCAGACAGAAGTACACGAGTGATTGTGCAGCGTTGCAAACCGCGTGCCCAGACAACGAAAAAGGCTCCTTGCGGAGCCTTTTTCGGGGGGAGCGGTGAGGCCGCAGCCTCAGGGCCTCAGACGCGCTTGCGGTATTCGCCGGTGCGCGTGTCGATTTCGATCTTGTCGCCTTGCGCGACGAAGAGGGGAACGGGCACTTCGAAGCCGGTGGCGATCTTGGCGGGCTTCATGACCTTGCCCGAGGTGTCGCCCTTGACGGCCGGCTCGGTCCAGGTGATTTCGCGTTCGACGCTGGTCGGCAGTTCGACCGAGATGGCCTTGCCGTCGTAGAACACCACTTCGACAGCCATGCCGTCTTCGAGGTAGTTCAGGGCGTCGCCCATGTTCTCGGCTTCGACTTCGTACTGGTTGTACTCGGTGTCCATGCACACGTACATCGGGTCGGCGAAGTAGGAGTAGGTGCACTCCTTCTTGTCGAGCACGATCTGGTCGATCTTGTCGTCGGCCTTGAAGACCACTTCGGTGTTGAAGTTGGCGATCAGGCTCTTGAGCTTCATGCGCACGGTGGCGGAGTTGCGGCCGCCGCGGCTGTATTCGGTCTTCAGGACGACCATCGGGTCCTTGCCGTGCATGATGACGTTGCCGGCGCGGATTTCTTGAGCGATTTTCATAACAGGGTCTCTGGATGTTGGCCGCTCGGTGCACGGGGCCATCGGCGACGTTTCGACATTTGCCGGTTTGTCTGGCCCCGCGGTACAGGTCTAACGGCGGGTTGAGCAGGTTTCGCGGAGAGCATCTCGGATCGTCGAGATCCGGGCCGAAATCCGCAAAGCCCGCTATTTTAGCTTTTTTGGGCGATCAATTCCCGCAGTTGCGTGACCAGGTCGCTCTGCGCGAGCAGCCGCGTGCGGGCCGTCAGCACCGTTTCGTGCCATGGGCCCTGTGTTTGCGGCGGGGGCAGGGCGGTGTTGTCGACGCCATTCCACGCGTGGTGAAAAAGCCGCAGCGAGGGCGGGGCGCCCAGCCAGTCGAGCCAGGCGTTCAGCTTGGCGTGGTGCGCATCGTCGTCCTGCGGATAGATCTGCCAGACGAACGGCGCGCCCGCCCAGAGCGCGCGCACCCACGAATCTTCCCCGCGCACGAAGTTCAGGTCGCAGGCCCACAGAAGGTGGTCGTAGTCGGCCTGGGTCAGGTACGGGAGGTATGAAATTGATAGCGCACCGCGCAAGGTGGATGCGCGTACTGGCAGTTTTTCATCTGAAAAAACAGCCTGGACCGCCTGCGTGGCACGACCCGCCGTCACGAGCAGGCGGGTAGGTTCGGGGCCTTGCGCCAACTGCTCCAGCAGCGCCGCCAGCGCGGGTGGCTCGTAGCAGAACAGCGAGACCAGCCGTTCGGTGCCCGTCCATGCGATCTGCTGCGCGGCCAGCCACTGCGCGCGGTCGAAGCGCGCCCGCCGTTCCATCAGGCCGGGTTCGCGCAGCAGGCCGCCGGTGGCGGGCGTGAAGCCCGGATAGAAGAAGCGCTTGCTCAAGCCTGCGCCCGGACCCTTGAAGACCGGCGAAGGCAGCCCGTGCAAGCGCTCGACATACGGCTCGGCCGACAGGTATTCGAGGTTGATCCAGGCCTGGCCCGGCGCTTCGGCGAAGCGTGCAACCAGCTCTGGCGCCGGCTCGCAGCCGAAGCCCTCGACCAGCACGTCAGGCGCCGGCGCTGTCACGGCTGCGTGCACAGCCGCCGCATCGCACCAGTCGATCACCTGCACGCCGTCGTGGCCCGAAGGCGCCATCCAGCGCAGCGCCGCCGGGTCGTCGATCCACAGGCGCACGCGCTCGCCGAGCATGGCCAGCTGGCATGCGAGCCGCCAGCAGACGCCGAGGTCGCCGTGGTTGTCGATGACCTTGCAGAAGATGTCCCATCGCCTGGATTGCATGGCCGCGAGTGTGCCCGTGTTCCGGTCGGTGCCAGCTATGCTGGCCGGCACAACAACCATCGGAGAGAGACAGACCATGAAGACGCAGAACCCGCTGCTCAGGACCGCACGATGAGCGACGCTTGCGAGCACACCTTCGTCCAGGCCAACGGCCTTCGTTTTCATGTGGTGCAGGCCGGCCCGGTCGACGGTCCGGTGGCACTGCTGCTGCACGGCTTTCCGGAGTTCTGGCGCGCCTGGGCCGGCCAGATCGACGCGCTGGCCGCGGCGGGCTACCGCGTCTGGGTGCCCGACCAGCGCGGCTACGGCGAAAGCGACAAGCCGCAGGGCGTGGACGCCTACGACCTCGAGACGCTGGCCGACGACGTCTGCGCGTTGATCCGCAGCACGGGCCGCGACACGGTGACGCTGCTAGGCCACGACTGGGGCGGCGCGGTGAGCTGGCGCGTGGCGGCGCGCAACCCGGAACTGGTCGAGCGGCTGGTCATCGTCAATTCGCCGCACCTGGCGGTGATGCTGCGACACATGTCGACCGGGCGGCAGCGCCTGCGCAGCTGGTACATGCATTTTTTCCGCATTCCGCGCCTGCCCGAAAGGCTGTTGAGCCGCCACGACTTTCGCGGGCTGGCGCGGGTGCTGACGAAGAGCAGCCGGCCCGGTGCCTTTTCCGACGCCGAACTGGCGCTGTACCGCGAAGCATGGCGCCGGCCCGGTGCGCTGACCGCCATGCTCGACTGGTACCGCGCGCTGATGCGCAGCCGTTCGCGCATCCATGCCGGCGCGCGCATTCCGATGCCCACGCTGCTGCTGTGGGGCGTGCAGGACGAGGCGCTCGGCATCGAGATGGCCGCGCCCAGCATCGCGCTGTGCGACCAGGGCGAGCTGCAGCGCATCGAGGGTGCGGGGCACTGGGTGCTGCACGAGGAGGGCGTCGACGTGAGCCGGCGCATCCTGGCGTTCATGGGCCGCGTCACCGACGCCGTGGGCGCCCCCGCCGAAGCTGTCAAGGCGTGACGGTCCCGCGCGGCGCCAGGCCTTCTCGCTGCGCGCCACAATAGCCGCCATGTCAGACGTGCATTCCGATCAATTGCTCAGCGAAGTCGCGGCCCTGCCGCAACTGCCGGGCGTCTACCGCTACTTCGACGCGGCCGGCGCGGTGCTTTATGTGGGCAAGGCGCGCAACCTCAAGAAGCGGGTTGCCAACTACTTCCAGAAAAGCCACGGCGGCACCCGCATCGGCCACATGATCTCGAAGATCGTGCGCATGGAGACCACCGTGGTGCGCTCCGAGGCCGAGGCGCTGCTGCTCGAGAACAACCTCATCAAGACGCTCAAGCCGCGCTACAACATCCTGTTTCGCGACGACAAGAGCTACCCCTACCTGAAGATCGCCTCGCACACGTTCCCGCGGCTGGCCTACTACCGCGGGGCGGTCGACAAGAAGCACCGCTACTTCGGTCCGTACCCGAGCGCCTGGGCGGTGAAGGAGTCGATCCAGCTGCTGCAGAAGGTGTTCCGCCTGCGCACCTGCGAGGACACGGTGTATGCCAACCGCACGCGGCCGTGCCTGCTCTACCAGATCAAGCGCTGCAGCGGACCCTGCGTGGGTCACATCGCGCCCGACGACTATGCGCACGACGTGGCCGGTGCCGAGGCCTTCCTGATGGGCGACACGCAGCTTGTGCTGTCCAAGCTCGAACAGCGCATGACCACGCACGCCGAGAAGCTCGAGTTCGAGCAGGCGGCCGAGCTGCGCAACCAGATGTCGGCCATCTCGCGCGTGCTGCACCAGCAGTCGATAGAGATCGCATCCGACAAGGACGTGGACATCCTGGCCGTGCAGGTGCAGGGCGGCAAGGCCTGCGTGAACCTGGCCATGGTGCGCGGCGGACGGCACCTGGGCGACCGGCCGTACTTTCCGGTGCACGTGGAAGACGCGGCGCAGATCCATCACGGCGAGCTGGACGACGACGACGGCGGGACGCCCGCTGCCGACGACCCGATCGAGGTGCAGGTGCTCGAGGCCTTCATCGCCCAGCACTACATCGACGTGCCGGTGCCGGCCACGCTGGTGTTGAGCCAGCAGGTGAGCCGCGAGCTGATCGAGGCCATTTCGACGCAGGCCGGCGCGCGCGTGACGGCGGTGTTCCAGCCGCGCGAGCAGCGCCGGCACTGGCTCGAGATGGCCGAGACCAACGCCAAGCTGCAACTCGCCCGGCTGCTCGCCGAAGAGGGCTCGCAGCAGGCGCGCACGCGCGCGCTGGCCGATGCGCTGGAGCTGGCGTCGGACGACCTGGACGACCTGCGCGTGGAGTGCTTCGACATCTCGCACACCGCGGGCGAGGCCACGCAGGCCTCCTGCGTGGTGTTCGAGCACCACGCGATGCAGAACCGCGAGTACCGCCGCTACAACATCGAGGGCATCACGCCCGGCGACGACTACGCAGCCATGCGCCAGGTGCTGCACCGCCGCTACGGCAAGCTGGCCGAGGCGATGGCCGCCGAGACCGAGGCCTTGCCGCCGGGCGACGCCGAGAGCGAAGGCAGCGACGCGCCGCCGAAGGCGCGCACCTTGCGCATGCCCGACCTGGTGCTGGTGGACGGCGGCAAGGGCCAGGTGTCGATGGCGCGCGAGGTGTTCAGCGAACTGGGCCTGCCGCTGTCGCTGATCGTCGGCGTCGAGAAGGGCGAGGGCCGCAAGGTCGGTCTCGAAGAACTGGTGTTCGCCGACGGCCGCGAGAAGGTCTACCTGGGCAAGGACTCCGCCGCGCTGATGCTGGTGGCGCAGATCCGCGACGAGGCGCACCGCTTCGCCATCACCGGCATGCGGGCCAAGCGCGCGAAGGTGCGCGTGGGCGGCAGCCAGCTCGAGGACATTCCGGGCATCGGGCCCAAGCGGCGCGCGCGCCTGCTTCAGCGCTTCGGTGGCATCCGGGGCGTGGCGGCGGCGAGCGTGGAAGACATCGCGTCGGTGGAGGGAATCGCCTCCGAGCTTGCGGAAGAAATCTACAAGGCGCTGCACTGACCGGCGACGGGGCAAGACCTGCTGCCGAGGGGTAATGCCACCATGACACAATCAAGAGATGTTCTGGACCCTACCGACCATCATGACCTGGACGCGCATCGTCGCGATCCCTTTGATCGTCGGCGTGTTCTACCTGCCGATCGCCGAGCCGATGCGCAACCTGATCGCCACGGTCATGTTCATCGTCTTCGCCGCCACCGACTGGCTCGACGGCTACCTGGCGCGCAAGCTCAACCAGACCTCGGCCTTCGGCGCCTTCCTCGATCCGGTGGCGGACAAGTTCCTGGTGTGCGCCTCGCTGCTGGTGCTGGTGCACCTGCAGCGTGCCGACGTGTTCGTGGCGTTGATCATCATCGGCCGCGAAATCGCCATCTCGGCGCTGCGCGAATGGATGGCGCAGATCGGCGCCGGCAAGAGCGTGGCGGTGCACATGATCGGCAAGGTCAAGACGACCGTGCAGATGGTGGCCATTCCGTTCCTGCTCTATGACGGGCATTTGTTCAAGGTGATCGACACCGGCCTGTGGGGCCAGTGGCTGATCTGGATCTCGGCGGTGCTCACCGTCTGGTCGATGGTCTATTACCTGCAGAAGGCCATTCCCGAGATTCGGGCCCGCACCAAATGACCGCCGCCGCCGAGGCGCGCCACGCAGGCTGGCTGCGTGCGATGCCGGCGGTGTTCGTGCTGATCTGGAGCACCGGCTTCATCGTCGCGCGCTACGGCATGCCGTATGCACCACCCCTCAAGTTTCTTGCCGTGCGCTATGCGTTGTCGCTGGCGTGCTTCGGCCTGTGGGTCGCGCTGGCCCGGGTCGCGTGGCCGAAGGCACGCGCGCAATGGGGGCACCTGGCGGTCACCGGCGTGCTGATGCAGGCGGGTTACCTGGGCGGCGTCTGGGCCGCGGTGCATGCGGGCATGGGCGCGGGGCTGGTGGCATTGCTGGTCGGCATCCAGCCGGTGCTGACGGCGGTGTGGCTGTCGTTCAATGGCGGGCGCATTGCAGGTCGGCAGTGGGCCGGGCTCGCGCTGGGCTTCGCGGGGCTGGTCCTGGTGGTGTCGCGCAAACTCGGGCAGGGCGCCGAGGTCAATGCGTTGACGATGGGGCTGGCGGTGATGGCGCTGGTGTCCATCACGGCGGGCACGCTCTACCAGAAGCGCTTCGTCGCGCCCTGCGATGTGCGCAGCGCCAGCGCGGTGCAGATGGCGGCGGCCCTGCTGGTCACGCTGCCTTTCGCGGCGATGGAGTCGCAGGGCATCGAATGGAACGTCTATTCGGGCGGCGCGATGGCGTGGTCGGTGCTGGCGCTGTCGCTGGGCGGCAGTTCGCTGCTCTACATGCTGATCCAGCGCGGCACGGCCACCGCCGTGACCAGCCTGCTGTACCTGGTGCCGCCCTGCACGGCCGTGATGGCCTGGCTGCTGTTCTCGGAGCCGATCACGTGGATCACGGTGCTGGGCATCGCGCTCACCGCCGCGGGCGTGAGCCTGGTGGTGCGCAGCGCCCGCTGAGCGGCCGCTGTCATGGCCTGCGTCTGATCAGCGCGCGCCGGCCTTGCCCGGTTTCCAGGGCTCGCCGCGAAACTGTTCCACGAGGTGGTCGACCAGCAGTCGCACGCGGCGCGGTGTCTTCGGGCGCCAAGGAGCAACCCAATGGATGTCCGCTTCCGGCATGGCGTAGTACGGCAGCACGCGCACCAGTTGGCCGGTCGCGAGCTGCGGCGCGATGTCCCACAGGCTGCGCAGCATGACCCCGTGCCCGGCCAGGCACCAGTCGCGCACCATCTCGCCCGAGTTGCTGGCCAGCGGGCCCTGCACGCGCACCCGCGCCGTGCTGCCGTCGCGCGCATGGCGCAGGGTCCAGAGCGCGTGCCGGCGCGGGCCGGCGTCGCCGTTCTCCTGCGCGACCAGGCAGTCGTGCGAAGCCAGCGCCTCGACGCTGGCCGGCGTGCCGCGGCGCTCCAGGTAGCCGGGCGAGGCGGCCAGCACGCGCTGGTTGCGCGCAATGCGCCGCGAGACCCAATCGGCCGCATGGCGCTGCTGCACGGCCCAGAGCCACACGGCCCCGTCGTAGCTCTCGACGCCGAGATCGGGCAACTGCTCCGTGAGCACCAGGTCGATCTGCAGGGCAGGGTGGCGCGCCTGGAAGGCGGCCAGCGCCGGCCCGAGCCAGCGCCGGCCGAAGCCGAAGGTGGCGGCCAGGCGCACGGTGCCGCTCAATTCGTTCTGGCGCTCGCCGAGCTCGCTTTCGAGCGCGGCAAAGCCGTCGAGCAGCGTTCGCGCATGCAGGCAGACCGCCTCGCCCTCGGCCGTGACGCTGAGCCGGCGCGTGGTGCGATCGAACAGCCGCTGGCCCAGCCGTGCCTCCAGCGCGCCAAGCCGCTTGGTGACGACGGAAGGCACCACGTCGAGCGTTGCGGCCGCGCCCGCGAGGCTGCCTTGGTCGCGAATGGCGACCACCAGGGCCAGGTCACCGCGGTCCATCGAAGGAGGATTCATGCCGGAATGGAAAGTATGAATTGGCCGATTGTTGCTTGATGATCGCCGAGGTGCAACGCACAATCGTCGTCGTGACAGCCTCCTTTCTTTCCTTTCCCACCTTTGACATCGAGCGCAGCGGTGTGCGCATCCATGGCCGCATCGGCGGCCGCGGCGCGCCCCTGCTGTTGTTGCACGGTCACCCGCAGACGCATGCGATCTGGCACCGCGTGGCGCCGGCGCTGGCCGAGCGCTTCACCGTGGTCGCTGTCGACCTGCGCGGCTACGGCGACTCGGGCCGCCCGGCGGCCGATGCCGAACACGCGGCGTACAGCAAGCGGGAGATGGCGCTCGATGCGCTCGCTGCCATGCGGCACCACGGCTTCGAGCGCTTCGGCGTGCTGGCGCACGACCGCGGCGCGCGCGTGGCGCACCGGCTGGCGGCAGACCACGCCGACGTTGTGGAGCGCATGCTGCTGCTCGACATCGCCCCGACGCTCGCGATGTACGAACAAACATCAGAGGCCTTCGCCAAGGCCTACTGGCACTGGTTCTTTTTGATCCAGCCGCCGCCGCTGCCCGAAGCGTTGATCGCGTCCGACCCGGTGCGCTACGTGCGCAGCGTGATGGGCGGCCGGCATGCGGGGCTCGCGCCGTTCGCGCCCGAGGTGCTGGCCGAATACGAGCGCTGCGCGAGCATCGCGGGCACCGCCGAATCCATCTGCGAGGACTACCGCGCCTCCGCCACCATCGACCTCGTGCACGACCGCGCCGACATCGCCGCCGGCCGGCAACTGGCGCAGCCGCTGCGCGTGCTGTGGGGCGAACATGGCGCGGTGGGAAAGGCCTTCGACGTGCTGGCGCTGTGGCGCGAGCGCGCGGCCCATGTGTCGGGCCGTGCCTTGCCGTGCGGCCACTACGTTCCCGAAGAAGCGCCGGACGAACTGCTCGCCGAGGCGCTGGCCTTCTTTTCATCTCCCTCACAAGCACACGCAGGAGCCACACCATGAGCACCCAGAAGAGCACTCAGAGAATTGCAGTCATCGCCGGCGACGGCATCGGCAAGGAAACCACGCCGGAGGGCCTGCGCGTGCTCGAAGCGGCGGCCAGCAAGTTCGGCATCGACCTGAAGTTCGACCACTTCGACTTCTCGAGCTGGGACTACTACGAGAAGCACGGCCAGATGCTGCCCGACAACTGGAAGGACCAGATCGGCGGGCACGACGCCATCTTCTTCGGCGCGGTCGGCTGGCCCGAGAAGATCGCGGACCACGTGTCGCTGTGGGGCTCGCTGCTGATGTTCCGCCGCGAGTTCGACCAGTACGTCAACCTGCGTCCCGCGCGCCTGATGCCCGGCATCATCGCGCCCGTGGTGCGCCGCGACGGCACGCCGCGCGAGCCCGGCGAGATCGACATGTACATCGTGCGCGAGAACACCGAGGGCGAGTACTCGAGCATCGGCGGGCGCATGTACCAGGGCACGCCGCGCGAGATCGTGGTGCAGGAAACCGTGATGTCGCGCGTGGGCGTCGACCGGGTGTTGAAGTTCGCCTTCGAGCTGGCGCAGTCGCGGCCGAAGAAGCACCTCACGAGCGCCACCAAGTCGAACGGCATCTCGATCACCATGCCCTACTGGGACGAGCGGGTGGTGGAGATGGCCAAGAACTATCCGGGCGTCACGCTGGACAAGTTCCACATCGACATCCTCACCGCGCACTTCGTGCAGCGGCCCGACTTCTTCGACGTGGTGGTGGCGAGCAATCTGTTCGGCGACATCCTGTCCGACCTGGGCCCGGCGTGCACCGGCACCATCGGCATCGCGCCCAGCGCCAACCTGAACCCGGAGCGCACCACGCCATCGCTGTTCGAACCGGTGCACGGCTCGGCGCCCGACATCGCGGGCAAAGGCATCGCGAACCCGATCGGGCAGATCTGGTGCGGCGCGATGATGCTGGAGTTCCTGGGCCACAAACAGGCGCACGATGCCATTCTTTCGACCATCGAGCGGGTGCTCGCGCCCCAAAGCGGAGCACCGCGCACCCCGGACATCGGTGGGACGGCCAGCACCAGCGACCTCGGCAAGGCGATTGCCCAGGCACTCTGAACCGCATGGAGCCGCTGCGAAAAAGCGCTTCACGAAACGCCCCTAGAATCGCGCGCTCCGCTGATCTGCATGGCCTCGTGTCTTATTGACACCCTGCAGACCAGTGGTTGTAATCCTCGATGGCAGTGCGCTGCCGAGGCGTCAGGCCTGCCAGGCTCTCGAGTCGCACACGTCGCGGCCAGGTCGCAGCTGACGGAAGCCGACCAACTTTTTTTCTACAAGGGGCCCTTGTGAACAAGACCGAACTGATTGAGCACATCGCAAAGAACGCCGATATTTCCAAAGCAGCAGCAACGCGTGCGCTCGAATCCACCATCGGCGCTATTCGTACCACGCTCAAGAAGGGCGGCTCGGTTTCGCTCGTCGGTTTCGGCACTTTCGCAGTAGGCAAGCGCGCGGCCCGCACCGGCCGAAACCCCCGTACCGGCGAGGCGATTAAAATCAAGGCCGCCAAGATTCCGAAGTTCCGTCCGGGCAAGGCGCTGAAAGACGCGCTGAACTAAGACGTTAGACTCGGAGAGTATTCCCGGTGGGGTGCTTAGCTCAGTTGGTAGAGCGGCGCCTTTACACGGCGTAGGTCGGGGGTTCGAGCCCCTCAGCACCCACCACCCACCCGATGCAAAGGCGAACCGCAAGTTCGCCTTTTTTATTGCCGTCCGACATCCGTCGAAAAAGAGTGTTCAAGCATGTTTGATTTCTTCCGCAAGTACAACAAGATCGTCATGATTTTCTTGTTCTTGCTGATCATTCCCTCGTTCGTGCTCTTCGGTGTCGAGCGCTACCAGGGCGGCAGCGAAGAGAAGGTGGCCCGCGTCGACGGCCAGCCGATCACCAAGCCCGAGTGGGACCAGCAGCACCGCGTGGAGACCGACCGCATTCGCCAGCAGTCGCCCAACGTCGACCCGACGGTGCTCGACTCCGACGCCCTGCGCTACGCCACGCTGGAGCGCATGGTGCGCGACCGGGTGCTGGCCGCTGCGGCCGCCAAGGCGAACATGTCGGTGTCCGAAGATCGCCTGTCGCGCATCTTCGCGCAGGACCCGGGCCTGGCGGCGTTCCGTACGCCCGACGGCAAGTTCGACCGCGAAGCCTTCCAGCGCGTGACCGGCCGCACCCCCGAGCAGTACGAAGCGGGTGTGCGATCGGAGATGGCCACGCAGCAGGTGCTGCTGGGCGTTTCGGGCACTGCCTTCACCACGCCCGCGCTGGCCGCCACCACCATCAACGCGTTCTACGACAGCCGTGAGATCCAGGTGGCCCGCTTCAGCCCCGAGAGCTTCGCGTCGAAGGTGACGGTGAGCGACGCCGACGTCGAGGCCTACTACAAGGACCATGCGGCCCAGTTCCAGGCGCCCGAGCAGGCCAGCATCGAGTACCTCGTGCTCGACCTGGAGGCCGCCAAGAAGAACCTCGTCGTGAGCGACGCCGATCTCAAGGCCTACTACGACCAGAACACCGCGCGCTTCGGCACCAAGGAAGAGCGCCGTGCGAGCCACATCCTGATCACCGCGCCGTCCAGCATGCCCGCCGCCGACCGCGAAAAGGCCAAGGCCAAGGCCGAGCAATTGCTGGCCGAAGTGAAGAAGACGCCCGCCAGCTTTGCCGACGTGGCGCGCAAGAACTCGCAGGACCCGGGTTCCGCCGAGAAGGGCGGCGACCTCGACTTCGTCACGCGCGGTGCGATGGTCAAGCCTTTCGAGGACGCGATGTTCTCGCTCAAGAAGGGTGAGATCAGCGGCATCGTCGAAACCGAATTCGGCTACCACATCATCCAGCTGACCGACATCAAGCCCGCCGTGGTGCCGCCTTTCGAGAAGGTGCGAGCCACCATCGAGAACGAGGTGCGCGCGCAGCAGGCCACGCAGGAATTCGCGAAGGCCGCGGAGGTTTTCACCGATGCCGTTTACCAGACGCCCGACAGCCTCAAGCCGGCGGCCGAGAAGCTCAAGCTCACGATCCAGACGGCCACCAATGTGCCGCGCACGCCCGCACCCGGCGCCACCGGCCCGCTGGCCAGCCGCAACTTCCTGAACGCGCTGTTCGCGCCCGACTCGCTGCAGCGCAAGCAGAACACCGAGGCGATCGAGGTCGGCTCCAGCCAGCTCGCATCGGGCCGCGTGACGCAGTACACGCCGGCGCATCCGGTGCCGCTGGCCGACGTGAAGGACAAGATCCGCGCGCAACTCGTGACCGAGCGCGCCGCGGTGCTTGCCAAGACCGAGGGCGAGGCGAAGCTCGCGGCGTGGACGGCAAAGGCCGACGGTGCGACCTTCGGCGCGCCGATGACGGTGTCGCGCCGCGAAGCGCAATCGCAGCCGCTGCCGGTCATCGACGCTGCGCTGCGTGCCGACGCCGCCAAGCTGCCCGCGCTCGTGGGTGTGGATCTCGGCGCGCAAGGCTATGCCGTGGTTCGCGTGACCAAGGTCGTGCCGCGCACGCCCCCGGCGCCGGACCTCGCGAAGCAGGAGCAGGCGCAGGTCGGCCAGTCGGTGGCCGCCGCGGAGGACGCCGCGTACTACAGCATGCTGAAGGATCGCTTCAAGGCAGAAATCCTGGTGCCGAAGCCGGCGGACACGCTGCCTGTTGCCGCAGGCCGCTGATCCAGCGCTTCCTTTGCGAAAAAGCCCGGGCCATCGGCTCGGGCTTTTTTCATTTGGTGCGCCCGAACCGGTCGCCCGAGGGACAAGCCAGGCCAGCGCTTCTTGCCAGAATCGCCCGCATGGGAACCCTCTATCTCGTGCGCCACGGGCAGGCCAGTTTCGGCGCTGCGGACTATGACAACCTGAGCGAGCTCGGGCACCGGCAGGCGGTGCGCCTCGGCGAATACTGGCGCGAGCGCGGCATGACCTTCGATGCCGTCATCACCGGCACCTTGAAGCGCCATCGGCAGACATGGGAGGGCATTGCCAAGGGCATGGGCCTGGCGCGCGACGATGTGCTGCCATGGCCCGGACTCAACGAGTACGACAGCGAGGCGGTCATCGCCGGCATCCACGAGGGCAAGCTCGAAAAGCCCGATTCGCCCGAGATGTACCGTCATCACTTCCGCCTGTTGCGAGAGGGCCTGGGTGCATGGATGAACGGCCGCACGGCGCCGGTCGGCATGCCCAGCTATGTCGATTTCCTGGCGGGCGTCACGACAGCCCTCGACCATGTGCGCGACAAGCATCACGGTGCAAAGGTGCTGGTGGTGTCGAGCGGCGGGCCCATCAGCACAGCGGTCGGGCACGTGCTCGGCACCACTGCGGAGACGACGATCGAGCTCAACCTGCGCATCCGCAATTCGTCGGTGACGGAGTTCGCTTTCACTCCCAAGCGGCACATGCTCGTCACCTACAACACCTTGCCGCATCTGGACGGCCCGGCGTACGAGGACTGGGTCACCTACGCCTGACGGCCTCAGGCCTGCCACACGCCGTAGCCCGCCTTGCGCAACGCAATGCCGAGGTCGACCTCCATCAGGCGTGCGTCCTCGTAGGTCAACGGGTTGTAGCGTTCGTACAGTGCGGGGAGCAGGTGCAAGCCGAAGGCCTGCACGAAGCTGTTGGCTTGAATGCCGGCCTTGTGCTTGTCGAAACGGATGTCAGGGTCCAGGCCGGTCATGCCGACATAGACGAAGGGCTTGCCGAGCTGGTAGTCCGGGTTGGCGCGACGGAAGCGGCCATTGTTCCAGACGCGGTCGTCGAGCTCGACCACATACACGTGATGCCTGGCGCGCGCTTTGCGAGGCAAGGCGTCTGTGGCGGCCGCCCGTTTGATGCGGCGCGGCACTTCATCCGTAGCGGTTGCCCGCTTGACGCGGGGCGGCACGTCATCCCTAGCGGTCCCCCGCTTGACGCGGGGCGGCCGCGAGGCCATCAGCTCTTGCGCTTGATGAGGCCGTAAAGCACCAGCAGCACGATCGCGCCCAGCACGGATGCAATGAAGCCCGCGCCCTGGCCCGCGGTGTACCAGCCCATGGATTGCCCGACGTACGTGACGATCAAGGAACCCGCGATGCCGATGAGGGTGGTGACGATGAAGCCCGCGGAGTCGTCGCCCGGCTTGACGGCGCGCGCCACAAGACCCACGACGAACCCGATCAGGATGGTCCAGACGATGCTCATGAAGAAATTCCTTTGGTGGTGAATTGGAAGTAGCGGCAGGCCATGCCTCATCGGTTTTTGATGATAGCGGAGCGATTTTGGCGCACATGTCCGCCAATGCGGATGAAAAAGCGGGTCGGATGTTGTGCATGTCTGCGTGGCTCCGAGACTGCGTGACCATGAGGCTGCGCGGCGTCCTACAGGCGCATTTGCGGTGCGGGGTTAAACCCTGAACATGCTTGAAAAACTGCCTGATGTCATTGGTCACGCGCTGCACGGCGTGCGTGCCGGTCTGGACGAGATCGTCTTCAACACGCTCGGCATGCGCGAAGGCATGGCGTCGATCGAAATCACGAGCGCTGCCTTCGTCGACCACGGGCCGCTCCCGACTCGGTGTACCGCCGATGCCCCCGATGGCGAAGGCGTTTCGCCGCCGTTGCGCTGGACCGGGTTGCCTGCAGGAACCGCGTCGCTTCTGTTGATCGTCGAGGACGCCGATTCCCCGACACCCAATCCGCTGGTGCATGCGATCGTGGTCGATCTCCCGCCGGCGGATGGCTTGCTGGTCGAGGCGTCGATTCCGAGTCCAGGCAATGAAGGTACGGGTTTGAACATCGGCCGGAACTCGGCATTGCAGGCCGCCTGGCTGCCACCCGATCCGCCGCCTGGTCACGGTGTGCATCGCTATGCATTCCAGTTGTTCGCATTGGGGCAAGCGCCGGATTTCTCCGATTCGCCGGGGCGGGACGAGGTCGTCGAAGCGCTTCGCAAACATGCCATTGCCAGCGGGCTGCTGATCGGCACGCATGAGCGGCCCGACGGTTCGATCAAGATCCAGGATGCAGCGACCTCCGGCGGCCCCTTGGCTGCGGCTGCTGGTTGATGTGGCGTTCAAACCGCGTCTTTTGACGAGAGATGTCGAAATCCGGATTTTTAACGCTATAATCTGAGGCTCTATGGTGGCTGTAGCTCAGCTGGTAGAGTCCCAGATTGTGATTCTGGTCGTCGTGGGTTCGAGTCCCATCAGCCACCCCAAAAGATATTTCCTTCAGGCTATTGCTCAATAGCATTCGAGGAATCGCACCGCCGGGCTAGTCCCGGCGTTGTCATTTCCGGACCGCGCTTTTTGGGTTGCGTGCTCCTTCAGTCTCTCCCTTCTTTACCTGCATATAAGCGCCCAAAGTGGTGCACTCGTGTTGCGAGTTGTTGCATTGATGCAATGCGGATTCCTTTTTTTTGTTCGACTCTACGCTTGTGCCAAAAGTAAACTGAATTAGAATCCGCTCGTTTTCAATTTCTGGAGTCCAACAAATGGCTTCGACACTCGCCGATATCAATTCCCAGATCAAGAAGCATGACGAGCAGATTGCGCAATTGCGCAAGCAAGCCGAAGACATGCGCAACCAAGAACGCGCTGGTGTGATCGAAGAGCTTCGCAAGAAGATTGCCGAATACGGATTGACGGCTTCCGACTTGAAATTGGGCGGGCGCGTGGGTGCCGTCAAACGCGCAGCAGGCGCTGCACCGACCAAAGCTGCGGCCAAGTACCGCGGCCCGACGGGCGAAACCTGGTCGGGTGGACGTGGCCGCAAGCCGCGTTGGGTGACCGAGGCATTGGCCGCCGGCAAATCGCTGACCGATTACGAAATCAAGTAAGTGCCTGTCGGCCTCCCTGGGCAAGTGCCCAATAAAAAAGCCCGCTCATGCGGGCTTTTTTATTGGATGCCGGCTTGGGCGTACTCAGTTCACCATCACGAGTTTTCCCTTGACGCCGCGTGAACCCATGTGGGTGTACGCAGCCTTCAATTCGGCCATCGGCATCGTGCTGTCGATCACTGGCTTGATCTTTCCCTGGCCGTACCACTGGGCCAATTCAGCCATCATCTGCGCATTGGCCTTGGGCTCACGCCGGGCGAAATCGCCCCAGAACACGCCGACGAGGGACGCGCCTTTCAGCAGCGTCAGATTCAATGGCAGCGACGGAATGGGGCCGGACGCAAAACCGACGACCAAATAGCGCCCGCGCCAACCAATCGAGCGAAACGCCGGCTCCGCAAAGTCACCACCGACCGGGTCGTAAATGACATCCGGTCCTTTGCCGTCGGTCGCGGCTTTGACGGCATCGCGAAACCCATTGGGCAGCGCGTGCGTGGTGTAGTTGATCGTCGTGTCAGCGCCAATGGAGCGGCAAAGTTCGCATTTCTCGTCGGTGGAGGCTGCCGCAATGACCTTGGCGCCGGCGGCCTTGGCAATCTGGATGGCTGCGGTGCCCACGCCGCCGGCCGCGCCGAGCACGAGCACGGTTTCACCGGCCTTGAGTTGTGCGCGGTCCATCAATGCATGCCACGAAGTCGCGTAGATCATGATGAACGCGGCCGCATCGACGTGGCCGAATCCCTCGGGCAGCGGCATGCACAGTGCGGCGGGGGCCAGCGTATGCGTGGCGAAGCCGCCAGTGCCCGACAGGCAGGCCACGTTCTGGCCGACCTTGAGGTGCGTCACGCCTTCGCCGACTGCCTGGATGACGCCGGCATATTCAGAGCCGGGCACGAAGGGCAGGGGCGGCTTCATCTGGTACTTGTTCTGCACGATCAGCAGATCGGGGAAATTCAGGCTCGCCGCCTTGATTTCGATCAGCACCTGGCCCGGGCCCGGCGTCGGTGTCGGCAGTTCCTTCCAGGTCAGCGCGTCGACGCCGGTGGGGTTTTCGCAAAGCCATGCGTGCATGCTCGAGTCTCCTTCGTGTGAGTCGGGTGGGGGCAATGAATGCGGGCGATGATAGGCGGCGCGCCGAGGCGGGCTTGTCCCTGCTGCGACGCACCCGACGCCTACAATCCGAGCGATCCAGGACACCATGAAGATACTCATTTCCAACGACGACGGCTTCCAGGCGCCGGGCATCGTCGCATTGCACGACGCACTCAAGGACATCGCCGATGTCGAGGTGATTGCCCCCGAGCACAACAACAGCGCCAAGTCGAACGCGCTGACCCTGGCCGCACCTCTCTACGTGCGCGAAGCCCACAACGGTTTTCGCTACGTGACCGGCACGCCGGCCGACTGCGTGCATATCGCGCTCAAGGGCCTGCTCGGCTACCGGCCCGACCTGGTGGTTTCCGGCATCAACAACGGCGCCAACATGGGCGACGACACCATCTATTCGGGTACCGTCGGCGCGGCCATGGAGGCCTACCTGTTCGGCATTCCGGCCATTGCGTTCTCGCAGATCGAAAAGGGCTGGGCCCACGTGGATGCGGCTGCTCAGGTGGCGCGGCGTCTGGTGCAGCAGATCGAGCGCGAGCGCATGCTGGGCGGCAACGCATTCCTGCTCAACGTGAACGTGCCGAACAAGCCCTTCGATGAATTGAAGCCCGTCAAGGTCTGCCGGCTCGGTCGCCGTCACGCCGCCGAGAAGGTGATCACGCAGGACAGCCCGCGCGGCGAGACCATGTACTGGATCGCCGGCGCAGGTGGCGCCAAGGACAGCGGCGAGGGCACCGACTTCCACGCCACCGCGGCTGGCCATGTTGCGTTGACGCCGTTGCAGATCGATCTGACCGACCACGCCAACCTCGGCCAATGGCGCGAGACCGTGGCCCGGTTCGGCAATTGACATGGCCACACAGCGGCCCAGTTTTCCCGTTCGCCTGACACCCACCGCCTCGGCCGCCACGCGCGGGCGCATGCCTGCCGTGCCGGCCAAGCCGATGGTGCCGTCCACGCCTTCGATGGCCTCGGATGCGGTGCGCGCGCGCATGGTGCAGAAGCTCGCTGCACAGGGCATTTCCGATCCGCGCGTGTTGCGTGCGATGGGCGCGGTGAGCCGGCACGGTTTTGTCGACAGCGCGCTGGTCAACCAGGCGTATGAAGACACGAGCCTGCCGATCGGGCTCGGGCAGACCATCTCCAAGCCCAGCGTGGTGGCCCGCATGATCGAGCTCCTGCTCGGCGCGCCCGCGTTGGCCGGAAAACCGCAAGACAAACTGGGGCGCGTGCTCGAAATTGGCACCGGCTGCGGCTACCAGGCCGCTGTGCTGAACCACGTGGCCTCCGAGGTCTACAGCATCGAGCGGCTGCGCGGCCTGCACGAGCGCGCCCGCCTGAATCTTCGGCCCTTCCGCCTGGCCACGGTGCACCTGATGCTGGGAGACGGAATGATCGGCTACGCGAAGGGCGCGCCCTACGCCGGCATCATCGCTGCCGCGGGCGGCGAAGCCGTGCCGCAAGCCTGGATCGATCAGCTCGCGGTGGGGGGCCGCATCGTGGCTCCGACACATTCCGCCAGCGGTGGCCAAGCCCTCGTCGTCATCGACAAGACCCCCCGGGGACTGGAGCGTCTCATTCTTGAGGCGGTTCACTTTGTCCCCCTAAAATCAGGCATCGCTTGAAGGAATAACACATGCAGGGTTTTGGCAATCGGAGTTGGTTCGCTGGCGTCACGTTGGCCTTTGTGCTCGTGATCGCGGGCTGTTCCACACCGCGTGGGCCGGCACCGGTCGAAGACCGCGGCACCATGACGCGCGCCCCCAGCGCCACAGTGCCCGGCGGTCCGCCCATTACCACGGATGCCAACGGCAAGCCGCTGGCAGGCATCGAGAATTACGGCAAGCCCGGCTACTACGCGGTCCGCCCCGGCGACACCATCCGCCGCATCGGCGCGGACACGGGTCAACGCTGGCAGGACATCGTTCGCTGGAACAACATCGACAACCCCGATCTCATCGAAGTCGGCCAGGTGCTGCGCGTGATCCCGCCGGGTGGAACGGCCGTAGCCGTGGCGCCGCCGGTCAGTGCGCCTTCTTCCGAAAGCGCCACGACCAAGCCGGTCACGCCGCCTGCAGTCCTGGCGCCTGTGGCACCGGCCAGCAGCCCGGTCAAGCCACCGGTCACGGCGTCGCCGTCGGCGCCAGGCACAGGCAATTCGGGGGATGAAGACCTTGGCTGGATCTGGCCCGCGAGCGGCTCGCTGATCGCGGGCTTCGACGAAGCCAAGAACAAGGGCTACGACATCAGCGGCAAGGCGGGCGACCCGGTGCTGGCCGCCGCCGACGGCCGTGTGGTCTATGCGGGGGCCGGCCTGCGTGGCTACGGCAACCTGATCATCCTGAAGCACAACAACACCTACCTCACGGCGTATGCGCACAACCAGACGCTGCTCGTGAAGGAAGACCAGTCGGTTCAGAAGGGCCAGAAGATCGCCGAGATGGGCAACAGCGACGCCGACCGTGTGAAGCTGCATTTCGAGATTCGCCGCCAAGGCAAGCCCGTCGATCCTTCGCGTTACCTCCCCGGCCGGTGATGCCATGGCTGCCCCCCGCTCCCGTCGCACACTGCCTGTGCGCGGGTTGGCGGGCAAGGGCAGTCGCCGGGACCCGTCCGACGAGAACGCATCTGCCGCCGACACGGCGGCCGATCCGTTGGGCACTGACATTGCACCGCCTCGCGATGCCTCGAGCGAGTCGATAGGCGGCGAAGGCGCGGATGCGCTGACCATCTACCTGCGCCAGGTCCGGCGCACAGAGCTCTTCACACCCGCGCAGGAGTACGAGGCCGCATGCGCCGCGCGAGCCGGCGATTTCGCCGCCCGGCAATCGATGATCGAGCACAACCTGCGGCTCGTGGTGAATATCGCCAAGAGCTACCTGGGACGTGGCGTGCCGCTGTCGGACCTCATCGAAGAGGGCAATCTCGGGTTGATGCATGCCATTGGCAAGTTCGAGCCCGAACGCGGCTTTCGTTTTTCAACGTACGCGACCTGGTGGATCCGCCAGTCCGTCGAACGTGCGGTCATGACGCAGGCCCGGGCGATCCGGCTGCCGGTGCATGTGGTGCGAGAGCTGCACCAGGTACTGCGCGCGCGCCGCACCCTGGAGGGCGACGCCGAATTCCTTGCGAATCGGCCCGACGGCGTGCGCGTGGAAGACATTGCTGCGCTGCTGGGACGCGACGTGCAGTCCGTGGCCGATCTGCTGGCCCTGTCCGAAGCGCCGCGCTCGCTGGACGCAGGTGATGCGCGCAGCGACGATGGCTTCACGCTGGCCGACACCGTGGCCTCCGAGGACGAGCAGGGCAACCCGACCGGCGTGACGCACGCACACGAGGTGGAGCGCCTGCTCGACCAATGGGTGCATGCCCTCGATGCGCGCGAGCGCGAGGTGCTGGAAGGCCGCTACGGCCTGCACGACCGCGAGCCCGAAACGCTGGAGGTGCTGAGCGTGCGCCTGGGCCTCACACGCGAGCGGGTCAGGCAGATCCAGAACGAGGCACTGGCCAAGATGCGCCGCCAGCTCACGCGCTCGGGCGTCGGGCGGGACGCGTTGTTCTAGCGAGGCTGTCCACGCTGAGACAATCGGGGGATGACGGAACCCATCGAAGAAAACAAAACGCCCGCGAAAGTCCCCGCGAATCCTGGTGAAGAGTGGTTGCAGGTCGAGTCGCTCGACCTCGACGCTCAGGGCGTTGCCCATAAGGCCGACGGCATGGTCGTGTTCATCGAAGGCGCATTGCCCTTCGAGGAAGTGCAGTTCAATGTGCACCGCCGCAAGAACAACTGGGAGCAAGGCACGGTCACGGCCATCCGCCGCGAATCGTCGCAGCGGGTGCGTCCCGGCTGCCCGCATTTCGGCCTGCACACGGGTGCCTGCGGCGGCTGCAAGATGCAGCACCTCGACGCGGCCGCCCAGGTGGCCGTGAAGCAGCGCGCGCTGGAAGACAACCTGTGGCATCTGGGCAAGGTGAATCCCGAGAACGTGCTGCGACCGCTCGAGGGGCCGGCATGGCACTACCGCTACCGTGCGCGACTCTCGGTGCGCCACGTGGTCAAGAAGGGCACGGTGCTCATCGGCTTCCACGAGCGCAAGAGCCGCTACCTGGCCGACATGCAGGTGTGTCCGGTTCTGCCCAAGCAGATCAGCGAGATGCTGATGCCGTTGCGCGCCTTGATCGGCTCGATGGACGCGCGCCAGACCTGCCCGCAGATCGAGCTGGCCTGCGGCGACGCACCCGACTCCACGAAGCTCGGCACCATCGCGCTGGTGCTGCGGCACCTCGAACCGCTGTCGGACGCCGACGTCGACCGGCTGAAGGCCTTTGCGGCCCGCAACGAGGGAGTTCAGTGGTGGCTGCAGCCCAAGGGTCCGGACACCGTGAAGTTGCTGGAAGAGGGCGGCGCGCCGCTGGCGTATCGACTGCCTGAGTTCGGCGTCACGATGCCGTTCAAGCCCACTGATTTCACACAGGTCAATCCGCACATCAACCGGGCGCTGGTCGGCAAGGCGCTGCGCCTGCTCGACGTGCAGCCCGACGAGCGCGTGATCGACTGGTTCTGCGGCCTGGGCAATTTCACATTGCCGCTGGCGAGCCAGGCGCGCGAGGTGCTGGGCATCGAGGGGAGCGACACGCTGGTGGCGCGCGCCACCGACAACTTCTTGCGAAATCAGCCCGCAACGCCCGCCCGCCGTGCGTTGTCACCTGCAACTTTCGTAGCGCGCAACCTTTTCGAGATGACACCGGCGATGCTGGTGGCCGACGGCAGTGCCGACAAGTGGCTGGTCGACCCGCCGCGCGAAGGCGCCTTCGCCCTCGCCAAGGCTCTGGCCGACCTGCACCTGCAGCCCGAGCTGCGCACCGACGGCTGGACGCCGCCCAAGCGCATCGTGTACGTGAGCTGCAACCCGTCGACGCTGGCACGCGACGCCGGCCTGCTGGTGCACCAGGCGGGCTACCGCTGCACGTTCTCGGGTGTGGTGAACATGTTCCCGCACACGGCGCACGTCGAATCGATCGCGGTCTTCGAGCTGGAATGAAAAAAGAGCCCCTCGGGGCTCTTTTTACGGGTGGGCACGGATCCGCTCAGTCGCGTTCGCCGCCGAAGATGCCCAGCAGGGCCAGCAGGCTCTGGAACACGTTGAACAGGTCGAGGTACAGCGCGAGCGTGGCGGTGATGTAGTTGGTCTCGCCGCCGTCCATGATCTGCTTCAGGTCATAGAGCATGTAGGCCGAGAAGATGCCGATGGCGGCCACCGAGATCACCAGCATGCCGGTGCTCGAACCGACGAAGACGTTGATGATGGCGCCGAACATCAACACCATCGCGCCGACGAACAGGAACTTGCCCATGCCCGACAGATCGCGCTTGATGACCGTGGCCAGCGAGGCCATCACGAAGAACACGCCGGCGGTGCCGCCGAAGGCCGTCATGATGAGTTCTGAGCCGTTCTTGAAGCCCAGGACCATCGCGATCAGGCGCGACAGCATCAGGCCCATGAAGAAGGTGAAGCCCAGCAGCACCGGCACGCCGGCGGCGGAGTTCTTGGTCTTTTCGATGGCGAACATGAAGCCGAATGCGCCGCCGAGGAAGACGATGAGGCCGAGTCCGCCGGTGAGCGAGCGCGTGAGGCCTGTGCTCACACCGACCCATGCGCCGAGCACGGTGGGCAGCAGGCTCAGCGCGAGCAGCCAGTAGGTGTTGCGCAGCACGCGCTGGCGTTCCGCCTGCGCCAGCGGCTGGCCGTAGCCAGTGGATGTGTCTAGGGTGGTAACGCGGTCGTTCATGGCCGGAGCTCCTGTGGTTGCTGCGAAGACGCAGTTGGGGCGCATTCTAGGGGGCTGCAAGAGCGGGTGCCGGTAAAGACCGCGTGCAGCTTGTTTCCGAGCTTGGCACCGCCGCGAAGGCACTGCTGGCGGCGTGGCCGTTATGCTGTCGGGTTTTTACGCAACCCGAGCACACCATGAAGACCAAATCATTCCTCGAACTCGCCGACGTCAAGGCCGTTGCCGCCGCGGCCGAAGCCGAGGCCCTGAAGAACAACTGGGCCGTGACCATCGCCATCTCGGACGACGCCGGCAACCTGCTGTGGCTGCAGCGCCTGGACGGCGCCGCTGCGCTGTCCTCGCACATCGCGCCCGCCAAGGCGCACACCGCCGCCATGGGCCGTCGCGAAAGCAAGGTCTACGAAGACATCATCAACGGCGGGCGCACCGCGTTCCTGACGGCGCCCGAAGTGCAGGGCCTGCTCGAAGGCGGCGTGCCGATCGTGAAGGACGGCCATGTGATCGGCGCCGTGGGCGTGAGCGGCGTGAAGTCGAACGAGGATGCGCAGATCGCCAAGGCAGGCATTGCCGCACTCGGCCTCTGATCCTCCTGTCGCCCAAAGCAAAACGCCGACCTCGAGGTCGGCGTTTTCTTTTGGGTGCTTCAGCGTGAAAAAAAGCTTGGCTAGTCGGCGAACCGTTGGCTAGCAAAAAACGACCCTTCGGAGATGAATCTCCTTGAGTCGCCCCACGATGAAACTTGCTCGGGAGGGGCGAACTGAACGACCTATTTGGTCAGGATCAGCTTGCCAAGTTTGGTGGCTTGCAGCCGGTACAGGGAACCGTTGTGCATGATGCCAACGGTCTTGCTTCCCTTCAGGAGCTCCGCGCTTTCGACCAGCGGCGCCGGACGCGTTGCCTGGATGGACGCATGGCCGCCACCCGATTGGTCGAGCGAAGGATGGTTCAGAACAGAAAAGGCATTCGGAGTGGCTGGCATCTGGAGTTCCCTTGTCGAAGCGATGACTGAATGATAATGATTCGCAATAAAAAGTCAATCACCGCGATTGATTTTTTTCAATCGCGAATCAGGTCACTTCGCGTCGGGCTCCGTGATGAAGCCGATCTTGCGCACACCGGCTTCGCGGGCTTCGGACATGGCCTTGGCCACGCGCTCGTAGCGCACGGCCTTGTCGCCGCGGATGTGCAACTCGGGCTGCGGGTCCTTGGCGGCCTCGGCGGCCAGGCGGGCGGGCAGCGCGCTGTCGTCGATCTTGTCTTCGTTCCAGTAGTAGCTGCCGTCTGCCGTGATGCTGAACAGGATGTTCTGCGGCTTCGGCTGTTCGGGCTCGCTAGTGGCGCGCGGCAGGTCGATGTTGACGGCGTGTTTCATCACCGGCACGGTGATGATGAAGATGATGAGCAGCACCAGCATGACGTCGACCAGCGGCGTCATGTTGATCTCGTTCATCACCTCATCGGGTTCGTCTTGTGTTCCGAAAGCCATGATGCTCAGCCCTTCTTGAGCGGAACCACGATCGCTTCGTTGCCGCCGCTTTGCACGCGGGCACCGGTCACGAAGTAGGCGTGCAGGTCGTGCGCGAAGGCATTCAGCTTGGTCAGCACGAACTTGTTGCCGCGCACCAGCGCGTTGTAGCCCAGCACCGCCGGAATGGCCACGGCCAGGCCAAGCGCGGTCATGATCAGTGCTTCACCGATCGGGCCGGCCACCTTGTCGATGGTCGCCTGGCCGGCCGAACCGATGCTCATGAGCGCGTGGTAGATGCCCCAGACCGTGCCGAACAGGCCGATGAAGGGGGCGGTGGAGCCCACCGACGCCAGGATGGCGAGGCCGGTCTGCAGGCGCGCGGTGAATGCGTCGATGCCGTTGCGCAGGGAGCGCGTGATCCAGTCGCTCACGTCCAGCGTGTCGTGCAGGTGGACCTTCGTGTTGCGGTGGTGCGCTGCGGCTTCGCGGCCTTCGAGTGCCAGCGCGCGAAACGGGTTGCTGTCGTCGGTGCCGAGCTTGTTCAGCGCGGTGGCGAAGTCTTCGCTGTGCCAGAAGTCTTGCGAGTGCTTGGCGAGGCGCTTGTAGCGAATGACGTCGAGCGCCTTGACGATGATCACGATCCACGACGCGAGGGACATGCCGATCAACAGCACCGCCACGGCCTTGGTCACGAAGTCGCCCTGGTTCCAGACGTTCATCAAGCCAAATTGGGAATCCATACGAAGTTGCTCCAGAGAAAAATTAGTTCAGTACGTAGTTGACCGGGGCGTCATAGGACATGGCCTGCACCACACCGTTGACTTTGCCGGGCACGAACCGGCATTTCATGATGTATTCCACGGCGGCTTCGT
This sequence comes from Variovorax pasteuri, assembly GCF_051216435.1. Lineage (NCBI taxonomy): Bacteria > Pseudomonadati > Pseudomonadota > Betaproteobacteria > Burkholderiales > Comamonadaceae > Variovorax > Variovorax pasteuri. Next base: position 1,053,451 of record NZ_JBPJZS010000001.1, read on the forward strand.
CGAGCCGATCGAAGCCGCTGGATTTCTTGACTTCCGCGCCCCTGGGCATGCCGTCGACGCCCACGAGCACCCGCACGATGACCTTGCCCTGCTCGCCGAGCCGCCGGCTCATGGCGGGGTACACCGGCTTCGGGTTCTGAAGGTAGTCGGCGTTGCTCGACGGCAGCGACACCGCAGGGGGGGCTGGAGGCGAAGGCGGCGGCGCGGGTGGGGCTGGCGGCGCGGGCGGTGCCGGCGGGGCGGCAGGCGGCGGAGGTTCCGTGACGCCCACGGGTGCTTGCGGCGCCGGTGTCGGTTTCGGCTCCCGGATGGCTTGCGGCCGCGGCGGAGGTGGCGCCTTGGCAACCTTGGGTTGGGGCGGCGGTGGGGGCGGAGGCGGCGGATCGGCCTTCGGTTTCGGCGGCTCGACGAACTGGCTCAGTATCTCGACCGGAATCACCACTTCGGCGGCGCGGCGCAGCAATCCGCTTTGCAGCGCCCAGAGCGCGGCCCCGTGAAAAAGGATGACGCCGCCCGCAATGACCACATTGCGGGACAGGCCGAGGAAGGAGGGGGGAGGGGCAAAGCGGTCAGACACGATCAACCATTCGAGTGCGGGCACCGTGAAAGGTGCCCCGATTGCAGCAAAACCGCTACGAGGACGCGGCGTGCATCGCCTTCATCACTTGTGAAAAATCCACCAGACCGAGCCGGCGACCAGGATCAGGCTGCCGCCGAGTGCCGAGACGAGTTCCATGCCTTGCTTTCCTTGATGGAGTTGGCAAGCTGGATCGCCCTCGGGCCCGTTTCGCAGTTCAAGGCGGCAACCGGGTGAGAGGCGCTGCATTGCGCGACGATGTCGCGCGCACAACCTTCACACTGACCACACTGGGTGGCCACGCCGAGTTCGAACTGGACTTCGTCGAATGTCATGCCCGCGCGCACGTGACGTGCGATTTCGCGGTCGGAGACTCGGCGGCAGACGCAAACGATCATGGCGGTGAAAGCGGCAGTTGGCTGGCTGTTGGAAGTGACCGATTATAAATAAGAATCCATCGCATTTGCAATAACTATGCTGTTACTGGATCCTGCAATGGCGTTCACGGCCGGCCGGCCGCGCGCTCAGACCTCCGACCAGAGCCGCAGCAGATTGTGATAGTGGCCGGTCAGCGCCACCGTTTCGTCGCATTCCCCCAGGCGGGCGCGCAGTTTCTGGATGTTCTGGTCGAGCTCGAAAAGCATGCTGCGCTGCTGGTCGTTGCGCACCATGCTCTGCAGCCAGAAAAACGAGCACACCCGCGCGCCGCGTGTCACGGGGTGCACGCGGTGCAGGCTGCTTGCCGGATACAGGACCAGGTCGCCGGCCGGCAGCTTCACTTCGTGGGAGCCGTAGGTGTCGATCACCTCCAGCTCGCCGCCTTCATAGTCGTCGGGGTCGCTCAGGAAGAGGGTGCACGACAGGTCGGTGCGCAATTGCTGGCCGCTGCCGGGCAGCGTGCGCACCGCGCCGTCGACATGCAATCCGTAGTGCTCGCCGCCTTCGTAGCGGTTGAACAAAGGCGGCACGAAGCGCAGCGGCAATGCCGCCGAAAAGAAAAGCGCGTTGCGCGCCAGCGCGGCGAGCACGGTGGCGCCGAGTTCGCGGCCGACGTGCGATTGCTCGGGCAACTGCCGGTTGCGCTTGACCTGCGCGCCCTGGTCGCCGACCGTCTCCCGGCCATCGATCCAGTTCGTCGCGTCGAGCGCGGCGCGCATCTCGCGCACCTGGGCGGGACTGAGCACATCGGGCACATGCAGCATCATTTTTCAGGGACTCCGAAAACAGAAAAGCCCCGGCGCGGGCCGGGGCTCGAGTGTGGCACCGCCCCGGGCGGGAACGGTGCGCGCGACGCTCAGAACGCGAAGTTCGCGGTGACCTTGTACGAGCGGGGCGTGCCCGGCGTGTAGCGGTAGCCGCTCTTGTTGATGGCTGCCACGTAGTCCTTGTCGAACAGGTTGTAGACGTTGAACTGGATGTCGACGTTCTTGTTGATGCGGTAGGAGGCCATTGCATCGAACACCCAGTACGAGTCGACGTACGCCGGCGTGCCGACCGCGCCGTCGCTGCCGCGCTGCAGCTTGCCGTTGTATCGGGCACCGCCGCCGAGGGTCAGGCCGAACGGAAGCTGGTAGGTGGTCCAGAGCGTGAAGGCTTTCTTCGGCGTGTAGGCGAGGGCGGTCGAGCCGTCGGCCAGCACCGAGGGGCCGCTCAGCACGCGGGTGTTCATGGTCGTGAACCCGGTGCTCACGCCCCAGTTTTCGGTCAGCGCACCCGACGCGCCGAGCTCGACGCCCTGCACGCGCTTCTTGCCGGTCTGGTAGTAGTTGGTGGTCACGCTGTCCTGCACGACTTCATTGCTGACGTCGGTGCGGTACAGCGCGGCGGTCAGGGCCACGCGCTTGTTCAGCACGTCCCACTTGGTGCCGAGTTCGTAGGTCTTGGCCTTCTGCGGCAGGAAGTCGGTGCGCGCGGCGCTGTTGCCGGTGCCGCCCGCTGCGAGCGCGAAGTTCGCACCGCCCGGGGGCTGCGCGGCGGTGCCGTAGGCGGCGTAGACGCTGCTGTTCTCGGTCGGCTTGTAGACCAGGCCGATCTTGCCGGACAGCAGGTTGTCCGACAGTTTCAGGTTGGTCGGCGTGATCGTCGTGGTCTGCGGGCCGTTGCCGGTGCGTGCCAGCGTCAGCGCGGTGGCGTTGTAGGTGGTCGAGTAGTGGTCGTAGCGCAGGCCGGCGGTCAGTTGCCACTGCTCATTGAACTTCAGGGTGTCGAAGGCGTACAGGCCGATGGTGTCGGTGCTGCCGTCCGAGCCGGTGCCGTTGGGGATGCGGTTGTAGCCGCTCACGTACGGATTCGGGTTGTACAGGTTGGCGGCCGGCCAGGAACCGGCCGCGGCCAGCGTGGTGCCCACGCTCGCGAAGCCCTGGCCATAGAAGTTGTTGGCGCGCTGCGTCTCGCGGATGAATTCGACGCCACCATTGAACGAGTGGCTGATGCTGCCCGTGTTGAACTTGGCCGACACGCTCGTCTGGTTGGTGAAGATCGTGTTTTCCTGGTCCTTGTTGGTCGGCAGGTTGCGCGTGACGGTCCAGCTTGCCGGGAGCGTCGGAATGACCGTGTTCAGGAAGCCCGCGGTGGCCGCCGGCAAGGTGCCGACGCCGTTCGTGGACGTCAGGCCGCCGCCCATGAAGGCCGTGAGCATGTAGTCCTGCGAGGTCTTGCCGTAGCGCGTGGTGTTGCGCAGCGTGACGTCGGGAGTCAGGTCGTGCTCGATGCGCGCGGTGAACATGTCCGCGGTCACGTTGTCGAAGTCCGAGCTCGTGCCGTAGAAGTTGCTCGAGTCCACGCGTGCCGCGGAGTTCAGGTAGGTGCGGCGAGCCAAACCTCTGTTGATCGCCGTTGCGTCCGGCGTCGAGTAGCCCGGCAGGCCGATGGTGGGCACGCCGCCGTCGGGCACGTTGTTCTGCTTGACGTGCAGGTAGTCCAGGAAGATGCGCGTCGGGCTGTTCAGGCCGAGCGCCAGCGACGGTGCGATGGCCGTGCGCTTGTTCTTCACCATGTCGCGGCCGGCCACGCCGCCGTCTTCGGCCACGGCGTTCAAGCGGAATGCCGCCCCGATGCCGTTGGCGCCGCTGAGCGACTTGTTCCAGTCGACGCTGCCGCGCTTGAAGTCCGCGCTGCCGTAGCTCAGCGAACCCAGAAAGCTGTCCTCGAGCTTGGGCTTCTTGGTCACGAGGTTGATGTAGCCGGTGGGAGAGGTGCGGCCCACGTCGGTGCCCGACGGGCCCTTCACGACCTCGATCTGTTCGATGTTGAACACGTCGCGCGACACCGAGCCCAGGTCGCGGATGCCGTCGACAAAAATCGCGCTGGAGCTGTCGAAGCCGCGCATGTAGACGGCGTCGCCCGTGTTCGTGTTGCCGTTTTCCCCGAGGAAGAACGTGCCCACGCCGGGGGTGTTGCGCAGCGCTTCGGTCAGCGTGGTCGCGCCCTGGTCGCGAATGATCTGGTCCTTGATGACTTGGATGGTTTGCGGCGTGTTCACCAGCGGGGCCGTGAACTTGGGGTTGGCCGACGTGTCGGTCTTGTAGTCGTTGGTGACGGCGGAGTCCTGCACCCGGACCTCCGGCAACGCGTTGGACGACTGGGCGAAGGCGCCTGGAGCCGCAAGGGCCATCAGCGTGGCGGCAGCAGCGCCGGAAAGGTGTGGAACTGCGCGCGCAACGGCGTGTTTGCGGCTCTTGATGTAGGCCATGAAGTTTTCTCCGGAAAGGGCGGCGGCTAGGACTCGACTGGCGATGTCTCGACGGCGGCGTTCTCGCGGGAGAAGCGGGCGGACTGGCTGGGTGAGTCGATCTACAAAGCTTTTGTAAATCGGTGCGAATGATATTGTTTCTCAATACCAAAGTGCACGGCAACGTTGTATTAATCCAAAAGTTAAGCCCTGTTTGTTGCTGACGCGCAACTGACCTGATGCTTCCCGGCTCAGTAGACGTCGCGCCGATAGCGGCCGCTGGCCGTCAGGTCTCTCACGAAAGCTTCCCCTGCAACCTGCCGCAGGGCCGCATCCACGCCGGAAGCCATGCCCTGCAGACTGCCGCAGACGTAGATGGCCGCGCCATCGCGCAGCCACTGCAGCAAGGCGTCGGCGGACTGCAGCAGCCGGTGCTGCACGTACAGACGCTCCGGCTGGTCGCGCGAGAACACCATGTCCAGCCGTTGCAGCACGCCGTCGGCCTGCCAGGCTTCGATTTCTTCGCGGTACAGGAAGTCATGGGCCGCCTGGCGTTCGCCGAATACAAGCCAGTTGTCGTGCCTGGCCGCAGCGGCACGTGCGCGCAGATGCGCTCGCAGGCCGGCCAGCCCGGTGCCGTTGCCGATGAGGATCAGCGGCCGCGTCTCGTTGCCGCCCAGGCGGAACCCGCGATGCGGCCGCAGGCGCAGGGCGACGGTGTCGCCCATGGCGAGCGTGGACGTGAGCAGGCCCGAGGCCGCACCCAGGGTGCCGTCCGGATGCTGCTCCTGCCGAACGAGCAACTGCAACTCGCCGTCGGCGTGCAGCGACGCGATCGAGTAGTCGCGCGGACGCGTGGGGTCGCTGGCCACGCTGACCTGCACCAGGTCGCCGGAGGCCCAGTGCGGCATGGCTCCGACCTGTGGCACCAGCCCCAGGTGAAAGGCCGGTGCGCCCGTGCTGCCGGGATTGAGCTGTTCGCGCGCAACGAGGCGCCACTGCGTGAATGCGGTGGCCGCCGCTTCCTGCGTGCCTTCCCCCGGCGTGCCGCCCCATCGGGCCTGCCAGGCCGCCAACGCAGCCGGGTCGCTGTTGTCGACTTCGATGCGATCGAACTCGCGCACCGCCCCCGTTGCCTGCAGCCACTCGTCGAGCGCTCGGCCGAAGCCGCAGAAGTGGGCGTACTGGCGGTCGCCCAGTGCCAGCACGGCATAGCGAAGCGAGGGCAGCGCGGGTGACGCCCCCATCAACTGCTCGGCGAACACGCTGGCGCCGTCCGGCGCGTCGCCTTCGCCGTAGGTGCTGGCGATGAACAGCGCGCGCCTCGCGCGCGCCAGCGTGGCGGCGTCGAGCGCGTTCAGTTCCATGACGCGCGCGGGCGTGCCGGCGGCGCTCAGTTGCCGGGCGGTCTGCCAGGCGATGGCTTCGGCCTGGCCGGTCTGGCTGGCAAACAGCACCAGCGCCGGAGGTTCGTCGCCGCCTGCCGAGAGTTCGGCGGCGTCGCGCACGGCGGCGGCTCGCTGCCTGCGCGCACGCGCATAGACCGACGCGCAAAGCGCCGCGTAGGCCACCAGGGTCGAGCTCGCGCCCAGTGCGCGCCACGCGGTGTCGTTCATGCCTCGGCGGGCGCGGGCCACGCGCGCGTGGCGCGTGCCGGGGGCGATGCGTCGTCCCGGCTCACGAACAGTGCGGCGATCTCGTGGCGCTGCGCAAAGTCGAATCCGGCCTGCGGGCCCAACACCGTCAGCACGGTCGCCAGTGCATCTGCCTGCATGCACTCCGCGTGCAGCACCGTCACGCTGGCCAGCGCATGCGCGGCGGGCTCGCCCGTGCGCGGATCGATGGTGTGCGACCAGCGGCGTCCCTCATGCGAACGCTGGTGCCACCGGTCGCCCGAAGTGGCGATCGCCATGTCGGCCAGGGCGATGCGTTGTGACGAAGCTGCATCGCCGTCGACCAGCACTTGCCATGCCTGGCCGCCGGGGCGGCGCCCGACGCCCCGCAGTTCCCCGCCGATCTCGAAGAGCAGGTCGGTAAGGCCGAGCGCGCGCAACGCCTCGACGCCATGGTCGACCGCGAAGCCCTTGGCGATGCCTGACAGGTCGAGCGTGAAGCCGCCCGGTTGCAGCAGCGAGCCGTCTGCCGCATCGAAAGCCAGTCGCGGCCAACCGGTGCGCGTGCGGGCTGCGGCCAGCGCCTGTGCATCGGGCAGGCCGCCATCTTGCGCCTCGGGGCCGAAGCCCCAGCAAGCGACCAACGGACCGACGGTGGGGTCGATGGCGCCGTCGCTCGCTTCTGCCCAGCGGGCTGCGCAGCGCATCACTTCGGCGAACTCCGCCGGCAGCACGTGGCGCGAGCCGCCCGGCGCACGGTTGAAGCGGCCGATGTCCGAGTCCGGCTCCCAGTGGCTCATCTGCGCCACCACGCGCGCCAACGCTGTTTCGACGCTGCCGCGCACGTCCGCCAGCGGCAACATGCGCGGGTTGTCGAAGCGCAGCGACCACGTGGTGCCCATGGTCGGGCCGCCCAATTGCTGCAGGGTGGCGGGATCGGCGGGGCGCGGAACGGCCGCGTTGGCATAGCCGCCCGCGCGCCAGGTGCTGAACGAAAGGCTCAAGGTGCGCGGCTGTCTCAGGGCATCACTTCAAGGGTGGCCGCGTAGCTCAGGCGGCGCTCCTTGGCTTGCGGCACCGTGGTCTTGGTGTCCTTGGTGCTGGCGTCGAGCCAGTACATGCCGGCGGCCGGCCAGGTCACGCTGAACTGGCCCTTGTCGTCGGTCTTGATCTTGACCTCTTCGAGCTTGTCGCGATATTGCGTGTTGCCTGCAGTCACGGTCACTTCGAGGTCCTTGGCGGGCTGGCCGTCGAGGTTCAGCGTGAAGGTCGCCTTTTCGCCCTTGACCAGGTCGGTAGGGCTGCCTGTGGCGATCAGTTCCAGGCCCTGGCCGATGGGCTTGAGCACCGACGGCTTGCCGACCGTGACGAAGGTCTCGACGCGGCCGGACGACTGGCTGATCGTCACGTCCTGCGCGTCGGGCGGAACTTCCCTGGCGATGGTCTCGGCCGTGCCGCGCGCGCGCTTGGGCTGGCCGGTGGCCTTGTCTTTCCAGCTCGCGAACGCGCCGGCGTTGATCACCGCGATGCGGTAGGTGCCCGGTTGCGCGACGCTCACGTCGAACACGCTGCGCTGCTTGAGCTTGGCTTCGGTCTCGGGCTTGACGGTGCTGCCATCGGGCGCGGTGATCTGCAGGCCGTCGAGCCGCATGGCCGCGTGGTTGGCGACGAAAAGGTCGTTGGAGATCGCGGCATCGACGCTCACGGTGTCGGCCTTGGAGAAGACCGTGGACGAGGGCAGCAGCCAGGCGTTGTGCGCCTGCGCTAACGAGGCGGCCGACAGGGCGATGGCGAGGGCGGCGGCACGCAGGGGGAAGTGGTTCATGGCAGGGGTCCTTGGTGTGGCGGGCTGTGGCGGGCGGTTGAGGGCGTTCGGCGAAAGGGCGATCAGGGCTTGAGTTCGAGCTTGATCTCGCCGAGCTCTTCCTTGCCGGTCGCGGTCGGTTGCGCAGCGGCGGTCGGCGGCCACTGGAAGGGGATGCTCACGACTTCGCGGCCACCGACTTCGCGCGCGGCTTCCACCACCAGCTTGTAGGCGCCGGGCGCGAGCTTGGGCATCGGCGCCGTGCCTTCGGTGAAGCTCAGCTGGTGCTTGCCCGCGGGCTTGGTGGCACCCGTGACGCCGTCCACCGGCACCGCGAGTTCACGCCCGCCGCGGCGCCACCACTGGCGCATGTCCTTCAACCACTTCGTGCCTTCGCCTTCGGGGTTGTTGGTCTTGGTGCGCACGTCGTACCAGACGGCCAGCGTGCCGGCGACCGTGTTGTCGGCGCGCTCGATCCAGGCGGCCACGTAGGGGCGGTGGTACTCGGACGCGTTCAGCCGCGGAATCTCGATGTTGACGGCCAGGCCAGCCGCGAAGGCCGGTGCTGCGAACAGCGCCGACATGGCCAGCGGCGCGAGGGAATAGCGAACGTGCACGGGAAACCTCTTTCCTGGATCGATGAATCAATGAATGAACAGCAGCGCGAGCAGCACCGGGATGACCAGGCCCATGCCCACCATCGGCCAGGTGAACGGGCGGTTGCCCGCGTGCATCTTGAGAATGAACAGCCCGGTGATCGAGAAGACCAGCGCGGCGCCCGCGAAGATGTCGATGAACCAGCTCCACGCGGTGCCGGTGTTGCGGCCCTTGTGCAGGTCGTTGAAGTAGGAGAGCCAGCCGCGGTCGGTGCGCTCGTATTCGATCTCGCCGTCGGCCAGGCTCAGCCGCAGCCAGGCATCGCCGCCGGGGCGGGGGAGCGAGAGATAGATTTCGTCGTCCGACCATTCGGCCTCGCGCCCGGCGGTGCCGATGTCCCAGTGCTTTTGAACCCAGGCCTGGAGCTCGGAGGGCAGGGGGGCCTTGCCCTTCTGGGCCTTGGCTGCGGGCAGCTGCTCTTCGAGTACCGCGCGAAGCGATTCGTCGATCGTGCCGCTCAGCTTCGTGATGGCGGGCTTGGCCTCGATCTGTCCCGCGTGGTTGAGGGTGAAGCCCGTCACGCTGAACAGGATCATGCCGATCAGGCAGATCGCCGAGCTGACCCAATGCCATTCGTGCAGGGTCTTGAGCCAGTAGGAACGGCGGCGGTTGTCGGTGCGGGCGGCAGTCATCGAAGGCGCGGATTCTATCCGCGCGAATGAGAATGACTGTTATTCGCGGAGCGTTAAGTTACGTAAAGCAATAAAAAACGGGACCGAAGTCCCGTTGCGCTGGCTGGTGTGAAGCCTTGTTTATTCCAGCTCGCCCATCTGCGATTGCAGGTAGTTCTGCAGGCCGACGCGGTCGACCAGGTCGATCTGGGTTTCAAGGAAGTCGATGTGTTCTTCGGTGTCGTCCAGAATTTCTTGCAGCAGGTCGCGCGAGACATAGTCGCGCACCAGTTCGCAGTGCTGGATGCCGTCCTTGATGGTGGCTTGCGCGCCGGTTTCGGCGCCGAGGTCGCAACGCAGCAGTTCGGGCACGTCTTCGCCGATGTTCAGCTTGCCCAGGTCCTGCAGGTTCGGCAGGCCGTCGAGCATGAAGATGCGGTCCATCAGCTTGTCGGCATGCTTCATTTCGCCGATCGACTCTTCGTATTCCTTCTTCGCCAGCTTGTCCAGACCCCAGTGCTTGAGCATGCGGTAGTGGAGGAAGTACTGGTTGATTGCGGTCAGCTCGTTCTTGAGCTGCGCCTGCAGATGTTCGATGACCTTGGGGTCGCCCTTCATATTCGTTTTCCTTGTTCTGAAAACGAGGATTGTCCGGGTCCTCGCAGGGGCCGCGCAAGCATTCCCCCTGCGCAGTCGGTCTGCATGCGTACGAGGGTGATATGCGTTCGTATCCGGGCAGGAGGCGAAAGCGCCGGGACCTTTGTTTTTCATAGGCCGCACCGATGCAATCGATAGTTCATTACTATCAAAATGTATTATTCAGTAGCTATACTCATGGCTCGCACTTATTTTTGTCCACCCGCAGCATCCAAGGAATCACCATGTCCCTGATCAACACCCAAGTCCAGCCCTTCAAGACCCAGGCCTACCTCAACGGCAAGTTCATCGATGTGTCCGACGAGACGCTCAAGGGCAAGTGGTCCGTGCTGATCTTCATGCCGGCGGCCTTCACCTTCAACTGCCCGACCGAAGTCGAAGACGCGGCCGACAACTACCCCGAGTTCCAGAAGCTGGGTGCCGAGGTCTACATCGTGACCACCGACACGCACTTCTCGCACAAAGTCTGGCACGACACGTCGCCGGCCGTCGGCAAGGCCAAGTTCCCCCTGGTGGGCGACCCGACCCACACGCTGACCAACGCTTTCGGCGTGCACATTCCCGAAGAAGGCCTGGCACTGCGCGGCACCTTCGTGATCAACCCCGACGGCATCATCAAGACCGCCGAAGTGCACTCCAACGAAATCGCCCGCGACGTCAAGGAAACCCTGCGCAAGCTCAAGGCAGCTGTCTACACCGCCGCCCACCCGAACGAAGTCTGCCCGGCCAAGTGGAATGACGGCGACAAGACCATCGCACCGTCGTTCGACCTCGTCGGCAAGATCTAAGCGCCCCGCGCGAAAGCCCGGGCGCTCACGAGGCCCCGGGCTTTTTTGTTCCCAGTTGATAGTTTTCAGTTATCGAAAGAGAGTCCCTCATGCTCGACGCAAGCACCAAAGCCCAATTGAAGAGTTACCTCGAACGTGCCACGCAGCCGATCGAGATCGTCGCCTCCCTCGACGACAGCAAGGCCTCGGGCGAAGTGTTGTCGCTGCTGAAGGACGTGGCCGATTCGTCCCCGCTGGTCAAGCTGACCGAAAGCCGCGACGACAACCACCGCAAGCCCTCGTTCTCGGTCAACCGCCCGAGCGAAAACCACGGGCCGCGTTTCGCCGGCCTGCCGATGGGCCATGAATTCACCTCGCTGATCCTTGCGTTGTTGCAGATCGGCGGCTACCCCCCGAAGGTCGAGCAGGCCGTGCTCGACCAGATCAAGGCGCTCGACGGCGACTTCGAGTTCGAGATCTACGTCTCGCTCACCTGCCACAACTGCCCCGACGTGGTTCAGGCGCTGAACCTGATGGCGGTGCAGAACCCGCGCATCCGCGCCACCATGATCGAGGGCGGCACCTTCCAGGACGAAGTGAAGGAACGCCAGATCATGGCCGTGCCGACCGTGTTCCTCAACGGCACCGAGTTCGGCCAGGGGCGCATGAGCCTGGAAGAAATCCTCGCCAAGATCGACACCAGCGGTGTGGAGCGCGAAGCGAAGAAGATCGCCGCCAAGGACCCGTTCGACGTGCTGATCGTCGGCGGCGGTCCCGCAGGCGCTGCGGCCGCGGTCTACGCGGCCCGCAAGGGCATCCGCACCGGCGTGGCCTCGGAGCGCTTCGGCGGCCAGGTGCTGGACACCCTGGGCATCGAGAACTTCATTTCGATCAAGGAAACCGAAGGCCCCAAGTTCGCACACGCGCTCGAAGAGCATGTGCGTGATTACGACGTCGACATCATGAATCTGCAGCGTGCCAAGGCGCTGGTGCAGGGCAAGGACCTGATCGAAGTGCAGCTTGAAAGCGGCGCTTCGCTCAAGAGCAAGACGGTCATCATCTCGACGGGCGCGCGCTGGCGCAACATCAACGTGCCCGGCGAGCACGAGTTCAAGAACAAGGGCGTGGCCTACTGCCCGCATTGCGACGGCCCGCTGTTCAAGGGCAAGCGCGTGGCGGTGGTCGGCGGCGGCAACTCGGGCGTCGAAGCGGCGATCGACCTGGCCGGCATCGTGGGCCATGTCACGCTGATCGAGTTCGACACCCAACTGCGCGCAGACGCCGTGCTGCAGCGCAAGCTCAAGAGCCTGAAGAACGTCGACATCTTCACCAACGCGCAGACCACCGAGATCACCGGCGACCAGAAGGTCAACGGCCTGGTCTACAAGGACCGCGCGTCGGGCGAGCTCAAGACGGTCGCGCTGGAAGGCGTGTTCATCCAGATCGGCCTGGTGCCCAACACCGACTGGCTCAAGGGCGTGGTCGAGCTGTCGAAGCACGGCGAAATCATCGTGGATGCACGCGGCCAGACCTCCGTGCCGGGCGTGTTCGCGGCCGGCGATGCGACCACGGTGCCGTTCAAGCAGATCATCATCGCGGCCGGCGACGGAGCGAAGGCGGCGCTCGGCGCGTTCGACCATCTGATCCGCACTTCGGCTCCTGCCTGAAGACGCATCGGCGCATGCGCCATGCAAGAGCGCTCGCTTGTCGGGCGCTCTTTGCTATCCAAAAGATAGCAATCTCAGTAGTTGAGCCGCTCGGGCCGCAGCTCCTGCAGGATCGTCGTCGCGATTTCCTCGATCGACTTGGTGGTGGTCGACAGCCAGCGGATGCCGCCGCGCCGCATCATCGCCTCGGCCTCGCTCACTTCGTGGCGGCAGTTCTCCAGGCTGGCGTAGCGCGAGTTGGGCCGGCGCTCGTTGCGAATCTCGCTGAGCCTCTCGGGCTGGATGGTCAGGCCGAACATCTTCTTGCGGTGCGGGGTGAGGGCGGGCGGCAACTGGCGGCGGTCGAAGTCTTCCGGAATCAGCGGGTAGTTGGCCGCCTTCAGGCCGTGCTGCATGGCCAGGTAGAGCGAGGTCGGCGTCTTGCCGCTGCGGCTCACGCCCACAAGAATGACGTCGGCGCCTTCCAGGTCGCGGTTGCTCTGGCCGTCGTCGTGCTGCAGGCTGAAGTCGATCGCGGCGATGCGGTCGTTGTATTCCTTGCTTTTGCTCACGTCGCTGAAGCGGCCGATGCGGTGGTTCGACTTCATGGCCAGCTCGATTTCCAGCGGCCGCACGAAGGTGCCGAACATGTCCAGCAGCATGCCCTTGCAGCCGGTCTCGATCACTTCCAGCACGTCCATGTTGGCCAGTGTGGTGAAGACGATGGGGCGCACGCCCTCGAGTTCGGCCGTGTGGTTGATGTGGCGCACCGCCTGGTGGGCCTTGTCGACCGTGTCGGTGAAAGGCAGGCGCACGTGGCGCGGCTTCATCTCGAACTGGGCGAGAACGGCGTTGCCGAAAGTCTCGGCGGTGATGCCGGTGCCGTCGGAAATGAAGAAAACAGTGCGTGTATGCATGGTGTTGCTCTTGCGGCCTTGTCCTGCGGCGCGCGCGACCTTGCCACGCCTACAATTCGGGCCATTATCGGGAATCCGCTTTCCCAACCCCCCATTTTTTCCATGCACGCCGCGCCCGCACCCAAAGCAACGACAACGATCGTGCCGCGCCGTCTGCATGCGGCACCGGTTTCAACTTCTGGAGCTTCCCCATGTCTGCACTTTTCGACGCGACCGCCCTGGTCGTACCGTTTGAAAACCTGAGAATGACCGACGTCGAGGCGGTTGGCGGCAAGAACGCCAGCCTCGGCGAAATGATCTCGCAGCTGCCGCAGGGCGTGCGTGTGCCCACCGGTTTCGCGACCACGGCGCACGCATTCCGCCAGTTCCTGGCCCACGACGGCCTGGCCGACAAGATCAGCAAGCGCCTGGCCGCACTCGACACCGAGGACGTGCGCGCGCTGGCCACCGCGGGCGCGGAGATCCGCGCCATGGTCGAAAACCAGCCTTTCCCGGCCGACCTGCAGAAAGCCATCGGCGAAGCCTTTGCCACGCTGAGTGCCGGCAACCCCGAGGCTTCGTTTGCCGTGCGTTCTTCGGCCACGGCCGAAGATTTGCCCGACGCGTCGTTCGCCGGACAGCAGGAAACCTTCCTGAACGTGGTCGGCATCGAGGACGTGCTGCACAAGATGAAGGAGGTATTCGCCTCCCTCTACAACGACCGCGCCATCAGCTACCGCGTGCACAAGGGCTTCGAGCACGACGTGGTCGCGCTGTCGGCCGGCGTGCAGCGCATGGTGCGCTCCGACCTCGGCGCCGCCGGCGTCATGTTCACCATCGACACCGAGTCGGGCTTCGACCAGGTGGTGTTCATCACCTCGAGCTACGGCCTGGGCGAGACGGTGGTGCAGGGCGCCGTGAACCCCGACGAGTTCTACGTGCACAAGCCGACGCTGCGCGCCGGCAAGAAGGCTGTCATCCGCCGCAACCTCGGCTCCAAGCTCATCCAGATGGAGTTCGCCACGCCTGAAGAGAAAAAGGCGAGCGGCAAGCTTGTGAAGACCACCGACGTCAAGGCCGAGCAGCGCAACCGCTACTCGCTGAGCGACGCCGACGTGGAGCAACTGGCCAGGTACGCGCTGGTGATCGAAGAGCACTACGGCCGCCCGATGGACATCGAGTGGGGCAAGGACGGCACCGACGGCCACCTCTACATCCTGCAGGCGCGTCCCGAAACGGTGAAGAGCCAGCAGCAGGGCAAGGCCGAGCAGCGCTACAAGCTGTTGGGCAAGGGCGCCGTGCTGGCCGAAGGCCGTGCCATCGGCCAGAAGATCGGCACCGGCCCGGTGCGCCTGGTGCACAGCATCAGCGAAATGGACAAGGTGCAGGCCGGTGACGTGCTCGTCACCGACATGACCGACCCCAACTGGGAACCGGTGATGAAGCGCGCCGCCGCCATCGTCACCAACCGCGGCGGGCGCACCTGCCACGCGGCCATCATTGCGCGCGAGCTCGGCATTCCGGCCGTGGTCGGCTGCGGCGACGCGACCGACCTGCTGAAGGACGGCACGCTGGTCACCGTGAGCTGCGCCGAAGGCGACACCGGCTTCATCTACGACGGCCTCCTCGAGACCGAGGTGACCGAAGTGCAGCGCGGTGTGATGCCCGAGATCGACCTGAAGATCATGATGAACGTGGGCAACCCGCAGCTCGCCTTCGACTTCGCGCAGTTGCCGAACCACGGCGTGGGCCTGGCCCGCCTGGAGTTCATCATCAACAACAACATCGGCGTGCACCCGAAGGCCATCCTGGACTATCCGAACGTCGACAACGACCTGAAGAAGGCCGTGGAGTCGGTGGCCCGCGGCCATGCCTCGCCGCGTGCGTTCTATGTCGACAAGGTGGCCGAGGGCATTGCGACCATTGCCGCCGCGTTCTGGCCCAAGCCGGTCATCGTGCGTCTGTCGGACTTCAAGTCGAACGAGTACCGCAAGCTCATCGGCGGCAGCCGCTACGAACCGGAAGAAGAAAACCCGATGCTGGGCTTCCGCGGTGCCGCGCGCTACCTGAGCGCCGACTTCGGCGAGGCCTTCGCCATGGAGTGCGAAGCCCTGAAGCGCGTGCGCAACGACATGGGCCTGGTCAACGTGCAGATCATGGTGCCCTTCGTGCGCACCCTGGGCCAGGCAGAGCGCGTGACCGGCCTGCTCGGCGAGCACGGCCTGAAGCGCGGCGAGAACGAACTCAAGCTGATCATGATGTGCGAGGTGCCGAGCAACGCCATCCTGGCCGACGAGTTCCTGCAGTTCTTCGACGGCTTCTCGATCGGTTCGAACGACCTGACCCAGCTCACGCTGGGCCTGGACCGCGACTCCGGCCTGGAACTGCTGGCGGCCGACTTCGATGAGCGCGACCCGGCGGTGAAAGCCCTGCTGAGCCGTGCCATAAAGTCCTGCAAGGCGCAAGGCAAGTACGTCGGCATCTGCGGCCAGGGCCCTAGCGACCACCCGGACTTCGCGCTGTGGCTGGCCGATGAAGGCATCGAGTCGATCTCGCTGAACCCCGACAGCGTGATCGACACCTGGCAACAGCTCGCCAAGCGCTGAATCCACGAATGGCGGAAATCCCCATCGGGGGATTCCCGCTGTCGGCGGGTGTTTTTGAAACAAATTGCGTAATTGATGCCAGACTTGTGAGATTCACGGGCGCATCCCGGAAGGGAAGACCACCATGATTCTTGTCAAGACGCAAACTGGCCATCAGGCCTTGAAAGACCGCTCGGTCACGCTGTCGCCGCGGCAGCGTTCGGCTTTCATTCTTTTCGACGGCAAGCGCTCTCTCGACGACGTGCTGGCCGCCGGCATGGGCATCGCGCGCGAGGACATCGACCACCTGGTCGAACTCGGCATGTTGGCGCCTGTGGGAGGAGCCTCCGCGGTGCCCGATGGCGCGGTTTCCCAGGCGAGTCCCGTGGCGGCGCCGGCCACCTCCGGGCGCAGCAAGCAGCAGCGCTACAAGGACGCCTATCCCATCGCCACGCAACTCACCGGCAGCCTGGGCCTGATGGGGTTCCGGCTGAACCTGCAGGTCGAGGGCACCGCGAGCTACGAGGACCTGGTCGCGCTGGCACCGAAGATCCGCGCGGCGGTCGGCGCCGAGAAGGCTGCGCCGCTGGACAAGGCGCTCAACGACTGAACGCCTTGCCGGCCCGCGCAATACAGGGCTATAATCGTGGGCTTTCCCTTGCCACACTGCGCCAGACGCTGCAGGTGGCTTTTTTCTCTTCTTCGGAAGAATCCACAAGGAGTGCCATGCGTCACTACGAAATCATTTTGCTGATCCACCCGGATCAGAGCGAACAAGTTCCGGCCATGCTGGAGCGCTACAAGGGCCTGATCACGGCCGGCGGCGGCAAGATCCACCGCGTCGAAGAC
The DNA here is from genome assembly GCF_051216435.1 of Variovorax pasteuri. Lineage (NCBI taxonomy): Bacteria > Pseudomonadati > Pseudomonadota > Betaproteobacteria > Burkholderiales > Comamonadaceae > Variovorax > Variovorax pasteuri. Next base: position 1,069,783 of record NZ_JBPJZS010000001.1, read on the forward strand.
TGGGGCCGCCGTCAGCTGGCTTACCAGATCAACAAGCTCAACAAGGCGCACTACCTGTGCGTCAACATTGAAGCTGAGCAAACCGTGATGGGTGAACTCGAGCACGCGTTCAAGTTCAACGACGCCGTGCTGCGCCACCTGACCGTTCAGAAGAAGAAGGCCGACACCGGTCCTTCGTCGATGATGAAGACGGTCGAGCGCGAAGAAGCCCGCAAGGCTCAGCAGGCCGAATACGCCGCCAACAACAACTGATGGTGTGAGTGCCGCCGCTGCGGCAACAGGGGTCAATCAGCTGTTGCTGACCGCCTCGGTTGCCGAACTCGGAGCTCTGCGATACACCCCAGCCGGCTTGCCCGCCATCGACCTGAAGCTCGAACACGAGTCGACGCTCCAGGAGGCGGGAAAGCCCAGGCAGGTGAAGGCGGCCCTCAAGGCCGTTGCCTTCGGCGCCATCGCCGAACGGCTCGCAAGGCAGTCCATGGGGAGTCTCTGGCGTTTCCAGGGGTTTCTCGCGACACCGGGCAACGGCAAGCATCCGGTCCTGCATGTGCAGGACTTCCAGCAAGATTAATTTTTCGAGAGGTCCATCATGGCCACGTTCAAGAAATTCAACAAAGACAAGCGCCCCAAGCGCAACACCCAGTCGCTGCTGTTCAAGCGCAAGCGCTTCTGCCGCTTCACCGTCGCTGGCGTCGAAGAAATCGACTACAAGGACATCGACACGCTGCGTGACTTCATCAGCGAAAACGGCAAGATCATCCCCGCACGCCTGACCGGCACGCGCGCGATCTACCAACGCCAGCTGAACACCGCCATCAAGCGCGCGCGCTTCCTGGCCATGGTGCCGTACAGCGACCAGCACCGCGTCTAAGGAGCCGAGACCATGCAAATCATTCTTCTGGACAAGGTTGTCAACGTCGGTGCCCTGGGCGATATCGTCAAGGTCAAGGACGGCTACGCACGCAACTTCCTGATCCCGACGGGCCTGGCCCGCCGTGCGACCGCCTCCAACAAGGCCGAATTCGAAGCCAAGCGCGCCGAACTCGAAAAGGCTGCGGCCGCCAAGCTGGCCGAGTCGCAAGCCCAAGGCGAAAAGCTCGGTGGCACGACCGTCAAGCTGACGCAAAAGGCCGGCGTCGACGGCCGCCTGTTCGGTTCGGTCACCAACGGCGACATCGCCGAAGAGCTGAACAAGCAAGGCTACAAGGTTGTCAAGGCGCAAGTGCGCCTGCCCAACGGCCCGATCAAGGTTGTTGGCGACAGCACGGTGAGCGTTTCGCTGCACACCGACGTGGTGGTCGAAATCAACGTGACGGTCTACGGCGAAACCGCCTGATCGTTCACAGCGCGTGAGCGCTGCAGCAAAAGCCGCCTTCGGGCGGCTTTTCTTTTTGTGCGCCAGAGTTTTCCAGTTGATTGCACCGGAAGATCACCGTTTATTCACAACCTTGTCCACACACGCGGGTGCGTGCGCGGCTTAGCATGCAGGGTTGCAAGGGAAGTCCATGTCCGCCGTTTTCTCCTATGCCGACAATGACCCGTCGGCCGACCGCCAAGTTGCCAAGCTGCGCATTCCGCCTCATTCCATCGAGGCCGAATCGAGCGTGCTCGGCGGCCTGCTGCTCGACAACGGCGCCTGGGACCGCATGGGCGACCTGCTGGTCGACGGCGACTTCTACCGGCACGAGCACAAGCTGATCTACGCCGCCGTCGGCGGGTTGATCAATGCCAGCAAGCCGGCCGACGTGATCACTGTCTACGAGCAGTTGCAGAACATCGGCAAGGCCGACGAGATCGGCGGGCTGGTCTACCTGAACTCGCTCGCGCAGTACGTGCCCAGTGCGAGCAACATCCGGCGCTATGCGGAGATCGTGCGCGAGCGTTCGATCCTGCGCAAGCTGGTGTCGGCCGCCGACGAGATCGCGACCAACGCGTTCAATCCGCAGGGCAAGGCGGTCGACAAGATCCTGGACGAAGCCGAGCAGAAGATCTTCAACATCGGCGAAGAAGGCACGCGGATGAAGCAGGGCTTCCAGAGCATGGATGCCCTGGTGGTCGAACTGCTCGACCGCGTGACGGAGATGGCCGAGAACCCGAACGACGTCACCGGCGTGCGCACCGGCTTCCACGACTTCGACAAGATGACCTCGGGCCTGCAGCCGGGCGACATGATCGTCCTGGCCGCGCGTCCTTCGATGGGGAAGACCTCGCTCGCGATCAACATCGCCGAGCACGTGGCCCTCGAAGAAGGGCTGCCGGTGGCGGTGTTCTCGATGGAAATGGGCGCCTCGCAACTGGCGGTGCGTATCGTGGGCTCGATCGGCCGCATCGACCAGGGTCACCTGCGCACCGGCAAGCTCAGCGACGAAGAGTGGCCGCGCCTGACCGAAGCCATCGAGAAGCTGCGCACCGTGTCGCTGCACATCGACGAGACGCCGGGCCTGTCGACCAGCGAGTTGCGCGCCAACGCGCGCAGGCTCGCGCGCCAGTACGGGCGCCTCGGGCTGATCGTGGTCGACTACCTGCAGCTCATGTCGACCAGCAGTTCGGGCGACGAGAACCGCGCCACGGCCGTGGGCGAAATCTCGCGCGGCCTGAAGATGCTGGCCAAGGAACTGAAGTGCCCGGTGATCGCGCTGTCGCAGCTCAGCCGCGGTGTGGAAAGCCGCACTGACAAGCGCCCCATGATGAGCGACTTGCGCGAGTCCGGCGCCATCGAGCAGGACGCGGACATCATCATGTTCATCTACCGCGACGACTACTACAACAAGGAGTCGAAGGAGCCGGGCGTGGCCGAGGTGATCATCAGCAAGCACCGCAACGGCCCGACCGGCACCATCAAGCTGGCCTTCCTGAAGCCGATCACCAAGTTCGAGAACCTGGTCGGCTACAGCAACAGCGACCAGTACTGAGCGGGCTCAGCCGACGCTGCTGCCCGACCATGGCGGGGTGCTCGGCGGCTTGAGCGGCACGATCTTTCCCTGCGAGTTCTCTGCCTTCAACTGCCGCAGCATGTCGGCCAGCGTCTTGCCTGCTTCGTCGCGAAAGCGTTCTGGCAGCACGTCGATCGCATCCATGCGGTCCACGCGAAAGCCGCGAAAGTCGTTGCGCAGCTCGCACCAGGTCGACAGCGTCCACACCTTGCCCCAGTAGAAGCAGCCGAGCGGGCGCACGGTGCGCTCGCTGGCATCGCCCGACACATCGCGGTAGTGCAGCCTCAGCTTGTTGTGCGACTGCACGGCCTCGCGCAGCGACTGCAGCCGCGCACGCAGGGCGTCGTCCAGGCCCATGGCCGGCGCGTAGAGCGCCAGCGCCTCCGCGGAGACGCGCGCGGCCGGCGGCAGCACCGAGAGGATCTTTCCCAGCCCGCTCTCGATGTCGCGCGCCAGCGCCGGATCGACCCAGCTTTGCGCAAGCCGCGCCGCGGCCACGAGCGCAGACGCTTCGTCCTGCGTGAACATCAGCGGCGGCAGCTCGAAGCCCGCGCCGAGCCGGTAACCCACGCCGGCTTCGCCCTCGATGGGCACGCCCTGGTGCTGCAGGTCGGCCACGTCGCGGTACACCGTGCGCTCGGACACCTCCAGGCGCTGCGCCAGGAAGGCGGCCGTGGTGAGCCGGCGCCCTCGGATGAGCTGCACGAGCTGGAAGAGGCGGTCGGCACGGCGCATCAGCGTGTGCCTGTGAATTCGAATTCGCCGCCAGTCTTCGTGGTGCTCATGAAACTCCGATATGGATCGCGACCTTGTCCGGTCCTTCGTAGGCTTCGAAATCGCTGCGGTAGCTGCGCGCGACCTCCGGGTGCATCTCGAAATAGTGCCAGATGCGCTGCCAGGTGGCGATCACCATGTGCGGCATTTCGCCCTGGCCGGTGAACACGAGGTAGTCGCCGGCCTCGACGGCCACGCTGTCCGCACCGTCGGAAACGGCCACGCCCGCCGTCACGTCGAACGCGCCATGGGCGTCCGATTCGTAGGCCGAGTAGACGCTGAAGATCCGGGTGTCACTGGTGCGGTGCGGTGTGGATGCATACGTCTGCTCGCCGAAGAAGCGCCGCCACAGCGCCCCTATGCGGGCCGTGTCCGGGGCATTCTCCTCGCGGTTGGTGGTGCGGACCGTGAGGCCTGCAACCTGGAAGGCGTCTTGGTGGTGGCGGGTCGATTCCATCTTTTCTTTTGTCTTTCTCACAGTGCGAGCATCTTCAGGTCGGCTTTCATGGCCAGGGCGATCAGTTGCATGTCGTCATCCGTGATGTCGAACATGCCGAAGCGAAACTTGTAGCCCCATTGCTTCGGGCTCTCAATGAACGCGAGGCGCTCGATCAGCGGCGCGATGGGCGCCTCGTGCGACGCCGCATAGGCCACGTCGCGGCGCCACGGCACGAAGCCGTTGCCCATGTCGAATTCGTACGGCATGCCGGGCTGCACGATGCCGATCGACACGAAGCTCTGCAGCTTGTCCGTGCCGCTGAACACCGTGGCCGGCGAATAGTAGGCCACGCGGTCGCCCGCTGAAAGTCGCTTGAGCGGTGCCTGCTTGCCGTGCCCGACCTGCATGAAGCCCAGCGGGCGGTGGTCGCGGCCGCGCCGCGCATGCTCGGCGCTGGCCACGGCGATCCAGTTGCGTTGCGCCATGGCCGTTCAGTCCAGCGCGTGCAGGCCGACTTCGTTGCCTTCGGTGTCGCGCATGTGGGCGATGAAGCCCATGCCCGGCGGCAACGCGGACTTCGGTGCCACGATGTGCCCACCGGCCGCCTCGACGCGCGCGAGCACGGCGTCGAGGCTGGGCATGCAGTCGAGGTAGATGCGGATGCTGCTGCCGGCGCGCGCGGTGGCACTGGCACCGGCCTGCAGGGCGCCACCGGTGGCGGGTGCTTCGTAGGGAAACACGGCCAGCGCGTCGCCGCCGAAGTCTTCGCGGCGCAGCTTGCGGGCGAGCACGGTTTCGTAGAAGGCCTGTGCGCGGTCCAGGTCGGCGACCGGAATCTCGAACCAGCTGATGGCGTTGTGCTTGTGCATGGAGGGCTCTCTTTCGTTGCTGTTGAAGGAGCCCCTATGGTGCGATCCGCCTCCTGACAGCGTCTTGTCAGTAGCCTGTCGCCGCAGGCGAAAAAAAGCCCGCGGCGCTCCGGGGAGCGTGCGCGGGCTTTGTCGGCGTCGAGGCCGGCGGCTTACAGCACGTCGCTCGCGAAGTCAGCCAGGCGAGAGCGTTCGCCGCGCGCCAGCGTGATGTGCCCGCCGTGCGGCCAGCCCTTGAACTTGTCGACCGCGAAGGTTAGGCCCGAGGAGCCTTCCGTCAGGTAGGGCGTGTCGATCTGTGCCAGGTTGCCCATGCAGATGATCTTGGTGCCCGGGCCTGCGCGCGTGATCAGCGTCTTCATCTGCTTGGGCGTCAGGTTCTGCGCCTCGTCGATGATCACGTACTTGTTTAGGAAGGTGCGCCCGCGCATGAAGTTCATGCTCTTGACCTTGATGCGGCTGCGGATCAGCTCGTTGGTGGCCGCGCGGCCCCATTCGCCGGCACCGCCGCCGTCGCCCTTGGCCAGGAACTCGAGGTTGTCGTCGAGCGCGCCCATCCAGGGACCCATCTTTTCTTCTTCGGTGCCGGGCAGGAAGCCGATGTCCTCGCCCACGCTCACGGTCGCGCGGGTCATGATGATCTCGGTGTAGCGGCGGTCGTCCAGCACCTGCGTGAGCCCTGAAGCCAGCGCCATCAGGGTCTTGCCGGTGCCGGCCGTGCCGGTGAGCGTGACGAAGTCGATCTCCGGGTCCATCAGCAGGTTCATCGCGAAGTTCTGCTCGCGGTTGCGCGTGTTCACGCCCCACACCGCATTCTTGGCCGAGCTGTAGTCCTTGAGCGTCTTGAGCACCGCGGTCTTGTCGCGGATCTCGGTGACGCGCGCGTACATGCTTGGTTCACCCGGCGCCTCGAAGAAGACGAACTGGTTGATGTACAGGTTGGGCACGATCGGACCGCTGATCCGGTAGAACGTGTTGCTGCCGCTCTGCCAGCTTTCGACCGTCTTGCTCTGGCGCGTCCAGAAGTCGGGCGGCAGGGCGAGCGAACCGGCATAGAGCAGGTCGCCGTCTTCCAGCGTCTTGTCGTTCTGGTAGTCGTCGGCGGCCAGGCCCAGCGCGCGGGCCTTGACGCGCATGTTGATGTCCTTCGACACCAGCACCACTTCCTGCTTCGGCCTGCCCGGGCGGTCCTTGGCGTACTCGTCGCGCAGCGCGTGCACCACGCCGAGGATCTGGTTGTCGGCCTTGCCCTGGGGCAGGCTGATCGGCAGCGAGTAGTCGAGCGGGGCGGTCTGGAAGAACAGCCGTCCGCCCGCTTCGCGGTGGCCGGTGGTGTCGAGCTTCAGGCCCTTGTCGATGTCTGCATCTTGTGCACCGGCCAGCGCGTCGAGCGTGCGGCTGGTCTGGCGGCCGTTGCGCGCGACCTCAGTGGTGCCTTTCTTGTGGCCGTCGAGCTCTTCCAGCACGATCATCGGCAGGAAGATGTCGTGCTCCTCGAAGCGGAACAGGCACATCGGGTCGTGCAGCAGCACGTTGGTGTCGAGCACGAACAGCTTGGCAGGGCCGGTGGATTTGCTTCGCTTGGGGCGTGCCGGTGCTTGCGGTGCCGCAGCGGGTGCCTGAATCACGGGAGCCGCCGTGGGGACTCTGGTCTCGACCTGGATGGCGGCGGGCGGCTGCTGCGGCGCGGTGACGGGGACAGGCGCGGAGACCGGTTTCGATTTGGCGCGGCGGGGAGGGTGTGCGGTTTCGCTGCCGCCGCCGCCTTCCGTGCCGAGGTTATCGAACAGTTCCAGCGGCTGCGGTCCGCTCTGCGCGGAGGCTTCGGCGCGCGAATCGCCAGCGCGGCGCGAGCCCCTGTGCGAGGGCCGTGCGGGCGCATCGATCGCGTCCGGCGAGAGCAATGCAGCGCGTTTCGTGGGGGCGGGAGGCAATGGCATGTGTCAGGTCGCTCGCAGAAAGTGGGAACCAGAAAACGAAAAAGCCGCCTGTAGACCAAGGCGGCTTTGTTCGGGGGATGCGGTCGTGGAGCTCAACGGCATGAACCCATTATGCACACCCTGGATGACGCGTCGAAGGCTCTTTACGCGCTGCGTGGGGCATTCCCCACGTCGCGACGCAAAAGGGCTGCCAGCGCTTTGTGCAATGCTCAGGCGGCCTTCTTGAGGGCCTTGACAGCCTTGAGCACGTCGTCGACATGGCCAGGGACCTTGAGTCCGCGCCATTCGGCCTTCAGGATGCCGTCAGCGCCGATCAGGAAGGTGCTGCGCTCGATACCCTTGACCTTCTTGCCGTACATGATCTTGTTCTTGACCACGCCGAACATGTGGCACATTTTTTCTTCGGTGTCGGCAATGAGTTCGAACGGGAGTTCGAGCTTTGCCTTGAACTCGTCATGCGACTTCATGTTGTCGCGCGACACGCCGAAGACCGTGGCGCCTGCCTTTTCGAAGTCCTTGTAGCGGTCGCGGAATTGCATCGCTTCGGTTGTGCAGCCCGGAGTGTTATCTTTCGGGTAAAAGTACATGACCAGCACGTGGCCGAGATGCGAAGTATTCGAGACCTTCAGGCCGCCCGTGGCGTTGGCGTCGAATTCAGGAATGGGTTTGTTGACAACGATCGCCATGAAACTTGTTTTCTCCGTTAGATTCAGTCCTTCGAGCCCTCTCGAACCGTTTTCAGACGGTGCTTGCTCGAAGAATGAAGGATTGGTCGTTGCTAACTTTGGGGTAGCGGGCCGGTTCGCAACCTAGTATTTTACCCCGAAAACGCCTGCCTCAGCCGCCTGCTGGACTCTCGACGAGCAGAGCGGCGATCACGTGCCTGCCTTCGCCGGCCAGGATGTTGTAGGTTCGGCAGGCTGCCGCGGTGTCCATGGTCTCCACGCCGGTGCGTTGCGCCATCAGGGGCTGCAGCCAGGCGGGTTGGGGAAAGCGGATGCGGTTTCCGCTGCCGAAGATGATCAATTCGGCACCCAGCGACGCCAGCTGCGCGAAATGTTCGGCGCCGATCTGGTCGAAGCTCGAACAATTCCATTCGAACCGCTCGCCGTGCGAGCCGACCACGACGCTGCCCTCGACCTTTTCATTGTTGATGGCGACCCAGCCGGGGCCGTGTGCGGTGAGGGATTGGGCGTCGGATTTGTCGGGCTGGAGCTTCATCGGTGCACTGGGAACTGTGGTCAAATTATAGGTTTTCCCCAGCGTCACGAGGCCCGCAAGGGCTTTTTTCGGAGCCAGCCCGCCGGGACGGCAACTCCGAGCAAGCAACCCGTTAACCCGCGCCCGGGAGGGCCCTTTGAAGCAGCTCAAGAAATCGGCCAAGCTGGCCAACGTTCTCTACGACATCCGCGGGCCCATCATGGACGCCGCCAAGCAGATGGAAGAGGACGGCCAGAAGATCATCAGGCTCAACATCGGCAACCTCGCCGTGTTCGGCTTCGATGCACCCGAGGAAATCCAGCAGGACATGATCCGCAACCTGCCGAACTCGGCCGGTTACTCCGACAGCAAGGGTGTTTTCGCCGCGCGCAAGGCGGTGATGCACGAGACGCAGAAGCAGGGCATCGCGGGCGTCACCCTCGACGACATCTACCTGGGCAACGGCGCCAGCGAGCTGATCGCCATGTCCACCAACGCGCTGCTCGACGACGGCGACGAGCTGCTGCTGCCGGCGCCCGACTACCCGCTGTGGACCGCCTCCACGAGCCTGTCGGGCGGCACCCCGGTGCACTACCTCTGCGACGAGGCCAACGGCTGGATGCCCGACCTCGACGACATCCGCGCCAAGATCACGCCGCGCACCAAGGGCATCGTGGTCATCAACCCGAACAACCCGACCGGTGCGCTGTATTCCGACGCGCTGCTCAAGAGCATCGTGGCCATCGCGCGCGAGCACGGCCTGGTGATCTTCGCCGACGAGGTCTACGACAAGGTGCTGTACGACGGCGTCAAGCACACCGCCATCGCCAGCCTGTCGAGCGATGTGCTCACGCTGACCTTCAATTCGCTTTCCAAGAGCTACCGTTCCTGCGGCTACCGCGCCGGCTGGCTCGTGGTGTCGGGCGACAAGCGCAGCGCGCAGGACTACATCGAGGGCCTGAACATGCTCTCGAACATGCGCCTGTGCGCCAACGTGCCGGGCCAGTGGGCCATCCAGACGGCGCTGGGCGGCTACCAGAGCATCAACGACCTGGTGTGCGACGGCGGGCGCCTGCGCCGCCAGCGCGACCTGGCCTACGAGCTGATCACCGCCATTCCAGGCGTGAGCTGCGTCAAGCCCAGCGCCGCGCTCTACATGTTTCCCAAGCTCGACCCCGAGGTCTACCCGATCGAGGACGACCGCCAGTTCTTCCTCGAGCTGCTGAAGGAAACCCGCGTGATGCTGGTGCAGGGCACCGGCTTCAACTGGGCCACCCCGGACCACTTCCGCATCGTGTTCCTGCCTCACGAGGATGACCTGCGCGAGGCCATCAACCGCATCGCGAAGTTCCTGGAGCAGTACCGCTTGCGCCGCAAGACGGGCTCATGAGATCCGCCTGCATCGCCGCCGCCTTGTCGCTTGCAGCCTTGTCTGCAGCCGCCGCCGACAAGGCGCCCGTTTCCTTCTCGCACAACGACTGGGAACTTGCCTGCGACAACACGCGCACCTGCCGCGCCGCGGGCTACCAGCAGGACGGCGAGCCGGTGTCGATGCGCATCACCCGCAAGGCCGGCCCCGGCACCACGGTCGACATCGCACTGCAGACCGGCGGTGAGGAAGAGGTCAAGGGCCCGTTGCGCCTGAAGGTCGGCAAGGCCACCGTGTCCGGCCTCGAAGGCGGCGCCCCCAGCCTCGACGCCAGCCAGGTTCGCACCGTGCTGCCCGAACTCCTCAAGAGCGACGACGCCACGCTCACGGCCAACGGCGGCAAGAAATGGGTGCTCTCGCTCTCCGGCCTCAACGCCGTGCTGCTGAAGATGGACGAAGCCCAGGGTCGCGTCGACACGCCGGGCGCGCTGGTGCGCCGCGGCGGCAAGCCCGAAACCTCCGTGCTGGCGGCGTTGCCGATGCCCGTCGTCAATGCGCTCGAGCCCGTCAAGGCGCGCCCTGGCGACGACGCCCTGGCGGCGCGCATCTTCCCTTCTCTCAAGTTGAGCGAAGCCGATGGCCCGTGCAACAGCATGGACGGGGTGCAGGCCAAATCGTTTCAGATCCATCGCCTGACCGACAGCAAGATCCTGCTGTCGCTGGAGTGCAGCGTGGGTGCCTACAACTCCACCAGCCAGCTCTGGATCGCTAACGACAAGCCGCCCTATGCGCCATCGGCCCTCGAGGCCAACGGTGATTTCGACGACAAGGACGCCAGCATTTCCTCGGTCATGAAGGTCCGCGGCATCGGCGACTGCGTGTCGACCGAAACCTGGCACTTCGACGGCAAGGGCTTCGTGCGAACCGACGCCACCGTCGACAGCCTGTGCCGCGATTTCCCGGGCGGCGCATGGAACCTGCCGCGCTACGTCAGCCGCGTCGTGACCGCGCCCGCCGCCACCCCATCCAAACCATGAACGCCCTGAACGCGACTTTCCCAATGAAACCCATCCAAGTAGGCCTGCTCGGCGCAGGCACGGTCGGCAGCGGCACCTTCAAGGTGCTCCAGCGCAACCAGGAAGAAATCAAGCGCCGCGCCGGCCGCGGCATCGAGATCACCATGGTGGCCGACCTCGACACCGCCCGCGCCCGCGAAGTGGCCGGCGAAGGCGTCAAGGTGGTGGCCGATGCGCGCGAAGTCATCGCCAACCCCGACATCGACATCGTCATCGAGCTGATCGGCGGCTACGGCATTGCGAAGCAACTCGTGCTCGAAGCCATTGCGGCCGGCAAGCACGTGGTCACCGCCAACAAGGCGCTGCTCGCGGTACACGGCACCGAGATCTTCGCGGCCGCGCAGGCCAAGGGCGTGATGGTGGCCTTCGAGGCCGCGGTGGCCGGCGGCATCCCGATCATCAAGGCGCTGCGCGAAGGCCTCACGGCCAACAGCATCCAGTGGCTGGCCGGCATCATCAACGGCACCACCAACTTCATCCTGTCCGAGATGCGCGACAAGGGCCTGGACTTCGCGACCGTGCTGAAGGAAGCCCAGCGCCTGGGCTACGCCGAAGCCGATCCGACCTTCGACATCGAAGGCGTGGACGCCGGCCACAAGGTCACGCTGATGAGCGCCATCGCCTTCGGCATTCCGGTGCAGTTCGACAAGGCCCACATCGAGGGCATCACCAAGCTCGCCGCGCAGGACATCAAGTACGCCGAACAGCTCGGCTACCGCATCAAGCTCTTGGGCATCACCAAGCGCACCGCCCAGGGCATCGAGCTGCGCGTGCATCCGTCGCTGGTGCCGTCCAAGCGGCTGCTGGCCAACGTCGAAGGCGCGATGAACGCGGTGGTGGTGCACGGCGACGCAGTGGGCACCACGCTGTACTACGGCAAGGGCGCCGGCAGCGAGCCGACCGCCAGCGCCGTGATTGCCGACCTGGTCGACATCACCCGCCTGCACACAGCCGACACCGCACACCGTGTGCCGCACCTGGCCTTCCATCCCGACGCCATGAGCGACCTGAAGGTGCTGCCGATGACCGAGGTGGTCACCAGCTACTACCTGCGCCTGCGCGTGGCCGACCAGGCCGGCGTGCTCGCCAAGGTGACGGGCCTGCTGGCCACCGCCGGCATCAGCATCGACGCGGTGCTGCAGCGCGAAGCCGACGAAGTGGGCGGCGAAGGCTCCACGCAGACCGACCTCATCATCCTCACGCACGATGCGCGCGAAGGCACTGTCAACGACGTGCTGGCCGAGCTGCAGGCACTGCCCACGGTGCTGGAGCCCATTGTTCGCATCCGCAAGGAAGAGCTGTCCTGAGGGGCAGCCTGCGAACTTCATCCATCGAACATTGAACCGGTACAACAGGACCATCGCGTGAACTACCTGAGCACCCGCGGCCACCCCGACCGCAAGCGCTTTTGCGAAATCCTTCTCGAAGGCCTCGCGCCTGACGGCGGCCTCTACCTGCCGGCGCACTATCCGCAGGTCGACACCGCCACGCTCGCCAGGTGGCGCGCGCTGCCTTACGCCGAGCTGGCCTTCGAGATCCTCTCGCTCTACATCGACGACATTCCGCCGGCCGACCTGAAGGCGATCTGCGCGAAGACCTACACCGCCGAGGTGTTCGGCTCCGACGAGATCGTGCCGCTGCGCGAGCTCGAGGACGGCGTGTACCTCGAAGCCCTGTCCAACGGCCCCACGCTGGCCTTCAAGGACATGGCGATGCAGCTGCTGGGCAACCTGTTCGAGTACGAACTGGCGCGCCGCGGCGCGGAGCTCAACATCCTGGGCGCGACCAGCGGCGACACCGGCAGCGCGGCCGAGTACGCGATGCGCGGCAAGAAGGGCGTGCGCGTCTTCATGACCTCGCCCGACGGCCGCATGAGCCCGTTCCAGCAGGCGCAGATGTTCAGCTTGCAGGACGAGAACATCCACAACATCGCCATCACCGGCGTGTTCGACGACTGCCAGGACATCGTGAAGGCGGTGTCCAACGACCTGGGCTTCAAGCGCAAGTACCGCATCGGCACCGTCAATTCGATCAACTGGGCGCGGCTGCTGGCGCAGGTCGTCTACTACTTCGCGGGCTATTTCCAGGCCACGGCGAGCAACGACAAGCCGGTGAGCTTCACCGTGCCCTCGGGCAACTTCGGCAACGTGTGCGCGGGTCACGTGGCGCGCATGATGGGCCTGCCGATCCAGACGCTGGTGGTCGCCACCAACGAGAACGACGTGCTCGACGAGTTCTTCCGCACCGGCATCTACCGCGTGCGCGGCGCGGTCGACACGCACGAAACATCCAGTCCGTCGATGGACATCAGCAAGGCCAGCAACTTCGAGCGCTTCGTGTTCGACCTGGTGGGCCGCGACGCCGCCCGGCTGCGCCAGCTGTTCGTGGAAGACCTGGGCCTGCAAGGCAGCTTCGACCTGAGCGCCGACCCGGCGTTCAAGCAGGCTGCCGAACGCTTCGGCTTCAAGAGCGGCCGCAGCACGCACGCCGACCGCCTGGCGACCATCCGCGACACCGAGAAGCGCTTTGCCACGCTGGTCGATCCGCACACCGCCGACGGCCTGAAGGCCGCGCGCGAGCAGCTCGCACCCGGCGTGCCGATGGTGGTGCTCGAAACCGCGTTGCCGATCAAGTTCGCCGCCACGCTGGTCGAGGCGCTGGGCGAGGAGCCCGAGCGGCCGAAGCGGTTCGAGGGCATCGAGGCGCTGCCCAAGCGCGTCGTCAAGCTGCCGGCCGACGCCGAGGCCGTGAAGGCCTACATCGCACAGAACTGTGATTGATCTCGTCCGGGCCCTCGCATGAAGGTCGTCGGCTTCGCCGGCTATTCGGGCGCGGGCAAGACCACGCTGCTGGAGCGCCTGATCCCCGCGCTCAAGCGACTCGGACAGCGCGTGTCGGTGGTCAAGCATGCGCACCACAAGTTCGACATCGACCATCCGGGCAAGGACACGTACCGCCACCGCGAGGCGGGTGCCTTCGAGGTCGTCGTCGCCTCCGACAAGCGGCTGGCCGTGATGCGCGAGTTCGAATTCCCCGTGGAGCTCAGCGTGCACCAGTTGCTGGCCGAGGTGCACCCGGCCGCCGACTGGGTGCTGGTCGAGGGCTTCCGGCACAGCGACGTGCTGAAGATCGAAGTCTGGCGTCAGCCCGAGGGCGACGAGCCATCGCGCCCGGTGCTCTACACCGACGATCCTTTCGTCACCGCCGTGGCCACGGACGACCCGGCCGGCCTGCCCGTGCCCACCGAGCGCCCGCTGTTCGACCTCAACGACGCCGAGGCCATTGCGAAGTGGTTGATCGACAGCGGCGACCGCTTCGAATACAACCCTGAACACCATGGCTGACACACCTGTTCCTCCCGTTCCTTTCGCTGCCTCTTCCTTGCGCCCGCCGTTGATGCCGCTCGACGAGGCCATCGCCGTCCTGCTCGCCAGGGCGCAGCCGACGCTGCCCGCCGAGAGCGTCGCCACCTTCGAGGCCGACGGCCGCGTGCTGGCGCAGGACCTCGTGTCCGGCCTGACCGTGCCGCCGCGGGACAACAGCGCGATGGACGGCTACGCCGTGCGCGTGGCCGACTGCGCCGCGCCGGGGGCCGAGCTGGCCGTGGCGCAGCGCATTCCCGCGGGCACCGTGGGCACGCCGCTCGCGGCCGGCACCGCGGCGCGCATCTTCACGGGGGCGCAGGTCCCCGAGGGCGCCGACGCCGTCGTGATGCAGGAAGACACCGCCGCCACGCCGCAGGAAGGCAGCCTGGGCTCGGTTCGCATCGCCATCGTTCCGGCGGCGGGCCAATGGGTGCGACGCGCGGGCGAAGACGTGGCGTCGGGCGACGTGGTGCTCAAGCAGGGCGAACGCCTCACGCCCGCCGCGCTCGGCCTGGCGGCCAGCGTCGGCTTTCACAAGCTGCAGGTGGCCCGCAAGCCGCGCGTGGCCATGCTCTCCACCGGCGACGAACTGGTGATGCCCGGCGAAGTGGCGCCCGACGCCATGAAGCCCGGCGCCATCTACAACTCCAACCGCTTCTTCATGCGCGCCTTGCTGCACCGCCTGGGCTGCGAGGTGAACGACCTGGGCATCGTGCCCGACGACCGCGAAGCCACCATCGCGGCGCTGCGCGAGGCGGCCGAGAGCAGCGACCTGATCATCACGACCGGCGGTGTTTCCGTCGGCGAGGAAGACCACATCCGCGCCGCGCTGCAGTCGCTCGGCGAGCTTCAGCTGTGGTCGCTGTCGATGAAACCCGGCAAGCCCTTCGCCTATGGTTCCATCGCGCGCAGCAACGGGCAGGGCGCCTGCCACGTGACCGGGCTGCCCGGCAACCCTGTGTCGAGTTTCCTGACCTTCCTGATGCTGGTACGGCCCTTCCTGCTGAGCTTGCAGGGTGCCACGCGCGTGGCGCCCGAGGCCGTGCAGATGCGCGCCGACTTCGACTGGCTGCGCGCCGACAAGCGCCGCGAGTTCCTGCGCGCGCGGCGCAACGCGGCGGGCGGGCTCGAACTGTTCGGCAACCAGAGCTCGGGGGTGCTGACCTCGATGGTCTGGGGCGACGGTGTGGTCGACAACCCGGCCGGGCAAACCATCAGGTCGGGCGACACCGTGAACTTCATTCCCTTCGCCTCGCTGCTCGGCTGAATCGAATGAAAGTCCAGGTTCATTATTTCGCCTCGGTGCGCGAGGCGCTGGCCCGCAGCGGCGAAAGCGTCGACACGCAAGCCGAAACGCTCGCCGCGCTTCGCGACGAACTCATCGGCCGGGGCGGCTCCTATGCCACCGCGCTCGCGCGCGGCAAGGCGGTGCGCATGGCGCTCGACCAGGCCATGAGCGACGAAGCCGCAGCCCTGCACGACGGCTGTGAAGTCGCCTTCTTCCCGCCCGTCACGGGCGGCTGAGCAGGGCGTCCAGCGCCACGAGGCGCTCGCGCAGGCCGTCGGACGCGCGCGTCATCGGCGAACGCAGCTCGTCGTGCATTTCGCCGGCGTGCGCCAGCAGCGCCTTCACGGGGCCGGGGTTCGGCTCGGCGAACAGGCTGTCCACCAGCGGCTGCAAGGCCTGCCATTCGTCGCGCGCCTGCGCCAACCGGTTCTCCGACAACAGCCGCACCAGCCGCACGAAGCGGCGGGTCTGCACGTTGCCGCTGGCGGCGATGGCACCCACGCCGCCTTCGGCCATCGTGCTGAAGATCTGGTGGTCTTCGCCCGACAGTACCTGCAGCCGGCCGTCGGCGATCACGGCGCGTGTCTTGGCCATGTCGCCGCCGCAGTCCTTGATGCCGCGAATGCGCGGGTGCGCGGCCAGCGCCAGCAGCGTGTCGCGCGCGATGGTGACACCGGTGCGGTAGGGGATGTCGTAGACCAGCACAGGCACCGTGCTGGCATCGGCGATGGCGTGGAACCATTCGAGCAGGCCGCCCTGCGACGGGCGGATGTAGTGCGGTGCTGCCACCAGCAGGCCCGCCAGCGGGCGCTCGCACAGCTTGCGCGCCCAGGCCGTGGCCTTGCCCAGGTGGTAGCCCGAAATGCCCATCACCACCGGCAGGCCGCCGGCTGCGGCCAGCACGGTGTCGAGCACGGCCAGCTGTTCGTCCTCGTCGAGCGCGGCGGCCTCGCCGGTGGAGCCGCAGGGCACGAAGCCGGTCACGCCGTCGGCGGCGAGGCGCCGGGTCAGGGCGGCGAGGGCGTCATGGTCCACCGCGCCGTTGCGGAACGGGGTGACGAGGGCGATCCAGAAGCCTGAGAAATCAGGGACAGTGGGATAGGGTTGTTGCGGCACGCGGGTTTCCTCTCAGGAATCGACCGATGGAAAAAGAACCACCGTCGGATGCGCGCGAAACCCATGAAAGGGCCAAAAACCTTGGCAGGTTCCGTCGCTCATCCGACGACGGAACCTCGGCTCCGGTCAGACGAGCTTTGGTTTTTTGGCTTTGCTGCCCTGGCACGCGCAACCGCTTCCAGCGTGCGAAAGCACTGAGGAGGGGGTGGCGAGGCAAGGCATCGTCGCAGTCTAGCGCGATGCCACAATTCGGAAATGAGCATTGCGCGTGTTTCGATCCAGACAGCCGATTTCGACCTTTCGCAGGAGGTCGCCGCGTTGCGTGCCGGCGACAAGCGCGTGGGTGCGGTCTGCAGCTTTGTCGGCACCGTGCGGGACCGCAACGACGGCAGCAGCGTCGCGTCGATGGAACTGGAGCACTACCCCGGCATGACCGAGAAGGCCGTCGAGGCCATGATCGACGAAGCGCAGCGGCGCTTCGACATCCTCGGGGCGCGCGTGATCCACCGCGTGGGCCTGCTGCAGCCGCTGGACCAGATCATGATGGTGGCGGTGGTGTCGGCGCACCGCGGCCAGAGCTTCGAGGCCTGCGAGTTCCTGATGGACTACCTCAAGACGCAGGCGCCGTTCTGGAAGAAGGAGCAAACGCCCGAAGGCGCCCGCTGGGTCGATGCGCGCGTGGCCGACGACGTGGCGCTCGCGCGCTGGGGCATCACCGCCCCGAACGCCTGACCCCGCGTTGTTCCCCCTCCCCGGGGGAGAGGGAGCAAGGCATCAAAGGGGCTTGAAGCCGCTGCCCTGGATGATCTTTTCCCAGGCCGCCGTGTACGTGCGCACACGCCCCGCGAACTGCCCCTGCGACTCGTAGCCCACCGTCAGGCCCATCGCCGTGAGTTTCTGCTTCACGTCGGGCATGGCCAGCACCTTCTGCAGCGCCTCGCCGTACTTGTCGATGATCGGCTGCGGCGTGCCCACCGGCGCGAAGATGCCGTAGTAGGGCAGGTCGTCCAGGTTCGCGAAGCCCAGTTCGGTGAAGGTCGGCACGTTCGGAATCACGGCCTGGCGCTTGGCGCCGATGGAGGCCACGATGCGCACCTTGCCCGCCTTGTGGTTCTCGATGAAGTCCGGCACCGAGGCGATGCCCGCGGTGATCTGGTTGCCCAGCATGTCGGCCGTCATGGGCGCGCTGCCGCGGTAGGGGGCGGGCTGCACATCGATCTTGTACTTGTCCGAGATCATCTTCACCAGGAACTCGGGGATCGAGGCCGGCGCCGGAATGCCGATGGTTTCCTTGCCGCCCTTTTGCGTGCGGACCCACTTCACGTACTCGTCCATGGTCTTGGCCGGCGTGCCGCCCGAGACGGCCAGCACGTTGGCGAAGGTGGCGAAGCCGGCCACGGGCACGAAGTCGGTGGCGGGGTTGAAGCCGGGGTTCTTGATGACCTGCGGCAGGATCGAGATGGTGTGGTCGTGCGACAGCAGCAGGGTGTGGCCGTCGGCAGGCGACGACTTCAGCACGGTGGCCGCAATCTGGCCGCCCGCGCCGGCGCGGTTTTCCACCACCACCGGCACGCCCAGCACGTCCTTGAGCTTTTCGCCCAGGGTGCGCGCGATGGCGTCCGTGCCCGCGCCGGCCGGAAAGCCGACCAGCAGGCGGATGGGGGTGCCGCTTTGCGCCTGCGCAAGGCCCGACAGGCCCAGGGCGGCTAGAAAGAGGCCGGCGCTGATCGCCCGGCGCACCGGTTGAACGCGCTGCATTGAAAAAACCATGATCGACTCCATTCGAGAGAGAGAAATGCCTACGGGCAGGAAACGGGTCTCGTGCAATACCCGTGCCCAGGCTGCCGTAGTCCGCCTGTCGCGGGCAGAACCTTGAATCGTGCCCGAACGGCCCTATTTTGGAAGCAGGAATACCACCATGCGACAAGACAAACTCACCACCAAATTTCAGGAAGCCCTGGGCGACGCGCAGTCGCTCGCGCTGGGCAACGACAACGCCTACATCGAACCGGCCCACCTGCTGGTCGCGATGCTGCGCCAGAGTGAAGGGCCGCGCGCATTGCTCGAACGCGCGGGCGTGAATGTGCCAGGCCTTTCCCAGGCCGCCGAAGCTGCCATCAAGAAGCTGGCGCAGGTCCAGGGCGCCGACAGCGTGCAGGTGGGCACCGAACTGGGCAAGCTGCTGCAGGCCACCGAGAAGGAGGCCATCAAGCGCAACGACCAGTTCATTGCCGGCGAGCTCTTTCTGCTGGCGCTGACCGACAGCAAGACCGACATCGGCAATCTCTGCCGTGCGAACGGCATGACGCGCAAGTCACTCGAGGCGGCCATCGACGCCGTGCGCGGCGGCCAGGGCGTGAACAGCGCCGACGCCGAAGGCCAGCGCGAAGCCCTGAAGAAATACACCACCGACCTCACCGAGCGCGCGCGCCGCGGCAAGCTCGACCCGGTGATCGGGCGCGACGAGGAAATCCGCCGCGCCATCCAGGTGCTGCAACGCCGCACCAAGAACAACCCCGTGCTCATCGGCGAACCCGGCGTGGGCAAGACCGCCATCGTCGAAGGCCTGGCGCAGCGCATCGTCTCGGGCGAGGTGCCCGAATCGCTCAAGGGCAAGCGCGTGCTGTCGCTGGACATGGCCGCGCTGCTGGCCGGTGCCAAGTTCCGCGGCGAGTTCGAGGAGCGGCTGAAGACCGTGCTGAACGAGCTTGCGAAGGACGAAGGCCAGACCATCGTCTTCATCGACGAGCTGCACACCATGGTCGGCGCCGGCAAGGCCGAGGGCGCGATGGACGCGGGCAACATGCTCAAGCCCGCGCTCGCACGCGGCGAACTGCACTGCGTGGGCGCCACCACG
Organism: Variovorax pasteuri; assembly: GCF_051216435.1. NCBI lineage: Bacteria > Pseudomonadati > Pseudomonadota > Betaproteobacteria > Burkholderiales > Comamonadaceae > Variovorax > Variovorax pasteuri. Next base: position 1,089,009 of record NZ_JBPJZS010000001.1, read on the forward strand.
CTGGACGAGTACCGCAAGTACATCGAGAAGGACGCCGCGCTGGAGCGCCGCTTCCAGAAGATCATCGTGGGCGAGCCCAGCGTGGAAGCCACCGTGGCCATCCTGCGCGGCCTGAAGGAAAAGTACGAGGTGCACCACGGCGTGGACATCACCGACCCGGCCATCGTGGCCGCAGCCGAGCTGAGCGACCGCTACATCACCGACCGCTTCCTTCCCGACAAGGCCATCGACCTGATCGACGAGGCTGCGGCCAAGATCAAGATCGAGATGGACTCCAAGCCCGAGGTCATGGACCGGCTCGACCGCCGCCTGATCCAGCTGCAGATCGAGCTGGAGGCCGTGCGCCGCGAGAAGGACGAGGCCTCGCAGAAGCGCTTCGGCCTGATCGAGGTCGAGATCGCCAGGCTGCAGAAGGAAATTGCCGACTACGACGAGATCTGGCAGGCCGAGAAGGCGCAGGCCCAGGGCAGCGCCAAGGTGCGCGAGGACATCGACAAGATCAAGTTCCAGATTGCGGAGTCGACCGCCAAGGGCGACTTCAACAAGGTCGCCGAGCTGCAGTACGGCCAGCTGCCGGCGCTCGAAAAGCGCCTGAAGGAGGCGCAGGACGCCGAAGCCAGCAAAGGCAAGTCGAGCGCCCCCACGCTGCTGCGCACGCAGGTCGGCGCGGAAGAAATCGCCGAGGTCGTGGCGCGCGCCACCGGCATTCCGGTCGCCAAGCTGATGCAGGGCGAGCGCGACAAGCTGCTCGTGATGGAAGGCAAGCTGCACGAGCGCGTGGTCGGCCAGGACGAGGCCATCGGTGCGGTCGCCAACGCGATCCGCCGTTCGCGCTCGGGCCTGAGTGACCCGAACCGCCCGACCGGCTCGTTCCTGTTCCTCGGCCCCACGGGCGTGGGCAAGACCGAGCTGTGCAAGGCGCTCGCAGGCTTCCTGTTCGACAGCGAAGACCACCTGATCCGCATCGACATGAGCGAGTTCATGGAGAAGCATTCGGTCGCCCGCCTGATCGGCGCGCCGCCGGGCTACGTGGGCTACGAGGAGGGCGGCTACCTCACGGAAGCCGTGCGCCGCAAGCCCTACAGCGTGGTGCTGCTCGACGAGGTCGAGAAGGCCCATCCCGACGTGTTCAACGTGCTGCTGCAGGTGCTCGACGACGGGCGCCTCACCGACGGCCAGGGCCGCACCGTGGACTTCAAGAACACGGTGATCGTGATGACGAGCAACATCGGCTCGCCGATCATCCAGGCCATGGTGGGCCAGCCTTCGGAGGAGATCAAGGAAGCGGTGTGGGACGAGCTGAAGAACTACTTCCGCCCCGAGTTCCTGAACCGCATCGACGAGACCGTGGTGTTCCATGCGCTGGATGCGAAGAACATCGAATCGATCGCCGGGATCCAGCTGAAGGTGCTGACCGCGCGGCTCGCGAAGATGGACCTGGGCCTGCAGGTGTCGCCCGCGGCGCTGGCCGAGATTGCCAAGGTCGGCTTCGACCCGGTGTTCGGTGCGCGTCCGCTGAAGCGCGCCATTCAGCAGCGCATCGAGAACCCGCTCTCGAAGCTGCTGCTGGACGGCAGCTTCGGGCCGAAGGACACGATCGAGGTCAACACCGACCCGATCCAGTCGCCTGGACAGTTCTCGTTCTCCAAGGCCGGGGAACCAACGGCGGCTGCTTCGGCCTAAGCTGGAATGATGAACTTCATTTTTCGGGTCATTCTTCTGCTCCTGGGGCTGGTTTTCGCGGCCAGCCTGGCCGTGGCGGTCATGCTGCTGGCGGCCGTGTGGGGTGTGCGCTACGCCTGGGGGCGTCTCACGGGCAAGCCCGTGACCCCCTGGGTCGCCTCGATGGGTGGGCGCTTCAATCCGCGCTCCGGCTTCGACCGGTTTCGCCATGCGGCACAGCCTGCGGAGCCCCAGGCGGCCGATGTCGTCAACGCACGGGCGCGCGGCGAATCGGTGCGCAGCCCCATCGCCATCGGCCCCGCCGATGACGTGACCGACGTGCGGGCCCGCCCCGTGCGCGGCGACTGAGCGTCGTTGCAGCTTTCGCTGCCCGGATGTCTACTGGCTCGTAGAATTTCTACTGGCCAGTAAATTTCCTTCTCGCCGCGCTGTGCGGTGTCGAATCTCCGGCCATGTCGTTTCGCACCGATGGCCCGTTCCGTTTCCCCTCCGTCCGCTCCAGTTTCGCCGTCTCCGTCTCCCTGGGAGCCCGCGGGCAAGCGCGCGCGCCAGCGCGAGGTCAAGCGCCAGGCCGTGCTGCAGACCGCGGCCCAACTCTTCAACGAGCGCGGCTTCCACGCCACCTCGCTCGACGACATTGCCGAGCGGCTGAACGTCAGCAAGCCCACGCTCTACTACTACGTCGAAAGCAAGGACCAGATCCTGCTCGAGTGCGTGAAGACCGCGCTCGACCTCATGCATGCTGGCATCGGCGAGGTGCGCGCCGCGGGTGGCAGCGCCATCGAGCAGCTCAAGGCCTGCATGCGCATCTACTCGGGCGTGGTCATGCAGGACTTCGGCATGTGCGTGATCCGCATCGGCGAAGACCCGTTGCCCGCGCCGCTGAAGAAGGAGCTGCGCCATCTCAAGGCCGGCATCGACGGCCAGTTCCGCCTGCTCATCGAGGACGGCGTGGCAGAAGGCTCGCTCGCGCCGTGCGACCCGAAGATGGCGGCCTTCATGCTGGCCGGCGCGCTGAGCTGGATCGGCCGCTGGTACCGCCCCGACGGCGACCTCACGCCCGACCAGATCGCGGACCAGGGCATCGAACTGCTGCTCAACGGCGTGCTGCAGCGCCCTGTTCCCGCTGCCCCCGCCACCGCTCGCGCGCCGCGCCAGCCCGCCACGAAAAAAGGAAACACCGCATGACGACAGATGCACCTCTGCTGCTGGGCCGCGACGGCGCGGTGGCCACCATTCGCTTCAACCGGCCGGGCGCGCTCAATGCGATCGACGTGCCGATGGCCAACGCCTTTCTCGCCGCCGTGCGCGAACTGGCCGCCGACAAGGGCGTGCGCGCCGTGCTCATGAGCGGGGCGGGCAAGGGCTTCATGGCAGGCGGCGACCTGGCCGTGCTGAGCGCCGACCCGCAGCAGGGCGCCGCCGAGCTGATCGGCCCGCTGCACGAGGCGCTGACCGTGCTCGACGCGATGGACGCACCGCTGGTCGCGCAGGTGCACGGCGTGGCGGCCGGCGCGGGCCTGAGCCTGATGCTGCAGGCCGACTTCGTGCTCGCGGCCGAGGGCACGCGCTTCAACCTCGCGTACGTGAACATCGGCACCAGCTGCGACGTGGGCGCCTCGTGGGCGCTGCCGCGGCTGGTGGGCATGCGCCGCGCGCTGGAGATCGCGATGCTCGGCGACACCTACGACGCGGCCGCCGCCGAGCGCATGGGCCTCGTCAACCGCGTGGTGCCCGCCGCCGAGCTTGAGGCCGAAGCGCTGGCGCTCGCGCACCGGCTGGCCAAGGGGCCGACCGTGGCGCTGGGCCACCTGCGCCGGCTGATGCGCGGCTCGCTCGGGCGCGACCTGGCGGGCCAGCTCGACGCCGAATCGGCCGCCTTCCAGGTCTGCGCCGCCACCGACGACTTCCGCAGCGGCCTGAACGCCTTTTTCGACAAGAAGCCGGCCGTGTTCAACGGCCGCTGAATCCGTAGTCACTCAAACCCAGGAGATCCAGACATGACCTCACGCGACATCTTCGTGGTCGGCACCGCCCGCACCGCCATCGGCACCTTCGGCGGCGCGCTGAAGGACGTGCCCAACACCCAGCTGGCCACCACCGCCGTGAAGGCCGCCATCGAGCGCAGCGGCGTGGCGGCGGACGCCATCGGCCACGTGGTCATGGGCAACGTGATTCCCACCGACGTGAAGGACGCCTACCTGAGCCGCGTGGCCGCCATCGACGCGGGCTGCCCCATCGAGACGCCGGCCTTCAACGTGAACCGCCTGTGCGGCTCGGGCCTGCAGGCCATCGTGTCTGCAGCGCAGGCCATTGCGCTGGGCGACTGCGACATCGCCATCGGCGGCGGTTCGGAATCGATGAGCCGCGGCCCGTACTTCGACACCTCGGCCCGCTACGGCGCGCGCATGGGCGACGCGGTGCTGGTCGACTACATGCTGGGCATCCTGCACGACCCGTGGGAGAAGATCCACATGGGCATCACGGCCGAAAACGTGGCCGCGCGCTACGGTATTTCGCGCGAGCAGATGGACGAACTGGCCGCCACCAGCCAGCAGCGCGCGGCGGCGGCCATTGCCGCGGGCCGCTTCAAGGAACAGATCGTTCCGGTCGAAGTGAAGACGCGCAAGGGCGTGGTGCTGTTCGACACCGACGAGCATGTGCGCGCCGACACCACCGTGGACACGCTCGCGAAGATGAAGCCCGCGTTCAAGAAGGACGGTCTCGTGACGGCCGGCAATGCCTCGGGCATCAACGACGGCGCCGCCGCCGTGGTGCTGGCCGAGGGCGGCCGCGTAAAGGCGCTGGGCCTGAAGCCGCTGGCGCGCCTGGTGGGCTACGCGCACGCCGGCGTCGAACCGGCGTACATGGGCATCGGGCCGGTTCCGGCCACGCGCAAGGTGCTGGAGCGCACAGGCCTGAAGGTGAGCGACTTCGACGTGATCGAGTCGAACGAGGCCTTCGCGGCGCAGGCCTGCGCGGTCATCAAGGAACTGGGCTTCGACCCGGCCAAGGTGAACCCCAACGGCTCGGGCATTTCGCTGGGCCATCCGGTGGGCGCGACGGGCGCGATCATCACGACGAAGGCCATTGCGGAGCTGCACCGCACGGGTGGGCGCTACGCGCTGGTCACCATGTGCATCGGCGGCGGGCAGGGCATTGCCGCCGTCTTCGAGCGCGTCTGAGCGCGTTCAGGGCACACTTGCCGGCATGCTGCGCCCATCTCTGCTGATCGATCCCGACGAAGTCGAGATCAGCGCCATCCGGGCGCAGGGGGCGGGCGGGCAGAACGTGAACAAGGTGTCGAGCGCGGTGCACCTGCGCTACGACATCCCCGCCAGCTCGCTGCCCCCCGACGTGAAAGAGCGGCTGCTCGCCCTGCGCGACAGCCGCATCACGCAGGAGGGCGTGCTGGTGCTCAAGGCCCAGCAGCACCGCACCCAGGAAATGAACCGTGCCGACGCGCTCGCGCGCCTTCAGGCGGTGGTCGACACCGTGGCCACGCCGCCGCGCGTGCGGCGCGCCACCAAGCCGACCTATGGTTCGAAGCAGCGCCGGCTCGAGGGCAAGAGCCAGCGCTCGCAGATCAAGAACCTGCGCGGGCGGGTGCAGGACTGAGCCCGGCGGTGCCGCCGCGCAGCCGCCGGATCTGCAGCCAGACACCGGCCAGGTACAGCAGGAACAGCACGCCGGTGATGGCCTTCAGCTCGGGGGCCTCGGGGCTCGACAGCAGCGGCGCGCCCAGCGGCAGGCGCGTCAGCGTCTCGGTGAAGGCCGGGATCCAGTGGAAGAGAAAGCTGGCCGAGTAGGCCGCGGCCTCGACATGGCGCGCACGGCGCCCGAAGAGCATGCCGCGCCCTGCCATGGCGCCCACCGCCAGCGCCACCAGCGTCAGGATGCCCAGCGCATGCGGCTTGCCGAAGCCGCCATGCTGGAAGATGCCGAAGCCGGTGAGGCAGGTGAGCACGGTGGTCCACACGAAGACCTGTCCCAGGCCGGTGCGGAACGTGATCTCCCTGTAGCGGAACAGAGACCAGAGCCCTGCGACGACGGCGACCAGACTGATCGCCGTGTGAACCGTGCCGAGGGACGTGAGTCCCAGCCATCCAGTGGGTGCCATGCGGATCTCCTCGTGTCGTGGTGCGGAATTTTGGCGTTTTGCAACGAATTTGTGTGATCTGGGAGGAAATGAGTGCCAAGACCCTGCTTTACGGGACTGACACGTCGCGCAAGCACAATCGCAGTCATGAGAAGGTTTTTCCACCCCGTGGTGCTGTCCGCGCTTCTTCTGTCACCGGTCGCGGCGCTGCTGGCCGGCTGCGGCCCGGGGGCGGCGCAGGGCGCAAGCAACCTTGCCACCGCCGCCGCTGAGCTCAAGTGGGAAGAGCTGATTCCCAAGAGCTGGGACCCCACCAAGCGCTACCGCAACATCAGCCTCGAGGCGCTGCGCGACAACGACCCGCGCGCGATCCAGCTGCTCGACGAAATGCGCGCCGTCTGGGACAACGCGCCGGTCAACGTGGCGCTCGACGGCAAGGCCGCCAAGCTCTCGGGCTTCGTGGTGCCGCTGGACGCCTCGCAGGACGGCATTCGCGAATTTCTGCTGGTGCCGTACTTCGGCGCCTGCATCCACACGCCGCCGCCGCCCGCCAACCAGATCGTGCATGTGATCGCGCCCGCGCCCGTCAAGGGGCTGCACGCGATGGACACGGTGTACGTGAGCGGCACGCTGAAGGCGGCGCGCTACGCGTCGGCGGACATGGGCGTGAGCGGCTACGAGATCGCGTCGGCCGCGGTCGAGCGCTTCACGCCGAAGCAGCCGCAGTAGCCGCAGCAGTGCAAGGGGCAGGCCCCGTGGGGCTCACCCCTCAGGTCATGCGCTGCGACAAGAAATCGAGGAACGACGTGATGCGCGCCGACAGCTGCGTGTTGCGGTAGTACACCGCGTTGACGGCCTGGCGCACGTCCGCCGTGTCCTTGGCCAGCACCTGCACCAGCGCGCCGCTCGCACGGTCTGCGCCCGTCATGAAGTCCGACAGGCACGCGATGCCCACGCCGGCCAGCGCCAGCTGGCGCAGCGTTTCGCCGCTCGACGCGGCCACCGTGGGCGTGATGTTCCACTCGTCGCCGTGCACGCCGCGCAGCGGCCAGCGGTTGAGCGACTCGGGCTGGGTGAAGCCCAGCAACGCGTGCCCGGCCAGTTCGGCCACCTTGCGCGGCTTGCCGTGCGCCTCCAGGTAGGCGGGGCTCGCGAGCACGCGCAGACGGTGCGTGCCGAGCGGGCGCGCATGCAGCGTGGAGTCGCGCAGCGGCCCGATGCGAATGGCAATGTCGGTGCGCCGCTCCAGCAGGTCGATGGGCAGGTCGTCGGTGTCCAGTTCCAGGCTGATCTGCGGGTAGAGCCTTCGAAACTCCGGCACCAGCGGCACGATGGCGTGCAGCATGAAGGGCGAGGCCGCGTTCACGCGCAGCCGCCCCGCGGGTTGCTGGCGGCGCGCGGCCATCTGCTCTTCGGCGTCGTCGATGGCATCGAGGATGGCGCGCGTGCGCTGCAGGAAGGCCGCACCTTCCTCGGTGAGCTCGAGCCGGCGCGTGGTGCGGCGCAGCAGCGTGGTGTCCAGCTTCTGTTCGAGCCGGCTCAGCGCGCGGCTGATGCCCGAGACAGTCTGCGCGAGCTGGTCGGCCGCGGCCGTGATCGAGCCCGCGTCCACCACCGTGCGGAAGGCAACCAGTTCTTCGATGGTGGTCTTCATGGGCGCACGCGGTCCGGTGTGGTTCAGGGCGCGGCTTGTGCCGCCGGCACGTCGATGCGGGGCATCAGCGCCGCGAGCGCCTCGCCGTCGGTGCGGTAGCTGAAGAGCATGGGCCCCGGCGCGAGCAGGCCGGCGCGTTCCAGCACCTGCATGGCGGGCAGCTTCAGGCCGCTCAGGTGCAGGCGCACGCCTTTGGACTCCATCATCCGGCGGATCGAGCCGAACACCTCGGCGCCGGTGATGTCGATGCGGTTGATGGGTTGCGCGAACAGGCACACGTCGGTGAGCTCCGGACGCTCGGCCAGTGCCACGGTGAGCGCGCGTTCCAGCGTGGAGGCCGAGGCGAAGTCGAGTTCGGCGTCCATGCGCAGCGCATACAGGTGCGGCGCCAGCGGCGGCAGTTTCCACAGGTGGCGGTCGCGCAGGCTGCCGTCGGGGTGCAGGCCCACTTCGATGATGCGCGGGTGCAGGTGGCGGTACATGTAGTGCGCCATGCTGGCCAGCAGGCCGCCCAGCACGCCCCAGTAGATGCTCGGCGCGGTGGCGATGGTCAGCACGAAAGTGCCGAAGGCAATGCCCGCCTCGATGCGCGACACGCGCCACAGCGCCTTGAAGCTCGCTGGCTTCACCAGCCCCAGGATGGCCGTGACCACCACCGCCGCCAGCACCGCCTGCGGCACGTGGTACAGCAGCGGCATCAGCCACAGCAGCGCACCGGCCACCACCACCACGCTGAAGAGCGTGGCCCAGCCGGTCTGCGCGCCCGCATAGAGCGTGATGGCCGAACGCGAGAACGACGAACTGGTGGGAAAGGCGCCCGTGAAGCCCGAGGCCAGCTTGGCCAGGCCCTGGCCGATCAGGTCCTGGTTTTCGTTCCACAGCGTGCCGGCGCGCGCGTTGTCGACCTTGGCGCTGGACGCGGTTTCCAGAAAGCTCACCAGCGTGATCATCAAAGCCGGCAGCACCAGCGCGCTGAAGGTGCCCAGCGGCAGCAGGCCGGGCCAGTACAGCGAAGGCAGGCCCGAAGGCAGGCTGCCCACCACCGCGCCACCGCGCAGGGCGTAGTCGACCGCCCAGCTGATCGCGGCCGCACCGGCGACCAGCGCCATGGTGGTCGGAAAGCGCGGCAGCAGGCGCTTGCCCAGCCACAGCACCGCAACGCTGCCCAGGCCGAACGCGATGGCCACCAGGTCGGGCAGCGGGCCGCCCTGCAGCACCTGCGGGATGGTGCGCCCCGTGAAGCCCAGCAGCGCGGGCAGTTGCGAGACGGCGATGAGCACCGCCGCACCCTGCGTGAAGCCGATGAGCACCGGCGAGTTGACCAGCCGCAGCAGCCAGCCGAAGCGCCCCGCGCCCAGCACGATCTGGATGGTGCCGGACATCAGCGTGAGCCACACCGCCATCGCCACCCATTCGGCGCTGCCCGCCACCGCCAGCGGTGCGAGCGAGGCGCCGACCAGCAGGCTGGTGAGCGCCGTGGGCCCGACCGACAGGCGCTGCGACGAGCTGAACATCACCGCGATGAGCGCCGGGAACAGCGCCGCGTACACGCCCGTCACCAGCGGCATGCCGGCCAGCGCGGCGTAGGCCACGCCTTGCGGAATGACCATCAGCGCCACGGTGATGCCGGCCATGGCCTCGTTGCGCAGCAGCGCGGCGGAAGGGCGCGGCCAGGCGAGACAGGGAACCCAGCGCGCGAGGCGCTGGCGAAGGGAGGAGGAGGGGGCAGCCGGGGTCATGAACGTTTGCGGGCGCACGAAGAAGAAACAACACACAGGCACATGCGCGGTGCGCCGCGCGGGAGCGATGCGGAAGGCAGGGGCGGAATCAGATCAGCGAGGTTGCGTTCTTCAGCACGTAGTCGCAGGCCTTGGTCTTGACCTTCGACGACAGGATCTTGAAGTTCAGCGTCTGGCCGTCGCCGCCTTTCAACAGGCCTTTGGCGCCGCTGGCGAAGCCGGTCTCCTGCGGCTTCTGTCCGGTGATCTTGGCCAGCAGCTTGTCCTTGACCGAGGCCGCGTCGCCACCCAGGTAGTTGTTCTTCACGCAGTACTGCAGCACGCCGGCCGCATTGCCCATGGTGCTGGAGCCGATGGCCGGCATCTTGAAGCCGAGGTTGCCGAGCGATGAACCGCCAGCGGAGCCGCCTTGCGAATTGGCGCTGGCAGCCTCGCCGGCCTTTTCCTTCAGCTGGTCGAGCAGGTTGTTGGCCTGCGCCGAGGCGCCTGCCGCGAGCAGGGCCAGGGCGATGACGGTGGAGCGAGCATGCATGGTGGGTCTCCTTTGGAAGCGGCCACCAGCATAACGGAGAGTGCCCGGGACTCTGGCCCCCGTGGCACGCCGATTACTTCGTGCGCGGCGGGCGCTTTTCGAGCAGCGGCGTGCTCGTGCCCTGCACGCCGACCAGCCCCAGCACCGTCACCAGCGAGTTCTGCGCACCCTTCCAGCCGTCGGTCACGTCGATCCACTCCGAGAGCGCGTGGAAGCCGCCGGTCTTGCCGCCGCCGCCGATGATGATGGCCGGGATGCCCAGCGACATCGGCACGTTGGCGTCGGTGCTGGCGCCCGTCAGCAGCGTCTTGTGGCCGAAGGCCGCGTTCGAGCGCGTGGCGGCCTCGACGATCACCGTGTCCGACTGCGTGCGGCCGCCCGGGCGGTCGCCGATGAGCTTGGTGCTCACGCTGAGCGTGTTCACGTTCCAGCGCTTGTTTTCTTCCACCACCGCTTCGTCGATGGCGGCCAGGATCTTCTTCTCGGCTTCCAGCAGCGGCGCCATTTCGTCTGAGCGGATGTCCACCGCCATGCGGGCATCGGGCGCGATGGTGTTCACCGAGGTGCCGCCGCCGACCGTGCCCACGGTGAAGGTGGTCTTGGGAAACGTCGGCGTGCGCACGTCGGCGATCTTGGCGATGGCGCGGCCCATGCCGTGGATGGCGCTGGGCACCTGGCCGAAGGCGCCGAAGCTGTGGCCGCCCGGGCCCTTGAAGGTCACTTCGTAGCGGTGGCTGCCCGTGCCCAGCATCAGCACCGTGCCTTCGGGCGCGGGCTCCAGGCCGACCATGCCGTCGATGTCCAGGTTGTCGCGAAAAATCGCCTTGATGCCGCGAAGGTTGCCCAGCTCTTCCTCGCCCACGTTGCCCACGAACAGCAGGTCGCCCGCGGTCTGCACCTTGTTGTCGTTCAGCACTTTGAGCCACGACAGCAGCACCGACAGGCCGCGCGTGTCGTCGGAGATGCCCGGCGCGTAGAGCTTGCCGTCGCGCTCCTTCACCTTCACGTCGGTGCCGGCGGGGAACACGGTGTCGAGGTGGGCCGAAATGAGCAGCTTGGGCCCGTTGCCCGTGCCCTTGCGCAGGCCGACCACGTTGCCTTCGGCGTCGATCTTCGCGTCGGCGAGGCCGAGCGCCTTCATGCGCGCGAGGAAGGCCTCGGCGCGCTTCTGTTCCTTGAAGGGCGGGGCTTCGATCTCGGTGAGCATCTTCAGGTCTTCGACCGAGCGCTCGTGGTCGGCCTTCACCGCGTCCAGCAGCTTCTGGATGGCGGGAGACGCCATCAGCTGCGTGTAGGCCTTGTCGACGTCGGGGCGCACCTGCATGGGCGTGGCCGCGACGGAGCCTGTCTGGGCATGGGCGAGGCCGGCAGCGGCGGATGCCAAGGCGAGGACGATCGGAGCGAGGCGAAGAGACGCAGGGCGGGACATGGTGAGCAAGATTCCTTGAGAGTGCGACGGAAAGGAGCGCGCCGACGACGCGGTGTCGTCAGCAATTCTTGCGGCTGTGCTACGTGCCTGCTCTGGTTTAATCTTCGGCGTTGTCAGTTTTTCTAACGAGCCGATCTTCATGGCCACCATGCGCCGCCACATTCCCAGCACCCGCGCGCTGTTGATCTTCGACGCAGTCGCCCGTCATCATGGCGTGGGCAAGGCCGCGGAGGAACTGTGCCTCACGCATAGCGCGGTGAGCCAGCAGTTGCGGCTGCTGGAGAGCCAGATCGGCGTGCGGCTGGTGCAGCGCACCGCGCGCGGCACCGAGCTCACCGAGGCGGGGCGGCGCTACCACGGGCAGGTGTCGGGCGACCTGCTGCGCCTGCAGAACCACACGCTCGAGGCCATGGCACAGCGCACCGACGGCCTGCGACTGCTGGTGGGCGCGGTGCCTGTGCTGGCCGAGGGCTGGCTCATGCCGCGGCTGCCGGCATTCATCGCGCAGCACCCGGGCTGCAGCCTGCACCTGCAGGTGTTTCCGACACACCTCTACATGGAAGACATGCCCTTCGACGTGGGCGTGCAGTACGACGACGCGGTATGGCCCGGTGCGAACGCGCTGCCCTTGATGGGCGAGTCATGCGTGGCGGTGTGCTCGCCGCAGGCGAAGGGGCGCCCGGCCATGGCGCGGGGCGACTTTCGCGCCGCGCCGCTGCTGCAACTGCGCACCCGCATGGGCGCCTGGGAGGAGTGGTTTGCCCAGACGGCGCACGCGCAGGCGCCGTACAGCCTGGTGGCGGGGCACCGCTTCGACCTGTTTTCCACGCTGATTGCCGCGGTGCGCGCCGACCTGGGCGTGGGGCTGGTGCCCGCGTATTTCGTCGAACGCGAACTGCGCTCCGGCGAACTGGTGCTGGCCTGCCCGCACCGGGCGCCGTCGAGCCGGGGCTACAGCGTGTTCGTGGCGCCGAGCCGCACCGACGATCCGTTGATCGGCGCCTTCGTGGCGTGGCTTCGGGCGACGGCGGCCGAGCCGCAAGCGCAACCGGCTTAGTCCGGCCGGCGGAACAGCAGCACGGAGTTCGTGCCGCCGAAGGCGAATGAGTTGCTGATGGCGGCCTCGAGCGACGGTGCCGCGGTGTTGCCGGGCGCCACCAGGTTCATCTGGCACGCCGAATCGATCTCGGTGCAGTGGGCGTTAGGCGGCAATTGCCGCTGGTGCAGCGCCAGCACGGTGATGACCGCCTCGATGGCGCCGGCCGCGCCCAGCAGGTGGCCATGCAAGGCCTTGGTCGAGCTCACGCGCAGCGCGCCGAGGTCGTCGCCCCACACGTCCGCCAGCGCATTTCGCTCGACCACGTCGCCGATGCGCGTGGCCGTGCCGTGCGCGTTGCAGTAGCCCACGTCGCGCGGCTGCAGGCCGGCCTGGCGCAGGGCCGCGCGCAGGGCGCGTGCCTGGCCCGGGGCGTCGGGCTTGGTGAGGTGGGTGGCGTCGCTGCTCAGGCCCCAGCCGGCCAGCGTGGCGTAGCTGCGGGCGCCGCGCGCACGGGCGCGCTCGGCCGATTCGAGAATCAGGAAGGCCGCGCCTTCGCCCAGGGCGAAGCCGCTGCGGTCGGTGGCGAACGGGCGCACCGCGCCGGCTGCTTCGCCGGGCTGGAAGGTGGCCAGCGTCTGCATGGCCTGCCAGGCCACGACCACGCCGGGCACGATCAGCGCTTCGCTGCCGCCGGCAATGGCGATGTCGACCTCGCCGCGCTGCACGGCCTTGGCCGCTTCGGCGATGGCGGCGGACGACGAGGCGCAGGCCACGGAATAGGTGAGCACCGGCCCTTGCGCGCCCTGGCGCATGGCCACGTGGGCGGCCGGCGCGTTGGGCATGAAGGCCGGAATGGTCAGCGGCGACACACGGCCGTTGCCGCGGTAGGCCGCTTCGAGCGCCGCCGCGCCGCCCATGCCGCAGCCGGAGAAGACGCCGATGCGTTCGGGGTCGGCATCGCCTGCCGCCAGGCCCGCGTCGCGCATGGCCAGGTCGGCGGCGGCCACGGCCAGCTGGCTCACGCGGTCGACGCCTGCCAGCTGCAGCTTGGTGAACCAGCGGGATTCGTCGAAGGCCGCCGTGGCGGCCGCGGCCGGCTTGGGCAGTTCGGGAAAGACGGGTTGGATGGCCGAGCGGCCCTGCAGCAGCGCCTGGAACAGCGCGACGGGCTCGTCGCCATGCGGCGCCACGACGCCCAGACCGGTGACCGCGACGGCGTGGTTCACGCTGTCTTCGCGGCCCGGACCTTGTCGACCAGCTGCGCGAGTTCGGCCAGGGTGTCGATGCTCGCGTCTTCGTCGGGCATGGTGATGCCGAAGTGGTCTTCGATGGCGAAGAGAAATTCTGCGAGCGCCAGCGAATCGAGTCCGCCGGTTTCCCGCATCGATGCATGCGGGTCGAGCTTCGACGGATCGATGCCGTACTTCTCGTGGATCAGGTCCTGCAATTCCTTCAGCGAACTCATCGTGCGATGCCTGTCGTCATGTGCCGCCGAATCGATTGCCGCCCCTGGAGGGCGTGCCATTGAATCGATCCCTTCCTCGTTCGGCCAGTGGTGAGTGTGATCAATGATTGCCGATGATATCCGCTCGCACCCTAGGGACATCCCCCTTGCTGTCGCTTTGTCGCCTGCTTGTCCGCGTGCCTTCCCGGCCGCCAGCGCAGCGAGGGAAGGGCGAACGCCATGCCCAGCAGCGCACCGGCCAGCACGTCGAGCACCACGTGCTGCTTGACCGCCAGCGTCGAGTAGGCAATGGCGGCAAACCAGAACCAGTTGATCCAGTACAGGAATGCAGGCGTACGGGCCCGGCGCAGCACGTCGTGCACGCGCACGGCAGTGAAGATCGCCACCGCGACGTGCATCGACGGACAGGCGTTGCCGGCCGCGTCTACACCCTGCAGCATCGCGAAGCCGGGATAGCCCGACGCATCGATGGGCAGCGGCGGGATCTGTGTGGGCCACAGGTAGAAGATGCCCAGCCCCGTGAGGCACAGGCCGCTGATCCACAGCCCGTAGACCAGCAGCTCCCTGAAAGTCAGCTGCAAGCCGGGCGCGACGCCCACGTACAGCCAGAGCGACAGGTAGGCGCCCAGCGTGTAGGGCTGGAATGCAATCAGGTGGTCCAGCGCCGTGAGCGGCATCACCGTGACCGGAAAGGCCGGGTTGCGCAGCAGGTGGAAGTAGCCGATGAAGAAGAGCCACGTGAAGACCGTGGTACCGACCGCCTTCAGCAGGAAGTGGCGGCGCATTCGCAGCCAGATGTCGGCGGTCCACGCGCGTGGTCCGGCGTCGGGCGCCATGTGCAGGGGGATCTGTGAGTGCATGGTGTCGGTGGCCGATCTTGCCAGAGCGCGGCGGCCCGCCACGGCGCGCCCCCGAAGCCCCGCCGGTTCAGGCGGCGGCAGGGCGCTTGCGATGCTGGAACGACGTCGGTGAGCGGCCCGTGGCTGCCTTGAACATCGCGCAGAAGGCGCTGTCGGTGGCATAGCCGCTGGCGGCCGCCACCTGGCTCACGGCCATGCCGCGCGCCAGCAGCGGCAACGCATGCGCCATCACGGCCTGCTGGCGCCACTGCTGCCAGCTCATGCCGAGCTGGTCGCGGAACAGCCGCGCCACGGTGCGCTCGCTGGCGCCGATGCCGGCCGCGCGCTCGGCCAGCGTGGCGCGGTCGGCCGGGTTGCGCAGCAGCGCCTCGCACAGCTGGCGCAGGCGCTTGTCGGTGGGCAGCGGCACGTCGATGCGGATCTGCGTGGCGCGCTCCAGCTCGTCGACCAGCAGCGGCGCGATCATGCGTTCGCGCTGCGGCGCATGCGGGTCTGCCGGCGGCAGGCCGTCGGGCGTGGTGTCCAGCGCCAGCATCAGCGCGCGCAGCAGCGGGCTGATTTCGAGCACCTCGCACTTCTCCCAGGTGGGCGCGATCCAGGCGTGCAGGTAGACGGTGCGCAGCTCCGCGTCTTCGATCAGCGTGATGCTGTGCGGCATGTTGGCCGGCACCCAGAGCGCGCGGGAGGGCGGCACGATGTAGCTGCCGTCCTGCGTGCTCAGACGGATCACGCCGCGGGTGGAGAAGGTGAGCTGCGGCCACGGGTGCTCGTGCAGCTCGACCCGCGTGTCGGCCGTGAGGAAGTGCTCCTTGGCGCGCAGCGGGCGCACTGCGTCGGGGGCGTAGAGGTGGGGCGTGAGCGGCCCGACGCTGTGCGCGGGGGCGGCCACCGCGCCGCGCGCACTCCGCGCGGGAGGCGGTGCGGCGGTGTCCGAGGTTTGGGCGGTTCTGGCGGTCGCGAGGGAGGGGGGGGCGTCGCTTGGCATGGTTTCGACAAATGTTGTCGCTGTATCGCCATTCTGCCGCGCCACCGCCGCATAGCATCGGTGCCCGCCCCGGTTTTTTGTAGCAATCCATGTCCTCTTCGACCTCCTCGACCGCCGTCCCGCCCACCACCTTGCGCACCGACGCCAAGCTGATCGGCCTGGTCGGCATGGCCCACGCGGTCAGCCACTTCAGCCAGCTCATCCTGGCGCCGCTGTTTCCCTGGCTGAAGGACGCGTTCAACGTGAGCTACGTCGAGCTGGGCGCGGTGCTCACGGTGTTCTTCGTGGTCTCGTGCATCGTGCAGGCTGCGTCCGGTTTCATCGTCGACAAGCTGGGCCCGCGCCCGGTGCTGTTCGTGGGCCTGGGCGCGCTGGGCCTGGCGGCCTTCGGCTACGCGGCGGCGCAGAGCTACTGGATGCTGCTGCTGAGCGCGGTGGTCGGCGGCATCGGCAACGGCGTGTTCCACCCGGTGGACTACACGCTGTTCAACCGCAAGGTCGCACCCACGCGGCTGGGCCATGCCTACAGCGTGCACGGCATCACCGGCAGCCTGGGCTGGGCGCTGGCCCCGGCCTTCGTGGTGCCGATCGCCATTGCCTACTCGTGGCGCGTGGCGCTGGCCTCCGCAGGCGCCGTGGCCCTGGTGGTGCTGCTGGTGCTGTGGGTGTACCGCAGCGTGCTGTCGCTCGACGCGGCCGCCGTGCACAAGGCCACGGGGCAGGGCGCGGCTGCACCGGCCGGCGGCGAGTTCGACTTCCTGCGCATTCCGGCCGTGTGGATGTGCTTCGGTTTCTTCTTCTTCTATGCCGCGGTGATCAGCGTGGTGCAGACCTTTGCACCGGTCGCCGCGGGCCACCTGCATGCGGTGCCGGTGGCGCTGGTGGCGATGTGCCTCACGGTCTACATGGTGGCCAGCGCGGTCGGCATGGTGTTCGGCGGCTTCCTGGCCTCGGACCCTTCGCGTTGCGAACGCATCGTGGGCGCGGGCTTCGGCATTGCAGCCACGCTGGCGCTGGTGTTGGCCTTTGCGGACTTTCCGCCGGTCGTGGTGCCCGTGCTGTTCGGCGCCATGGGTTTCGTCTCGGGCATCGCGGGGCCTTCGCGCGACCTGCTGGTGAAGAAGTCGACACCGCCCAATGCCACCGGGCGCGTCTACGGCGTGGTGTATGCGGGGCTCGACATCGGCCAGGCCGTGGCGCCGCTGGTGTTCGGCCGGCTGATGGACAGCGGCCAGTACACCAGCGTGATCGTCGGCCTGGCGCTGGTGCAGGGCGTGCTGATTGCGAGCGCCTTCAACGTGCGCCGCGTGCGCCGCACGGCGTTCGTGCCGGCCTCGGCCTGACACCGCTTTCGGCTGAAGTGCCGCCGATATCATCGGCCGCATGCAAGCCTTGTATGTCTATGTGATCGCCGGCGCGGTGCTGGCGGGGTTCGTGCAGGGCCTGTCGGGCTTTGCGTTCGGGTTGGTCGCCATGTCGGTCTGGGCCTGGACGCTGGAGCCGCAACTGGCCGCCTTGCTCGCGCTGTTCGGGGCACTGACCGGGCAGGTGATCGCCGCGGTCACCGTGCGCCGGGCCTTCGACAAAAGCATTCTGTGGCCCTTCGTGCTCGGCGGCCTGGTCGGCGTGCCCTTCGGTGTCTGGCTGCTGCCGCACCTGGACCTCGTGGTCTTCAAGTTGTGCCTCGGCGTGCTGCTGGTGCTGTGGTGCCCGGCCATGCTGATGTCGCAACACCTGCCGAAGGTGGCGTTCGGCGGGCGCGTGGCCGACGGGGTGGCCGGCGCCATCGGCGGTGCGATGGCGGGCATCGGCGGGTTCTCGGGGACCATTCCCACGCTCTGGTGCACGCTGCGCGGCTTCCAGCGCGATACGCAGCGCGCCGTCATCCAGAACTTCAACCTGTCGATGCTGGCGGTGGCGTTCGCGATCCACCTGGCCAGCGGCAGCATCTCGCGCGCCACCGTGCCGCTGCTGGCGCTCGTTGCCGTGGCGGTCGCGGTGCCGGTGCTGCTGGGCGCGCGGCTGTACATCGGCATCAGCGAGGCCATGTTTCGCAAGCTGGTGCTGGGCCTGCTGACCGCGTCCGGCGTGGCGATGCTGGCGTCGGCGGTGCCGGCGCTGTTGCAGTGCGGCTGAGCGTTGAGCGGCAGGCCGGGAACCTTCCCGGCCGCGTGCCTTCCAAGCGCAGGACCCGTCGCCTTGGCGGGCCTTTTTCCCCATCCGGAGCGTCCCCCCGAAATGCGCCTTTGAGCCTCCCCTGATTCGCCGCGATGCAAAGCCTTTGCATCGCCTTGCAACGAACTCATCGGAGGGCCGCGCATGGCTCATCGCACACACGCTCCGCGTCCGGCCGCAGGCCTGGGCGCTTCTTCTGCTTTCTCTTTCGCACTGCGCCATGTGCGCCTTGTGCTGCCCGACGGGCGGCTGCTGTTCGACGATATCGACGAGACTTTCCAGTCCGGCCGCATCGGCCTCGTGGGCCGCAACGGCGCCGGCAAGACGCGGCTCATCGAACTGCTGGCAGGCCACGAGATGCCGAGTGCGGGCGTGGTGCTGCGGCCGGCGCGCATCGCGCATGTGCCTCAGAACCTCGCGCCGACGCCGGACGCCAGCGTGGCCGACCTGGCCGGGCTCGGGCCGCCGCTGGCGGCGCTGGCGCGCATCGAGGCGGGCGTCGGTGCGCCGTCGGACTTCGATATCGCCGAGGGGCAATGGGATCTGCCGGCCCGCTTCACCGCAGCGCTGCAAGTCGCCGGACTCGCGCTCGCACCGCTGCGGCCGGCCGACGGTCTGAGCGGCGGCGAACGCACGCGCGTGGCGCTGGTCGGCGCCTTCCTGTCGGGCGCCGACGGCTTGCTGCTCGACGAGCCCACCAACCACCTCGACGCCGATGCGCGCCGCTGGTTGAGCGAGCAGCTCGCCGCGTGGAGGGGCGTGGCCGTCATCGCAAGCCACGACCGGGAACTGCTCGAGGGCATGGACCGCATCGTCGAGATCACGCCCCACGGCCGCCTGCGCGGTTGCACCGGCGGCTGGACCGCGTACAGCGCGTGGCGCGACCGCGAAGCAGCCGCCGCGCAAGCCCGGCTGGACCATGCGCGCACCGAGCGCGCGAGCGCCTTGCGCGAACTGCACAAGCAGCACGATGCGCAGCAGCGCCGTGCCGCACGCGGCACGAACTGGGCGCGAGAAGCGAACCTGGGCGGGCTGCACCTGGGACGCCTGAAGGACAACGCACAGGCGCATGCAGGCCGAGAGAGCGAGCGCAAGCGCGAGAGCCGCGACGCGCTCGACAGCGCGGTGCGCGAGGCCGCAGCCCATGTGACGGGCGCGCCCGCCGTGGCGCTCGCGCTGCCGGCCTCGTCTGTTCCCGCGGGACGCCGCGTGCTGTGGCTCGAAGACGCAGTGCCTGCGTGGCCGGCCGATGCGCAGCCGTCGAGCCTGTGCCTGCACGGCCCTGTGCGCATCGGCGTCACAGGCGCCAATGGCTGCGGCAAGACCAGCCTCCTGCGGATGCTCGCGGGCCGCGACGAGCCACGCGCCGGCAGGTGTGAGGCACCGCTGCGGTCCGCATGGCTCGACCAGGGCCATGACGCGGACGACGCGCTGTCTTCGGGCCGCTCCGTCTTGCAGCAGCTGCAGGCCCTGCATTCGCTTTTGCCCCAAGCCGAACTGCGCACCCGGCTGGCGCTGCTGGGGCTCGGCGCGGCTGCGGTGTGCCGGCCCGTGGCACAGCTCAGTGGGGGCGAGCGCCTGAAGGCCGCGTTGGCGTGCGCGCTATGGAGCGGCGCACCGGCGCAGATGCTGTTGCTCGACGAGCCGACGAATCACCTCGACATCGCTTCGGTGTCGGCACTCGAACAGGCGTTGCGCGGGTTCCCTGGAGCGATCGTGGTGGTGTCGCACGATTCGCGGTTCCTGTCGGCGCTGGGTCTTACGCACAGGCTCGATGCGCAGGCAGGTGGGTGGGCGCTGAGCGACCTGGGGTAGCTGCCTATCGCGGCAACGCCAGCGCGAACGGCAGGCTCAGAACGCCCAGCAGGGTCGACAGCGTCACCAGCCCCGCCACATAGGGCCCGTTGTAGCCCATGCGCGCGGCCAGCACATAGGCGCTCGATGCCGTCGGCACCGCGGAGAAGGCCATCAGCACGACCGCCTGCGTCGCATCGAGCCGCAGCGCATGCACCAGCCCCCAGGCGACCAGAGGCAGGAAAAGATGGCGGATCGACAGCACCGACACCGCCAGCACCTTGCCCGTGCCCAGCGTGGAGAACTTCATGCCCGCGCCGGCCGCGAGCAGCCCCAGCGCCAGCGACGCCGCGCCGATGCGCGTGAGTGTCGGGGTGGCCCAGCTCGGCACGGTCAGGCCCAGGACGTTGGCCAGCAGCCCGGCCACGGTCGCCACGATCAGCGGGTTGCGCACCAGCTGCCGCAGGAAACCGGTATTCGCATGGCGCGTCATCGGCCACACCGCTGCAATGTTGAAGATGGGCACGCACACGCCGATCAGCACCGCGATCAGCAGCAGCCCTTCGCCCCCGGCCAGCCGCTCGGCCAGCGCCAGGCAGATGAAAGAGTTGAAGCGGAACGCGACCTGCGTGCTGGCCGCGTGGTCGCGCCGGTCGATGTGCGCGCGAATACCCGGAACGAAGGGCAGGGCGTAGGCCATGGCGATGCCGCATGCGCCGATGCATAGTCCGGCGGTCAGCAGGTTCGACGTGGCACCGAAGTCCAGCGGGCTGCGCACGATCGAATGGAACAGCAGCACCGGAAAAAGAAAGTAGTAAACCAGGCTCTCGACCTGGTCCCACACGCGGCGGTCGAGCGCGGTGTAGCGGCACAGGAGCCAGCCGATGGCGATGAGGGAGAAGTCGGGGAAGAGCAGCTGCGCGTAGTTCACCGCTTCGAGGATAAACCGGACAGACCGTGGGTATTCCACAGCACGGAAAGCGGCTTTCGGACGCTAGCATCCGGGCTTCGTTTTTTCGACATCAAACAATCCAAGGAGTTATCGATGCAACGTCGTCAATGGAGCGCGCTGGTGGGGGGCGCCGCACTGGTTGCTTTTGCGGGCCAGAGCTTTGCACAGGGCTACCCGAACAAGCCCGTCGAGCTGAGCGTGCCGTTCGCACCCGGTGGCACGACGGACATCGTGGCGCGCGTGATCTCCGACCCGCTGGGCAAGGTGCTCGGCCAGCCGGTGGTGGTGATCAACCGCGCCGGCGGCGGCGGCATCGTGGGCGCGGCCGAAACCGCGCGCGCCACGCCCGATGGCTACAAGCTGGGCATCGCCACCGTGTCGAGCACGGCGGCCAACCCCGCCATCAATCCGAAGACGCCGTACGACCCGATCAACGACTTCACGCCGATCATCAACATCGCGGCCACGCCCAACATCATTGCGGTGAACCCGAACTTCCCGGCCAAGAACTACGCCGAGTTCGTGGCCGAGCTGAAGAAGAACCCCGGCAAGTACTCGTACGCGTCGTCGGGCACGGGCGGCATCGGCCACCTGCTGATGGAGCTCTACAAGAGCCTGACCAACACCTTCGTCACGCACATCCCGTACCGCGGCGCGGGCCCGGCGCTGAACGACGTGGTGGCCGGCCAGGTGCCGATCATGTTCGACAACATCCCCTCGGCCATGCCCTTCATCACCAGCGGCCGGCTGATCCCGATCGTGGTGTCCGCACCGCAGCGCCTGGCCGCGCTGCCCAACGTGCCGACCTTCAAGGAAGTGGGCCTGGAGCCGGTGAACCGCATGGCGTACTACGGCATCCTCGGCCCCAAGGGCCTGCCGAAGGAAGTGGTCGAAAAGATCAGCGCGGGCGTGAAGAAGGCCGTGGAAGAGCCGGCGGTGCGCAAGCGCATCGAGGACACCGGCTCGCTGATCGTGGCCAACTCGCCCGAGCAGTTCTCCGCGCAGATCAAGGCCGAGTACGAGGTCTACAAGGACGTGGTGAAAAAGCAGAACCTCAAGCTCGACTGAGGTTTTTCGCGCACCGCAAAGCCGCCCGCATGCCGGGCGGCTTTTTCTTTTGTTATCTTGCATCGCATGACCGAGGCCGCCACGCAAACACCCGACATCGACGATTTCATCGACGCCCTCTGGCTCGAGGACGGGTTGTCGAAGAACACGCTGGCCGCCTACCGGCGCGACCTGGCGCTGTTCGCGCAGTGGCTTCGCCTGCAGCGCGACGGCGCCGCGCTCACTGCCGCGCGCGAGACCGACGTGCAGGCCTACATGGGCGCGCGCCTGTCCACCCAGGGCAAGGCCACTTCGGCCAACCGCCGGCTCACGGTGTTCAAGCGCTACTACCGCTGGGCGCTGCGCGAGCGGCGCGTGGTGGCCGACCCGACCATCCGGCTCATGCCCGCGCGGCAGATGCCGCGCGCCATCAAGACGCTGTCGGAGAAGCAGGTCGACGACCTGCTCGGCGCGCCCGACGTCGAGACGCCGCTGGGCCTGCGCGACCGCGCGATGCTGGAGGTGATGTATGCCAGCGGCCTGCGCGTGAGCGAGCTGGTGGGGCTCAAGGCCATCAACATGAGCCTGAACGACGGCGTGCTGCGCGTGCTGGGCAAGGGCAACAAGGAGCGGCTGGTGCCCTTCGGCGGCGAGGCGCGGCGCTGGATCGAGCGCTACATCGACGAGTCGCGCCCCGCCATCCTCGACGGCCAGCAGACGCCCGACCTGTTCGTGACCGCGCGCGGCGCCGGCATGACGCGCGTGATGTTCTGGATGATCGTGAAGAAGCACGCGGCCGCTGCCGGCATCCACGTGCCGCTGTCGCCGCACACGCTGCGCCACGCCTTCGCCACGCACCTGCTGAACCATGGCGTCGACCTGCGCGCGGTGCAGCTGCTGCTGGGGCATGCCGACATCTCGACCACCACCATCTATACGCACGTGGCGCGCGAGCGCCTGAAGCAGCTGCATGCCCAGCACCATCCGCGCGGCTGATTCTCCTGAACCGTGGCGCATCGGCTGCGCCGGCTGGAGCCTGCCGCGCGCACTGTGGCCGGAGTTTCCGGCCGAGGGCTCGCACCTCGAACGCTACGCGCAGCGCTTCGACGCGGTCGAGATCGACACGTCTTTCTACCGGCCGCACCGGCGCGAGACGTATGAACGCTGGGCCGCGAGCACGCCTGCGGGGTTTCGCTTCGCGGTCAAGCTGCCGCAGTCGGTGACACACGAATGCAGGCTGGTCGATGCGATGCCTGCGTTCGAAGAATTTGCCGCGCAGGTCGAGGGGCTCGGCGACAGGCTGGGTGCGCTGGTCGTGCAACTCCCGCCCAGCCTGGCGTTCGATGCCGACGTGGTGCGCAGGTTTTTCACCGCGCTGCGGCAAAGGCATTCGGGCGCGGTGGTGCTGGAGCCGCGCCATCGCAGCTGGTTCGCGCCGCAGGTCGACGGCCTGCTCGCGGGCTTTCAGGTGGCCCGCGTGCTGGCAGACCCGGTGTTGTTCGACGAGGCTGCGGCACCCGGTGGCTGGCCGAGCCTTGTCTACCTGCGGCTGCACGGCTCGCCGCGCCGCTACTGGTCGGCCTACGACGACCGCCTGCTTGCGCGGCTGGCGCAGCGGCTGCGGCTCGCGAAGGAAGAGGGCGCTCAGTGCTGGTGCGTGCTCGACAACACGGCAGGCGGCGAGGCGGTCGGCAACGCGCTGACGCTGCAGCGCCTGCTGCAAGACCAATGATCAACAAGAGGAGACAGAACATGAACTTCAACCGACTCTGTGCCGGCCTTTCGCTGGCCGTCGCCAGCGGCCTTGCCGTCGCACAAGGCTTCCCGAGCGCCAAGCCCATCCGCCTCATCGTCGGCTACCCGCCGGGCGGGGGCATCGACTTCGCCGCGCGCACGGTGCAGGTGCCGCTGCAGGAGGCGCTCAAGCAGCAGCTGGTGGTCGACTACAAGCCGGGCGCCAGCGGCATGATCGCCGCGACCGAGCTCACGCGCCAGCCGGCCGACGGCTACACGCTGCTGCTGGCCAACACGGGCCCGTTCGCCATTGCGCCCTACCTGCAGAGCAAGCCGCCGTACGACCCGATCAGGCAGTTCACGTACATCGGCCAGATCAGCCAGGGCAGCTACATCGCGGTGACGCGGCCCGACCATCCGGCGAAGAACCTGAAGGAGTTCGTGGCCTGGGCCAAGGGGCAGCCGGGCAAGGTCAACTTCGCCTCCGGCGGCAACGGCACCTCGACCCACCTGAACGGCGAGCTGATGAACCAGGTCACCGGCCTGGACATGACGCATGTGCCGTACAAGGGCAGCGCGCCCGCGGTGCAGGACCTGCTGGGCGGGCAGACGCAGATCCTCATCGACGCGGGCAGCGTGCTGCTGCCGCAGGTGAAAGGCGGCAAGCTCAAGGCGCTGGCTGTGACCGGCCCGGTACGCGACCCGCAGCTGCCCGACGTGCCGACCGTGAAGGAGCTGGGGCTGGCGGGCATGGAGGCGGTCGGCTTCCAGGGGTTGGTGGGGCCGGCCAACATGCCCAGGGACGTGGTCGACAAGCTCTCCAGCGAGTTGGCCAAGGCGCTGGCGCAGCCGGAGATCAAGGCGAAGTTCGCCGCGGCGGGCGCCGAGGTGCATTCGCTCGGCCCGGTCGAGTTCGCGGCTTTCGTCAAGGCGGACAATGAGAAGTGGTCCAGGCTGATCAAGGAGCGCAAGCTGCAGCTGGACTGATGCAACCCACGTAACCGACAGACATGAATTTCCTGGCCTCTTCGAAGCATTCGCGCCGCACGGCGACCCGACTCCTGGCTGCCGCCGCGCTCGTCGCTGCCTCCGGCGCCCACGCCCAAGCCGTTCCCAAGACAGTGCGGCTCATCGTCGCGTACCCGGCCGGCGGCGTCAGCGACGTGGTCGCGCGCGCACTGGGCGACCGGCTGGCCGCGCAGATGGGCACCACGGTGATCGTGGACAACCGCGCCGGCGCCAGCGGCGCCATCGGCATGGACGCCGTCGCCAAGGCCGCGCCCGACGGCGCCACGCTGGGCTTCTCGGCCATCAGCCCGCTGGTGCTGAGCCCGCACCTGGGCAAGCTGCCCTTCGACCCGCTGAAGGACGTGGCGCCGGTGGCCAGCGTGATGTATTCGCCGGTGCTGCTGATCGCCACGCCGGCCAGCAAGGCCAAGGACTTCAAGGCGCTGATCGACGACGCCAAGGCGCACCCGGGCGCGGTGCGCTGGGCCACGTCGGGGCCGGCCTCGCTCGGACACATCGTGCTGGAGCAGCTGCATGCGGCGGCGGGCGTGGACATCACGCACGTGCCCTACAAGGGCGGCGGCCAGCAGCTCAACGACGCCATCGGCGGGCAGTTCGAGATTTTGTCGACCAACGCGAGCCCGACGCTGTCGTCGCACATCCAGTCGGGCAAGCTGCGCCCGCTGGCCGTGGGCGCGCCGGCGCGCCTGGAGAGCCTGCCCGCGGTGCCCACGCTGGCCGAACTGGGCTACAAGGCGGCCAACATCAACTCGGTGTTCGGCGTGTTCGCGCCGGCCGCCACGCCCCCTGCGCTGGTGGCGAA
Source organism: Variovorax pasteuri (assembly GCF_051216435.1). NCBI lineage: Bacteria > Pseudomonadati > Pseudomonadota > Betaproteobacteria > Burkholderiales > Comamonadaceae > Variovorax > Variovorax pasteuri. The sequence continues at coordinate 1,114,027 of NZ_JBPJZS010000001.1, forward strand.
GTACAACGCCGAGATCAACAAGGCGCTGGCCAGCCCCGAGCTGCGCGCCAAGCTCACGGCCACCGACAACGTGCCGACCGGCGGTACGCCGCAAGCGTTCGCCAAGGAGATCGCCAGCGAGTTCGAGAGCAACGGCCGCATCATCAAGTCGGCCGGCATCAAGGCCGACTGAGGCTGCTGACGCCGAAGTGACCGCGCGGCTTGCGGTTGGATTCACCCTACCTTATAGTAGGTAGATGACAGACGCCACCGCCCTTGCCACCGGCAGCACCCGCGAGCAGATCCTCGCGGTGGCGCGCGGCTTCATCGAGACCCGCTCCTACCTGGGCTTCAGCTTCCAGGACGTGGCCGATGCGGTGGGGGTTCGCAAGGCCAGCCTGTACCACCACTTTCCGACCAAGGAAGCGCTGGGCATCGCGGTGATCCGGGCGGCCACGCAGGGTTTCAAGGATTGGGACGCGGCGCGCGCGCGGGAGCCGAAGGACGCGCTCGAATCGTATTTCCGCATGTACCGCAACACGCTGCGGGCCGGCTCCGCCATGTGTCCCGCAGGCGCACTGGCCCCGGGCTGGGGCGTGATCAACGACGAGCTTCGCCTGGCCGTGCAGGAACTGCGCAACACCCAGGTGACGTGGCTCACTGGCGTGCTGGGGGCGCTGGCGTCCGCACAAGGAACGCGCGAGAAAGCAGAAAAGGGCACGAAGGCCAGGCGCACCTCGGTCGCCTCGCTCGCCGCCTATGTGTTCTCCGTGTGCCAGGGCGCGCTGCTGTCGGCGCGCATGACCGGGCGCGTGGAAGACTTCGACGAAGCCATCGTGCAACTCAGGAGTTCACTGCCCGGCTGAGCGCCGGGCTCGACGCAGGCACGCTCCGTCGTGCCTATTTTTTAACCGCATAGACTACCGATTGGATGGTAGGTTTTATCTGTTGGAGCATCGCCATGAAAGCCGTCATTTCCGCCTACGCCCGTTCTCCCTTCCACTTCGCCAAGAAAGGCGCCCTTGCCGGCGTGCGGCCCGACACGCTGGCCGCCGGCGTGATGCGCGGCCTGCTGCAACGCACCGACCTCGACCCGGCGCTGCTCGAAGATGTCATCCTCGGCTGCGCGTACCCCGAGGCCTCGCAGGGCAACAATCTCGCGCGCATCGTCGGGCTGCTCGCCGGCCTGCCGCACGAGGTGGGCGGCATGACGGTGAACCGCTTCTGCGGCTCGTCGATGCAGGCCGTGCACATCGCGGCAGCGCAGATCGAGGCAGGCATGGGCGAGGCCTTCCTGTGCGTGGGCGTGGAGTCGATGACGATGGTGCCGCAGGGCGGCTTCAACTTCTCGCCCAACCCCGAGCTGCAGGACAGCACCGACGCCTACATCTCGATGGGCGAGACCGCCGAGAACGTTGCACAGCGCTGGAATGTGAGCCGTGCCGACCAGGAAGCGCTGGCGGTGGAATCGCACCGCAAGGCGGCCGAGGCGCGCGCGCAAGGCCGGCTGGCCGGGGAGATCATTCCGGTGCGCCTGGCTTCGGGCGACATCGTCGATGTCGACGGCTGCATCCGCCCCACGACCTCGGCCGAAGCCTTGGCGAACCTCAAGCCCGTGTTCCGCCCCGACGGCGTGGTCACGGCCGGCACCTCGTCGCCGCTGACCGACGGCGCGGCCGTGGTGCTGGTCACCAGCGACGCTTTCGCGGCGACGCACGGGCTGAAGGCGCTCGCGCGCATCAAGTCGTTCGCGACCGTGGGGGTCGACCCCGCCGTCATGGGCATCGGCCCGATTCCCGCCACCCGCAAGGCGCTGGCGCGCGCCGGGCTGAGTGCCGCAGACCTCGACGTGATCGAGATCAACGAGGCCTTCTCGTCGCAGGCGCTGGCCTGCATCCGCGACCTGGGGCTCGACCCGTCGAAGGTCAACCTCGACGGCGGCGGCCTGGCCATCGGCCATCCGCTGGGCGCGACCGGCGCGCGCATCACGGGCAAGGCGGCGTCGCTGCTGGCGCGCGAGGGCGGGCGCTATGCGCTGGCCACGCAATGCATCGGCGGCGGGCAGGGCATTGCGACGATCCTCGAGCGCGTCTGAGCGTCCGAGAATGACGCTCGTCACAACCAGGAGACTCCCATGGACAAGCTGTACCTCGAAGACCTGAAGGTCGGCGACCGCTTCCAGAGCGCCGAGCACACGCTCGACGTGGCGCAGATCAAGGCCTTTGCGCAGCAGTTCGACCCGCAGCCCTTTCACACCGACGAAGAGGCTGCGAAGAGCACCTTCTTCGGCGGCCTGGCCGCGAGCGGCTGGCACACCGCGGCGCTCACGATGAAGCTGCTGGTGGAGAGCGGCATTCCGCTGGCCGACGGCATCATCGGCTCGGGTGGCGAGCTGCAATGGCCCAAGCCCACGCGGCCCGGCGACGTGCTGCACGTGGTCAGCGAGGTGGTCGACATCGTGCCCTCGCGCTCCAAGCCCGGGCGCGCGATGGTGACGATGCGCTGCCAGACGCGCAACCAGCGCGGCGAGGTGCTCCAGTACTTCACGCCGAAGCTGGTGGTGCACGCGCGGCCTGCCTAGAACGACGCAGGCCGACGGCTTCAGGCCTTGTCCTGGGCCGCCGAGAGCTGGCGCAGTTCCTCGGCGCTGAACCCCGCCCGCCCGCGCGCCTCGAGGTTGAACGGCGGCTTGTGCCGCGGCGCGTCATAGCGCGCCACGAGCGCGGGGTAGGTCGCTTCGGCGTCGATGCCCGCGCCGTCGCACAGCCATCGGTACCAGTGATTGCCGATGGCCACGTGGCCCACTTCGTCGCGCAGGATGATGTCCAGGATCTCGACCGCGCGCAGCGCGTCCGGCGTGTTCACGCGCTTGAGCTTGGCCTGGATGAGCGGCGTGGCGTCCAGGCCGCGTGCTTCCAGCGTGCGCGGCACCAGCGCCATGCGCGCGAGCACGTCGTCCTTGGTTTTCTCGCACATGTTCCACAGGCCGTCGTGGCCGGGGAAGTCGCCGTAGCGGTGGCCCATGTCCTGCAGGTGGGTGTGCAGCAGCGTGAAGTGCAGCGCCTCTTCGTCGGCCACGCGCAGCCAGTCGCGGTAGTAGGCCTCGGGCATGCCGTCGTAGCGCCACACGGCGTCGAGCGCCAGGTTGATCGCGTTGAACTCGATGTGGCAGATCGAATGGATCAGCGCCGCGCGGCCCTCGGGGGTGAAGGGCGAACGTTTCTGCACGGCGGTGGCGGCCACGCGCAGGGGCTTTTCGGGGCGGCCCGGCACGCCGATGTCGTCGCCCGGCACGCGGATGGCATCGCTTGCTATTGAATCTGTAGCGGACAACGCAGCGGCGGCGCGGGTGGCGGCCACCTTTTCATCGGGATCTGTCAGGCGCAGCGCGGCGAGCGCGCTCAATCGGGGGTGCATCCCTACAATTCTAGTTTTGACCTTCTTTGACATTCCCGGAGACAAGAACAATGGCGCTCTACGAACTCGACGGCGTGGCTCCCCAACTGGGCGAAGGTGCATGGGTGGCCGACAGTGCGCAGGTCATGGGCAACGTCAGGCTGGCGGACAACGCGAGCGTGTGGTTCGGCGCCGTGCTGCGCGGGGACACCGAGACGCTGACCATCGGGCGCAACAGCAACGTCCAGGACCTGTCGGTGCTGCATGCCGACGTCGGCTGCCCGCTGACCATCGGCGACAACGTCACCGTGGGCCACCAGGTGATGCTGCACGGCTGCACGGTGGGCGACAACTCGCTGATCGGCATCCAGGCCGTGATCTTGAATAACGCGAAGATCGGCCGCAACTCGATCGTTGGCGCCGGCAGCGTCGTGACCGAGGGCAAGGAGTTTCCCGACAACTCCCTCATCATCGGCTCGCCGGCCAAGGTGGTGCGCACCCTGGACGACGCGGCGGCTGCCCGCCTGCGCCAGAGCGCGGAGCACTACGTGGAAAACGCCCATCGCTTCGCGAAGGGCCTTAAAAAGATCGCCTGACCGGTTCGGTTGCAGGCACACACAGAAAGAAAACGTTTTGAGCGAGCTGCACAAATTCCTGTTCGATGGCCTGCCGGTGCGCGGCATGATCGTGCGCCTGACGGATGCGTGGCAGGAGATCCTTGCGCGGCGCGCCTCCAACACCTCCACCGGTCCCTACCCGCCGCCCGTGGCCGAGCTGCTGGGCGAGATGGCGGCCGCTGCCACGCTGATGCAGTCGAACATCAAGTTCAACGGCGCGCTGATCCTGCAGATCTTCGGCGACGGCCCGGTGAAGGTGGCCGTGGCCGAGGCCAAGCCCGACCTGAGCCTGCGCGCCACCGCCAAGGTCATCGGAGACCTGCCGGCCGATGCGCGGCTGCCCGACATGGTCAACGTGAACAACAAGGGCCGCTGCGCGATCACGCTCGACCCCAAGGACAAGCTCCCCGGTGTCACGCCCTACCAGGGCGTGGTGCCGCTCTTCGGCGACGAGGGCGAGAAGCTGGGCAAGCTCAGCGACGTGCTGCAGCACTACATGCTGCAAAGCGAGCAGCTCGACACCACGCTGGTGCTCGCGGCCGACGACAAGGTGGCCGCGGGCCTGCTGATCCAGCGCCTGCCGGTGAAGGGCGAGGGCAACCTGGAAGGCACGTCGGGCACGTCCCAAAGAGACCACGACCAGGCCAACGAAGACCAGATCGGCCTGAACGAGGACTACAACCGCATCTCGATCCTCGCGTCCAGCCTGACGCGCGACGAGCTGCTGACGCTGGACATCGAGACCATTCTTCGCCGCCTGTTCTGGGAAGAAAAGCTGCTGCGCTTCGAGCCGCAGGCCGGCCTGCTGGGCCCCCACTTCGCGTGCACCTGCGGGCGCGAGCGCGTGGCGCAGATGATTCGCGGCCTGGGCGTGGAGGAGGCCGACAGCATCCTCGCCGAGCGCGGCGACATCGAGGTGGGCTGCGACTTCTGCGGCAAGCAGTACCGCTTCGACGCGGTCGATGCGGCGCAGATCTTCAGGCCGCCGACCGACCAGATTCCGGGCAGCCCGATCGTTCAGTAGAAGGCGGGCGCCTTCAACCTCAGCGCGGCGCGTCGTCGAACCCGCCGAACGCAATGTCCGGCGCGCTGGTGTTGTGCTTGGACGGCAGGCTGCGCCCGAAGCGCACCTGCGTGGCCTGCAAGGTCTTCACCTCTGGCAATGGCAGCACCTGCGGCTCGGCTTGCGGCGATGCCTGCCAGCGCACCTCGCTCACGTCGGCGTTGTCAGGCGTCACGTACATCGAGCGCAGCACCGCGAAGGGCTGGGCGCTGGCGGTGGGCTTGGAGAGCGTCACGTCGAGCACGGTGCGCGTGCGGCTGATTTCGTCGACACGGGCCACGGCGCTCCCGCCGTCCGTGAAGCGCACATGAATGGCCAGCGGCCGGGGCACGATGCGGATCGATGCGATGTTCACCACCGGCCGCGCCGCCGCCTCGACCGGCCCCAGCAGGAACGACGAGCCGTACACGCCGTCGCCGAAGCGCGCGTCGGGCAGCGGCTTCAGGCGCCAGTAACCGTCGGACGGATAGAGCACGATGGCCTCGAGCGCCTTGCCGTTCTCCTTCTTGAACACCTGCAGCAGGTGAAAGCCGCTGTCCTTGCGCTTGCCCACCTGCACGGGCACGCGCTGTGCGCGCCAGAAGGTCGGAAGCGTCATGCCGACGATGCGCCACTGGGCGTTGTCCATCAGCACCACGGTGCGCTTCCTGAAGCGATGGGCCGGGTCGGTAGGGTGCGCGCCGCCGTCGAAGTTGCAGCCCGAGAAGTCGGGTGCCGTGACGTCGTTGCCGATCTTGTCGAGGTAGTCGGGCTGCAGCGCCTCGATGCGCATGCGGCGGATGCCCTCGCCGCGCAGGGTGAGGGAGACGTTGTCTTCCTCGGCGCAGGCGGTGGTGGTGGTGCCGTTCTCGACGGTGGCGGCGACGGGGGCAGCGAGGGCGAGGGCGGGGGCGGATGCCAGCAGCAGGGCGGCGAAAGCGGCGGTCGAAAGGTGCATCGGGTCTCCGGTGAAAGGGGCACGGGCGCGATGCGGCGCGACAGCCGGGGTGCTAGTCGCGGCGCGCAATCAGGTCGCTGAAGAGCTTATGTTCGCATTGCGGGTCGGAACACTTCTCGCAAGGCCATGACCACGAGGCGGGCTTCGCGTCGAGCCGGCCTCGCGCGCGGCCCTCGTTGCCGGCGATCGAATTGATGGCGTTCCATGCGCTGGCCAGCCGCTCGCCGCCCGTGCCGTGCACCACGGCAAACGACAGCCTGGCGCCGGTGAGCGCGGCGCGCACCAGCGTGTCGGTCGGCTGGCGCGCGTGCGGGCCGTCGCGCATGTCGTCGGCCACCCAGGGCAGGTCGAGCGCGGTGAGCAGGGTGATGGCATAACGCCGCTGTGCCGCCAGCGCGCCGTCGTACAGCGTGGTGTCGGCGAACAATTGCTCGCTGTAGACCGCCGTCATGAGCGCTGTGGTGTCGGCCACCACCACGCCCAAGGCGGCCGCGGCGTCGATGCGGCGGGTCTGTTCATCGGCGATGGCCTGCTGCTCGTCGGGGCGCGGCGTGCGGCCTTCGCGCTCGCACCACTCGCGCAGGTACTCGCTCACGAGCGTGGTCGGTGTGCCGCGCTCCTGCAGGCGCTGCGCAAGGGCGCGCGCCAGTTCGGTCTTGCCGGTGCTCTCGGCACCCACGAGCGCGATGACGCAGCCGGTCGGCAGGCTTGGCGTCATGGGCGCACCGCCTGGGTCGCCGCGCCCGGCATGCGTTGCCGCCACGCCAGGTAGCCGGCCACGCTGAGCACCGCGAACACCGCGTACAGGCCCACGGTGAGCCACAGGCCTTTGTGGATGAAGAGCCCCACGCTCACCACGTTCACTGCCAGCCAGATCAGCCAGTTCTCGATGAACTTGCGCCCGAGCAGGAACTGCCCGACCAGGCTCAGCCCGGTGGCGAAGCCGTCCCACCAGGGCACGTCGGTGTCGGTGAAAAAGATCAGGAAGAGGGCGACCGCCGGCCATGCGAAGGCGCAGGCGGCCAGGGTGAGGGCGATGCCGCGTGGCGAGAGCCGGCTGACATGCAGCGCGCTGCCGTCGGCGCGGTGGCCGCGCAGCCATTGCGCCCAGCCCCACAAGGCGACGAAAGCGAAGAAGACCTGCAGCGATGCGTCGCCGTAGATGCGTGCCTTGGCGAACACGGCCACGTAGAGCAGCGAACTGACGATGGCCAGCGGCCAGCCCCAGTGGATCTCGCGCATGTTACAGCCGACCATGGCGAGTGCCAGCAGGGCGGCGACGAATTCGAGCCAGCTGACGGGGGAGCCCCACAACAAAAAAACGGGGGCCGAGAGAAGCTCGGTCATCAGCGGGCGAAAGATTGAAGGGTCAGTGCGCGATCTGTACGAACACTTCGTTCGGCTTGACCATGCCGAGTTCCGCGCGCGCGCGTTCTTCGACCATCTCGAGGCCGTCCTTGAGGTCGTTGACCTCGGAGTTCAGGCGCTCGTTGGTCAGCGCGGCCTTGGCGTTGGCTTCCTTCTGGTCGGACAGCTTGGTGCGCAGCTGGCCCACGTCGCGCACGCTGCCGCGCCCGTTCCACAACTGCCACTGCAGGATGGACAGCAGGAGCAGCAGGATGATCGGTGGAACGAGGCGGGCGCGCATGCCGCGTGGCGTCCTGGCGTTACTTCAGGTTGTAGAACGCGCCGCGGCCGGGGTACACGGCGATGTCGCCCAGGTCTTCTTCGATGCGCAGCAGCTGGTTGTACTTGGCGATGCGGTCCGAACGCGACAGCGAGCCGGTCTTGATCTGGCCGGCGTTGGTGCCCACCGCGATGTCGGCGATGGTGCTGTCCTCGGTTTCGCCCGAGCGGTGCGAAATGACGGCCGTGTAGCCCGCGCGCTTGGCCATCTCGATGGCGGCGAAGGTTTCGGTCAGCGTGCCGATCTGGTTGATCTTGATCAGGATCGAGTTGGCGATGCCCTTGTCGATGCCCTCTTGCAGGATCTTGGTGTTGGTGACGAACAGGTCGTCGCCCACCAGCTGCACGCGCTTGCCCAGGCGTTCGGTCAGGTGCTTCCAGCCGTCCCAGTCGCCTTCGTGCATGCCGTCTTCGATGCTGATGATCGGGTACTTGTCGACCCAGGTCGCCAGCATGTCGGTCCAGCTCTCGGCCGACAGCGAGAGGTTTTCGCCCGACAGCACGTACTTGCCGTCCTTGTAGAACTCGCTGGCCGCGCAGTCCAGGCCCAGGGCGATCTGCTCGCCAGCGGTGTAGCCGGCCTTGTCGATCGCTTCGAGGATCAGCTGGATCGCCGCTTCATGGCTTTCGACGCTGGGGGCGAAGCCGCCTTCGTCGCCCACCGCCGTGCTGATGCCGCGGTCGCCCAGGATCTTCTTGAGCGCGTGGAACACTTCGGCGCCGTAGCGCACGGCCTCGCGGAAGCTCTTGGCGCCCACGGGAATGATCATGAACTCCTGCAGGTCGAGGCTGTTGTTGGCGTGCGCGCCGCCGTTGATGACGTTCATCATCGGCACCGGCAGCTGCATGCCGCCCATGCCGCCGAAGTAGCGGTACAGCGGCAGGCCCGACTCTTCGGCCGCGGCGCGGGCCACGGCCATCGAGACGGCCAGGGTGGCGTTGGCGCCCAGGCGGGCCTTGTTGTCGGTGCCGTCCAGGTCGATCATCGTGCGATCGAGGAAGGCCTGTTCGCTCGCGTCCAGGCCGAGCACCGACTCCGAGATCTCGGTGTTGATGTTCTCCACCGCCTTCAGCACGCCCTTGCCGAGGTAGCGGCTCTTGTCGCCGTCGCGCAGCTCGATGGCTTCGCGCGAACCGGTCGATGCGCCCGAGGGCACGGCCGCGCGGCCCATGGTGCCCGACTCGAGCAGCACGTCGCACTCGACGGTGGGGTTGCCTCGGCTGTCGAGAATTTCGCGGCCGACGATGTCAACGATTGCACTCATCTTTTGTCTTTCTCTTTTGGTTCTCTTTGGGCGAATAAATGAACGGGGCTCAGAGGCCCTCGACGGCGATCATGTTCATGATTGCGGCGCCGGCACGCGCTTCGCGCGCCTTGAGGTACTCGGGCGTTTCGTAGAAGGCCTTGGCCTGCTCGAAGCTGGCGAACTTGAGCACGACCACGCGCGTGGGCTGCCAGTCGCCTTCCAGCGGCTGCACCTGGCCGCCGCGCACGCACACTTCGGCGCCGTGCGCCTGCATGGCAACGCTCGACCACTTCTTGTAGTCCTCGTACTGCGCCGGGTTGGTCACCTCGACATGGGCAATGACGTAGCCGCTGCTCATGCCACGGCCTTCAGCGACTTGCCGGTGCTGCCCGCGCTCTTGTCCTTGTGCTCCAGCGCCGCCTTGATGAAGGCGTTGAACAGCGGGTGGCCGCCCCACGGGGTCGACTTGAACTCGGGGTGGAACTGCACGCCCATGAACCAGGGGTGCACGTCCTGCGGCAGCTCGACGATTTCGGTCAGGTGCTCGCGCTGCGTGAGCGCGGAGATCACGAGGCCGGCTTTGCGCAGCTCGTCGAGGTAGTTGACGTTGGCTTCGTAGCGGTGGCGATGGCGCTCGGTGACCACGTCGCCGTAGATGCTGTGCGCCAGCGTGCCGGGCGTGACGTCGGAGCTTTGCGCGCCCAGGCGCATGGTGCCGCCGAGGTCGGACTTCTCGTCGCGCGTCTTCACGGTGCCGTCGGCGTCCTTCCACTCGGTGATCAGCGCGATCACGGGGGTGGGCGTCTCGGGGTCGAACTCGGTGCTGTTGGCGTTCTTGAGGCCGGCCACGTGGCGGGCGTATTCGATGGTGGCCACCTGCATGCCCAGGCAGATGCCGAGGTAGGGCACCTTGCCTTCGCGGGCGAAGCGCGCAGCCGAGATCTTGCCCTCGACACCGCGCTGGCCGAAGCCGCCGGGCACCAGGATGGCGTCGTACTTGGCCAGGCGCGAGACGTCCTGCGTCGAGATGGTCTCGGAGTCGATGTAGTCGATCTTCACGCGCGCATGGTTCTTCATGCCGGCGTGGCGCAGCGCCTCGTTGAGCGACTTGTAGCTGTCCGACAGGTCGACGTACTTGCCGACCATGGCGATCGACACTTCCTTTTGCGGATGCTCGACCTCGTACACCAGGTCGTCCCAGCGCTGCAGCTTGGCCGGCGGGGTGTTGATGCGCAGCTTGTCGCAGATCAGGCCGTCCAGGCCTTGCTCGTGCAGCATGCGGGGCACCTTGTAGATGGTGTCCACGTCCCACATCGAGATGACGCCCCACTCGGGCACGTTCGAGAACAGCGAGATCTTGGCGCGCTCGTCGTCGGGAATCGGGCGATCGGCGCGGCACAGGAGCACGTCGGCCTGGATGCCGATGGCGCGCAGTTCCTTGGCGGTGTGCTGGGTGGGCTTGGTCTTGAGCTCGCCGGCGGCGGCGATCCAGGGCACGTAGCTCAGGTGCACGAAGGCCGAGTTGTTCGGGCCGTTGCGCAGGCTCATCTGGCGCACGGCTTCGAGGAAGGGCAGCGACTCGATGTCGCCGACCGTGCCGCCGATTTCGACGATGGCCACGTCCACTTCGTGCGAGGTGCCGATACCGGCACCGCGCTTGATGTATTCCTGGATCTCGTTGGTGATGTGCGGAATCACCTGTACCGTCTTGCCGAGGTAGTCGCCGCGGCGTTCCTTCTCGAGCACGCTCTTGTAGATCTGGCCGGTCGTGAAGTTGTTGGCCTTGCGCATGCGCGTGTTGATGAAGCGCTCGTAGTGGCCGAGGTCGAGGTCGGTCTCGGCGCCGTCATCGGTGACGAACACTTCGCCATGCTGGAAGGGCGACATCGTGCCGGGGTCGACATTGATGTACGGATCGAGCTTGATGAGGGTGACTTGGAGGCCGCGCGATTCGAGGATCGCGGCGAGCGAGGCGGAGGCGATTCCCTTGCCAAGGGAAGAGACGACACCACCGGTGACGAAGACAAATTTGGTCATGCCAGTTCCGGACGTGATGAATCCGGGCAGTGGGAAATTGCGATTATAGATGTGCCCTTCGCGACACTTCGGGCCGAGGGCTTGTTGCGCGAAGCTTCATGGCCTATGCGCAACAATACGGCCCATGCAAGATCTCGCCGGCAAACACATCGTCCTGGGCCTCACGGGCGGCATCGCCTGCTACAAATCGGCCGAACTGTGCCGCCTGTTCGTGAAGGCCGGGGCCACGGTCCAGGTCGTGATGACCGAGGCGGCCGAACAGTTCATCACCCCGGTGACCATGCAGGCGCTCTCCGGGCGCACCGTCTACACCTCGCAGTGGGACACCCGCGAACCCAACAACATGCCGCACATCAACCTGAGCCGCGAGGCCGATGCGATCGTGCTGGCGCCCTGCAGTGCAGACTTCATCGCGCGGCTGGTGCAGGGCCGCTCGGACGACCTGCTCAGCCTGATGTGCCTGGCGCGCCCCACGCAGCGCATTCCGCTCCTGATCGCACCCGCCATGAACCGCGAGATGTGGGCCCATCCCGCCACCCAGCGCAACCTGATGCAGGTGGCGGCCGATGGCGCCAACGTGCTGGGCGTGGGCAGCGGCTGGCAGGCCTGCGGCGAAACCGGGGACGGGCGCATGCTCGAGCCGGCGCAACTGCTCGAGGACATCACCGCCTTCTTCAGCCCCAAGCTGCTGGCGGGGCAGAAGATGCTGGTGACCGCGGGCCCGACCTTCGAGGCGCTGGACCCGATTCGCGGCATCACCAACCATTCGTCCGGCAAGATGGGCTTTGCCATTGCCCGCGCGGCCCGCGAGGCGGGCGCCGAGGTCACGCTGGTGGCCGGGCCGGTGCACCTGCCGACCCCACGCGGCGTGACGCGCGTCGACGTGATTTCGGCACAGGACATGCTCGATGCGACCGTCCGTGCTGCGGAGTTTGCTAGCATTTTCGTAGCAACGGCGGCAGTGGCCGACTGGCGGCCTGCAACGCACAGCGACCAGAAGATCAAGAAAGACGGCAGCGGCAAGACGCCGGTACTCGACTTCGTCGAGAACGCCGACATCCTGCTGACCGTGGCACGCAGCGAGCGGGCCCAGGCGAAGCAACTTTTCTGTGTGGGCTTTGCCGCCGAAAGCGAAAACCTCATCGAACATGCCAAGGCCAAGCGCCAGCGCAAGGGCATTCCGCTGCTGGTCGGCAACATCGGCCCGCTGACTTTCGGACAAGACGACAACGCGTTGCTGCTGGTGGACGCCCACGGCGTGCGCGAGCTCCCCCGCGCGCCCAAGCTCACGCTGGCGCGCGAACTCATGACCGAAATTGCCGCACGACTTACCGACTGGAGGGTCTGATGAACCTGAATCCCCAATGGAACACGCCGCCCAACGGCGACTTCGCCCGCTATGTCGAGCGGCTGTCGGCGCAGGCGCTGCTCCCCAAGCGCGCGGCCAAGGAGGGCGAGCCGGGGCTCGACGTCGGCATCACGACCTTGCCCAACCAGCCCGGTCCCGTGACGGCCGCCATGCAGCAGCGCGGTGACGCGTCCAGCGGCGAAGTGGCCAGGTCCCAGCCTGGCACCTTCGACCCGACGACGCTCAAGGTGCTGGGCGGCGTGGGCGCGCTGGTGTTCCTGGTGCTGTGGTCGATCGGCGTGCCCTTCAGTGCGCTGGTCCTGCTGCTGGGCGTGGCGGTCTGGTTCGGCAGCAAATTGAAGGGCGTGAAGCTCACCCCGGGCATTGCCAAGTGGCAGCAGGTGCTCGAGGACGCGGCCCGCAAGCAAAGAGAACAGCAACACAAGCAAGGCAGCAAGTAAGTGAAAGTCGACGTCCGTATCCTCGATCCGCGCATGGTGGATCAATTGCCCGCGTATGCCACCCCCGGAAGCGCCGGCCTCGACCTGCGGGCGTGCCTTGATGCGCCCATTACCCTGGCGCCCAACGGTTGGCAGCTGGTGGGCACCGGCATTGCGATCCACCTGGCCGACCCGGCCTATGCCGCGCTGATCCTGCCGCGCTCGGGCCTGGGCCACAAGCATGGCATCGTGCTGGGCAACCTCGTGGGCCTGATCGACAGCGACTACCAGGGCGAGCTGAAGATCAGCGCGTGGAACCGCAGCGACACGCCCTTCGTGCTGGAGCCGATGGAACGGCTGGCGCAGTTGGTGATCGTGCCGGTGGTGCAGGCGCAGTTTCGGGTGGTCACAGAATTTGCACCTACGCAACGCGGCGAGGGCGGCTACGGCTCCACAGGCAAGCACTGAGCCTTTTGGGGATCCGATCCTTAAGGGGACCTGAGTGTCCGAGCGGTAAAGAACGGAACTGCCGAGGCCCGCGCGCCTCGAAGGTTTCAGTGTGTGTTTTGCGTCATCGCGGCAGCGGCTGCGGCGTTAGTCACACGCAAGTGCATTTTTGTGCACCGTTCTATCCGAGGAGCCTCCCAACATGAAGATCTCAATGCGCTTCGTTTCCGTCACTGCTTCCGTGCTGGCCGTTGCCACGCTCACGGCGTGCGTGGCCCCCGCGCCGGTCTACCAGACCTCGCGCTACCCGTACCAGGCGCCCCCGCGGGCGATCCAGTACCAGGAAGCTTCCTACGTCGAATACGGCCACGTCGCCAACATCGAGGTGTTGCGCAGCGAAACCGCGGGTACCGGCACGAGCGGCGGCGGCGCCGTGGCAGGCGGTGTCATCGGTGGCGTGGTGGGCAACCAGTTCGGGCGCGGCAACGGCCGTGCCGCGGCCACCGCGCTGGGCATCGTGGGTGGTGCCCTGTTGGGCAACACCATCGAGGCACAGCAGAACGGGCCGCGCGCCTATGAAACCTATCGCGTGTCGGTGCAGACCGACCGCGGCGGCTACCGCGCCTTCGACGTGCAGAGCCCGGGCGACCTGCGCATCGGCGACCGCGTGCGCATCGACAACGGCCAGATCTCGCGCATGTAGCCCTCGTTCTTCGAGACGCGAAAAAGCCGGGCACGCCCGGCTTTTTGCTGGGTTGCCCAGGCCTCAGTGCAGCGTCTGGTTGCCCGGCGCCATGGGCGCCACCTTGAAGAAGCCTGTGCCCGCCGAACCACGGCCGATTTCCTCTTCGGAGGCTTCGCGCACCGAGCGCACCGTGATGTCGAGCCGGATCGCAATGCCCGCCAGCGGATGGTTGCCGTCCAGCACCAGGTGGTCGGGGTAGATTTCGGCCACCGTGTAGATCGTGTCCTTCGGAATGGTGTCGCTCACGCCCTTGGGCAGGGCGGAGCCGTCGAAGGTCATGCCTTCTTCCGTGTCCGCGGGAAACAGCGAGCGGGGCTCCAGAAAGAGCAGCTGGTCGTTGAAGTCGCCGAAGCCCTGCTCGGGTTCGACCTGCAGCTGCACCCGGGCGCCGGGCTCATGGCCCTGCAGGGCCGCCTCGATCACGTCGAAGAGATCGTCGCCGCCGACCAGAAAGTCCACCGGTTCGTCCAGCACGTCCAGCACGTCGCCGAGCGTGTCTTTCATGGTCCAGGTCAAGCCGACCACGCATTGTTCAGAGATTTCCATTGCAGAATTCTCCCATGGAGATTACACAACCGCTGCCGTTGCTCGGCGGCCTGAGCGCCGCGCAGTTCATGCGGCGGTACTGGCAGAAAAAACCCTTGCTCGTTCGCCAGGCGATTCCCGACATGGTGCCACCGATCGAGCGTCATGCGCTGTTTGCGCTGGCCGAGCGCGAGGAGGTCGAGTCGCGCCTGATTCGGCATGGCAAGTCCGGCTGGTCGCTCAAGCACGGGCCGCTTGCCCGCCGCGCCTTGCCCCCCCTGAAACAGCCCGCCTGGACACTGCTCGTGCAGGGCGTGGACCTGCATCACGAGGGCGTGCACGAGCTGCTGCGGCAGTTCCGCTTTCTGCCCGACGCCCGCCTGGACGACCTGATGATCAGCTATGCGAGCGACACCGGCGGCGTCGGCGCGCATTTCGACAGTTACGACGTGTTCCTGCTGCAGGCGCAGGGGCGCCGCAAGTGGTCCATCGGCAAGCAGGGCGACCTGAGCCTGCAGCCCGGTGTGCCGCTGAAGATCCTGCAGAACTTCGAGCCGGAGCAGACCTTCGTGCTGGAGCCCGGCGACATGCTGTACCTGCCGCCCAAGTACGCCCACGACGGCGTGGCCGTGGGCGACGACTGCATGACGTGCTCCATCGGGCTGCGCTCGTCCGCGGTGGGCGAGATGGGGGCCGACCTGCTGTCCCGCATGGCGCAGGCCTACTCTGAAGACCTTGAAGACGCCGGGCCCGCCGAACTGGCCCGCTACCGCGATCCGACGCAGCCCGCCGTCGATGCGCCGGCTCGCATGCCCGTCGCGTTGCAGGCCTTTGCGCGCAAGGCCGTCGAGACCGCGCTGCGCGACCCCGATGCCGTCGAGCGCGCGCTCGGCGAATCGCTCACCGAGCCCAAGGCCAACGTGTGGTTCGATGAAGGCGGCGAGTTGCCCGATGCCACGCAGCGTGTGGCGCTCGACCGCCGCACGCGCATGCTCTACGACACGCGGCACATCTACATCAACGGCGAGAGTTTTCGCGCAGGCGGTGCCGACGCCACGCTGATGCGCCGACTGGCCGACCAGCGCGAACTCGGGCCGCGCGAACTGGCCCGCGCGAGCGAAGGCGCGCGCGGGTTGCTGGGCGAGTGGTGCGAGTCAGGTTGGCTTCATGCCGACTGACGAAACTCATTCGCTGGCCGACGGCCGTTTCGACGGCCGCGAGGCCTTCGACGCCATCCTGCGCGGCGCACTGTCTTGCGCGGCGCAACAAGGCTGGAAGGAAATCGTCTTCAGCGACCCCGATTTCTCGGACTGGCCTCTGGGCGAGCGCGCGAGCATCGAGGCCTTGCAGGCCTGGTCGGCCAGCGGGCGGCGCTTCGTGCTGCTCGCACAGCGCTTCGATGTGCTGGAGCGCGCGCATGCCCGCTTCGTCCCGTGGCGCCGCATGTGGGACCACATCGTCGAATGCCGCGCGACCGGCAAGGCCGCGGGCGCCGAGGTGCCCAGCGCCATCTGGACACCCACCTGGTTCGTGCATCGCATAGACCCCGAGCGCAGCAGGGGCGTGAGCGGCACCGACGCGCAGTCGCGCCGCGCTTTGCGCGAGGCCATCGACGAGTGCTGGCGCCTCGGGCGGCCGGCCTTTTCAGCGTCGACGCTGGGCTTGTAAGCCAATGCCGCGAATCCGGCCGCCAGACACATTCGAGCGGTGATGCAGGTCTAGAATTTTTTCGTTCCAGACATTCATCGCCAAAGGAGATTCCATGAAGAAGTCAACGTCCGTCCTGGTTGCCTCGCTGATTGCCGCTGCCGCGCTTGCCGCCTGCGGAAAGAAGGAGGACGCCGCGCCGGCGGTTGTGACGCCGGCTCCTGCGCCAGTGACCGAACCCGCACCGCCGGCAGCCGCGCCGGCCACCGCGCCCACCACCGATTCGGGCGCCATGGCGCCTGCACCGGGCGCTTCGTCGGCACTCGATGCCGCGAACGCCGCGACCGAAGCTGCGAAGAAGAACGAGGCGCCCAAGCAGTAACGACTGCCTGGCACTCGCCATGAAGAAAGCCGCCATGAGGCGGCTTTTTTTCGTGGTGCGGATTCAGCTCACACGTCGAGCCAGGGCGAGCCTTCCGCGGCTGTTGCGGTGAGCATCTCGGACTCGTTGCCGCCCAGGGCATCGGCCATCAGGCGGCGCACGATGTCGGGCCGGTTGTTCTGCTCGCTCAGGTGTGCAGCCACCACATGCCGCAGGCCGTCGTGAAGCACTGCACGCGCGATTTCAGCGGCGGCCGTGTTCGACAGGTGGCCGTAGTTGCCGCCCACACGGTGCTTCAGGAAGGACGGATACGCAGAGTTGGCCAGCAGGTCGCTGTCGTGGTTGAACTCCAGCAGCAACGCATGCACACCGCCCAGCCTGGCCAGCACATGGGCCGTGGAATGCCCCAGGTCGGTGAGCACGCCGAGCGTGCGGTTGCCGTCGGTGCAACGCAGCTGCAGGGGCTCGCGCGCGTCGTGCGGTACGGTGAAGGGCTGCACGCCGATGTCGCCGACCGAAAACTCGGCATCGTCGCGCGCGATGTTCAGCCGGCCTTCGAAGTCGCGCCCGCCCGTGGCGAGCCACGTGCCTTCGCTCATCCAGACAGGAATGCGGTTGCGCCGCGACAGCGAATGGGCACAGCCGATGTGGTCGCCGTGCTCGTGCGTCACGAAGACCGCATCGATGTCGCCGGCGACGAGGCCCGCTTGCGCGAGCCGCAGGTCGAGCTGCTTGAGGCCGAAGCCGCAGTCGACCAGGAGGCGGGAGGTGCGGCCGGCGCTGGTCGATTCGACCAGCGCGGCATTGCCCGTGCTGCCGCTGCCGAGGCTTCGGAAGCGGAGCATGCGGGTTACTTCAGGTCGTCTGCAATGACCTTGACGATGCGCTCGGCGTTGGCCGAGGTTTCCGGCGCGCCGGCTTCGTTGAGCACCGACACCGTCGTGGCTTCGCCCTGGCCCTTGACCGAGATGCGGAACTTGATGGGTGCTTCGTCCTTCGGCGAGCCGCTGAACAACTTGCCGAAGAAGCCGGGCTCCTTCTTGTCGGGGTTCGGCGTCACGTAGCGCACGTAGTACACGCCGGCGCTGCGGTCGCGGTCTTCCACGGTGAAGCCGGTGCGGTCGAGTGCCAGGCCAACGCGGCGCCATGCGCGGTCGAAGCCTTCGCTGATCTGCACCACTGGCTGGTTGCCGACCTTGGCAATGACGGCGGTCTTGGTCGGCGCGGTGGTGGCGGCGAGGATCTTCGACTGCTCTTGCGAGACGCCGAGCTTGACCATCAGGCGGCGCAGGAATTCGGTCTCGAGTTCAGGATCGCTCGGGCGGGGCTGCCACACGGTCTGGTCCTGGCGCGAGTTGTTGTAGACCTCCTGCATGCCGCGGTGGCTGATGAAGATCTCGGTGCCGTTGGGCGTGCGCTCCAGGCGGGTGCGGAAGCGGTCGAGCTCGCCGGTCGAGTAGACCGAATCGACCAGCTTGCCCAGCGTGCCGCGGATGATGTCCTGCGGCAGCTTGGCGCGGTTCTCGGCCCAGTCGGTTTCCATGATGCCCAGGTTGCGCTGCTCGGTGGTCAGCAGGAAGCCGCTTTCCTGCCAGAAGTCTTTCACCGGGTCCCAGAGCTGGTCGGGCGCGCGGTTGACGACGATCCAGCGCTGCGTGCCCGCGCGCTCCATGCGCACGTCGCCGAGGGCGCTCACTGCGGTGGGCACGCCCGGTGCGTTGGCGATGCCGGCCTGGTATGCATTGGCGGTGACGGCGCCGCCGGGCACTGCATAGCGGTTGTCGCGCGAGAGCTGCGACAGGTCGGGGGGGACCTCGAGCGTCGGGGCCTTGCCGGCGCTCTTGTAGTCGATCTTGTCGCTCTCGAGGACGGAGCACGCGGCGAGGCTGGCAACGAGGGTGGCCAGCAATGCATATCGCGAAAGTTGCGAAAGGTTCTTCAACGTCTTCTTCCTTGTTGGAATGGTTCGGTCAATCTATGGGCCGCAGCGCCCGCCATCTCTGAGCACAGTTCCGGCAAAAGGTTGCGTAACCTTGTTGCGGCCAGGGGAAAAGGCAGGTCCGGGGTGTGTGGAGGACGCTCTCAACCCTTGAGAAGGCCGGTGGCGCGCAGGGCGCCTTCGACGGCCGGGCGCGCGGCTTCACCGAGTTCGGTGAGCGGCAGGCGCAGCGTGCCACCGCACAGGGCGAGCCGGGCCATGGCCCACTTCAGGGGAATCGGGTTGGGCTCGACGAACAGGTTGCGATGCAGCGGCATGAGCTCGAACTGGATCTCCATGGCCCGCTTCACGTCGCCCGCCAGCGCGGCCACGCACAGTTCGTGCATCTTGCGCGGCGCGATGTTGGCCGTGACGCTGATGTTGCCCTGGCCGCCGCAGAGCATGAGCGCGACCGCGGTCGGGTCGTCGCCGGAGTAGACGGCGAAGGTCTTCGGCACGTCGCGAATGAGCCACTGGGCCCGCTCGATGTTGCCGGTGGCTTCCTTGATGCCGATGATGCCGGGCACCTGCGTGAGGCGAAGCACGGTGTCGTGCGCCATATCGGCCACGGTGCGCCCGGGCACGTTGTACATCACGATGGGCAGGTCGCCCACGGCTTCGGCGATGGCCTTGAAGTGCTGGTACTGGCCCTCTTGCGTGGGCTTGTTGTAGTACGGCACGACCTGGAGCTGCGAATCGGCGCCCACGCCCTTGGCGAACTTGGCGAGCTCGATGGCTTCCTTGGTCGAGTTGGCGCCGCAACCGGCCATCACGGGCACGCGGCCCTTGGCCTGTTCGACGGACACGCGAATGATTTCGCAGTGCTCTTCGACGTCGACCGTCGGCGATTCGCCGGTGGTCCCGACCACGCCGAGGCAGTCGGTGCCTTCTTCGATGTGCCAGTCGATGAGCCGCCGCAGGGCGGGGTAGTCGACACTGCCGTCGTCGTGCATCGGCGTGACGAGCGCAACGATGCTGCCTGTCAATTGCTCCAAGGGGAATCTCTTTGTCGGTGGACGAAAGCGCCGATTCTACTTACTCCGGCAGCCTGTCAGGCCGCTGCTGCGGCGCCCTCAGTTTCCCTTCAGGAGGTGGCGCACCGGTTGGCCTGCGCCGGGTGCGGCGGGGCGAACGGCCGCAATGCGCTGCACGAAGCGCGCCGGTTCGGCCACGAAGCCGTCTTCGTAGGCCACCACGCGCAGGCCCTCGCAGGCCGCGAGCAGCTCGCCGGGTTGCAGCAGGAAGTCGGGCCGCGAGGGCTTGCCGACGGTTTCGTTGCCCACGGCAAAGGTTTCGTACAGCAGCACGCCGCCCGGTGCCACGGCGGCCACGATGTCGGCCATGCGCGCGCGCCAGAGGTAATTGGTGACGACCACCGCGCCGAAGGCCTGGCCCGCGAAAGGCCAGGGGCCGGATTCGATGTCCGCCATGACCGTGCCGCCGAACGCGCCCGCCGCCGCCAGGGCCTCGGGCGAGCGGTCGACGCCGGTCGCCGCATGCCCGCGTCCGGCGAACCACTGCATGTGCCGCCCGGACCCGCAGGCCACGTCGAGCACGGTGGTGCCGGGTGCGAGCAGGTGCGACCAGCGCACGAGCCATTCGGAGGGGGTGGCCGAAGCGTGCGTAGGTGCTATATCTTTCATAGCGTGCTGCGCACGTCCAGCGTGCGTGAGAAGGGTAGAAGGCTCAGAAACAGGACCAGATCTGGTCGGCCAGCGTCACCAGGAAGTCCGGGTGCACGTACATCGCGAACACGCCGCCCAGCACCGCCAGCGCGGCGGCAAGCCAGCCGGCGTTCGCGAGGTGTCGGCGCAGATGTGGTGCCATGGCCCCGTTTTATACGCAATCAGCCTGCGGCGCCCACCGGCTGCGGGGCGCGCGCGATGGCGTGTTCCTTCACCGGCAGGTTGATCAGCGCGGCGAACACGCCCAGTGCGATCGCGATGTACCAGACGATGTCGTAGCTGCCCGTGGTGTCGTACAGGTAGCCGCCGAGCCACACGCCCAGGAAAGAGCCGACCTGGTGGCTCAGGAACACGAAGCCGCTGAGCATCGACAGGTGTGCCACGCCGAAGATGCCCGCCACGATGGCGTTGGTGGCCGGCACCGTCGACAGCCACAGGAAGCCCATGGCCGCGGAGAACACATACACGCTCATCGGCGAGATCGGCGCCAGCAGGAACAGCGCGATCGCCACCGCCCGCGCGAAGTAGATGGCCGCGAGGATCTTGCGCTTGGCCAGCGTCTGCCCCAGCAGCCCGACGGTGTACGTGCCGAACACGTTGAACAGCCCGATCAGCGCCAGCGCGTAGCCCGCCACCTCGGCCGGCAGCGCGCGGTCGCGCAGGTAGGTCGGCATGTGGATGCCGATGAACGCCAGCTGGAAGCCGCACACGAAGTAGCCCGCCATCAGCAGCCCGAAGCTCGGATAGCGGAAGGCCTCGCCGACCGCCTGCAGCACCGACTGCTCGCGGTGTCCGGCCAGCGCCGCCGTCCTGGGTTCGCGCAGGCCGAAGGCCAGCGGAACGATGACCAGCACCAGCACCGCCAGCACCGCCAGCGCGGTCTGCCAGCCCAGGTGGCCGATGAGCCGGCCTTCGATGGGCGCCATCAGGAACTGCCCGAACGAGCCGGCTGCCGCCGCCACGCCCATGGCCCAGGAGCGCCGCTCGGGCGGAATCTGCCGCCCGATCACCCCGTAGATCACCGCGTAGGTCGAGCCCGCCTGGGCCGCGCCGATCAGCACGCCCGCGCTCAGCGTGAAGAGCAGCGGCGTAGGCGAATGCGCCATGCCGAACAGGCCCAGCGCATAGAGCACCGCACCGCCGATCAGCACCCGGAACGCCCCGAAGCGGTCGGCCAGCATGCCCGCGAACACCCCGAAGATGCCCCACGACAGGTTCTGGATGGCCAACGCGAACGAGAAGGTCTGGCGGCTCCAGTCCTGGGCCTGCGTGATGGGCTGCAGCCACAGCCCGAAGCCGTGGCGGATGCCCATCGAGAGCGTGACGATCATCGCCCCGCAGAACAGGACTTGCTTGATCGAGAGGGTGGGGGCGGGCGCTTGCATGGCGTCGAATGTAGCGACTTGCAGGC
Source organism: Variovorax pasteuri (assembly GCF_051216435.1). NCBI lineage: Bacteria > Pseudomonadati > Pseudomonadota > Betaproteobacteria > Burkholderiales > Comamonadaceae > Variovorax > Variovorax pasteuri. The sequence goes on from NZ_JBPJZS010000001.1 coordinate 1,135,597, forward strand.
TGTGGCAGGTGAGCTGGCGGCCGAAGCCATTGATGATTTATCGGCGGCGTTTCGATGCGCTCGGTGCATCAAAACCGCGGGCTCAATGCGCAGTCGCGCCCGCGACAGCCCGGGCGCGCGGAAAGCCATGCGCGCAGGCCCGCCAGGCCAGCCACAGCGCCGGCACCAGCAGCACGACCAGCGACCAGGACAGCACACCCGCGCCCCGGCTCTGCAGCAGCACGCCGCCGATCAGCCCGCCCCCCGCGATGGCGATGTTCCACGCCGTGACCACCATCGACTGCGCCACGTCCGCCGCGTCGCCCGCAGCCTGCGCCGACGCGGTCTGGAACAGCGTGGCGGCCCCGCCGAAGGCCACGCCCCAAACCCCCATGGCAACGAAAACCGCCGCCGGCGACCCTGTCACCGTGCCCAGCAGCAGCGCCGCCAGCCCGAAGCCCGCGGTGCTGGCCAGGACCAACTCGCGCAGCCAGCGGTCGATCAGCAAGCCCGTCGCCCAGATGCCCGCCAGCGAGGCCGCGCCGAACACCAGCAGCGCCAGGTCGACCCGCTCGCCCAGCCCGGCGTGCGCGAGGAACGGCGCGATGTAGGTGTAGAGGATGTTGTGCGCCAGCACGAAGGCCAGCATCACCGCCAGCACCGGCCGCACGCCCGGCAGCAGGAACACGCGCCGCACGCTCTGCTGGCGGCCGGCCTCCTGCCCCGGAAAGTCGGGCACCTGCCAGCGCACCCAGCCCAGCAGCAGCACCGAGAGCGCCGACATGATCAGGAACGCCGGGCGCCAGCCCACGCCGTTGCCCAGCAGCGTGCCGGCCGGAATGCCCAGCGACAGCGCCAGCGGCGCGCCCAGCATGGCGACGGCGATGGCCCGGCCCTGCATGGCCGGCGGCACCATGCGGGCCGCCTGCCCGGCCAGCAGCGCCCAGAGCAGGCCCGCGAACACACCGGCGAAAAAGCGCGCGACCAGCGTCAGCGCGTAGTCGTGCGACAGCGCGGTCACCGTGTTGACGATCGCGAAGCCGCCGATGGCCGTCAGCAGCAACGGCCGGCGCCGCCAGCTGCGCGTGAAGGCCACCAGCGGAATCGCCGCCACCAGCGAGCCGATGGCGTACACGGTCACCAGTTGGCCGACCAGCGCGGGCGTGACGTCCAGGCCCGCGCCGATTTGCGGCAACAGGCCGGCCGGCATCGCCTCGGTCAGGACGGTGATGAAGCCCGCCGCCGCCAGTGCGAGCAGGCCCGGCAGAGGCAGCCTGGCCTCCGCGCGGTGGGGGGTGTGAAGCTTATGCATAGACGGCATCCCGCAGGTCGGCCACGAAGCGGCCCGACATGCCTTCGTAGAGCGTGTTGGTGAAGGCCACCACGCTGAGTTCGCGGGCGCGGTCGACGAACCACGCGTGCCCATACGCGCCGCCCCATCGCCAGGTGCCCACCGACTCCGGCGAAGCGGCGGCCGCAGGGTCGTGCAGCACCGAGAAGCCCAGTCCGAAGCCGTAGCCGGGTGCGTCCGCAGGACCCCAGGCGCCTGTGTGGTTGCTGCCCATCTCGTTCACCAGTGCTTGCGGCAGCAGCGGTGCGCCTCCGGCGCGCAGGGTCTCGAGCAGCCGCAGAAAATCGCCCGCGCTGCCGACCATGCCCGCACCGCCCGAGGGGAACGCTGTGGCGTCGAGGGCGCGCGAAGGATCGAAGCGGATGCCGACGGCGCCTTCGAAGGGCGTAGCGACGGTGGGGCCGTCCATGCGCCGCGGCGCCGAGCCGGCCTCGTTCACATAGGGCGTGACCAGCCGGGTGTCGTGCGGCGCGGCGAAGAAGCCGGTGTCCCGCATGTCCAGCGGTCCGGTGACAAGCCTGCGCACCGCGTCACCCAGGGGTGCATCGCTGGCCGACTCGACCACCCCGCCGAGCACGTCGATGGCCAGCGAATAGAGCCAGGCCGTGCCCGGTGCGTACAGCAGCGGCACCTGCGCGATGCGCCGCAGGTTCTCGGCCAGCGTGTGGCCGCTGCGGTCCATGCCGTCGGACACGCCGGCCTGTGCATATGGGCCGGTTTCGGTCGGCTCGAAGAAGCGGTAGCCCAGGCCCGCGGTGTGCGTCAGTAGCTGCCGCAGCGTGATGGCGGGCTCGCTCCCGTCCGGCAGGCGCGGGCGAAAGTCCGGCAGCCAGCGGGTGACCGGGTCGTCCAGCCCGAGCCGGCCCTGGCCCACCAGCACCATCGCGGCGGTCGACACGATCGGCTTGGACACCGAGGCCAGCCGGAACAGCGCGTCCTCGCGCATCGGCCGGGCCGCCTCGCGGTCCGCCAGGCCAGCTGCGCGCCGGTGTGCAAGGCGCCCGCCATGGGCGACCAGCACCACCGCGCCGACCAGCCGCAGGTCGGCCAGCGCGCCGTCGATGACCGCATCGATGCGCGACGGGTCCGGGCCACGCCAGCCGGCGGCCGTCGTGGATGAAAGGGAAGGGGAGATTTCGTTGGCGAATGACATGGCGCCAACGATAGGAACAAGCCGACTCCCGAAAAAGGGGGCTACAGTTCCGCTCAATACGGACATTGAAGTCCGCAATGGAGCCCTCGCATGGACAGCCTCAGTGGCTTCACCGTCTTCATCCAGGTGGCCGAAACGCGAAGTTTCGTCACCGCCGGCCGCGCGCTCGGCGTGTCCGCGTCCGCCGTGGGCAAGCGCGTGGCTCGGCTCGAAGAGCGGCTGGGCGTGCGGTTGTTCCACCGCAGCACGCGCAGCATCACGCTCACCGCCGAAGGCACGCTGTTCCTGGCGCGCAGCCGCCGCGTGCTGGCCGAGATCGAGGCCGCCGAGCAGGAGCTGTCGCAGTCGTCCGGGGCGCCGCGCGGCAAGCTGCGCGTGAGCCTGCCGCTGGTCAGCTCGCTGGTGCTGCCGGTGCTGGCCGACTTCATGCGCGACCACCCGGCCATCGAGCTCGACCTCGACTTCAGCGACCGGCTGGTCGACGTCATCGAGGAAGGCTTCGACGCCGTGGTGCGCACCGGCGAACTGGCCGATTCGCGGCTCTCCGCAAGGCGGCTGGGCGCGTTCTCGCAGTTGCTCGTGGCCTCGCCCGACTATCTGGCGCGCCGCGGCACCCCGACCTCGCTCGCCGAGCTGGCCGCGCACGCCTGCCTGCACTACCGCTATCCGGCCACCGGCAAGGTCGAGGTGTGGCCCCTTCTGCCGCTGCCCGACGGCAGCGAGTGCAGGCCGCCCGTCTCCATGGTCTGCAACAACATCGAGACCCGCCTGTGCTTCGCGCAGCGCGGCCGCGGCATCGCCTGCCTGCCGGACTTCAGCGTGCGCGAGGCGCTGGCCGCGGGGCGGCTGCGCAGCGTGCTGGCCGACCAGGTGCGGCCCCACACCATCGGGCTGGGCGTGCTGTGGCCCTCGGGGCGGCATCCGTCGCCCAAGCTGCGGGCCTTCATCGACTTCCTGGGCGCCCATCTGTCGATGCCCAAGGAATAAGGCGGCCGGACGTTTCCTGTATGGGTATCCAGTTATTTCCCCGCCACTGACTACAATCCGCCCCCATGGCGACTCCCCCCAAGACTCCCCCCAATTCATCGTCCGCGTCTTCCGGCTACTCGGAAGGCTCCATCCGCGTGCTCAAGGGCCTCGAGCCCGTCAAGCAGCGCCCGGGCATGTACACCCGCACCGACAACCCGCTGCACATCATTCAGGAAGTGCTCGACAACGCCGCCGACGAGGCGCTGGCGGGCTACGGCAAGAAGATCAAGGTCACGCTGCACCTCGACGGCTCGGTCAGCATCGAAGACGACGGCCGCGGCATTCCGTTCGGCATGCACCCCGAAGAAAAGGCCCCCGTGGTCGAACTCGTGTTCACCCGGCTGCACGCCGGCGGCAAGTTCGACAAGGGCTCCGGCGGCGCCTACAGCTTCTCGGGCGGCCTGCACGGCGTGGGCGTGTCGGTGACCAATGCGCTGTCGAAGCGGCTCGAAGTCACCTCGCACCGCGAAGGCTCGGCCGCCAAGCTGGCCTTCAGCGCCGGCGACGTGATCGAGGCGCTCGAGATCCGCAAGCTCGAAGCCGGCGAACGCAAGCAGGGCACCACCGTGCGCGCCTGGCCCGACGCCAAGTACTTCGAGACCGCGGTGCTGCCCATGGCCGAGCTCACGCACCTGCTGCGCAGCAAGGCCGTGCTGATGCCCGGCGTGAGCGTCACGCTCACCAACGAGAAGACCAAGGAAAGCCAGCAGTGGCTCTACAAGGGCGGCCTCAGCGACTACCTGATGCAGACCCTCAACGGCGATCCGGTCATTCCGCTGTTCGAAGGCGCTGGCCATGCCGACAAGAACGCCGACAACTTCGCCGAAGGCGAGGGTGCCGACTGGTGCGTGGCCTTCACCGAAGACGGCCAGCCGGTGCGCGAGAGCTACGTCAACCTGATTCCCACCAGCGCCGGCGGCACGCACGAAAGCGGCCTGCGCGACGGCCTCTTCACCGCGGTGAAGGGCTTCATCGAGCTGCATTCGCTGCTGCCCAAGGGCGTGAAGCTGCTGCCCGAGGACGTGTTCGCGCGCGCCTCGTACGTGCTGAGCGCCAAGGTGCTCGACCCGCAGTTCCAGGGCCAGATCAAGGAGCGGCTGAATTCGCGCGACGCGGTTCGCCTGGTGTCCAGCTTCGTGCGTCCCGCGCTCGAGCTGTGGCTCAACCAGCACGTCGACTACGGCAAGCGGCTCGCCGAACTCGCCATCAAGGCCGCGCAGACGCGCCAGCGCGCCGGCCAGAAGGTCGAGAAGCGCAAGGGCTCCGGCGTGGCCGTGCTGCCGGGCAAGCTGACCGATTGCGAGAGCAAGGACATCAGCCACAACGAAGTGTTCCTGGTCGAGGGCGACTCCGCCGGCGGCAGCGCCAAGATGGGCCGCGACAAGGAAAGCCAGGCCATCCTGCCGCTGCGCGGCAAGGTGCTCAACACCTGGGAGGTCGAGCGCGACCGGCTGTTCGCCAACAACGAAATCCACGACATCTCGGTGGCCATCGGCGTCGACCCGCACGGACCCGACGACACGCCCGACATGAGCGGCCTGCGCTACGGCAAGGTCTGCATCCTGAGCGATGCCGACGTGGACGGCTCGCACATCCAGGTGCTGCTGCTGACCCTGTTCTTCCGGCACTTCCCGAAGCTCATCGAAACCGGCCACGTGTATGTCGCAAAGCCGCCGCTGTTCCGGGTCGACGCGCCCGCGCGCGGCAAGAAGCCGGCCTCCAAGGTCTACGCGCTGGACGAGGGCGAACTGACCGCCACGCTCGACAAACTGCGCAAGGACGGCGTGCGCGAAGGCGCCTGGAGCATCAGCCGCTTCAAGGGCCTGGGCGAAATGAGCGCGGAACAATTGTGGGAAACCACGCTCAATCCAGACACCCGGCGCCTGATGCAGGTCCAATTGGGCCGGTTCGACTTCACGTCCACCCACGGCGAGATCACCAAGCTCATGGGCAAGGGCGAAGCGGCGGCGCGGCGCGAGCTCATGGAATTGCGCGCCGACGACGTCGACATCGATGTTTGACCCTCCCACCACGCATGTCAGCTTTCAAGCGTTCGTTGCTATTGGCCCTTTTGCTGTGCATGCAGCAGGGGTTCGCGCGCGCCGCTGACATCTACGGCTACGTCGACAGCAAGGGCGTGGCGCACTTCGCCTCCGAGAAGATCGACGAGCGCTACCAGATCTTCTTCAGGGGCGGTCAGAGCTTCGACACCGCCCAGGGCATTTCGCCGCTGGCGCGCAGTGGCCGCAAGCTCGACGGCAAGGTGCCGCCCGCATCGCAGACCCTGCTTGCCATGTTCGAGGCCTCGCCCAGCTACAAGAGCGCCAAGGCGGCGCTGCGCGATGCGTCGAACAAGCACGACATCGACTACGAACTGCTGCAGGCGCTGATCGCCACCGAATCGGGCTTCGACGCGCAGGCCGTCTCGCCCAAGGGCGCGATGGGCCTCATGCAGCTCATGCCCGCGACCGCGCAGCGCTACGGCGTGTCGGCGGACAAGCGCACGACCATCGAGAAGAAGCTGTTCGACCCGCGCATCAACATCGCCGCCGGCTCGCGCTACCTGCGCGACCTCATCGCCATGTTCCCGGGGCAGATCGAGCTGGCCCTGGCCGCCTACAACGCGGGCGAGGGCGCCGTGCAGCGCGCGGGCAACAAGATTCCGAACTACAAGGAAACGCAGAACTACGTGCAGACCGTGCTGCAGCTCTATGCGTACCTCAAGCCCGGCGCCACCGGGCGCAGCGGCGGCGCCGGCACCGTCGGCGGCAAGTCGCCCGGGCGCGTGCGCATGGAAATGGGCGGCGCCGTCGGCCGCGGCAACATGCCGCCCGAGCGGCCGACGCAGTTGCCCGCGTTGCCCGCGTTGCCCGACCCGTCCGCCGTGCCTACCTCTCCCTACATGCCCGAAGTGCCCGTCTCCTCCCTGACGGGCTCGTCTTCGGTGGCCATGACCGAATAAACAAGCAACAGCAATCTTCCGGAAACGACAGACGATGGATTCCCAACCTCCGCTCGACCTTGCGGGCCCCACCGACGGCGACACCACCCTCACGCTGGCCGACTACGCACAGACCGCCTACCTCGAGTACGCGCTCAGCGTGGTCAAGGGCCGCGCGCTGCCCGACGTGTCCGACGGCCAGAAGCCGGTGCAGCGGCGCATCCTTTACTCGATGTCGCGCATGGGCCTGGGCTTCGGCGGCACCAACGGCACCGTGGGCGCCAAGCCCGTGAAGAGCGCGCGCGTGGTCGGCGACGTGCTGGGCCGCTTCCATCCGCACAGCGACCAGGCCGCATACGACGCGCTGGTGCGCATGGCGCAAGACTTCTCGCAGCGCTATCCGCTGGTCGACGGCCAGGGCAACTTCGGCAGCCGCGACGGCGACGGCGCCGCGGCCATGCGCTACACCGAGGCGCGCCTGGCGCGCATCACCAGCCTCTTGCTCGACGAGATCGACGAAGGCACGGTCGACTTCATTCCCAACTACGACGGCAGCACCGAAGAGCCGCGCCTGCTGCCCGCGCGCCTGCCCTTCACGCTGCTCAACGGCGCGAGCGGCATCGCGGTGGGCCTGGCCACCGAAATCCCGAGCCACAACCTGCGCGAGATCGCCGACGCCTGCGTGGCGCTGATCAAGTCGAACGGCCAGTTGAGCGAAGAAGAACTCTTCGCCATCGTGCCCGGCCCCGACTACCCGGGCGGCGCGCAGATCATCAGCAGCGCGAGCGACATCGCCGACGCCTACCGCACCGGCCGCGGCTCGCTCAAGGTGCGCGCGCGCTGGAAGATCGAAGAGCTGGCGCGCGGCCAGTGGCAGCTGGTGGTGAACGAACTGCCGCCGGGCGTCAGCACGCAGAAGGTGCTCGAGGAAATCGAGGAAATCACCAACCCCAAGGTCAAGACCGGCAAGAAGGCATTGAGCGCCGACCAGACGCAGCTGAAGGCGGCGATGCTGTCGGTGCTCGACGTGGTGCGCGACGAGTCCAGCAAGGACGCGGCCGTGCGCCTGGTGTTCGAGCCCAAGACCTCGCGCATCAGCCAGGAAGAGTTCATCACCACGCTGCTGGCGCAGACCTCGCTGGAAACCTCGTCGTCGATCAACCTCACCATGGTGGGCATCGACGGCAAGCCGACGCAGAAATCGCTGCGCCAGATGCTCAACGAGTGGATCGCGTTCCGCCAGGTCACCGTCGAGAAGCGCTCGCGCCATCGGCTGAACAAGGTGCTGGAGCGCGTGCACATCCTCGAAGGCCGGCAGCTGGTGCTGCTGAACATCGACGAGGTGATCGCGATCATCCGCGCGGCCGAAGACCCCAAGGCCGCGCTGATGGCGCGCTTCAGCCTCAGCGAACGCCAGGCCGAGGACATTCTTGAAATCCGCCTGCGCCAACTGGCGCGGCTGGAGGCCATCAAGATCGAGCAGGAGCTCAAGGGCCTGCGCGAGGAACAGAAAAGGCTGGAGGACATCCTGGGCAGCCCGGCCGCCTTGCGCCGCCTGCTGGTGAAGGAAATCGAAACCGATGCCAAGACCTTCGAAGACCCGCGCCGCACGCTGATCCAGGCCGAGAAGCGCGCCGTGGCCGAAGTGAAGGTGGTCGACGAGCCTGTCACCGTCATCGTCTCGCAGAAGGGCTGGGTGCGCGCGCAGAAGGGCTGGGCGAGCGAGAAGGCCGCGGCCAACGGCGCGAGCGCGGAGAAGGGCGCCACGCCCGAATACAGCTTCAAGTCGGGCGATGCGCTCTACGGCGCCTTCGAATGCCGCAGCGTCGACACCCTGCTGGTGTTCGGCTCCTCCAAGGACAAGGGCGTGCGCGTCTACACCGTGCCCGTGGCCTCGCTGCCCGGCGCGCGCGGCGACGGCCAGCCCGTCACCACGCTCATCGAGCTGGACAGCGGCACGCACGTCACGCACTTCTTCGCCGGCCCGGTCGGCGCGAGCGTGCTGCTGGCCAACACCGGCGGCTACGGCTTCATCGCCACGGTCGAGAACATGATGTCGCGCCAGCGCGGCGGCAAGGCCTTCATCGACGTGGGCGAGGGCGAGCAGCTGTGCCGGCCTTCGCTGGTGGGCGGCGCGAGCGGCGCCGAGCCGATGCCCGCGGCCACGCACGTGGCCTGCGCCTCGACGGGCGGGCGCATCCTGACCTTCGAGATCGCCGAGCTCAAGAGCCTGCCCAAGGGCGGCCGCGGCCTCACGCTGATCGACCTGGAGCCCAAGGACACGCTCGCGGGCGCGGCGGCCTACACGCGCAGCGTGCGCATCGAAGGCATCGGCCGCGGTGCCAAGGAGCGCGAGGAAACACTGGAGATCCGCACGCTGAACAACGCACGCGGCAACCGTGCGCGCAAGGGCAAGGCGGCCGACCTGGGCTTCAAGCCGACCGGCGTCGTGCGGGTGCTGTGATGGGCGGCATCGACGTCAGCGTCATCGGCCTGTTCATCGCCGTGGTCACCGGCCTCGGCAGCTACGTGCTGGGCAAGCGCATGCGCGAGAAGCGCGCGGCGAAGAAGCGCGAGAAGGACCGCATCGCTTCGCAGGCCGGCGAGACCCGGCAGGTGCGCCGGGCGCGCGAGCGCAAGGAGCGCGGCGGGTAGCCACGCTCCGGCGCCGGGCCGGCCAGGCCTTCCCGGCCTTTTTCCGGGGGTTCAGCGCCTATTTGCGGGACAGGCCCAGCGCGTCGAGGATTTCCTTCTCGCGCTTCATCGCATCCACGGCAAAGGCGCGGTAGTCCTTCGCGCTCATGTAGTCCGGCTCCATCTCGTAGCGGGCCAACATCTCCCTGAACTCCTTCGTCTCCATCGCCTGCTTGAACGCATCGTGCAGTTTGGCGGCAATGACGGGGTCCAGCCCCTTGGGGCCTACCAGTCCCCAAGGCGAGGTCTGCACGATGTTCGCGCCGCTTTCCTTCAGCGTGGGCACGTCGGGGTAGCGCGCCATGCGCTTGTCGCCCCACACGGCGATCAGCCGCAGCTTTCCGGAATCCACGTAGGGCACGAAGGCGGAGGTCTCCGCCGCAGAGTCGACCTGGCCGCCCACGATGGCCTGCAGCGATTCGGCGCTGCCCTTGTACGGAATGTGGTTGAGCTCGATCTTGTACAGGCGCGACAGCTGCTCCATCGTCAGGTGGTTGGTGGTGGCGATGCCCGGGGTGCTGTAGGTCAGCTTGCCGGGGTTCGCCTTGGCGTGCGCCACGTAGTCCTTCAAGGTCCTGATCGGCGAGTTCGCGGGCACGACGATGCCGAAGGCGTAGCCGGTCAGGCCGATCACATAGCTCAGGTCCTTGGCCGGGTCCCACTTGATGTCGTTGGTGTAGGGCAGCCGGTAGACCCCGGCCGAGGCAATGCCCAGCGTGTAGCCGTCCGGCGTGGCCGACTGCAGGCTCTGCGCAGGCATCGTGCCGCCGACGCCGGGCTTGTTCTCGATGACGATGGGCTGCTTGAGGATGGCGCCCGCCTTTTCCGCGAGCACCCGCATCGGCGCATCGGTCGAGCCGCCCGGGGCGAAGCCGATCATGATCTTGATGGGCCGCGAGGGATAGGCGCCCGGCTTTTCCTGGGCGTGAGCCTGCGGGCCGGGAACGACGACGGCGGCAAGGCCGGCGAGCGTGAATGCGAGGGCGTGGAATGTGCGATGGCGCATGGGAGTGCTTGAAGTGATGGTGTTCATGGCGCGGTGTTCAAAGGCGTTTGCGCGAGCGCTTTCAGCACGCCCTTGAGCACCTTGCCGTTGGGTGCCGACGGCAGCGTCGCCATGGCGCGGATCTCGCTGGGTTGCTTGTAGGGCGACAGGTGCTCGCGCAGGTGCGCGCGCAACCGCGCGTCGTCGATGGGCATGCCTTCCCTGGTTTCGATGAAGGCCACGATTTCCTCGTTGTGCCCGGCCTCGCGCCCGACGACCGCCGATTGCACGACGCCCGGGTAGGCGTTCAGCACCTGCTCCACCTCGAGCGGATAGACGTTGAATCCCGAGCGGATGATCAGCTCCTTGGTGCGTCCGGAGATGAACAGCGCGCCGTCGGGCGTGAGCCGCGCAAGATCGCCCGTGTTGAACCAGCCCGCCGCATCGATCACGGCCGCGGTGAGCTCGGGGCTGCGGTAGTAGCCCTTCATCACACCGGGTCCGCGCACCCACAGCTCGCCTGCTTCGCCTGGTTCGACGCTGGCGCCGCCCAGGCCCTGGATGCGAAGCTCGACGCGCGGAATGCCCGGGCCGACGGCGCAGTCCTCGCGCGGCGTGTCCAGCCGTGTCTGCGCGACGGTGGGCGCGGTCTCGGTCAAGCCGTAGCCGTTGTGCAGCGGCAGCCTGAATTCCCGTTCCACCTCGGTCTTGAGGCTGGGCGTGAGCGGCGAACCGGCCACGCTGATCAGGCGCAGCGCGGGTGCGTCGATGGCCACGCCGCTCTTGCGCGCCCACTCCAGGATGCGGGCGAACAGCGCGGGCACGCCGGTGAACACGCTGACGCCATCGCGGCGCAGCGCCCGCACAGCGTTCTCGGGTGCAAAGCGCGGCTCGAGCAGCAGCGCGGCGCCCGCGCACATCGCGCCGAGGAACTGCGTCGACAGGCCCACCACATGCGCCATCGGCAGCACGCCGTAGACGACGTCGCGCGGGCCGAGCCGCCGCAGCTCGCGCGCGGAGGTGGCCACGAACATCAGGTTCGCGTGCGTCAGCATCACGCCCTTGGGCGCGCCCGTGGTGCCCGACGTGTAGACCATGGCCGCCACCTGTTTCGCGGGGTCGGCGTCGCAGGGCTCCGGCAGCACGTCCTCGGCGAGCGGGCCGATGGCGATTTCGCCCAGGTCGCTGTCGAAAGGCGTGGCCTGCTGGCGCTGCGCGTGGCCGCGCGCCTCGGGCGAGACATGGCACAGGTACAGCACGCGCCGCGCGCCGGAGTGCGCGATGAACTGGTCGATCTCGCGTGGCGACAGGCGCGCGTTCACCGCGACGGTCCAGGCGTCCAGCTTGCTCAGCGCCAGGAAGGCGACGCACAGCGCCGCGCAGTTCTCCCCGACGATGAGCACGCGGTCGCCGGCCCGCACGCCCGCGTCGGCCAACTGCCGCGCCATGGCGTCCATCTGCGCGCCGAGCTCGCCATAGCTCAGCGACACGCCGGCGTCGCGCAGCGCCAGCGCGTCGGGCTGCCCGGCGATCCAGGGCGAAAGAAGGTGGTGCACCCGAGGGGGCTGGGCGTGTGTCTCGGTTGTCATTGGTGGGTCGGTCCCGTGTTTCGAATGGCGGCGAGTCTATGAAGCAAGCGCTCCGAAGCATGTCTTTTGAAAACTGCACTGCAGAACAGAGAGCAGGGATTTCCCCAGTGAGAACGCACCGGGTTTCATCGCCTTCATTCGAGCGGCGGTGCAAGCCGGCATGCAGCTTCAAGTTCTGCAATGCAGTTTTGAATTCCGCTCGGCATGCGCTGTTCGGCGGTCCGGCATCCCAGAATGAAGTGGCCGCGCGGCAACCCGCGTGCATTCACAGACCGACCGACGAAAGACAACGCATGAACGACAAGAAAGCCATCCTCGTGATCGGCGCCGGAGACGCCACCGGTGGCGCCATCGCCAAGCGATTCGCCCGCGAGGGCTACATCGCCTGCGTCACCCGTCGCAGCGCCGACAAGCTCCAGCCGCTGGTGCGCGAGATCGAAGCCGCGGGCGGCCAGGCGCACGGCTTCGGCAGCGACGCCCGCAAGGAAGAGGAGATGGTCTCGCTGGTGGACAACATCGAGAAGAACATCGCGCCCATCGAGGTGGCGGTGTTCAACATTGGCGCGAACGTGCGCTTCGGCATCACCGAGACGACGGCGCGCGTCTACTTCAAGGTGTGGGAGATGGCCTGCTTCGGCGGCTTCCTCATGGGCCGCGAGGTGGCCAAGCGCATGCTGGAGCGCGGGCGCGGCACCATCATCTTCACCGGCGCCACCGCCAGCCTGCGCGGGCGCGAGGGCTACGCCGCGTTCGCCGGCGCCAAGCACGGCCTGCGCGCGCTGGCGCAGAGCATGGCGCGCGAACTGTGGCCCAAGGGCATCCACGTGGCGCACCCGGTGGTCGACGGCGCCATCGACACCGAGTTCATCCGCACCAACTTTCCCGAGCGCTACGCGCTGCTGGATCAGGGCGGCGTGGTGTCGCCGGACAGCATCGGCGAGGCCTACTGGCAGATCCACCAGCAGCCGCGAGATGCGTGGACGCACGAGATGGAACTGCGCCCGTGGATGGAAACCTGGTGAGCAGGGGAGCGACCATGAACGAGACGAACACCGTGAAGCTGCGCTTTCTCTTCGACTTCGGCAGCCCCAACGCCTACCTGTGCCACAACGTGCTGCCAGCCGTGGCGGCGCGCACGGGCGCTGCGATCGAGTACGTGCCGATCCTGCTGGGCGGGCTCTTCAAGCTCGCCAACAACCGCTCGCCGGCCGAAGCCTTCGCCGATATCGCGAACAAGCGTGCCTACGACGCGCTGGAGTTCCAGCGTTTTCTTGCGAAGCACCGCATCACGGCCTACCGCCGCAATGAATTCTTTCCCGTCAACACGCTGACCATCATGCGCGGCGCGGTGGCGGCGCAGGCGCTCGGCTGCTTCGAGCGCTATGTCGATGCCGTCTTCTCGTGCATGTGGGAGCGCAGCCTGAACATGGCCGATGCGACCGTGGTGGCCACCGCGCTGAACGACGCGGGCCTGCCCGCGGCCGAGCTCTTTGCGTCCATGCAGACCGCCGAGGTCAAGCAGGCGCTCATGGCCAACACGCAGGCCGCCTTCGAGCAGGGCGCCTTCGGCTCGCCCACCTTCTTCGTGAACGACCAGATGTTCTTCGGCAAGGACCGCCTGCGCGAGGTCGAGGAAGAAATCGTTTCGCAGCACAGCCACTGACAGTCCCCGGCACTTTCACCATGAAAACCAGAATCACTGAACTCTTCGGCATCGCGCACCCCATCATCCAGGGCGGCATGCATTTCGTCGGCTTCGCCGAGCTGGCCGCGGCGGTCTCCAACGCGGGCGGCCTGGGCATCATCACCGGGCTCACGCAGAAGACACCCGAACTGCTGGCGAAGGAAATCGCCCGCTGCCGCGAGATGACCGACAAGCCCTTCGGCGTGAACCTCACCTTCCTGCCGACCTTCGCCTCGCCGCCGTATCCCGAGTACATCGACGCCATCGTCGAAGGCGGCGTGCGCATCGTCGAGACGGCCGGGCGCAGCCCCGAGCAATACATGCCGCAACTGAAGAAGGCCGGCGTGAAGGTCATCCACAAGTGCACCTCGGTGCGGCATTCGCTCAAGGCGCAGGCCATCGGCTGCGACGCGGTGAGCGTCGACGGCTTCGAGTGCGGCGGCCACCCGGGCGAGGACGACGTGCCCAACTTCATTCTGCTGCCGCGCGCGGCCGAGGCGCTCGACATTCCGTTCGTCGCCTCGGGCGGCATGGCCGACGGCCGCAGCCTGGTGGCCGCGCTGGCGCTCGGTGCGGAGGGCATCAACATGGGCACGCGCTTCATCGCCACGCAGGAGGCACCGGTGCATGCGAACGTGAAGGCGGCCATCGTCGCGGCCTCCGAGCTCGACACGCGGCTGGTGATGCGCCCGCTGCGCAACACCGAGCGCGTGCTGAACAACGCGGGTGTGGAGGCCTTGCTCGCCATCGAGCGCGAGAAGGGCGCGGGCACGCAGATCGACGACATCCGCGAGTTCGTGGGCGGCGTGTACCCGAAGGTGATGGTCGACGGCGACATGGACGCCGGCGCCTGGAGCTGCGGCATGGTGGCCGGCCTGATCCACGACGTGCCGACGGTGGCCGAACTGGTCGCGCGGATCATGCAAGAGGCCGAGGCCATCGTTTCGCAGCGCCTGGCACGGCTGCTCTAGAGTAGGGCGCATGAAGCGCGCAGAAATCCATTCCAAGCGGGAGCTCGGCGAATACGAAGACGTCGAGCGCAAGGTCAACGCCAAGGAAGACCGGCACTTCGTGACGGCCCTCGCGCGCGGCCTGCAGGTGCTGCAATGCTTCGCCTCGGGCGAGGAGCGCCTGGGCAACCAGGAGCTGGCCGAGCGCTGCGGGTTGCCCAAGTCCACCGTCACGCGGCTGACCTACACGCTGACCAAGCTCGGCTTCCTGCACCACGTGGCGGAGTCGGGCCGCTACCGGCTGGGCATGGCCACGCTGACGCTGGGCGGCACCACGCTGTCGCGGCTCGATGCCAAGGAGGTGAGCCGTCCGCTCATGCAGCAGCTGGCCAACGACACCGGCTGCCTGATCGCGCTGGGCATGCGCGACGGCATGTCGATGCTCTACCTGGAAACCTGCCGCAGCGATTCGATCGTCACCATCCGGCTGAACATCGGCTCGCGCATTCCGCTGGCCACCTCGGCGATGGGGCGGGCCTACCTGGCCGGTGCCAAGCCGGGCGCGCGCCGCGGGCTGGAGGAGCGCATCCGCACGCTCGACGTGGCGGGCTGGCCGCGCATCGAGCAGGGAATCCGCCAGGCGGTCGCCGACATCGAGCAGTACGGCTGCTGCAGTTCCTTCGGCGACTGGCGTGCCGAGGTGAACGCCATCGCCTCACCGCTGCGGGTCGGCAAGGGCATGCCCCTGATGGTGCTGAGCGCGGCGGGGCCGCGCTCGATGGCGCCGGAGGCCTTCATGCAGGACGTACGCCCGCAGCTGCTCGATACGGTGCGCGCGATCGAGCGGCATTTCCGCAATCCGGCCTAGGCCCTGACAAGCAATCGAGCTCAGCGCAGCCCGACCCACCAGCGCGTGTTGGTGCGCGCCTGCCCCACCGTCACCACTTCGCCGATCACCGGCGTGGCCAGCTCGATCTTCTTCGCCTCGGTGAGGTTCGCGATGCGGTCCAGCGGGTCGTGCCAGGTGTGGAAGGCGAGGTCGAAGGTGCTGTTGTGCACCGAGAAGAACACCTTGCCGCGCAGGTCCTCGAAGGCCTGCACGCTCTGCTCGGGCGTCATGTGCACGGCGGGCCACATGGCGTCGTAGGCGCCGTTTTCCATCAGCGCGATGTCGAAGCCGCCGAAGCGGTCGCCGATCTGCTTGAAGCCGGGGAAGTAGCCCGAGTCGCCGCTGTAGAAGATGCGCTGGTCGCCGCTTTGCACCACCCACGAGGCCCACAGCGTGCGGTCGCGGTCGCCCAGGGTGCGGCCCGAGAAATGCTGTGCGGGCGTGGCGGTGAGCTTCACGCCGTCGTGTTCGCCGCCTTGCCACCAGTCGAGCTCGCTCACGCGCTCGGCCGGCACGCCCATCACCACCAGCCGCGAGCGCACGCCCAGGGGCACGAAGTAGCGTTGCACGCTTTTCGAGAGGTACTCGATGGTGGCCAGGTCGAGGTGGTCGTAGTGGTCGTGCGAAAGAATCACGCCCTCGATGGGCGGCAGCTGTTCGAGCGTGATCGGCGGCTGGTGAAAGCGCTTCGGCCCGGCCCACTGCACGGGCGACACGCGCTCGCTGAACACCGGGTCGATCAGCCAGTACTTGCCGCGCAGCTTGAGCAGGTGCGACGAATGGCCCAGGCGCACCACATGGTTGGTCTTGACGTCGAGCGCGTCGAGCGTGGCCCGGTCCAGCGGCTTCACCGGAATGGCGTCGACGGGCACGCTGTCGACCTTGCTGCCCACGATGAAGCGCGACCAGATGCGCCAGGCGCTGGCCTGCGCGGGCAGGTCGGGGTTGGCCATGTTGTGGAACCCGCCGTCCTTGAACTGGGGCGAGTTGTCGTAGCGTGCCTCGCCGCTGGCGGCGCTGCAGCCAGCGACGAATGCGCAGCCGGCCGCGGCCAGCGCGGTACCGCGACGCAAGAGTTGCGGCAGGTAGGAGCCCTGCGAGCCCGATTCGTCAGCCATGGGGAGCCTTCTTGATTGTGTTTGTCGGATGGCGGGAGATTAGCCATGGCAGGCGTTTCAATGGTTTCAGCCTTAGAAACATTCGGCAGGCAGGGCCTTTGCCTATGCCATGCGCTGTATGGCCGGCGCCCATGTGCCTCGGCACACTGGAAGGCTCGATCGGCTTCGACAAGGCGGCAGACCCATGAGCAGCAATCGCTATCCCATCATCTACGTGCGCGGCTACGCCATGACCGAGGCCGAGCGCGACGACACCGCGGCCGACCCGTTCTGCGGCTTCAACCTGGGCTCCACGGTGTACCGCGCCACGGTGAAGAAGGAAGCGCCCGCGCAGAAGTTCGTCTTCGAGTCGCCCGTGGTGCGGCTGCTGGCCGACTTTCAATACCAGAGCGTCTATCAGAACGGCCTGGACATCCTCGACCCCGACTGGAAACCATCGCCCGACGAGAACGGCAAGGACGTGGACGGCATTCCCTCGGCCTCGGTCATCATCTATCGCTACTACGACTCGGGCTCCGAACTGCTCGGCGACGGCCAGTCGAAGGACGTGACCGTGTACGCCCAGGGCCTGAGCCAGCTGATCCTGCGCGTGCGCGACCTGGTGGCCTTGCGCGAGGGGCCGGGCTACGACCGCGCCGACTTCCGCTGCTACCTCGTCGCGCATTCGATGGGCGGCCTCGTGGTGCGGGCCTTTCTGCAGAACGCCTCGCTCGGCGACGCGGCCGCGCGCGTCTGCGTCGACAAGGTGTTCACCTATGCCACGCCGCACAACGGCATCGACATGGGCGGCATCAACGTGCCGGCCTGGCTCACGGTCAACGAGATGAACACCTTCAACCGCGACAAGATGTCCGAGTTCCTGGCCACCGCGCCGGTTGACGGCCGCATGGACTACCTGCCGGCCACGGCCTTTCCGCCCGAGCGCTTCTTCTGCATGGTCGGCTCCAACCGCGGCGACTACGAAAGCGCCAAGGGCCTGTCGCGCATGTTCGCGGGCCATGGCAGCGACGGGCTGGTGCGCATCGAGAACGCCTCGCTCTGGTCGACCGATGCAGCCGGCAAGACCCAGCCGGTGGCCACCGCCTATACCTACCGCTCGCACTCGGGCTTCTTCGGCATCGTCAATTCCGAGGAGGCCTACCAGAACCTCGTGCGCTTCCTGTTCGGCGACGTGCGGGTCGACCTGTGGTTCGACGTCGACGGCGTCACGCTGCCGCCCGACCTGCCCGCGGGCGCCGACGTCGACGCGCTCTACCAGGTCGAACTGCTGGCCGCGCCGCGCGGCAAGCGCTGGTACCTGAGCCGGCGCGTGGCGGAAGAAGACTCGCCCGCCTGCCGCACGCACAAGGAACTGACCGACCCTGCCAAGGCCGACCGGCGCGCCATCTACCTGTCGAGCGTGTTCCTCGCCAACAAGGCCCGCGTGAAGCAGGACCGCCCGACACTGGCCTACGCCATGACCCTGGGCGTGCGCGTGCCCGACTACCAGGTCAACAACAAGTTCTGGCTCGACGGCCACTACGAGGGCAGCTCGCTGTTTCGCGACACGCTGGTCATCGAGCTCTCGCCGCCCGCGCCGGACGATGCGGCGCAGGACTGGAGCGTCAAGTACGGCTGGCAGACCGACACGGCAGGCAAGGCCTCGCTGCCGATCAGCCCAAGGCAGCTGGCCGGTGGCAAGCTGCAGTTCGTGGTGCCGCTGTCGAGCCTGGGCGCCGCGCCGGCCGCGCCCGGCATCAGCGGAAAAGTACGGCTCGAGGTGAGTGCCTGGAACTGAAGCGGGCGGCTACGATGGGCGCCATGAAAACTGCCATCCTTGTCATCGATGTCCAGCGCGGTCTGTGCGACGACCTGCCGCGTCCCCATGAAGCCGAAGAAGTGATGCAGCGCATCAACGCGCTCACCGAACGCGCCCGCGCGAGCGGCGTGCCGGTCGCCTTCATCCAGCATGAGAACGCGGTGGACCTGGAGTTCGACTCCGAGCGCTGGCAGCTCGCCAGCGCGCTGAACACCGACTCGCGCGACGCGAAGATCCGCAAGACCACGCCCGACTCGTTCCTGCGCACGCCGCTCGAAGCCTGGCTGTCGGACCAGGGCGTGAAGCGGGTGGTGATCTGCGGCTACTCGTCGGAGTTCTGCGTGGACACCACCACGCGCCGCGCCGCCGCGCTGGGCTACGAGGTGGTGCTGGCCGCCGACGCGCACACCTCGCACGACAAGCCGCATGCCACGGGCGCGCAGATTCGGGCGCACCACAACGCCACGCTGTCGGACATCACGAGCTTCGGCGTGCCGATTCGCGCGGTGCCCGCTGCCGACATCGTGCTGGCCGGTTGACGATCACCGCCACGCCGGTTGGCCGTCAGCGGCAAACAAACCCGCTTTCACCCCTCTGTTGCAGCTTTGACTGCCAACCCGCCTTGCAGCGCGTCCGTTGATAATTGTTGCTTCGACCGGCTGCCTTTATGGCATTACTGGCAATGCCAAACCCTGAAACCGTTCCTGGCCAAGGTCAACCAAGTTACATATTGCGACGTTGATCTTCGATCTGTCCGGACGATGAGAAATGATCGGCAACCTGCCGATGCGCGTTCCACACGTCATCAGACCCATGAACAATTCCTCGTGTGTCGCAGGTACGGCAACCCGGTTAGCACCTTTTAGAATCATGTCCAGTCTCACCTGAGGTTTTGCAAGTCATGCTCATCATTGGCATTGCCGTAGCCTCTTTTTTTGCAGGTGTTGTCGTCGGAGTGATAGGCATGAGCCTGCTGGCCATGGCCAAGTCCGAGGACTGAACTCGCAGCGTGCGCTGATCGCCGCAGCCATCCCTGCCAGCGGCCGCAGGCTCAAGACGCAAGTCGGCCGCACGTCGAAGAACACCTCGCCGGTGTCCCCCCCAGGTCGCGAAAGCCCGCCGCGCGCCGCGTCATAGGCCTTGGCCCAGCGCTTGGCCAGGGCGAACTCACGCCTGCTCGCCCGACACCAGTCAAGGGCTTCAACACTGCCCAATGTGGGGGTGGTCCTTGGCCACCGTTGGCGCTAACATCTGTATATTCATCCAGTAGTTTTACGGTTGCTGGAGTCAAAGGGATACCCCTTTATCAAAGTACAGCTGGCAGTCTTCACCATGGGCCTTCCTTTCCTCGACTCCTTTTCCGCCGCCGCGGGCCGCGGCGTCTGGCATGCCGACGAGCTGGGCCTGGCCGATGCGCAGGTCGTGGCCACCGGCCACGCCGCGCTCGACGCCGAGTTGCCGGGCGGCGGCTGGCCGGTCGGGGCCATGACGGAGCTGCTGCAAGCCTCGCCCGAAGCGCATGTGTGGCAGCTGTTGCTGCCCGCGCTGGCGCAGGCCGTGCAGGCGCGCGGCGGGCCGGTGGTGCTGATCGGACCGCCCTACGAGCCTTGCGGGGCGTCGCTTGCGGCCCAGGGGCTGCCGGTGGAATCGCTGATGTGCGTCAAGAGCGAGGCGGCGCCCGCGCGCCTCTGGGCCTGCGAGCAGGCGCTGCGCTGCGCGGACGTGGCGGCCGTCGTGGCGTGGCTGCCGCAGGCGCGGGTGGGCGAGCTGCGGCGGCTGCAGCTGGCGGCTGCACAGCATGAGCTGCTGCTGTTCGTGTGCCGGCCCGAATCGGTCGCGTTGTCGGCCTCGCCCGCGCGCCTGCGCATCAGCGCCGATCGCTGCGAGGCCGACGCGTCGCAGATCGAACTGCACATCCTCAAGCGCCGCGGCCCGCCGCTGGCCGCGCCGGTGATGCTGCCGGCGCGCAACGCGCGCATGACCGCGCTGCTGGCCGCCGCCCGGCTGCGGCGCAAGCTGCGTTTGCAGCAGCAGGGCACGGTGCCCGCCGGCGCGACGGCCACCTCGGCCACCGTGGTGCGCATCGACGCATGGAAGGGAGGCCAGGATGCACTGGATCGCCTTGCAGTGGTCGCTTGAGGCCGATACCCCCGATACCCCTGACACCCCCGATGCCGCCCGCGCCACCGATGTCGTGGCCCTGCCCACGCCTGAAGCCCTGGGCTGGTGGGCGCTGCAGTACACGCCCCACGTCGCCTGGCAGGACGAGGCACTGATGCTCGAGGTCTCCGCCTGCGAACGCCTGTGGGGCGGCCGGACCCCGCTGATGCGGCAGTTGCTCGCGTCCAACCCCGTGCCCGGCGCGCGCATGCTGGGCGCCCAGGGCGCCACCAGCCTCATAGCGCTGGCGCGGCTGCGCCTGTTCGCGCGCGAAGAGCGCCGTCCCAGGGAGATTCCGGCCGGCCTGCCGCTGGACACGCTGACGGCCGCCCACGGCCACCTCGACCTGCTCGCGCGCCTGGGCTGCCGCACCTGGGGCGACGTGGCGGCGCTGCCGCGTGGCGGCCTCACGCGGCGCTTCGGCGCGGAACTGCGCGTGGCGCTCGACGCCGCCTGGGGCCTGCGCCCCGAAAGCCACGCCTGGCTCACGCTGCCCGACGTGTTCGAGCAGAAGCTGGAGCTGCCCGCGCTGGCCGAGACCGGACCCGAACTCATGTGGTCGGCCAACCGGCTGCTGTCGGCCCTGCAGATCTGGCTGCGCGCACGCCAACGCGGTGCGCGCGCGCTCGAGCTGCAATGGACGCTCGACCTCAAGCGCTTCAACGGCGTGAACCTGCCGCCGCACCAGCAGCTCACCGTGCGCACCGCCGAGCCCACGCAGGACATGGCGCACCTGCGCCGCCTGTTGTCCGAAAAGCTCGCCCTCACCACGCTGGCCGCGCCCGTGAGCTGGCTGAGGCTGCGCACGCTGGAAACCGACCCGTGGGCCGGCGCCAGCACCAGTTTCCTGCCGGAAGACAACCGCAAGGGCGACAGGCTGCACGAGATGGTCGAGCGGCTCAGCGTGCGGCTCGGGGCGCAGCAGGTGGTGGTGCCGTCGGCGCAGGCCGACCATCGGCCGGAGCGCAAGCAGGCGTGGCGGCCGGCGCTGCAGAAAGAAAATTCACCCGGCAAGGCGCTCGACAAGGCTCGCAAGCAAGCGCAGGCCGCCGCGTCGCAGCCCGACGCCCTCTACCCGCCGTGGCTCTTGCCCGAGCCGCTGCTGCTCGACATGGACGGCGAACGCCCGTGCTACCGCGGTCCGCTGAGCCGGTTGATCGGCCCGCAGCGCGTGGAGGCCGGCTGGTGGGGCGGCAAGGAAGAGGGCGGCCAGCCCGCACTGCGCGACTATTACGTCGCGCAGAGCCCCGAAGCCGGGCTGGTGTGGATCTTTCGCGAGCGGCACGCCGCGCGCTTTTCTGCCGGCGAGGTGCGCTGGTACCTGCAGGGCTTCTATGCCTGAACTCAGCGACAAGCAGGAGCGCAAGCGCCAGCCGGCCAAGGTGCATGCGCTGCCGGTGCAGATGCGGGCGCGGCCGGCGGCGGAACTGCCGGGCTATGCCGAGCTGCACTGCCTGACCAACTTCAGCTTCCAGCGCGGCGCGTCGACGCCCGAGGACATGGTGGACCGCGCCTACCAGCTCGGCTACGAGGCGCTGGCCATCACCGACGAATGCTCGGTCGCCGGCATCGTGCGGGCGCACGTTTGCCTGCGCGGCATGGAGCTCAAGCTCGACGCGTACGAACGCGAGAACCCCGACGAGCCGAAGATTCCGCGCAACCCGGGCTTTCGCCTGCTGTTCGGCAGCGAGTTCCAGTTCGAGCGCTTCAAGCTCGTGGTGATCGCGAACGACACCGAGGGCTGGGGCAACCTGTGCGAGTTCATCACCACTGCGCGCACCACCGAACTGCCCAAGGGCGAATACCGCGTGAGTTGGGACGACAGCGACATGGCCTCGCTGCAGCACTGCCAGGTGCTCTTCGTGCCGAACCGCAACCCCGGCGGCGCGGTGGACACGGCCACGCTGCACGAAGACCTGGCGGCCGCCAGGGCGCTCTACGCAGGCAACCTCTGGCTGGCCGTGGAGCTGTTCAACGAGCTGGACGACGACCTGTGGTTCGTCACGCTGATGCAGGCGGGCGAGCAGGCCGGTGTGCCTCTGGTGGCAGCCGGCGACGTGCGCATGGACGTGCGTTCGCAAAAGCCGCTGCACGACGTGCTGACGGCCGTGCGCGAAGGCAGGACGGTGGCCGAGTGCGGCTTCGCATTGCAGTCGAATGCCGAGCGGCACCTGCGCTCGCGTGTGCGGCTGGCTCAGTTGTACCTGCACGACATGCTGGACAACACGCGGGTGGTGGCCGAGCGCTGCAGGTTCGATCCGGAGGTGATTCGCGAGAACTACAAGTACCCGCTCGAGAGCGTGGGCAGCCACGAGACGCCCACGCAGACGCTGGTGCGCAAGACCTGGGAAGGGGCGCTCGAAAGGTATCCGCTCGAGCGCCATGCCTCGGGCATTCCGCAGGCCGTGTGCCGGCAGGTGCGCAAGGAGCTCGACCTCATCATCGAACTCGAATACGAGATGTTCTTCCTCACGGTGGAGAACGTCGTCAGCTTTGCCAGGAGCAGGGGCATCCTTTGCCAGGGGCGCGGTTCATCGGCCAACTCGGCGGTCTGCTATTGCCTGGGCATCACGGCCATCGATCCCGAGAAGGGCACGCTGCTGTTCGAGCGCTTCCTGAGTCGCCACCGCAAGGAGCCACCCGACATCGACGTCGACTTCGAGCACCAGCGGCGCGAGGAGGTCATCCAGTACATCTACGAACGATACGGCCGCGAGCGCGCCGCCATTGCCGCCGTCGTCATCTGCTATCGCTCCCGCAGCGCGCTGCGCGACGTGGGCAAGGCCATCGGCATCGACGAACGGCTGATCGACGAATTCGCCAAGGACCATTACTGGTTCGACGACACCTTGCTCGGCGAGCAACTGAATGCGGCGTGCGAGCGCGCGGGCGTGAAGGAGGACGCGCTCAAGCTCGAACACTGGATCGAGATGACGCAGCGGCTCAAGGGCTTTCCGCGCCACCTGAGCCAGCACGTGGGAGGCTTCGTGCTCACGCACACCAAGCTCACGCGGCTGGTGCCGATCGAGAAGGCCTCCATGAAAGACCGCTCCGTCATCCAGTGGGAGAAGGACGACCTCGAGGCCATGGGCATGCTCAAGGTCGACGTGCTCGCGCTCGGCATGCTCAGCGCCATTCGCCGCGGGCTCGACCACATGAACCGCTGGCGGGGCTCGATGGTGGAGATGCACCAGGTTCCCAACGACGACCCGCAGGTGTTCGACATGATCTGCGACGCCGACACCGTGGGCGTGTTCCAGATCGAGAGCCGCGCGCAGATGTCGATGCTGCCAAGGCTGAAGCCGCGCACTTACGAAGACCTGGTGATCGAGGTGGCGATCGTGCGGCCCGGGCCCATACAGGGGGGCATGGTGCATCCGTATCTCAAGCAGCGCGAGCGGGTGCGCAAGGGCTTGCCGATCCACTACGAGAAGGAAGAACTCCGCCCCGCGCTCGAACGCACGCTGGGCATCCCGATCTTCCAGGAGCAGGTGATGCAGATCGCGATGATCGCGGCCAAGTTCTCGGCCGACGAAGCCGATCAGCTGCGCCGTGCCATGGCGGCGTGGAAGCGCAAGGGCGGCCTCGACAAGTTCCACGAGAAGCTCGTCGAGGGCATGAAGGACAACGGCTACAAGATCGAGTTCGCCGAAGCCATCTTCAAGCAGATCCTCGGCTTCGGCGACTACGGCTTTCCCGAGAGCCACGCCGCGAGCTTCGCGCTGCTGGTCACCGTGAGCAGCTGGCTGAAGAACTACGAGCCCGCCTGCTTCCTCGCCGCGCTGCTCGACTCGCAGCCGATGGGCTTCTACAGCCCCTCGCAGCTGGTGCAGGACGCACGCCGACATGGCGTCGAAGTGCGGCCGGTCGATGTCATGGTGAGCGAGATGGACACCACGCTCGAAGCCCGTGCGCCCGATGCCCCGCGCATGCCGGCGGGCACCGACGCGCGCTACGCCGGGCGCCTGGGCAACGACAACCAGCCCGCGGTGCGGCTGGGCCTGAACCGCGTCCAGGGCCTCAGCGCGGCAGGTGCCGAGCGGCTGCTGAAAGCCCGCGCACAGGCCCCTTTCACCGGCACCGAAGACCTGGCCCTGCGCGCCGAACTCGAGGCCAAGGACATGGCCGCGCTGGCCGCGGCCGATGCGCTGATGGCGCTCTCGGGCCATCGGCGACAGCAGGTGTGGGACGCCACCGCCACCCGCGGCATGGGCGCGCGCGCGCCGGCCCTGCTCAAGGGCGTGCCCATCCACGAGCAGGCGCTGCTGTTGCCGGCCGCGCCCGAGGGCGAGGAAATCGTCGGCGACTACGCGGCGCTCGGCCTCACGCTGCGCCGCCATCCGCTCGCGCTGCTGCGTCCGCGCCTGGCGCGCATGAAGCTCATGAGCGCGGCCGAGCTGCGCGAGATGGCCACGGGCCAGACCGTGCGCGCCTGCGGCATCGTCAAGGGGCGGCAGCGGCCCGGAACTGCCAACGGCACCATCTTCGTCACGCTGGAGGACGAGACCGGCAACGTCAACGTGATCGTCTGGAACCATGTCATCGAGGCCTGGCGCGAGCCGCTGCTCAAGTCGCACCTGCTCGCGGTGCAGGGCACCTGGCAGCGCGACGACGACAGCGGCGGCAAGGTGCAGCACCTGGTGGCCACCGGCTTCAAGGACCTGACGCCGCTCATGGGACGGCTGGCGCAGAGCAACACCAGCCGCGACTTCCATTGAACCGAATGCAACCGATCGTTCCATGCCTCGCGCCATTCGCGAGTTTTCGCTAACCTGTTCCTGACATGTCCGAACTCCTGCTTGAACCCCCTGTCGCCACGCCTATCGGACCGCCGCCGCCGGCGCCCGATGTGCCCAACCCCGTGCAGCCGCCCCCCATGCCGCCGCCCGAGGGCGATCCGCCGCCGGCAGTGCCGCCTTTCACCGACCCCGGCTTTCCGTCTCCGGTGATGGACCCGCCGCTGCCGCTGCAGAGGGCCGCCCCCGAGGTGCCGTTCGGCAAGCTGCATGCGCGGCGCCTGCGCGAGATCTACCGCTCGGCCGGCTGGCCGTGCTGCGACGCCATCGAGGTCGAGCTGCTCGCGGGCGGCTACCTGGCGCGCGTGCGCACCGTGCACGGCCACGAAACGCTGCGCGTGACCGATGCCGGCATCGCACGCATCGCCACCACGCTCACCCTGAACCGCGCTGCGTTGTCGCCGCACGAGGCGCTGGTGGAGCGCGTGGCGCGCGAGATGACGCGCGGCGGGCGCATCGCGTGGCGCGGTCTCGGCCTGCGCGCCAGGCTGCCGGCGCTGGAAGAGGGCGGCAAGGCGCGCTGGTGCATTGCGCGGCCCGATGTGTTCTCGATCCGCAATACCAGCGTCGAGGCCTATGCGCATCCCATCGTCCATGAGGTGAAGGTGAGCCGCGCCGACCTGCTGGGCGACCTGCGCAAGCCCGACAAGCGCGCGGCCTACCTCGACCTGGGCGGCGAGTGCTGGTACGTGCTGGGCAATGACGCCAAGGGGCGATGCATCGCCACACCCGACGAGGTGCCGGCGGAATGCGGCGTGATGGTGCTCGAAGCAGATCGCCTGGTGGTGGCGCGCGCCGCGGTGCATCGCGCGTTCGACCGCATTCCGTTCGCGGTGTGGCTGGCGCTGGCCAAGGCGCAGCCCATCGCCGGCTTCGAGGACGACGCGCAGGACATGCTGATCTGACGCGCGTGCGTGCGTCGGCTCATGTCACGGCGTCGTAGCTGCGGTGCGCGATGGCGACAACGTCGTCCGGCATGAACTGGCTCGTCATCCGGCGCAGGCCTTCTTCACGGTCTTGCACACTGGCCGCGGCGTCGAACATCTGGTCGCAGATCTCGAGGATGTCCTGGGTGATCCGCTCGTAGCGGTAGTAGGCCAGCGCCACGGCGTCGATGTTCGCTGCGCCGTAGCCTTCGTAGAACAGCGCTTCCTGCGCCGGCTGGTTCCACACGTGGCCTGCACCGCCGCCGATGAACATCAGGTCGCATTCTTTCGGCGCGAGCATGAGCTTGTGCCAGCCGACGATGGACAGGCGCTCGCCGTCGCCCACGAGCACGTTGCCTGCATGAAGGGCGGCGTGGCACGGCACCAGCTGCGGTGGGCGTTCCAGCAGGATGGACGCGAGCTGCTCGCTGCGGTAGACGATGGTGTCGATCTCTTCGGCGTGCGCTTCCCAGAACGCGAAGAAACGCGCGACGATGTCGTCGCCGGTCACGCCGTTGATGAACCGGCGCTGATAGCGCCGAACGCCTTCGCGCCAGTGGTGGACGTAGCGTTCCCTGGGGAGGCTCGCCGACAGCGCCTCAGGCAATGCCGTGCGGTGGATGGCACCCAGTGCGGCACCGAGCGTGCGCCACTGCGTGTCCGTCAATGCGCGCGCCAAGCCGTTGGGGCCGTCGAAGAACGGGTAGAGCGCCCAGCCGAAGCCTTCGCTTTGCACGCTCGGCCGCGCGTGCGTTGTCGGCAACGGCGCCATCACGGCCTCGATGCCTTTCTCGTGATGAAGAAAGGCCGGCACGCTGACGACCGATGGATCGAACCCGTCGCGGCGCAGCTTGAGGAAGTACGCGGTGCCGTCATCGGCATCGACGCGAAAGGCGGCTGAATTCACGTCGGCGCCGATCGGCAGGAACCGGGCATTTGCGTTGTTCAGCCCGTATGCCTTGGACAGGCATTGCCGGATGGATTCGTGCGAGAGGTCTGGGGGCGTCAGCATGTGTTTGCACCCGACCGAGAAAAGACGGGTCAATGAAAGACCCGCAACGATAGCGCGACTCCCCAGTGCGCCCTGTAAGACGTCAGCAGCTCGTGCCGCACGTGCGGCCATGGATGCGAGCAGACGAGGGCAAAGCCGGTCGACATGCGGCGAAGCTCGGGCAGTTCAAGCACCCGGCGGCCACCAGCTCTCGGCCGTCGTGCGTATCACGCGCGCGGCCTGAACGCGCACATCGTTTCCCTCATGCAAGTCGCCAGGGCCCGTCTCGCGGGCTACCTTGAAAGGCCAGGTCGAGAGGCGACCGGTGCGCGAACGCGTCTGCAACTGCTGCAGGCGGGAAAAGAAAAGCGCCTGCGCCGGGGCGGACGCAGGCGGGTTGGCGGTGGTCATGGTGTCGCCTCGGTGGTGTTCTTGGAGACGAGCAATTTTAAGGAAATACTGTATTTATGTACAGTATTTTCACAGTCTCAAACCACTGGCGGATCCGACCGGTCTCAGGGCCGGGCCGGCGCGCCGAGCACGGCCTCCAAGTCGATGGCCGCGGCCATGGCCTTGTAGCCCGCATCGCCCGGGTGCAGGTGGTCGCCCGAGTCCATCGCCGCCTTCATGCGCGACGGATGCGCCGGGTCGCGCAGCAGCGCGTCGAAATCGACCACCGCATCGAACGCGCCGCTTTCGCGGATCCAGCGGTTCACGGCCTGGCGCACCTTGTCCTTCTCCGGCGAATAGTGACCTTCGAGCGGCGTGCCTTCCAGCGCACGCTCGTTCGGGGGGATGGTGGCGCCCATGATGCGCACGTTGTGGGCGTGCGCCATCTCGATCAACGCGCGAAAGCCCTGGATCAGTTGTTCCGCGCGCACCGCGGGTTCGCCCGGCGCGAACGGGCCGCCCGGCCAGCCGATGTCGTTGGTGCCCAGCATCACGACCATGGCACGCACGCCGGCTTGCGCGAACACATCGCGGCCGGCGCGCTCCAGGCCGGCGCGGCCCATGCCGTCCTTCAGCAGGCGGCCGCCCGAGATGCCGGCGTTCAGCACCGCCACATTGCGGCCCGCCAGGCGCTCGGCCAGCGCGTCGGGCCAGCGCGTGTTGGCGCCCGGCGTCGAACCGTTCCCGTCGGTCAGCGAATCGCCGAAGGCGACGACGGTGGCTGGCGGCGTGGACGTTTCCACGATCAGGCTGCTGACGTAGACGCGCGTGCTCCAGGGCGTGGCCGCCGCAGGCATGCGCTGCGCAGCCGTCAGATCGCCATCGGCCACGTAGGCAGTCTGGCGTGCATCGAAATGAAAGCCCGCGGGCTGGCTGGGTTGCGGCAGATAGAGCGACACGGCGACTTCGCCGAGCGCGGGAACGGCGATGTCGATCGGGTCGCTGACCAGCCGCGCGCCGGGCGCCACGGTCGCTTCGGTCTGCCCGCCGAAACGCAACGGCCGGTCGCTGCCTTCGACGATGGCCGAACCGCCGGCATGCCTTGCCACCCGTGCTGCGCCGATGTGCAGCGGCGCCGTGCCGCCTTCGTTGCTGATCACCACGCGCAAGCGCGTGCCGCCGATGCTCAGGCGTGCCACCTGGCGCACGGTCTGCCGGTTGAACTGGAAGGGCAGGCCCAAGGGCAGCACGAAGTCGCCGTGCCAGAGCGGCTGCGTGCTGGCCATCCAGCTGGGGCTCCAGTGCGTGGCCACCGGTGGGGCCGCCGACGCGACGGCTGCGCCGGCCAAGGTGAGCGCAAGGGCGCCGTGGCGAAGGATCGATGTGAATGAAGGTGCCGTCATGGAAGATGTCCTTGAGAGAAGTTGAAACCAGGCCTCGACTTTCTTTCATGCCCATCTGGATGGGTAGACGGCAGAATGGCATCCTGGCCATTCCATATTCGAATACATCCGTGGACACCTTGCGCGCCCTCGAAGCCTTCGTCCACAGCGTGGAACTTGGCAGCCTGTCGGGTGCGGCCCGCGCGCTCGGCACCACGCAGCCCACCGTCAGCAAGCTGGTGGCGGGGCTGGAGCGCTCGCTGGGCGTGCGGCTGCTGCGGCGCACCGCGGCGGGGCTGAGCCTGACGCAGGAGGGGCAGCGCTTTCACGAGCGTGCGCAGCGCGTGCTCGAGGACTACGGCGACGCGGTGTCCGACGCGCGCGAAGGCCTCCAGCAGCCGCGCGGCCTGCTGCGCATGAGTGCCCCGGTCACCATGGGCCAGCGGCACCTCAACGCGATGGCGGTGGAGTTCCTGGCGCTGTACCCCGACATCGAACTGGAACTGGTGCTGGACGACCGCTTCGTCGATCCGCGGGAAGAGCGCATCGACGTGTCGCTGCGCGTGGGCGGTGTGCTGCCGCCCGACCTGGTCGCGCGCCACGTCGGCACCTGGCCGCGTGTGCTGGTCGCCTCGCCGGCCTACGTCGCGGCACGCGGCAAGCCGCGCAAGCCGCAGGACCTGCCGGCGCACGACTACCTGCGCTATGCGCCGGGCGACGACGGCGTGCTGCTGCAGGGGCCCGAAGGCGCGGTCAGCGTGCCGGTGCGCAGCCGCTACCGCGTGAACAACGCCGTGGCGATGCTGGACAGCGTGCTCGCCGGGGCCGGCATTTCATTGCAGCCCACGTGGATGGTGGCCGACCTGCTCGCGCAAGGCCGCCTGGTGCGCGTGCTGCCGCGCCACACCGGCCCGACGCAGGAGGTGCACCTGCTGTATGCCGCGCGCCGCCACCAGCCGCTGCGGGTGCGTGTGTGGGTGGACTTTCTGGCGCAGCGGGTGGCCAAGCTGCCGGGTGCCGTGCGCAAGTAGGGGAGCGACCCTCAGGTGTTGCGCAGTTCGCGCGTACCGGCGGGGGTGTCGGGGCCGGTGCGCAGGCTGCGCTCGATGAACTCGCGCGCAACGGCATCCACGTTGGCCGGTGCCGGCGCGTTGAAGGACATGCGGTACTTCAGCAGCCTGCCGCCGCGCGCCGTGAGGTAGGTGAACGAGTCGTAGACCTTGCCGTCCCGGGCGTTCACCAGGCGGAAGGAAATCGAGCGGAACGCCAGGCCGTCGATGCGCACGTCGCGCGTGGCGCCAATCTTCGCGCTGGCGTACACGCCTTGCGCGGCGGCCCGCTGGACCTCGGCGAGGGTGCTCTTGAAGTGCTCGTCGAACTGCGCGTCGTCCACGCCCGGGCGCCAGTCGGTGCGCTTCATGTCGTACACGTAGACGTCGACCCAGCCGATGCTGCTCTCGAAGCGATGGCTGCGCCCCAGGCCGGCGTTCAGCGCCTCGTAGGACCGGGTGCCCGTGTAGCGCCATTGCACGCCTGTGGGTGGGGCGGTTGCCGGTTCGTAGGCCGCATCGGCGCTGGCTTTTGGCGAATTGCCGGGTGAGGTGCCCGGTGCCGTGGCGCATGCACTCAGCAGGGTGCACAGAAGCAGGGCGTACAACAGTTTCATGGCCGGCTCCGAAGGGGCAGGGAACGACAGCGTCAGTCGATGCGGATCTCGAAGTACGCCTCGTCGGCTTCGCCGAGCGCGCGAAAGCCCGCTGTCTTGGCTGCGTCGTAGGACTTGGCCCAGGTGGCGGCGAGCGCGATTTCGTCCTTGGTCAGTTCGTCCGCGCTCGATTCGCTGGCGTTCTCGAACGCCTTCAGCGCGGGCTCGACGTTCTCGCCAAGGAGCTTGTCGAGTTCGCGGCGGAAACGCGATTCCGCAGAGGTGATGACATCGGCCGGCGCGTCGAGGAAATCGATCAGTTTGACGGTGTAGCTCATGGCCGGATGCTACGTGATCGGGGGGGGAGGAGCGAGGCTGCTTGCGCTCTGGAAAGGAGCCCTGCGCAGGCTTGTTGGAGCGGGTGAAGGGAATCGAACCCTCGTATGAAGCTTGGGAAGCTGCCGTTCTACCATTGAACTACACCCGCATTGTCCTGCTCGCCATGCAACGAGTGGCTGCCTGTCGGCCACATGCCTGCGAACGACGACAGCCGGGGAGTATAGAGCGGTGCGGGCGCCGAAGACGCCGCGCAGTGCTTTTCGTGGCAACACCGCAACCGGCGCAGGGCCTACACCTGCCTGGTGGGCGGTTCCAGCTCCGCGCGCAGCGCGTTGCGCTGTTCGAGCACATTGGCCAGGTTCTCGTGGAAGAGGTCCACATTGGGCATCCTGAAGCCGAGCCAGCCCAGGCCCGGGTGGCGCAGGTTCAGGATCAGGCTGCCATCCGGCTGCATCGACCATTGCCACGCAGGTCCATCGACCTGTGGCGCGCCCTTGATGAACACCGGCAGCGTCTCCGGGAAGGCTGGCTCCATCGTCTTTCGGGTCTCCGCCAGAACGCGGATCAGCCGGTCGAAGGCCTCCGCGGGCTGCAGGGCGCCGGTAGTGGACCAACTGGCGAAGTCGGTGCCGTTTTCGTGGGTCATCTCTACATTCATGAGCTTCATGCCCTGTTCCTTTCAAGAGCGTTCTGCTCGCTCGGCGGAAACGATTTTGCGCGCCGCTCCCGATGGGGTGCAGGGTGTTCAGCAATGCCCGTCGTCTTCCGGTAGTTGATACATCCCGATGCTCGTCTTGCGCCCGGACTGCTTTGTCGACAGTTCCAGCCATGCGAGGCCGACCTCGATGCGCACGCTCGGCGACACGGCGTTGGCCTGGGCGGCGTCCACCACGACGGTGAAACCGTGTTCGCGCAATTGCTCGATGGCTGCCGCATTCGGCGCGGCATCGCGAAAGACGACGCGGTTTGCCAGCCGGTGCGCGTGGAAGAACGCCTCATAGCCGACGCCCGGAAGCGTCTTGGCGACGTCGTTCCATTTCAAAATCAGCCGTGCGCTCTCGGGCCACGGCTGGACCGCCAGCGTCTTGAGCGCTGCAACGACCCGCTCGATCTCTCTTGCGCCTGACATCTCCGCCTCATTTGGTTTTCGGAATGTTAGCTCGCAGCGATGGCGGCTACGACACATGTCCACAGACTTATGACATTTCGGCAATCATTGTTAATACTTGTGATTTAGTTCCTGGGGCTTGGGCGCCTCAGAACTTATGCTGGCCTCATCATGCGAGCGCCTTCCTGTCTCCTCGAACTCCCCGATGGCTGGTCGGCGGACTTCGAAATCATGCGAACGGTCCATGGCTCGTATG
The DNA here is from genome assembly GCF_051216435.1 of Variovorax pasteuri. NCBI lineage: Bacteria > Pseudomonadati > Pseudomonadota > Betaproteobacteria > Burkholderiales > Comamonadaceae > Variovorax > Variovorax pasteuri. Next base: position 1,167,750 of record NZ_JBPJZS010000001.1, read on the forward strand.
CAGGCATCGCCAAGCTCAGTCTTGGGGGCGTTCAGAAATGCGCGCTGGTGATCACGCAGCAGTTGACGTGGGACGGTGCCTTCGAGCGCGCGTGCGTTCGTGCCGCCCACTTCGTCAAGGAATGGATCGCCAGCCCGCGCGAGTGACCGCCATGCCGCGGCGATGTGACATCTGGGAACGTTCTTCACCGAAGCGATGTGAGCGGCGGCGCAGCTCGGGGCGTTGTCACTCCATCGGGGTCCTTCCCGCACTTCTGGAGACGACGTGTCCTTTCATCGAAACACTCTCAAAATTGCCGTGGCGGGCGTGATGGTCGCCGGTGCGCTTTCCGTGGCCACCGCCGCCAACGCAGGCACGAGCTGGTCCATTGGCGTCAACGTTCCCGGCCTCGTGGTGAGCGAGCCGGCGCCTGTGTACTACGAGCCAGCGCCTGTCTATTCTCCGCCGGCGCCCGTCTACTACCAGCCGCCGCCGGTGCGCTACCGGCCGCCCGCAGTCTATGAGCCGGCGCCCGTCTATTACGAGCGCGCCCCTCGATGGGACCGCGAGGAGCATCGTGAATGGCGCCGCCGGGAGTGGGAGCGGCGCGAGCACTATCGCCGCTACCAGGAGGACCGTGACTGAGCGGACCGTCTCGGTTTCTTGGGCAGTCGACGGGCAAAAAAATACCCGCCGGAGCGGGTTCGAGGAGCCCATGTGGGCGCTCTAAGAGAAACAGAGAGCTCTTCTTTTGTGCGGCCCTGTTGCGTGACAGCATCTGCATGTTCGATGGGTATCCGGGGCACGTCTGTCAGTCAGAAACAGTCAGTGGCCGTAGGACACTCCTAGAAACGTGAACTATTTGGCAGTTCTTACGGGCCCCTTGTTCGGCAAGGACCCCGAACGCCAAACTCGCAATCAGGAAGTGTCGGCCCTGTCCGACAAGGTTCTGCTTCCTGAAGCCCTAGATTTTGCGGACTCGCCTCGATGTGCGAGTTCTCTGTGTGTGACAGCACTCAAGAGGTTCACAACCCAGCCAGGCGCTGGGTTTTTTTTGGGACGCGTCACCTGAGCAGCTCGAACTGGAACGCCGTCGTTTGCGGCTTGCTCAGCAGCGGGGCGGTCAGGCCGGTCGCGTGTTCCCAGGCCTCCCGCCACGCACGTGCGTGGGCTTTCTGTGTTTCGGTCAAGGCATCGGTGCCAGACTCGAGCTGACTGGTCCACGCCCGGTAGCACCTGATCACCCGGGACGGTGCGCCGATGTGCTCCTCGAGCAGTCTCAAGAAAGTGAATCGCACCTCCATCAGGTCGCGAATGGAGAGGTCGGAACCGTCCAGTCGTATGGTGTAGGGTTGCTCGCGCTTGGCTGTGTTTTCGAACATCGGACTCGCATGCAAGAAGGCTGCGAGCCAACTTGCCAGGAGCGAACTGCCGCTCTTCCGAAGGTCTCAAGCCTCGCCTCTAGAAAGGGGTGAGCGGCAGATACTAGCGAGGCTTTCGTTGCCGAAATCGGGACGGCCGTCCCGGTTTGTCACTTCTTCAGCCCTGGTTTGTGAATCTGCGGCGTACGTTGTATGCATTCCCCGCCCACTCCTGTGGGGGCAGGTCAGCGCAGAAATACGTGCTGCATGAACTGCCGGATCGGGTACTGGATGACCGTTTGCACCCTTGCAGGCAGTTCCAGCGGCCGCATCAGCATCTTGAGCGTGGTGCCGGCGCTCAGGTTCGTGCGGATGGTGCTGTTCATGCGCGCGCTCAATGCCTGCACATAGGCCGTGTCGCTGGCCCGTTCGGGCGAGCGCGCCTGCACCACGTGCCGGATGGCGCAGTCCGCGTCCTCGCTCTTGAGCTCGAGCGTGCGCCGGCCGATGGTGCCGAAGACGCGGAACCGGCTCAGCCGTTCCTGCTCGCGGTAGCGGCGGAAGAAGCGATAGAAGTGCTTGTAGTGATTGACTTCGTCGGTCGCGATGCGCGTCGCCAGGTCTTGCAGCACCGGCTCGTCGGTACTGCGCGCCATGGCGCGGTAGTAGGTGGCAGTGCCCGTCTCGACCACGCAGCGCGCGGTCATCTCAAGGGCGCGGGTGGGGCCGAGCAGCTCGACCTTGCAGTAGGTCGCGTACTCCTTCAGGAAGCCCTGGTACGCGGTGTCCCATTCGAACTCGGGCCACACGTGGCGCACGTAGGCGCGCAGGGCCTTGCCGTGCTGCAGCTCTTCGAGTTCCCAGTGGTTCGTCAGCCAGTCGGTCACCTCGTCGTCGCCGCGGAAGAAGTCGACCAGGTTCTGCGTATAGAGGTCGGAGCCGCTCTCTATGAAGGAGGCGGAGGTCACCAGGTAGAAGAGGTTCTCGTCCGGGCGGACCTTGTCGAGCGCAATGCGCGAAAAATCGAGGTCTTCGATCTGCCAGTGTTGTTCCGCCTCGTGGCTTGCCATGCGAGCTCCTTGATTCTTTGTGTCCGTACAAGTACGGATGGCGCAGACCGCTTTTGGTTCTCGTTTTTTGCGCCGGGTCACATATTAGCCGCGCCGCCCCGAACCCGGAGTTTGCCCCGGGAAGGCGCGGGCGTCATGGCCAAACCTATAATCGTTTGTTCAAGCAAATCAAGCAGTTAGGCCGGTTCGCCGCAGTGGGTTCGACACAGGGTCGCCATCGCCGGGCCGCCCTCGACAGAAGACGAATCCAAAGATGAGCCAGCCCACATTCACGGTCGCGGACATCCGCAAGACCTTTCTCGATTTCTTCGCTTCCAAGGGCCACACCGTCGTGGCCTCGAGTTCGCTGGTGCCGGGCAACGACCCGACGCTCATGTTCACGAACTCGGGCATGGTCCAGTTCAAGGACGTGTTCCTCGGCGAAGACAAGCGCAACTACGTGCGTGCCGCCTCGGTCCAGGCCTGCCTGCGCGCCGGCGGCAAGCACAACGACCTCGAGAACGTGGGCTACACGGCGCGCCACCACACCTTCTTCGAGATGCTGGGCAACTGGAGCTTCGGCGACTACTTCAAGCGCGAATCGCTCACCTGGGCGTACGAACTGCTGACCCAGGTCTACAAGCTGCCGGCCGACAAGCTCTGGGCCACCGTCTACATCGAGGACGACGAGGCCTACGACATCTGGACCAAGGACATCGGCCTGCCGCCCGAGCGCGTGGTGCGCATCGGCGACAACAAGGGCGGACGCTACATGTCCGACAACTTCTGGATGATGGCCGACACCGGCCCGTGCGGCCCGTGCTCCGAGATCTTCTTCGACCACGGCCCCGAGATCCCCGGCGGCCCGCCCGGCAGCCCCGATGAAGACGGCGACCGCTACATCGAGATCTGGAACAACGTGTTCATGCAGTTCGACATGCAGCCAGACGGCTCGGTCAAGAAGCTGCCCGCACCCTGCGTGGACACCGGCATGGGCCTGGAGCGCCTGGCCGCGATCCTGCAGCACGTGCACAGCAACTATGAAATCGACATCTTCGATGCGCTCATCAAGGCCGCAGCGCGCGAGACCGGCGAGAAAGACCTGTCGAACAACTCGCTGCGCGTGATTGCCGACCACATCCGCGCCACCTCCTTCCTGGTGGCCGACGGCGTGATCCCGTCGAACGAAGGCCGCGGCTACGTGCAGCGCCGCATCATTCGCCGCGCCATCCGCCATGGCTACAAGCTGGGCCAGAAGAAGCCGTTCTTCCACAAGCTGGTGCCCGACCTCGTGAAGCTCATGGGCGACGCGTATCCGAAGCTGGTGGCCGATGAAAAGCGCATCACCGACACCCTGAAGGCCGAGGAAGAGCGCTTCTTCGAAACGCTGGCCAACGGCATGGAGATCCTCGACGCGGCATTGGCTGGCGACGCGAAGACGCTGCCGGGCGAAGTGGCCTTCAAGCTGCACGACACCTACGGCTTTCCGCTCGACCTGTCGGCCGACGTGTGCCGCGAGCGCGGCGTGAGCGTGGACGAGGCCGGCTTCAACGCCGCCATGGAAAAGCAGAAGGCCGCGGGTCGTGCGGCCGGCAAGTTCAAGATGGACCGCAACGTCGAATACGCCGGCGCGGGCAACACCTTCACCGGCTACGAGCACCTCGAGGAAAACGCCAAGGTCGTGGCGCTGTACGTCGACGGTGCGGCCGTGCAGGAACTGAAAGAAGGCCAGGGCGGCATCGTGGTGCTGGACACCACGCCGTTCTATGCCGAGAGCGGCGGCCAGGTCGGCGACCAGGGCGTGCTCGTTGCCGAAGGCGTGCAGTTCGGCGTGGACGACACGCAGAAGATCAAGGCCGACGTGTTCGGCCACCACGGCACGCAGACGCAGGGGACGCTGAAGGTGGGCGACGCGGTCAGGGCCGCGGTCGACATCGAGCGCCGCAACGCCACCATGCGCAACCACTCGGTCACCCATCTGATGCACAAGGCCCTGCGCGAAGTGCTGGGCGACCACGTGCAGCAGAAGGGCTCGCTGGTCGATGCCGACAAGACGCGCTTCGACTTCGCGCACAACGCCGCCGTCTCGCACGCGCAGATCCTCGAGATCGAGAAGCGCGTGAACGCCGAAGTGCTGGCCAATGCGCCGACCCAGGCCCGCGTGATGGACATGGAGTCGGCCCAGAAGACCGGCGCCATGATGCTGTTCGGCGAGAAGTACGGCGAGAGCGTGCGCGTGCTGGACATCGGCTCCAGCCGCGAGCTGTGCGGCGGCACCCACGTGAGCCGCACCGGCGACATCGGCCTGTTCAAGATCGTGAGCGAAGGCGGCGTGGCCGCCGGCGTGCGCCGCATCGAGGCTGTCACCGGCGCCAATGCGCTGTCGTACCTGCAGGACCTGGAATCGACCGTGCACAGCGTGGCCGCCACGCTGCGCACACCGGCCGCGGAACTGCAAGGCCGCCTCACGCAGGTGCTGGACCAGGTGAAGGCGCTCGAGCGCGAAGTGGGTGCGCTCAAGGGCAAGCTCGCGTCGTCCAAGGGTGACGAACTGGTGTCGCAGGCGGTGGACGTCAAGGGCCTGAAGTTGCTGGTCGCCAAGCTCGACGGCGCCGACGCCAAGACGCTGCGCGACACCATGGACAAGCTCAAGGACAAGCTGAAGACGGCCGTCATCGTGCTGGCCGCCGCCGACGGCGACAAGGTGCAGATCGCGGCCGGCGTCACCGCCGACAGCACGGGCAAGGTCAAGGCCGGCGAGCTGGTCAACTTCGTGGCCCAGCAGGTCGGCGGCAAGGGCGGCGGCAAGGCCGACATGGCCATGGCCGGCGGCACCCACGCGGCAGGCCTGGCGGCCGCGCTGCAGTCGGTGCAGGCCTGGGTCGAAGAGCGCGCCTGACGCCACCCGACGGCCCCACCGCACACACGCACCACGCACACACGCACCACGCACTTCATGCAAGAAGACATCCCCGGTGAAGTGCTTGTGATGGGGGCCGGCACCATCGGGTGCTTCATCGGCGGCAGCCTCGCGGCGGCCGGTGTGCCTGTCACGTTCGTCGGCCGCCCGCGCGTGCTCGACAAGCTCGCTGCGCACGGCATGACGCTCACCGACATGGATGGCGCAAAACACACGCTTCCTGCGGCAGGCCTGCAGTTGAGCGAACAGGTGCCGCCCGGCGCGCGGCCCGCCCTGGTGCTGCTGTGCGTGAAGAGCGGCGCCACGGCCGAGGCCGCGGGCGAGCTGGCTTTTGCGCTGCCCGCGGGCACCACGGTGGTCTCGCTGCAGAACGGCATTTCCAACTGTGCCGCCGCGTCGCAGACCGGCCCCTCGCTCAACGTGCGTGCCGGCATGGTCCCGTACAACGTCGCCGAGATCGGCCCCGGCGCCTTTCACCGCGGAACCCCGGGGCGCCTGGCCGCGGAAGACGATTCGGCGCTGCACCCCTGGCTTGCGGTGTTCGCGCGCGCCGGCGTGCCGCTCGACCTGCATCCCGACCTGCTGCCGGTGCAGTGGGGCAAGCTGATGCTCAACCTCAACAACCCGGTCAACGCGCTCTCGGGCCTGCCGCTGCGCGACGAACTCATGCAGCGCGGCTACCGCCGCTGCTTCGCGTCGTTGATCGACGAGGCGTTGAGCATCCTCAACGTGGCGGGCATTGCGCCCGCGCAGGTGGCCGCGGTGCCGGCGCGCCGCCTGCCGGGCGTGCTGCGCCTGCCCGACTGGCTGTTTCGCGTCGTCGCGGCACGCATGCTGCGCATCGACGCCAAGGCGCGTTCCAGCATGGCCGACGACCTGGCGCTGGGCCGTCGCACCGAGATCGACTCGCTCAGCGGCGAGGTCGTGCGGCTCGCGCAGGAGCACGGCCTGAGCGCACCGCGCAACGCGCGCATGGTCGCCTTGCTCGAGGCCTGGCCGCAACAGCCGAAGCGCTGGACGGCACGGCAATTGCAAGATGCGCTCGGCCTCTAGCGCCTGAGCCCTGTACCCTCGGCTGCATCGCGCTGGACGGCGGCTTCAAAGGGTTGATCTCATGCAGGTTCTGATTCTGGGCAGCGGTGTCATCGGCACCTCGGTGGCTTACTACCTGGCGCGCGCCGGGCACGAGGTGACGGTGCTGGAGCGCCAGCCGGCGCCCGCGCTCGAAACCAGCTTCGGCAACGCGGGCGAGGTCTCGCCGGGCTACTCGGCGCCCTGGGCCGGGCCCGGCGTGCCGGTCAAGGCCATCAAGTGGATGCTCATGCAGCACAGCCCGCTGGTCATCAAGCCCATGCTCGACCCCGCCATGTGGCGCTGGGGCCTGTCGATGCTGCGCAATTGCACGCAGGCGCGCTACGAGGTCAACAAGGGCCGCATGGTGCGGCTCGCCGAATACAGCCGCGACTGCCTGAAGGCCCTGCGCGCGGACACCGGCATCGCCTACGACGAGCGCATGCAGGGCACGCTGCAGCTCTTTCGCACGCAGCAGCAGCTCGACGGCACCTCGAAGGACGTCGAGGTGCTGCAGGCCTCGGGCGTGCCCTACCAGGTGCTCGACCGCGAAGGCTGCGTGCAGTACGAGCCCGCGCTCGCGGCGGTGAAGCACAAGTTCGTCGGCGGGCTGCGCCTGCCGGGCGACGAGACGGGCGACTGCTTCAAGTTCACGCAGGCGCTGGCCAGGCTGGCCGAGGCCGAGGGCGTGACTTTCAAATTCGGCGTGACCGTCCAGGCCATCGAACATGATGCGGCCAAGGGCGTGACCGCGGTGCGCACCGACAAGGGCAACTTCACCGCCGAGCGCTATGTTGTCGCGCTCGGCAGCTATTCGCCCGCGCTGGTCAAGCCGCTGGGCATCGACCTGCCGGTGTACCCGGTGAAGGGCTTCTCGATCACCGTGCCCATCACCGATGCGAGCGGCGCCCCCGAGTCGACCGTGATGGACGAAACCTTCAAGGTGGCTGTCACGCGCCTGGGCGAGCGCATCCGCGTGGGCGGCACCGCGCAGCTTTCGGGCTTCGACCTGCGGCTGGACGCCGGCCGGCGCGACACGCTCGAACACGTGGTGACCGACCTGTTCGCCCGGGGCGGCGACGTGCGCGACGCTTCTTTCTGGACCGGCCTGCGCCCCATGACGCCCGACGGCACGCCGGTCATCGGCGCGACCCGCATTCCCAACCTGATGCTGAGCACCGGCCATGGCACGCTGGGCTGGACGATGGCCGCAGGCACCGGCCGCGTGATGGCCGACATGGTGTCGGGCAGGGCGCCCGAGATCGACATGGAAGGGCTCACCGTCGCGCGCTACGGCGGCTGAAGCCGACACTGACCACAGCGACACCGCTCGACCGGGTTGCAGGGTCAGGAAGAAGCCGGCGCGACAACCGCCCCCTCGATGCGGTGACGCTTCAAGGCATCGGCGACGAAGCCGCTGGCCTTCATCTCCTCGACAAAGGCCGCCAGGAATGCCTGCGCCTGCGCGCCCCGGCTGGCCGGCGTCCCCATGGCCTGCTGGATCACCATGAAGCGCCCCGGCAGCACGCGCACGCCGGGTGCGCGCTGTGCCTCGCCTTCGAGCAGCTGGCGAATGCCCGCCGCCACCTCGACCTCGCCGGAACGCAACGCCGCGAGCGCCGGCCCCGCGCCCTGCAGCCGGACGATGTCGGCCGCCTTGATCTCTCGCGTCAGGAACAGGTCGTAGGCACTGCCCGCGCCGACCGAGATGCGGTGGCCCTTTGCATCGACCTGCGCGTTGTCCGTCAGCGCCGACGAGTCAGTCACCAGGTAGCTGCCTTCGATCAGCACGTAGGGCGCGGTGAACAGCAGCCCTTCGCTGCGCGCGGGGTCGACGGCGAAGAAGCCGATGTCGGCCTTCTCGTTCTTCACAGCGTCGACCGACGCGGCGGCCTTCTCGAACACCACCAGCTCGACGTCCACGCCCAGCCGCCGTGCGAACTCTCGCGCCAGGTCGATCGACACGCCGACCGGCTCGCCGGTGGTGGCGTCCTTGTTGGCCAGGATCGGGTTGCCCAGGTTGATGGAGGCGCGCAGCGTGCCGCCGGGCGCAAAAGCAGCGAGGAGGGCGGGGGAAATCAGGGTTGGCTGAGGCTGTGTCATGGCGTTCCACAAGGGGATGGCAGAGGGTGACAAGGGAGCGGCCGCCCAGTTTACGGCGACAGCCTTCCCAATTTCCTACTGGATGTAGGGAAGCGCGCTCACCGGCCCTGCGACAGATTCGCGTAGGCTCGAACGATCCGCAAATAGAACTTGCCTGCAGCCGTGCCGCTTTCCACTTTTCTCGTCGAAGACAACGCTCACATCCGCCAGACACTGATCGCCGCCATGGAGGACGAAGTCGACGTTCACCTGATCGGTACCGCCACCACGGAGGCGGAAGCCGTCGCCTGGCTGGGCGAGAACCCCGGCGCGTGGGACCTGCTGGTGGTCGACCTGTTCCTGCAGGAAGGCTCGGGCCTGGGCATCGTCAAGCGCAGCGGCAAATGCCGCCCCGGCCAGCGCGTGGTGGTGCTGACCAACTACGCCACCGGCGAAATCTCCGACTGGGCGCGGGAGCTCGGTGCGGACGCGGTGTTCGACAAGGCGGTCGAACTCGACGATTTTTTTGCACTGTGCGCCAGCCTGGAAGCGGAATCACGCGCGCGCGGCGGCAACCCCCTGGAGGCGATCGAGCCATGAGCGTGGCCGGTCCCGCCCCTTCGGTGGCCGAGGTGCTGCGCCCGCTGCGCACCGCGACCCATGCGCTGCACGAGGCCCTCGATGCCCGTTTGCCGATCGCCCGCGAAGACGCCTCGCTGGCCGACTACGCAGCCCACCTGCGCGCGCTGCGCCCCTGGCTTGAATCGGTACGCCACGCGCTGGCCGTGTCGGGTGACTCGGGCCTGGGCCGCGTGGCCCGGCGCACCGAGCGCCGCCTGGCCGCGCTCGCGCTCGACCTGGAGGACGCCGGCTCCGCACAGAGCCCGCTGCACGGGGAGGGCGCCGCACCGGCCGATGCCCAACTGCTTGCCGGCCCGGCACGCGACCCCGCCTTCGCCTGGGGGCTGGCCTATGTGCTCGAAGGCTCGCAACTGGGCGGTGCGTCCATGTTCAAGCGGCTCGGCCCGCGGCTGGCACCGCACCCGATGCGCTACTTCCAGCCGGTCGATGCCCCCGAGGGCCTGCCCGCGCAGTGGAAGGACTTTGTCGCCCAGCTGGCCGCGGCGCTGCGCGACCCGGCCGCCGTGCAGGCGGCCCAACGCGGGGCGGTGGCCGGTTTCCGAACCCTGATGCCGCGCTTCGGGCTGACGGCCTGACGCAGTGGCGCTGAACGTATCCGTGCCCATGTCCATGCCCGCAGCATCCACAGCCACCGCCGACGCCCGCACCATCGAGCCCTTGCAGGTCGAGCTGTCCTCCTGCGACCTGGAGCCGATTCGCGTGCCCGGTTCGATCCAGCCGCACGGTCGCCTGCTGGTGCTGCAGCCCGACTCGCTTGCGCCTGTCGCCTGGAGCGAGAACTGGTCCGACGCGCAGCTTGCCGCCGCGCAGCAAGCGCTGCACGACCTGTCGCTGCCCACCCTGCCTTTTCTGCAGGCGGAACACGCCGGGGCCTCGCCGGTGTCGCTCGGCGCGCTCAGGCTGGGCGCTGCCGGCGAACTGTTCGACACCTCGGTGCACCGCAGCGAACGCCACCTGATCGTCGAGTTCGAGCCTGCCACGCCCTCGGGCGGCAACGAGGCGCCGATCTACTCCCTGGGCCGCGTCTTCCTGCCGCAACTGCAGCAGGCGCGCACGGTGCCCGAACTCGCGGCGCTGGCCGCACGCGAGATGAAGCGGCTCACCGGTTTCGGCCGCTGCCTGGTCTACCGCTTCGACGAAGCGGGCCACGGCGAGGTGCTGGCCGAGGAAGCCGACCCGGACTACGACAGCTACGTCGGGCACCACTTTCCGGCCACCGACATTCCACAGCAGGCGCGCGCGCTGTACCTCGTCAACCATTTCCGGCTGATTGCCGACGCCAACTACCAGCCGGTGCGGCTGCGCGCCCACGACGCGTCGCTCACGGCGGCCGACATCGATCTGTCGCAGGCCCAGTTGCGCAGCGTGTCGCCGATCCACCTCGAGTACATGCGCAACATGGGCACGCTGGCGTCCATGTCGGTGTCGATCGTGGTCGACGGCAAGCTCTGGGGCCTCGTGTCGTGCCACGACCATGCACCGCGTTTTCTGGACACGGGCACGCGCCTGGCCTGCGAGCACCTGGGGCAGCTGCTGTCGCTGCAGGTCCAGTCCAAGGAAAGCAACGGCGAGGTGGCCGAGCGGCTCGAACTGCGCCGCCTCACGCTGCAGATCGTCTCGCACCTGGGCGAGAGCGACGCCACCCTGCAGCACCTGGTGGCCGAAGCCTCGCTGATGCTGCGCGTGATGCGCTCCTCGGGCGCAGCCGTGGTGCTGGACGACGAGGTCTGGTGCACCGGCGACGCGCCCGAACGCGCGCAGGTGCAGGAGCTGGCGCGCTGGATCGCGGGGCTGGGCGTGGAGGTCTACGAAAGCGATTCGATGGCCGCGCACTTCACGCCCGCCGAGGCTTTCCGGCGCACGGCCGCCGGTGTGCTGGCCATTTCCATCTCCCAGGTGCACCGCCACCTGATCCTGTGGTTCCGCCCGGAAATCGTGCGCACCGTGCGCTGGGCGGGCGACCCGCGCAAGCCGGAGAGCACCGCCGGCGGCCGCATCCATCCGCGCCTGAGTTTCGCCAGCTGGGTCGAGAACATCGGCGGGCGTTCCAGGCCGTGGTCGGCCACCGAGGTGGGTGCGGCGGGCGAGCTGCGGCAGGCCCTGATCGGCGTGGTGCTGCGCCGCGCCGAGGAGCTGGCGGCGGTGGCCACCGAGCTGGGCCGCGTCAACCAGGAGCTGGAGGCGTTCTCGTACACCGTCTCGCACGACCTGCGCGCACCCATGCGCCACATCGCGGGCTATGTCGACCTGGTGGCGCAGACCGAGGGCAAGCAGTTGAGCGAGCGCGCCCACCGCTACCTGTCGCATGTGAAGGACGCGGCCGCGTTCGCGGGGCAGATGGTCGATGCGCTGCTCGACTTCTCGCGCATGGGCCGCGCCGCGCTCAAGCAGCGCCCCGTCGACACGGCCTCGCTGGTCGATGGCCTTGTGCGAGAGCTGTCGCGCCAGGAGCCGCGGCGCGCCATCGAGTGGCAGATCGACGAGGCCCTGCCGCCGCTGCATGCCGATCCGCTGCTGCTGCAGGTGGCGGTGCGCAACCTGCTGGCCAACGCGGTGAAGTACTCGCGCACGCGCAGTCCCGCCCGCATTGCGGTGCGCGGCATTCGCAGCGACCTGGGCGACGGCCTGGAGGTGCAGGACAACGGCGTGGGCTTCCAGATGAAGTACGCCGACAAGCTGTTCGGCGTGTTCCAGCGCCTGCACCAGGCGGAAGATTTCGAAGGCACGGGCATCGGCCTGGCCAGTGTGAAGCGGATCGTGGAGCGCCATGGCGGCACGGTCCAGGCCCGGGGGGAGGTGGACGCCGGCGCGACGTTCGGCTTCGTCCTCCCGCGCGAGGCCGCTGACAGCACCGCATCGGCACACCCGCCGGCCGCGAACGGAGAAGGACATGCTTAAACCGATCCTGCTCGTCGAAGACGACAAGCGCGACCTCGAACTCACCCTCGTCGCGCTGGAGCGCAGCCAGCTCGCCAACGACGTGGTGGTCATGCGCGACGGTGCGCAGGCGCTCGAATACCTGCTGCGCCAGGGCGAGCATGCCGGGCGCGAGGAAGGCAACCCGGCGGTGATCCTGCTCGACCTGAAGCTGCCCAAGGTCACCGGCCTGGAGGTGCTGCAGGAGGTGCGCGCCAACGCGGCGCTGCGCAGCATTCCAGTGGTGATGCTCACGTCGTCGCAGCAGGAAACGGACGTGGTGCGCAGCTACGAGCTGGGCGTGAACGCCTATGTGGTCAAGCCCGTGGCGTTCGACCGCTTCGTCTCGGCCATTGCCGATCTCGGTGTCTTCTGGGCGGTGCTCAACGAGCCGCCGCCCGGCTCGCTCAAGGCAGTGCGCAAGAATGACTGAATCCGCCGGCGCCCCTGACACCACGCCGCGCGCTCCGCGGGTGCTGATACTCGACGACTCACGCTTCGACGTCGAGTTGCTGACCGAGGCGCTGGCTGCCGCATTTCCGTCCGCGCGCGCGTGTGCGGTGCGCGACGAACGCGGTTTCGTTGAGGCGCTGAACGACGGGCACTACGCGCTGATCCTCTCCGACTACGAGCTGCCCGGTTTCTCGGGTGCGCAAGCGCTGGAAATGGCGCGCCGCATGGCGCCGCAGACGCCGTTCGTCTTCGTGTCGGGCGTGATCGGTGAAGACAACGCGGTGGAACTGCTCAAGCGCGGCGCCACCGACTACGTGAGCAAGGGCCGCCTGTCCCGGCTGCCGGTGGTGGTCCAGCGGGCGCTCAAGGAGTCGGAGGACCGTCGCGCCAAGGCCGACGCCGAGCGCCAGCTGCAGGCTGCGAACGACGCCATCGTGGAGGCCGAGGCGCGCCGCCTCGCGCTGATGGAGCTGGCCGAGCGCATCCGCGACATGGAGGACCCTGGCGACATTGCCTATACGGCCTCCGAGATGCTGGGCCGGCGCATGCGGGTCGACCGGGCCGGCTACGGCGTGGTGGACACCTTTGCCGAGACCATCGCCATCGAACGCGACTGGACGGCGCCCGGCGTCGCCAGCCTGGCGGGGCTGCTGCATTTTCGCGACTACGGCACCTACATCGAGGACCTGAAGCGCGGCGTGACGGTGGCCTTCGACGACGCCTATGCCGACCCGCGCACGCGTGACAACGCCGATGCGCTCGTCGCCATCACCGCGCGTGCCGTGGTGAACATGCCGATCACGGAGCGGGGCGGGCTGGTGGGGCTGCTCTACCTGAACCATGGCCGGGAGCGCACCTGGCTGCGCGACGAGATCGAGTTCATGCGCGAGGTCGGCGAACGTGTGCGCTCGGCCGTGGCGCGGCGCGAGGCGCAGATCGAACTGCAGGCGCTGGCTGCGTCCCTCGAACGCCAGGTGGAGGCACGCACGCACGAGCGCGACCGCACCTGGGCGCTGAGCCAGGACTTGCTGAGCGTGGCCAGCCTCGAGGGCTTCTTCGTGAGCGTGAACCCCGCGTGGGAGGAAGTGCTCGGCTGGAGCGCCGACGAGATCCGCGCCATGCCGTTCCACACGCTGGTGCATCCCGACGACCTGGCCTCGACCCACGCCGAGATGGCGCGGCTCGCCGCCGGCGAACGCTCCACCGGTTTCGAGAACCGCTATCGCACCCTCTCGGGTGCGTACCGCTGGCTGTCGTGGACCGTGGTCCCCGATCGCGGCCTGCTGTATGCGGCCGCGCGCGACGTCACCGAACAGAAGGAGCGCGCGGCCGAGCTCGACGAAGCGCGCGAGCAACTGCGCCAGAGCCAGAAGCTCGAAGCCGTGGGCCAGCTCACCGGCGGGCTGGCGCACGACTTCAACAACCTGCTGGCCGCCATCAGCGGCAGCCTGGAGCTCATGCGCCGGCGCGGCCTGGACGGCAAGCCCGCAGACATGGAGCGCTACCTCGGCGTGGCGCAGGGCGCGGTCAAGCGCGCGGCGGCGCTCACACACCGCCTGCTGGCCTTCTCGCGCCGCCAGACGCTGGAGCCCAAGCCGATCAACCCCAACCGCCTCGTGGCCGACATGGAAGAGCTGGTGCGCCGCACGCTGGGCCCGCACATCACCCTGGAAACGGTGGCCGCCGTGGGGCTGTGGAACGTGCATGCCGACCCGGGCCAGCTGGAAAACGCACTGCTCAACCTGTGCATCAACGCACGCGACGCCATGCCTGAAGGCGGCAAGCTGGTCGTGGAAACCGCCAACCGCTGGATGGACGCGCGCGCCGGGCGCGAGCGCGACCTGCCGATGGGGCAGTACGTGTCGCTCACCGTCAGCGACAACGGCGTGGGCATGCCGAGCGAGGTGGTGGCGCGCGCCTTCGACCCCTTCTTCACCACCAAGCCGATCGGCATGGGCACCGGCCTCGGGCTGTCGATGATCTACGGCTTTGCCCAGCAGTCGGGCGGGCAGGTGCGCATCTACTCCGAAGTGGGCAAGGGCACCTCGGTGAGCATCTACCTGCCGCGCCACGACGCGCAGGAAGAGGCGGCCAGCGCACCCGCCGAGGCCACGCTCGCGCCGCGCGCCGACCAGGGCGACACCGTGCTGGTGCTCGACGACGAGCCCGCGCTGCGCATGATCATCGTGGAGGTGATGCAGGGCCTGGGCTACGCAACGCTGGAAGCCGGCGACGGTGCCGAGGCGCTGCGCATCCTGCAGGCGCCGCGCCAGCGCATCGACCTGCTCGTGAGCGACGTGGGCCTGCCCGGCGGCATGAACGGCCGGCAGGTGGCCGACGCCGCGCGCACCGCGCGCCCCGGCCTGAAGGTGCTGTTCATCACCGGCTATGCCGAGAACGCCGTGCTGAGCCACGGCCACCTGGACCCGGGCATGCACGTCATGACCAAGCCCTTCGAAATGGACGTACTGGCGCGCCGGGTGAAGCAGCTCATCGAGAGCCGCTGACAGCCGCTAGGAGCCGCTAACAGCCGCGAACAGCCGGTCGGGCCCGCTACTTCGCCGTCAGCGGCTCCAGCCCGGTCTTCGCGATCGTGGGTGCGGCTGCGGGGGAATTCAGGTAGCGGATCAGCTGCCGCGCAGCGTCGGGCTGCTTCGACGTGGTGGCGATGCCTGCGGAGAACACCGTCACGCGCTGCACTTGCGCCGGCAGCGGGCCGATGTAGTCGATGCCCGCCACCGGCAGCAACTCGCTGACCTGCTGCAGTCCCAGCGCCGCGTCGCCGCGCGCCACGACGGTGCCCACGCGCTCGCTCAGGATGCGCTTGCTCTTGGGCTTGACCTGGTCTTCGATGCCCAGCGTCTTCAGCAGTTCGGTCTCGTAGTAGGTACCGCTTGCGCTGGCCGAGTAGGCGATCGACGGCGCGGCGAGCAGCGTGCGCTTGAGCGCCTCGACCGTGCCGATGTCGGGCCGGGGCGCGCCCTTGCGCACCGCGAAGCCGATGGCCGAGCGCACCAGGTCGACCTGGCTGCCCGGCACCACCTTGCCCTGTGCCACCAGCGCGTCGAGCGCAGGGCGCGCCAGGATCACCACGTCGGCCGGCTCGTTGCGTGCGAGGCGGCTGGGAATCGAGTCGTCTGCGTTGCCCATCGAGGCGCCGTAGGCCGTCTTCACGCTGCGCCCGCTGCTGCGTTCGAACGCGGGGCGCAGGTCGTTGTAGGCGGCGGTGAAACCGCCCGAGGTCATCACGTGGATGTCGCTGTCGGCGGGCTTGCTGCCGCCGAGGCCGCCGCAGCCCGCGAGTGCCAGGGCCGCGATCAGGGGGAGCGCCGTGCGGCGCGTCAGGGCGAGGAAAGGCTTCATGGGCGTGTCTCCGGAGAAAAGGCCATCGTAGAAGCCGGGGCTGTCATTTCGCCTTCAGGGAATTCGGGGTTAGTACCGAGGTAAAGACCGTCCGCTTTACCCCTGGTTTACCGGACTGCAACGCGCGGGACAGCCGGCACGCCTGAAATGCACGCGGGCCTTTTTGCGGCCCTTGCGATGATTTCACCCAAGGATCCCCCATGATGAAACGACCCCTGCACCGGTTGGCCCTGGCGGCGGCCCTGCTTGCCGTGAGCACCCACGGCTTTGCACAGTTCGGCGGTGGCGGCAGCGGCATGGGCGGTGGCGGCAGGCGCGGGGCGCGGCCCGACAGCGCCGCCAGCCCGCGCAACGGCGACGCGCTCTCCACGCCGGCCACCGCGGCGGGAAAGGTCCGCGACAAGCTCTACGACCTGCGGCTGCAACTGATGATCGAGCCCGCGCAGTCGCCGCTGTGGGACCGGTTCTCCGACGCCGTGTGGGAGCTCGTCGGCCGCGGCGGCATGGCCGGCGCCGCACCGTCGGACGAGCAGACGGCCGTGCAGTTCGCGCAGCAGCGCGCCGTGCAGTTCGCGCAGCAGCGCGCCGCGCAGGCGCAAGGGCGGGCACAGCGCGTGCAGTCGGTGAGCGACGCGCTGTCGGCGCTCTACAACGCCCTGACGCCCGAGCAACGGCACATTGCCGACCAGAACCTGCCGGCCGTCATTCCCTGAATTCCGGCGGGCATCGACCTGTCGTCGGGTCAGGCCGCCAGGTCGAAGCAGCAACCCGCGTAGTAGGGCTTGTCGCCGCCGCTCACGAAGGGCACCTCGATCGGCTTGCCCTCGTTGCGCCACACGTCGCGCTTCTTGTAGCCGGAGCGTGCCAGGTCGGCCAGCAGCTCGTCGTGGTGCTGGATGCGGTAGGGGCACACGGCCACGCCGATGCTGTTGAGCGTGAAGATCGTGCGCTCCGGGTGCACGGCCGTGGTGTTCATGATGATCCGCCTGGGCCTCATGGCCAACGAGGAAAGAATCGCGTCCATGCGCACGGGCAGGTACTGCAGGCTGCCCGAGGCGTACAGCACGTCGCAGCCGCTCGCGTCGCGGTAGTCGGTGGTGAAGGCCAGTTGCGCGGTGGCCTCGCGCTTCACGGCCATCGCGCGGCCGCTCTCGACCACGCCGGGCACATCGCACACGGTCCACCGCAGGGTGTCGGGATAGCTCAGCACGCGGCGGAAGGCGTAGTACTTGATGCCGACGTGGCCGCCCAGGTCGAAGATGCGCGTCAGGCCCGCATCGACGGAGCGGCCCAGCCAGAACAGGCTCGGGTAGTCGTAGAAATAGATCTGCGGGCTGTAGAGCTCGCCCGCGTCGGCGTTGGCGTAGCCCACGGCCTTGGAGGGCGGCGCGCCGGCTTCGGCTGCCGCGAAGCTGTCGAACGACCCCATGAACAGGTTCTCGTCCGTGTTGTCCAGGAACTTGCGCCTGTAGGCGCTTTCGCTGGGTGGGAACCGCAGAAAGCTAGAGAGCATGTTTGTCTCCGGTGGCGCCTTGATTCTGAGCGCGACCGAAGCATTCGAGGCCTAAAGCCATGCGCCTCTGGGGCAGTTACCCCGCAGGGGTTACATACCGCTGGCCAGTGCCGCGGCCGCCGCGCGGGTCTCCACGCCCAGCTTCTCGAAGATGTGCTCCAGGTGCTTGTTCACCGTGCGCGGACTGGTGCCCAGGATCTCGCCGATGTCGCGGTTGGTCTTGCCCTTGGCAAGCCAGGAGAGCACCTCGGTCTCGCGCGGCGTGAGGGCCGCGTCGGCCAGCCGCGCCGACGACGCGCCGCCGGGGCCGTCGCGCTGCATGGCGAACAGCAGCATCGTTTCGCCCAGCGCCGCGGCGCCCAGGTTGCGCACCGACAGGCGCATGCCCGTGGCGGTGCCGATGGCTATGGACGCGCCCGCCGCGAGCGCCGGTTCGAGCGATGCGGGCAGCAGCCCCGGCGCCACCGGGTCTTCCAGCGCATGCAGCCACAGCGCGGCCTGCGGCGAGCGCCAGGCGATGCGCCCGCGCGTGTCGACGAACACCACGCCCATGCCCGCCACGTCGACCGCATCGCGTGCCATGCGCGTGATGCGGGCGTTGCGCGCATGCGTGTGCAGCCGGGCCAGCACTTCCTGCGCGCGAATGGGCTTCACCACATAGTCGACACCGCCGCATTCGAAGCCCTCGACCACGTGCGCGGTTTCCGACAGGCCCGTCATGAACAGCACCGGAATGTGCGCCAGCGCCGGGTTGGCCTTGATGCGCCGGCAGGTCTCGAAACCCGAGAGGCCGGGCATCATGCCGTCGAGCAATATCGCGTCGGGCACCACCAGCTCCAGCCGCTGCAACGCGGCCTCGCCGTCGGCGGCGACCAGCACGGTGTAGCCGCTGGCCTCCAGCGTGTCGCACAGCATGCCCAGGCTGCTGGGGGCGTCGTCCACCACCAGCACCACCGGGCGTTCGGCGTGCTGGCGTTCGGGTTCAGGAGGGAGCGATTGGAGTGTCTGCATCTTCTGCCAGTGCGTTGCGAAGGGTGTCGAGTTCGAAGCGCGCGACCATGCCGCGCAGCCAGGTGCAGGTGGCCGCCGCCGTGGGCGATGCGGCAGCCAGCCGGTCGAGCGCGGTGTGCAGTCCGCGCACATGGCCCATCTGCACCAGGCGCATGAGTTCGGCGCGGTCGTCTTCCGACAGCGCGAGCTGCCGCGGGCGCTGCGGCGCCGCTTCCTCGGTGGCGGGCGGCACCGCATCGGCGGCCGAGAGCCATTCGAGCCCGAGGTGCCGCTCCAGCGTGGCAATGAGCTCCGACTCGATCACCGGCTTGCCCACGAAGGCCTGGCAACCGGCGGCCTGCAGCCGCTCGGGCTGGTTCTCGAACATGTTGGCCGAGACGATGACGATCGGAATGTCCTTGAAGCCCGCGGCGCGCACCGAGGTGGCGGTCTGCCAGCCGTCCATGTCGTCCATCGTCAGGTCGAGCAGGATGGCCGAGGGCAGCTCCTCGCGCAGGCTGTCGAGGCACTCGGTGCCGCTGGCGGCCTCGCGCACGGCAAAGCCCAGCGGCGCGAGCATGCCGGCCAGCATCTGGCGCTGCACCGGCTGGTCGTCGACCACCAGCAGCGTGCGCCGCGCGCCCACGTAGCCCGACACGGGCTGGCGAAAGTTGAGGCCCTTGGCCTGCGGCCCGGGGTCGGCCACCGCGCGCAGGTACACGCGCACGCTGAAGGTGCTGCCTTGCGACGAGGTGCTGGCCAGCTTCAGCTCGCCGCCCATCAGCGAGGTCAGCAGGCCGGTGATGGTGAGGCCCAGCCCCGTGCCCGGCTCGCCGCGCCGCCGGCCCGCCGCCCCGCGCTCGAAGGGCAGGAAGATGCGCTGGTGGTCCTGCGGCGCCACGCCGATGCCGGTGTCGACCACGTCGAAGCGCAGCACCTCGCGCCGCGCATCGACATGCAGCGTGACGGTGCCGCTGTCGGTGAAGCGCACGGCGTTGGTCAGCAGGTTGATGAGCACCTGGCGCAGCCACTTGGCGTCGGCATGCACCCACGGCGGCAGCCGGCCCGCGTGCGTGTAGACGAAGGCCAGGCCCTTGTTCTCCGCCTGCGGGCGCACCATGTGCACCAGCTGCTCCAGAAAGGCCGGCAGCGCCAGCGGCGCGGGCTCCAGCTGCAGCCGGCCGGCCTCGATGCGCGCAAGGTCGAGCAGCCCGTCGATCAGCCCCAGCATGTGCTCGCCGCTGCGGTGGATGGTCTGCACCGCCTCGCGCGGCGGCGAGGCCGCATCGCCCTTGAGCAGGATCTGCGAGTAGCCCAGGATGCTGTTGAGCGGCGTGCGCAGCTCGTGCGTCATGCCGGCCACGTAGCGCGTCTTGGCCTGGTTGGCGGCCTCGGCGGCTTCCTTGGCGGTCTGCAGGGCCGCGTCGGTGCGGCGGTGCGCCTCGATCTCCAGCGCCAGCAGGTTGTTGTGGCGGTTCGATTCCTCTTGCGCCATCTGCCGGCTCTCGCTGCCCAGCACCACCCACCAGGCGGCCACCGCGGCCACCACCGACAGCAGCGCGAACACCTTGAGGAAGGCCGTGGCCATGGTCGAGTCGCTGGTGCCCGCGAGCGCCTCCTGCGCATACACCACGCCCACCACCGTGGCCAGCAACGCAATGAGCGAGGTGGCAATCAGCAGGTAGTGCGCCACGCGAAAGTTCAGCCGCGCCGACAGCGCCGGCGGCAGCAGTGCCTGCAGCCAGCCGCTCATCTGCTCGGCCGCGCGCGAGTCGGTCTTGCAGCGGTCGTGGCAGCGCGATTCGAGGGTGCAGCACAGCGAGCAGATCGGCGCGCTGTAGGCCGGGCAGTGCGCCATGTCTTCGGACTCGAAGCTGTTGTCGCACACCGAGCACTTCACGCTCTGGCCCGGCGCCCAGCGGTCGATGTCGGTGCGCGCGAGGTAGTAGCGCCCGCGCGTCTTCCACGCCAGCAGCGGCGACACCGCCATCGCCGTGACCAGCGCGATGAAGGGCGAGAAAGCGCGGGCCCAGTGGCCCAGCGCGCCGGAGTACGCCAGCATGGCCAGGGCGGCCGCTACCAGCATCGCGACCAGCCCCACGGGGTTGATGTCGTACAGGTGTGCGCGCTTGAACTCGATGGTCTTGGGGCTCCAGCCCAGCGGCTTGTTGATGACCAGGTCGGCCACCAGCGCACCTACCCACGCGATGGCGATGTTGCTGTAGAAGCCCAGCACGTGTTCCAGCGCCGAGAACACGCCCAGCGCCATCAGCAATATCGCAATGACCACGTTGAACACCAGCCACACCACGCGCCCCGGGTGGCTGTGCGTGAGCCGCGCGAAGAAGTTCGACCACGCGAGCGAGCCCGCATAGGCGTTGGTCAGGTTGATCTTCATCTGCGAGACCACCACGAACAGCACCGTGATGCCCAGCACCCAGGCCGGGTCGCGCAGCACGTACGAAAAGCCCGTGAGGTACATCTGCGTGGGCTCGACCGCGTGGTTGGCCGGTATCTCGTGCTGCAGCGCCAGGAAGGCGAGAAAGGCGCCGCCCATCATCTTCAGCATGCCTGGCACGATCCAGCCCGGCCCGGCGATGAGCACCGCCGCCCACCAGCGGCCGCGGTTGGCGGCCGTCTTCTCGGGCAGGAAGCGCAGGTAGTCGACCTGCTCGCCGATCTGCACCACCAGGGAGAAGGCCACGGTGGCGGCGGCGCCGAACATCAGCGGGTCGAAGCCGCTGCTGTCCGAGGTGCGGCCCACCAGGCTGGTGAAGTCGGCGTACAGCTCGGGCTTTTTCACCAGCACCGCGATGAAGGGGCATACGAACAGCACGATCCAGATCGGCTGCGTCCACAGCTGCAGCCCCGAGATGAGCGTGATGCCGCGCGCCACCAGCGGAATGATCACGATCGACGACACCATGTACAGCAGCCACAGCGGCCAGTCGAGGTACATCTGCAGCGCCAGCGCGAGGATGGCGGCCTCGAGCGCGAAGAAGATGAAGGTGAAGCTCGCGTAGATCAGCGACGTGAGCGTGGAACCCAGGTAGCCGAAGCCCGCGCCGCGCGTGAGCAGGTCCATGTCCACGCCGTGGCGCGCCGCGTAGTACGAGATGGGAAGCCCGGTCAGGAAGGTGATGAGCCCCACTACCAGGATGGCCCACAGCGCGTTCGAGAAGCCGTAGCTCAGCGCGATGGCCCCGCCGATGGCCTCCAGCGCCAGGAACGAGGTGGCGCCGAAAGCCGCGTTGGCCACGCGGAACTCCGACCACTTGCGAAAGCTGCGCGGCGTGTAGCGCAGGGCGTAGTCCTCCAGCGTTTCGTTCGCGACCCAGGCGTTGTAGTCGCGGCGGATGCGAAAGATCTTCTGTCCGGAGACGGATTGCATGGCGGGTTCTCGCGGCGGCGGTGGCATGGGGCGGGTACAGCAAGAAGCGCTCCCTGTGCCCTTTTTTCCGCCGATCTCCGGCTCGCGAGTCTGCGGGCAGGGCCGGTTCCCGCCGCTACGTTGAATGACGTATTCGCGCATACGCCACTGATTTCTAAAGTTCCAGCCATGGTGCTCGGGGCACCGTCCGATGCACTGTGATGGTGCGCGGCCTTCCTTTCCAACAACCTGCCTGGAGTTTCCTGATGTCGCGTGATTCCGATCTTTCTCTCGATGCCCTGGCATTGCGCCGCCGCCGTCTGCTGCAGGGCGCCGCCGCGCTGCCTGTGATGGGCCTGAGCGGCCTGAGCTTCGGCCAGGGGCAGTTCCCCACGGCCAAGGTCAACACCACCAAGCTCGCGGTCACCGACACCGAAGTCACGGTGGGCCAGCTGCATTCGTCCACCGGCACCATGGCCATCTCGGAGACCGGCTCCATCCAGGCCGAGCAGTTGGCCATCGACCAGATCAACGCCATGGGCGGCGTGCTGGGCCGCAAGATCAAGGTCATCAAGGAAGACGGCGCCTCCGACTGGCCCACCTTCGCCGAGAAGTCGAAGAAGCTGCTGGTCAACGACCACTGCGCCGCGGTGTTCGGCTGCTGGACCAGCGCCTCGCGCAAGGCCGTGCTGCCGGTGTTCGAAAAGGAAAACGGCCTCTTGTACTACCCCACCTTCTACGAAGGCCTGGAGCAGAGCAAGAACGTGATCTACACCGGGCAGGAGGCCACGCAGCAGATCATCTGGGGCCTGGACTGGGGCGCGAAGGAGAAGAAGGCCAAGACCTTCTTCCTGGTGGGCTCCGACTACATCTGGCCGCGCACGTCCATGAAGATCGCGCGCAAGCACATCGAGAACTTCCAGAAGGGCTCGGTCAAGGGCGAGGAGTACTACCCGCTGGGCCACACCAACTTCAACTCGCTGATCAACAAGATCAAGGTCGCCAAGCCCGACTGCATCTTCGCGGCCGTGGTGGGCGGCTCGAACGTGGCCTTCTACAAGCAGCTCAAGGCCGCGGGCATCACCGGCGACAAGCAGTTCCTGCTCACGCTGGCCGTGACCGAAGACGAAATGACCGGCGTGGGCGGCGAGAACTTCGCGGGCTTCTACTCGTCGATGAAGTACTTCCAGTCGCTGGACAACGAGAACAACAAAAAATTCGTGGCCGCCTTCAAGGCGAAGTACGGCAAGGACGCGGTGATCGGCGACGTGACGCAGGCCGGCTACCTCGGCCCTTGGCTGTGGAAGGCGGCGGTGGAGAAGGCCGGCAGCTTCGACGTGGACAAGGTGGTCGCGGGTTCGCCGGGCATCGAGCTGAAGACGGCGCCTGAAGGCTACGTGAAGCTGGATGCGAACCACCACCTGTGGAGCAAGGCGCGCATCGGGCAGGGGCAGCTGGACGGGACGTTCAAGGTGGTGGCGGAGTCGGCTGAGTTGATCAAACCCGATCCGTTCCCGAAGGGCTACCAGTAAGTCTTTGCCTTTCTCCCTCCCCCTCTGGGGGAGGGCAGGGGTGGGGGCAAGCGGCCTTTGATGAAGCCTTGCGTTTGCGAGAGCCGCTGAGCCCCCATCCCAACCTTCCCCCAGAGGGGGAAGGGGCCAACACCCAACACCCGATACCCAAAACCGGAACCAGTCGCCATGACTCTGTCGGACATGATGAACATCGGCCTCATGCAGGGCTTCGCGGGGCTGAGCCTCTTCGCGGTGCTGCTGCTGATGGGCCTGGGCCTGGCGATCATCTTCGGCCAGATGGGCGTGATCAACATGGCGCATGGCGAGTTCATGACCATCGGCGCCTACTCGATCTACCTGGCCGCGCGCGTCACCGAAAGCCTGGCGCCGGCGTTCATGCCGTACTACTTTCCGATCGCCATCGGCCTGGCCTTCGTGTTCGCCTTCATCGTCGGCTGGATCGTGGAGTGGGTGCTCATTCGCCATCTCTACAAGCGGCCGCTCGACACGCTGCTCGCCACCTGGGGCGTGAGCCTGGGGCTGCAGCAGATCTTTCGCACCTTCATCGGCCCCAAGGAAGTGAGCCCCACGCTGCCCGAGTGGCTCATGGGCTCGTGGACGCCGCATGAAGGTCTCGACATTCCCATCAACGGCCTCTTCGTGCTGGCGCTCACCGCGCTGGTGACGGCCGGCGTGCTCATCGCGCTGCACAAGAGCCGCTGGGGCCTGCGGGTGCGCGCCACCGTGGCCAACCGCACGATGGCCAACGCCACCGGCATCGACACGAAGAAGACCGACCGCCTGACCTTCGCCATCGGCTGCGGCATTGCCGGCGTGGCGGGCGCAGCCTTCACCACCATCGGCTCGACCGGGCCGACCTCTGGCTCGCTCTACATCGTGGACGCCTTCCTGGTCGTCACCTTCGGCGGCGCGGCCAGCCTGCTCGGTACCGTGGTCTCGGCCTTCGGCATTGCGCAGACGCAGTCGATCTCCGAGTTCTTCATGACCGGCTCGATGGCCAAGGTGCTGACGCTGTCGCTGATCGTGCTGATCCTGATGATGCGGCCCCAAGGCCTGTTCGCCGTCAAGGTCCGCCGCTGATGAACCCGATTCCCTTTTGGAGAACGTTCCGATGAATTTCATCAAGGCCTCGATCCTGCGCTACCAGCTGGGCAGCCTGCTGCTGCTGGTGCTGCTGCTGGCGGTCGTGCTGCCGCTGTCGCTCGACATCTTCCGCCTCAACCTCGTGGGCAAGTACCTCACCTACGCCTTCGTGGCCGTGGGGCTTGTCATGGTGTGGGGCTACGGCGGCGTGCTGAGCCTGGGGCAGGGCGTGTTCTTCGGCATCGGCGGCTATGCGATGGCGATGTTCCTCAAGCTCGAAGCTTCCGACCCCATCACGACCAAGATCCAGTCCACGCCCGGCATTCCGGACTTCATGGACTGGAACCAGATCACCGAGCTGCCGATGCTGTGGCTGCCGTTCAAGAGCCTGCCGCTCAGCCTGATGCTGGTGGTGCTGGCGCCGATGGCGCTGGCCTGGCTCGTGAGCTTCGCGATGTTCAAGCGCCGCGTGGGCGGCGTGTACTTCGCGATCATCACGCAGGCGGTGGCGCTCATCTGCACGGTGCTCATCATCGGCCAGCAGGGCTACACGGGTGGCGTGAACGGCATGACCGACCTGAAGACCATGCTCGGCTGGGACACCCGCACCGACAGCGCCAAGTACATCCTGTACTACGTCTGCGTGGGCCTGCTGGTGCTGAGCATCCTGCTGTGCCGCTGGGTGCAGACCAGCAAGCTGGGCACGCTGCTGCTGGCCATGCGCGACAAGGAAGACCGGGTGCGCTTCTCGGGCTACGACGTATCGAACTTCAAGGTCTTCACCTTCTGCCTGGCGGCCGGTCTCTCGGGCATCGGCGGTGCGATGTTCGCGCTGCAGGTGGGCTTCATGTCGCCGAGCTTCGTGGGCATCGTTCCTTCCATCGAGATGGTGATCTTCTGCGCCGTGGGCGGCCGCATGAGCCTGGTGGGCGCGGTGTACGGCGCGCTGCTGGTGAACGCGGGCAAGACGCTGTTCTCGGAGAGTTTTCCGGACCTGTGGCTGTTCCTGATGGCGGGGCTCTTCATCGGCGTGACCATGGCCTTCCCGATGGGGTTGGCGGGTGTGTGGGAAGAAAAGATCCGCCCCTGGTGGAAGTCGCGCCGGCAGGCGTTGCGTGACGCCGCGGTGAAGCCGCCTGCAGCCACCGTGATCGCCACGCCCAGCGAAACCACACCCGAGCCCACGCTGCCCGAAGGCGTCGGCAGCCAGCGCGCCTGACCAAGGACCCATGCCATGAGCAACACAGACTTCGCCCTCGCGGTGGAAGACCTCACCGTGTCCTTCGACGGCTTCAAGGCCATCGACGACCTGACGCTGTACATCGACAGGAACGAGCTGCGCGTGATCATCGGGCCCAACGGCGCGGGCAAGACCACGCTGCTCGACCTGATCTGCGGCAAGACCAAGGCCAGCGCCGGCAGCATCAAGTTCAAGAACACCGAACTTACCAAGATGGCCGAGCACAAGCGGGTGCGGCTGGGCATCGGACGCAAGTTCCAGACGCCGTCGATCTACGAGAACCTGAGCGTGTTCCAGAACCTGGAGGTGTCGTTCCCCAAGGGTCGTTCGGTCTTCGGCGCGCTGGCCTTCCAATGCGACGACGAGGTCAAGAGCAAGGTGCAGGCCATCGCGCAGGAGATCGGCCTGGCCGATCGCCTGGACACCGAGGCCGGCCTGTTGAGCCATGGCCAGAAGCAGTGGCTGGAAATCGGCATGCTGCTGATGCAGGAGCCCGAGCTGCTGATGCTCGACGAGCCCATCGCCGGCATGAGCGCGCGCGAACGCGAACTCACGGCCGACCTGCTCAAGCGCATCTGCCAGAACCGTGCGGTGATCGTCATCGAGCACGACATGGCGTTCGTCAAACAGATCGCGCACAAGGTCACCGTGATGCACCAGGGAAAGATCCTGGCCGAAGGGCCGATGGAGAAGGTGCAGGCGGATCCCAAGGTCATCGACGTCTATCTGGGGCACTGAACCATGAGCAACATCATGCTGAAGGTCGAAGACCTGCACGTCGCCTACGGCCAGAGCGAGGCCCTGCACGGCCTCTCGTTCGAGGGCCATGCCAACGAAACCATCGCCATCATGGGGCGCAACGGCATGGGCAAGACCACGCTGTTCAAGAGCCTCATGGGCATCCTGCCCTTGAAGAGCGGGCGCATCGAAGTGGCGGGCCAGGACGTGTCGCGCGACGAAAGCTTCAGGCGCGTGGCCAAGGGCATTGCCTATGTGCCGCAGGGCCGCATGATCTTTCCGACGCTGACGGTGGAAGAGAACATCCAGACCGGCCTGGAGAACGCGAAGACACGGCGCATTCCCGAAGAAATCTACGCGCTGTTCCCGGTGCTGTGGGACATGAAGAGCCGCAAGGGCGGCAACCTGTCCGGCGGGCAGCAGCAACAGCTTGCCATTGCGCGCGCGCTCGTCACCGACCCCAAGGTGCTGCTGCTCGACGAGCCCACCGAAGGCATCCAGCCTTCGATCATCAAGGACATCGCCAGGGCGCTCAACGAGATCCGCAAGCTGCGCGGCATCACCATCGTCGTGTCCGAGCAGGTGCTCAGCTTCGCGATGGACGTGGCCGACCGGCTGTTCGTGATCGAGGGCGGGCGCCTCGTGCACGAGACCGCGCGCGACAAGACCGACGTCGACCACATCAAAGCCTACCTCTCTGTTTGACCACAACCCCAGGAGCCACTGCAAATGACGGACACGCTGATCAAGGTCGACCTGACCAAGCCGCCCACCGAGAACGAGAACATCCACAACCGCTGGCACCCGGACATTCCGATGGCCTGCTGGGTCAATCCGGGTGACGACTTCATCCTCGAGACCTTCGACTGGACCGGCGGCTTCATCAAGAACAACGACAGCGCCGACGACGTGCGCGACATCGACCTGAGCACCGTGCACTACCTGTCGGGCCCGGTGGGCGTGAAGGGTGCCCAGCCCGGCGACCTGCTGGTGGTCGACCTGCTGGACATCGGCGCCAAGCAGGACAGCCTGTGGGGCTTCAACGGTTTTTTCTCCAAGCAGAACGGCGGCGGCTTTCTCACCGACCACTTTCCCGAAGCGCAGAAGTCGATCTGGGACTTCAAGGGCATGTTCACCAGCTCGCGCCACATTCCGCGCGTCAACTTCGCGGGCCTGATCCATCCCGGCCTCATCGGTTGCCTGCCCGACAAGCCCATGCTCGACATGTGGAACGAGCGCGAGCAGAAGCTCATCGACACCGACCCGGACCGCGTACCGGGCCTGGCCAACCCGCCCTTCGCCGGCACCGCCCACATGGGCAAGATGACCGGTGAAGCGCGTGCCAAGGCCGCAGCCGAGGGCGCGCGCACCGTGCCGCCGCGCGAGCATGGCGGCAACTGCGACATCAAGGACCTGTCGCGTGGCTCGAAGGTGTTCTTCCCGGTGTATGTGGACGGCGCGGGCCTGAGCGTGGGCGACCTGCACTTCAGCCAGGGCGACGGCGAGATCACCTTCTGCGGCGCCATCGAGATGGCCGGCTGGGTGCACATGAAGGTCACGCTCATCAAGGGCGGCATGGCCAAGTACGGCATCAAGAACCCGATCTTCAAGCCCAGCCCGATCACCCCGCAGTACAACGACTACCTGATCTTCGAGGGCATCTCGGTCGACGAGAGCGGCAAGCAGCACTACCTGGACGTGAACGTGGCCTACCGCCAGGCCTGCCTGAACGCCATCGAGTACCTGAAGAAGTTCGGCTACTCGGGCGCGCAGGCCTATTCCATCTTGGGCACGGCGCCGGTGCAGGGCCACATCAGCGGCGTGGTCGACGTGCCCAACTCGTGCGCCACGCTGTGGCTGCCCACGGGCATCTTCGACTTCGACATCAACCCGAATGCCCTGGGCCCGATGAAGATGCTCGACGGCAGCGTCGACATGCCGCTGTCGCCCGACGTGCGCTGAACAAGGACGCCACGGCATGCCCACCTACGACTACGCCTGCGGGCAGTGCGGCGGCTTCGAGGCGCTGCGGCCTTCGGGCCTGCGCGACGAGCCGGCCGCATGCCCCGATTGCGGCGGGGCCGCCCCGCGCGTGCTTGCCGCCGCACCGCGGCTTGCGCTCATGGCCTCCGGCACGCGCCACGCCATGGAAACCAACGAACGCGCGCGGCACGAGCCGGGCAGCTCGCGGGACTATGCGCGTTTCAAGCACCCGGCGGGGTGCGGCTGCTGCAGCACTTCTTCGAAGCGCGGCGCCACGGTGACGGCGCCCAGCGGCGCGAAGTCGGCGCCTTCGAGGCGGCCGTGGATGATCAGCCACTGAGGGGTGCCATTTCCGGTCGAAATGTGTTCACCCGTGTCGCGCGCCTTCGGTTCGCGCGTTCCTGCCCCAGCTGTTTCATCGGGAAACGCTGGGGCAATCCCTATTGACCTGCTCAATTTCAAGGGCGGCATTGTTTCAATACTGTGAACGCCGCGGTTCCTTTTGCAGCCGTTTTTCGGGTCGCTCCAGGATCAAACTTCTCCTCACCAACCAAACACCTGAAGGAGATTGAAATGAATGCCTCGAAGATCCTCGCCGCTACTGCTCTCTCGCTCCTGGCTGCCGCCGGAGCCCATGCAGAAACCTACGACGGCGTGCACGTCGTGAACTCTTCGGTCACCCGCGCCGAAGTCGCACCGCAAGCCGCTGCCGCCGCACGCGCCGGCAACGAGTACAGCGATGCCTCCGCCGCTGGCGCCCAAGCCTTCACGTCGACCGCCAACCGCGCGACCGTGCAAGCCGAAGCCGTCGCCAAGGCGCACGACCCGCTGGCCAGCCTCGACCGCCGCGCTTTCTACCGCGACGAAGTGCCGCAAGCCTACAAGAAGCCCAGCGTGTCGTTCACGCGCCAGGCCGGCCTGTAAGCCACAGCCACGGCACCTTCGGGTGCTGAACAGGAACGGGCCTTCGGGCCCGTTTTTTCGTGCGCGCAGCTTTTCCACAAGCTGCGCGACATGCGCGCCCGGCGCCAGCGATGCGGTCAGCCCGGGCGACGCGCTGCCCAACAAGTTCACCAAGCACTTTCAAAATATACGCATTGAGTATATATTTGCGGCCCATGAACATGCCGCAACAGGTGCTCCTTCGCGACGCGATGCGTCAACTCAACATGACACGCGATGCGTTCGCAGAGCGCATCGGCAGCCGAAGAAGGGCGCTGGACGCCTGGCTGCTGCCCGACGAATCCAATGAATTCAGGGCCATGCCCGAAGTCGCGCGGCGCTTCGTGGGCGAAATCCTGGCCTCCGACGGTCGGCGCGGTGAGTATACGCAAAGCGCACATGAAGGCGCCTTGCGCAAGGCCACCGCCGTCGACGGCGCGCACCACCTGCTGTCGGTCAGCCAGTTCAACCGCGACGCCATCGACGAACTGTTCCAGCTGGCCGACGTTATGCAGCCGATCGCGCGCCGCCGCAAGGTCAGCCGCGTGCTCGAAGGCGCCGTGCTGGCCAACCTGTTCTTCGAGGCCAGCACGCGCACCCGCGTGAGCTTCGGTGCGGCGTTCTGCCGGCTGGGCGGCTCGGTGTGCGACACCACGGGCTTCACCTTCTCGTCGATGGCCAAGGGCGAGTCGATCTACGACACCAGCCGCGTCATCAGCGGCTACGTCGACGCGATCGTGGTGCGGCACCCGGAGCAGGGCTCGGTCGCGGAGTTTGCGCGCGCCACCAATGTGCCGGTCATCAACGGCGGCGACGGGCCGGGCGAGCACCCGAGCCAGGCGCTGCTCGACCTGTACACCATCCAGCGCGAGTTCTCGCGGCTGGGCAAGCTGGTCGACGGCGCGCACATCGCGATGATCGGCGACCTGAAATACGGGCGCACGGTGCATTCGCTCATCAAGCTGCTGTCGCTGTACCGCGGGCTGAAGTTCACGCTGATCTCGCCGCCGTCGCTGGCCATGCCCGCGGAGATCGTCGAGGCCGTCAGCCGCAACGGGCACGTGGTCCAGACCGCGGCCACGCCCGCGCAGGCGCTGGCCGGCGCGGACGTCATCTACGCCACGCGCATCCAGAAGGAGCGCTTCGCGCACGACGAGGTGCTGGAAGGTTTCGACAACGCCTTCGAGGTCAACCATGCGCTCGTCGAGTCGGCGTGCAAGCCCGAAGTGGTCGTGATGCATCCGCTGCCGCGCGACGGCCGCCCCGGTTCGCACGACCTGAGCGTGGACCTCAACAACGACCCGCGCCTGGCCATCTTCCGCCAGACCGACAACGGCATCCCGGTGCGCATGGCGATCTTCGCCACGCTGCTGGGCGTGGACAAGCTCGTGAGCCGCTCGATGCGCGACGCCGCGTGGACGCCGCCCTCGCACATCGGGCCGGACGACAGCGTGTTCCACGGGCTCGACTGAGCCCGCGGCGACGCATGCTTCAGGTGTGCGCGAGGATGTTGACCAGCTTGCCGAACGGGTCGCGCACGTAGAAGCGGCGCACGCCCCATGGCTCATCGACCGGCCCGTATTCGATGGCGAAGCCGGCGGCCTTCATGCGTTCGAAGGCGGTGTCGACGTCGTCGACCTCGATGGACAGGTCGGGCACCGGCGTGCCCGAGCCGCCTTCGGCCGCCACGCTGAGCTGCACTGCCATGTCCGCTTGCGAGCCATAGGTCTGGATCCAGCCGTGGTCCATGAGCAGGTCGAGGCCGAGCACGTCCTTGTAGAAGACGGCGGCGCGCGCCGGCTCGGGCGTGGCGATGTTGGCGACGATGCGTTTGACTTTCATGGCGTGGGCTTCGTGATGGTGAAAGTGCGGGGCCGGCTGTCGCGCTCGACGTGCAGCAGATCGCCCTCGATGCGCATGCCGGTCCAGCGCTCGGTGTGTCCATTGCCGTGCACGATCTCGAGGCTGTCGTGCGACAGCATGCGGTAGCTGAAAAGCGGCGCGGTGACGGGGCCGTCCTTCACGCCCATGGTCGCGGCCACGTGGCCCGTGGCGTTGAAGTGGTAGCGCTCGATGAGCGTGTCGCAGACGAGGTCCAGCGTGTGGCCGAAGAGGCGTGTGATGTCGATGGTCGGCATGGCTCGGGGATTCTGCCCCGGCACCGCGTGCTCAACCAGCCATGCGCCGGTACGTCAGCAACCGCCCCCGATACGCCAGCCGGTCCACGCTCGCAAGCTGGTCCAGCCGCTGCTCGCGCATGCCGAAGCCTTCGTCGGCCATCTGCCGGTTGAAGGCTGGCCGGTTGCCGCGGTCGGGGTCGACGATCCACACCTCGGCGGCGGGGCTGGTGTGGCGGCCGATGAAGGCGGCGAGCAGGCCCCGGGCGTCGCGCTCGTACAGCAGGTCGCTGCCGATGACGAGGTCGAACAGGCCGTGCACGTCGCCGGCCAGGCCGGTCTCCTGCATGCCCCAGTGGCCGCGGCGGTACTTCATGGGCGGCAGGGCGTTCAGGCGCAGGTTCTCGAGCAGGAAGCCCGCGGTGAGCGGGTGGCAGTCGCTCGCGGTCATGTCGTTGCCGCGCCGGTGGCCGACCAGGCTGGCGAGCGCGAGGCCGCAGCCGATCTCGAGCACGCGCGTGCCCCGCACCACGGGGTGCACCGCCATGCGCGCGGCCAGTTGCGCGCCCGAGGGCCACAGCAGCCCGAACATCGGCCACGACGCGGAAGAGATGCCCTGCGCGGCCGCCGTGCCCAAGGGGTCGGAGAACTGCTGGCGGTCGAGCAGCGACCGGATGACGAGGTCGTCGGCACCCGCGATGGCGATGCGCTCCAGCTTGAGTAGGTAGCCCGGCATCGAAGGGTGCGGGGTCTCGCGTGCGAGGCCCCGGTGCAGCAAAGGTGGGCCAGTATGCGCCCTGTGCGGCGGGGCATCCGCTCACGCGCGCCTAAGTGGCCCGTCACCCGCGCCTAAGCTGCCTCTCACGGGCCGGTAAGAGCACCGTCCTAGAGTGAAAACACCGTCATCACTCAAGGAGACAACCATGAGAGTCCGTACCCTGACCCTGTGCATCGCCGCCGTGCCGGCGCTGGTGCTCGCCTCGTTCGCGCATGCGAGCGGCTACGCCGACCCTGACTATCCGCAGGCGTCGCATTCCACCATGTCGCGCGATGCGGTCGCCGCCGACGCCATGCGCGCGAACAACGGCATGCATTCGACCGAGGTCCTCGAATCGCAGGTGGCCACGCCCGTGTCGGGTCTGGACCGCGCGCAGGTGCAGGCCGATGCCGTGCGCGCGAACAACAGCATGCATCCGACGGAGGTGCTCGAGTCGCAGGTGCAGGCGCCCGTGGCATCGGCGAACGCGCCCGCGAGCACCAGCGGCGAGTGAGCCGTCGGCGCTTCGCGCCGCGATGCATGAAACCGCCATCGGGGGCGGGTAAGCTCGCGGCCCATGAAGCGCAACAGCACTCCCAGCATTCCCGGATCTGTCGGCGGCAAGGCTTCTGCAGCCGGCAGCAGGACGTCGGCGGCGCCTGCCGCCGCCGCCCCCGCAACCCCTTCCGCGCCCGCCTCCGAAGGCCCCGACGTCCAGGTGTCCGCCGTGCTGGCCCGCATCCAGGCCTTGTGGTCGTCGCTGGGCCCGGTGGGCCAGCGCATCGCCGACTTCATCGTCAAGAAC
Organism: Variovorax pasteuri; assembly: GCF_051216435.1. Classification (NCBI taxonomy): domain Bacteria; kingdom Pseudomonadati; phylum Pseudomonadota; class Betaproteobacteria; order Burkholderiales; family Comamonadaceae; genus Variovorax; species Variovorax pasteuri. The sequence goes on from NZ_JBPJZS010000001.1 coordinate 1,200,659, forward strand.
CCGCGCGAGGTGGTGCACATGTCGGTCAGCGAGGTGGCCGAGCGCACGGGTTCCAGCGAAGGCAGCATCGTCGGCCTGTGCAAGAACCTGGGCGCCACCGGCTTCCAGCAGATCAAGATCGCGCTCGCGCAGGAACTGGTGCGGCCGGTGCAGTTCATCCATGAAGACCTCGACCCGCAGGACAACGCCACGGCGGTGATCCGCAAGATCTTCCAGAGCAACGTGCAGACGCTGCACGACACCGAGGCCACGCTCGACGCCAAGGCGATGGAGCGCGCGGTGAAGCTGTTCCGCAAGGCCGAGCGCATCGAGGTCTACGGCATCGGCAGCTCGGCCACCATCGCGGAAGACGCGCACTACCGCATGCTGCGCATCGGCCTGAACGTGAAGCTGGCGGTCGACTCGCACGTGCAGGCCATCAGCGCTTCGCTCACCGATGCGAAGACGGCCGTGCTCACCATCTCGCATTCGGGCAGCTCGCACGAGACGGTGACGGCCACGCGCCTGGCCAAGGAGGCGGGCGCGTCGACGGTGTGCATCACCAATTTCGGCAAGTCGCCGATCCAGGCCTATGCCGACGTGCTGCTGTTCACCATGGCGCGAGAGACCCACTTTCGCACCGAGGCGATGACGAGCCGGCTCGCGCAGCTGGCGATCATCGACGTGCTGATCGCCTGCCTGGCACTGTCGGACTACGACACCTCGGTGCGCACGCTGCGCCAGACCTTCGACGTGCTGTCGCTCAAGCGGTACTGAGACGGAGACGGAGACGGAGACGGGGCAGCGGCGATTTCCGCGGGCTCGGCGAGCAGCCCGGCCACCGAGGGCGCGACCGCGCCGCTCGCCTGGCCCACCAGCACGCACGCCATGCCCAGCCGCGCGGCGCCCTCGGCGTCGGTGAGCGGGTTGTCGCCGACCACCACCGTGTCTTCGGCGCGCGCGCCCAGGCAGCGCAGGCCTTCCTCGAACAGCAGCGGCGCGGGCTTGCCGATCACGCGCCAGGGCTGCACGCCGCTGGCCGCGACCACGGCCGCGAGCAGCGCGCCGGTCTCGGGCACCACGCGGCCTTGCGGGCCGGGGTGGGTGGCGTCGGCATTGCTCACGACCAGGCGCGCGCCGCGCAGCAGCTCGTTCACCACCAGCGCGAGCCGCGCGTGGCTGAAGTGCATGTCCAGCGCGAGCAGCACGAAGTCGGCATCGGCCTGCACCTGCTGGCAGCCCAGCGAACGCGCGAAGCGCTGCAGCGCCGGGCTCGCGGCCAGCAGCACGCGGGCGCCGGGGTGTTCGCGCGCCAGCTGCCGCACGGCCAGCTCGCCAGCCAGCACGATGCGCTCGGGCGGCACGCGCAGCCCGAGCCGGCGCAGGCGTTGCGACAGGCCCGGCGCGGTGTGCGTGGAGTTGTTCGAAACGACGGCGTAGCGCCCGTCGAAATGCGCCAGCAGTTCGGCCGCGCCCGCAATGGGCTCCTGCTGGCGCACCAGCGTGCCGTCGAGGTCGACCAGCAGGTGGCGGGCCCGCGCCAGGCGGGCATCGGTGACCACGCTGCCTCGGCGGTCATGGCCCGCGGCGGTCCCTGGTGTCTTGGGGTTGTTGCTCATGGCGGCGGATTGTATTGAACATTGCTCAGTGTTTTATTGAATTTAGAATGAGTAAATTTCATTTGCTTGTCATCTTCGTTTTCTAAAGTTCCGGGCATCGGCTCCCGAACACCGCCTCGAAACGAAAGAAACACCCCATGAAAAAACTCATCGCCCTTGCGACCACGGCCGCCGCCGCCGTGTCGCTGTCCGCGGCACTCTCCCTCCCGTCGCATGCCCAGTCGGTGGCCGACGGCTCGCGCGAGCATCCGCTGCGCGTGCTGCTGATTCCGGCCGACGGCGGCACCGAGTCGGGCACCAAGGCCGACTACGCGCCGGTGTTCAACGCCATCACGCGCACCACGGGCCTGAACTTCGACCTGAAGGTGGGCCAGTCGTACGGCGCCGTGGTCGAGGGCATGTGCAACCAGCTGGCCGACATCGCCTTCTTCGGCCCCGTGGCCTATGTGCAGGCCCACAAGCGCGGCTGCGCGCAGCTGCTGGCCGTGGGGGTGGAGAAGGGCGCCTCCGTGTACTACGCCGGCATGTTCGCCAAGGCGAACGGGCCCGTCGCCTCCATCGGCGACGTGAAGGGCAAGCGCGTGGCCTTCGGCGACGTCAACTCGGCGTCGAGCTTCACCTTCCAGGTGGCGATGCTGATGGACGCGGGCATGGACCCGGCGCGCGACCTCTCGGCCATCCGCATGACCGGCAGCCACGCCAGCAGCCTGGCCGCGCTGGTGCAGGACCAGGTCGACGTGGCTTCGCTCTCGTTCGATTCGTACGAGAAGGCGGTGAAGCAGGGCGCGGTCGATCCGAAGACGGTGAAGGTCATTGCGAAGAGCATGGCCATTCCGTACCCGCCGCTCGCGCTCAATTCGAAGCTGCCCGAGCCGCTGAAGGCCAAGTTGAAGGACGCCTTCCAGACCGTGAACAAGGCCCCCGGCATCACGCCCGACATGATCCGCGGCTACGGCGGCGGCAAGATCGACGGCTACGACACCAGGTTCTCGGAAGACGAGTTCAACGTCGCGGCCGAGAAGCTGGGCCTGCTCACCGACGAGCTCAAGGGCCGCATCCTGGCCAAGGCCGCGCAGCGCTGAGCGGGGCAAGGCACGCCATGCTGAATTTCGAATCGGTCGCCATGCGCTACGCCGACGGCACGCAGGCGCTCGGCGGCGTCTCGCTGCAGGTGCCCGCGGGTCAGTTCTGCGTGGTGCTGGGCTCGTCGGGCGCGGGCAAGTCGACGCTGCTGCGCATGGCCAACGGGCTGGTCAAGCCCACGCAGGGCGCGGTGCAGGTCGAGGGGGTGCGCATCGCGGCCGGTTCGCTGGCCCGCATCCGCCCGCGCATCGGCATGATCCACCAGCAGTTCAACCTCGTGCTGCGCTCCACCGTGGCCGAGAACGTGCTCGCCGGCGCACTGCCGGCCATGCCGACCTGGCGCGCGCTGCTGGGTCTGTTTTCCGACGACGCACGCCGCAAGGCCTGCGAGCTGGTCGAAGCGGTCGGCCTGCAGGAGCTGCACCTGCTGCGCCGCGTGAGCGAGCTTTCGGGCGGCCAGCAGCAGCGCGTGGGCATCGCGCGCGCCTTCATGCTCGACCCGCCGCTGGTGCTGGCCGACGAGCCCGTGGCCAGCCTCGACCCCCGGACGAGTCACGACGTGCTGTCGCTGCTGCGCCGGCAGGCGCGCGAGCGCGGCACCACCGTGCTGTGCAGCCTGCACCAGATCGAGCTGGCCTGCGAGTTCGCCGACCGCATCGTCGCGCTGCGCCACGGCGCGGTGGTGTTCGACGGGGTGCCCGGCGCGATCGATCCGCGGGTGTTCGACGCGGTCTACGGCCGCACCGCCGACGCCGCCCACGGCGTCCACGCCGCGCGGCCCGAGGGGCTGACCATGGAACCCGAAGCCGCGTTGCCCTTGCGCGCAGGCGTGCTGGAGCTCGCGCAATGAGCCGCCCCGCATCCGCCTGGCACCTGCCGCGCCCCTACGGCGCGCGCAGCCTTGCCGTGCTTCTGCTCGTGCTGGTGGCGGGCTTCTTCGCCGGCCAGCGCGTGGAGATGGGCCGCATGCTGTCGCTCACCGGCGAGGGCGTGCTCGCGGCGGTCGGCCTGCGCGAACACTCGCAGGTGCTGTCGGGACTGGGCACCATCGCGCGTTCGCTCTTTCCACCGCAGGTGTCCGAGCGCACCGAGACCGCGCGCATCGAGGGCTTCGACCGCAACCGGCTGCCGTGGTTCTCGCACGTGGAAACGGTCGAGACGCGCGAGCCCAAGCTCAACCCGCAGACGCTGCAGATGGAAGAGCGGGTCGACAGCCAAGAAGTGCTGGTGGAGCCCTTCGGCTATCTCTGGCACGTGGCGGTGAAGATGCTCGAGACCTTCGAGATCGCCATCTGGGCCACGCTGCTGGCCATCCTGCTGAGCGCACCGCTGGCCTGGTGCAGCGCGAAGAACTACACGCCGAACCGCGTCGTGTACACGCTGGCGCGCAGCTTGGTCGGCATGTTCCGCGCGGTGCCCGAGCTCGTGAGCGCGCTGTTCCTGGTGCTGGCCTACGGCTTCGGTCCCATCGCGGGGGTGCTGGCCCTGGCACTGCACTCGGCAGGTTTTCTCGGCAAGTTCTACGCGGAGGACATCGAGACCGCCGACGACAAGCCGCAGGAGGCCCTGCGCGCCATCGGCGCGAACAGGTTGAAGGTGATGCGCTTCGCGGTGCTGCCTCAGGTGATGCCGCAGTTCATCGCCTACACGCTGTACGTGCTCGACCGCAACGTGCGCATGGCCACCGTGGTGGGGCTGGTGGGCGCCGGCGGCATCGGGCAGGAGCTGAAGGGGCGCTACGACATGTACAACTACGCGCACGTCGGCACGATCCTCATCGCCATCTTCCTCACCGTGCTGGTGCTCGACCGCCTCGCAGCGCGCCTGCGCAGCCGCTATGCCTGAGCCCTGACCCTGCGCGGCGCTGGCGCCCCCCACGCCGTGGGTTCACCCTGCGCGCCACACCCCTGATTTCTCGAAGCCGGTGCAACCCCGCAAGGCGGCTGCGCGGCCCCCGTTCGCCTGTTTTCCGACTCCCGTTCGCTCCACGTCTTCCGTCTTCTTCTCGATCAAAGGAACCTGTCATGACTCCACGTGCTTCCCGGCATGGCCTCTTCGCTTCGGCCGCGGCCGGCTTCCTCTTGTGCCTGGGCCTCGCCGCGTGCGGCGGTGGGGGAGGGGGCAGCGGTGGCGGTGTGCCGGTGCTGCCGCCCGGTGGCAGCCCGCCGCCGGCCACCACGCCGCAGCAACCCGGCCAGCCGGCACCCGTGCTGAAGTGCGCGCCCTGAGGCGAGCAGCCTGCCTGCTCGCACGCCTCCCGCGCCTTCCGCTTCGTCCCCTCTTTTCTCCCTTTCTGTCCTCGCGTTGAAAGACTTCCATGAACCACACCAACCGTCGCGACTTCTTCCGCAAGACGGCCGGCGCCGTCGGCGCGGCCTCGGCCCTCACCATGCTGCCGCCCGCGATCCGCAAGGCCCTTGCGGTCGAGGCCGCGGTCGACACCGGCACCATCAAGGACATCAAGCACGTCGTGATCCTGATGCAGGAGAACCGCAGCTTCGATCACTACTTCGGCACCCTGCGCGGCGTGCGCGGCTTCGGTGACCGCTTCCCGATTCCCCTGGCCAGCGGCAAGCCTGTGTACTACCAGCCCAACCCCACCGTCGGCGGCCCCGACATCCAGCCCTTCCGCCGCGACTCGACGGTTGCCAATGCGCTGATCGGCTCCGGCGCGCCGCACAATTTCCCCGACATGCAAGGCGCATGGAACCAGGGAAAGATGGACCGCTGGATCCAGTTCAAGAACCAGGTGACGATGGGCCACTACCTTCGCGAGGACATTCCGTTCCAGTTCGCGCTGGCCGATGCCTTCACGCTGTGCGACGGCTACCACTGCTCCATCCTCACCGGCACCGACCCGAACCGCGTGGTGTTCTGGTCGGGCTCCAACTTCAACCCCGAGCTGCGCAAGCGCGGCATCAACAGCACGGACACCGACTCCGAGCCCGTCAACTCGCGCTGCTGGCCCAGCCCTTCCAACTGGGTCGCGGGCAGGGCGCAGAAGGCCGACGGCACCGGCCAGACCGACCCCGTCACCAGTGCCTACAACTACAAGTACGTCAACAACTCCTTCAAGTGGGACACCTTGCCCGACGTGCTGCAAAGGGCAGGCATCAGCTGGCACATCTACCAGAACATGAACAACAACTGGACGGGCGCCATGAACGGCTGCCTGGCCTTCGAGAGCTTCCGCACCGCGCAGCCGGGCTCGCCGATCTATGAACACGGCCTGACGGGTGGCCCCGCGGCGGCCGACGGCGCCGTGAACTTCCTCGCGCAGCTCAAGCAGGACGTGATGAACGACACCCTGCCGCAGGTTTCTTGGGTTCTGCCCACGCAGGCCCTGGCCGAGCACCCCGGCAGCAGCGAAGGCGTGGCCGGCGCCGCCGACTTCATCTCCGACGTGATGGCCGCGCTGACGTCCAACCCGGCGGTGTGGAGCAAGACGGCCCTCTTCGTCACCTTCGACGAGAACGACGGCTTCTTCGACCACCTGGCAATGCCGGCCGTGCCGTCGTACGACGCCAGCGGCGTGCTGATGGGCAAGTCGACCGTGCCGCTGGACGGCGAGTACTTCGACGTCGCCGCGGGCTCCTACCTGAACGCGGCCGACACCACCAGCGGCAAGATTCGCCCCTGGGGCCTGAGCTCGCGCGTGCCCATGTACGTGGTCTCGCCGTGGAGCAAGGGCGGCTGGGTCAACTCGCAGGTGTTCGACCACACCTCGATGGCCATGTTCCTGGAGAAGCGTTTCGACATCACGGTGGACGCCGTGAGCCCGTGGCATCGCGCGGTGTGCGGCGACCTCACGTCGTGCTTCGACTTCGTGAACCCGAACAACCCGGTGGTGCCCGCGCTGCCCGACACCAGCACCTACCTTGCCATCAACGCGGCGCAACGGCTCCTGCCCACGGGCCCGGTGACCACCGCGCCCGCCACGCCGCAGCCGCTGTTCCAGGAGACCGGCACGCGCTATTCGCGCGCGTTGCCCTACGAGCTGCACACCAGCGCGCGCGTGGAGCCGCGCGGCCTGGTGTCGCTGATCTTCGCCAACACCGGCACGCAGGGCGCCGTGTACCACGTGTACGACAAGCTGCACCTGGACCGCATTCCGCGCCGCTACACCGTGGAGGCCGGCAAGCAGCTCACCGACTACTGGAACTCCGGCGACACCGACAGCGGCAAGTACGAGCTGTGGGTGTACAGCACCAACGGCTACGTGCGCACCTTCAAGGGCGACGCGCTGGCCACCGACGCGGCGGGGTTCAAGCCCGAAGTGCAGGTCTGCTACGAGCCGGCCAACGGCCAGGTCTACGTGAAGGTGCACAACACCGGCACCGCGGGCGGCACGGTGTCGGTCAAGGCCAACGCCTACCGCACCGACGGCCCCTGGTCGCTCGACGTGGCCGCGGGCGCCACCGGCATGCTGCACTGGAACCTGGACGACAGCGGCCACTGGTACGACTTCACCGTGAGCGCCGCCGACTTCGAGCGCCGTTTCTCGGGCCGCGTCGAAACCGGCAAGCCCAGCGTGAGCGACCCGGCCATGGCGATGCACCTGGCGGCCTGACGCGGCGCCTGCCACGACAACGACAACAACGACAACAAGGAGAACCATGAAGCAAAAGCGCACAACGCGCGGCGCAGCCCTGCTCGGGCTGGCCGTTGCGCTCGGCTCGGGCGCGGGCCTCATGCCCGCGGCCCGGGCCCAGACCATCACCTGGAACCCGGCCAAGTCCAACCTCGGCATCGGCACCGGCACCGGCACCACCGGCGTCACCGGCACCAACAACCAGGCGCTGGGCACCAACACGGGCAACAACGTCAGCACCAACTACAACCTGGCCATCGGCGACGGCGCCGGGTCGAACGTGAGCGGCGACAACGCCAACCAGGCCATCGGCTACCAGGCCGGCGTCAACGTGGTCGGCGGCTGGAACCAGTCGTTCGGCCGCAGCGCGGGCGACAACGTAACGGGCAATCACAACAATGCCACCGGCTTCCATGCCGGCAGCACGGTCAAGGGCTCGGACAACAACGCCACGGGCACCAACGCGGGCATGAACGTGACCGGCAGCCGCAACAACACGCTCGGCAGCAACGCCGGCCAGCAGGTCACCGGCTCGGACAACGAGGCCTACGGCACCAGCGCCGGCATCAACGTGACCGGCAACGCCAACCTGTCCTACGGCAGCGGCGCGGGCAACAACGTCAAGGGCAGCAACAACATCGCGTCGGGGCAGGGCGCAGGCTTTGGCGTGACTGGCTCGGGCAACCAGTCGTCGGGCCAGCAGGCCGGCGCGGGCGTGTCGGGCAACAACAACCTCGCGATGGGGCAGGCCGCCGGCGGCGGCGTGCAGGGCAGCCAGAACCTGTCGTTCGGCAACGCGGCCGGCCAGGGCGTGACGGGCAACGGCAACGTGGCGCAAGGCAACGGCGCAGGCCAGCATGTGAGCGGCGACGGCAACATCGCCCTCGGCAACGACGCGGGCGCCTACGTGAATGCGAGCCAGAGCATGTCGCTGGGCACGTCGTCGCGCGCCAGCGCCGACAACGCCGTCGCGCTCGGCAGCAACGCCACGGCCGCGCACGCCAACAGCGTCGCGCTGGGCGCGGGCAGCGCGACCACGCGCGGCGCGCAGGCCGCGTACACGGCAATCGGGCTGGCGGGCGTGCAGTCGTCGGTGGGCGAGGTGGCGCTGGGCAACCGGCAGCTCACGGGCGTCGCGCCCGGCAGCGCAGCCACCGACGCAACCAACGTGGGCCAGGTGCAGGGCATGGTGCGGGACGGCGTGGCCACGGCCAACGCCTACACCGACACCGTCGCCGCGCAGGGCGGGCCGCTGGGCAAGGCCTACACGGACATCACGGCCGCGCGGCTGCAGGGCCAGATCGACGACAACGCGCGCCGCGCCTACGCGGGCATTGCGGGCGTGGCCGCCATGGAAGCCGCGCCGATGGTGCCGGGCAAGCTGAGCTACGCCGTCGGGCTGGGCAACTACCGCAGCGAAAGCGCGCTGGGCGGCTCGCTGCGCCAGACCTCGCAGGACGGCCGCTACAGCGTGACGCTGGGCGTGGGCGCCACCAGCTCGGGCGTGGTGACGCGGGTGGCGTTCACGGGCGTGTTCGACTGAGCCTGGGCCGCGCGCGCGTCAGTCGCGCGCGTTCAAAAGTACGCGTGTTCAGTCGCGCGTGAGCACGAAGCGCTTGCGGATGCCGCCCGCGGCCGAGGGCGCCACCCACACGTCGAACTCGCCGGGTTCGACCACCGGCTTCATGTCGCGGCCGATGAACGCCAGGTCGTCGGCCGCGAGGGTGAACTCGACCTGCGCCGAAGCGCCCGGCGCGATGGTCACTTTGCGAAAGCCCTTCAGTTCGCGCACCGGCCGCGTCACGCTCGCGGCGCGCTCGGCGATGTAGAGCTGCACCACTTCCTCGGCCTCGCGCTGGCCGGTGTTGGTGACGGTGGCGCGCACGCGCAGGGTGTCCGACAGGGTCATGCGCTCCTGGCTGAGCTCGACGCCGTCATAGCGCACCGGGGCATAGCCCAGGCCGAAGCCGAAGGGGTAGAGCGCTTCGTTGGTGGCGTCCACGTAGCGCGCCTTGAAGGCCGTCTCGGGCGCGTTCTCCGGCGAGGGCCGGCCGGTGCGCTTGTGGCCGTAGTAGTAGGGCACCTGGCCCGCCGTCTGCGGAAAGCTCACGGGCAGGCGGCCCGAGGGATTGAAGTCGCCGAACACCACGTCGGCGATGGCGTTGCCCGTCTGCACGCCGAGAAACCAGGTGACCAGGATGGCGCGCGCATTGCGCACCGCGCCCTTCAGCGCCATGGCGCGGCCGTTGCTCAGCAGCACGACCACCGGCTTGCCGGTGGCGGCCACGGCCTCGGCCAGGTCCTGCTGCGCCTGCGGCAGGCCGATGTCGCTGCGCGAGCGCGCCTCGCCCGACATCTTCTGGCTTTCGCCGACGGCCAGCAGCACCACGTCGGCATTGCGCGCGGCGGCCACCGCGGCGTCGATGCCGCCGGGCAGCGCGCTCTCGATGCCCGAGCCGCGCACCACCGTCACCGACGAATCGGCGCCCAGCGCGTTGCGCAGGCCCTGGTCGATGCCGACCGGCGCCGACTGGCCCGGGAACAGGCTCCAGGCGCCCATCAGGTCGATGGTGCCTTCGGCGAAGGGGCCGACCAGCGCGATCTTCGTGCCGGCCTTGGGCAGCGGCAGCAGCATGCGGTCGTTCTTCAGCATGACGATGGAACGGCGTGCGCTCTCGCGGGCCAGTTCGATGAACGCGGGGTTCTCGGCGCGTTGCGCGGCGGGCGGGCCGTCCAGGCCGTGCATGGGGTCGTCGAACAGGCCCAGCTTCATCTTCACGCGCAGCACGCGGCGCACCGCCTCGTCGAGCCGCGCCATGGGCACTTCGCCCGAGGCCACCAGGTCGGGCAGGTAGCGCATGTACAGGCCGCTTTGCATGCTCATGTCGGTGCCGGCCATGAAGGCCTGCTTGGCGGCTTCGCGCGGGTTGGCGGCGTAGCCGTGCTCCACCAGTTCTTCGTCGGCCGTGTAGTCGGACACCACGAAGCCCTTGAACTTCCACTCGTCGCGCAGCACGCCGGTGAGCAGCGCCGGGTTGGCGGTGGAGGGCACGCCGCCGATTTCGTTGAACGCGCTCATGACCGACAGCGCGCCGGCGTCCAGCGCCGCGCGGAACGGCGGCAGGTACACCTCGCGCAGGGTGCGTTCGGAGATGTCGCTCACGTTGTAGTCGAGCCCGCCCTCGGCCGCGCCGTAGGCCGCGAAGTGCTTGGGCGTGGCCAGCATCGCGTCGGGCCGCGACAGGTCGGGGCCCTGGAAGCCGCGCACGCGCGCGGCGGCGAACTGCCTTGCCAGGTACACGTCTTCGCCCACGCCTTCGAGGCCGCGGCCCCAGCGCGCGTCGCGTGCGATGTCGACCATGGGCGCGAAGGTCCAGCGGAAGCCGTCGGCCGTGGCCTCGACCGCCGCCGCGCGCGCGGTGCGCTCGGCCAGCGCGGGCTCCCAGCTGGAGGCCTCGGCCAGCGGCATCGGGAACATGGTGCGAAAGCCGTGGATCACGTCCGCGCCGAAGATCAGCGGAATGCCCAGGCGCGTTTCGTTCACCGCAATCTGCTGCAGCCGCCGCTTGCCTTCGAGGCCTGCGTTGTTGAACAGGCCCGTGAGGCGGCCAGCGCGCACGTCGGCGGTTTCCTGCTGCGCGTTGCGCCAGCCGGCCTGGGGGTTGTTGGGGGTGTCGATGTCGGCGGGGCCGTACAGGCTGAGCTGGCCGGCTTTTTCCTGCGTCGTCATGCGCGCGATGAGCGCTTCGATGCGGGCATCGGGCGTTTGCGCCGCTTTCGCGGCGTCCGCTGCAGCAGGCGGCGCGGCGGGCGTCACGGGTGCGGCGCAAACGGGGGGAAGAAAAAGCGCGAGGGACAGGAGAACGGAGGCGGAGCCCGTCAGGGCCGGAATTCGAACGTGCATGGCGCTCTATTCTGCAGACAACGCCGGCCGACGGGGTTCGGCGGGTGTCCGCGTCGCCCGCAGGCCTTTTCCGGCGGTGCCGCGCGGTGCGCCGTGCGGGGATCACTCCGCGGTGGCGCCCGACTCCCTGGCCACCTTCACCCATTTGGTGGTCTCGGTGCCGACGAAGGCGGCGAGTTCCTGGGGCGTCATGCGCCCGGCCGTCACGCCCTGTTCTTCGAAGCGCTTCGCCACGTCGGGTTGCGCCAGCGCGCGGGCCACCTCGGCATTCAGCCGCTGCACCAGTGCGGGTGGCGTGCCGTGCGGCGCCATGAGCGCGAACCAGGTGGTCATGTCGTAGCCCTTGAGGCCGGCCTCGTCGAGCGTGGGCACGCCGGGGTAGGCGGGCGAACGCGACCGGGTGGTGACCGCCAGCGCGCGGACCTTGCCGGCGCGGATGTGCGGGGAGGCCGAGGGGCTGGTCTCGATGGCCATCTGGATCTGCCCGCCCATCAGGTCGGCCATCATCGGCGCGCCGCCCTTGTAGGGCACGTGCGTGATGTCCGTCTTGGTCATCGAGCGGAACAGCTCGCCCGAGATGTGCTCGGTGCTGCCGTTGCCCGCCGAGCCGAAGTTGACCTTGCCGGGGTTGGCCTTGATGTAGGCCACGAGTTCTGCGACCGTCTTCGCGGGCACCTTCTCGTTGACGATCAGCACGTTGGGCGTGGAGGCGACCAGCGCCACCGGCTCGAAGTCGCGCTGGAAGTCGTAGGGCAGGCGCTTGTAGAGGCCCGGCGCGATCGCATGCGCAATGGTCGCCAGGAACAGCGTGTGGCCGTCGGCCGGCGCCTTGGCCGCGATGCCCGCGCCCACGGTGCCGCCCGCGCCGCCTCGGTTGTCGATGATCACCGGCTGCTTGAGCGACTCCGACAGCTTCTGGCCCACCGTGCGCGCCACGATGTCGGTGGTGCCGCCGGCCACGAAGGGCACGATGAGGGTGATCGGCTTGGTGGGCCATGCGGCGGCGTCGGCGGGGTCGGCAGCAACGGCGCACGAGGCCGCCGCGGCGAGGAACAGCGTGGCGAGGCCGGTGCGAAGAAATCGGGGGCGTGAGGTTGTCATCGGGTTTGTCTGCGTGTTGTTGTGAGGAAAGCGTTGTCAGGCGACCCGGTTCACGAGCGCTTCGCCCGCGCACCAGCGCCTCAGGTTGTCCAGGAAGATGGCGGCCACGCGCCCTTCGTTGCCGTCCGAGTGGCCGGCGGTGTGGGGCGTGACGATCACGTTCGGCAAGTCCCACAGCGGGGACGCGGGCAGCAGCGGCTCGTTCGCGAACACGTCGAGGACGGCGCCGGCCAATGTGCCGCCCTGCAGTGCCCCGATGAGCGCGGGTTCGTCGACCACCTCGCCGCGCGCGACGTTCACCAGCCGCGCACCGGCCGGCAGCAAGGCCAGCGCCGCCGCGTCGACCAGGCCGCGCGTGCGCGCGCTCAGCGGGCAGGCCAGCAGCAGCCAGTCGGCCTGCGGCAGCACCTCGTGCAGCCGCTCGAAGGGCACGCTGTGCTGCGCCGGCGCGGCGGCGGGGGCGTCGCTGCCGCGCACCGCCACCACGCGCAGGCCCAGCGCCGCCAGCAACGCACCCAGCCCTTGCCCGATCGGGCCCCAGCCCACCACCACGGCGGTCTGTCCCGCGAGGTCGCGCGGCTGCGTCGTGCCGATCAGCGGCGCCCAGGTCCTGGCACGCTGCGCCGCCAGCAGCTGCGGAAACTGCCGCGCGAGCATCAGCACGCCGGCCAGCGCGCTCTGCACCACCACGCCCGCGTTGGCGCCCGACGACGTGGTCACCTCGACCCCGCGTGCGCGCAGCTCGCCGTACACGGGACGGTCGGCGCCCGCCGAGTGCGCATGCACCCAGCGCAGCGAGGCCGCGTGGCGCAGGCTGTCGTGAAAGGCCTTGGTGTGCGGCAGCACGCTGTTCTTGGTCGACAGCCCGGTGACGTCGCGCGAGACGAAGGCCACGTCGGCGTCTTCCCCGAGGGCCACGAGCGTGTGCGCACGGCCGCCCAGGGCGTGGTGCAGGCCGGCGGCGGTCTGACGCTGCGCGTCGGGGGAGAGCAGGATGCGAAGGGGGGCGCTGTCCGTCATGGGTGTTTCATTCGGCCGTCGCGCCCGATTCATGCACGATCAGCTTCCACTTTTCATACTCGCTGCGCGCGAACTTGCCGAATTGCTCGGGCGAACCGCCGACGGGGTCGGCGCCTTCGCGGATCATCTGCGCCTGCAGCGACGGCAGGGCCTCGTTCACGGAGGTGTTGAGCAGCGCGATCACCGGTTCGGGCGTGCCCTTGGGCGCGAAGAATCCGAACCACGAGCCGGCGGAGAAACCGGGAAAGCCTTTCTCGGCCACGGTGGGCACGTCGGGCATCGAGCGCGAGCGTTTCGGGCTGCTCACCGCAATGGCGCGCAGCTTGCCGGCCTGGATGTGCGCGATCACCGAGGGGATGGTCGCGAACATGAACTGCACCCGGCCCGCCAGCAGGTCGTTGAGCGCGTTGGCGCCCTTGTAGGGCACGTGCAGCGTCTCGGCGCCCACGCGCTTGCTCAGCATGAAGCTCGACAGGTGCGACGAGGTGCCCACGCCGGTGGAGCCGTAGTTGAGCTTGTTCGGGTTGGCCTTGGCGTAGGCGATGAACTCCTCCAGCGTCTTCACCGGCAGATCGGGGTGCACGACCAGCACGTTAGGCACGTCGGCGATCTGCACCACCGGCACGAGGTCGGTGAGCGGGTCGTAGCTCATGTTCTTGTAGAGGGTCTGGTTGACCGCCATCGGCCCGACCGAATTGACGATCAGCGTGTAGCCGTCGGCGGGCGCGCGCACCACGAACTCGGTGCCGATGTTGCCGCCGCCACCGGGCTTGTTGTCGATGATGAACGACTGCTTGAACTTCTCGCCCAGCTTCTGCGCCACCGCGCGCGCCAGGATGTCGGTGGTGCCGCCGGCTGTGAAGGCCACGACCACGCGCACCGGCTTCGACGGATAGGCCGCCTGCGCGCGGGCCTGCGGCAAGGCGCCCAGGCCGGTGGCCAGCAACGCGGCCGTGCCGAGCAGGCGGCGGCGGGGGAGCAAGGTGTCTTTGTCTCGTGTCATTGTTCTGTCCTCGAAGGGTTACGTTGCGGGGCGCGCGGTGGGAAAGTCGTACAGCACGCCCGGGTTGTCGACCAGCACGCGTCTGCGCAGCGCCTCGTCGGGCAGCCAGCGCGCGAGCAGGTTCAGCAGCGCGCCGTCGTCCGGCACTTGCGCAGCCTCGAAGTAGTTGATGTGCGGCCAGTCGCTGCCCCACACCACGCGCCCGGGGTTGGCCTGCAGCAGGGCGGCAGCGAACGGGTCGATGTCGGTGTAGGGCGGCCCCATGCCGGTGTTGCGGTCGGCGCCCGAGATCTTGGTCCAGGCATTGCCCTCGGCCAGCATCCGGCACAGCGTGCGAAAGCCTTCGTCGTGCACGCCTCGCAACGCCGCCATGCGGCCCATGTGGTCGATCACCAGCGGCAGGCCCAGGCGCTGCAGGCGTGGCGCCAGCTCGACGAGGTCCGGCGCGTGGATCCAGATCTGCGCGTGCCAGCCGCGCCCGGCAATGCGCGGCGCCAGCGCTTCGAGCACTTCGAGGCCCACGCCGTTGCGGTACACGGCATGGCCGTCGCGCTTGAACAGGTTGACGCGCACACCGCGGATGCCCGCTGCGTGCCAGCGGTCGAGCTCGGCATCGGTGGTGTCGGCCTGCGGCACGGCGATGCCGCGCAGGCGCTGCGGGTACTGCGAGAGCGCGGCGAGCACGGCGCCGTTGTCGGTGCCGCTGGCGCTGCCGGTGACGAGCACGCCGCGCGTGAGGCCCAGCCGGTCGAGGTGCGCGATGAAGGCCGCGCCCGGATGCTCGGCCGGCGTGTAGCTGCGGTCGTCGGCCAGCGGAAAGCGGTCGTAGGGGCCGAAGACATGGGCGTGGCTGTCGCAGGCGCCGGGCGGCGGCGTGAACGTGACGGGGGTGAAGGCGTCGTGGGGAGGCAGGCAGGGGCGGGTCATGGCGCGTGCTCCTTCAGTCGATCTTGAGCTTGCCGGTCTTCGCGAGCACGTGCGCGCTCGCGTCTTCCTTCTTCAGCGTCGCCAGCCATTCGTCGGGCGACGAGGCCTGGCCGGGGCTGCCGACCGAGACCAGGCGGCGCTTGACGGTGTCGTCGGCCAGCGCTTTGCGCAGAGCGGCGTTGAGCGCGCCGATCACTTCCTGCGGCGTGCCGGCCGGTGCGAGCAGGCCCGTGGCGGTGGTGGCATCGAAATCCTTCAGGCCGGCCTCGCGCAGCGTGGGTACGTTCGGCAGCGCAGGGTCGCGGTCCTTCGACATCACGGCCACCGCGCGCAGCATGCCCGACTGGATGTGCGCGGCCGAGCTCGTGAGCTGGTCCACCACGAGGTCGATCTGCCCGCCCAGGAGGTCTGTGAGCGCCGGGGCGGAGCCCTTGTACGGCACGGTGTTCAGGCTCAGCTTGCCGGCCTGCTCCAGCTGCAGCAGCGCGATGTGGTTGGTGGTGCCCGGGCCGGCATGGCCCGCGGTGACCTGGCCCGGTTTGCTGCGCGCGGCCGAGAGCACGGCGTCGATGTCCTTGTACGGGCCTTGTCCGCGCACCGCGATCACCAGCGGCGTGGTGGCGGCCAGGCCGATGGGGGCGAAATTGTCGAGCGCGTAGGTCGTCTTCGTCATCAGCGGCAGCACGACGAGCGCGTTGGGCGTGCTGACCAGGAGCGTGTAGCCGTCGGGCTGCGCACGCGCCACGTACGACGCCCCGATGGCGCCGCCGGCACCCGCGCGGTTGTCCACGATCACGGACTGGCCGAGGATCTGGCCCAACGCCGGTGCCAACGTGCGCGCGACGACGTCGAGGTTGCCGCCGGGCGCGAACGGCACGACGAGCGTGACCGGTTTCTGCGGGAATTTCTGCTGCGCGAGCGCGGGCAGCGCGAAGGCGGCTGCAAGCGCCGTCAGCACGGCGGGGAGGAATCTTCTCTTCATGGGGCGTTGTCTCTTTGGTTCTTCGGTGTGCGCTTGGCATCAGTCGCGGAAGCTCGGGTCCATGCGGTCGAGCTTGCGCAGCAGCGCGGGCCATTCCATGAGGCCGTAGGGGCGGCGGGTGCCGGGCTGGTAGTTGTTCCAGGTTTCCTCGAGCACCTCTTGCGGCACGGCCTTGAGCGGTGTGTTGCACGACATCGCGCCGATCTGCGCGCGGCAGGCCAGCTCGAGCCGGTGCATCCAGTTGAAGGCCTCGCCCACGCTGCGGCCGACCACGAGCGCGCCGTGGTTGCGGAAGATCACGGCCTCGCCCTGGCCGAGGTCGGCGAGCAGCGAGGCCTGCTCTTCGGTGTTGAGCACCACGCCCTGGTAGTCGTGGTAGCCGATCTTCAGGAAGCGCATGGCCGTCTGCGTGAGCGGCAGCAGGCCGCATTCGAGCGAGGACACCGCCATCGAGGCCCAGCTGTGCGTGTGGATCACGCAGGCCACGTCGGGGCGCGCCGCATGCACCGCGCTGTGGATCACGTAGCCGGCCTTGTTGATGCCGTAGCCCAGCTCGCCGAAGTCGGGCGACGAGAGGATGCGGCCATCGGCGTCGACCTTGATGAGGCTGGACGCGGTGATCTCCTCGTACATCATCCCGTAGGGGTTGATCAGGAACGCGCCGTGCTCGCCGGGCACGTGCGAGGAGATGTGGTTGGCCATCATGTCCGACATGCCGAACAGGTCGACCAGCCGGTAGCACGCAGCCAGGTCGATGCGGGCCTGCCACTCGGCTTCGGAGCAGCGGTCTTTCATGGAAGGGATCTGGAGCACGCCAGGGATCGTCATCGCGGGGGTCCTTTCGATTGCAGGATTCGGGTTCTTTCAGTCGGCGCCCAGCTGCAGGCGGTTGGGCAGGCGCTTCTCGATCGCGGACTTCAACAGCGCCGCCGAGCGGAACATGCCGTGCGCGAACTTGCCATAGGGCAGCGTGAGAAAGAGCGCCATCACCACGCCCAGGTGCACTGCCAGCAACAGCGCCATGAATTGCGTGTCGCGCCAAGCGAGCAGCGCCAGGCCGGTGAGGCTGGTGAGCAGCAGCAGGGCGATGAAGCCGCGGTCCATGGGCCGCTGCGCCACGTCGCCGTGCGCGGCGTTGCGCCGCAGGTTGAGCCACAGCAGGCCGACGGGGCCGACCACGAGGCCGATGCCGCCCGCGGTGCCCAGCAGCACCGGCAGGCTGGTGAGCGCATAGGGTGCGTGCAGGTCGAACAGATAGTGGTACAGCGTGGCCACGCAGGTGGAGGCGAAGCACAGCATGAAGCCGTAGAAGGTGAAGTGGTGCATGCGCCGCCGCCACAGCGTGAAGCGGTCGTCTTCGTTGTTGCAGCCTTCGCCGTGGCCGCCGCCCAGGTACTTGAGGCGCAGCACGTCGCTCACCGCTTCGGTGCTCGCGGGGCCACGCACGCCGGGCATGGCCGGGGCCTTCCCGGGCCCATTCGCGGGGTCGTTCGCGGGCGACACCTCGCGCCAGAAGCGCCGCACGCCCATCGCCAGCGCGAGCACCACGAACAGCGACACGGTGCCGAACAGCAGCGCGAGGAAGTTGTGCGGAAAGATCGCGTAGAAGTTGCCCGCCAGCGGCGCGTGCAGCAGCGAACCCGACATGGCCACGGCCAGCACGAGGAACAGCGCCAGCCCGCCCGCCAGTGCCAGCGCGACGGTGAGGCCGGCCTTCTTGTACAGCGCGCCCATCGCGGGCGGCCAGGCGTAGTCGTGGTAGGTCTGCATGCGCACCTGCGCCATCGCCTGCGGCACGTTCACCGCGAACTCGTGCGGCGGCGCGTACTGGCAGGCATGCAGGCAGGAGCCGCAGTTGTGGCACAGGTTGGCGAGGTAGTGCGTGTCGGCCTTGCCGAATTCGAGCCGCCGCGTCATCGCGGGGAACACGGCGCAGAAGCCTTCGCAGTAGCGGCAGGCGTTGCAGATCTGCAGGATGCGGGCGACCTCGCCTTCGCTGGCCGTGAGCGGCAGGGCGGGCTGGATCGGGATCACGCGCGGTGGCGGCGGGGCGCTGCCGATGCCGTCGGCATCCGCACGGGCGCGTGCGACGAGATCAGTGAGCTGCTGCAAGGGCGGTCTCCGGGGAATTTGTCGAAAGGGTCCTGGCGGCTTTCGCTGCCTGCGTGCCGGCGATGCGGCCGAAGGCCGTGCCGATGCTCATGCCGACGCCCGCCGTGTAGCCCTTGCCCAGCACGTTGCCGGCCATCATTTCGCCGGCCACGAACAGGTTGGGGCTGGGCCGGCCGCCGAAGCGCACGGCCGCCGTCTCGTCGACCTTCAGGCCAAGGTAGGTGAAGGTGATGCCGGGGCGCACGGGGTAGGCGTAGAAAGGCGCGGTGTCGAGCGGGCGCGCCCAGTGCGTCTTGGCGGGGGCGAGGCCTTCGGTGTGGCAGTCGTCCAGCGCGGTGTGGTCGAAGCGGCCGACGCGGCAGGCGGCGTTGTAGTCCTGCACGGTGCGCACGAAGGTGGCTTCGTCCAGGCCGATCTTCTGCGCGAGTTCGCCCAGCGTGTTCGCCTGCGTGCCGGTGAACACCGGCGGCATGAAGCGCCCGACCGCCTTCTGGTCGATGACCGACCACGCAATCTGCCCCGGCTGCTGCGCCACCAGGCGTCCCCAGATCGCATAGCGCTTGGGCCAGAAGTCTTCGCCTTCGTCGTAGAAGCGCTCGGCCTCCCGGTTGACCACCACGCCGAGCGACACGCAGTCGATGCGCGTGCAGATGCCGCCGTCGTACAGCGGCGCGCGCGCGTCGATGGCCACCATGTGGCCCTGCGACGGGTCGCCGATGCTGTCGGCGCCGGCGGCGATCATGTACTTCAGCAGCACGCCCTGGTTGAAGCGCGTGCCGCGAATCAGGAAGTTGTCGGCCGGCCACTCGCCGCGCTCGTTCTGGCCCCAGGCTTCGCGCAGCCATTCGCGGTTCGACTCGAAACCGCCGGCGGCCAGCACGCAGCTTTTGGCTTCGATGCGTTCGCCGGCTTCGGTGCACACCGCCAGGAAGCGGTCGCCGTCGAGCGCCACCGAGGCCACGGGCGTGTCGTAGCGGATCTGCACGCCCAGCCGTTCGGCACTGCGGAAATAGGCGTTCACCAGCGCCTTGCCGCCGCCCATGAAGAACGCGTTGGTGCGCGCCACGTGCAGCGCGCCCGACAGCGGCGGCTGGAAGTGCACGCCGTGGCTGCGCATCCAGTCGCGGCAGTTCGACGAGGCGCGAATCACCAGGCGCGCCAGGTGCTCGTCGGTGAGGCCGCCGGTCACCTTCAAGAGGTCCTGCCAGTACTCCTCTTCAGGGTAGGCCTCGACCAGCACGTCCTGCGGCGCGTCGTGCATGCAGCGCAGGTTGCGGGTGTGCTGCGAATTGCCGCCGCGCCATTCCTTGGGCGAGGCTTCGAGCAGCAACACCGAAGCGCCGGCCTCGCGCGCCATCAGCGCGGCGCACAGCGCGGCATTGCCGCCACCGACAACCAGTACGTCTATCACTCGTGGGTCTCCTTGGAATGCAGGAGACTTTAGGCAACGGGGCCTTCACGCGAAAGGCCGGTTGGGGCAACGGGTGTTCAGTTCTTGTGAAGACTGGCGCCGGTCCAGCGGCCCTCGCGCACCAGGGCGCGGGCGGTGTCCGCGACCACCACGCGCGCCGCCAGTGCGGCGGGCGAGAGTTCGTCGTCCGACAGGCTCACGAGCAGGTTGCGGCGGCCGACGTGGGCGTCGCCGATCTGCGTGAGCTCCAGGTCGTCGCGGTCGTGCCGGGCCGTGGCGGCGCCGGGCTGCACGGTGGCACCGTAGCCGGCGCGCACCGCGTCCATCAGCAGCGCGAGGCCGTCGACCTCGGCCACGATGTTCGGCGTGACGCGCGCCCGCGCAAAGGCCGCCGTGAGCGTGGCGCGCAGGCCGTGGCTGCCGCTCGGCAGGATCAACGGCACATCGGCCAGCTGTGCCAGGCGCACCTTGGCGCCCGTGGGCCGTTGCGCCAGGGTCGGCGACGCGACCACGAAAAGCTTTTCGTCCAGCAGCGGCGTGACGCTCCAGCGCCGCGGCGTGTCGGTCTGGAACAGCACGGCCAGGTCGAGCTGGCGCGACTGCAGCATTTGCGTGAGGTGGCCCGACAGCGCCTCGACCATGTGCAGCCGCACCTCGGGGTAGCGCTCCTGCATGGCCCGCATCAGGGGCACGCCCAGCACGGTGGCGGTGGTGGGGGCCAGGCCCACGCTCACATGGCCCGACAGGCGGGCCTGCTGCGCCGCGCGCACCGCATCGTCGGCATGGCGCAGCGTGAGCTGCGCCTGGTGCAGAAAGGCCAGGCCTGCGTCGGTGGGCGTGACGCCGGTCGAGCTGCGTTGCAAGAGCCGCGTCGACAGCTCGCCCTCGAGCCGGCTGACCTGCTGGCTCAGCGCGGAGGTGACCACGCCGAGTTCGAGCGCGGCGCGCCCCATGCTGCGGAGTTCGCAGACCTTGACGAAGTAGCGCAGTTGCCTCAGTTCCATGCGCGCATCATCGCGCACACCCGCCAGGAGGCACGGACAAAAAAATGGCCGCCGGCACCCGTCGCGCAGGCGCTGGCAGCCGTGGAAACCGAAAACGCCGTGTCGTCTTACTGCTTGTAGCTGTCGTCGACCCGGTCGAGCTTGCGAATGAGCGAAGGCCACACGAAGCTGCCGCCCAGCCCGCCGGTCTGCACCTTCATCGCCTGGCCCACGCCCTCGACGATCTTCGGGTTGACGTGCGTGAGCTCGCTGCCGCCCGACTGCGCCGCGATCTGGATCTGGCAGGTGTTCTCGAAGGTGTACATCGACAGGAAGGCGTCGGCGATGGTCTTGCCGCAGGTCAGCAGGCCGTGGTTGCGCAGCATGAGGAAGTTGGCGTGGCCCATGTCGGCCTGCAGGCGCGGCTTCTCGTCGTCGCGGAAGGCCACGCCTTCGTAGTCGTGGTAGGCCAGCGAGGCCAGCACGAAGGTCGACTGCTGGCTGATGGGCAGCACGCCGTTCTTCTGCGCGCTCACCGCGATGCCGGCCTTGGTGTGGGTGTGCAGCACGCACTGGATGTCTTCGCGCGCGGCATGCACTGCGCTGTGGATGACGAAGCCCGCCGGGTTCACCGGGTAGGGCGAGTCGATGACCTTGTTGCACTGCTGGTCGACCTTGACCAGGCTGGACGCGGTGATCTCGTCGAACATCAGGCCGTAGGGGTTGATCAGGAAGTGGTGCTCGGGGCCGGGCACGCGCGCGCTGATGTGCGTGAACACGAGGTCGCTCCAGCCGTACAGCGCCACCAGGCGGTAGCAGGCGGCGAGGTCG
Source organism: Variovorax pasteuri (assembly GCF_051216435.1). Taxonomy (NCBI): domain Bacteria; kingdom Pseudomonadati; phylum Pseudomonadota; class Betaproteobacteria; order Burkholderiales; family Comamonadaceae; genus Variovorax; species Variovorax pasteuri. The sequence continues at coordinate 1,222,205 of NZ_JBPJZS010000001.1, forward strand.
ACGCGAAGCTGCCACTCCTCGGCGGAGACGAGCTTCTGGATTTCGGGTTGGGAGAAGGCGTTCATGGGGTGTGTGTCCTTGGGAAGAGTCTCAGGCGGCCGCAGGCTCGGTGAGCGCGGCCTTGTAGATGCTTTGCTTGGGCTGCGCCATCACGCGGCGCAGCATCGGCTCGAACTCGCCGATGGGCAGCGTCTCGGCCTGCGGGTCGAAGGCGGGGTTGTCGTAGAGCGCGCAGAACTCGGCCGTGCGCTCGTAGTGCGGGTGGTCCTTGAAGTTGTCGCGCATGTCGCGGTTCAGGCCGATGTGGTGAAAGAAGTAGTGGCCCTGGAAGATGCCGTGGTGCTGCACCATCCACAGGTTGGCTTCGCTCACGAAGGGCTTGAGGATGGCGGCGGCGATGTCGGGGTGGTTGAAGCTGCCCAGCGTGTCGCCGATGTCGTGCAGCAGCGCGCACACCACGTACTCCTCGTCGCGGCCGTCGCGCAGCGCGCGCGTGGCGGTCTGCAGCGAGTGGGTGTAGCGGTCGACCGGGAAGCCGCCGTAGTCGCCTTCGAGGATCTGCAGGTGCTTGATCACGCGCGCGGGCAGGCCGCCGGTGAACTGCATGAACTCGCCGCCGATCAGTTGCCAGTCTTCGCGCGTGCTCTCCTGCATGCTCTTGAAACTTGCGCGTGCGTTCATCGGGGGGCTCCGTTATCTGTTCGTGGGGTGCCGGCCACTTTAGACCCCGGCTTGACGCCCAACTGTCAAAAATTTGACAATGCAGGGTGCTCGTAAACCCCTGTCTCCAGGGGGACGGCCCACCCTTGCGGACAGATGCCTCCCACCCCCAAGCCACGCCTTTCCGCCCCGCATCGCGCGGCGCTGGAGCGCAACCCGTGGTTCACCAGCATGCCGCGCGCGCAGCGCGACGCGCTGGTGGGCGCGGCCGAACTCATCCATGTGCGCCGAGGCGCGATGGTGTTCCGCCAGGGCGACTCGATCGAGGCGGTGGGCGGCGGCTTCTACGGGCTGTTGGCCGGCACCATCAAGATTTCGTCGCTGCGCCAGGACGGGCGCGAGGCCATCCTCGCGATGCTGGAGCCGGGCATCTGGTTCGGCGAGATCACGCTGATCGACGGGTCGCCCCGCACCCACGATGCCACCGCGCTCGAGCCGCTCGACCTGCTGGTGGTGCCGCCCGAGGCCTTCGCGCGGCAGATGCGCGACGTGGTCTTTTCCAATGCCATGGTCGCGCTGCTGGCGGCGCGCGTGCGCATGCTCTACGGCCTGACGGAAGACGCCACCCTGCGCAGCCTGCGCGCACGGGTGGCGCACCGGCTGCTGGTGCTGGCGCGCGGCGACGCCACGCAGTCGGTGCACCTTCGCCACGTGGTGATGCTGTCGCAGGAGGCGCTGGCGATGATGCTCGGCGTGACGCGGCAAACGCTGTCGAAGGAACTCAATGCGCTGGCCGGCGAGGGCGTGATCGCGCTGGGCTACGGGCGCATCGAACTGCTGTCGCTCGATGCGCTGCAGGCGCTGGTGAGCACCGGCTGATGCCCGTTGCAGGGAGCCACGCACGGGCATCGGCCCGTGCGTGGCTCAGCGAAGGATGCGCCCGTCGGCCGAGATGCTGATCAGGTCGATGCGGCGCACGTTGTCGCGCAGGCCCGGGCGCAGGTTGATGCGAAAGCCGCCCACGTCGTAGTCGGTCATGCCGGTCATGGTGCGTTGCAGGGTCGCGGTGTTGAAGCCGCGGCCCGCGCGGCGCACCGCTTCGCCGGCCGCCTTGGCCGCGATGAAGCCCTCGAGCCCTTCGTAGGACGCGGTCTGGTCGGAGGTGTCCACGGCCGCGAGGTATTCCTTGACGATCGGAATGGCCGAGGGCCGCGGCGAGGGCACCACCTGCGAGATGACGATGCCGCCGATGTCCTTGCCCAGCGTGGCGTAGAGCGGGTCGATGCCGACGATCGAGAAAGCCATGAAGTTGCCCGTGTAGCCGCTCTTGCGCAGCGTGCGGATGGCGTTGGCCGTGGTGCCCGACAACGACACCAGCACGATGGCCTGCGGCGACTTCTGCTGCACGCCTTTCAGCGCGGCGTCGAGCTTGTCGCCGTTGGGCGGCACCAGCGCGGTGGCGACCAGCGCGGGCAGCTTCAGCTCGGCGATGGCCTGCTCGACCGCTGCGAGGCCGGCGCGGCCCATGGCGTCGTCGTCGCCCACCAGCGCCACGCGCGTCTGCCCCACGGTGGCGCACTGGCGCACGATCTTGAGGGCCTCGTCGATCATGCCGGGGCGCACATGGAACACGTTGGGATGGTCGGCGCCGCGCAGGTTGTCGGCGGCCGCGAAGGGCGCGAACAGCAGGCTGCCCTGCTGCGTGGCGACGTTCGCGCCGGCGTCGCTGCTGGCCGTGCCGACGAAGCCGAACAGCATGTCGGCCTTGTTCGCGCCGAGCAGGGTGCGTGCGTTGGCGGTGGCGCGGGCGGCGTCGTAGCCGTCGTCGAGCTGCAGCAGCTTCAGCTGGAGGCCGCTGGCTGCGTTGCGTTCATTGAAGTCGGTCACTGCGAGGCGGCTGCCGGCGGCGAAGGCGCTGCCGATTTCGCTGGCCCCGCCGGTGAGCGGCACCGACTGGCCCAGCAGCACCACGCGCGGGGCACCGCCTGCGCCACCCGGCGCGGCGCGGGGGGTCTGCGCCATGACGGGGCCCGCCATGCCGCCGATGCCGCTGGCCAACAGCGTCGCACCATATGCCTTGGCCAGCCATTCCCTGCGCGATGCGTTCATTGGACACTTTCTTTAACAGTAGTAAAAAAGTGTAGCAATTTCGAGGCCAAGGAGGAAGGCGGAGGACGCGTAGATGGCGCGAATCACCGAGCTAGCTGGCCCGGCTTCAAAGGCAGCGGCCTTTTCGCGCCTTGCGTGGCCGCCCCCGGCCAGCGCCCGGCCAGCGCCCGCTCAGGCGGCCCGCTCGAACACCAGGTCCCACACGCCGTGGCCCAGCTTGATGCCGCGGTTCTCGAACTTGGTGAGCGGGCGGTACGCGGGCTTGGGCGCGTAGGCCTCGGCCGTGTTGCGCAGCAGCGGCTCGGCGGCCAGCACCTCGAGCATCTGCTCGGCGTAGGGCTGCCAGTCGGTGGCGCAGTGGATGTAGCCGCCGGGGCGCAGGTGCTGCGCGAGCTTGGTCACGAATTCGGGCTGGACCAGGCGGCGCTTGTTGTGGCGCTTCTTGTGCCACGGGTCGGGAAAGAAGATGTTCACGCCGGCCAGCGTGCCGGGCTGCAGCATGTGGTCGAGCACGTCCACCGCATCGTGCGCGCAGATGCGGATGTTCGGGATCGACTGCTCGCCGATGCGCTTGAGCAGCGCACCCACGCCGGGCTCGTGCACCTCGCAGCACAGGAAGTTGGTTTCGGGCAGCACCGTGGCGATGTGCGCGGTGGCCTCGCCCATGCCGAAGCCGATCTCCAGCACCGTCGGTGCGTCGCGCCCGCCGAAGGCTGCCGCGAGGTCGAGCGGCTCGGCCTTGTAGGGCAGCAAAAACAGCGGGCCCAGCTCGGCGAAGGCGCGCGCCTGGCCGTCGGTGGTGCGCCCGGCGCGCTTCACGAAGCTCTTGAGGCGGCGGTGCAGCGGGTGCGGCTTGGACGCGTCGCGGCTGCTGTCGCCGCTGTCGCCGTCTTCGGAGGCGGGCGCATCGTCGCTGGGCGGGAGGTCGTGGGGCACGGTGTCGGGAATGTTCATGAGGGCCGCGAATTGTAGAGAGCGCGCCATTCGGGCACCCAGGCGGCCAATGCGGCGGCGCAATCGGTGGACGCGGCGGGGGACAGCCCCAGCACCTGCGCGGCGCGGTCGAGCGCGGCCAGCGCGGCTTGCGGCGAGCCGGTGTCGATCGACGTGGCGCCGTTCTGCTTGGACAGCTTGTCGCCGTCGGCGCCGCGCACCAGCGGCGTGTGCAGGTAGCCGGGTGTGGGGAAACCGAGCGCGCGCTGCAGCAGCACCTGGCGCGCCGTGTTGTCGGCCAGGTCTTCGCCGCGGACCACGTCGCTCACGCCTTGCTCGGCGTCGTCGACCACCACGGCGAGTTGATAGGCCCAGGGCCCGTCGGCGCGCCGCAGCACGAAGTCGCCGACCTCGCGGCCCACGTCCTGCCGCTGCGGGCCCAGGCGACGGTCGGTCCAGCCCACGTCGGCGTCCAGCTTGAAAGCGGCAAAGCGCCAGGCGCGCGCGGGCTTGCCGTGCAGGCCGTCACGGCAGGTGCCGGGGTAGACACGCTCGCCGTGCCGTTCAGGTGTCTGGCCGAGCCTGGCCAGCGCCTCGCCGATGTCCTTGCGCGAGCAACCGCAGGGGTAGGCCAGGCCACGCGCCTGCAAGGTGGCCAGTGCGGCCTCGTAGCGCGCGGTGCGCTGCGTCTGCCACACGGGGGTTTCGTCGGGCAGCAGGCCGCAGGCGGCCAGTTGCTGGAGGATGTGCTCGCCCATGCCGGGCAGGCAGCGCTCGGTGTCGGCGTCCTCGATGCGAATCAGCCAGCGCGCCTGCGGGCCGCGGGCGCGCACGTCGAGCCAGCTCGCAAGCGCAGCCACCAGCGAGCCCGCATGCAGCGGCCCGGTGGGCGAGGGCGCAAAGCGGCCGGTCTCCCCCATTCCGCCATCAGATCACTGCGAGTGCCAGCGACAGGCCCGAGAGGAACGCGTCTTCCACGCGGTGGCCCGTGCACCAGTCGCCGGCCACGCCGATGCGTGCCTTGGCATCCCACAGGTGGGTGGTGCCCACCGGCACCTGCGTTTGCGCTTCGTTCCAGCACACCGCCTGGGCATGCGAGGGCGTGGCATGGATGCCGGTGATCTCGGAGAAGGCGCGCAGCAGCTTGGCCTCGATGCGCGCCGGTGCGTCGCGCAGGTGCTCCTGCGACCAGGCGGCGCTGGCCTGCAGCGTCCAGCGTTCGATGGATTCGCGCCCGGGCTTGGACGATTCGCGCGCCAGCCATGCCACGCGGTGGTGGGTGCTGCGCGCCGCATTCCATTGCGGGCCGAGGTGCGACATGGTGGGCTGGTTGGCCTGGGGGTAAGCAACCATCAGCGTCCAGCAGGGAGCGATGCGCACCGGCTCCACCTTGCGGCTCAGCGTGGCCGAGAGCTTGCCGTCGCCCAGCAGCGCGCGGGCGCGCGACGGCGGCACGGCCAGCAGCACGGCGTCGAAGCCGGAGTACACGTGCTGGGAGTCTTCCGCGCCCGCGGTGCGCAGCTGCCAGCGCTTGGGGTCGAGCGCATCGGGCTCGATCTGCGTGACCTGCGTGCCGGTGATCAGGCTGTCGCCCAGCGGCTTGGCCCAATGGGCCACCAGCGCGTGCATGCCGGGCTGGGCCACCCAATGCGGTTCGAGCGAGGGCAGGGCGGCCTCGGCCACGCGGCCGTGGGCGTCGAGCACGCGCACCAGGTTGGCGCTCCAGCGCCTGCACACGCCGGGCGCGGCCTCCAGCGCCAGTGCAAAGCGCGGATCGCGCACGGTGAAGTACTGCGCGCCGCTGTCGAAGCGGCCGAAGGGCGTGTCGATGCTCGCCATGCGCCCGCCGGGTGTGGCGTCGCGTTCGAACAGCGTGACCCTGTGGCCGGCTTGCACCAGCGTTCGGGCGCAGGCCACCCCTGCGATGCCGGCGCCGACGACGGCGTAGTGGCGCGGGGTGGCTGGGGTTCGGTGGCGGTCGGCCGGCTTTGCCGACTGTGCTTTGGCGCGAGTGGTCATGAAAGACTCTTTTCTTCTGGAGGGAATGCGGTTGGATGTGTCCGCACTCTACATCGGTCCGGCAGGGGCTTCGCCTGAGGGCACACCCTTAGCGCGGCCGCGTGGAATCTGCGTCATCCTTATCGACCCCGGTGCCGCTCCAGCAACGCACGCCGCGTGCCTTCATGCTCGAACTGCGCGAGCCACCATTCGAGCGCGCGCCCCGGCTTGCCCGCGCTGCGCACCCGCCATGCGCAATGCATGGAGCCCAGCGGCGCCTTGCGCTCGGTCTTCAGCTCGACCAGGTGGCCGGCCTCGATGTAGGGCCGCGCCATCGGCTCGGGAAGAAAGCCGCCGCCCAGCCCATGCAACTGCGCCGCGATCTTGGCCTGCATGCTGGGCACCGTGAGCACGTCCTGCCCGCCCATGAGGTTCACCGTCATCGGCGTTCCATGGCGGGCCGAGTCGGCGGCCGCCACTGCGCGGTGCTGGCGCAGCACCGCGTCGCTCAGCGGCTGCGGCAGGCGCGCCAGCGGATGGTGCGGCGCCACGGCGTAGACGAAGCGCAGCTCGCCGATCAGCCGGCTGCGGATGCCGGTGGCGGTGAAGGTCAGGCTCGCCGCGTCGATCACGGCGCCGATGGCCAGGTCGGCCTCGCCGCTGGTCAGTGCCTCGATGGTGCCCAGCAGCGTCTCGTCGCGCAGCTTGAGCCGCGTGGGCGGCTCCAGCGCGAAGAAGGCGGTGGCCAGGTCGAGCAGCGGGTCGCGCGCGATCACGCTGTCGACCGCGATGGTCAGCATCGGCTCCCAGCCGGTGGCCACACGCTTCACGCGATTGGCCACCGCGTCGATGTCGCTCAGCAGGCGCTCGGCCTCGCGCAGCAGCTCGGCGCCGGCCTCGGTCACCTTGGCCTGGCGGGCGCTGCGGTCGAACAGCAGCACGTCGAGCGCGTCCTCGATCTGGCGCACCCGGTAGCTCAGCGCGCTGGGCACCAGGTCGAGCGCGCGGGCGGCGGCGGCAAAGCTGCCGGTGGCGGCCACGGTCTGCAGCATCGACAGGGCGTCGGGGGTCAGCACATCTCGGGGGCTGGGCATGGCGGCTCCATTGATCAAATTATTTGAATGGTGCCATCAAACCGCAGCGTCTTTTCGAAGGGGGTGCGGGCCTAAAGTTCTTTACATCCGCTGCGCATCCGGCGCGGCATGCAAAGAAGGCCCGGACAGCCCCCACTGGGGCAGGGCCGCCAAGGAGTTCACGATGTTGCAAGTCCGTAAATCACAGGAACGCGGTTATGCCGACCATGGCTGGCTGCGCTCGTTCCACAGCTTTTCCTTCGCCGGCTACTACGACCCGGCCCACATGGGCTTCGGCAACCTGCGGGTGATCAACGAAGACCGCGTGGCGGCGGGCGCCGGTTTCGGCACCCACGGCCACAAGGACATGGAAATCATCAGCTACGTGCTGTCGGGCGAACTGGCGCACAAGGACAGCATGGGGAACATCGAGTCCATTCCGCCCGGCGACGTGCAGCGCATGAGCGCGGGCCGCGGCGTGATGCACAGCGAGTTCAATCACAAGAAGGACGAGACCACGCACTTCCTGCAGATCTGGATCCAGCCGAACGTGCACGGCATTGCCCCGGGCTACGAGCAGAAGGCGTTCAGCGACGCCGAGAAGCGCGGCAAGCTGCGCCTGGTCGCCTCGCCCGACGGCAGCGACGGCTCGGTGACGGTGCATGCGGACGCCCGCCTGTACGCCGGCCTGCTCGACGGCGAAGAAAAGGCCAGCCTGGCGCTCGACCCGGCGCGCAAGAGCTACGTGCACCTGGTGCGCGGCGAGCTCGAAGTGAACGGCCAGAAGCTCGTGGGCGGCGACGCCGCGATGCTCGAAGGCGAGTCGCAACTGGCACTGGGCGCGGGCAAGGACGCCGAAGTGCTGGTGTTCGACCTGGCCGCCTGATTCCCCCTGCCGGATGCCTCGCGCACCCGGCTTTTTTTCCTGTTCCCTTTCACATTTCAACAACCGAGGAGTTTTCAACCATGGCAACCACCACCAACCACCCCCTTGCTGCAGCCCAGGACACACTGGCGCTCGTCGGCCGCATCCTGATCGCCACGCTGTTCATTCCTGCCGGCTTCGGCAAGCTGATGGGCTTCGCGGGCACCGTCGGCTACATCACCAAGGTGGCGGGCCTGCCGCTGCCCGAGGTGGCGGCAGCGATCGCGATCATTGTGGAACTGGGCCTGGGCATCGCGCTGCTGGTCGGCTTCAAGACGCGCTGGACGGCGCTGATCATGGCGATCTTCACGGTGGCCACCGCACTGTTCTTCCACAAGTTCTGGGCCGACGCGACGCAGAATATCCAGTTCTTCAAGAACATGGCCATCGCCGGCGGCCTGCTGTCCTTCGCAGCCTTCGGCCCGGGCCGCTTCAGCATCGATAGAAACTAAGCTCTCCCCCAGGCGTCGCGCACTGCGTGTCGCTTCTACTCCCCCCTCGCCGGGGGCAACACCGGAGGCCCGGCAAAGCCGGTTCCTCGGTGTTGCGCGAAAAGCCCCCCACATCCATTCAGGAGCTCACCATGGCAAACATCGTCGTCGTCTTCCATTCCGGCTACGGCCATACCCAACGCGTGGCGCAGGCCGTGGCGGACAGTGCCGGTGCGCAGCTGCTCGCCATCGACGCCGACGGCAACCTGCCCGAAGGCGGCTGGGAAACCTTGGCCGCCGCCGACATGATCGTCTTCGGCTCGCCCACCTACATGGGCGGCGTGAGCTGGCAGTTCAAGAAGTTCGCCGATGCGTCGTCCAAGGTCTGGTACACGCAGGGCTGGAAGGACAAGCTCTTCGCGGGCTTCACCAACAGCGCGACGATGAACGGCGACAAGGTCACCACCATGACCTACCTGTGGACGCTGGCGATGCAGCACAGCGGCATCTGGGTCAGCATGGGCATCCTGCCGACCAACAACAAGGCGGCCACGCGCGACTCGATGAATTACGTGGGCGGCTACGGCGGCCTGCTGACGCAGTCGCCGTCGGATGCGAGTTCGGCCGAGATTCCCAAGGGCGACCTCGACACCGCCCGCGCGTTCGGCGAGCGCATTGCCGCAGTGGCAACATCACGCGGGTAATTCGATACCCAGTCCATACCCAGCCCTCACGGAGAACACGATGACCGACGCCACCCAAGACCCCCAGCTGCTCACGCCGCACGACAAGGACCTGGGTGGTGGCTTCAAGGTGCGGCGCCTGCTGCCCGCGGCGCAGCGCCGCTCGGTCGGCCCCTTCGTGTTCTTCGACCATTTCGGCCCGGCCACCGAGCAGCCCGGCAGCGAGCACGACGTGCGGCCGCATCCGCACATCGGTCTCTCCACGGTCACCTATCTCTTCAAGGGCGCGATGATGCATCGCGACAGCCTGGGCAGCGTGCAGGAAATCTTGCCCGGCGCCATCAACTGGATGACCGCCGGGCGCGGCATCGTGCACTCCGAGCGCAAGCCCGAGCGCCTGAAGGCCGACACCTACGTCAACCACGGCCTGCAGCTGTGGGCTGCGTTGCCGCAGGCGCATGAAGAAGCCGAGCCCAGTTTCGAGCACACGCCGGCCGAGGCGATTCCCGAACTGGTGGTACAGGGCGCGGATGTGCGCGTGCTGGTGGGCGAGGCCTTCGGCGCGCGCTCGCCGGTGAAGACGCTCTCGCACACCGTGTACCTCGACATCGCGCTGCCCGCGGGCGGGCGCTTCGAATTGCCTGCGCTGGCGCCCGAGCTGGCCGTGTACGCGGTCGATGCCGACATTGCCGTCGACGGCGAGCCGGTTCCCGCGCACACGATGGCCGTGCTGTCCGACGGTCAGGGCGCGGTGCTCACGTCGACCACTGCGGCGCGGCTGATGGTCATCGGCGGCGCGCCGCTCGACGGCCCGCGCTACATCACCTGGAACTTCGTCTCCAGCCGGCGCGAGCGCATCCTCGAAGCGGGCGCCGACTGGGCTGCGCAGCGCATGGGCCATGTGCCCGGAGAGACCGAATTCATTCCGCTGCCGGGCAAGCCTTTCGGCGTGCGCGAGCCGGACACGGGCACCACGCCGGTGTAAGTCCGGTAGGACCCGGTGTGACCCCGGTCTGACACCGCGCGGTTCGCGCAGACGAAAAAAAGGGCCCGACGCATCGGGCCCTTTTGTTTTTGCGTGGCGCGAAGAGCGCCACGCGGGATGAGCGGATTACTCGTTGCCGATCGCCACGGTTTCGGAGGGCGACGCACCCGACGGGGCCTTCGGCAATTCGATCACCGCATTGCGCCCACCGCGGGCACGCCAGGCCGAGAAGCCCACGCCGGCCAGCAGCAGCACGCACAGGCCGATGAAGGTGCCGCTGATCGGGCGCGTCACGAACACCGACATGTCGCCTCGCGAGAGCAGCAGCGCGCGGCGGAAGTTCTCTTCCACCATCGGCCCGAGCACGAAGCCCAGCAGGATGGGCGCGACCGAGAACTCCAGCGACATCAGCAAGGCGCCGACGATGCCGAACACCAGCACTTCCCAGATCTGGAACAGGCTGTTCTGCGTGCTGTACACGCCCGTCGCAATGAAGAACATCGCGGCCGGGAACAGGTACTTGTAGGGCACCTTCAGCAGCTTCACCCACACGCCGATCAGCGGCACGTTCAGCACCACCAGGATCACGTTGCCGATCCAGAACGAGGCGATCAGGCCCCAGAAGATGTCCGGATGCTCGGTGATGAGCTGCGGGCCGGGCTGGATGCCCTGGATCAGCAGCGCACCCAGGATCAGCGCCATCACCGCATCGCCCGGAATGCCCAGGCTCATGGTCGGGATGAAGTCGACCTGCGTCTTCGAGTGGGCCGAGGCCTCGGGGCCGGCCACGCCTTCGATCATGCCGGTGCCGAACTTGTTCGGCGTCTTCGACACCTTGCGCTCCAGCGCGTAGGCGATGAAGGTGGTGATGGTCGGGCCCGTGCCGGGCATGGCGCCGAACACCGTGCCGACGATGGTGCCGCGGATCATCGCGGGGAAGGCGCGCTTGAGCTCTTCCTTGCTCGGGCGCATGTCGCTCAGCTTGAGCGTGCCGGTGTCGCCGATGGCCTTCATGCGGTTCACGTTGAGCAGGAAGTCGGCCACGCCGAACAGGCCCATCGAGATCGCCACCAGCTCCAGGCCGTCGCTGAGTTCAGGCAGGCCGAACGCGAAGCGGAAGCTGCCGCTGTTCACGTCGGTGCCGACCACGCCGCACAGCAGGCCGAAGAGGGTCATTGCCACGCCCTTGAGCGGGGAGCCGCGCGACATGGTGGAGCCTGCCAGCAGGCCCAGCATCATGATCGAGAAGATCTCGGTGGGGCCGAACTTGAACGCGATCTGCACCAGCAGCGGCGAGGCGAAGATCATCACGATGATGCCGACCGACGCCGCGAAGAACGAGGCGATCATCGTCACCCCGAGCGCGACGCCTCCCTTGCCCTGCTTGGTCATGGGGTACCCGTCGAGACAGGTGACCGCATGCGGCGGGTGCGAAGGCATGTTCATCAGGATGGCGCCGATGGCACCGCCGTACTGCGAACCGTAGAAGATGCCGGCCAGCATCAGGATGGCGGGCACCGGGTGCATCACGTAGGTGAGCGGCAGCAGGATCGAGATGGCCTGCAGCGCGCCCATGCCCGGCAGCACGCCGATCAGGTTGCCCACCAGCACGCCGAAGAAGGACCACATCAGGTTCGAGCCCTGGAAGGCCACGCCGAAGCCGAACCACAGGTCGTGTAGCGATTGACCGATCATGATTTCAGCCTCCCCACTGGAACAGGGGGAGCTGCAGCTTGAGCGCCCACCAGAAGACGACGACCGCGATGAAGCACATCGCGAGGGACAGCAGCAAGGCCTCGGTCAGCGTGTTGTCGCGGTCGCCGAGCGCCGAGATGAACACGATGGCGAAGGTCGCCGGCAGCAGGCCGCCGTACTCGCCGAACAGCAGGAACGCGAGGATCCCCAGGATGATGCAGACGCCGCCGCGAATGTCGGGCATGCCGCCCGGGTGACCGTGCGAGGCGGCCTCTTCGCTGGCACCGGTGGCGGGCTTGTCGCCGCGCGCCGAGACGGCGATCAGCAGGCCCGTGAGCGCCAGCAGCGCGCCCAGCGCGACCGGGAAGAAGCCCGGTCCCATGTGCGCGAGCTCGCCCACGCGGTAGCCGATGCCGGCATAGACAGCGGCCAGGCCGATGACGATCAGCAGGGCGCCGCCGTAGTAGTCTTTCTTGAATTTCGATGCGGGCCGAAGCGCGTGCGAGGCCGGATTTTCACCGAGCGGGTGCTGCATAAGTCTCCTTCGTTGGGAAGGAGCGCAGTCTAGGAATCGAGGCTTTCAATCCCCTTTCGGAGAAGTCTCAAACGCCTCGCCGACCCCCAAAATACGTGTAATCACGTACCGCCGTATCCGGTGAAACCCTTGCAAAAACGGGCTTCGCGAGCCGGTCAGAAGGCGTGCAGCGGCAGCCGAAGAATGGCGCGCAGTCCGCCGCCCGTTGCGCTTTCGGGCATGTCCGCGCTGTCGAGCTCGATCTCGCCGCCGTTGCGCCGCGCATAGCTGCGCGCAATGGTCAGGCCCAGGCCCGCGCCGTGCGCGGCACCCGCGCCCACGGACGCATCGCGATGGAAGCGTTCGAACACGCTGTCGCGCCGCTCGGGCGGAATGCCCGGGCCGCTGTCGCACACCTCGGCCAGCGCGTGGGAGGCTTCGCGCCGCACGGTCACCGTGATGTTGCCGCCGCGCGGCGTGTACTTGATGGCGTTGTGCACGAGGTTGGCCAGCACCTCGTGCAGCTCGGCGGCGTTGGCCGCCACGGGCAGCACGGGCGTGTCGTCCGCGTCGTCCGCCTCGTCGGTGCCGTCGGCGTCGTCGTCAGGGGCGGCGGTGTGTTCGGCGGCGGTGTCGCCGCGCGCGTCGACCCAGCCCAGGTCCTGGTCGTTCTCGCGCGCCAGCGGCAGGTATTGCAGCACCACGCCGCGCGCAATGGCGTTGAGGTCGACCACGGCCGGCTCGGCCGGCGCGACGTCGTCCTCCGTGGTGGCATGGGCCAGCGCCAGCAGCTGCTCGCTCAGGCGGCGCGTGCGCGACAGCTGCGCCACGATGGCGTGCAGCGACTCGCGCATGCGTGCCGGGTCGGTCTCGCGCACCGCGTAGCCGGCCTGGATCGACAGGATGCTCAGCGGCGTGCGCAACTGGTGCGAGGCATCGGCCAGGAACTGCGACTGCTCGGCCACCATGCGCCGGTGGCTCGCGATGTGGTGGTTCACCGCGTCCACCAGCGGTGCCACTTCCTGCGGCACGCCGCTGGCGTCGAGCGGCTTCAGGTCGTCGCGCGGGCGCTCGCGCAGCGAGCTGCGCAGGCGGTCCAGCGGGCGCAGCGTCCAGGCCACGCCCAGCCACACCAGCAACGCCATCACCAGCACCATGCGCGTGTCGCGCAGCAGTTCCTGGCGCAGCGATTCGGCCTGCGCGTCGGTGCGCGGGCCGGTGCCCTCGGCCGCCTGCACGAGCACGCTGTACGACACGCCCGGGTGCACGTGGTCGTACACCGTCTGGCGCAGCGCGGCCACGCGCACCGGGTGCTTTTCGTGCACCGCGTCGTAGAACACGGGCGTGCCGTCGGGCGGGCGCTGCTTCATGTGTTCGGGTGGGCGGGGCAGGCCCGGCACGCCCATGAGCGTGGTCTCGGGCGAGTTCACGTCCAGCGTCTCGCCCTTGGGAATGCGCTGCACGCCGACATGCAGGTACTTGTAGCGCAGGTGCGTCGACTCGAACATCGCCTGGATCGAGAAGGGCTCCTGCACGCGCACGCTGCCGTCGCTGGCCACCACGATGCCGTTGGCCAGCGCCTGCACGGGTTCGAGCAGGCTCTGGTCGTAGGCGACCACCAGCGAGTCGGTCAGGGCGTGGTAGTCGTTCCAGCTGTCCAGCGCCAGCAGCGCGACCATGCCCGGCAGCAGCAGCGCGAGCAGGCGCGCGCGGATGCCGAAGCGCTGGGGCTCAGTCGGTGTCGGCGAGGTCGGAAGAGAGGGGCGCACGGGGGGCTGAGGATCCATCGGCAATGCTCTCGAGCATGTAGCCCAGGCCGCGCACGGTGACGATGCGCACGTCGCTGTCGGCCAGCTTGCGCCGCAGCCGATGCAGCACCACTTCGATGGCGTCGGGCCCCGCGGTGCTGTCGTTGGTGAACACCTTGGCGAACAGCTGCGGCTTGCCCACCGGCGAGCCGCTGCGCATCAGCAGCGCGGTGAGCGCGGCCTGCTCGCGCGGCGTGAGCGACAGCAGCGTGCCGCGCAAGGTGAAGGCGTGGCTTTCGCTGTCGTACGAGAGCGAGGCGCATTGCAGGCGCGGGTGCTGCTTGCCGCGGCTGCGCCGCACCAGCGCCGCGAGGCGCGCCTCGAGTTCGACCAGCTCGAAAGGCTTGGTGAGGAAATCGTCGGCGCCCAGGTTCAGGCCGCGCACCCGGTCCTGCAGGGCGCTCTGCGCGGTAAGGATAAGCACCGGCGTGCGGTCGTCGGCATTGCGCATGTCGGCCAGCACACTCAGGCCGTGCTTGTCGGGCAGGCGCAGGTCGAGCACGATGGCGTCGTACTCGGTGCCGGCCATGAAGGCCTCGGCCGTGCGCGCGTCGGGCGCGTGGTCGGCGACGAAGCCGCTCTGGGTCAACGCCCGGATCAGCCACGAGGCCATGTCCAGTTCGTCTTCCACCAGGAGGATGCGCATGGGAGGCTGCCGGTTATTTCTTCAGGCCGAGATTCAGGTCGACGTCTTCCGACGCGCGCGCGCTGGCGTCGGCCGCGCGCGCGCTCAGGTCGGGCGCCAACGCGCGCCGGCCGTCGAACACGAAGCAGTCGCCGTGGTAGTGCGCACCGCCCACCTGTTCGAAATATTTCAGGATGCCGCCTTCGAGCTGCAGCACATGCTCCACGCCTTCTTCGCGCATCAGGATCGCCGCCTTCTCGCAGCGGATGCCGCCCGTGCAGAAGCTCACCACCGTCTTGCCCGCGAAGTCGGCGCGGTGCGCCTTGAGCGCGGGCGGGAATTCGGTGAACTTGGTGATGCGCCAGTCGATCGCACCGTCGAAGCTGCCCTCGTCGACCTCGAAGTCGTTGCGCGTGTCGAGCAGCGCAATTTCACGGCCTTCGTCGTCATGGCCCTGGTCGAGCCAGCGCTTGAGCGTCGGCGCGTCCACGCCGGGCGCACGGCCGACCGAGGGCTGGATGGCGGGGTGGTCCATGCGGATGATCTCGCGCTTGAGCTTCACCAGCATGCGCCGGAATGGCTGGGCCTGCGACCAGCTTTCCTTGGCTTCCAGGTCGGCAAAGCGCGCATCGGCGCGCAAATGGGCCAGAAAAGCCCGAACGCCGTCGGCGGCGCCGGCCAGGAACAGGTTGATTCCCTCGGGCGCCAGCAGGATGGTGCCCATGAGGTCCAGGGCCTGGGCGCGGGCGCGCAGGTCTTCACGCAGCACGGGGCTGTCGTCTATGCCTACGAATTTGTAGGCCGCGATATTCAAAATCTCTTGCACGGGGGGCGATTGTAGGGATCGTTAACTCACATGGTGGAGGGAGTGCTTTCTACAATGGACCGATGTTTGTTCACCTGCGCCTGCACACCGAATTTTCCGTCGTCGACGGCACCAACCGCATCGACGAAGCCATCAAGGCCGCCGCCTCGGACCACCAGCCCGCGCTGGCCATCACGGACCTGAACAACCTGTTCGGGGCGATCAAGTTCTACAAGCAGGGCCGCAGCAAGGGCGTCAAGCCCGTCATCGGCGCCGAAGTGTTCGTCGACGGGCTGGGCAAGGAGCCCGGCGCGCTCACCCGCATCGTGCTGCTGGTGCAGAGCACCGAGGGCTACCTGAACCTGTCCGAACTGCTCGCGCGGGCCTGGACGCAGAACGTCAGCCGCGGCCAGTCGCAGGCGGCCTGCAAGCTCGAATGGATCGAGGAACTCTCGGGCGGCTTGATCGCCCTGTCGGGCGCGCAAGCCGGCCCGCTCGGCCAGCCCCTGCTGCAGGGGCAGGAAGAGCGGGCGGCCGAACTGGCCCTTCGGCTGGCCGGCCTGTTCCCGCACCGCTTCTACATCGAGCTGCAGCGCGCCGGCCGGCCCGAGGACGAGCCGCACGTGATTGCCGCCGTGAAGCTCGCCGCCCGCCTGAAGCTGCCGGTGGTCGCCACGCACCCGGTGCAGTTCGCGGCCCGCGAGGACTACGAGGCGCACGAGGCGCGCGTGTGCATTTCCGAAGGCGAAATTCTGGGCAACCCGCGCCGCGTGCGCCGCTTCACCGACGAGCAGTACTTCAAGTCGAGCGCCGAGATGCAGGCGCTGTTCGCCGACGTGCCGAGCGCTCTGGCCAACACGGTGGAAATCGCCAAGCGCTGCAACCTGACGCTGGTGCTCGGCAAGCCGCAGCTGCCGGACTTTCCGACGCCCTTCATCGCCGACGGCGTGCGCATGCCGATCGACGACTTCTTCCGCCAGGAGTCTTTCGAGGGGCTCGAAGTGCGCCTGGCGCACCTCTACCCCGACGCAGCCAAGCGCGACGCCGAACGTCCGCGCTACGTTGAACGCCTCGAGTTCGAGATCAACACCATTTTGAACATGGGGTTCCCGGGCTACTTCCTGATCGTGGGCGACTTCATCAAGTGGGCCAAGGAAAACGGCTGCCCGGTGGGCCCGGGCCGGGGCTCGGGCGCGGGCTCGCTGGTGGCCTACGCGCTGAAGATCACCGACCTGGACCCGCTCGAATACAAGCTGCTGTTCGAACGTTTCCTGAACCCCGAACGCGTCTCGATGCCCGACTTCGACATCGACTTCTGCCAGGGCAACCGCGACCGCGTGATCGACTACGTGAAGGACAAGTACGGCCGCAATGCCGTCAGCCAGATCGCCACCTTTGGCACCATGGCCGCGCGCGCGGCCATCCGCGACGTGGGCCGCGTGCTGGACATGAGCTACATGTTCTGCGACGGCATCAGCAAGCTGATTCCGAACAAGCCGGGCATGTCGGTCACGCTGCAGTACCCGCCCGAGAAAAAGATCGAGGGCGACAAGAACAACTACGCCATCGAGATGGAGCCGCAGCTCGCGCAGCGCATCGAGAAGGAAGAAGAAGTGCGCATGCTCGTCGAGCTGGCGCAAAAGCTCGAAGGCATGACCCGCAACATCGGCATGCACGCCGGGGGCGTGCTCATTGCGCCGGGCAAGCTCACCGACTTTTGCCCGCTGTACCAGCAGCCCGGCAGCGACTCGGCCGTGAGCCAGTACGACAAGGACGACGTCGAGGCCATCGGCCTGGTGAAGTTCGACTTCCTGGGGCTGGCCACGCTCACCATCCTGGAGATCGCCAAGGACTTCATCGTCGCGCGCCACAAGGGCCAGGAGAATTTCGCGTTCGAGAACATTCCGCTGAAGGACGCGGCCACCTACCGGCTGTTCTCCGAAGGCAAGACCGAGGCGGTGTTCCAGTTCGAATCGCGCGGCATGCAGGGCATGCTGAAAGACGCGCGGCCCACGCGCCTGGAAGACCTGATCGCGCTGAACGCCCTGTACCGCCCGGGCCCCATGGACCTGATTCCCAGCTTCGTGGCGCGCAAGCACGGCCGCGAAGACGTGGAGTACCCGCACCCGGCCGTGGCCGAGATGCTGTCGGAGACCTACGGGATCATGGTCTACCAGGAGCAGGTGATGCAGACCGCGCAGATCCTGGGCGGCTACTCGCTCGGCGGCGCCGACCTGCTGCGCCGCGCCATGGGCAAGAAGAAGCTCGAGGAGATGGCCGAGCACCGCGAGAAATTCCGCGCGGGCGCGCTCTCCACGCACGGCATTCCGCAGGACAAGGCCGACGAAATCTTCGACTTGATGGAGAAGTTCGCGGGCTACGGCTTCAACAAGTCGCACGCCGCTGCCTACTCGCTGCTGGCGTACCACACGGGCTGGCTCAAGGTCCACTACACGGCCGAGTTCTTCTGCGCCAACATGACCGTGGAAATGGACGACACGGACAAGCTCAAGCTGCTGTTCGAGGACGCCCAGAAGAACTTCGGCATCACCTTCGAGCCGCCGGACGTGAACCGCGGCAACTACCGCTTCGAGCCGGTCACCGACAAGGTGATTCGCTACGGCCTGGGCGCCGTGAAGGGCTCGGGCCAGCTCGCGGTCGAGGCCGTGGTGCGGGCGCGCGAGGAGGGCGGCCCGTTCAAGAGCCTGTTCGACTTCTGCGTGCGCGTCGACCGCCAGCGCATCAACAAGCGCACGGTCGAGGCGCTCATCAAGGCCGGCGCCTTCGATGCCATCCAGCAGAACCGAGCGTCGCTGATCGCCTCGGTCGACCGCGCCTTCGAATTCGCCAGCGCCACGGCCGCCAATGCGGCGCAGGTCGACATCTTCGGCGACGCCGAACACGGCTCGGCCAACGCCGAGCCCGACCTGGTCGACGCCACCCCCTGGGGTGTGAAGGAACGGCTCACGCTCGAAAAGACGGCCGTGGGCTTCTACCTGTCGGGCCACCTGTTCGACGAGGTCTCGCACGAGGTGCGGCGCTTCTGCAAGCGCGAGATCGGCGACCTGCTCGACAGCCGCGACCAGCAGGTGATCGCAGGCATCGTGAGCGACTTTCGCGTGATCAACGGCCAGCGCGGCCGGCTGGCGATCTTCAAGCTCGACGACAAGTCGGAGTCCATCGACGCCACTGCCGACGAGGCGCTCATCAATGCCAACCGCAACACGCTGAAGGACGACGAACTGGTCATCGTCAGCGGCAAGCTGCAGCCCGCGCGCGGCGGCTTCGAGGCACGCTTCCAGGTGCAGCAGGTGTGGGACCTGGCCACGGCGCGTTGCCGCTTCGGCAAGTTCCTGCGCGTGGCGGTGAACGGCAAGGCGCCCGACATCGCGCGGCTGCTGAAGGACTTTCCGCCGCGCAAGGAGCAGACCGAAGTGGGCGACCTGATCCAGGGCCTGCCGGTGCGCCTGTCGATGGCGCGGGGCGGGGCGCAGGTCGAGCTGCAGCTGGGCGAGCGCGCCAAGTTCTTCCCGACCGACGCGGCGCTGGCCAGCTGGACCGCGCAGGCGGACGCAGGCAAGGCGCTGATCGTCTACGACTGATCAAGGGCTTCGCCGACGTGGGCCCATTCGAGGGCTCGCTACGATCCTTCCTGTCTTTGCAATCCCGAAGTTCAAGGAGGAACTCGCCATGAAGAAATCAACCCTCGCATGCACGCTGGCCTTGGCGCTGGCGCTGCCCTTCGCCGCCTCGGCACAGTACGTCGGCCCGAGCTCGGTGCCGGCCATGACCGTGAAGCAATTGCTCGACACCGGCAAGGACGACCAGCACGCCACGCTGCGCGGCTTCATCGTCTCGCACGACGGCGGTGAGCACTACACCTTCGCCGACGACTCCGGCCGCATGAAGGTGGAGATCGACGCCAAGCATTTCCCGCCCGGCGTGAAGATCGACGACAAGGTGCGGGTCGAAGTCAGCGGCGAGTTCGACAAGGACCTCGTCGGCAAGGCCGAACTCGACGTCAAGCGCCTGAGCGTGGTGCGCTGACCCTGGCTTTCTCCAAGGCCTGCTCGACCTGCTCGAGCACGGCCTCGGGCGCATGCAGCCAGTCCTTGGCCAGCACCTGCATCACCTGCCAGCCGAAGGCATCGAGGATGCGGGGTCGCGACACATAGCGCTCCAGCACGTTGCGGTTCTCGTAGTGCGTGGCGGTGTCCACCAGGATGCCCAGCGCATAGTGCGTGCTGCCGTCCACGCGCACCGCCAGGTCGCAGCGAAAGCGTGACTGGCCCACCTGTTCGTCGACCGCATGGCCGCGTGCGCGCAGCGCCGCGGCGAGCTGCACCGTGACATCGTCCGCGCGCCCGTGCCGCGCCACCGGGCTCGCGCCGCGCGTGAGCGGGTTCATGCCTTCGAGCACGCGCCGCGCGGTGTCCGCATCGCCGCGCGACAGGCACTCCGCATAGCGCAGGAAGTTCTTCAGCGCCGCCGCGCCCTCGTTGTGGTCGTTGGTGATCGCCTCGTGGCTAATGGTCGAGACCACCGCCATGTGGTGCTTGGCGCGGCTGAAGATCACGTTGAGCCGCTTCTCTCCGCCGCGCTGGTTGATGGGGCCGAAGTTCATCAGCATGCGGCCCTCGGGGTTGGGGCCGTAGCAGATGCTCAGCAGGATGATGTCGCGTTCGTCGCCCTGCACGTTCTCCAGGTTCTTGATGAACAGGCCGCAGAACTGGTCGTCTTCCTCGCGCACGTACTCGGCTTCGAGCCGGGCCGCGAAGTCGGTGTCGGCCGCACCCAGCGCGTTGAGCTCGTCCTCGATCTCGCCTTGCTGCGCCTCCGAGAACGCCACGATGCCCAGGCTGCGCCCGGTTTCGCGCCGGAGCAGCTCGCGCACCAGCTGCGCGATGTGGCGCGCCTCGCCGTCGTTGATGCGGTTCTCGTACACCGCGTCGGTCACGCGGTGGAAGCTGATGGCGCGCGAGAGCAGGGCATCGACGTGCGCAGCCACCGATTCGTTCGACGGGCTGCGCGACTGCACGAGAATTTCGCCGCGCTCCGGCGCGGGCAGGCTGCGGTCCGGAATGGTGTAGAGGTTGCCGGCGTAGAAGGCCGCGTTCGAGAAGCCGATGAGCGACTCGTAGCGGCTGCGGTAGTGCCAGGCCAGCAGCGTGGCCGGCAGGTTGCGCGCGCCTTGGTTGAGCAGGCTGTCGGCGTCGAGCACGACCGCGATGCGGTCGCCTTCGCCGCTGTCATCGCCGTCATCGCTGTCCCCGCCGTGTACCGACACGGTGTCGTCCTCGGGGTCGCGGCTGGACGAGAAGAAGCTGGTCGGCGGCAGTTGCATCTCGTCGCCCACCACGATGATCTGCGGCGCGCGGTACAGCGCGGGCACGGCTTCTTCCACCGGGATCTGGCTGGCCTCGTCGAAGATGACCACGTCGAACAGGTCGGCCGCGAGCGGCAGCGTGTCGGACACCGACAGCGGGCTCATGAGCCAGATGGGCTTCATGTCGCGCACCACGCGGCCGGTGTCGCCGCTGGCCAGCTCGCGGATGGCCTTGTAGCGCATCGTCTTGCCGAACTCGTGCTCCAGCTCGCGGCGGCCCGCGTTGTAGCTCTTCTTGAAGAGCTTGCCGTCGGCGTCCAGCTGGCTGGCGGGCAGGGCGCTTTTCTGCACATGGTCGCGGAAACGCTGGCGCACCGCGGCGGCCAGCGTGCGCGCGTTGCGCTCCAGCAGCTGGCGCTCGGCGTCTCCCAGGCGCTGCGCATGGCGCGCGAGCGCGGCGCCGTCGAAGCGCGGCAGCCAGCGCTCGGTGCGGTACACGCGCTCCAGGCCTTCGCGCGCCACGGCGAACTCGATGGCGTCGGGTGGCAGCGGCAGTGTGCGCAGCGCGGCGGCCACGGCGGGGTCGGCATCGGCCAGTTCCTGCAGCGGCACGATCACGCCGGGCAGGGCATCGGCCTGCTCGCGCAGCGTGCGGGCCAGCGCTTCGAGCGCGTTCAGGGGCTGCGCGCCGGCGTCCTGGAGCAGGTCGCGCCACAGGGCGTCGAGGGTGTCGGTGCGCGCGCCGGCCGCGGCGAGTTTCTCGACGCTGCGGCTGGCGCCGGTCGCGGCTTCCGTGCGCAGGTGCACCTGGAACGCCGCGCGCAGGCTGGTGCTGTCGTCGATGCTGCGCATCTCCTGCAACTGCTGCGCAAAGGCTTCGGGGTCGGTGCAGCCGTAGCCGGACTCGATCTGCGCAAGCTGCTTGTGCAGCGCGGCGCGAGCGCCGTGCTCGGCCAGCAGTTCCTCGAGCACCTGGCTGGGCTGTGGGCGCACCGCATGCGCTGCGAAGTCGTAGCGGCGCTTCAGTTCACCGGACAACCGCCACCACGACGGCTGCAGCCAGCGCAGCAGCGAGCCCTGTTGCGCGCGCGCCTGTGCGAGGCCGGCCTCGGTGTCGCCGGGCGAGAGCTTGTCGCGCCAGTGGCCGGAGCGCTGCAGCGCGGCGTCGAGGGCCTGCTGCAGGCTGCGGCGCTCGGCCAAGGCCGTGGTCCACGCCAGGCTGCTCGGGTGTGCGGCGTCGAGCAGCGTGAGCTGCCCGCGCGCGGCCAGCGCAGCCACGCGGCGCGCGTCGGCCACCACGGCCAGCGCATCGCGCCACAGCGCCTGGTCGTCGGCCAGCGGCGGCCATGCGTCAACGAGCGCCTCGCGGCATGCGCCGCTCTGGTCGATGGCGCGCTCGCTGAGTTCGACCAGCCGCGCGAGCGGCTTCTCCTGCTTCAGCAGCGAGGGCGCCAGCTGCGCGAACACGTGCTGCGCCAGGCTGGGCGCGCCCAGGCTTTCGGTCACGGCCAGGTGCAGCCGCGACACCAGCTCCGCATGCTGGCGCCATGCCGAGAAGGCGGGCAGGGCTTCGGCCTGCAGCGGCGTGAGCGCGGGGTCGTCGGCCTTCAGCGCGATGAGCCGCGCCACCAGTTCGCGCAGCGTCACGGCGATGTGCGCGGGCACGTCTCGCATGGCGGCGTCGAAGCGTTCCAGCGCGCGCAGGTCGAGGTCCATGGCGTCGAGCACCTTGGTGCGCTCGGCCGACTCCTGCGCGAGCGCCTCGGGCGCTTCCAGCCATTGCTCGTAGGTCTTGCGCAGGTTCTGCACGAAGGCCTTCTTGTCGCCCTGCGAGTCGTGGATCATGCAGCAGAGCTCGTCCAGCCCCTGCTGCCGCAGGCGGTGGAACACCACGTCGATGGCGGCCCGTTTCTCGCAGACGAACAGCACGCGCTGGCCTCGGCCCACGTAGTCGGCAATCAGGTTGGTGATGGTCTGCGACTTGCCCGTGCCCGGCGGGCCTTGAATGATGTAGCTGGTGCCGGTGCGCGCCAGCGCGACGGCGGCGGTTTGCGTGGCGTCGCCTTGCACCACCGGCCACTGGGCGGCCAGCGGCAGGGCGGGCGGCGCCTCGGCATCGACCTGGCGCGGCTGCAGCGAGAACACGCGGTCGAAGGCCTCGCTCGCGATGTCGCTTTCGGCCAGGCCCGAATAGTCGCGCACCAGCGACATCTTGCGGTGGTTGAAGTTGCCCAGCGTCACGGCCGTGAGGTCGATGTCCCACTGGTACGGGTTGCCGGTGCTCTCGCGCAGCTGCAGCGTGGTGCGTTCGGTTTCTTCCGCCACGGAGGCGGCCATCTGCGGGGCGCGCGGCTGCGGGCGGGCGCCGACGGCGTCGCGCACCGGCAGGGGCACCGGACGCACGCGCGCATGAAAGAGCTGCAGGCCGAGCGGGCGGAAGTCGTCCTGCGCGTAGCTGAAATCTTGTGCGGCCACCGGCACCGCGGACGCCGTGCGCACGCGCGCGCGGCGCTTGAACTGTTCGAGCCGCTGGCGCGCGCGCTGGTGGATCACCGCGATTTCGGGCTGCTTCACCAGCCGCAGCTGCACGCCGGGCTCGCTCTGCGCAATCTGCGCCGAGAGCTGGGCGTGGAACTGCTCGATGGAGGTTTCGCGCAGGTCCACCGTCTCGGGCAGCACGATGCCGTAGAGCTGGCGCAGGTGGTGCCGCAGCGTGGGGTTGACCTGCGCCTCGCTCGTGGCGGCTTCGAGCAGGTACTGGTCGCGCACGCCCTTCTTGCGCGAGAGTTCGACCGGCAGCATCAGCAGCGGCGAGGCGATGCGCTCGGCCTGCTCGGCGCCGCCGGCAGCCCCTTCCTTCAGGTTGTGCCAGCGCAGGAAGGCGATGACCAGCGACATCTGCGAGAAGCCGTACTCCGAGCGGTCGCGCCGCGCCTCCTGCAGGATGCGGTCGAGCGCGCCGGGCAGGTAGGGCTGGTCCTCGAAGCGCAGCCAGCGCGCCAGCGGCACGGGGTCGCAGCTGGCGATGTCGGCGGCGAAGCGGCCGTCCCACACGCAGAGCTGGTCGACACGGATGCTGTGCATGTCGACCACCAGCGGCACGCTGGCAATGGTGAGGTTCACATGCGCCTGCGTCGGCTTGAAGTACAGCAGGCGGTTGCGCCGCGACAGGTCGAACAGGCGGTCGCGCAGGTGCAGCTGGATGGCCTGGCGGCGCTGGCTGGCGCCGTTCTTCGCGGGGGCGATGCGGTCCAGCCCCAGCCCGAGGTTCAGGTCCAGCGGCTGGTCGCGGTAGGTTTCGAGCCGGCGGATCACCGAGGGCAGGTCGCGCGCGCGCTCGTGACGGTCGAGCGCGGTCATCTCGAAGATCACGGCGGCCACCACCGGATGCAGGCGGCGGTTCAGTTCGAACAGGTTGCCCCGGTGCGCGGCGAAGCGTGTCAGCTCTTCGCCGATGGTGAAGTCCAGCCCGCAAGAGAGGCTGGCCAGCACCTGGCCCAGGCACAGGATGTCGCCGAGGGCGTCGTGGTGCGCCAGGCGCAGCTCCCACGCGGCGTAGCCGGGCAGGTACGCAGGGCGCGTGGGCACGGCGTCGGGCCCGGCATCGGCCATGACCGCGAGGTTTTCCACCGAGAGGCCGTCGTCGGCATCGATGGTGACGCGCGCTTCGCCCACCACGCGCAGCACCGACGCGGCGGGCTGCTCCAGCGGTGCGATGGCTTCGAGGTTGCGGCGCGGGTCCGCGCCCTCGGGGTGCGCGAGCACCAGCGCTGGCGCATCGGTCACGCGGTAGGCGAACACGTTGCCGAGCGCGGCGACCTTGCCTTGCTCGTGCAGCACGGAAACTTCGCGCAGCAGCGGCAGCACGAGCTTGAGCACGTCGTCGGTCTGCAGGCCGCCGTGGGCATCGGCGGTGTCCAGCAGCTGCAGAAGGGGAGCGGGGGCGGTGGTCATGCGGCGGCGGCCTGCTGGTGTTGGGTGGAGGCCTTGTCGAGCAGGGCGGTGGCGTCGCGCTTCACGCGCGTGAGGCTGCGCTTGGGAAAGCGCAGGTCTTTCACCACGCGCTGTTCGAGCGGCTCGGCGCAGCCCAGCGCTTCGGCCAGGCCGAGCGCGGCGGCGAGCGTGACGTCGTCGAGCTCGGGGTCGGCCGCGACGAAGTCGACCAGCACGCTGGCCAGGTAGTCGTGCAGCCCGGCGGGCACCGGCTCGGGCGGCGGCATGGCCGACGCGGGCGGCGCGAAGTCGGGAAAGAAGCGGCGCGCATGCGCGAGCAGCGGCTCCGACTGCAGGTACGCACGCTGCAGCAACTGCGCGATGGCGCCGCGCGTGAGCGCACCCACGCGCTGCTGGCCGAGCATGTCGAGCGTGCCCAGGTCGAGCGGGCCTTCGAGCGCGGTGGCCAGCCAGTCTTCGGCGTCGTGCTGGCGCTCGGTCCACAGGCGCATGGCGCGGGCGCGCACGAACACCTCCGGGTGGCTGGTGCCGCGCGTCTGCGTGGCCGGGTCGGCGCAGATCTCCTCGGCCTGCGCCAGGTAGCTTTCGACATTGACCTGCGTGAGGCCGGTCTCGATCTTGATGAGCGCGCTCACCGCGGGCTCGAGCGCGCCGCAGGCCACGCAGCCGCCGCGGTCGGCGAAGGCCTCGGTGTACAGCGCGTAGCGCCGCGCGGCGTGCAGGTGGCTCGCATCGGCACGCGGGTCGGCCGAGGCGGCGTGCAGCAATCGATCGACCACGTGGTACTTGCCGCCGTCGCGCGCCCACAGCAGGTAGTGCGCGAGTTCGTGGCCCAGCACGGCCTGCAGTTCGGGTCCCTGCAGGCGCTCCAGCAACGGGCCCGAGAGCACGATGTGCGCCTCGCCCGGCACGAAGTGGATCGCGGCATTCATCGCGCCGTCGCGCGCTTGGTAGAGCGTGATGCTCGCCGTGACGCCCAGGCGCTGCGCCGCGAGCCGGGCGTGCGCGTGCAGCTCGGGATGCGCCGTCGCGTCGAGCCGGTACGAGTTGCGCAGCAGTTCGGCGCGCACCGAGGCAGCGTGTTCCTCGCGTGCCTCGGCCGAGGCGGCCCAGCGCCAGACCTCGGGCTCTTGCGCCTGCAGGTGCGCGGCCAGGGCCTGCTGGTACGGCAGCGGGGTCAGGTCTTCGAGGCGGACGGCGGGTGTGGATGCGGAGGTGTCGACCATGTCTGGAGCGCCGGTAACAGTGAGTTGCCGACGATCCTAAACGAGCGGCCCACGCCCTCCGTTCCCCGCCTTGTCCTTGCCGCGCCCTGCACCTACCAGCTGTAGCCGGCCGTCACGTACACGCTGCGGCGCTCGCCGTAGTAGCAGCCGGTGGACGAGAGGCAGGTGGCCACGTAGGTCTTGTCGGCCACGTTGGCCACATTCAGCGCCAGGCGCACGCCCTTCCATGCGGGCCGCACGCGGCCCAGGTCCCAGCGCACCGCCGCGTCGAACAGCGTCACGCCCGGAATGCGGAACTGGTTGGCGTTGTCGCCGTAGGTGGCGCTGGTATGGCGCACGCCGCCGCCCACGGTCAGGCCGGCCAGCGCTTCGTTCTGGAAGGCGTACTCCAGCCAGAAGGCGGCCTGGCGCTGCGGCACGTAGGCGAAGCGGTTGCCCTGGATGCTGACGCCGGCCGCGTTCGGGTTGGCGCGCGTCACGCGGCTGTCGGTGTAGGCATAGGAGGCGATGGCGTCCAGCCCCTTGAGCACCTGGCCGCGCGCCTCGAGCTCCAGCCCGCGCACGCGCACTTCGCCGGTCTGCTCGCTGAACGAGCGGCTCTGCGGGTCGGGCGTGAGCACGTTCTGCTGCGTGAGTTCGTACGCCGCCGCGGTCAGCAGGGCCTTGGAGCCCGCGGGCTGGTATTTCACGCCCACCTCGGTCTGCTTGCCGGTGGTCGGCTGGAACACGTTGCCCAGGCGGTCGGTGCCGGCCGCGGGCTGGAACGAGGTGGAGTAGCTCAGGTACGGCACCACGCCGTTGTCGAAGCTGTACATCAGCGCGGCGCGGCCGGTGAACTTGCCGTCGCGCTGGTCGGCGGTGGCCAGGCGGCGCGGCGTCATGGTGAGCGTGCGGGTGTCCGTGATGGCGCGGTCCTGCCGCCCGGCGAGCACCAGGCTCCAGCGATTCCAGTGCATCTGGTCCTGCAGGTAGAAGCCGCTCTGGCGGCGCCGCTGTTCGATGTGCGTGGCCACCGAGGGCACCTGGCCGCTGTCGCGCCCGTACACCGGCAGGTAGGCGTTGAACGGCGTGGTGATGATGCGCAGGTTGGTCTCGTCGAACGAAGATTTCTCGTCGGAATAGTCCACGCCCACCAGGGCGGTGTGGCGCACCGGGCCGGTCGTGAAGTCGGCCTGCACCTGGGTGTCGACCGTCATGAGCTTGGCGGTCTCGGGAAAGGCCCACGCATAGCGCAGCAGCGACGACGGGTTGCAGGCGGCCAGGCAGAAGGCCTGCACGCGCTGCGTGTACGCGTCGACCTTGCCGTAGCGCAGGTTCTGGCGCAGCGTGAAGGTGTCGTTCAGCTTGTGCTCGGCCTCGTAGCCGACGAAGTGCTGGCGGTTGTTGAAGCGGTCGTAGCCGGGCTCGCCGACGAAGGCGCGCGTGGGCAGCGCGGCGTAGCGGCTGGTGTCCAGCGTGCCGGCCGAAGGCAGCGCGGGCGCGCCGCCGCCGCCGGGCGAATCGAGCGTCTGCCAGTGGGCCATCAGCGTGATGCGGGTGGCGTCCGAAGGGCGGAAGGTGAGCGACGGGGCGAAGTAGCTCTTCTTCTCCGACACGTAGTCGTAGGCGGTATTGGCTTCGCGGTGCAGGCCGACCAGGCGGTAGCTCCACACGCCGTCGTCGTCGATGGCGCCGCCGAAGTCGAAGGCCGTCTGCCGGCGGTTGTGGCTGCCGAGCTGCACTTCGACCTGGCGCACGGTTTCCAGCGTCGGGCGCTTGCTCACCATGTTCACCAGGCCGCCGGGCGTCGACTGGCCGTAGAGAACGGAGGACGGTCCCTTCACCACTTCCACGCGCTCCAGCCCCCAGGGCTCGATGCGCGGCTGCGAGTAGCCGCGCGCGCCGAAGGGCAGGCGCAGGTTGTCGAGGTAGCGCGCCGGCGGCGTGAAGCCGCGCAGCGTGAGCCAGTCCAGCCGCAGGTCGGTGTTGCCGTACTGCGCGACGATGCCGGGCGTGTAGCGCAGGCTCTCGACCAGCGTGGTGGCGCCTTGCGAATCCATCTGGTCGCGCGTGACCACCGAGACGGACTGCGGGGTTTCCAGCAGCGGGGTGTCGGTCTTGGTGCCGCCGGTGCTGCGTTGCGCCACGAAGCCCTTGCCCGGGCCCTTGCCGCTTTCTTCTTCCGCGTTGGCGGTGACGGTCACCGGCGCGAGCGAGCCCGCGCGCTGGCCCGTGACGCGCACTTCCGACAAGGTCTCGGAGGTCTGGCCGCGCTGCAGCGCATACACGTTGCCCGCGCCGCGCACGGCCTGCAGCCCGGTGCCGGCCAACGCCATGGCAAAGCCTTCGTCGACCGTGAAGCGGCCGCGCACGCCGGAGCCGTTCAGGCCGGCGGTCATGGCCGCGTCGCTCGACAGCAGCACGCCGGCCTGGCTCGCGAACTGGCTCAGCACGGTGCCCAGCGGGCCGGCGGGAATGGCGTAGTCGCGCGACGCGGCGGGCTGGGGCTGCGCCTGTGCCATGGCGGGCAGGGCCTGCACCGCGGCGACCACGGGCAGCAAGGCCGCCGCGCCACGCAGCGCCCGCGCTAGCTGCCGGTTGGTGCGTGGACGGGAGGGGCGGGAAGAAGGGCGGTTCGGCAAGGGCGCGGGCATGGCGGCTTTCGGGCAAAAAGGAGGTTGGTACTTGTCTTGCCAACCGGCGCCGCCAAAAGGGAACCCGCCCGCCGAAAAAATTCTTGAATCAGCGCTTCGGCGCGTCCGGCGCCGCCTCGACCACCGTCCACCACGGCGTCGGCCGGCGCACGCGCACCGGCAGCGTGGCCTGCAGCGCCGAAAGAATGCGCTCGGTGTCGGCCAGCGGGTAGGCGCCCACGATGCGCAGGTCGGCCACCTCGGGCGCGCAGCCCAGGTAGCCCGGCCGGTAGCGGGCCAGCTCGGCGATGAAGTCGCCCAGGCGCATGCCGTCGGCCACGAGCATGCCGCGCGTCCAGTCTTCGGCGTAGCCCGCCACGGGCTCGGGGGCCTCGACGCGGTCGGCAAAGAGGCGGGCCTGCTGCCCGGCCACCAGCGTGAGCGACTCGCCGCCCTCGCTCGGGCGCGAGGCGACGGCGCCTTCGAACACCGCGAGCCGCACCGCGCCGCCTTCTTCGTGCCGCACCGCGAAGCGGGTGCCCAGCGCGGTCAACCGGCCCTGCGGCACGTCGACGACGAGCGGGCGGAAGGGGTTCACGGGGCTGGCGTCGTCGTGCCCGCTGGTGACCAGCACTTCACCCTTGTAGAGCACGATGCGGCGCAGGCTCGGCGAGAAGTCGACGTCGAGTGCGGTGGCGGTGTTGAGCCACAGGCGGCTGCCGTCGGCCAGCACGAGCTCGCGCCGCTCGCCGGTGTCGGTGCGGTGGGCGGCGACCCAGCCTTGCCAGGGCAGGTGGCGCGAAGCCATCCAGCCCGCGATGCCCGCCACCGGCAGCAGCGCCAGTGCGCGCAGCACCGAGCGCCGCCGGCCGGCCGTGGCCGTGCCGCGTTCGAGCGCCCTGCGCGCCGGCAGGCCGGACAGCGCCCTGAACTCGCCCGAGATGCTTTCCACGCGGTGCCATGCGGCGCGCTGGCGCGGGCCGGCATCGAGCCACGACTGCCAGCGGCGGCGGTCGGCGTCGCTCACGGCGGTGTCGTGCAGCACGGCGAACCATTCGGCGGCCTGTTGCAGGTCTTCGAAGGCCGGTGCCTGGGACGGTGCGGGTACCGCGTCGTGCGGCGGGAGGCCCAGGCTCCTCATGAATTCGTCAGCAGCAGGCATTGCAGCATGGCCTGTGCCATGTATTTCTTGACCATGCGCTGCGACACCTTCAGCTGCGCGGCGATCTCGGCGTAGCCCAGACCGTCGAGCTGTGCCAGCAGGAAGGCGGTGCGCGCCTTGGGGTTGAGCCTGTCCAGCATGGCGTCGATGCGGCACAGCGTTTCCAGCGCCAGCACCCGTTCCTCGGGGGAGGGCGCGAGCGGTTCGGGCAACACGGCCACGGCCTCGAGCCAGGCGCGTTCGATGTCTTGGCGGCGCCAGTGGTTCACCACCACGCCATGCGCCAGCGTGCGCAGGAAGGCGCGCGGCTCGTTCAGCACCTGCGCGTCGCGCGACACCATCAGGCGCACGAAGGTGTCGTGGGCAAGGTCGGCCGCGCACGACGCGCCGCCCAGCCGCCGGCGGAACCAGCCCAGCAGCCAGCCATGGTGTTCGCGGTAGATCGCATCGATGGATGCCGGCTCGGACGGAAGCGGAAGGACGGACACGGGACGGCGGCGGAACGCGCGAAGATGAGAATAGTTCGCATTCTATCCATCTGCCTACGTTCGATCTACTGCGGGCCACATCGGCCCGCCCTGCTGCCGCGCTCAGTGCGCCATCGGCGCCACAGCCAGGTCCGGCACCACGTTCAGGATGCGCAGCGTCTGCTGCACCACCTGGCTGAACACCGGCGCGGCCACCAGGCCGCCGAAATACTTGCCCGCGCCGGGCTCGTCGATCATCACCGCGACGATGATGCGCGGCTTGTCGATGGGCGACATGCCGGTGTACCAGGCGCGGTACTTGTTGCTCGCATAGCCCTTGCCGACCTGCTTGTGCGCGGTGCCGGTCTTGCCACCCACCGAGTAGCCCTGGGTCTGCGCGAGCGGCGCGGTGCCGCCGGGCGCGGCGGCCAGATGCATCATCTGGCGCACCTCGCTGGCCACCAGCGGCGAGAACACCTGCACACCGACCGGCTCCTCGCCGGTGTTCTTCAAGAGGCTCACCGGAATCACCTCGCCGTCGTGCGCGAAGGCGGTGTAGGCGTGCGCGATCTGGAACAGCGACGCCGACAGGCCGTAGCCGTACGACATGGTGGCCTGCTCGATGGGCCGCCACGACTTCCACGGCCGCAGCC
Organism: Variovorax pasteuri; assembly: GCF_051216435.1. NCBI lineage: Bacteria > Pseudomonadati > Pseudomonadota > Betaproteobacteria > Burkholderiales > Comamonadaceae > Variovorax > Variovorax pasteuri. The sequence continues at coordinate 1,252,849 of NZ_JBPJZS010000001.1, forward strand.
GCCCCGTGACCGCGCCGGGGAAGGGCGTCTGCGGCTTCTGGCCGATGCCCACGGCGGTGAGCGAGTTCCACATCTCCTGCGCCGACATGCGCTGCGAGATCTTGGTGGCGCCGACGTTGCTCGATTTCTGGATCACGCCCTGCACCGTCAGCACGCCGAAGTTCTCGTCGTCGTGGATGGTCGCGCCCGACACGGTGATGCGCCCCGGGTTGGTGTCGATGATGGTGTTGGGCGTGACACGGCCCAGCTGCAGCGCGGTGGCGACGGTGATCGGCTTCATGGTCGAGCCGGGCTCGAACACGTCGGTCATGGCGCGGTTGCGCAGCTGCTCGCCGGTGAGGGCGTGGCGGTCGTTGGGGTCGTAGCTCGGGTAGTTGGCCATGGCCAGCAGCTCGCCCGTGCGGGCGTCGACCACCACCACGCTGCCCGCGCGCGCCTTGTTGGCGACCACGGCGTCGCGGATCTTCTCGTACGCCACGAACTGCACGCGGTCGTCGATGCTCAGCTGGATGTCGTGGCCGGCGGTGGGCGGCACCTGGTCCTCGGTGTCCTCCACGATGTGGCCCAGCCGGTCCTTCAGCACATGGCGCGAGCCCGACTTGCCGGCCAGCTCGTTGTTGAACGCGAGCTCCACGCCCTCCTGGCCGATGTCCTCCACGTTGGTGAAGCCGGCCAGGTGCGCCGCCGCCTCGCCCTCGGGGTACTGGCGCCGGTAGTCGCGGCGCAGGTAGACGCCCTTGATGCCGAGCGCGGCCACCTGCTTGGCAATGGGCTCGTCGACCTGGCGCTTGAGCCAGACGAAGCTCTTGTCTTCGTCCTCGAGCTTCTTGTCGATGTCCTTCAGCGGCATGCCGAGCAGCTTGGCGGCCTGCTTGAGCTTTTCCTGCGTGGCGGGGTCGTCGCGCTCGATGTCTTCCGGAATGGCCCAGATGCTGGGCGCCGGCATGTCGGAGGCCAGGATCAGCCCGTTGCGGTCCAGGATGCGCCCGCGGTTGGCCGGCAGCTCCAGCGTGCGCTGGTAGCGCACTTCGCCCTGGTGCTGGAAGAAGTCGTTGTTGAAGATCTGGACATAGGCGGCGCGGCCGGCCAGCAGCAGGAAGCCGAAGGCGATGCTGGCCACGATGAACTTGCTGCGCCACACGGGAGTGGGGCTGGCGAGCAGTGGACTGCTGCCGTAGCGGATGCGGCCGTTGGGATTCATGAGCCCTGATTATCGAGTTCCGGGTGACGTGCAAGTCACCCGGAAGGGCCTCGTTTTCTTAGCTGCGCGTTAGACGCGAGCCAGACGCGCGCAGAGATCAGCGCTTGGGGCGCAGCGACACGATCAGCGACGGGAAGATGCGCCCGTCGGTGTCGCGCGGCAGCTTGTCGGTCTTGCGCAGGCCGCGCTCGGCCGCGTCGTCCCAGCCCGGCAGGCCGCTCGACTTGCTCAGCTTCACGCCGACGATGGTGCCGTCGGGCGCCAGGCTCACCTCGAACTCCGCGGCCGGATTGCCGTTGACGGTATCGGCATCGGGGAATGTGATGTTCGGCCGCACGGCGGCGGCGATGCGACCGGCATAGCCGCTGGACGGCCCGGACGTGCGCATGGCCGTGCCCTTCGCGTCGTCGGCGCCGCTGGCGCCCGCAAGGCCCTGCATGCGCTTGAGCGTGGCGGCACGGTCGGCCGCGGCCTGCTTCGCGGCGGCCTCGGCCTTCTTGGCTTCGGCCTGCTTGGCCTCGGCTTCCTGCTGCTTCTTCTGGTCGGCGAGCTTCTTCTGCTGCTGCTCCTTCAACTGCGCCTGCTTCTTGTCGGCCTCGTCCTCCGCGCGCTGCCTGGCTTCGAGCTCCTTCTTCTTTTGCTCCTGCTGCTTTTCGAGCTCGCGCTGCTTCAGTTCCTTTTGCTCCTTGAGCTTCTTCTCACGCTCCAGGGCAATGTCGGGCGCTTTGGGCGCGGGAGCGGGATCGGGCGCCTTGGCCACCGGGGGCGGAGGAGGCGGCGGCGGCGCTGGCGTTGGCGCCGGTGTGGGAGCAGGTGCGGGCGGTGGCGGCGTGGGAACCGGGGCGGGCGCCTGCGGTGCCTGCAGGCGAGGCGCGGCCTGCTGCACCGTGGACGACCACAGCTCCGCATCGACAGCGCCTTCGTCGGCCTCGCTTTTCCAGCGCACGCCCCAGGTGAGCGCGGCGATCAGCAGGCCGTGCGCAATGAGGGCCAGCACGATGGCGCGCGGCGTGCCGCGCTGCGGCGGCGGCGCGAACTCGGGGCGATCCAGTGCGAGCGACATGCCTTATTTGCCGCCCGTGGTCGTGACCGACAGGCCCACGCGCTCGACGCCGCTGCGCTTGAGCTGGTTCATGGCCTTGACCACGGTCTCGTACTTCACCGACTTGTCGGCGCTGATGACCACCGGACGGTCGTTGTCGCCGCCCTGGGCCTGCTTGGCCACGGCGCCGATCTGGGTCATGGGGATCGACGTGCCGCCGGTGCCGGTGGACGGGTCTTTCTTGATCTGCACCTCGTCGTCGCTCTTGATGACGATCTCGATGGGCTTGTCCGGCTGCTTGTTGGCGCGGTCGACCGTGGGCAGGTTGATCACGCTCGGCGTGATGAGCGGGGCGGTGACCATGAAGATGATCAGCAGCACCAGCATCACGTCGATGAACGGGACCATGTTGATCTCGTTGATCGTGCGGCGTCCTCGGCCCCGGGATGAAACGGCGGGCATGCGTTGCGCCTCCGCTCAGCGGTTGGCCGGAGCCACCGACGACGCGCCGCCCGCGCCCGGGTTGGACGACAGGTTGCGCTGCAGGATGTTGGAGAACTCCTCGATGTAGGTCTCCAGGGCGATGGCGATCTTGTCGATCTCGCGGGCGAAGCGGTTGTAGCCGACCACCGCCGGAATGGCGGCGAACAGGCCGATCGCCGTGGCCACCAGCGCCTCGGCGATGCCGGGGGCCACGGTGGCCAGCGTCACCTGCGTGAGCGCGGCCAGGCCGGTGAAGGCATGCATGATCCCCCAGACCGTGCCGAACAGCCCGACATACGGGGACACCGAGCCCACGGTCGCCAGGAACGAGAGGTTCTGTTCGGCCGCGTCCAGCTCGCGCTGGAAGCTTGCGCGCATGGCGCGGCGGGCGCCGTCGAGCAGCGTGGGGGCGTCGGTGACGTGGCGCTCGCGCAGCTTTTGATATTCGCGCATGCCCGAGGCGAAGATGCGCTCCATGGGGCCGGCGAACTTGGCGTTCTGCGCGGCCGAGGCGAACAGTTCGTTCAGGCTGGTGCCCGACCAGAACTCACGCTCGAAGTCGTCGTTCAGTGCGCGCATGCGGCGCAGCGAGAAGTACTTGCGGATGATCGCTGCCCAGCTGGCGATCGAGACGATCACCAGCAGCAGCACGACCAGCTGCACCACGAAGCTCGCGTGGAGCAGGAGATTGATGATGGAAAGATCTTGGTTCATGGCTTGATAGGTTGAGTCATGGAGCCGCTGTAGCGCTCGAGGGTTCCCGTGACTTGTTTCGGTATGCGCGCTGGACGCAACGTGGCGGCATCCACCCAGCCGATGCGGATCGTGCCTTCGCACAGCAAGACAGGCGCCTCGGCACGTGTTCGCTCTTGCTCTGTTTTTGATAGCACGCGCTGACCGATTATCAACGACGCAGTGCCCAATTGTTGGAGATCGGCTGTAACCAGCAGTTCGTCGTCGAGCCGGGAAGGGCGGTGGTACTTGAGCTGCGTTTCGCTCACCACGAACTGGCCGCCTGTGTCCTCGCGCAGCCTGCGCTGCTCGATGCCCAGGGAGCGCAGCCACTCGGTGCGGGCGCGCTCCATGAACTTCAGGTAGTTGGCATAGAACACGATGCCGCCGGCATCGGTGTCTTCCCAGTAGACGCGGATCGGGAACGCGTAGCTCATTGCGCCTTGTGGTCAGCCCGGTCGGCCATGGCGCGCAGGCGCTCGATGGCTTCCCGCAGGTGCGCCATCGAACTGGCGGTGGAAAAGCGCACGAACTTCGCGGTTTCGGCCGTGCCGAAGTCACGCCCCGGCGTGATGGCGACGTGGGCGCGCTTCATGGTCTCGAAGGCGAAGTCCCAGCTGCCCGAGATGCCCAGCTTTTCAGCGAAGCCCGTGCAGTCGGCCCAGGCGTAGAAGGCGCCGTCGGGCACCACGGGCACGTTCAGGCCCAGTGCGTCGAGTTGCGGAATGAACCAGTCGCGGCGCGCCTTGAACTCGGCGCGGCGGCGTTCGTACTCGGCAATGCTGGCGTCCTCGAAGCAGGCCAGCGCCGCATGCTGCGACACCGTGCTCGCGCAGATGAAGAGGTTCTGCGCCAGGCGCTCGACCACCGGCACCAGCGCCTCGGGCACCACCAGCCAGCCCAGGCGCCAGCCGGTCATGTTGAAGTACTTGCTGAAGCTGTTGATGCTGATGACGTTGTCGTCGATGGCCAGCGCGGTCTGCCCGAAGGCGTCGTCGTACGACAGGCCGAGGTAGATCTCGTCGATCAGCGTGATGCCTCCGCGCTGCGACACCACCTCGTGGATGCGGCGCAGCTCGTCGGGCGCGATCGAGGTGCCGGTCGGGTTCGACGGCGACGCGAGCAGCACGCCGCGGGTCTTGTCGGTCCATGCCGCCTTCACCTTGTCGGCGGTGAGCTGGAAGCGCTCTTCGGCCGTGGTCGGCACCAGCACCGCCTTGCCGTCCGCCGCGCTCACGAAATGGCGGTTGCACGGATAGCTGGGGTCGGGCATGAGGATCTCGTCGCCCGATTCGATCAGCGCCAGGCAGGCCAGCTGCAGCGCGGCCGAGGCACCGGCGGTGACGACGATGCGCCGTGCCGGCACATCCACATTGAAGCGCTGGCGATACCAGCCGCTGATGCGTTCGCGCAGGAGGTCCAGGCCGGTGGCCTGCGTGTACTGCGTGGCACCAGCGCGCACGGCGCGCAGGGCGGCTTCCTGCACCAGCGGCGGGGCGGTGAAGTCGGGCTCGCCGATGTTCAGGAAGATCATCGGCCGGTCGGTGTGGGCGACCTCGCGCGCCAGGGCGCCGGCCGCCTTGGCCACCTCCATCACGTAGAACGGCTCGATGCGCTGGGCGCGCGTCGAGATCCTCACGGGCGTGCCTTGCCCGACGCGCGGTCGGTTTCCACTTCGAGGGGACGCAGCTGCGGCGCCAGGCCGTTGAGCACGGCGTTCACGTACTTGTGGCCGTCGGTGCCGCCGAATTCCTTGGCGAGTTCGATGCACTCGTTGAGCACCACGCGCCAGGGCACGTCAAGGCAGTTCTGGAACTCGTACACGCCGATCCACATCACGGCGTGCTCCACGGGCGAGATCTCCTCGAACTTGCGGTCCAGCAGCGGGCGGATCAGCGCGTCGAGCTGCTCGGCGCCTTCGATCGAGCCGTGCAGCAGCGCGTCGTAGTGCGCGGCGTCGGCCTTGTGGAAGCCCGCGAGGTCGCGCGTGAAATGGTCGATGTCCGTCGGGTCGTTGCGGCCCACCAGGTGCTGGTAGAGCGCCTGCAGCGCGAACTCGCGCGCGCGGCTGCGGTTGGACTTGGCCGAAGCCTTGCGCGCACCCGTGCTGGTGAGGCCGACGCGCGACTGGCGCGGCTTGTCGCCTGCGGCGGTGACGGGCTTGAGGGGCTTGGAGGTGTCGTCGGTCATGAAAGGGTGGCCAGCAGTCGCGCCATTTCGACCGCCACGCGGGCCGCGTCGCGGCCCTTGTCGGTCTGGCGGGCAACGGCTTGCTCTAGGTTCTCGGTGGTGATGATCGCGTTGGCGATGGGCAACTTGTAGTCGAGCGAGACGCGGCTCACGCTCGCACCCGATTCGTTGGCCACCAGCTCGAAGTGGTAGGTCTCGCCGCGGATGATGCAGCCCAGCGCCACGAGCGCGTGGTAGCCGCCGCGCTCGGCCAGCGCCTGCAGGGCGATCGGCACTTCGAGCGCGCCGGGCACGTGCAGGTGGTGAATGTCGGATGCGCTCACGCCGAGCGACTCGAGCTCCGCGAGGCAGGCCGCGGCCAGCGCATCGGTGATGTCGGCATTGAAGCGCGCCTGCACGATGCCGATGCGCAGCCCTTTTCCGTCGAGCGGCTTGCTCTCGCCCTTGTTTGCACCTTGCATGGTTGTTCAGTCCTTCGTGAGATAGCCGGCAATTTCGAGGCCGTAGCCCGCGGCCATGCTCGGCATGCGACGCGGCGTGCCCAGCAGGTTCATCTTGTGCACGCCGCATTCGCGCAGGATCTGCGCGCCGATGCCGTAGCTGCGCAGGTCCATGCGGCCACGCTCGGGGGCTTGCGCGGGGCGCGCGGTGCCGTCGAACTGCGCGAGCAGCTCGCTGCCGGTTTCGCCGCAGTTCAGCAGCACGGCCACGCCCTTGCCCTCGGTCGCGATGTGCGAAAGGCTGGCGTCCAGGCTCCACGAGTGCAGCGAGCGATTGATTTCGAGCGCATCGAGCACCGACAGCGGTTCGTGCACGCGCACCGACACCGTGTCTTCGGGTGCCCAGGTGCCGCGCACCAGCGCCAGGTGCACGCCGCGGCTGGGCTTGTCGATGAAGGCGTGGGCCGTGAAGGCGCCCCAGGCGGTCTGAATTTCACGGCAGCCGACCTTCTCGACCAGCGATTCGACGCGGCTCCTGTGCTCGATGAGCGCGGCGATGGTGCCGATCTTCAGGCTGTGCTCGGCCGCGAAGGTCTGCAGGTCGGGCAGGCGGGCCATGGTGCCGTCTTCGTTCATCACCTCGCAGATCACGGAGGCGGGCGAGCAGCCGGCCATGGCGGCCAGATCGCAGCCAGCTTCGGTATGGCCGGCGCGCATCAGCACGCCGCCGTCCACCGCCTGCAACGGGAAGATGTGGCCGGGCTGCACCAGGTCGGCGGCCACGGCGTTGGGCGCCACGGCGGCCTGCACGGTGCGCGCGCGGTCGGCGGCCGAAATGCCGGTGGTCACGCCTTCGGCGGCCTCGATGGACACCGTGAAGGCGGTCGAATGCTTGGCGCCGTTGCGTTGCACCATCGGCGGCAGCTGCAACCGCTCGCACATCTCGCGCGACAACGTCAGGCAGATCAGGCCGCGGGCATGGCGTGCCATGAAGTTGATGGATTCGGCCGTGATGTGGTCGGCCGCGACGACGATGTCGCCTTCGTTCTCGCGGTCTTCCTCGTCCACCAGGATCACCATGCGGCCGGCGGCGAGCTCGGCCACGATTTCCTCGACCGGCGAGATCGGGGCGGGGGCGCGCGCGGCGCGGGGAGCGCCGATCGGCGTGACGGAGGCGTTCATTCGGCTGTGTCCTTGGAATACGTGGAAGCAGGGGGCACCAGCACGCCCGCCTGGAGCATGCGCTCCACGTAGCGCGCCACGGTATCGATTTCGAGGTTGACCTTCGAGCCGGCCTTCAGGCCGCCGAGGGAGGTGTTCTCGACGGTGTGCGGGATCAGGTTGATGCTGACCTCGGCGCCGTCGGCGATGTCGCTCACGCTGTTGACGGTGAGGCTCACGCCGTTGATGGTGATCGAGCCCTTGTAGGCCAGGAAGCGGGCCAGCGCGGGAGGCGCGACCACGCGCAATTGCCAGCTTTCGCCGACCGGCTCGAAGAAGCTCACGCTGCCGATGCCGTCCACGTGGCCGGACACGATGTGCCCGCCCAGGCGGTCGCTCGCGCGCAGGGCCTTCTCGAGGTTGACGCGGCCGCCTTCGTCGGTCAGGCCGGCGGTCTTGTCGAGGGACTCGGCCGAAATGTCGATGGTGAACTGCTGTCGCTCGGGGACGAGCGTGGTGACGGTCATGCAGGCGCCGTTGAGCGCGATGCTGTCGCCGAGCCCGACGTCATCGAGGTAGCCGTCAGGCACCGCAATGCTGAGTCTTTTGCCGTAGGAGGAGGAGGTGCCGAGGTCGTGAATGGCGGCGATGCGCCCCACGCCGGTGATGATTCCGGTGAACATATCCCCGCATTTTCGCAGAGAACGAGGCCTGTTCGGGGTAAACGCTAGAACGCGTCCTTTCCGGCTACCCGCGCCACCACGCGCAGGTCGGGTCCGAGCAGGTCCACCGACTTGAATTCCAGGGGCACAACGCCTGCCAGCGAGGTGAGCGGGCCGCCCGCATGGATGTGGCTCGCGATGTCCATGCCGCTGCCGATCAGCTTGGGCGCCAGGTACACCAGCAGCTCGTCGACGCAGCCTTCGCGCAGCATCGAGCCATTGAGCTTGTGGCCCGATTCGACGTGCAGTTCGTTCACGCCGCGCGCCGCCAGGTCTGCCAGCAGGGCCGGCAGGTCGACCTTGCCATCGGCGTTGGGCAGGCAGGTGACGGTGGCGCCGCGGGCTTCGAGCGCCGCCGCCTTTTCTTCGTTGCGGCTGGCCGCGTAGATCCAGACCGGGCGGCCAGCTATGAATATGTGAGCATCGGGCGGTGTCTGGAGCCGGCTGTCCACCACGACCAGATGCGGCTGGCGCGGGGTGTCGACCAGGCGAACGTCCAGCCGCGGGTTGTCTTCCAGCACCGTGCCGACACCGGTCAGCACCGCGCTGGCGCGGGCGCGCCAGGCGTGGCCGTCGGTGCGGGCGGCCTCGGCGGTGATCCACTGGCTCACGCCGTTGTCCAGGCCGGTCTTGCCGTCGAGCGAGGCAGCGACCTTCATGCGCACCCAGGGCTGCTTGCGGACCATGCGGCTGAAGAAGCCGATGTTGAGCTCGCGCGATTCGGCCGCACCCGGACCGACCTCGACCTCGACGCCCGCCGCGCGCAGTCGCTCGAAGCCCTGGCCCGCGACCAGCGGGTTCGGGTCTGCCAGCGAGGCGACCACCCGGCGAACGCCGGCCGCGATCAACGCGTCGCAGCACGGGCCGGTGCGGCCGTGGTGCGAGCAGGGCTCGAGCGTGACGTACGCCGTCGCGCCTTCGACCGAGCGGCCTTGCGCCGCGGCGTCGCGCAGCGCCATCACCTCGGCATGCGGGCCGCCGGCCTTTTGCGTGTGGCCCTGGCCCAGCACGCGGCCTTCAGCGTCGCACAGCACGCAGCCCACGCGCGGGTTCGGATCGGTCAGCAGCAGTGCCGACGTGGCCAGGCGCAGCGCGGTCGCGATGTGCAGGGCGTCTTGTTCGTGAGAGGGCATGAGGGCTCGAGCGGAAGAAGTTGGCAGCGGTGTGGCTGGATCATACGAGCGGCATTCGAACGCGGACGAACGGTACGCGCCGCGATGCCGGTGCCCGCTTAGGCTCGGTTTTCGATGGCGCGAAACAGAGGCGACCCAAGTTGCACACGCGCAGGGAGGACATCGGCCTATGGCTTCAAGAAAGCATTTCAGCGCGGGCTTTTCGCTCGTGGAGGTACTCGTTTCCATCGTGGTGTTGAGCATGGGATTGCTCGGCGCCATGGGCATGCTGATGGCGGCCGCCCGCACCAGCAACGAGGCGGCAACGTTCACGGCGGCCGTCAACCTCGTGCGCGACCTGTCGGAGAAGGCGCGCATGAACAAGGGCGTGGCGGCGAGAAACGACGCCGCGAACGCCTATCTGCTGGCGCACTGGACCGAAGCCACGGCGCCAGCAGCCGCGGGGCCGTCGTGCGCCACGGTGGGTGCGCCTTGCAAGGCCGCGCAGCTTGCCGCCTGGGACCTGCGCGAATGGAAGCAGCGCGTCGCCGCCGGGCTGCCCGATGCGCGCGTCAGCGTGTGCTTCGACGAGGCGCCGTGGAGCGAAGCGGCGGGTGCCTATGTGTGGCCCTGCAGTCATACCGGCCGCAGCGTGGTCGTCAAGCTTGGCTGGACGCCGCGCGGCACGGCGGTGACCGGGCAGACGACGCCCGCGCCCCGGCTGGTGATGCAACTGGTGCCAGGTGCGTCCGATGACGGCCAGGTCGGTTCCTGAGTCCGCACGGCGCGCGCGCCACTGCGGCGTGGCGCTCGTCGAACTGCTGGTCGCGATGGGCCTTGCGCTGTTCGTGGTGCTCTGCGCCACGGCCGCATTCGTCGGCAGCAAGCAGCTGTTCACCGCGGATGCCGAGGCGCAGGCGGTGGAAGACACCCTCCGGTTCGCCGGCTTCGTCGTCAAGGGCATCGTTCGGCAGGCGGGCTACGCCGACTATGCGCCGGACCGCGTGGACGCCGATGGCGCAATCCCCTTGCCGATCATGAGTAAGGTCATGGAGTCGGATGACCTCTGGGAGCTGCACATCGTGGGGGCGCGCAACGCCCGCGTGGGGGGCAAGGACGAAAGCTACGGCACCCACAACAGCCGGGGCGTCAATGGCAGCGATTCCCTGCTCGTGCGCTTCTTCGGCCGCAGCCGCGCGGACGGCGATGCCACCGAGCCCGACGGCACTATGGTCGACTGCATGGGCTTCCCCCAGCCGGGTCCCATGCCGGGCCAGCAGACGTCCGCGGACCGCGCATGGAGCTTCTTCTACGTCGCCAATGCCACCGACGGCGAGCCAGAGCTCTACTGTAAGTACCGCAGCGACGAGAACGGGAGCTTCCGCGCGGAGCCGCTGGCGCGGGGCGTCGAGGTGTTCAACGTCGTCTATGGCCACGACAGCGACGGCGACGGCGTGCCTGAGCGCTGGCTCGACGCGGCGCAGCTGGAGGCCCGCGCGCCGTCTGCCGCGAAGGCGGCTGCCGAATGGCGAAAGGTGGTGGGACTGCGTTTCGGCCTGGTGGCGCGCAGCGCGCGCGCCAACGGCTGGCCGCGTGGGGCGGACGAGGTGCTGTATCCGCTGGGCCGCGAGTTTCCCGGCGTGAACTTCAGGCCCGCGGCCGACGGGCGGCTGCGTCGCGTGGCCACGTTCACCGTGATGCTGCGCAACCCGCTGAAAGACGCCACGCCATGAACCGCGCCATGAGCCGCGCCATGAGCCGCGCCGCTGGGGGCCCGGCGCGCGGGTTCTCGCTGATCGTCGTGCTGCTGATGCTGCTGGTGGTCACGGTGCTCGGGCTCGGGGCGGCACAGACCTCGCTCGTGAGTGAGCGCGGCGCCCGCAACGACCGCGACACCGAGGTGGCGTTCCAGGCCGCCGAGGCCGCACTGCTCGACGCCGAAGCCGATGTGCTTGGCCCCAACGACGACAGCCGCCAGCGCCTGTGTGTTTTCAACAGCAGGGACATCGCGGCCTTCGCGGCGGGGTGCGGTGCCGGCGGCGATCGCCAGGGGCTGTGCGCGCCGGTCGCACCGGGCACCGAACCCGCGTGGATGGGCGCGGATTTCTCGGCCGATGCCGGCACGTCGGTGGCCTACGGGGCCTTCACCGGCCAGACCTATCTCATCGGCGGCACAGCCACGGGACCGAGCGCCGGCGCGGTGTCGGCCCGGCCGCCGCGCTACATCGTCGAGGCCGTGCGCAGCCATGGCGGCTGGCAGGCCGACCAGCTCCGGAGCGCGAGCGCCGATGGTGCCCGCTACCTTTTTCGCGTGACGGCCATCGGCTACGGCGTGCGCGAAGAAACGCAGGTGGTTTTGCAGACCACCTTGTTCAAACCGGCGGCCAGCTCCGGCTGCCCTTCGTGAGAAGCGAATCGATGCGTTGCCTTCGAACTCCGTGCTTGGCTGTGCGGGCCTTCTGCGCACTCTGCGCTATTTGCGCCATCTGCGCCATCTGCGCGGCCCCCCACGCCCATGCCGCCACGCCGCCCGACGCGGTACTGCCGAGCGAGCCGCTGGCTTCGTTGGCGTCGCGCGTCGATCCCAATGTCGTGCTCGACATCGCGCTCGATGCCTCGAATGCCGGCGCAGCCTACCGCGGCGAGTTCGACGCAACGGTGCGCCACTCCGGCTTGTGGGACCCCATGGGCTGCTACAGCTACGCGAGCACCGACGGCTACTTCAAGCGCGAGGCCACGGCAGGCCAAGGCGCCGGCGGCGAAATCGTCTGCAACCGCCAATGGAGCGGCAACCTGTTGAACTGGGCCGCGACATCCAGCATCGACGGTGTGCGGCTGGCGCTGACCGGGGGCGACCGCGCGGTGGACGAGGTCGATCGAACGGTCTTGCGGCGGGCTGAACTGCCAGCCAGCTTCTATCGCAGCGTGCACTTTCCCGACAAGGTCTTGAAGGCGCGCGCGGAACTGTTCACGCCGTTGACCACGGGCGACGCCCTCCATTTCAACAATTGCGGCGATCAGGTCTTCGTCGGGCCTTCCGCCACGGGTTCATGCGCCGAGCCCGGAAGCGACCGGCGTCACGGCGCGTACCTGGCGCGCGTGGCGGTGTGCACCCCGGACGAAGCGGCCACACGCGGCGCGCTGTGCCTGCGTTATCCGAGCGGCCATCACAAGCCGGTCGGCGTCGTCCAGACCCATTCGGAACACATGCGCTTCTCGGTCTTCGGCGCTCTGGCGGGCGGTGCGTTGCTCGCGCCGATGAAGCACACCGGTCCGCTGAAGGTCGATGCGGCCTTCGACAAGGTGGCCAACACGCAGGCGGAGTGGGATGCCGTCACCGGTGTCTTCAAGACGGGACCGGGCCCGGCGAAAGGCGTCGTCGATGCGATCCATCGCGTCGGCCGCGGCGGTGTCTACGGCCAGCCCGACGCCGTTCGCACGCTGTTCGACGAGTCACTGCGCTACCTGCAGGGCATCGGTCTTGGCCGTGGCGTGGCGGACCCGGTGGCGGTCGGTTGCCAGAAGAACCACGTGGTCGTCATCGGGCATGCGCCACAGCACGACGACCGGCCCGACGACGGTGGCTGGAAACGCCTGGTGGGCGCATTCGCGGAGGACGAGGCGCTGTCCTCGGCGCGTCCGTCCGGCATCGTGGGGCTCGCCTACCGGGCCAACACCCAGACGATTCGTGACGACCACCCGGACGTGCGCGCACGCACCTTCGTCATCGACACGGGGCAGCGCGTCAGCGGGCTCTCGCTGGCAGCAAAGTACGGCGGCTTCGTCGACACCAACGGCGATGGCAACCCTTTGCGGACCTCCGACGGGCTGGGCCGCCCGGATGTGAAAAGCAATGCCGAGTGGTCGGAAGGCCTGGGTGGAGACGGCCAGCCACAACCCAGGACGTACTTTCTTGCCGGTGAGCCTTTGCAGATGGCGACGGCGATGCGACGGGCCTTGGCACGGGCCGCGCAGCCTGACGCGGACGGCATGGGCGCCGGCGCGATCTCGTCGTCAGGCCTTTCGAAGGAGGGCTCCAGTCTCTTTGTGTCCCAGTCCGCGGGACAGCGCGGGGCGGGCACCCTGCTGTCGTTTCCATTGACTTACGACGCCGTCACAGGTGCCGTGCGCCGTCGCGATCTTCCCGATTGGGACGCCGGCGCCTTGCTGAGCGGCAGCCCGGCGGCCAGACCGGCCGTGCCGGCGCGCGATCCGGCGAGCCGGCGGATCTTCACCTTGTCTGCGGCCGGCGCAGGCATGCCGTTCGAATGGCGCGCGCTCGACGGGGTGTCGAGGGGCCACCTGAGCGCAACGTCCCATGCCGATCCGGCTGCATCTGATGACTTGGGCCCCGATCGGCTGGCCTATCTGCGAGGCGACCGGCGCCGTGAGGCGTCTGTTGCCGGCGGCGTCTTTCGCGTGCGCGATTCCGTCATGGGGCGCGTGGCTCACTCGGTTCCTTTCTTCGCGGAAGGCCGTGGTGGCCGTGTTCCGGCGGTGTACGTCGGCGCCAGCGACGGCATGCTCCATGCGTTCTCGGCCCGCACCGGCGAGGAGCTTTTCGCCTATGCGCCGCGCGCGCTCTTGCCCCGGTTGGCGGCCTACACCTCGCCGGACCATGTGCCTCGGAGCCTCGTCGACGGCTCTGCGACGGTGGCCGATGTGCAGCAGGCCGACGGCGCCTGGCGAAGCGTGCTGGTCTCGGGCATGGGCGGCGGTGCCACCGGTGTGCTTGCGCTCGACGTGAGCAACCCGGCCCATTTTTCCTCGAGCCATGTGATGTGGGAGTTCGGCGCCGCGGACGACGCCGACATGGGGCACCAGACACAGGCGCCACGCATCCTGAAGTTCCGCACCACCGCGGCGACGCGCACCGAGCCGGCCAGGCACCGATGGTTTGCCGTGGTGCCGTCCGGCTTCAACAACGCCAACCCGGAAAAACGCGCCGCCCTGTTCCTGTTGTCGCTCGACAAGCCCGCGAACGCGCCGTGGGTGCTGGACGTGAACTACCACAAGATCGTGTTGCCGGCGCCTACGGACGCCACCGTGGTGAATGCCCTGGGCGCACCGGGCGACTACGCGGGCGCCGACGGTGTCACGCGTTTCCTGTACGCGGGCGACACGCAGGGCAATCTGTGGAAGTTCGCCTTCACCGCCAATGCGCCGTGGCGCGCGGGCAATGCGTTGCCGTTCAAGGAGCAGCCGCTGATGGTCGCGTGGGGCGAGGGCGCCAGGCGCCAGCCGATCACCGTGGCGCCGAAGGTCGGCATCGGGCCGTCCGGTGGAGCGATCGTGCTGTTCGGCACCGGCAAGTTCGTGAGTCCGGAAGACCTGGGCCGCTCGAGCCGTGGCGTGCAGACGGTCTATGGCGTGTACGACAACGGCGAGGCCATCGGGCTGCGCGCCGCGCGCACGCAGCTTCAGCCGCGGCGCGCGATGGCGGCCGGCGGATCGGCTCCCTTCTCCATCGTCGGCGACGCGTTCGCATACGGCGCCTTCGACAGCAAGACTTCTGCCCGGCGCGGCTGGTATCTCGACCTGCCCGAGTCCCGAGACAAGGGCGAGCGCGTGGTCGCCGAGCCCGTCTTGAGCGACGGCCTGCTGTTCTTCAACACGCTCATTCCCCCCGCCACGGCATGCGGCGGTGGCGGCGGACGCAGCTGCGCGGTGAATGCCCTGACCGGCCTGTCCAAGGGCGGCACCTGCGTGCCCTCGGACGCCGGCATTCCCGGCACACCGCAGGTGGTGCAGTTGGGGGAGAGCGTCTACAGCGCCGCCGACGTGTTCGGGCGCCGTACGCACACCCGCCGCCTGGCCGTCATCCAGGCGGGCGGGCGTGGCGGCAAGAGCGGTTTCTCGACGGCTCAGCCCGTAGCGGGCGGCACGGTCTCGCAGGTGGCAGGGCGCCTGAACTGGCGCCAGGTTGTCGATGCCCGGGAGGCGAGGCGATGAACGCGGCTGCGCATCGCGCGCGTGGATTCACGTTGATCGAAGTGATGATGGTCGTTGCGATCACCGTCATCTTGGCGGCCATTTCGTACCCTTCGTACATGGACGTCGTGCGCCAAGGGTGGCGCAGCGAGGCACGCGCCGCCCTGATGCAGCAGATGCAGCACCAGGAGCGCCACTACACGCAGGCCGGCCGCTATCGGCACTACACGGGGGATTCGGGCGATTCGAGCGGCGGCGGTGCGGCGGGCAAGTACATCATCGAGAGCGGCAACTGCGAGGGACTCGGCAGCATCGACAGTTGCATCCGGCTGACTGCGAGCCTGAAGCCCGCGTATGCCGATCCGCAGGTTGGCGCACTCTGGATCGACAGCACGGGCGCCAAGGGCTGCAACGGCACGCAGCGCACGAGGTGCTGGCAGTGAACGCCGGGGCATGCAGGGCGGGGCCCGCGGGCGGATTCGCGCTGCTGGAACTGATGGTGGTCGTGGCCATCGTGGCGGTGCTCGCCGGCATCGGCATGCCGAGCTTTCGCCAACTGCTGCTCAACCAGCGCCTGGCCGGAGCGGCGCAGGCTTTCAATGCCGCCTTGAGCCTTGCGCGCATGGAAGCCATCCAGCGTTCCCGCAGTGTGCGGGTGACCGCGCTCGCGGGCAGTGACTGGTCCGGGGGCTGGGTCGTGACAACGGGTGCGCGCGGGGCCACCGGCCCCGATTCACCCACGACGCTGCGCCGCTTCGACGGGTTACCGGACGGTGTCAGCGTGGATGCATCGCTCGGCGACGGATTTGCGCAGGGCGTGCGCTACGACAGCAACGGATTCTCGCGCCAGGCCAACCGTGCGGGCTTCGGTGCGGGATGTCTCACGCTGAAGGCCGACACGGGCCGCAGGGCGTCAATCGTGGTGTCGGCATCGGGGCGGGCCCGGGTCTGCAATCCGGACCAGCAGGGAGACTGCGGCACCGGGGTCTGCGGCAAGGCCGCCAAAAAAGAGGAGCGCGGCTGAGTGAGCGTCAGATGTCGCGCAGCAATTGCCTGAATTCGTCCACGTCCTCGAAGCTGCGGTACACCGAGGCAAAGCGCACATAGGCGACCTTGTCGAGCTTCTTGAGCTCGCGCATCACGAGTTCGCCGACCTTCGTCGACTCGATTTCGCGCAGGCCGCTGGCCAGCAGCTTCTGCTCGATGCGCAGCAGGGCGTTGTCGATCTGCTCGATGCTCACCGGCCGCTTGCGCAGCGCCAGCATCATCGAGGCGCGCACCTTGGCCGAGTCGAAATCGGCACGGCTGCCGTCCTTCTTCACGACCACGGGGAAATTGACGTCGGGCCGCTCGTAGGTGGTGAAGCGCTTGTCGCAGGCGCCGCACTGGCGGCGCCTGCGAACGAAGTCGGCATCTTCCGAAACGCGGGTTTCGACAACCTGCGTCTCAAGATGACCGCAAAAAGGGCATTTCATGCGGTCAGGTCTTCGGGTCGATCAGCGGTAGACAGGGAAGCGGCTCGTCAGCGCGTGCACCTTGGCGCGCACTGCGTCGATGTTCGCCGCATCGCGCGGGTTCTCGAGCACGTCGGCGATCAGGTTGGCGGTGGCGCGGGTCTCTTCGTCCTTGAAGCCGCGCGTGGTCATGGCGGGGGTGCCGATGCGCACGCCGCTGGTGACCATCGGCTTTTCGGGGTCGTTGGGGATCGCGTTCTTGTTGATCGTCATGTGGGCGCTGCCCAGCACTGCTTCGGCTTCCTTGCCGGTGATGCCCTTGGCGCGAAGGTCGACCAGCATCACGTGGCTTTCGGTGCGTCCGCTCACGATGCGCAGGCCGCGCTGGGTGAGGGTGTCGGCCACGATCTGCGCGTTCTTGACCACCTGTTGCTGGTAGGCCTTGAACTCGGGCGCCATCGCCTCTTTGAACGCGACGGCCTTGGCGGCGATCACGTGCATCAGCGGGCCGCCTTGCAGGCCCGGGAAGATGGCACTGTTGATGGCCTTCTCGTGCTGCGACTTCATCAAGATGATGCCGCCGCGCGGGCCGCGCAGGCTCTTGTGGGTGGTGGAGGTGACGATGTCGGCGTGCGGCACCGGGTTGGGGTACACGCCCGCGGCCACGAGGCCGGCGTAATGGGCGATGTCGACCATGAAGATCGCGCCCACATCCTTGGCCACCTTGGCGAAGCGTTCGAAATCGATGCGCAGCGAGTAGGCCGAAGCACCCGCGATGATCAGCTTGGGCATGTGTTCATGCGCCTTGCGTTCCATCGCGTCGTAGTCGATGGCTTCGTTGGCGTCCAGGCCATAGCTCACGACGTTGAACCACTTGCCGCTCATGTTCAGCGGCATGCCGTGGGTCAGATGGCCGCCTTCGGCCAGGCTCATGCCCATGATGGTGTCGCCAGGCTTCAGGAAGGCGAGCATCACGGCTTCGTTAGCCGAGGCGCCGCAATGCGGCTGCACGTTGGCGGCGTCGGCGCCGAAGAGCTGCTTGACGCGGTCGATGGCCAGCTGCTCCGCCACGTCGACGTGCTCGCAACCGCCGTAGTAGCGCTTGCCCGGGTAGCCTTCGGCGTACTTGTTGGTGAGCTGCGAGCCCTGGGCGGCCATGACGGCCGGCGAGGCGTAGTTCTCGCTGGCGATCAGCTCGATGTGATGTTCCTGGCGCGCGTTTTCGGCTTGAATTGCGGCCCAGATTTCGGGATCGGTCTGTTCGACCAGGATATTGCGTTGGTACATGGCAGTCCTTTGAAGACGAGGTCCTTGTTCTTCAACCAAACAAGGGCTGCCCAGGCGAACGGCTGAACGCCCGATGTGGTCAGGCGGCACGCTTCCCAGTGGTATTCCACGTCAGCGCGGGGCACCTTGGCGGGTGCTGCGCCTATCGCCAGTCGCGTACCCGCCGAGTGTAGCGCACCACACCCGGCAAGATGAATGTCAGGAGACGGAAGACAGCAGGGCCACCTTGGCCGGCTCGGCTTCTTCAGGCTTGGCCGGTGCCACCACCGGAAGCGGCTGGGCACGCACGCCCGGCGGCGTGACCGTGGTCGACGGCGCGCGACCGTTGGCCACCTGCAGCAGGCGCTCGTGCTCGGCCATGACCTTGCCGGCGTAGCCGCCGTCGTCCTCCAGGTTGGCCGCGCCCACGTAGTAGCGCAGGCCGCCTTCGAGCGAACCGGCGCGGGCGATGCATTCCTGCAGCACCTTGACGCCCACGCGCATGTTGGTCACGGGGTCGAAGGCGGTGAGCGTGCCGCCCGCGCTTTCGTACTTGTCGCCGTGCACGCGGGTCATGACCTGCATCAGGCCCTGTGCGCCGACCTGGCTCTGGGCGAACGGGTTGAAGCTGGACTCGACGGCCATGATCGCGAGGATCAGCGTCGGGTCGATCTTCGTGCGCTTGCCGATGCCGTAGGCCTCGGCCACCAGCACGCTCAGCGGCTCGGCGGCCACGCGGTACTTCTTGCTCAGCCAGTAAGCCACGGCGGCCTGCTGCTTGGGCAGGTCGCTGGGGCTCGCGGCCGTGGTCCGCTCGATGGCGGTCGGCTCCAGGTCGGTGGCTTCCGGTGCCGGCTTGCGCGATTGCAGCCAGCCCATCAGTTGCTCCTCGCCGGTCTTGCGCAGGTCGGGCCGCGCCACGAGGGCGAGGGCCGCGAACACGATGGCCAGACCGACCAGTGCAAACCCGTTGTGGGTGATCTCAAAAAAGCCGTCTGCCACATCGGACACGAAGGTCCTTAGCCCGCGGGCTGTGGCATCAAACGCCTTGTTCATCGCTCTTCCTTTCTGTGCGGCACCCGAAACGCAACGCCGGTGAAGGCGAGGGATGAAGGCAGCGGCGCTTGGATTGGTACGAATCAGGCTCCGCGCATGGAGTGAAGGGGGTTGGGAGCGCGGTGGCCTGATCAAGCCGGTTGGGATTCGGCAGCGGATTCAGGGGGCTCTGCCGCATCGGGCGGTCAGAGCAGGGCGGATTCTAGCGTGGCTAAATACCCGGTCAAGCATAAGGAATTGAATTTTTATGCTAATGAGTGCTTAAAAAAGTGACGGTTTCGGAGCGTTTCTGCTTAGGGGAAATCCCTTTGTAAAACGCGTTTGCAATCCAAGGGAGCGCCGCCTAATCTGAACGGGCCTGAGGTTTCAGGCGTTTTTCCGAGGTCCCGCAGCCCGAGGTGCAAGTCGAAGGCTCAGCGTCCGAGGAACCACGGTGGCAATCTCTTGCTGCCAGCACGGTGGGAACCATCGACTTCCTGTCGCGCGAATCGATGGCATGGGTCTTGTGCCCGCCATCAAGCCCGACGACAAGACAGCAAGTCGAGTCGCCGGGCTTTCTTGTTTCTGGGTGCACCTCTTTGCGGCACACTCCCGCGATGGATGCAGCTTCGATCAAACAAAACAAATGGGTGCGGCGTGGGATCGTCGCTTTGCTGGTTCTGCTGGCGTTCTGGGTCGTTGCCTGGCTGGCCGTGCCCCCCATCGCCAAGAGCCAGATCCAGAAGATCGCGAGCGAGAAACTCGGCCGGCAGGTCACCGTCGGCAAGATCGATTTCAAGCCCTGGACGCTCGAGCTCACGCTGAACGACCTGCGCATCGCGACCGCAGACGGCAGCAAGCCGCAGGTGGCCGTCGCCCGCATCTACGCCGACGCCGAACTGCAGTCCATCTTCCGTTTCGCTCCGGTGATCGACACGGTCACCGTCGACGCGCCGGCCATCCTGCTCACGCACCTGGCCGACGGCAAGTACGACATCGACGACATCCTGGCCAAGCTCTCGGCCGGCCCGCCGTCCGACCCGAATGCCAAGCCCGCGCGCTTCGCCATCTACAACATCGCGATCAACGGCGGCTCGGTCGACTTCGACGACCAGACCGTCAAGCGCAAGCACGAGTTGCGCGACTTCGTGCTCAAGGTGCCGTTCCTCAGCAACCTCGACTCCAAGCGCGACATCAACACCGAACCCAAGCTGGCCTTCGTGCTCAACGGCAGCAAGTTCGACTCGGCCGCCTTCACCGCGCCTTTCTCCGACAGCCGCAAGACCGATGCGCAGGTGCAGTTCAAGGGCCTCGACCTCGTGCCGTACCTGGGCTACATGCCGGGCGGCCTGCCGGTGCGCCTGCAGGCGGGCAGCCTGGACGCCGACCTGAAGATCGCCTTCGAGCACGGCGCCACCAACGGCCTGAAGATCACCGGCACGGTCGAGGCGCACACCACCAAGGTGGCCGATGCGCGCGGGCGCGACCTGCTGGGCTTCGAGTCGCTCAAGCTGGCGCTGGCCGATGTGCGTCCGCTCGAATCGGTGTTCCATCTGAGCGAGATCGCCCTGGTGAATCCGCAGCTGGCGGTGGCGCGCGATTTGGCGGGCCAACTCAACCTGCTCGCGACCGACCCCGCGACGGGTGCGACCGAGAAAGTCGCGCCCCTGCCTGCGGCCGCGGCCAGCGCCCCGGCGGGCAAACCGGCTGAAAAGCCGGTGCTGAAGGTGCAGGTCGACAAGCTGGCCCTGAGCGGCGGGCGCATCGGCTGGCGCGACGAAACCGTCAAGCCGGCCGCGGCCATCGACGTGACCGCGCTCGGCTTCGACGTCACCGGCGTCACCTGGCCGATGGAAAAACCGGCCGAGTTCAGCGGCAGCACCGCCATTGCCGGCGCCTCGCTCAAGTTCAAGGGCCGCGCCACCGACAAGGTGGCCGACGTGCAGACCGAAGTCGACGCGCTGCCGCTGTCGCTGGCTGCACCCTACCTGGCGCAGAGCCTGGAGCCCACGCTGGACGGCAAGCTCAGCGGGCAGATCGACATTGCCTGGGCCCAGCCCGACCTCAAGTTCAAGGCGCGCCGCCTGTCCGCCGACGGCCTGGCGCTGACGCAGGCCAAGACGGCGCTCGCCAGCGTCGGGCGCTTCGAGCTGGTCGATGCCGAGGCCGACATGACGAAGCACACCTTGAACGTGGCCTCGTTCACCGCCACCAACCCCAAGGTGCGCATCGAGCGCGACAACGAGAAGCACTGGATGTTCGAGCGCTGGCTGAAGGCGCCCGCCGGCGCTGACGGCGCGAAGCAAGCCGACGCCAAGGTCGCCGCGCCCAAGCCTGCCGCGGCCGAAACGCCGCAGCCCGGCGCCAACACCAGGCCATGGGCGCTGACCATCGGCACGCTGGCGGTCGACAACGGCAGCCTGTCGTACTCGGACAAGGCGAGCGCCACGCCGGTGGCCGTCGAAGTCACGGCGTTCAAGCTCAACGCCCAGAAAATTTCGCCGAACACCGACGTCGTTTCGCCGCTGCAGGTGTCGGGGCGCATCGGTTCCGCCGGCCGCTCGGCCGATCCGGGCCGCTTCGACTACAAGGGCAACATCGTGCTCAAGCCGCTCGCGGCCGAAGGCCGGCTCGAGGTGGCGTCGTTCCCCGCGCATGCCTTCAAGGCCTACTACGCGGACGCGCTCAATGTCGACATCCGCCGTGCCTTCGCGAGCTACCGCGGCACCGTGCGCTATGCGACCCTGCCGGCGGGCATGAGCATCAAGCTGGCCGGCGACACCGCGCTGGACGACTTCCGCGCCAACAGCGTGTCGCTCACCCAGTCGCCCGGCTTCGACCGCAACACCAACCAGTTGCTGAGCTGGAAGACGCTGAGCCTGCGCGGCCTGCAGGTCAGCATGGCGCCGAACGCGGCGCCGAGCGTCGATGTGCGCGAGACCACGCTCACCGACTTCTTCGCTCGCGTGATCGTCGATCCCACCGGCCGGCTCAACCTGCTGAACCTCACCAAGAAGGGCGAGGCCGAAGCCGACGCCGCAGCCGTGGCCGCCACCGGCGACGCCAGCACACGCAAGGGCCCGGGCGGCACGAACACCACGACCCGTGCGGCACCGGCCCGGCCTTCGGGCGGCGCCCCGGTGTCGGCCGAGGCCATGGTCGGCGGCGCGCCCGAGCCGGCCAGGCCGGTGGCCACCACCACGGCGCAAGCCGCGCCGGCCGTGCCTGCCGCCGACGGCAAGCTCGCCCCGGTCATCAACTTCGGCCCGATGAGCCTGGTCAACGGCAAGATCGACTTCACCGACCTGTTCGTCAAGCCCAACTACTCGGCCGACCTGAGCGAACTGACCGGCAAGCTCAGCTCCTTCTCGTCGAGCCCGCCGAAGGGCGAGGGCGGCCGGCCCGCGCTGGCCGACCTCGAACTGCGCGGCAAGGCACAGCAGACCGCGGCGCTGGAGATCACCGGCAAGCTGAACCCGCTGGTCAAGCCAATCGAGCTCGACATCACCGCCAAGATGCGCGATCTCGATCTGGCGCCCCTCTCGCCGTATTCGGTGCGCTACGCCGGCCACGGCATCGAGCGCGGCAAGATGAGCATGGACGTCACCTACAAGGTGGCGCCCGACGGTCAGCTCACGGCCACCAACAAGCTGGTGCTCAACCAGCTGCAGTTCGGCGACGAGGTTGCTGGCGCGCCCGCCAGCCTGCCGGTGCGCCTGGCCGTGGCCCTGCTGGCCGACCGAAACGGCGTGATCGACGTCGACCTGCCGCTCAGCGGTTCGCTCAACGACCCGCAGTTCAGCATCGGGCCGCTGATCTGGAAGGCCGTGGTCAACCTGATCGTCAAGGCCGTGACGGCGCCGTTCAGCCTGCTCACGGGTGGCCTGGGCGGTGGCAGCGGCGAATCGAGCGCCATCACCTTCGAGGCCGGCGCTTCCGACCTCAGCCCCGCCGCGAAGGAAGGCCTGGACAAGGTCGCCAAGGCGCTGACCGACCGGCCCACGCTGCAGATGACGGTGGTCGGTACCTCCAGCCTCGACAAGGAGCGCGACGCCTACCAGCGCCAGCGCGTGCGCCAGCTGACCTATGCCGAGAAGCGCCGGGTGGCGGTGCGCGGCGGCCAGACGGGCACCGACATACAGCCGGTCACCGACGCCGAGTACCCCGCCCTGCTGACGGCCGTCTACAAGCGCGCCGACATCACCAAGCCACGTAACCTTGTCGGGCTGGCGAAAGACCTGCCCCTGAAGGACATGGAAAACCTGCTGTTCGCCAGCGTGCCGGTCGACGAGGAGTCGATGCGCCAGCTGGCGGTCGAGCGTGGCGCGGCCGTGCGCGACTACCTGCTCGCGAAGAAGGTGCCGAGCGAGCGGCTGTTCCTGGGCGCCGTGCGCACCACGGCCAGCGGCAGCGACTGGAAGCCGGGCGCAGAACTCAGCCTGACAATGAAGTGAAGCGCAGTGCCGGGAAGGGACTTGGTTTTTTCCCGAGCTCGCTATATATGTAGTCCGTTAACCTCCACGCCCACAACCCGGTGTTCGCCCTGTTTCAGGGCGAAATTCAGCGGCCAACCGCAAGTGGGTGAAAATGTCGATGTGCGCCGGCCTTTGCCGGCGCCTTCGCTTTCTCTACCCAGACAACGATTTCGCGCAGTGACCTCTACCTCTTCCAAGCCAAACGACCTCCAAGCCCTCGACACGCTCACCGGCGGCGCCTTCACCGCGCCGACCTCCGGGGAGCGTTCCGCGCGCATCCGCGACTGGCTCGCGGGCAACCCCGCGCCCGAGCAGATGCAGGAGGTCTTCAAGGAGCTGAGCGGTCGCGACAAGGGCGCCGCGCGCCTGCTGCGCGAAAAGCTCGACGAAATCAAGCGCGCCAAGGGCCAGGAGGCCATTGCCGCCGAATGGGCGCAAAAGGCCGAGGCGCTGCTGGGCCAGTCCAAGCTCAACATCGCCGATGCACTGGCCTGGCAGCGTGACGCCGCCAAGGCCGGCGCGCCGCTGTCGCGCGAACCGCTGGCCGGGCTGAAAGCCAGGCTGGCCGAGCGCGTGAAGGGCATCGAAGACCTGCAGCACCGCGCCCAGGTGCATCGCGAAGCCGCGGTGCTGCTGGCGCAGCGCTTCGAGGTGTTGTCCACCAAGGGCTGGAAGGACGCCCAGGGTGCCGAAGAATCGCTGCGCGCCGACGTTGCCCATTGGCAGCAGCAGGCCACTGAGATCACGGCCGACGCCAACTGGACCAGCCTGGACGCCAAGTTCGCACCGCAGCTCGACGCCTCGAAGTCGCAACTGCTGGTGGTGTCCGACGCCTTCCATGGCGCGCTGGCCCAGGCGATTGCCGCCGCCGCCGACGCCTCGGCCCCGCTGCCGCCAGTGCCCGTGTGGGCCGACGAGCTGCGCGCCGCGCGCGGCGAAGTCGTCGCCCCCAAGGCCGCCGCCGCGCCTGCGCGCCCCGCCGCACCCAAGGTCGACCCGGCCGTGCGTGCCGCCGCGCAAGACGCGGTGCAGGCTGCGCTCGCCAAGCTCGAACAGGAAACCGCCGAAGGCCACGGCAAGGCCAGCGCCGGTGCCGCCGCCGCGCTGCGCGCGGTGCTCAAGGAGCACGGCAAGATGGTCGATGCCGCGCTCGAAGCACGCGTGCATGCCGCGCTGGTGGCTGCCGGCGAACTCGAAGGCTGGCAACGCTGGAGCGCCGACAAGGTCCGTGAAGACCTCGTCGCCAAGGCCGAAGGCCTGCTCAAGCGCCCCGAAGGCCAGGCCCTCGGTGGCCGCAAGATGCAGGAAACGCTGCGCGCCCTGCGCGACCAGTGGAAGCAGTCCGACCAGGGCGGCGTGCCGAACCACGCGCTGTGGAAGCGCTTCGACGAAGCCTGCAACGAAGCCCACAAGGTGGTCGAGGCCTGGCTCGAAAAGGTCCGCGCCGATGCAGCCGAGCACCGCGCGCACCGCGTGGCGCTGATCGAAGAGGTCAAGGCCTGGGCCGCCGAACACGCCGGCGCCACCGACCTGAAGGCGCACAACCGCGCGCTGCACCAGTTTGCCGACCGCTGGCGCGATGCCGGTCACGTGGGCGAGAAGCTGTTCGCCGAGCTGCAGCCGCAGTGGAACGAAGCCTTCGGCGCCGCCCGCGCACCGTTCGAGACGGCGCAGAAGGCCAGCGTCGAACGCCGCCAGGCCATGATTGCCGAGGCCGTCGAGCTCGGCGCCCAGCCCGTGCTGCGCATCGACGCCGTCAAGGCACTGCAACAGCGCTGGCAGGCCGAGGCACAGGGTGTGCCGCTCGACCGCCGCCATGAACAAAAGCTGTGGGACGCCTTCCGCGCACCCATCGACGAAGCGTTCAACCGCAAGACCGCCGAGCGCGAAAAGGCATCTTCGGCCATGAGCGATCACGACCGCTACGTGCTCGACGCCTCCAAGGCGCTCGACGCAGCCAATGCCGGCGGCGACGTGCAGAAGATCCGCGCCGCCATCGCCCGCCTCGAAGGCGCGCTGCGCGGTGAAGCACCGCCGCC
This sequence comes from Variovorax pasteuri, assembly GCF_051216435.1. Lineage (NCBI taxonomy): Bacteria > Pseudomonadati > Pseudomonadota > Betaproteobacteria > Burkholderiales > Comamonadaceae > Variovorax > Variovorax pasteuri. The sequence continues at coordinate 1,278,132 of NZ_JBPJZS010000001.1, forward strand.
CGCACCGGCACCCGCGCCGAAGGCCGAGCGCGCCGCCGCTTCGAGCGACGGTCCGTCGGTCGGCGCGACCGAGATCGTGGCCCCCGGCCAGGCCGCCGCCGAGTTCGGAGAAAGCGCCGAGCAGGCGCCCAGCCCGAGCGACGCTGAAGCTTCGCCCGGCACGCACGCGGATGCGGCAACCGCGGCTCCGGCCGATCTGGTGGCACCCGCCGATGGCGCCGATGCGTCTGCCCGCGCCGACGAATCGGCACACGAGGCTGGTGAGCCTGCCGCGGTCGAAGCACCTGCCGCGGCGCCGAAGCCCGCGCCCAAGCCCGTCGTGGCCATGCGCGGCGACGACCGTCCGAGCAGCAAGAAAAACGAAGCAGCGCCCGCGGCACGCGGTGCGGGTGGCCGATTCGGCGACCGGCGCGACGGCGGCCGCCCCGGCCCCGGAGGCCCGGGTCGCCCCGGCGGCGATCGCGGTGCGCCTCGCTCCGATGCGCGTGGCGACCGCGGGGACCGTTTCGGCGATCGTCCGCCGCGCTTCGAAGACCGCGGTCCTCGCCTGGGCGACGCCGCCTTCCGCGCACAGCGCGAGGCGCTGGAACGTGCCGACATGGCACTGCGCAAGCTGGCGGCGCAAGCCCACGGCGAAGCGCTGACCCAGGTGCTGGGCGCATGGGAACAGCGCGACGCCAGCCGCCTGCCGAGCGTGCAGGAGCTGGGTCGTGCGGTGTCGCCCGCCGTTCGTACCGGTTGGTCGCAAGCGCTGGGCGCTGCGCCGTCGGCTGCCGCCAACGATGCCGCCGAAGCGCTGCTGCGCCTCGAAATGGCCGCCGAAGTGCCGACGCCGGCCGAGCAGCTCGATGCGCGCCGCGCGCTGCAACTCAAGCTGCTCACCAAGCGGGGCGACCCGGCACCGAGCCAGACCTGGGGCCAGGACGCCGGCAAGGTGCTGGCTGCCGCGCACGACGCCACCAGCGCGCGCCGCCTGCAGAACGCGCTGAAGGCGCTGCTGCGCAAGTAAGCAGGCCGCAAGGCTGCGGCCATGAAAAAGACGCCCCGCGGGGCGTCTTTTTTTTTTGGGTCGATTTCAGTCGGCCGCGGTCAGGCTCAGACCTTCTCTCCGATCACCGGCGTCTGCACCGCCGCCGCCTGGCTGTTGCCGAGCCTGCGCCGCAGGAACAGCCCGCCGATGCCCAGCAGCAGGGCGATGGTGCCCACGATGAGCGTGCCCTTTTCCGTGGCGTTCGAGGCCGCGGCCTTGTCCTTGCTCTCCATGATCTGCTGCACGTCGGCCAGCGCCACCACCGGCTTGCCCTTGAGCTTCACCTCGTAGACCAGGTTGTTGTCCGAAGGATCGATGCGCACGTCGACGGCCTCGTCGATCAGCGGCTCGAGCTTGCTGCGGCCGATCGCGTAGTCGACACGCCATTTCTCGGTGCTGCCGTCGGCCAGCTTGGCGTCGAGCACGAAGTAGTGGCGCGTGGTGCTGCCGCCGCGGCGGCGCTTGGTGGTTTCGGTGATTTCGCTGCCGCTGACGATGGTGCCGCTCTTCGCCACCAGGTCTTCCACCGCCGTGCCGTGCGTGTCGGCGCCGGCCTTGAACTGCGCGTAGCCCGCCCACCCCAGGATGCCGATGCCGACGACCAGCGCGAGCCACGCCTTGCCGGTCACTTGATACAACCAATCCCTCATGTTTTTACCTTTTTAACGAGTTGTTGACCCGTCGATGGTAAAGACTGTTCCGCTATCAACTAGATAGCAAACAAATGAGGGTGGACGTGCGTTCAGGGCTGTTTAGGCCGAAAGAATTCATCGAAGATCGCCAGCACTTCGGGGAAGTCGCGTTCGAAGTTCGGCCGGTTCACGAAATAGGCCTCGCAGGCCACCGCGAAGAACTCGCTGATCGATGTGGCGCCGTACGCGTCGAGCCACGGCGGCTCGGCGCCGAAGCGGTCCGCCATGATGGTTTGCTCGCGGAAGCCCTCGTAGGCAGACTGCAGCACGGCGCGCCACACGGCGCGAGACTCGCGGGCGCTGCGCTGTCCCGCAAAGCCGGGCGGCAGCGGCGGGCAGCCGTTGGCGTCCCCGTTGCGCATGTCGATCTTGTGGGCGAATTCGTGGATCACCACGTTGTAGCCGCGCTCGGTGGTCAGGCTGCTCGCCAGCACGTCGTCCCAGCTCAGCATGACCGGGCCGCGGTCCATGGCCTCGCCGGCGACCACCTCGCCGTACTCGTGCACCACCTGCGCGTCGTCGATCACCTTGCGCCTTGCCACCACCTCGGAGCGGTGCACCACGATGCCGATGAAGTCGTCGTACCAGTTGAGCCCGCCCTTCAGGTGCAGCACGGGCAGCACGGCTTGCGCGGCGATGGCCAGCGCCACTTCGTTGGTGATGGTGAAGCCCTTGGCGCCATGGAATTCCTTGTCGCGCAGGAATTCCGCGGTGAGGATGCGAAGGCGCTGCCGGTCGGGCTCGGGCAGGGCGCCCAGGAAGGCATAGCGCCTGAGCGCAGCCTGCCAGGCGGCTTCGGGGATCGGGGGCAGGGCGCGCAACCGGCGCAGCCACTTGAACATCGGCGGCGGCGGCGCGTCTAGCGCAGATCGACGCGCTGCGCGCCGGCGGTGGAAAGACAGAGCAGCTGCGCGCGCGGTGGATGCGCTGCAACGTCCCAATCGCTCAGCACGACACGACGCAGGCCGTGGCCCAGGTCGTGGTCGGCGGGGCGGTGGGTGTGGCCGTGCACCAGCGTGTGGGCACCGGCCTGCTGCAGCCAGTTGCGCGCGGCGTCGGTGTCGACGTCGGCCCAGACGGTCGAGGGGTTGCGCTTGCGGTCTTCGCTCTGCACGCGCATGGAACGCGCGAGTGCGCGGCGTTCTTCCAGCGGGCGCGCGAGAAACGCGGCCTGCCACTCGGGCGTGCGAACCTGTGCGCGGAACTTGAGGTACTCGGTGTCTTCCAGGCAGAGGATGTCGCCGTGGCTCAGCAGCCAGCGCTGGCCGTGCAGCGCCAGCACCGTGGGGTCGTCGAGCAGCGTGAAGCCGCATTGCGCCGCGAGCGCGGGGCCGACCAGGAAGTCGCGGTTGCCGTGCATGAAGAACACCGGCAGGCGTTGCGCCGTGCGGCGCAGCAGCTCGGCGCACTGCGCCTCGAAACCGGGCTGGGCGGCCGAGTCGTCGCCCACCCACACTTCGAACAGATCGCCGAGGATGAACAGCGCATCGGCCGGTGTGGTCTGGAGGTAGCCCTGCCAGGCCTCGAAGGTGGCAGGCTCGCCGGCCTGCAGGTGCAGGTCGGAGATCAGGTCGACGGTGCGCCACGCGGGCGGCGCCACCAGCTCTGGAAAAGCCGGGTTCGCCACCGTACTCATGCCGCGTTCATGCCGCACCGTGCCCGCAGGTCGTCATTCAGCGATGACGACGGCCTTTTCGATCACCACGTCTTCGAGCGGCACGTCGTCGTGGAAGCCCTTGCGGCCCGTCTTCACGGCCTTGATCTTGTCGACCACGTCGGTGCCGTTGATGACCTTGCCGAACACCGCATAGCCCCAGCCCTGCGCCGAGGGGGCGGTGTGGTTCAGGAAGCCGTTGTTGGCGACGTTGATGAAGAACTGCGCGGTGGCCGAATGGGGCGCGCTGGTGCGGGCCATGGCCACGGTGTAGTTGTCGTTCTTGAGGCCGTTGTTGGCCTCGTTCTCGATCTCGGCGCCCGTGGGCTTTTGCTGCATGCCGGGCTCGAAGCCGCCGCCTTGCACCATGAAGCCGGGGATCACGCGGTGGAACACCGTGTTGTCGTAGTGGCCCTTCTTCACGTACGAGAGAAAGTTCTCGGCCGACTTCGGCGCTTTTTCAGCGTCGAGTTCGAGCGTGATCACGCCGTGGTTCTTGATGTGCAGTTCGACCTGGGGGTTGCTCATGAGGGACTCCTTCTTCGGAAAATGGATCACTTCGCCAGCAGCGAAGCGGACTTGATGGTGATGGCTTCGAGCGGCACGTTCTGCATGCCGCCCTTGTTGCCGGTGGCCACGCCGCGGATCTTGTCGACCACGTCGGTGCCGGCCACGACCTTGCCGAACACCGTGTAGCCGTAGCCATCGGGGTTGGGCGCGTTCAGCGAGTCGTTGTTCTTCACGTTGATGAAAAACTGCGAGGTCGCGGAATTGGGGTTGCCGGTGCGGGCCATGGCAACGGTGTACTTGTCGTTCTTCAGGCCGTTGCTCGCTTCCAGGGGAATGGGCGCGCGCGTGGGCTTTTGCTGCAGGTCGGCCGTGAAGCCGCCGCCCTGGATCATGAAGCCGTCGATGACGCGGTGGAACACCGTGCCGTCGTAGTGCTTGTCCTTGACGTACTGCAGGAAGTTCTCGACCGACTTGGGCGCCTTGGCGGCGTCGAGCTCGAGCACGATGTCGCCGGCCGAGGTGGCGAGCTTGACGCGCGGCGCGGCGGCCGTCTGCGCGTGGCCGGTGGCGGCGAACGTGAGCGCGGCGGCCAGCACGAGCGCGCTGCGGCGGCTGAACAGGTTGAACCTGGAGGAGGCGTGGATCGTCAAGTGAGGCTCCGTGTGCGAATGAAGAGGCGTAGGCCGTGCAGCAGGCGCCCGTGGGCGCCCATGCCGGCGGCGGCGGTTACTTGCTGGTGCGCCCGACCGGCTTGCGCAGCACGGCGGGTGCTGCGGGCAGGGCGGCGGCGTCGGCTTCGGCCTTCGTCGAGAAGATCTGGCGGATCAGCGAGAGCTTGGGCGCGACGCTCGGGTTGGTGCTGGCGAACTGTTGCGCGCGAACGTATTCCTGTGCGGCGAGGCGGGCATACACGTCGCCGAGGTTCTCGTGCGCCGTGGCGTAGTTCGGGTTGAGCTTGATGGCCTGCTCGAGCGCGGCGCGGGCCTGGTCGAACTTGCTTTGCGAGGCGTAGAGCGCGGCCAGGTTGTTGTAAGGCTCGGACAGCTCGGGGAAGTCTTGGGTGAGCTGCGTGAACGCGATGATGGCTTCGGCCTGCTTGTTCTGCTCGGTGAGGATCACGCCGCGCAGGAAGCGCATCTGCGGGTCGCGCGGCTTGCCGGCGATGTAGGTGTCGGCCTTGGCCAGCGCCTCGGTGGGCTTGCCCTGGCGCAGCAGCATGTTCACCTCGTCGTAGTCGTTGGCATGCGCGGCCGAGGCCCACAGGCCGAACAGCAATGCGAAGGCGATGGAGAGTCTGGAGAATGCGGCGTGCTTCATGAAGCCTCGGCAGAGAACGGAAATGGGGAGATGCGGGCTTGGGGAACACCCGAACGCTGCGCGGCGGCAGCCGTTTATACTTGGCCGGATTGTAGCCGAGGGGCCATGTCCAACCCCTTGCCGCCACAGCCCCCGTCACCCCTGAAAAACACCGTCTGTCGCCCGTGCTTCACGTGCGCGAAATGACGTTTTCCGAATCTCATGAGTCTGCGCATCTACAACACGCTGTCGCGTGAACTGGAGGAATTCTCCCCATTGCATCCCGGACAGGTGCGCATGTACGTGTGCGGCATGACGGTCTACGACTACTGCCACCTCGGCCATGCCCGCTCGATGATCGCGTTCGACGTGGTGCAGCGCTGGCTCAAGGTGAGCGGCTTCGCCGTGACCTACGTGCGCAACATCACCGACATCGACGACAAGATCATCCGCCGCGCTGTGGAAAACCGCGAGAGCATCCGCGCGCTGACCGACCGCATGATCGACGCGCTGCATGAAGACGCCGACGCGCTGGGCATCGAGCGCCCCACGCACGAGCCGCGCGCCACCGACTACATCCCGCAGATGCTGTCGATGATCGGCACGCTCGAGCAGAAGGGCCTGGCCTACCGCGCCGGCAACGGCGACGTGAACTACGCCGTTCGCAAGTTCCCCGGCTACGGCAAGCTCAGCGGCAAGTCGCTCGACGAACTGCACGCGGGCGAACGCGTGGCCGTGCTCGACGGCAAGGACGACCCGCTCGACCCGGTGCTCTGGAAGAGCGCGAAAGCCAGCGAGCCCGAAGAAGTGAAGTGGGCCAGCGAGTTCGGCCCCGGCCGTCCGGGCTGGCACATCGAGTGCTCGGCCATGGCCTGCGAATTGCTCGGCGAAACGCTGGACATCCACGGCGGCGGCGAAGACCTGCAGTTCCCGCACCACGAGAACGAGATCGCGCAAAGCGAAGGCGCCACCGGCAAGCCGCTGGCCAACTTCTGGATGCACAACGGCTTCATCGTGACCGACAACGAGAAGATGTCCAAGAGCCTGGGCAACTTCTTCCTGATCCGCGACGTGCTCAAGAAGTACGACGCCGAAACCATCCGCTTCTTCGTGCTGCGCGCGCACTACCGGCGTCCGCTCAACTACAGCGACGTGCACCTCGACGATGCGCGCGCCTCGCTCAAGCGGCTGTACACGGCGCTCGACCTGGTGGCGCCCGCCGACGTGAAGATCGACTGGGCCGACCCCTACGCGGCGCGCTTCAAGGCCGCCATGGACGAAGACTTCGCAACGCCCGAGGCGGTGGCGGTGCTCTTCGACCTGGCCGGCGAAGTGAACCGCACCAAGTCGCCCGTGCAGGCCGGCCTGCTGAAGGCGCTGGGCGCATGCGTGCAGATCCTGCAGGACGATCCGAAGACGTTCCTGCGCGCAGGCACCACGCTCGACGAGACGACCATCCAGGCGCAGATCGACGCACGCGCCGCCGCCAAGGCCGCCAAGAATTTCGCCGAAGCCGATCGCATTCGAAAGGAACTCCTCGAGCAGGGCATCGTGCTCAAGGATTCACCCGCCGGTACGACCTGGGCGGCTGCGCAGTGAACGGTACGACCAACCCCATGCCCGCCACCCGGAAGTCCAGCATTCAGATCTACACGCCGGACTACTGGGAAGAGGCCTGCAAGCACCTGGCCAAGAAAGACCGCGTCATGAAGCGGTTGATTCCGAAGTTCGGCAACGCCTGCCTCGAGTCGCGCGGTGACGCGTTCACCACGCTGGCGCGCAGCGTGGTCGGCCAGCAGATCTCGGTGAAGGCGGCGCAGACGGTCTGGGACAAGTTCGTGGCGCTGCCGCGCAAGCTGACGCCGGCCAACGTGCTCAAGCTCAAGGTCGACGACATGCGCGCGGCCGGGCTGTCGGCACGCAAGATCGAGTACCTCGTCGACCTGGCCCTTCATTTCGATTCCGGCGTGGCGCACGTCGATTCGTGGAAGGACATGGCGGACGAGCTCATCATCGAGGAGCTCGTGGCCATCCGCGGCATTGGTCGCTGGACGGCCGAGATGTTCCTCATCTTCCACCTGATGCGCCCGAACGTGCTCCCCGTCGACGACGTGGGGCTGCTCAACGGCATCAGCGTCAACTACTTTTCGGGCGACCCGGTCAGCCGCAGCGATGCCCGCGACGTCGCCGTGGCCTGGGCCCCGTATTGCAGCGTGGCGACTTGGTATATTTGGCGATCACTGGACCCGGTTCCAGTCGCGTATTGAACAACAGGAGAAGACGTTGGCGAAACGAACCTTCCTCGACTTCGAGCAGCCCATTGCTGAACTCGAAACCAAAATCGAAGAACTGCGCTATGTACAGACCGAATCGGCGGTCGACATTTCTGAAGAAATCGATCAGCTCGGCAAGAAAAGCCAGCAACTCACCAAGGACATCTACAGCGACCTGACGCCCTGGCAGATCACCAAGATCGCCCGGCATCCGGAGCGCCCCTACACGCTCGACTACGTCAACGAAATCTTCACCGACTTCGTCGAGCTGCACGGCGACCGGCACTTTGCCGACGACCTGTCGATCGTGGGCGGCCTCGCGCGCTTCAACGGCGTGCCTTGCATGGTGCTCGGCCACCAGAAGGGCCGCGACACCAAGGAGCGCACCGCGCGCAACTTCGGCATGAGCAAGCCCGAGGGCTACCGCAAGGCCTTGCGGCTGATGAAGACGGCCGAGAAATTCAAGCTGCCGGTGTTCACCTTCGTGGACACGCCCGGCGCGTACCCCGGCATCGATGCCGAAGAGCGCGGCCAGTCGGAAGCCATCGGCCGTAACATCTTCGAGATGGCGCAGCTCGAGGTGCCGATCATCGTCACCATCATCGGCGAGGGCGGCTCCGGCGGCGCGCTGGCCATCTCTGTCGGCGACCAGCTCGTGATGCTCCAGTACTCCATCTACTCGGTGATCAGCCCCGAAGGCTGCGCTTCCATCCTGTGGAAGACCAGCGAGAAGGCGCAGGAAGCGGCCGATGCATTGGGCATCACCGCGCACCGCCTGAAGGCGCTGGGCCTGGTCGACAAGATCGTGAACGAGCCGGTCGGCGGCGCGCACCGCGACCATCGCCAGATGGCCGCCTTCCTGAAGCGCGCGCTGAACGACGCGTTCCGCCAGGTCAGCGACCTGAAGCCGAAGGAGCTGCTGGACCGTCGCTACGAGCGCCTGCAAAGCTACGGCCGTTTCAACGACACGAAGGCCGACAACGGCAGATAAAGCGCATTCGGCCATGAACTCCGCTTTCGAACGCGCCATGGCCGCGTTCGAGCCGGCGCATTGGCCGCTGGCGGTGGGGTTCAGCGGCGGCGCGGATTCGACCGCCTTGCTGGCCGCCTGCGCGGCGCGCTGGCCCGGACAGGTGGTCGCCTTTCATGTGCATCACGGGCTGCAGGCTGCGGCCGACGATTTCGAGCGGCATTGCCGGTCGGTTTGCGAGCTGCTGGCCGTGCCGCTGGTGGTTCACCATGTCGATGCGCGTCACGCGCCGGGCGACAGTCCCGAAGACACCGCCCGCCGTGCGCGCTACGAGGCTTTTGCCGAGATGACGCGCATGGATGGTGCGGGTGCTGCTATCAAGTCCGTAGCGCTCGGGCACCATGCAGACGACCAGGTCGAGACCTTGCTGCTGGCGCTGTCGCGCGGTGCCGGGCTCCCGGGGCTGGCCTCCATGCCGGCGCATGCGCAGCGCAACGGACTGGACATCTACCGCCCCTTGCTAGACGTGCCCGGCGCCGACATTCGCGACTGGCTGGCAGGGCGCGGCCTGCCTTGGACAGAGGACCCGACCAACGTCGATGCGCGCTACACGCGCAACCGCATCCGCGCCTTGCTGCTGCCAGCATTGGCCCATGCGTTCCCGCAATTCCGCGCCACCTTCGCTCGCAGCATCGGCCATGCCGCGCAGGGCCAGCAACTGCTGGGCGAGCTAGCCGCGCAAGACCTGCAGACGGTCGGCGACCCGCCCCGCATCGTCGCCTTGCAAGCGCTGTCGCGCGCCCGGCAGGCCAACGTGCTGCGCCATTGGCTGGTGCAGTCGCACGGCGGCGCGCCCAGCGCCGCGCAGCTCGACCAGCTGCTCGACCAGGTGCGTGCGTGCACCACGCGCGGCCACCGGATCCACCTCAAGGTGGCTGCCGGCTTTGCCGAGCGGCGGGGCGATTTCCTGCATTGGTACAATGCCCCGCCCTCGCCGAAGACTTTGCTCTGACAGCTTGCAGGGCGCCGCCCTTCAAGCGGCCCTTTTCTTTTCTCAGATTTCACCCATGGCATTGATCGTTCACAAATACGGCGGTACGTCGATGGGCTCGACCGAGCGCATCAAGAATGTCGCCAAGCGCGTTGCCAAGTGGGCACGCGCCGGCCACCAGATGATCGTGGTTCCGAGTGCCATGAGCGGCGAGACCAATCGCCTGCTCGGCCTGGCCAAGGAGCTGGCGCCCAGCAAACCCGGCGTGGCGCACAGCCGCGAACTCGACATGCTGGCCTCCACGGGCGAGCAGGCGTCTTCCGCACTGCTGGCCATCGCGCTGCAGGCCGAAGGCGTCGAGTCGGTCAGCTACGCGGGCTGGCAGGTGTCGGTTCGCACCGACAACTCGTACACCAAGGCCCGCATCGAGAGCATCGACGACGCGCGCGTGCTGGCCGACCTGAATGCCGGCAAGGTGGTGGTCATCACCGGCTTCCAGGGGGTGGACGACGCGGGCAACATCACCACGCTCGGGCGTGGTGGCAGTGACACCTCGGCCGTGGCCATTGCCGCGGCCATGAAGGCGAGCGAATGCCTGATCTACACCGACGTCGACGGGGTCTACACGACCGACCCGCGCGTCGAGCCCGATGCGCGCCGCCTGACGACCGTGAGCTTCGAAGAGATGCTCGAGATGGCGAGCCTGGGCTCCAAGGTGCTGCAGATTCGCTCGGTGGAATTCGCCGGCAAGTACAAGGTGCCGCTGCGTGTGCTCTCGAGCTTCACGCCGTGGGACATCGACATCAATGAAGAGGCCAAGTCCGGCACGCTGATCACTTTCGAGGAAGACGAAAACATGGAACAAGCCGTCGTATCCGGCATCGCATTCAACCGCGACGAAGCCAAGATCTCGGTGCTGGGCGTGCCCGACAAGCCGGGCATCGCGTATCACATCCTCGGTGCCGTGGCGGACGCCAACATCGAGGTCGATGTGATCATCCAGAACCTCAGCAAGGACGGCAAGACCGACTTCAGCTTCACCGTGCATCGCAACGAATATGCGAAGACGATCGACCTGCTGCAGTCGAAGGTGATGCCTTCGCTGGGCGCGACCGAGATCGTGGGCGACACCAAGATCTGCAAGGTCAGCATCGTGGGCATCGGCATGCGCAGCCACGTGGGTGTGGCGAGCAAGATGTTCCGCGTGTTGAGCGAAGAGGGCATCAACATCCAGATGATCTCGACCAGCGAAATCAAGACTTCGGTCGTGATCGACGAAAAATATATGGAACTGGCGGTGCGCGCACTGCATAAAGCGTTCGATCTCGATCAACCGACCGCTTAAGTGATGGCATAATTGCGGCTTCTTTCAGGAACTGTGACCGAGTGGCCGAAGGTGCTCCCCTGCTAAGGGAGTATGGGGTGTAGAGCCTCATCGAGGGTTCGAATCCCTCCGGTTCCGCCAGACAAAAGCCCCTGCAGCCCAGCTGCAGGGGCTTTTTTCTTTGTGCTGCACACGTCGTGGGGCGGGCTCGCGTTCAGGCGCCCACGACTTTTCGCATCGTTATCACGTGGAACGGGCAGGTCACGGCGCAATCGCTGCAGCCGGTGCACTTGCCTGCGTCGTGCAGCACCGAAGACTTGCGCCACTGCGTGACCTCCAGGCTCAGCAGATGGAGGTCGCACGCGGCAACACACCAGCCGCAGCCCGTGCAACGCGCGGTGTCCACATCGGGCAGCCAGCCGGGGCGGTGGGGCCGGGCAGGAGCGTGGTGCGTCATGGGGCCGATTCTGTGCGCTTGCCTGCGCGAAATCCACCCGCTAGACCGCCTTGGCTTCTCGCTGCAGCGGCAGCCATAGCACGAACCGCGTGCCCGTCGGCTTCGACTCCCAGCGCACCAGGCCTCGAATCGCCTGGGCCCGTCGCCGCTGGTTCTGCAGCCCGCGCCCTGACGCCGAGGGGTTGTCCGTCACGCGCTGCACGTCGAACCCCTGGCCGTTGTCCTCGATCGTCACCTGCACCCCCGCATCGGCCATCGAGGTGCCCACGCGGATTTCCGTCGCGCGGGTGTGCCGCAGGATGTTCGAGATGCTCTCCTGCACGATGCGCAGGATGTGCAGCGCGCTCGACGGGTCCAGCCATTCCAGCGCGGGCAACTCCTGCACCTCCCAGCGCAGCGACACGCCGGTTCCTTCAAGCCGCGGTTCGAGCCGGTAGCGCAGCGTGGCGAGCAGCAGCAGCAGGTCGGCCTCGACCGGCTCCAACGAGTCGAGCGTGAGCTTCAGGTCGTCCAGGCAGCTCTTGAGAATCTGCGAGACCTTGTCGTCGCTCATGCCGCCGCCCTCCACCGAGCGGATGGCGCTGATCAGCGAGGAGCCCAGTCCGTCGTGCATGTCCTGCATCAGGCGCTGGCGTTCGTCGCTGATGGTCTGCAGCCGTTCGATCTCACGCAGCTTCCGGTGGCTGAGTTCGAGCTCGGCTTCGCGTTTGAGCAGGCGCTGCGCGAGGCTCGCGTTGAGCTGCTCGACCTCGCCGATGGCATGCACATAGCGGCGGTACATGAGCGCGCCGAACACGCTGAAGGTCACGGCGTTGGTGTAGGCCCCGAGGTACCAACCTTCGGGGCTGATGAAGTTGTTCTGCAGCAGCCAGTCGGTGGCGCCCAGCAGCACGCAGATGCCGATTCCGACCGCCACCAGCCGCCCTTCGTTGGAGCGCCGCCATGCGCTCACGCCGCCCACCAGGCAGACCGACAGGCCCATGAGCGCGACCACCGCGTAGATCAGCGGCGTCACCTGCGGCGTGTTCTGCACGATGGCCAGCCCCGGCATGGTGGCGATGCCGACGGCGGTGGTGGCCGCCACCACGCCACGGGTCAGCCATTTGAGTTGCCGGCCGTGCAGCTGGCGCAGGAAGAAGTGCACGACCATCACCAGCCAGAAGAGCGAGTTGACGGTCAGCCAGGCAAACCAGTCGTTGGCGACCGGCTGGCCCACGTAGAAATGCAACCCCCGCATGAAGGAGGTGGCCGAGAGGTTGAAGAATAGCAGGTAGCCCGTTTCGTCGCGGCGCCTGAACCACACGAAGAGGGCGAAGACGCCCACCGCCATGAACGCTGCACTCAGCATTGCGGGCAGTTCCTGCTGCAGCCACTGGCGCATGCCGTAGCGGCCGCGCAGCGCATCGGCAGGCCCCACCCACAACGACGAAAGCGCCACCTGGGCGCTTCGCGTGTGTTCGAGGCGAAGGAGGATCTCGGTGGGTGGCGTGTGGTCGGCGCTGTGGTCCAGCGGAACCCACAGCGGGGTGCGGGTGCTGTTCCACAGCGGCCCCGACTGCTGTGCCCGGTGCACCAGTTGGCCGTTGGCATAGACGGCGATGGTGCCGTCGGTCTTGACCCGGACGCCGTACATCGCCAGCGGGCTGGAAGCAGGGGGCAGGTCGCGCGTGGACAGCCTGATCCAGGTCGTTCGGGTCGCTCCGGCGGACTTTGCGGTCTCGGCCTGCCGCAGCAGCGCGATGGGCAGCGCGAGGGGCAGTTCGACCGGCTGCCAGGTGGCCGGCAGGGCGCTGCTGTCCTGCTTGAGCGGCGGCACGCTGAAACCCGATGAGTCCTCGACCTGCCAGTCGGCATGCGTCAGGTGCAGCACGGCGTCGGAGTGCGTCAGCCCGGCCGTTCCGCCGAAGAACGCGCCGATGACGCCCAGCAGTGCCATCGACAGGACAAGCACCACGTTGGCGAAGAAGGGGGCGAGTCGGAAGTTCAAGAGGCGTCGAGGTGGGTGGGCGCGCGTTCAAAGCCATGCGAAGGCGATGCAACCGGTCTTCGCATTCTGTAACCAATCGCTGACCATTGCCGGTTCAAGGCCGCCCCGCTGTCGGCACGGACGCCAAGCGTGTGGTTCAGCGCGCGGAAGGCTGTGACAGCACCCACTGCGCCAAGGCCTGCGCCTCGCTCTGCGAGACCTGGGCCTGCTGCGGCATGATGACCCGGCCCCAGGTGCCCACGCTGCCGCTGCGAATCTTCGCGGCCAGGCGCACCGGTGCGCTGGCGTCGTTGCGGTAGCGGTCCGCGATCTGCGCGAAACCCGGCCCGACCTGCTTGTGCACCAGCCCGTGGCAGGCCATGCAGCCGTTCCTGCGCGCCAGGTCGGCCGCCGATGGCTGCACCGGGGCATCGAGCGCGTGCGCTGCCGACGCCGAAGTCAGGAGCAGGGCGATCGCAATGAGTGAAACGAGGCGTGGGGCGCGGGTGTTCTTTTGCATGGGCTGCGTTGCTGGCGCGCGATCGTAGCTTTTGGCGAAGGGTTGTGTATGCGGCTCGCCGTCGTGCGAGCGCGACAAGGTGGCTCAAGAGTAACCAGATGTATGGTTAAATCTGCTAACTATCGCAAAGAAGAAGAGGGATTGCATGAAGCTGTTGCTGAGCATTGCGTTTGCCGCTGCGGTGTTGGCCGGTTGCGTGACCCCGCCACCGCCGACACCGACCGAGCCCGGAACGGGTCACGGCACGGCCTATGTGCCCATGGTGGCCATGCAGGGCGTCGACCCGGTGCGCTACGACAACGACGTGGCCGACTGCCGAACCGCAGCGAACCGCATCACGGCACGCAGCGAAACCGGCGATGCGATGTGGGCGGCGCTGGGCCTCGGACTGATCACGGTGCACGGCCAGGGCATCGTTGCCGCGGCCTCCTACACCGGCATCACCGCCGCCATCATCGACTGGAACGGCCGTCCCGATGCCGAACTGATCGCCGAACACCAGCAGATCGCCATCGTGCATTGCATGGCCAAGCGTGGCTACCGCAACCTCGACCCCAACGTGCGCGACAGCTTCTACGGCAACACCTTCGACCCTGGCGTCATCGTGACGCCGCGCCGCACCGGCGTCGACACCTACAACGTGGAAACGCTGGCCAAGGCCGGCCGGTGCAACCTGCAGCCGCGCGCCGAACTCACGGCCAAGGGCCCGGGGTACGAAACCTACAACGTGCCGTGTGACAACGGCGGCACCTGGGCCGTGCGCTGCGAGTTCGGCAAGTGCCGTGTGCTCGCGCAGGCGCTCATCCGCCGCTCCTGAAGTTCGGTTCAGTCGCCGTCCGGCGGCAACCAGGCGAGCGACCTGTGGGTCGTTCGCTTCAGGGGCAGTGACAGCGCGGCGAAGCGCGCCTCGATCTGTTCCCTTTCCCGTCCACCGATGCGCATGCCCAGCGACACGGGCAGCTGACGGCAACGCGCCAGCGCGTCCCCCACATTGATCTTCAGCAGCGCCGCGGTGGTGCGGGCGGCATCGCCGACGCGATGCGCGGGGCACTCGACCAGCTGCAGGTCGTATTCGGCAAACAGCTCCCGGGAGATGCCTGCGATGACGGGTGCCTTGGCGGTCCAGTCTTCACTCGCGAAATGGCCGTGGTCGAGGAACGCATCCTCCTCGTGATAGTGCTTGAGCGCCTTGGCAAAGTCGTCGAGCGACGACAGCGGCTGCTGTTCCTTCTGCACGGTCAGCACCGATACAAAGGTCGCTGCCTCGAGGTAATGCACGAGCTTGTTTGCAACGGCGAAGGCCGGCATTTCGCGGCCCAGCGCGTCTTCAACGGGGTCTTCGCACTCGTCTTCATCGCTGGACAGGTAGAACCGCGCGTCGTGCAGCGGGACGTCCTCGCTGGCATAGACCCAGCTGAAACGACGGTACATGTCGTCGTCGTCGAGGCAGGCCGCCAGTGTTTCGACGGCCTCGCAAAAACTCAGCAAGTACGGCATTTCAGAGGCCTCCTTCAACCGACGAAGAAGGCCTCCGCATGCAGACGATCAACGCCAGACGTAACGGCCGCGCACCAGACGGCCATGCTCGCGATGCGCCGGCACCCAGACCTTTTGCGGGCGATGGTGCGGCCGTTCGTAGCGAGGGCCCGGGCCGGCGCCGGGACGCGGGCCGGGCTGGGCCAGGGCAGCGGTGGAAGCGAGCAGGCAAGCTGCAAGAACGAAGATGGTTTTTTTCATGTTGATGTAGTCCTTCTGTGTGGTAGCGCAAATGCACCTGAATCGGTACGAAGTGCAGCTTAGTGACGCGGCGCAGGGTACCCCGTAGGCGAAGCCGCACTTTACAAACAGGAAACCAAACCGCTTTCCTCGTCCACACCCTCACTTGACGATCAATCCCTTGAGCGCCGGGTCCGGCGGTGGGGGCTTCAGCTTCATCTGCCGCAGCGTCCTCACCAGCAACTGCGCAACCATCACGTTGCGGTGCCGCTTGCTGTTGGCCGGTATCACGTGCCAGGGCGCGTGGTCGCTGGAGGTGGCGCTCAGCGCGTTCTGGTAAGCCTGCTGGTACGCGCTCCACTTGGTGCGCACCTCGAGGTCGTCCATGCTGAACTTCCATTGCTTGCCGGGTGTGTCTATGCGCGCCTGCAGGCGCTCGCGCTGCTCGTCCTTGTCGATGTGCAGCATGCACTTCACGACCACCGTGCCGGTCTCGGTGAGCAACCGCTCGAAGTCGTTGATCTGCGCATAGCGGCGCTTGGCCTCGGCCTTGTCGATCCAGCCTTCGACCACCGGCACCAGCACGTCTTCATAGTGGCTGCGGTTCCACACCATGATCTCGCCGGTGCGCGGCACGGCGGCGTGGCAGCGCCACAGGTAGTCGTGCGCGCGCTCCTCGTCGTTGGGCGCCTTGAAGGCCGTCACGCGCACGCCCAGCGGCGAAGTCCGCGAGAACACCCAGCGCACGGTGCCGTCCTTGCCGCTGGTGTCCAGGCCCTGCAGCACCAGCAGCAGCTTGCGCTTGCCCTCGGCGTGCAGCAGGTCCTGCAGTTCGTCGAGCTCGACGGCCAGTGCATCGACCTCGCTGCGTTGCGAGGCTTCGTCGCCCTCGCAGAAGGGCGTGCCGTCGGGGTCGATGTGCGACAGCTTGAACTTGCTGCCGACGCGGTATTTCTTGAAGCTGGCCATGAAGCGGAACTCCCGTGAAGAACGAAGGAAGCCCACAGCCTAAGCGATCAGCGCTCGTCGTCGTCCGTGTCCAGCGAGGCGCTCCAGCGGTTGTCCCACTCGGCATGGCGCACCGCGCCGTCGAGATCGCGCCGGTCGCGCTTGGTCGGGCGGCCCTGTTCGATGGCCAGTGCCGGCTCGGTGCCGGCGCGGCGCAGTTCACGAAAGTTCGCCTGCGCCGCCAGGCTCTCCGGCGTTTCCTCGTAGAGCAGTTGTGCAACCGGCGCCGGCCCGCGCTGGCCGCTGACACCGCGCACGGTCACGGTCCGCGTCAGCGGGCCCATGCGCATGGAAACCGTGTCGCCGGACTTGACCTCGCGCGAGGCCTTGGCGACGTCGCCGTTCACCTGCACGCGGTTCTTGCCGATTTCCTCCGCGGCCAGCGAGCGCGTCTTGAAGAAGCGGGCGGACCAGAGCCATTTGTCGATGCGCAGGCGTTCCATGGATGTTCGGGAGTGAATATCAAGAATTGTGCCGCGACAAGGGCAGGTGCACGACGGCGTCCAGCCCGATGACCTGTGCGGCGCCGTCCTGCAGGCCCGGCAACTCGGCGCTGCGGTTGTCCAGCGCGATGCGCCCGCCCAGCGCCAGCACGATCTCGCGGCAGATCGCCAGGCCCAGCCCGGACCCGCTCGACGCGCTGCCCGCCGAGAAGGGCGCGAACAGGCGCTGGCGCAGTTCCGGCGAAATGCCCGGGCCGCTGTCGCGCACCGTGAGCACGGCTTCCGCGCCCTCGGGCCGCACCGACACCGACAGCGCCGCGCCCAACGGGCTCTGCTTGATCGCGTTGTGCAGCAGGTTGCGCGTGAGCTCCTGCAGCATCCACTGGTGGGCCTGTACGGGCACCGGCCCGTCGATGGCCAGCTCGAAGTCGAGCGCCCTGTCCGCCACCAGCGGGGACAGGTCGAGCGCAATGTGGCGCACCACTTCGCCGAAGTCCAGCATCGCCGACTCCGGCTGCTGGCGCAGTTGCTCGACCTTGGCGAGCGACAGCATCTGGTTGGCCAGCGCGGTCGCGCGTTCCACCGTCTGGCTGATTTCGCCGAGCGCCTGCTCGGGCGCCACGTCGCCGCGTTGCGCCGACTGCACCTGCACCTTCAGCACCGCCAGCGGCGTGCGCAGCTGGTGGGCGCTGTCACGCACGAAGCGCTTCTGGTGGTCGAGCAGGCGCTGCAGCCGGCCCATGACCTGCGTGGTGGCGTCGATCAGCGGACGCAGCTCGCGCGGCGCGTCAGGCGCGTCGATGGGCGTCAGGTCGTCCGCCTGGCGCCGTTCGATGGCCTCGCCCAGCTCGCGCACCGGCCGGGTGGCGCGCTGCACCACGAACACGGTCGCCAGCGCGATCACGCCCATCAGCAGCAGCTGGCGCCACAGCATGTCGACCAGCAGCTTGCGCGCCAGCGTCTCGCGCAGCTCCAGCGTTTCGGCCACCTGCACCACCGCCATGCCGCGCCCGCGTGCGCTCGCCACGGGCTGCAGCAACACCGCCACGCGCACCGGCTGGTTGCGAAACTGCGCGTCGTAGAAGTCGACCAGCGCCGCGTAGGCGCTGCGGTCGGGAATGCGGCCGCGCCAGAAGGGCAGCTCGGCAAAGCCCGAGATCATTTCGCCGTCGAGCGCCGACACCCGGTAGAACAGCCGGCTGCGGTTGTCGGCCTCGAAGGCCTCCAGCGCGGAGTAGGGCACGATGGCGCGCAGCTGCGCCAGATCGTCGTAGCCCTCCACGTCCAGCTGTTCGCCGATGGTCTTGGCCGAGGCCAGCAGCGTGCGGTCGTAGGCCGTGGTGGCCGCCGCCAGGCTCTGGCGGTACACGCTCACGCTGTTGATCACGATGAACACCGCAATCGGCGCGAGGATGCCGAGCAGCAGCCGCGCACGAAGCGAAGAGACCCGGGTCATGTTTCCGGACGCAGCAGGTAGCCCAGCCCGCGCATGGTCATGAGCACGGCGCCCGTGCCCGCGAGCTTCTTGCGCAGCCGGTACACCACCACCTCGATGGCCTCGTACTGCACGTCGGTTTCGCCCGGGAACACCAGCTCGAACAGGCGCTCCTTGGTCACGGCGTGGCCCGGCTTCATCATCAGCGCCTTCAGCAGCGCCAGCTCGCGCGGCGTGAGTTCCAGCAGCTCGGCCCGGTTGTAGATGGCGCCGTTGTCGGGCTCGAAGCGCAGCCCGCCGATCTCCTGCGGGTTCAGGCCTGCGTCCTGCCCGGTGACGCCGTGGCTGCGCCGGCGCAGCGCGCGGATGCGGGCCTCCAGCTCGTCCAGGTCGAAGGGCTTGGGCAGGTAGTCGTCGGCGCCCGCGTTCAGGCCCATGATGCGGTCGCCCACCGTGCCGCGCGCCGTCAGCAGCAGCACCGGCGTGCGCAGGCCTTCGGCGCGGGCCTGCGCCAGCACCTGCAGGCCGTCGAGGTTGGGCAGGCTCAGGTCGAGCGCCACCACGTCGGGCTCCAGGGCGTGCCACTGGGCCACGGCCTGCGCGCCGTCGCCGCAGACGCGCACGTCGATGCGGCGGCGCCCGAGGGTGCGCTGCAGGGTGATTTGCATCGAGGGGTCGTCTTCGACCAGCAGCAGCTTCATACGGGACAGCGGGGTGATTGCTTCGGTGTTTTCCCCAGTCTGGCGGACAGCCAACTGACAGCGGGGCGGCGCATGATAGCGCTCAGGTTCAAGTCAGGTTCCTTTCAAGTTCCTTCCCGTTTTCAGGAGACACCACAATGCGTCGCGATACCTTTCTGAAGTCCTTGGCCGCGCTGGCCGCCGCCGGCGCCCTGCCACTGTCGGCCCGGGCCGCTGCCAACGTCAAGATGATGATCCCCGCCAATCCGGGCGGCGGCTGGGACACCACCGGCCGCGCATTGGGCAAGGCCCTGAGCGACGCCAAGGTGGCCGACACCGTCACCTACGACAACAAGGGCGGCGCCGCCGGCGCGCTGGGCCTGGCCCAGTTCGTCAACGGCTCCAAGGCCGACGCCAACGCGCTGATGGTCATGGGCTCGGTCATGCTGGGCGGCATCATCACCGGCAAGCCGCCGGTCAAGCTCGAGCAGGCCACGCCCATCGCGCGCCTGACCACCGAATACAACGTGTTCGTGCTGCCGTCCAACTCGCCGTTCAAGACCATGAAGGACGTGGTCGACCAGCTCAAGAAGGACCCGGGCAGCGTCAAGTGGGGCGGCGGTTCGCGCGGCTCCACCGAGCACATCGCCGCGGCCATGATCGCGCAGAAGGTCGGCGCCGATCCCTCCAAGATCAACTACGTGGCCTTCCGCGGAGGCGGCGAGGCCACCGCCGCCATCCTGGGCGGCAACGTCACCATCGGCGGCAGCGGCTACAGCGAGTTCGCCGAATACATCGCCGCCGGCAAGATGAAGGCGATTGCCGTCACCTCCGCCCAGCGCCTGCCGGGCATCAACGTGCCCACGCTCAAGGAGCAGGGCATCGACGTGGAAATCGGCAACTGGCGCGGCGTGTACGGCGCCCCCGGCATCTCGGCCGAGCAGCGCAAGGCACTCACCGACATGGTGCTGGCCGCGCTCAAGAGCGCGTCGTGGGCAGAGTCGCTCAAGAAGAACGAATGGACGCCGGCCGTGCTGTCGGGCGATGCGTTCGCCAAGTTCGTGGACGACGACTTCGCCAGCCTCAGGGCCATCATGACCAAGTCCGGCATGGTCTGAACCGCAGGCTCGCCCCCAGGCTGCGCGCACTTCGTGTCGCTTCGCCAACCCCCTATCGGGGGCAACACCTGCGGCCCGGCAAAGCCGGTTCCGCGGTGTTTCTGGAAGGGGGCATCCGTACTCCCACTCCAGGATAAAAAATGACAACTCCAGACTCCTCGGTCTCGCCCTCTGACGAGGCCGCTCGCGCTGCGGCCTCGTCCGCGGCGGTATGGCCGCAAACCCTGGTCGGCGCCGGCGTGCTGCTGACCGGCCTGGCGCTGGCCTTCGGCGCCATCGGCATTTCTTCCGAAGCCGGCTACGGCGGCGTAGGCCCCAACTTCCTGCCCTGGATGGTGTCCGTGGTGCTCGTGCTCTGCGGCGCCTGGATCCTGTGGGAAGCGCGCACCGGCGGCTTTCGCGAGCTCGACGCGCCCACCGGTGCCGACCGCGCCTACTGGCCGGGCTTCGTGTGGGTCTCGGCCGGTTTGCTGCTCAATGCGGCGCTGATCACCACGCTGGGCTTCATCCTCAGCTGCACGCTGTGCTACGTGCTGGCCGTGCAGGGGCTGCGCCGCGCGAGCGGGCAGGCCGGCGTGAATTCGCCGCGCACCTTCGCCATCGACTTCGTCACCGGCGCGCTCATCGCCGCCCCGGTGTTCTGGATGTTCACGCAGTTCCTGGCCATCAGCCTGCCGGGCCTCACATCGACCGGGTGGCTCTGACATGGAAATCTTCAACGCACTCATGGCGGGTTTCGCCACGGCGATCACCCCGATCAATCTTCTCTGGTGCCTGGTCGGCTGTGCCCTGGGCACGGCCGTGGGCGTGCTGCCCGGCATCGGCCCGGCGGTGGCGGTGGCCATGCTGCTGCCCATCACCGGCAAGGTCGACATCACGGCCTCGATGATCTTCTTCTCGGGCATCTACTACGGCGCCATGTACGGCGGCTCGACCACGTCCATCCTGCTCAACACCCCCGGCGAAACCGCCAGCATGGTGACCGCGATGGAGGGCAACAAGATGGCCAAGAGCGGCAGGGCGGGCGCGGCGCTCGCCACCGCCGCCATCGGCTCCTTCGTGGCCGGCACCATCGCCACGGTCATCGTCACGCTGTTCGCGCCCTTCGTGGCGGAGTTCGCGGTCAAGCTCGGCCCGCCCGAGTACTTCCTGCTGATGCTGCTGGCCTTCACCACCGTGAGCGCGGTGCTCGGCAAGAGCACGCTGCGCGGCATGACGGCATTGTTCGTCGGCCTGGCCGCCGGCTGCGTCGGCCTGGACCAGATCTCGGGCCAGGGCCGCTACACCGGCGGCGTGCCCGAGCTGCTCGACGGCATCGAGATCGTGCTGGTGGCGGTCGGCCTGTTCGCGGTGGCCGAGGTGCTCTATGCCGTGCTCTACGAGGGCAAGGTGGTCGAGGGCCAGAACAAGCTCAGCCGCGTGCACATGACCAAGCGCGACTGGAAGCGCTCGATTCCGGCGTGGCTTCGCGGCACCGCCATCGGCACGCCCTTCGGCTGCATCCCCGCCGGCGGCACCGAGATCCCGACCTTCCTGAGCTATGCGATGGAAAAGAAGCTGGTCAAGGACCCCGCCGACAAGGCCGAGTTCGGCACCAAGGGCGCCATCGAAGGCGTGGCCGGCCCCGAGGCCGCCAACAACGCCACGGTGACGGCCGCGCTGATTCCGCTGCTCACGCTGGGCATTCCCACGTCGAACACCACCGCCATCCTGCTGGGCGCGTTCCAGAACTACGGCATCCAGCCGGGTCCGCAGCTGTTCACCACCTCGGCCGCGCTGGTGTGGGCGCTGATCGCGTCGCTGTACATCGGCAATGTGATGCTGCTGGTGCTGAACCTGCCAATGGTCGGCCTGTGGGTCAAGCTGCTGAAGATTCCGAAGCCCCAGCTCTACGCCGGCATCCTGATCTTCGCGACGGTGGGTGCCTACGGCATGCGCCAGAGCGCCTTCGACCTGTTCCTGCTGTACGCCATCGGCCTGCTGGGCGTGGTGATGCGCCGCTACGACTTCCCGACCGCCCCCGTGGTGGTGGGCATGATCCTTGGCCCGCTCGCCGAAGCACAGCTGCGCAATGCCATGTCGATCGGCGAGGGCAGTGCGGTGGTGTTCTTCCAGCGCCCGATGTCGATCACGCTGGTGGTGATCGTGGTGGCCGTGCTGGTGCTGCCGCGCCTGGCCAAGCGCATGAGCGAACGCAAGCTGAAGCGGCTGGCGCAACTGGACGCCTGACCTTCCTCTCGCTCTAAAAAAAACCGGATGCCGCCAGCATCCGGTTTTTTCGTTTGGGGGCGCCGCTTTGTTTGCGTGCCCGGCATGCCCTGCTGGCCGGCTTACTTTGCGTGGCCCGCCGCGTGCGCGGGCGGTGGCGTCTCGGCCAGGTCGTCGTCCAGATGCGGATCCGCCGGCTGTCCCCGCAGCTTGCGCACGGTGCGCCGAATCCAGTGCTCGATGTCGTCGATGTAGGTGAACACCGCCGGCACCACCAGCAGGCTCAGCACGGTAGAGGTGATCAGCCCGCCGATCACCGCCATCGCCATCGGCGAGCGGAAGCTCGAATCGGCCGCGCCGAAGCCGACCGCGATCGGCAGCATGCCCGCGCCCATGGCCAGCGTGGTCATGATGATGGGCCGCGCACGCTTGTGGCAGGCGTCGCGCAGCGCGTCCCAGCGGCTCATGCCATGGTCGCGTCGCGCCACGATGGCGTACTCCACCAGAAGAATGGAGTTCTTCGTGGCAATGCCCATCAGCATGATGAGCCCGATCAGCGAGGGCATCGACAACGCCTTCTGCCCGATCAACAGGCCCACGAACGCGCCGCCGAGCGCCAGCGGCAGCGCGCACAGGATCGTCACCGGGTGCAGGAAGTCCTTGAACAGCAGCACCAGCACGATGTAGATGCACAGCACGCCCGTCAGCATCGCCAGGCCGAAGCTCGCGAACAGCTCGGTCATCACCTCGGCGTCGCCCACTTCGGTGACGCGCACGCCGGCCGGCAGCTTCACGATCGAAGGCAGCTTGGTCACCGCCGCCTTGGCGTCGCCCAGGCCCACGCCCGACAGCTCGATCTCGAAGTTCACGTTGCGCGAGCGGTCGTAGCGGTCGATCACCGCCGGGCCGCCTTCCATGCTGAGCGAGGCCACCTGGTTCAGCATCACCGGCCCGCGCGCGCTGGGCACCGACAGGCGCCCGAGCAGGTCGATGTCCTGGCGCGCCGAGTCTTCCAGCTTCACCACGATCGGCACCTGCCGCTGCGCCAGGTTGAGCTTGGCGAGCGACTGGTCGTAGTCGCCGAGCGTGGCCACGCGCAATGTCTCGGCAATGGCCGAGCTGGTCACGCCCAGGTCGGCGGCGCGTGCGAAGTCGGGGCGCACGGCGATCTCGGGGCGGATCAGGCTCGCGGTGGACGTGATGTTGCCCAGGCCGGGAATGGTGCGCAGGTCCTTCTCGACCGCGCTGGCGGCCGAGGCCAGCGCCACCGGGTCTTCGCCGGTCAGCGCCAGGATGTACTTCTCGCCGGAGCCGCCCAGGCCCACCGTGCTGCGCACGCCGGGCAGCGTTTCCAGCGCGGTGCGAATCTGGTTCTCGATCACCTGCTTGCGCGGCCGGTCGCCGCGCGGGTCGAGCTTGATGGTGAGCGTGGCCTTGCGCGTCTCGGGCGTGCCGAAACTCGCGAACGGGTCGCCGCCCGCGCTGCCGCCCGCCACCGTGGTGTAGACGCTCTTCACATGCGCGATCTGCATCACGCGCCGCCGCGTTTCCTCGGCCGCGGCCGTGGTCTGCGCCAGCGTGGAGCCGGGCGCGAGCGACAGGTAGATCTGCGTCTGCGAGTTGTCGTCCGGCGGAATGAAGCCGGTCTTGAGCAGCGGAATCATCGCCAGCGAACCGATGAAGAAGACGGTGGCCATCACCATCGTCTTGAAGCGGTTGTGGGTGCTCCAGGTCACCGCGCGCATGTACCAGCGCATCCAGCCGGGCTCGGTTTCCTGCGTGACGATGGGCTTCAGGATGTAGGCCGCCATCATCGGCGTGAGCACCCGCGCCACCACCAGGGAGGCGAACACCGCGAGCGAGGCCGTCCAGCCGAACTGCTTGAAGAACTTGCCGGCCACGCCGCTCATGAAGGCGGTGGGCAGGAACACCGCAATCAGCGTGAAGGTGGTGGCGATCACCGCCAGGCCGATCTCGTCGGCCGCTTCCATGGCCGCCTGGTAGGGCGACTTGCCCATGCGCAGGTGGCGCACGATGTTCTCGACCTCCACGATCGCGTCGTCCACCAGGATGCCGACCACCAGCGACAGCGCCAGCAGCGAGATCACGTTGACCGAGAAGCCCAGCAGGTACATGCCGATGAAGGCCGGAATCACCGACATCGGCAGCGCGACGGCCGACACGAAGGTGGCGCGCCAGTCGCGCAGGAACAGCCACACCACGATCACCGCCAGGATGGCGCCTTCGTACAGCAGGTGCAGCGAGCCGTTGTATTCCTCTTCCACCGGGTCGACGAAGTTGAAGGCCTCGGTCAGCTCGATGTCGGGGCGCTGCACGCGCAGGTCGGCCAGCGCCTTCTGCACCGCGTGGCCCACTTCCACCTCGCTGGCGCCGCGGCTGCGTGCCACCTCGAAGCCGACCACCGGCTTGCCGTTGAGCAGCGCGCCCGCGCGCGGCTCGGCAATGGTGTCGCTGATGCGCGCCACCTGGTCGAGCCGGATGCGGCGCCCGTCGCTCAGCGCGATCTGCATGTCGGCCAGCTGGTCGGCCGACTGCACCGTGGCCAGCGTGCGCACCGGCTGCTCGCTGCCGCCCAGGTCGAAGCGGCCGCCCGCGCTTTCGGTCTGCACCTGGCGCAGCTGGCGCGAGATGTCGCCGGCCGAGGCGCCCAGCGCCTGCAGCTTGACCGGGTCGAGGTCCACGTGCACCTGCCGCGTCGCACCGCCCACGCGGTTGACCGCGCCCACGCCGGGCAGCGCGAGCAGCTTCTTGGTGATGTCGTTGTCCACGTACCAGCTGAGCGCCTCGTCGTCCATCTGCGACGACGCGATGGTGAAGGCCAGCACCGGCTGGCCCGCCAGGTCGAGCTTGGTGACGACCGGGTCGCGCACGTCGGCCGGCAGGTCGGCGCGCACGCGCTGCACCGCGGAGCGCACATCGTCCACGGCTTCCTGCACGGGCTTTTCGAGGCGGAACTCGACGATGAGGGTGGCCGCGCCGTCCTGCACCTTGGTGGTGATGTGCTTCAGGCCCTGCACGGTGGCGATGGAGTTCTCGAGCTTGCGCGCGACGTCGGTCTCCAGCTGCGAAGGCGCGGCGCCGGGCAGCGACGCCGAGACCGTGACGGTCGGCAGGTCGATGTCCGGAAAGTTCTGCACCTTCATCGCGTTGAACGACAGCAGCCCACCGAAGGTGAGCAGCACGAACAGCATCACCGCCGGAATCGGGTTGCGTATGGACCAGGCGGAAACGTTCATGGCGTGTTCCTTGATGGGTTACTTGGCCGCGGCGGCGGAAGCCGCGGCAGAGGCGGCCGGCCGGGCCGGCTGCGCGGACTGAGCGGACTGAGCGGGCGCCTCCACCACGCGCACCAGGTCGCCGTCGTTGAGGAAGCCCGCGCCTTGCACCACCACCTGCGCGCCTTCGGGCAGCGCACTGGTGATCTCGATGCGGTCGTTCAGCCGGCGGCCGACCTGCACCTTCAGCTGCATCACCTTGTTGTCGGGCTTGAGCAGGAAGACGTTGTTGAAGCCGTCGCGCGGCACGATGGCGCTCTGCGGCACGGTGGGCGCCGAGCTGCGGCCGAGCTCGAAGTCGCCGCGCGCGAACATGCCGGCCTTGATGCCGGTGTTCTGCTGCACCGCGGGCAGGTCGACATACACCAGCGCCGCGCGCGTCTGCGGGTCGACGGTGGGCGCGATGCTGCGCACCTTGCCGCGCACCTGCGCGCCGCTGGCGCTCACCACGAAGGCGGGCGTGCCGACGGCGATGCGGCTCAGTTCGGCCGAGGTCACTTCGGCGCGCCATTCGAGCCGGCCCTGGCGGATCAGCCGGAACAGCTCGGTGCCGGCGGCGACCACGCTGCCGACCGTGGCGGTGCGCGCGGAGATCACGCCGTCGTCGGGCGCCAGCACCTGCGTGTTGCGCCCGCGCACTTCCTGCGCGGCCAGCACGGCCTCGGCCGCCTCGACGCGCGCCTTGGCGGTCTGCTCGGTGGTCTGGTACTGGTTGATCTGCTGCTGGCTCAGCGCGCCGGTGGCCTGCAGCGTGCGGGCGCGCGCGGCGTTGCCGGCGGCGTCGGCCGCGGTGGCGCGGGCCTCGGCCAGCGAGGCGCGACTCTGCGCGATGTCGGCGCGCACCGTCTCCGGCGAGAACACGGCCAGCACCTGGCCCTTCTTGACCACGTCGCCCACGTTCACGCGCACTTCGGCGAGCTTCAGCCCGTTCGATTCGGAGCCGACCACGGCCTCCTGCCAGGCGGCCACGTTGCCGTTGGCCGCGAGCGTGAGCATGAGTTCGGTGGTTTCGGGTCTGGCGACGGTGACGGTCAGCGCGGGCTTGGGCGCATGGGCAGCGTCCTTGGCCGTGGGTTCGCCTGCCTTGTCCGACGGCTTGCGCGTCATGAAGAAGACCGCCGCGAGGGCGACGACCAGCGCCAGCAGCGCGATGACGAGGGTGGAACGCTTCATTGTTTTCATGGCGACGTCGCGACCTTGGCGGCCGCTGGGGTGGTCATTGAGGACGATTCGGAAGAGGGGGATGCGGAGGCGGTGCGGTTCCAGCCGCCGCCCATCGAGCGGTACAGCGCCACCCAGGCCTCGGTGCGCTCGCGCTGCAGCGAGACGCGCGCGGTCTGCGCGGTGAACAGCGTGCGGCGCGAGTCCTCCAGCTCGAACAGGCTCGCCAGGCCGCTGCTGTAGCGGGCCTGCGTGGCGTCGAAGGAGGCCTGGTAGTTCTTCACCGCGCTGTCGGCGTCGGTGGTGCGGGCGTCGGTGGCGTCGAGGTTCACGAGCGCTTCTTCCACCTCGCGCACCGCCTGGCGCACGTTCGCGCGGTAGAGCGACACGGCCTCGGTGTAGCGCGCCTTGGCCGCGTCGGTGTTGGCCTGGCGCGCGCCGCCGTCGAGCAGCGGCACGGTCAGCGACACGGGGCCCACGGTCCAGGTGTCCAGCGATTCGCGGAACCCGCTGGTGCGCAACTGCATGCGGCCGATGGAGCCCGACACCGTGAGCTTGGGATAGCGCTCGGCCTCGGCCGAGCCCACCTCGGCGCTGGCCGATGCCACGCCGAGTTCGGCCGCGTACACGTCGGGCCGCTGCGAGATCGCCTCGGTCGGCACACTGGCGATGCTGCCCACCGCGGGCAATGCGCGCTGCGTGGGCGAGCCGGCGAGCCGTTGCGCGAGCGTGGGTTCGTCGATGCCGCTGAGCGCCACCAGTGCCTTGCGCTGCACCGCGCACTGGGCGCGCTGCTGTGTCAGGCGGCCCGAAGCATCGGAGGCGCTGGCACGCGCCAGGGCGGCGTCGGCCGGTGCGGTGAAGCCGGCCTTGGCCGACAGGTCGGTGAGGCGTGCGGTCTCCGAGCGGGAGCGGGCGTCCGACTCGGACACGCGCAGCTGCTCCTGGCAAGCGCGCTCGGCAAAGTAGGCGTTGGCCGTTTCGGCCGCCACCGCCACCCGGGCGTCGTGCCACTTGGCGTCGGCGCTGTTCTGCTTGGCCTGCGCGGCGTCGCGGTCGGCGCGCAGGCGGCCGAACAGGTCGATCTCCCACTTGGACTGCAGGCCGGCCTGCAGCGTGGTCACCGGGGCGGCGGCGGCCGCGGCAGAACTGCTGCTGCTGCTGCCCGTGGACGCTCCCGTGCCGCCTGAACTGAACGACGACCCCGAGACCCCGCGGCTGCCCGAGGCCGTGCCGTCCAGGCTCGGCAGCAGCGCCGCGCCGGCCTGCACGCGCGCGGAGCGCGCCTCGGCCACGCGCGCCGCGGCGCTCGCCACGTTGGGGCTTGCGGCCTCGGCTGCGGCGATCAGCTCCACCAGCAAGGGGTCGTCGAGCTGGCGCCACCAGTCGGCCAGCGACGCGAGCGAACCGCCGTGCGGCAGCGGCGCGTTCCATTGCGCGGGGAAGGGCGCATCCACCTGCGCGGGCGGGCGCGTCAGGGCGCAGCCCGACAGGCCCAGGCTCAGCGGCAGGAAGAGGGTGGCGATCAGTTTCAGTCGGAGTCTTCTCATTTCTTGTGCTTTCTCTCGGCGCGGCGGCGGGCCGCTTCGGCCTCCACCAGCGCCAGCGCATAGCCCGTGAGGCGGTCGGCCCAGGTGTCGATGGCGCGCGGCGTGCGCAGCAGCGAAGGGCGAAGCGCCTCGATGAAGTCCTGGCTCACGTAGAGCTGCATCGACAGCCCGGTGATCGCGAAGGTCAGGCGGTGGATGTCGTCGTCCGCGCGGTCCACCTCCAGGTGGCGGCACAGCAGCTCGGCAATGGCGCGGTGCGGGCCCTTGATCTCGCGGTCGAGTTCTTCCGCCCAGCGGCTGGTCGGCTCCAGCATCTCGCGCATGTGCAGCTGGATGCATTGCCGCACGATCTCGCCCTGCTTGAGCGGGTCGATCATCGACACCATGCAGATGCGCAGCGTGTCTTCGAGCGACCGGCCCGGCACCTTGCAGGCGGCCACCAGGTCGTTGGCGTCGCCGCCCATCGGCTCGCTGAAGGTGGCGGCGTACAGCCCCTCCTTGTCGCCGAAGTAGTAGCTGATGGCCGAGATGTTGACCTCGGCCTCGCGCGCAATCTCGCGGGTCGACGTCTTGGCGAAGCCCTTCTGCGCGAACAGCCGCAGCGCCGTGTGCAGCAAGCGGTGGCGTGCCTCGGCCCCGTCGGCGCGCGGTGCGCGGCGCGGGGCCTGGGGGCCGGGTGGGAGGGGTTCGCTCGCGTTCATGCGTGGCATTAAACCACGCATGAAATCAAACGATTGATTTACTTAAGGCTTGCTGAAGGCCCGGGTCCGCGGCCGCCGCCTGTGGCTACCTGGTGCGAAAAACAATCTCTTTCATCCGCTGCAGCCGGGGCGCAACAACCGGCACCGTGAGCATGGTGCTCGCCACCGCCATCAGCAGCAGGGCCGTGAACGCCTCGTTGGTGATGAGCGCCTTGTCCAGCAGCACGTTGGCAAAGATGATCATGATCAGCGCCTTGGTCTGCAGCAGCCAGCCGATCAGCGCGCCTTCGCCCGGCTGCCAGCGCAGGATGCGTCCGGCCAGCAGCGTGCCGATGAGCTTGCCGCTCACCGACGCCACCAGCAGCACGCCCGCCGCCACGAACACCGCCGCGCCGCCCACTTGCCAGTTGGTGCGCAGCCCCGTGCTCAGGAAGAACACCGGCATCACCACCAGCAGCACGTTGTGGCGCAGGCCGTCGAGGTGTTTCTGGTCGAACCAGTCGGCGTCCATCACCGCGCCTGCGATGAAGGCGCCCACCATGTAGTGCAGCCCGCACCAGTCGGCGCCCAGCCCGCAGGCCGCCAGCCACACCAGGCCCAGGTACCAGCGGTCGCGCTCCGGCACACGCACCATCAGCCAGCGAAAGCCCGCGCTCGCGACAGCGAACAGCACCAGGAACGCGAGCTGCCTGCCCACGCGCTCCCAGTCCATCAGGATCAGCGCCAGCACGCCCCAGATCGCGATGTCGTCCAGGCTCGCGTAGCGCAATATCCGCTGGCCGATGGGCTGGCGCAGGATCTGCAGCTTCTCCATGAACAGGATGAGGATGGGCAGCGCCGTCACCGCGCACGACATGCCGATGCCCAGCACGAACTGCCAGGTCTGCGCCTTTGCGCCCATCCAGCCGGGAAACGCCAGCATGCCCAGCGCGGCCACGCTGCCGAAGAGCAGCGGCACGCCGAGTGCCAGGCCGGCGGTCACGCCGCTTTCGCGCCGGTGTTCCCAGGCCTTGCGCAGGTCGAGCTCGATGCCGGCGATCCACACGAAC
This sequence comes from Variovorax pasteuri, assembly GCF_051216435.1. NCBI lineage: Bacteria > Pseudomonadati > Pseudomonadota > Betaproteobacteria > Burkholderiales > Comamonadaceae > Variovorax > Variovorax pasteuri. The sequence goes on from NZ_JBPJZS010000001.1 coordinate 1,308,180, forward strand.
AGCATCACGGCCCACTGCGCGATGGCGTTGAGCGACTGGATCACCGGCGCGTTGAAGACGAACTTGTAGTACTCGGGGAACACCGCGCCCAGCACCCCCGGCCCCAGCACGATGCCCGTGACGATCTGCACCACCACGAGCGGCGCGAAGTACTCGGTGCGCCCGAGCCGCCACACGAGGTAGGGCGCGGTGAAGATGATCAGCATGGCGATCAGGAAAATCTCGGATGTGCTCATGAGGTCGTGGCCGCGAGGCCTGAAGGTCAAAGGGGGCGGCCGGAGTTTGTCATGAGCGCGGGGGCCGGCGCAGTAGGAGGGCAGGAGAAGCCGCGCCGGAGCGCTACGATGCCCGCCATGCCAGCCGCTCCCACCGCTCCGCCCGCCTTGCCCCTCGACGCAGAAGGCATCCTCGCGCTCGCAGCGCGCTCGATGTTCCATTTGTTCTCCAGCATCAGCCAGGGCATGTTCCTGGTCGACAGCAGCGGGCGCATCGTGTGGGTCAACGAGGGCTACCGGCGCTTCCTGCCGGCGCTGGGTTTTTCGTCCATCGACCAGTTCCAGGGCCACATGGTCGAGGACGTGATTCCCAACACGCAGATGCGGCGCGTGCTCGAAACCGGCGAGCCGATACTGGTCGACCTGCTCACCAACAAGGCCGGCACCTTCGTGGTCAGCCGCATACCGCTGCGCGCGGAAAGCGACGGTCCCCAGGGCGGAGCGGGCGACGTCATCGGCGCCATCGGCATCGTGCTGTTCGATCAGCCCGAGACCACGCTGCAGCCGCTCATCAGCAAGTTCGCGCTGCTGCAGCGCGACCTGGACGACGCGCGGCGCGAGCTGGCGAGCCAGCGCAACAACCCGCTCTACCAGCATGCCGCCGACGGCCAGCGCCGTTCCAAGTACACCTTTGCGAGCTTCATCGGCAGCAGTCCCGCGGCGGTCGAGGTGAAGCGCCATGCGCGCCGCGCCGCGCAATCGACCAGCCCGGTGCTGTTGCTGGGCGAGACCGGCACCGGCAAGGAGCTGCTTGCCCACGCCATTCATGCGTCTTCGGCGCGGGCCAAGGGCCTGTTCGTCAGCGTCAACATCGCGGCCGTGCCCGACACCCTGCTGGAGGCCGAGTTCTTCGGCTTCGCGCCCGGCGCCTTCACCGGCGCCGACCGCAGGGGGCGCGAGGGCAAGTTCAAGCTGGCCGACGGCGGCAGCCTGTTCCTCGACGAAATCGGCGACATGCCGCTGGGCCTGCAGGCCAAGCTGCTGCGCGCGCTGCAGGAGGGCGAGATCGAGCCGCTGGGCTCCAACAAGCTCGTGCCCTTCGACGCGCGCGTGATCGCCGCCACCTCGCGCGACCTGCCCGAGCTGGTGCGGCGCGGCCAGTTCCGCGAAGACCTGTACTACCGGCTCAACGTGCTGCCGCTGCGCGTGCCGCCGCTGCGCGACCGGCGTGCCGACATTCCCGCGCTGGTCGAGGCGCTGGGCGAAGACATGGCGCTGCGCAGCGGCGAGGCCCCGCCCGAACTCACGCCCGACGCGCTCGCCTTGCTCGCCGGCCAGCACTGGCGCGGCAACATCCGCGAGCTGCGCAACGTGCTGGAGCAGGTGACCATGCGCAGCGACTCGCAGCGCATCGACGCCGTGCAGCTGGAGCGCATCCTGCGCGAAGCCGGGCTGGAGCAGATCGAGCTGCCCGCCGTATTGCAGAACGCGCACGACGCCGACGAAGAAGCCGCGCTGCTGCGCCCGCTCGCGCAGCAGGTGGTCGAGCTGGAGCGCAAAGCGATCGCGGTGGCACTGGCATCGACCGGGGGCAACAAGCTGGCGACGGCGCGGCTGCTCGGGATTTCGCGGGCGACGCTGTACGAGCGCATGACGAACCAGTAATTGGCGGTGGCCGATGGCGGCCGGATCTTGATCGACAGGGAGAGGATTTCCATGAAGGGTTTGCTGACACGACTGAAGGCGCTGGCCGGCTCGGGCGCCGCACCGGCCGCATCCACGGCATTGCCTGACGCGGGGGAGGGCGAGGGCGTGCTGATCAATGCCTACTGCACGCGCGCCGCCGTGCCGGCGCTCGAGTTTCCGCACACGCTGCATGCGCGCCGCGATCTTTCCGATCCGGCGCTCGCGGCGCATCTTTCGGGCTTCGTGGGCTATGTGCTGAGCAGGGGCAACGGCGAGATGTCGCGCAACCGCTATCACGTCATGCGACACATCCAGCGGGTACGCCAGCACCTGAGTTTCTCCATCGGCGAGTCGCAGCTCGACGCGTTTTCTGCATGGGCGGAGCGCGCGAACGCCATCGTGTTCCTGCCCGACGGCGGCATCCGCGACCCCAACGGCCGGGTGTTGCTCTCAGCCGCGGGCGAGGAGCCCGACCAGGAGGCCGCGATTCCCTATCCCGCCGAGGCATGGCAGCGAAAGGCGCGATCCGAGGCGCTGCTCGCATCGCGCGGCATGCCGGTGCCGCAGCACCTGCCGCCTCTTGTTTCGGAGCCCGAGTTGCGCCTGCGCACGCCGCAGGAGCTGGCGGGCAGGGCGTTCGCGCTGCTGGCCGTATCGGCCCGCGCCGAGTCGGTCGCGAGCGGCGAGACGCTGCCATGGACGACCTGTTCAGGTGGCTGCCGTCCGCGCAGGCGCACCTGTCGCCCGACGAGCAGGCCTTTCTTTCCGACGACGCGCCCGGCGAGTCGACGGTGGCGCAGTTCGGCTGGCGCTTCGAGTGCCTCTTCGTGCTCGAGTGGGCCTTGGGCCTTGTCGATGCACTGCCGTTTCCCGGGGCAATCTGCGACGTGCCGCTGGCCACGCGCCTGATGCTGAATGCCGGTGACGTGGACGGCGTGATGCGGGCCGCGAAGGTGCGCCCGGACGGCGAGTTGCTCGATGCGCTGGACCTGCACTACAGGCTGCACTGGCTCGTGCGCCAGGCGCGTCTCAAGGAAGATGCGCCTCCTGCGGGCGTCGACGCTGGCGTCGTGCTGGAGCGGCATCGCGCGCTGAACTGGCTGGTTCGCTTCGAAGACCACGACTGGGACGACATCGACACGCCCACATGACGCCCGACAATCTGGCTTCCTCCGGCCATCCTTCTGTTCTGCATTCATGAAGACATCGATCCGTTCCCTTGTGCTCGCTGCGGCATGCGCAACAGCCAGCTTCGCCAGCGCGGCGCCCGCGCCCCAGTGCGCGAGTGAAGCCGTTTCTCGCGCCAAGAAGCTGCTGACCTTCCACTTCGGCGAGGACGACCGCATCCAGATCGACCCCGCCGTCAAGGAAATGCCGCCGATCCGCAACCCCGCCAACAAGCAGCAGCAGTTCAAGGTGCTGGAGGTGTGGGGTTCGATCTACAAGGGCAACTACCGCATGCGGCTCATCTATTACGTGTCGGGCAAGGACTGCAACCTGATGGGCCAGGAGATCCTGGAGTACGCAAGCCTGTGAGCGTGCAAGCCCTGCGTTCCACCTTCGGCCCCAATTGCCACTGGTGCGGCCTTCCGATGGACTTCAGCGAGCCGTTCGGCCGACCTGAATCCGCCACCATCGAGCACCTCGTCGACTCGACTTTCGGCGGCGTGCGGTCGCCAAAACACCGCCGCCTGGCCCACGCCGCCTGCAACCACGCGCGTAACGAATTCCGCATGCAGGCCGAGCGGCAGTTCAAGCAATGGATCGCCGAGCGCCAGGTCTCCGCGAAAACCCTGACTGATAAAAAGACAGTTGACTGAAATTCAGACACTCCAAGTGTTCTGATTCCAGTCGAACCCGCCGTTTCTCGAATGGAGAAACGTTTGTTATCAATGGCTTAGCGCGTGGCACGAAGTGTGCAATATTCAGTCACCTTAATCAGGAGACAAAGAATGAACCGTCGCCACCTCGTCGCCCTGGCCGCACTCGCCGCCTGCGCAGCCGCCGCGCCCGCCTGGGCCCAATCCAACGAAATTCGCATCGCCCACATCTACAGCAAGACCGGCGCGCTGGAGGCCTACGGCAAGCAGACCCAGACCGGTTTCATGATGGGACTGGACTACGCCACCGGCGGCACCATGGCCATCAACGGCAAGAAGATCGTCGTCATCGAGAAGGACGACCAGGGCAAGCCCGACCTCGGCAAGTCGCTGCTGGCCGCCGCCTACTCGGACGACAAGGCCGCGCTGGCCGTCGGCCCGACCGCCTCGGGCGTGGCGCTGGCCATGCTGCCGGTGGCCGAGGAGTACAAGAAGATCCTGCTGGTCGAGCCCGCCGTGGCCGACTCGATCACCGGCGACAAGTGGAACAAGTACATCTTCCGCACCGGCCGCAATTCGAGCCAGGACGCCATCTCCAACGCGGTGGCCGTCGACAAGGCCGGCGTCACCGTCGCCACGCTGGCACAGGACAACGCCTTCGGCCGCGACGGCGTGAAGGCCTTCGGCTCCGCGCTGAAGAAGGCCAAGCTGGTCCATGAGGAATACCTGCCGCCCGCCACCACCGACTTCACCGCCGGCGCGCAGCGCCTGATCGACAAGCTGAAGGACCAGCCGGGCCGCAAGATCATCTGGATCGTGTGGGCCGGCGCTGGCAACCCGTTCAAGATCGTCGACCTCGACCTGAAGCGCTACGGCATCGAGATCGCCACCGGCGGCAACATCCTGCCGGCCATGGCGGCCTACAAGAGCCTGCCGGGCATGGAAGGCGCGGCGTACTACTACTTCGGCCTGCCGAAGAACCCGGTGAACGACGCCATGGTGTCGGCGCATTACAAGGAATTCAAGTCGCCGCCGGACTTCTTCACGGCCGGCGGTTTCTCGGCCGCGATGGCGGTGGTGACGGCGCTGAAGAAGACCAACGGCGACACCAACACCAACAAGCTCATCAGCACCATGGAAGGCATGAGCTTCGACACGCCCAAGGGCAAGATGACCTTCCGCAAGGAAGACCACCAGGCGATGCAGTCGATGTACCACTTCAAGATCAAGGTCGACCCGGCGTTCGCGTGGGGCGTGCCGGAGCTGGTGCATGAGATCAAGCCCGAAGAGATGGACATCCCCATCAAGAACAAAAGGTAAGGCTCGCCCCCAGGCTGCGCGCACCTGCGGCCCGGCAAAGCCGGCTCCGCGGTGTTTTTGAAAGTTCAGCGATCCCCTAAGCGCCGCCCCCCATTTCGCCCCGGATGGCCGCCGGGCGAAGCGCCAGCGTTCGCGCAGGGCGCGTTTCCACGGCCGATTCGTCAGCAAGCAAGCGTTCGACACACCTAAAAACAGGAGACAGCGATGCCAGCGATGAGATTCAACTGGAAGGGGATGGCCGCAGCCGCGGCCATGGCAATGGCGGCGCATGCCGCGACGGCGGCGGTGCCGCTGCCGGCGCTGGGCGCCAACCCGGCGGAGGTGAGCGTGTCGGGCCTGTCGGCCGGCGGCTTCATGTCGGTGCAGCTGCACGTGGCCTATTCGGCCACCTTCAAGCGCGGCGCCGGCGTGGTGGCCGGCGGCCCGTACTACTGCGCCGAGGGCTCGGTGCTCAACGCCACGGGTCGCTGCATGACGCACGGCACCAGCATCCCGGTGTCCTCGCTCGTGAGCACCACCAACAGCTGGGCTGCCAGCGGCACCGTCGATCCGGTGTCGAACCTGAGCGGCTCCAAGGTGTACCTGTTCTCGGGCACGTCGGACAACACCGTGAAGCAGCCGGTGATGGACGACCTGAAGACCTACTACCAGAGCTTCGTGCCCGCGGCCAACGTCGTCTACAGGAACAACGTCGGCGCCGGCCACGCGATGGTCACCGACGACTACGGCGGCGCCTGCAGCACCACCGCCGCGCCCTACATCAACAACTGCGGCTTCGACCTCGCGGGCGAGATCCTCACGCAGCTGTACGGGCCGCTGAATCCGCGCAACAACGGCGCGCTGGGCGGCACCTTCACCGAGTTCAACCAGTCGGAATTCATCACCGGCCACGGCATGGCCGCCACCGGCTGGCTCTACGTGCCACAGGCTTGCACCACCACGTCGTGCCGCGTGCACCTGGTGCTGCACGGCTGCAAGCAGAACTACAGCGACGTGAGCGACCAGTACGTGAAGAAGACCGGCTACAACCGCTGGGCCGACACCAACAACATCGTGCTGCTGTACCCGCAGACCAGCACCGCGGCCACCAACAGCTGCTGGGACTGGTGGGGCTACGACAGCGCCAACTACGCGAAGAAGTCGGGCCCGCAGATGGCGGCGATGAAGGCCATGATCGACCGCGTCACCGGCTCGGCCGGCGGCAGCGGCCTGCCGGCGCCGGTGGGCGTGGGCACCTCGGGCGCGACCGCCAGCAGCATGGTGATCGGCTGGGCCGGCGTGGCCGGTGCCAGCGGCTACAACGTGTACCGCGGCGGCAGCAAGGTCAACGCCGCGCCGGTCGCCGCCACCAGCTACACCGACACCGGCCTGGCCGCGTCGACCAGCTACAGCTGGACCGTGGCGGCGCTTAACGCGAGCAACGTGGAAGGCGCGATGTCGAGCGCGGCCACGGGCGCGACCACCGCAGGCAGCGGTGGTGGTGGCGGCACCTGCTACACCGCGAGCAACTACACGCACACCATCGCCGGGCGTGCCTACGCGCTGTACGGGCTGACCTATGCCTACGGCTCGAACCAGTCGATGGGGCTGTGGAACATCTATGCCACCACCACGCTGAAGCAGACCGGCCCCGGCTACTACGTGATCGGCAGCTGTTGAGGCCGCTCATTCGCACTTTTCCGACTTTTTGATTTGCAATGACCAACGATGCTTGAGACCCGAGAACTGACCATCCGCTTCGGTGGGCACGTGGCCGTCAACAACGTGAGCTGCGCCTTCGCGCCGGGCACGCTGACGGCCATCGTCGGCCCCAACGGGGCGGGCAAGACCACCTACTTCAACCTGATCTCGGGCCAGCTCAAGGCGAGCGCCGGCACGGTGACGCTCGACGGGCAACTGCTGTCGGGCCTGTCGCCGTCCGCGCGCACGCACGCGGGCCTGGGGCGGGCCTTTCAGCTGACCAACCTGTTCCCCAACCTCACGGTGCTGGAGAACGTGCGCCTGGCGGTGCAAGCCACGCGCGAGGGTGCGCACCGGCGCGGCCTGAACCTGTGGAGCATCTGGAGCGACCACAGGGCGCTGACCGAGCGCGCCGACCAGATCCTGGCCGACGTGGCGCTGAAGTCGCGCGAGCACGCCACCGTGGCCAGCCTGCCGCACGGCGACCAGCGCAAGCTGGAGGTGGCGCTGCTGATGGCGCTGGAGCCCAAGGTGTTCATGTTCGACGAACCCACGGCCGGCATGAACGCGGCCGAGGCGCCGGTCATCCTCGATTTGATCCGCAAGCTCAAGCAGGACAAGACCAAGACCATCCTGCTGGTCGAGCACAAGATGGACGTGGTGCGCGAGCTGGCCGACCGCATCATCGTGCTGCACAACGGCACGCTGGTGGCCGACGGCGAACCGGCGGAGGTGATTGCCTCGCCGGTGGTGCAGGAGGCCTACCTGGGCATTGCGAAGGAGGCCGCGGCATGAACACGGTCCCGATGAATTCGAATTTCTCCCTCCCCCTCCGGGGGAGGGCAGGGGTGGGGGCTCGCGGCCTTCACCTCGCAGCAGCCTTTCAAGCGCCGCTCGCCCCCATCCCAGCCTTCCCCCGGAAGGGGAAGGAGCAAGACCTATGAGCACCGACAACCTGCTGACCCTCGAAGGCGTGCACACGCACATCGGGGCGTACCACATCCTCCACGGCGTCGACCTCGCCGTGCCGCGCGGCCAGCTCACCATGCTGCTGGGGCGCAACGGCGCGGGCAAGACGACCACGCTGCGAACCATCATGGGCCTGTGGCATGCGTCGCAGGGCAGGGTGCGCTTCGGCGACAAAGAAATCACGACGCAGCACACGCCGCAGATCGCCGGCCTGGGCATCGCCTACGTGCCCGAGAACATGGGCATCTTCTCCGACCTCACGGTGAAGGAGAACATGCTGCTCGCCGCGCGCGGCGCCAAGAACGCGCAGCAGATCGACGACACGCGCCTGAAGTGGATCTTCAAGCTCTTCCCCGCGGTCGAGAAGTTCTGGAACCACCCGGCGGGCAAGCTCTCGGGCGGGCAGAAGCAGATGCTGGCCGTGTCGCGCGCCATCGTGGAGCCGCGCGAGCTGCTCATCATCGACGAGCCCAGCAAGGGGCTGGCGCCCGTGATGATCAACAACATGATCGATGCCTTCGCCGAGCTTAAGCGCAGCGGCGTGACCATCCTGCTGGTCGAGCAGAACATCAATTTCGCCCAGCGCCTGGGCGACACCGTCGCGGTGATGGACAACGGGCGGGTGGTGCATGCCGGCTCGATGGCGGCGTTTTCCGCGGATGCGCAATTGCAGCAATCGCTGCTTGGACTGGCTCTATGAAGTATTCGACGTATGTCTCCCTCCCCCTCTGGGGGAGGGTTGGGGTGGGGGCTCGCGGCCTTCGATGCAGTGCGGCCTTGCCAGCGCCGTCAGCCCCCATCCCAGCCTTCCCCCAGAGGGGGAAGGAGCAAGAGCAAGAGGGAGCGCGCGCATGACCAAGATCGACTTCGACTGGAAGCCCCTGCTGCTCGCCCCGGTGCTCGCACTGGTCGCGCTGCCGCTCACCGGCTCCTTCTCCACCTGGCTCACGCTCACGGTCGCGGGCCTGGCGATGGGCATGATCATCTTCATCATCGCCTCGGGTCTCACGCTGGTGTTCGGGCTGATGGACGTGCTGAACTTCGGCCATGGCGTGTTCATTGCGCTCGGCGCCTTCGTGGCGAGCAGCGTGCTCGGCCTGATGGGCGACTGGACGGGCTCGGGCGAGCTGTGGCGCAACCTGGTGGCGGTGTTCCCGGCCATGCTGGTCGCGATGCTCGTGGCCGGTGCGGTCGGCCTCGCGTTCGAGCGCTTCATCGTGCGGCCCGTGTACGGCCAGCATCTGAAGCAGATCCTCATCACCATGGGCGGCATGATCATCGGCGAGGAGCTCATCAAGGTGATCTGGGGCCCGGCGCAGGTTCCGCTGCCGCTGCCCGAAGCGCTGCGCGGCTCGTTGCTCATCGGCGACGCGGCCATCAGCAAGTACCGCCTGCTTGCGGTGGCCGTGGGTGTGGTGGTGTTCGGCGTGCTCGCCTGGACGCTGGGCCGCACCAAGATCGGCCTGCTCATTCGCGCCGGCGTGCAGGACCGCGAGATGGTCGAGTCGCTGGGCTACCGCATCGGGCGCCTCTTCGTCGGCGTGTTCGTGGTGGGCAGCGCGCTGGCCGGCCTGGGCGGCGTGATGTGGGGGCTGTTCCAGCAGAACCTGGTGCCGCAGATGGGCGCGCAGGTCAACGTGCTGATCTTCATCGTCATCATCATCGGCGGGCTGGGCTCGACGGGCGGGGCGCTCATCGGCGCGCTGCTGGTGGGGCTGATGACCAACTACATCGGCTTCCTGCTGCCGACGGTCACGCAGTTCGCGAGCATCTTCCTCATGGTGGCCGTGCTGCTGTGGCGCCCGCAGGGCGTGTACCCCGTGGCCAACCGTTGAGGAGAAAGCCGTCATGTTCCTGAAACGACTTCTCTCCAACGACATGCCGCGCAGCCGCCTGCTGGCGCTGCTGCTGGTGGTGCTGTTCATCGCGCTGGCGTTCGCGCCGTTCATCTTCCCGGGCGTGAAGGCGCTCAGCGTCGCGGCCAAGATCCTGGTGTTCGTGGTGCTGGTGGCCAGCTTCGACCTGCTGCTGGGCTACACCGGCATCGTGAGCTTCGCGCACACGATGTTCTTCGGCATCGGCGCGTACGGCATTGCCATCTCGGCCTCGCGGCTGGGGCCCAACTGGGGCGCGGTGCTGGTGGGGCTGGGCGCGTCGCTGGCGGTCTCGCTGGTGCTGTCGTTCGCCATCGGGCTGTTCTCGCTGCGGGTGCGCGCGATCTTCTTCGCGATGATCACGCTGGCCGTGGCCTCGGCCTTCCAGACGCTGGCCTCGCAGCTGTCGGACTTCACCGGCGGCGAAGACGGCCTGACCTTCAAGATGCCCGAGCTGATCTCGCCGAGCTTCGAGTTCTCGCAAGACCCGTTCCTGGGCGTGTCGCTCGACGGCCGGCTGCTGTGCTACTACCTGCTGTTCGTGGCGGCGGTGGTGCTGGTGCTCGCGCTGCTGCGCATCGTGAACTCGCCGTTCGGGCGGGTGCTGCAGGCCATCCGCGAGAACGAGTTCCGCGCCGAGGCCATCGGCTACCGCGTGGTGGTGTACCGCACCACGGCGGCCGTGCTGTCCGCGCTGTTCGCCACGCTGGCCGGCGCCATGCTGGCCATCTGGCTGCGCTACAACGGCCCCGACACCTCGCTGAGCTTCGAGATCATGATCGACGTGCTGCTCATCGTGGTGATCGGCGGCATGGGCACCATCTACGGCGCGGCCATCGGCGCGGTGCTGTTCGTCATTGCGCAGAGCTACCTGCAGGATCTGCTGCGCGTGGGCAGCGAGGCCGCGAGCGGCCTGCCATGGCTGGCCGCGCTGCTGTCGCCCGACCGCTGGCTGCTGTGGCTGGGCGTGCTGTTCGTGCTTTCCGTTTACTACTTTCCCACCGGCATCGTCGGCAAACTCCGAGCAAGGGCTGCGCGATGAGCGACCACCTCATTCCCAATTTGCCGACTTCGCACTATGCGCAGCTGGCGGGCCGCGAGATCCATTGGCTCGAATGGGGCGCTGCCGATGCTCCGGTGGTCATCGCCTGGCACGGCCTGGCGCGCACCGGGCGCGACATGGACGAGCTGGCGCAGCACTTCGCCGCGCGCGGCTTTCGCGTGATCTGCCCCGACACCCTCGGGCGGGGGCTCAGCCAGTGGAGCCCGCTGCCTGACGAGGAATACACGCTCGCGTTCTACGCGCGCATCGCTAACGCGCTGTGCGACGAACTGCAGCTGGAGCGCGTGCACTGGGTCGGCACCTCGATGGGCGGCGCCATCGGCACCGTCTGCGCCTCGGGCCTGTTCGAGCCGCGCATGAAGTCGCGCATCGCGAGCCTGGTGCTCAACGACAACGCGCCCGAACTCGCGCAGGCCGCCATCGAGCGCATCCGCGCCTATGCAGGCCAGCCGCCCGCGTTCGACACGGTGGCCGAGCTGGAGGCGTTCTTCCGCACGGTCTACAAGCCCTACGGCTGGCTGAGCGATGCGCAATGGCGCCGCCTGACCGAAAGCTCCACGCGCCGCCTGCCCGACGGCCGCGTCACGCCGCACTACGACCCGGCCATGGTCCGCCAGTTCAGCGCGCACGACAACGACTACCTGATCTGGCCGCACTACGACACCATCGAGGTGCCGGTGCTGTGCCTGCGCGGGGCCGAGTCCGACCTGGTGCTGCCCGAGGTGCTCGAACGGATGCGCCTGCGCGGCCCCGGCGCCGCGGGCAGGCTGGAGGTGATCGAAGTGCCTGCCTGCGGCCACGCGCCCGCGCTGAACGTGCCGGAGCAACTCTTGCCGGTCGAAGGGTTTATCCGCGCGGCGGGCGCCTGAGGCGCGGCGGCAGCACAATCGCCGCCGATCACAACCACAAGGCCTCGACCACCATGGCACTCTCGATGTACGACCTGTCCGTGCCCGTCTTCACCCGCGGACTCGGACAACTCACCCACCTGCTCGACAAGAGCCTGGCGCACGCCAAGGCCCATGGCATCGACCCGGCCACGCTGGTCGAGGCCCGCCTGGCACCCGACATGCTCACGCTGGCCGGCCAGGTCCAGCGTGCGAGCGACGCCTCCAAGCTCGGCGTGGCCCGCATCGCCGGCATCACCGCGCCGAGCTTCCCCGACGAGGAAAAAACCTGGGACGACCTGCTGGCGCGCATCGCGAAGACGCAAGCCTTCCTGGCGTCCGTGGAGCGCGCGCAGGTCGACGGCCAGGAAGAACATGACGTGGTCATCAAGGCCGGCGGTGGCGAGGCGCATTTCACCGCGCAACGCTACCTGCTGCAGTTCGCGCTGCCGAACTTCTTCTTCCATGTGACGACGGCCTACGACGTGCTGCGCCACAAGGGCATGCCGATCGGCAAGCTGGACTACCTGGGCAAGTTCTGAAGCGCGCGCGCCTTCACGGCGCCGTGACAGATTTCAAATTGCCGTGACACATGCGCACGCCCGGCGTGCGCCGCCAACAATCGCCCCTGACCGCTGTCGGTCTGACACGAACGGGGTTGCGATCATGAAGATGTTGTCCAGAAGGGCGTTCTCGGGGCTCGCCGCCGGGTCGTCCGCACTCGTGGCGGCGGCGGGCGGCGGCTGGCCGGTGCGCAGTGCATTCGCCGCGTCGCCGGGCCTGCGGGACTACGGCAAGGCCCCCGAATTCGCGGGCATCGACAAGTGGCTCAACTCGGAGCCGCTCACGCTGAAGGGCCTGGCAGGGCAGGTGGTGCTGGTCGATTTCTGGACCTACTCGTGCATCAACTGCATTCGCACGCTGCCGCACGTGGTGCGCTGGTACGAGACGTACAAGGACCGGGGCTTCACCGTGGTGGGCGTGCATTCGCCCGAGTTCGCCTACGAGAAACTCACGCGCAATGTGCAGGACGCCATCGAGCGCTTCCACATCCGCTACCCGGTGGCGCAGGACAACGGCTTCGTCACCTGGAAGGCCTACGACAACCAGTACTGGCCGGCCTTCTACCTGGTCGACGGCAAGGGGCAGGTGATGCGGCAGCACTTCGGCGAAGGGGAGTACGCCGAGATGGAGGCCGCGATCGAGGCGCTGCTGGCGCGCAAGGCGGCGGGCTGAACGCGCAGGCTATCTATCGCTGCACTGCCTGTGTGGGCCAGCCCGCGAGGTTGCGTTCGGCGATGTTGGCCAGCGCGGTGATCCATGCCGGACTGTCGTTGAGGCAGGGGATGTAGCTGAAGGCCTGGCCGCCGGCGTGCATGAAGGCCTCGCGGCCTTCCATGGCAATTTCTTCCAGCGTCTCGAGGCAGTCGGCCGGAAAGCCGGGGCACACCACGTCGACGCGCTTCACGCCCGAAGCGCCGAGTTCGCGCAGCGTGGGCTCGGTGTAGGGCTCCAGCCACTTGGCGCGGCCGAAGCGCGACTGGAAGGTCACGCGGTACTGCGCCGGCGAAAGACCCAGCCGCGCCACCAGCAGGCGCGCGGTTTCCAGGCACTGCGACTGGTACGGGTCGCCCAGCGCGATGTTGCGCGCAGGAATGCCGTGGAAGCTCATCAGCAGCACCTCGCCGCGGCCTTCGGTCTTCCAATGCCGCTCGATGCCCTGGGCCAGCGCGTCGATGTAGCCGGGGTCGTCGTGGAATTCGTTGACGAAGCGGAACTCGGGCAGGCGGCGCTGCTTGCGGGTCCAGTCGTTCACCGCGTCGATCACGCTGGCCGTGGTGGTGGCCGAATACTGCGGGTAGGCCTGCAGCACCAGCACGCGGGTGACGCCTTCGGCCTGCAGTGCGTCCAGCCGCGAGGCGATCGACGGGTTGGCGTAGCGCATGGCGTCGCGCACCGCCACGCGGTGGCCGCGTTCGCCGAGCCAGCCCGCCAGCAGCGTGGCCTGCTTCTGCGTGAACACCTTGAGCGGCGAGCCTTCGGGCGTCCAGATGCTGGCGTACTTGGCGGCCGACTTGGCCGGCCGCACGCGCAGGATGATGCCGTGCAATATCAGCGCCCAGATGGCCCTGGGAATCTCGACCACGCGCGGGTCGCCCAGAAAGTCCGCCAGGTAGGGGCGCACGGCGGCGGCGGTGGGGGCGTCGGGCGAACCCAGGTTGCACCAGAGCACGGCGGTGCGCGGGTTGCTCGACGGAGCGGTCTCGTTGATTGAAGGCATGCGATATTCTCTGGCATGACCTCCGCTCCCTCTGCACCGTCGGGCTTTGTGCCCCTCGATGTGAAACGCATCAGCGCGATCTCGCTGGACCTCGACGACACCCTCTGGCCGATCTGGCCGACCATCGAACGCGCCGAAGGCGTGCTGCAAGCGTGGCTGCTGCGCGAAGCACCCAAGACCGCTTCGCTGCTGCTGACCCCCGGCATCCTGCGCGAACTGCGCGAGGCCACCGCCAAGGAGCGCTCCGACCTGGCGCACGACCTGAGCGCGCTGCGCCGCGAATCGATACGCACCGCACTGCGTCGCGCGGGCGAAGACCCGGCGCTGGCCGACCCGGCCTTCGACGCCTTCTTCGCGGAGCGCCAGCGCGTGACCCTGTACGACGACGCGCTGCCGGCGCTGAAGTGGCTCAGCGAGCGCTATCCGCTGGTGGCGGTGTCCAACGGCAATGCCGACATCCACAAGACCGGCGTGGGCCGGTGGTTTCGCACCGCCTTCAATGCGCGGGCGTTCGGCAGCGGCAAGCCGCATGCGCCGATCTTCCGTGCGGCGGCGGCCTCGGTCGGCCTGCTGCCCAAGGACGTGCTGCACGTGGGCGACGACGCGGAGCTCGACGTGGTCGGCGCGCTCAACGCCGGCATGCAGACCGCATGGCTGGTGCGCGACAAGCGGCCGTGGACGCACGACGCGCGGCCACAGCTGATCGTGCCCAACCTGCACGCGCTGTGCGTGGCGCTGGGCGCCTGAGCCTCAGTTGAAGACCGGGCGGAAGAAGCTGCGCTCGTAGCTGACGATGCAGCGGGTTTCTTCCGCGTACTTGAACGCGGCCTGGCAGTCGGCGTCCTGCATGGAGTCGGCGCGGTACTTTTCGTAGGCCGCCAGGCTCGGGAAGGTGAACATCGCCAGCGCGACGTTGTTGACGCCTTCCGACGGCAGGAAGTAGCCGTGGTGCTGGCCGCCGAACTTCTCGACCAGTGGAATCCACAGCTTGCCGTAGTGCTCGAATTCCTTGAGCTTGTAGGCGTCGACGATGTAGCGCAGGTAGCAGGTGACCATGGGATGTTTCGGCGTGGGGGTTATCGAGAGGGGTGGCTGCGGCGATCCGCGGGCCTGACTATAGTTTCAGCCCCACCCATTTCAAGCTGTCGCGGCCCCGCGGCGCGCAGGAAACCCCAAGTGCACTTCTCCAACTGGCTCCTCTTCTGCGGCGTGACCTTGCTCGTCGCCTTCACGCCCGGCCCCGCGGTGCTGCTTGCCGTTTCGAATTCGATGTCCGTGGGCCCGCGCCGCGCCATGATCAGTTCGCTGGGCAACGCGATGGGGTTGTTCATGGTGTCCGCCGCCGCCATGGCCGGGCTGGGTGTGGTGCTGTCGACCTCGGCCCATGCCTTCATGGTGCTGAAGCTGGCCGGCGCGGCCTACCTGATCTACCTGGGCATCAAGCAGTGGCGCAGCCAGGGCAGCGTTTTCGCCGATCTGCAGGGCTCGCCCACCGCAGGCTCGCCGCGTTCGAGCTGGCGGCTGTTCGGCCATGGCCTGACGGTGGCGCTGACCAACCCCAAGGGCATTCTTTTCTTCTCGGCGCTGTTCCCGCAGTTCCTGACGCAGGACGCGCCGCTCGCCATGCAGTTCGCCGTGCTGACGGCCACCTTCGCCGCGGCTTCGGTGCTGTCGCATGCGTTCTATGTGCTGCTGGCGCGCCTGCTGCGCAAGCAGCTGTCAGACCCGCGGCGCACGCGGCTGTTCAACAAGGTGTCGGGCGGTGCGTTCGTGCTGCTGGGGCTGAGCCTGCTGCGCCTGCGCAACAAGACGGCCTGAGCGCTGTCTTCAGTCGAGCGCGAACTGCTCGCGCAATGCCGCGCAGAAATCTTCGGTGCCGCCCAGCGAGAAGGTGAGGGTGTCGAAGCGCGGTTCGTCTTCGTGCGTTTCCTGCAGGTCGTAATCCCACACCGCGCCTTCTTCGAGGGGGCCGCGCGCATCGGGGAAGGTGGCCTCGGCCCAGGCCAGCACCCGCGCGATCTCGGCCCGCACCTCGGGCGTCTTGTGTGGCGGGGTCGACGCCATCGCGTCGAAGGTGCCGTGGCCCTCGGTGTCTTCGCTGTAGTCGAAATCCAGATAGCGCAGTTCGTTCGTCATGGGGTCGATGCCTTGGCGGCGGCCAGCCCGCTGAGCACCGCGCCTTCGAGCGTGGCGGGGTAGGGGCCGTCGATGTAGTCGCCGCAGGCTCGAAGGCCCGGCGCAATGGTCGAAGGGGGTCTGGCGAGCGCGGGCGTGCAGGCGAAGGTGGCGCGCTTCTCGACGACGGTCTGCACGAGCTGCAGGTTGGCCTGGCCCAGTTGCACGGCGGCTTGTGCGATCACCTGTTCTTCCAGCAATTCGCGCGATGTTTCGTTGGCGCTGACGACCATGGCGAGCACGCCGTGCAGGCCGCCGAGCTGGCCCTTGTCGAAGGCGAACTGCGCGGGCGCCGTGGCCGGGTTGCTGCGCAGCGCGAGCATGGGTTCGGCGAGCGACGAAGCCCCGCGCACGTAGACCGTGGCGATGGCTTCGAAGCGCAGGGCCTCGGTGGTGGCGCACCATGCGTCGGCCGGCAGGCCTGAAGCGCGGACCAGCCGCCCGGCGTCCCACGGCGCGCAGGCCAGCACGACCTGGTCGAAGACTTCCTCGTCAACGCGCCAAAGGCCCGCTTCGGGCGTGATCGCGCGCACGCGGTGACCGATGCGCACGGCCGCGCCATGCGCCGTCAGCCATCGAATCGCCGCATCGGGCAGCAGGGCACCCAGGTCGGCACGCGGCAACAGCAGGTCGGCGCCACCGCTGCCGCTGAAGAGCGCGTCTTTCAGCACGCGCAGGAACACTTCGCCGCTCGACTGCCCCACGGGCGTATTGAGCGCCGACAAGCACAGCGGCTCGATCAGCTCCTTCATCACGCGCGGCGTGAGACCGGCGCACAGGTCGGCGACCGTGGTGTGCGCGGCGCAACGGAAGCCGGCAAGCCGCCAGCGGACTGCCGTGCGCAGCAGCGAAGACTTGTCGCGCCAGGTCCAGCCGCGCGCTGTGAATATGCCCACCAGCAGGTCGAGCGGCGCGGGCAATCGAGGCAGCTTGAGCCCGCCGCCGTCGGCAAAGCGCAGCGAGAGCGGCAGGCGCAGCAGCGCCTGGCCGACATCGACGCCGACGTCGCGCATCAGCTTGAGCGTGGCGGTGTACGCGCCGATGAGGATGTGCTGGCCGTTGTCGAGCGCCATGCCGTGCATGTGGTCGACGCGGCGCGCGCGCCCGCCCGGCATCGGCGCGGCTTCGAACAGTGTCACGGCATGGCCCAGGCGCGTGGCCTCGACGGCGCAGGCGAGGCCGGCCCAGCCGGCGCCGATGACGGCCGTCGTCTTTTTCAAGCTCAGATGCGCCCGAGCGCCTGAACCTTCCACGCCAGCCACAACTTGCGCACCGGCGTCAGGCTCACGCGCTGGTTCAGCACCTGGAAGTCGTCATGCTCGATCTCGCGCAGCAGGGTGCGGTAGATGCTGGCCATCATCAGGCCCGGCTTCTGGGCGCGGCGGTCGGCCAGCGGGAGCATCGACAGCGCTTCGTCGTAGGCCGCGTGGGCGCGCTCGGCCTGGAACTTCATCAGCGCGACGAAGCGTTCGGAGTGCACGCGGTTCAGGATTTCATGCGCCTTCACGTCGAACTTCTGCAGTTCGTTCACCGGCAGGTAGATGCGGCCGCGAAGGGCGTCTTCGCCCACGTCGCGCAGGATGTTCGTGAGCTGCAGCGCCAGGCCCAGCTTGTGGGCGTAGGCGGTGGTCTGCGGATCGGTCTGGCCGAAGATGCGCGCCGCGACTTCGCCCACCACGCCGGCCACGAGGTGGCAGTAGCGCGCAAGGCCGGGAAAGTCGAGGTAGCGGGTCTGGTCCAGGTCCATCTGGCAGCCGTCGATCACCTCGTGCAGCTGCCGCGCCTCGATGCCGTAGGCCGCGACGTGCGGCATCAGGGCCTGCATCACCGGGTGATGCGGCGTGCCGGCGAAGGCCTGGGCGACCTCGGTGCGCCACCAGGCGAGCTTGGTGGCGGCCACGCCGGGGTCGGTGACCTCGTCGACCACGTCGTCGACCTCGCGGCAGAAGGCATAGAACGCGGTGATCGCGGCGCGCCGCGGCTTGGGAAGGAACAGGAAGGCGTAATAGAAACTGCTGCCCGAAGCGGCGGCCTTGTCTTGCACGTATTGCTCGGGATTCATCGGGGAGGCGCTGCTTTCATGGGCCGCCATTGTCTCCGCATCCGCAGGGCGTTCCAGAGCAGCACGGGCGCATCGAGCTTGCCGATGGTGGGGCGCTGCGAGAAGGTGTCGAAGCCCAGGTCCTCGATCTTGTCGAGGATGCGCAGGCCGCCCTGCACGACGAAGCGCAGCTCCCACCCCATGCGGCCCGGCAGGCGGTGCACGAGGGGGGCGCCTTCGGTCATGAGCTCGCGGGCCCAGTGCGACACCACTGCTATCAAATTAATAGCTTCCTGCGGAGGTTCGACGCGGGTCAGCGGCGCAAATACCTTGAAGTTTTCGGGTGTCAGGCCGCGCCGGGCGCAGTCGGTCAGGGGAAAGTAGAAGCGCCCGCGCGGCAGGTCGACGCTCGGGTCCTGCCAGAAGTTGATGAGCTGCAGCGCGCTGCAGATGGCGTCGCTCTGCGCAAGCGCGTGCGCGTCGTGCACGCCATACAGATGCAGCAGCAACCGGCCGATGGGGTTGGCGGAGCGGCGGCAGTAGTCGAGCAGTTCGGCGCGGTCGGCGTAGCTGCCGCGGTCGCGGGTTTTCTCGATGTCCTGCATGAAGGCGCTCAGCAGGTCGGCGAGCAGCGCCTCGGGCAGGCCGTGCCGGGCGATGCTGTGCACGAGCGGGCCGAACACCTGCGGCCAGCGCGACGAGGCAAGCACCTCGCCTTGCGCGGCGGCGGCGAGTTCTTCGCGGTAGGCGCGCAGTTCGGCCAGGCGTTCGCCGGGCGAGGCGTTGCCTTCGTCGGCGATGTCGTCGGCGGTGCGTGCAAAGTGGTAGATCGCGGCAACGGGCGCTCGCAGGTGCGGTGGGCACAGCCACGAGGCGACCGGAAAGTTCTCGTAGTGCGCCGGTGGGGCGGCAAGGTGGGGAGTGGCGGACACGCGACGATTGTCCGCCACGGCGCCATGACCCGGCACTATGCTCGCAGCGTCGCCACTTTGAACTTCCGCTTCATGAAAGCATCCGCTCCGGCTTCCGGGCCCCAGGTTTCTGCGCACGGCGAGGCGCATCCGGCGGGTCCCACGCTCATGATCGCGGCGCTCGGCGTCGTGTTCGGCGACATCGGCACCTCGCCGCTCTACGCCTTCAAGGAGACGATGAACCCGGAGCACGGCATCCCGTTCTCGCCCGACTCGGTGCTGGGGCTGCTGTCGCTGATCTTCTGGGGGCTGATGTTCGTGGTGACGCTGAAGTACGTGGTGTTCGTGCTGCGCGCCGACCACGACGGCGAAGGCGGCATCCTGGCGCTGCAGGCCCTGGCCCGCAGCGCGGTGGCCGGCCCGAAGACCAAGCCCTGGGTGTGGAACGTGATCGGCATGCTGGGGCTGGTGGGTGCTGCCATGTTCTACGGCGACAGCCTGATCACGCCGGCCATCTCGGTGCTGTCGGCGGTGGAAGGCCTGGAAGTGCAGGCGCCCGTGCTGCAGCGCGCGGTGCTGCCGATCACCGTGGTTATATTGATTGCGCTTTTCGCGGTGCAGAAGAAGGGCACGGGCGTGGTCGGCAAGGTGTTCGGGCCGATCATGCTGCTGTGGTTCCTGGTGCTGGCGGCGGCCGGGCTGTGGCAAGTGCTGCAGCAGCCGCAGGTGCTGGCGGCGCTCGACCCGCGCCATGCCGTGCGCTTTCTGTTCGAGCATCGCGCGCAATCGCTCGCGGTGCTGGGCGCGGTGTTCCTGGCCTTCACGGGCGGCGAGGCGCTGTATGCCGACATGGGGCACTTCGGTGCGCGGCCGATCCGCCAGGCGTGGATCTTCATCGCGCTGCCAGGCCTGGTGCTGAATTACTTCGGCCAAGGCGCGCTGGTGCTGGGCAACCCCGCCGCCATCGACAACCCGTTCTTCCGGCTCTTTCCGTCGTGGGGCGTGCTGCCGATGGTGGTGCTGGCCGCCATGGCGACGGTGATCGCCTCGCAGGCGGTGATTTCGGGCGCCTTCTCGCTCACTGCGCACGCCATGCGCATGGGCTACCTGCCGCGCATGCGGGTGATCCAGACCTCGGGCACGGCCATCGGACAGATCTATGTGCCGGCCGTGAACTGGCTGCTGATGGTGGGCGTGCTGCTGCTGGTGCTGGGTTTTCGCAGCTCGGGCGCGCTGTCGGCGGCGTACGGCATCGCGGTGTCGATCACGATGGTGACGACCACGCTGCTGGCCGGCATCGTCGCCTGGGGCCTGTGGCGCTGGAACAGGGTGGCCGTGGTGGTCGGCGTGGCCGCCTTCGCGGTGGTCGACCTGACCTTCGTGGTGGCCAACAGCCTGAAGATCGCCGAAGGCGGCTGGCTCACGCTGGCCGTGGCCACCGGGGTGATGGTGCTCTTCACCACCTGGGCCAAGGGCCGCCGGCTGGGGCTGGAGGCGGCCGCGGCCGAAAGCCTGCCGCTGCGCCCGTTCATCGAATCGCTGGCGCTGCACATGCCGCACCGGGTGAGCGGCACGGCAGTGTTCCTGAACCCCGACGCCACCGCGGTGCCGCATGCGCTGCTGCACAACCTCAAGCATAACCAGGTGCTGCACGAGCAGGTGATCGTGCTGCGCGTGCTGCCCTGCGACACGCCGCGCGTGGACGCGCGCAACCGCATCGAGGCCGAGCAGCTGATGGAGGGCATCTGGGTGGTCACGGCGCGCCATGGGTTCATGGAACGGCCCGACGTGCCGGAGTTCATCCGCATCCTGGCGTACCAGAAGACGCTGGCCATCGACTCGATGAAGACCTCGTACTTCGTCTCGCGCGCCTCGGTGGGCGAGGAGAACCTGCCGGGCCTGAACCCGATTCGGCGCGCCTTGTTCGGCTGGCTGCAGCGCAACGCGGGCCGGGCGTCGGACTACTTCGAGCTGCCCGACAACCGGCTGGTGGAGATGGGTCAGCGCACCTAGCGGGAGCGGGCGGCAGGAGGGCTGTCGGTGCGCCATCGGTCGGTAGTGACCGGCGAGTCATTGACAGTATTTAACGTTTACCCTAGATTACTAACCAGTGGGTCAGTAATGACCCGGTTCGTTCTTCCTAGGGTGTCTCATGACCGCCTCCGCCGTCCTTTCTTCTCGTGCCCGCAGTGCCGCCTGGCTGCTGCTTCCCGCCATCTTCCTGGCCGGCTGTTCGCCGAAACCCGTCGCCGAGGAGCCTGTTCGCGCGGTCAAGTTCGTGACCGTGGGCACGAGCGACTTCGACGCCCAGCCCGAGTTTTCGGCCGAGGTGCGCGCGCGCGTCGAATCGCGCCTGGGCTTTCGGGTGGCGGGCAAGATCACCCGGCGCCAGGCCGAACTCGGCCAGCGCGTGCAGGCCGGCCAGGTGCTGGCCCAGCTCGATCCGCAGGACTACAAGCTGGCCGCCGACGCCGCCCGCGCCCAGCAGGCCGCCGCGCTGACCAATCGCGACCTCGCCGCGGCAGACCTGAAGCGCTATGCCGAACTGCGCCAGCAGAACTTCATCAGCGGTGCCGAGCTCGAGCGCCGCGAAACCACCTGGAAGGCCGCGCAGGCCCAGCTCGAACAGGCACAGGCGCAGCTCGCCTCGCAGGGCAACCAGGCCGCCTACACGACGCTGGTGGCCGATGTGGCCGGCGTCATCACCGCCATCGAGGCCGAGCCCGGGCAGGTCGTGCAGGCCGGCACGCCGGTGGTGCGCATCGCCCAGGACGGCGCGCGCGACGTGGTGTTCGCGGTGCCGGAAGACCGCGCCACGCTCATCAAGACCGGCACGCCGGTCACGGTGCGCGGCTGGTCGGGCGGCAGCGAGCTGCAGGGCCAGGTGCGCGAGGTGGCGGCGAGCGCCGACGCGGTCACGCGCACGTACTCGGTCAAGGTCGCCATCGACGCGGCCACCGCGCCGCCGCTGGGCGCCACGGTCTACGCGCGTCCGCAGGCCCTGGCGCACGCCAGCACCGCGGTGATGAAGCTGCCGACCAGCGCACTGCGCCAGGAAGGCAAGGGCTCGGCGGTGTGGGTGCTCGACAAGTCGACCATGACGGTGCGTTCGCAGCCGGTGCAGGTGGCCACCGCCGACGGCAATGAAGCCGTCATCGCCTCGGGCATCGCGCCCGGCATGATGGTCGTGGCCGCCGGCGTGCATGTGCTGTCGCCGGGTCAGAAGGTCACCATCTACCAGTCGAAGGAGGCGGCCGCGGCCGCCGCCAATGCCGCCGCAATCGCCGGCGCGAAGGCGTCGGCGCAGCCCGTGGCTGCCGTCGCCGCGACGAACAAGGAGATCGCTCCTGGCACAACGGGTGCCGCCAAATGAGCGGCGGCGCAGCAGACTCCCACGACAAGCCCTCCGGCTTCAACCTCTCCAAATGGGCGCTGGACCACGCGCCGCTCACGCGCTACCTGATGGTGGTGCTGATGGTGCTGGGTGCGTTCGCGTACTTCCAGCTCGGCCAGGACGAGGACCCGCCCTTTACCTTCCGTGCGATGGTGGTGCGCACCTACTGGCCCGGCGCCACCGCGCAGCAGGTGGCCGAGCAGGTCACCGACAAGATCGAGCGCACGCTGCAGGAGGCGCCGTACGCCGACAAGATCCGCAGCTATTCCAAGCCGGGCGAGTCGCAGATCATCTTCAACATCAAGGACTCGTCGAAGTCCGCCGAGGTGGCCAACGTCTGGTACACGGTGCGCAAGAAGATCGGCGACATGCGCGCCACCTTGCCCGCGGGCGTGCAAGGTCCGTTTTTCAACGACGACTTCGGCGATGTCTACGGCGTGATCTACGCGCTGGAGAGCGACGGCTTCAGCTACGCCGAGCTCAAGACGCTGGCCGACGACGTGCGCCAGCAGCTGCTGCGCGTGAAGGACGTGGCCAAGGTCGACCAGTTCGGCGTGCAGGACGAGAAGGTCTACATCGAGATCTCGCAGAAGCGCCTGGCGCAGCTGGGGCTGGACTTCAATGTGGTGCTGTCGCAGCTGGGTTCGCAGAACGCGATCGAAAGCGCGGGCACCATCCAGTCGCCGCAGGACGTGGTGCAGGTGCGCGTGGCGGGCCAGTTCACCAGCGTTGACCAGCTGCGCGACATGCCCATTCGCGGCAGCTCGGGCAACCAGCTGAAGCTGGGCGACATCGCGGACATTCGCCGCGGCTACGTCGACCCGCCTGCCGTGAAGGTGCACCACCAGGGCAAGGAAGTGATTGCGCTGGGCGTGTCGATGGCCAAGGGCGGCGACATCATCGCGCTGGGCAAGGCGCTGCGCGCCACCACCGCCACCATCGACCAGCGCCTGCCGGCCGGCGTGAAGCTGGCGCAGGTGCAGGACCAGCCGGTGTCGGTGGCCAGCTCGGTCAATGAATTCGTCGGCGTGCTGATCGAGGCCGTGGCCATCGTGCTGGCGGTGAGCATCATCGCGCTGGGCCTGCACAAGGGCGGGCGCTTCGGCTGGTACATCGACGTGCGCCCGGGGCTGGTGGTGGCCATCACCATCCCGCTGGTGCTGGCCGTGACCTTCCTGGCCATGAACTACTTCGGCATCGGGCTGCACAAGATATCGCTGGGCTCGCTCATCATCGCGCTCGGCCTGCTGGTGGACGACGCCATCATTGCGGTCGAGATGATGGTGCGCAAGATGGAAGAGGGTTACGACAAGGTGCGCGCTGCCACCTACGCCTACGACGTGACGGCCAAGCCGATGCTCACGGGCACGCTCATCACGGCGGCCGGCTTCCTGCCGATCGGCCTGGCGAAGTCGGTGACGGGCGAGTACACCTTCGCGATCTTCGCGGTGACGGTGATTGCGCTGGTGCTGTCGTGGATCGTGTCGGTGTACTTCGTGCCCTACCTCGGCACGCTGCTGCTGAAGGTGAAGGCGCACGACCCCGACGCGCCGCCGCACGAGCTGTTCGACTCGCCGTTCTACAACGCGTTTCGCCGTGCGGTGAACTGGTGCGTGCAGTACCGCTGGACGACCATCGGCGTCACGGTGCTGATCTTCGCGCTCGGCATCGTCGGCATGGGCAAGGTGCAGCAGCAGTTCTTTCCGGACTCGAGCCGGCCCGAAATCCTGGTCGACATCTGGTTCCCGGAAGGCACCTCGTTCGCGGCCAACGAAGAGGTCGCCAGGCGCGTGGAGCAGCGCTTCATGCAGGAAGAGGGCGTGAAGACGGTCAGCACCTGGATCGGCTCGGGCGTGCCGCGCTTCTACCTGCCGCTGGACCAGGTGTTTCCGCAGACCAACGTGTCGCAGCTCATCGTGCTGGCCAAGGACCTGAAGGTGCGCGAGACGCTGCGCCTGAAGCTGCCGCAGATGCTGGCGCAGGAGTTCCCCGAGGTGCGCGGGCGCGTCAAGCTGCTGCCCAACGGGCCGCCGGTGGCGTACCCGGTGCAGTTCCGCGTGATCGGCCTCGACCCGGCGCAACTGCGCGCCCATGCCGACGAGGTGAAGGCCGTGCTGCGCGACAACGCCAACATGCGCGGCGTGAACGACAACTGGAACGAGTCGGTCAAGGTCATCCGCCTGGAGATCGACCAGGCCAAGGCGCGCGCGCTGGGCGTGACGAGCCAGGCCATCGCGCAGGCGTCGAAGACCATGTTCAGCGGCACCACCGTGGGCCAGTACCGCGAGAACGACCAGCTGATCGACATCGTGCTGCGCCAGGCGCCGGACGAGCGCCAGGCCATCTCGGACATCGGCAATGCCTACATCCCGACGAGCTCGGGCCGGTCGATTCCGCTCACACAGATCGCCAAGCCGGTGTTCACGTGGGAGCCGGGCGTGATGTGGCGCGAGAACCGCGACTACGCCATCACCGTGCAGGGCGACGTGATCGAGGGCCTGCAAGGCGCCACCGTCACGGCCCAGCTGCTGCCGAAGCTGCGCGAACTCGAGGCGGGCTGGGCGGCGGCCGGGCAGGGCGGCTACCGCATCGACGTGGCGGGCGCGGTGGAGGAAAGCAGCAAGGGCTCGGCCTCCATCGTGGCGGGCGTGCCGATCATGCTGTTCCTGGTGTTCACGCTGCTGATGCTGCAACTGCACAGCTTCAGCCGTTCGCTGCTGGTGTTCATCACCGGGCCGATGGGCATTGCCGGGGTGGCCGGTGCGCTGCTGCTGTTGAACCGACCCTTCGGCTTCGTCGCGCTCCTGGGCGTGATCGCGCTGATGGGCATGATCCAGCGCAACGCGGTGATCCTGATCGACCAGATCGAGCTCGACCGGGCGGCGGGCGTGCCGGCGTGGGACGCGATCGTGGAGTCGGCGGTGCGGCGGCTGCGCCCGATCGTGCTGACGGCCGCGGCGGCGGTGCTGGCCATGATTCCGCTGTCGCGCAGCGTGTTCTGGGGGCCGATGGCGGTGGCCATCATGGGCGGGCTGATCGTGGCCACGGTGCTGACGCTGCTGGCCTTGCCGGCGATGTATGCCGCCGCATTCCGCGTGAAGCGCGAGCCGGGCGAGCCGGTGGCATCGCCGGCACCGAATGGGGCCGCGATTAGTGTTTAAAATCGAAGGCTGACCGATTTCAAGCGGATGGTCTTTGGCCCGTGCAAGCGCATGGCGCAAAAAGGGCTGTCCGCTTTTGCATTCACCTGAAAGATTGGCATCGCGCGGGTGGCGAAATTGGTAGACGCACCAGGTTTAGGTCCTGACGTTCGCAAGAACGTGCCGGTTCGAGTCCGGCCCCGCGCACCAGCCCTGCCGAATAGCCCGTTCTATGGCGCAGTGACGAAGCCCCCCGTTTCGAAAGAGACGGGGGCTTTTTCTTTTTCACCAGTCGCTGCTGCTGTCCGAACCGCCGCTGCTCGCGTCGTCCCACGAGCTGGTGTCGGTGATGCCGAAGTCGTTGTCGGCGATGCGCTCGGGCTCCTGCGGCGAAGAAGAAGGCCAGAGGCTGCGGCCCATCTCGGTGTTGCCGCTGTCATTGCCGCTGTTGGCGAGGCGGGACGTGTCGTTACGGTCCGTGGTGTCCGACCTGTCGT
Source organism: Variovorax pasteuri (assembly GCF_051216435.1). NCBI lineage: Bacteria > Pseudomonadati > Pseudomonadota > Betaproteobacteria > Burkholderiales > Comamonadaceae > Variovorax > Variovorax pasteuri. Next base: position 1,334,133 of record NZ_JBPJZS010000001.1, read on the forward strand.
GCATCCAGTGGCGCACGGCTTCCTGTGCGACGACTGCGCCGATGCCGACGGCGGCGCCCGTGGCGAGTGCGCCGCCCAGGCCCATGCCCGGCGCGGCTGCGGGCGGCGCTGCAGGCGGCCAGGTGCCGCCGGGGCCGTAGCTCGCGTAGCCATTGGGCGCATTGGCCGCGCCAGGCGCCGGTCCGTAGGAGGGGGCTTGGGCGACGGGCGGTGCCACCCGGCGGCGGAACGCGAGGTAGCCGACGGCCAGCAACGCCACCAGGGCGATCGGCAGCCACGGCGTCGAGCCGGTCCTGGTTTCGGTTTGCTGCGGCTCCGGGGTGGGCGTGCTCGTGCGTGCGGGCTCGGTTCGCGGCGGTGTTGCCGCGGGCTTGTCGAGCTTGGCCGTGAGTCTTTCGACGGCCTCGGGCTTGGCGAAGGACAGGTCGGGCGACAGCGCCTTGGCTTGGCCCAGCGCGGTTCTCGCGCCGTCGAGCTTGCCTTGCGCCGCGAGGAGCTCTGCCTGGACGAAATGCGCCTTGGCGCTGCTGGGGTGGTCCTTCAGCACCTTCGCGATCATGGCGTCGGCGTCGGACATCCGGCCGCCGTTTGCCGCGTCATAGATCTGCTGGATGGTGGGCTCGTTCGGTGCGGGTGCATCGGCCTTGGCCTGCGCCAACGAGGGCATGCCGAAGGCCAGGACAAGGGTGAGGCCGAAGGCGGCGAGCATTCGCTGAAACATGAAATCTCCTGTGCGTTCCTGTGGGGAGGAACGAATCGGAGCTCACTTTAAAGCGCGAATATTGGACAAACCTGACCGTCGTCCGCGCCACGACAAACCCTCGTGAAAGCCCGCTTTTCCGCCAGATTAGAATCGCGGGTTGCCCAGTTTTGCAGGCGGCACGTGTGTGCCTCCGCATAAATCCCGCCAGCGCGTGTAAGTCCTTGATCTGTATCGATAAATAAGATGCAGGCCCCGCGCACCAGCCCCCTTACCAGGAAGACATCATGACCGTGACCGTTGAAACTCTCGAGAAGCTCGAACGCAAGATCACGCTGACCCTGCCGGTCGGCACCATCCAGAACGAAGTCGATTCGCGCCTCAAGAAGCTCGCGCGCACCGTCAAGATGGACGGCTTTCGTCCCGGCAAGGTGCCGATGAACGTCGTGGCCCAGCGCTACGGCTACTCGGTGCACTACGAGGTCATGAACGACAAGGTCGGTGAAGCCTTCTCGCAAGCCGCCAACGAAGCCAAGCTGCGCGTGGCCGGCCAGCCCCGCATCACCGAAAAGGAAGAGTCGCCCGAAGGCGAACTGGCCTTCGACGCGGTGTTCGAAGTGTTCCCCGAAGTCAAGATCAACGACCTGTCCACCGCTGAAGTCGAGAAGCTCTCGGCCGACGTGGGCGACGACGCCATCGACAAGACGCTGGACATCCTGCGCAAGCAACGCCGCACCTTCGCCCAGCGCGCGCAAGACGCCGTCGCACAGGACGACGACCGCGTGACGGTCGACTTCGAAGGCAAGATCGAAGGCGAGCCCTTCCAGGGCGGCAAGGCCGAAGACTTCCAGTTCGTGGTCGGCGAAGGCCAGATGCTCAAGGAATTCGAAGACGCCGTGCGTGGCATGAAGTCCGGCGACAGCCGCACCTTCCCGCTGTCGTTCCCGGCCGACTACCACGGCAAGGACGTCGCCGGCAAGCAAGCCGACTTCATGGTCACGCTGAAGAAGATCGAAGCCTCGCACCTGCCCGAAGTCAACGAACAGCTCGCCAAGTCGCTCGGCATCGCCGAAGCCACGGTTGAAGGCCTTCGCGCCGACATCAAGCGCAACCTTGAGCGCGAAGTCAAGTTCCGCCTGCTGGCGCGCAACAAGAACGCCGTGATGGACGCCCTGGTCGCCAGCGCCGAGCTCGACCTGCCGAACGCCAGCGTGCAGTCGGAAGTCAGCCGCATGATCGAAGGCGCCCGCGCCGAGCTCAAGCAGCGCGGCATCAAGGACGCCGACAAGGCCCCGATCCCCGACGAAGTGTTCCGTCCCCAAGCCGAGCGCCGCGTGCGCCTGGGCCTGGTGGTGGCCGAGCTGGTGCGCGCCAACAACCTGCAGGCCAAGCCCGAGCAGATCAAGGCCCACATCGACGAGCTGGCCGCCAGCTACGAAAAGCCGGCCGACGTGGTGCGCTGGTACTTCAGCGACAACAACCGCCTGGCCGAAGTCGAAGCCGTGGTCATCGAGAACAACGTGACCGATTTCGTCCTGGCCAAGGCCAAGGTCACCGACAAGTCGGTGTCGTTCGACGAACTGATGGCGCAACAGCAAGGCTGATTTCCGTCGCTGCCCGCATCGCCAATGGGGCTTGTGCTTTGCGGCACGAGCCCCATTTCACTCAGGCGTACAGTTCACACAGCAGCGAACGACTTCATCTTTCGGAAAGAAAATTCATGATCGCAAACGAAATTCAAGGCCTCGGCATGGTTCCGATGGTCATCGAGCAATCGGGCCGCGGCGAGCGGTCTTACGACATCTACTCGCGCCTCCTCAAGGAGCGCATCATTTTCCTGGTGGGCGAGGTCAACGACCAGACGGCCAACCTCGTGGTGGCGCAGTTGCTGTTCCTCGAGAGCGAGAACCCGGAAAAGGACATCTCGTTCTACATCAACTCCCCGGGCGGCAGCGTGAGCGCCGGCATGGCGATCTACGACACCATGCAGTTCATCAAGCCTGATGTGTCGACCATGTGCCTCGGCTTCGCGGCCAGCATGGGCGCCTTCCTGCTGGCGGCCGGTGAGAAGGGCAAGCGTTTCTCCTTGCCCAACTCGAAGATCATGATCCACCAGGTGCTCGGCGGCGCACGCGGCCAGGCCACGGACATCGAAATCCATGCGCGCGACATCCTGCGCACCAAGGACCAGATGAACCGCATCCTGGCCGAACGCACGGGCCAGCCGCTGGAAAAGGTCAAGTCGGACACCGAACGCGATTACTTCCTGACGGCCGACGAGGCCAAGGAATACGGTCTGGTGGACCAGGTCGTCGCCAAGCGCGGTTAAGGCTGCGCGGCGCCAATGGCGCCAAATGGCAAAAAACGGCGTTTTCCACACGGGAAACGCCGTTTTTGTTTAGTTATCATTGTCCATTCCCTGTAACGAGGCATCTGTCCATGGCCGAAAAAAAAGGCTCTTCCAGCGAAAAAACGCTTTATTGCTCGTTCTGCGGCAAGAGCCAGCATGAGGTCAAGAAGCTGATCGCGGGCCCTTCGGTCTTCATCTGCGACGAGTGCATCGACCTCTGCAACGAGATCATCCGCGACGAACTCCCCGCGGGCGAAGAGGCGCGCGAGGCGCGCAGCGACCTGCCCACGCCGCTGGAGATCAAGACCAACCTCGACAACTACGTGATCGGCCAGGAGCCGGCCAAGCGCATGCTGTCGGTGGCGGTCTACAACCACTACAAGCGCCTGCGCCACAAGGAAAAGGCCAAGGGCGAGGACGTCGAGCTCAGCAAGAGCAACATTCTGCTGATCGGCCCCACGGGCTCGGGCAAGACGCTGCTGGCGCAAACGCTGGCGCGCATGCTCGACGTGCCGTTCGTGATGGCCGACGCCACCACCCTGACGGAAGCCGGCTACGTGGGCGAGGACGTCGAGAACATCATCCAGAAGCTGCTGCAGAGCTGCAACTACGAGGTGGAGCGCGCCCAGCGCGGCATCGTCTACATCGACGAAATCGACAAGATCTCGCGCAAGTCCGACAACCCCTCGATCACGCGCGACGTGTCGGGCGAGGGCGTGCAGCAGGCCCTGCTGAAGCTCATCGAAGGCACCATGGCCAGCGTGCCGCCCCAGGGCGGGCGCAAGCACCCGAACCAGGATTTCTTGCAGATCGACACGACCAACATCCTGTTCATCTGCGGCGGTGCGTTCGCGGGCCTCGAGAAGGTCATCGAAAACCGCACCGAGGCGTCAGGCATCGGCTTCGGCGCCAAGGTCAAGAGCAAGGCCCAGCGCAGCATCACCGAGGTGTTCCGCGAGGTCGAGCCCGAAGACCTGATCAAGTTCGGCCTGATCCCCGAACTGGTCGGTCGCATGCCTGTGGTCGCGTCGCTGGCGGAGCTCAGCGAGGACGCGCTGGTGCAGATCCTGACCGAGCCCAAGAACGCGGTGGTCAAGCAGTTCACCAAGCTGCTGCAGATGGAAGGCGTGGACCTCGAGATCCGCCCGGCGGCGCTCAAGGCGATCGCGCGCAAGGCACTGGCCCGCAAGACCGGTGCGCGCGGACTGCGCTCGATCCTTGAACAGTCGCTGATCGACACCATGTTCGAATTGCCCAACGCGACCAATGTCGACAAGGTGGTGGTCGAGGAATCGACCATCGACGAAAACAAGCCCCCGCTGCTCGTGTACCGCGAAGCGGCGAAAAAGGCCTAAAGCCAAAGACGCGAAGGATCTGCATGTCTGGCCACACCCCCTTGCCCCCCGAAGCACTCGACCTGCCGCTGCTCCCGCTGCGCGACGTCGTGGTGTTTCCCCACATGGTGATCCCGCTCTTCGTGGGACGCCCCAAGAGCATCAAGGCGCTCGAACTGGCCATGGAAGCGGAGCGCCGCATCATGCTGGTGGCCCAGAAGGCCGCCGCCAAGGACGAGCCCTCGGTCGAGGACATGTTCGAGGTCGGCTGCGTCTCGACCATCTTGCAGATGCTCAAGCTGCCCGACGGCACGGTGAAGGTGCTGGTCGAAGGCCAGCAGCGCGCGCGTGTCAATCGCATCGACGACGGCGAGACGCATTTCTCGGCCAACGTGACGCCCCTGGCGCTTGCCGAAGGCGGCGAAAAAGGCACCGAGGTCGAGGCGCTGCGCCGAGCCGTGATGCAGCAGTTCGACCAGTACGTCAAGCTGAACAAGAAGATCCCGCCCGAGATCCTCACCTCGATCTCGAGCATCGACGATCCGGGCCGCCTGGCGGACACCATTGCCGCGCACCTGCCGCTCAAGCTGGACAACAAACAGGCCGTGCTGGACCTCGACGACGTCAAGGCACGGCTGGAAAACCTGTTCGGCCAGCTCGAGCGCGAAGTCGACATCCTGAACGTCGACAAGAAGATCCGCGGGCGCGTGAAGCGCCAGATGGAAAAGAACCAGCGCGACTTCTACCTGAACGAGCAGGTCAAGGCCATCCAGAAGGAACTCGGCGAAGGCGAAGAAGGCGCGGACATCGAGGAGATCGAAAAGAAGATCAAGCTCGCCAAGATGTCCAAGGAAGGCCTGAAGAAGGCCGAGGGCGAGCTCAAGAAGCTCAAGCTCATGTCGCCCATGTCGGCCGAAGCCACTGTGGTGCGCAACTACATCGACGTGCTGATCGGCCTGCCGTGGAGCAAGAAGACCAAGATCAAGCACGACCTGGCCAATGCCGAAGCCGTGCTCAACGCGGACCACTACGGCCTCGAGAAGGTCAAGGACCGCATCCTGGAATATCTCGCGGTGCAGCAACGCGTGGACAAGGTCAAGGCGCCCATCCTGTGCCTCGTGGGCCCGCCGGGCGTCGGCAAGACCTCGCTGGGACAGTCGATCGCCAAGGCGACCGGCCGCAAGTACACGCGCATGGCGCTGGGCGGCATGCGTGACGAGGCCGAGATCCGCGGCCATCGCCGCACCTACATCGGCGCACTGCCGGGCAAGGTGCTGCAGGGCCTGAGCAAGATCGGCACGCGCAATCCGCTGTTCCTGCTCGACGAAATCGACAAGCTGGGCACGGACTTCCGTGGCGACCCCTCGAGCGCGCTGCTCGAAGTGCTCGATCCGGAGCAGAACCACACCTTCGGCGACCACTACGTGGAAGTCGACTTCGACTTGAGCGACGTGATGTTCGTCGCCACGTCGAACTCGATGAACATTCCGCCGGCGTTGCTGGACCGCATGGAAGTCATTCGCCTTTCGGGCTACACCGAGGACGAGAAGACCAACATCGCGATAAAGTACCTGCTGCCCAAGCAGCTGAAGAACAACGGCGTCAAGGAAGAAGAGCTCTTCGTCACCGAAGAGGCCGTGCGCGACATCGTGCGCTACTACACCCGTGAAGCGGGTGTGCGTTCGCTCGAGCGCGAGCTGTCCAAGATCTGCCGCAAGGTGGTGAAGGGCCTGCTGCTCAAGCAACTGACGCCCAAGGTCACGGTCGACGGTGCCAACCTCAACGAGTTCCTCGGCGTGCGCAAGTACAGCTTTGGCCTCGCCGAGAAGCAGAACCAGGTCGGCCAGGTGGTCGGCCTCGCATGGACCGAAGTCGGCGGCGACCTGCTGACGATCGAGGCGGTCACCATGCCCGGCAAGGGCGTGATCAGCCGCACCGGTTCGCTCGGCGACGTGATGAAGGAATCTGTCGAGGCCGCACGCACCGTGGTGCGCAGCCGCTCGCGCCGCCTGGGCATCAAGGACGAGGTGTTCGAGAAGCGCGACATCCACATCCACGTGCCCGACGGCGCGACGCCCAAGGACGGCCCCAGCGCAGGCGCGGCGATGACGACGGCCTTCGTGTCGGCGCTCACGGGCATTCCCGTGCGCAGCGACGTCGCAATGACCGGCGAAATCACGCTGCGCGGCGAGGTGACGGCCATCGGCGGCCTGAAGGAAAAGCTGCTGGCCGCACTGCGCGGCGGCATCAAGACCGTGCTGATTCCGGAAGAGAACGCCAAGGACCTGCAGGACATTCCCGAGAACGTGAAGAACGGCCTCGAGATCGTGCCTGTGAAGTGGATCGACAAGGTGCTCGAGATTGCGCTCGAGAAGATGCCTGTGCCGTTGTCCGACGAAGAGGTGGCCGCATCGGCCGCGGCGGTGGCCGAGTTGGCCAAGCAGCGCGCGGGTGCGCCGGCTTCAGAGGGCTCGGTCAAGCACTGATCGGTGGCGAAAGTTTGGGAGCCTCGAAATATTGGTATATAATTCGAGGCTCGAAACGCGGGAATAGCTCAGTTGGTAGAGCGCAACCTTGCCAAGGTTGAGGTCGAGAGTTCGAGACTCTTTTCCCGCTCCAGTTTTGAAAAAGGGAAGCGTCAGCTTCCCTTTTTTTCGCAGGTTCGATTTCGTATTTCTGCGTGGCGCGATAGCAAAGCGGTTATGCAACGGATTGCAAATCCGTCTAGCCCGGTTCGACTCCGGGTCGCGCCTCCACCTTCTCGTTCAACAAGATTCGACCTGTCCTTCAAGCCCCGCCAACCGACGTTGCCGGGGCTTGTTTTGTTTGGGTTATCGTCGATGTTCAACCTGACGCCCGGATGGTGAAATTGGTATACACATCGGACTTAAAATCCGCCGCTTCCTTGATCGGGGCATACGGGTTCGACCCCCGTTCCGGGTACCAAACTTACATGGGAGCACTCGATGCCTCGCTACAACGCTCCATTTGAAATCCACGTGCACGGCGATGTGCCGCTGCGTTCGGACGTGAGCTTCGACCAGATCCAGGAGGCGCTCAAGCCCCTGTGGGCGTACGCCGGCGCGAAGTCGCTGGCCGACGGTGCCACGAGCACCTACGAAGAAGAGCCGGGCATCCGCTTCGAGCAAAAGGACCACACGCTGCAGATCTGCTGGACCGTGCCGGGCGACGAAGATTTTCGTCAGGCGCTCGACGAGATGTGCATGGCACTGAACGAGCTTTCCGACCGTGGCGCGGCCATCGAGGTCACCTTCTACGACACCGACTTCGACGAGGAAGAGGGCGACCCCGACGAAGAGTCGCGCGACGACTTCCTGATGCTGTTCGTCGGCCCCAACCCGGCCGCGATCATGCAGGTGCAGCGCGACCTGTTGGTGGAAGACGTCATCAACCTCATGGAGCGCCACTTCGACGGCGCCGAGCTGGGTGGTGTGGTGTCCGAGATCGACCGCCTCTTCAGCGACCGTTTCGACGCACTCGTGAACTCGCTCGAGATCGGCAAGCGCCCCCGCGGCACAGGTGGCCCCGGCAGCGGCGGCAGTGGTGGTGGCCATGGCGGCGGTCGTCGCCCGCGTCACCTGCACTGACCGGCCCGCGCGGGCCTTCCAGGCCCTCTTAGGCCCTTCTAGGCGCTCTCAGGGCGATTGCTGCAGCAACGACTTCGGCACCTTGTAGCGCTCGCCGTCGTAGCGCAGCGTCACGGCACTGAACTTCGCCGGCAGCGTCTTCTCCACGCAGCCTTGGTCTTCTTCCTGCTGCGCACGGCTTTGCACCAGCGTGCGCGACAGCTGCAGGTCGGCAAAGCCGTTGCTGACCGCCTTGCCGACCGACAGCATGGTGCGCAGCTTCTCGAAGTGCCCGGTGCAGGTGGCGTCCCAGCCGCCGTTGTCGTGGTCGAGCTCGACCTCCTGCAGCACCTGGCGGAACTGCTTGCCGTGGTGCACGTAGAGCCGCACGGTTTCGCTCGCCAGCGGGCTGCCCGGTGCGCTGGTGCCGCGGTAGCGCACGCGCACGCCGAAGGCGCGGGCCTCGCTCGACAGCACGTAGCGCGAGGTGTCGATGCGAATGTCCTGGATCGAGGTGGTCGCGTCTTCGTCGAGCGCCTCGGGCTGCATGAGCCGGCCTATGACGGTGTCACGCTCGGTGTTGCCGTTGTCGGGCCGCTGGATCAGCACGATCTCGAGGTCGAACACCTTGGCGCCGCGGTCGGTGGTTTCGCGCGGCATCGGCAGCACGACGATGCTGCGCCCGGGAAAGGCCGGCCAGATCTTGCAGGCGGCGAGCCGCTCGTCGAGCGGGCGGTTCGGATGCAGCTTGGCGTGCATGCGCTCGGCCAGGCCGCTCTCGCAGGCCGCGTGGCTCAGGCCGGCGGCCGAGAGGCACAGGAGGAGGGCGCTGTGGCGGAGAAAGCGCATGAGGCCGATCAGGTCAGGCCGCGGTGGCCGCGGGAAGCCCGAGCCATCGTGCAGCCGCGGCTTCGAGCACGGCGACCTGGCCGCTGCTTTCCAGTCGCAGCGTGCCGTTGCCGTTGCCGTTGCCCGCGAGTTGGCCGGCGGACGCCAGCAGGCGCCGCGTCTGCTGCGCCACGGGCACGCCGGTGTCGATGAAGCGCAGCGTGGCCGGCGCATGCCGGGCCAGCGCGTCCTTCACGAGCGGGTAGTGGGTGCAGCCGAGCACCACGGTGTCGACGTCGGTGGGGCCGTTGCCGAAGGGCCCGGCCTCGGTCATGTAGCGCTCGCACAGCGTCGCGATGCCGGCCGCGTCGAAGCCTTCGATGGCTTTCACGAGGCCGTCGCAGGGCACCGGCCGCACCTCGGCCGAGCCGGCGAACGATGCGCGCAAGGCGGCGTATTTGGCGCTGGCCAGGGTGCCGCGCGTGGCCAGCACCGAGACGTGTCCGGTGCGGCTCGCCGCCACGGCGGGCTTGAGACCGGGCTCCAGGCCCACGATCGGCAGCTCCGGGTGTTCGGCCCGCAGCAGGTGAATGGCGGCGGTGGTGGCCGTGTTGCAGGCCACCACGAGCGCCTTGATGCGGTGTTCCCGCACCAGGTGCTCGACCACCGCGCGCGACCGCTCGATGACATAGGCGTCCCCGCGCTCGCCGTACGGTGCATAGGCCGTGTCGGCGAAATACACGAAGTTCTCGTGCGGCAACTCGGCCCGCAGCGCGGCCAGCACGCTGAGGCCACCGACCCCGCTGTCGAAGACGCCTATGTCGCTCAAGCTTCTTCCATCATGATGGTCTTGAACTCGCCGCTGGCGATGCGCTTCTGCCACTCGGCCGGGCCGGTGACGTGCGCGCTGGTGCCGCCGGCGTCGACCGCCACCGTCACGGGCATGTCGACCACGTCGAACTCATAGATGGCTTCCATGCCCAGGTCCGCGAAGCCCACCACCTTGGCGGTCTTGATGGCCTTGCTCACGAGGTAGGCGGCGCCGCCCACGGCCATGAGGTAGGCGCTCTTGTGCTTCTTGATGGCCTCGATGGCGACCGGTCCGCGCTCGGCCTTGCCGATCATCGCAATCAGTCCGGTCTGGGCCAGCATCATTTCGGTGAAGCCGTCCATGCGCGTGGCGGTGGTCGGGCCGGCGGGGCCCACGGCCTCGTCGCCGACCGGATCGACCGGGCCGACGTAGTAGATGACGCGGTTCGTGAAGTCCACCGGCAGCTTCTCGCCCTTGGCCAGCATGTCCTGGATGCGCTTGTGCGCCGCGTCGCGGCCGGTGAGCATCTTGCCGTTCAGCAGCAGGGTGTCGCCGGGTTTCCAGCTCGCCACTTCGGCGGGCGTGAGCTTGTCGAGGTCGACGCGCTTGCTCTTCTTTTCGTCGGGTGCCCAGTTGACGTTGGGCCACAGGTCGAGCGACGGCGGGTCGAGGTACACCGCGCCGCTGCCGTCCATCACGAAGTGCGCATGGCGGGTGGCTGCGCAGTTGGGGATCATCGCCACGGGCTTGCTGGCCGCGTGCGTCGGGTACATCTTGATCTTGATGTCCAGCACGGTGGCCAGGCCGCCCAGGCCCTGCGCGCCGATGCCGAGCGCATTGACCTTCTCGTACAGCTCGATGCGCAGCGCCTCGACCTTGCTCAGCTCGGCGCCCGATGCCTTCTTGGCCTGCAGCTCGTGCATGTCGAGGTCGTCCATCAGGCTTTCCTTGGCCATCAGCGCGGCCTTTTCGGCGGTGCCGCCGATGCCGATGCCCAGCATGCCGGGCGGGCACCAGCCGGCGCCCATGGTGGGCACCGTCTTGAGCACCCAGTCGACCACGCTGTCGCCGGGGTTCAGCATGACCAGCTTGCTCTTGTTCTCGCTGCCGCCGCCCTTGGCCGCGACCGTCACTTCGACGGTGTTGCCCGGCACGATCTCGGTGAAGATCACCGCGGGCGTGTTGTCCTTGGTGTTCTTGCGGTCGAACTGCGGGTCGGCCACGACCGAGGCGCGCAGCGTGTTGTCGGGGTGGTTGTAGCCGCGGCGCACGCCTTCGTTGATGGCGTCGTCCAGGCTGCCGGTGAAGCCGCCCCAGCGCACGTCCATGCCCACCTTGAGGAACACGTTGACGATGCCGGTGTCCTGGCAGATCGGGCGGTGGCCCGTGGCGCTCATCTTGCTGTTGGTGAGGATCTGCGCAATGGCGTCCTTGGCAGCGGGGCTCTGTTCGCGCTCGTAGGCACGGGCCAGGTGGGCGATGTAGTCGGCGGGGTGGTAGTAGCTGATGTACTGCAGCGCGGCGCTGATCGATTCGATCAGGTCGGCCTGCTGGATCGTGGTCGTCATGGTGGGGGGCTTTTATTGGAGGGGGAAACGCGTAAAGGCCCCCCGATTATCTCAGCCACCGCCCATGGGCTGCAGTGCTACCTTGCCGCAGCCCGGGCCTGGGCAATCCAGCCGTCGAACAGCTGCTGATGCACCCGGATCCACCCGTCCGTATGCTGCTCCACGTCCTTCTGCGTGTTGGCGCCCTGGCTCATGCGCAGGTTCTGAGCGTTGATGTCGCTGATCGGCAGCTTCATCACCTCGAACAGCTTGGCCGCGGCCGGGTTCTTCTCGATGAAGGCGCGGTTGGCGACGATCTGTTCCTGGTTGGCCTGGAAGCCGTAGTTCCTGCCGTTCGGCAGCTGCGTGTCGGCCTTGCCCTCCTGCGACGAAGAAAAAGGCACCTGCAGCCACACCACGTCGGTTCCCGGGCGCAGCACCGCGCTCACCCAGTACGGCGTCCACGTGTAGTACAGCACCGGCTTGTCCTGCTTGAAGCGGGCGATGGTGTCGGCCATCAGCGCGGCATAGCTGCCCTGCTTGTGCGTGACCGTGTCGCGCAACTGGTAGGCGCCCAGGTGGTTCTCGATGGCCAGCTCGCAGCCCCAGCCGGGGTTGCAGCCCGTCAGGTCGGCCTTGCCGTCGCCGTCGGCGTCGAACAGCTTCGCGATGGCCGGATCCTTCAACTGCGCGATGTTCGTGATGTTGTATTGCTCGGCTGTCTTGCGGTCGATCAGGTAGCCCTGCACCGCGCCGTCGGAATACACGCCCTTGCGCCACAGCTTGGCGTCGCCGCCGCTGTTCTTGTAGAAGTCGGCGTGCAGCAGGCTCCAGTGGTTGGCCATGAAGGTGGCGTCGCCGTTGGCAATGGCCAAGTGCTCGGTGGCGGGCTCCAGGTCCTTCATGGGCTCGACGGTGTAGCCGAGCTTTTCGAGCCCGCGCATCACCAGCAGCGTCTGGAACGCTTCCTCGGCGAGCGAACTCTTCAGCGGCAGCACGCTCACGCCCTTGCCGGGCAGGTCGCTGGCGGCGTGGGCCACGTTCGCGGCCATGCCGACGGCGACGAAGCCGATGGCCCAAAAGCCGCGTGCGATGCCGCGTGCGATGACATTCATTTGCTTCATGCGTCTGGTTTCTCCTTGGCGGTTCATTGCGCTTGCGCGGACAGGGCGGGAACGGGCTCGTTGCCCTGGCGCGAAGACGCAGGGGACGACGAAGGCGAGCCCACCAGCCGCTGCAGCAGGCGCAGCGCCAAGCCCGCAGGCCCGGTGTGCCACCAGCGGCGCCCGGCGCTGCGGCGCGACTTGCCCATGGCCTGCGTCAGGCGGTCCAGCGTGATGGCCAGCAGCACGATGCCCAGGCCGCCCACCGTGGCCAGGCCCATGTCGAGCCGGCCGATGCCGCGCAGCACCATCTGGCCCAGGCCGCCCACGGCGATCATCGAGGCGATCACCACCATCGACAGCGACAGCATCAGCGCCTGGTTGATGCCCGCCATGATCGAGGGCATGGCCAGCGGCAGCTGCACCTTCACCAGCATCTGCCACGGCGAGGCGCCGTAGGCGCGCGCGGCCTCGATGAGGTCAGGGCGCACCTGGCGCAGGCCCAGGTTGGTCAGGCGCACCAGCGGGGCCAGCGCGAAGATGATGGTCACGATCACGCCCGGCACGTTGCCGATGCCGAACAGCATCACCACCGGCACCAGGTACACGAAGGCCGGCGTGGTCTGCATCGCGTCCAGCACCGGCCGCATGATGCGTTGCGCGCGGTCGCTGCTGGCCAGCAGCACGCCCAGCGGCAGGCCGATCACCATGCAGAACACCAGCGATGTCAGCACCAGCGACAGCGTCACCATCGCTTCAGGCCAGATGCCCAGCATGGCCACCAGCAGCAGCGCCACCGTGGTGCCGATGGCCAGCGCACGGCCGGCGAACTGCCAGGCCAGCAGGCCGATGAGGGCGATCATCGCCAGCGTGGGCAGGCCCGTCAGCAGGCTCTGCACCCAGTTCAGCGTGCTGTCGATGGGCAGGCGCACCGTCTGGAAGAAGGGGCGGAAGTGCTCCACCACCCAGCCCAGGCCCTGGTTGATCCAGGACTCGACCGGCAGGGAGCCATCCCACAGGCGATGCAGCTGGAAGCCGCTGGCAGCGTCGGGCGAGCCGGCCAGTTGATGGGCGGCATTGACCGGCGCGTCGAGCCAGGCGTTCGTGGCCGAGGTGTCAGGCGCGGCCGAAAGCGCTTCCCACGGATCGACGGGGGAGGGCGCGTCCATTGCGGGTGCATTCAGCTCGGAAGGAAGTGTGTTGTCGTTCATCGTTCAAGGTCCTTCGTGGATTCAGTGCGGTTCGGCGGCGAGCGCGGGGGCGGCGTTGTGCACGACCGGCTCGATGGGCGGCGTTTCGCGGTCGAGGAACTTGAGCAGCGTCGTCTTGCTGATCGCGCCGCAGAAGCGGCCGTCGCTCGCCACCACCGGCAGCGCGCAGGGCGCCTGCGCGAGTTGGCCGATCAGGCCCGCCACGGGCGCCTCGGCGTCGATGCGCGGCAGGTCGGCCAGGAAAGCGCGCTGCAGTCCCAGCGGGCCCGAATGCCCGTCGAGCGCGCCGCGCAGCGTGTCGGCCGACACCACGCCGAGAAAGCGCTTGGTCGGGCTGGTCACGTAGGCGAAGTCGCGGTCCTGGTCTTCGAGCAGCTTGAGCGCCGCGCGCGCGCCGCGCTCGGGGTGCTCGCTGACCACCGTGAGCGACTTGCGCGCGATGTCCGCCGCCTTGAACACCGCCGCCGCGTCCACGCCGCGCACGAAGCTGCGCACGTAGTCGTCGGCGGGACTGCGCAGGATCTCGTCGGGCGTGCCGACCTGGATCACCTGGCCGTCCTTCATGATCGCGATGCGGTCGCCGATGCGCATGGCCTCGTCGAGGTCGTGCGAAATGAAGACGATGGTGCGACGCTGTTCCTGCTGCAGGCGCAAGAGCTCCGACTGCATCTCGGTGCGGATGATCGGGTCGAGCGCCGAGAAGGCCTCGTCCATCAGCAGGATCGACGGGTCCGACGCCAGCGCGCGCGCCAGCCCCACGCGCTGCTGCATGCCGCCCGACAGCTCGTCGGGGTAGCTCGCCCCCCAGCCCGACAGGCCGACCTGCGCGAGCGCCTTGTCGGCCTGCGCCAGGCGCTCTTTCTTGCTCGCGCCCGAGAGCTCCAGGCCGAACGCGGTGTTCTCGCGCACCGTCATGTGCGGCATGAGCGCGAACGACTGGAACACCATGCTGATGTCCTTGCGGCGCAACGCGCGCAGCTTGGCGTCAGAGTGCTCATTGATGTCGGCGCCGTCGATCACGATGCGGCCCGCCGTGGGCTCGATCAGCCGGTTCAGCAGGCGCACCAGCGTCGATTTGCCCGAACCCGAGAGACCCATGATGACGAAGATTTCTCCAGCCTGGATTTCGAAGGTGGCGTCGAACACGCCGATCGATTGACCGGTGCGCGCCAGGATTTCTTTCTTTGAAAAACCTTGCCGGACCAGTTCCAGGGCCTGCTGCGGCTCGTCGCCGAAGACCTTGAAAACGTGGTCGATGAGAATTCCTTTGGCCATATGCGGGGGCTCCTTGTGATCCCTGTGGAGGGGGTGGACGAACATCGCCACAAGCGGGCGACGGCGACCACGCCATCAGCCGATGGGTTGCCGGGGCACGCGCAAGACGCGCGCAATGGCCCGGCAGGCCTCAAGGGCTGCCGACAGGCACTGAAGACGACATGGCGACTAAACCAGTGCCCGCCGGATGCTTCATTCGCAGGGCAACGGGCCTGGTCGAGGGGCGCCGCCTGGATGAGCGTGACGTGGCAATGGGGCCGGACAAATCCGGCCGTTTTGCCGGGCTGGGCCCGGCGGGAGAACCTTGCACCGCGACGGGATTCGGGGATCCGCGAGTAGTGAAGGGGTGACCAACCACCGTCATCATCATGACTTGTTGGTCGTCGGAAGCCTTCGATCATAACTTTTCGGCATGATGAAAGTCAAGACGCAAGGCGTATCGTCATGTCAGCCAGCGGCCAATGGCCCCGTCAGATGCGAGCTACTCGTATTGGCCGATACTCGGCACCGCGCCCGCAGCGGCGCAACCTTTCATGATCCCGGAGCTTTTTTCCATGACGACTTCCCCCAAGACCCGCGCCGAGCGTGACACCTTCGGCCCGATCGACGTTCCGGCCGACAAGCTGTGGGGCGCGCAAACGCAGCGCTCGCTGCAGAACTTCGACATCTCCGGCGAGCAGCAGCCGCGCGAGATCATCAAGGCGCTGGCCCAGGTCAAGCGCGCGTCCGCCGTGGTCAACCATGCGCTGGGCCTGCAGGACCAGAAGAAGACGAACGCCATCGTGGCGGCCGCCGACGAAGTCATCGCAGGCAAGCATCCGGGCGAGTTCCCGCTGGTGGTGTGGCAGACCGGCTCGGGCACGCAGACCAACATGAACGTCAACGAAGTGCTGGCCAACCGCGCGAGCGAAATCCTCGGAGGCGAGCGCGGGGAAGGGCGCCTCGTGCACCCGAACGACGACGTCAACCGCAGCCAGTCGAGCAACGACGTGTTCCCGACCGCCATGCACGTGGCCGCCGTGGAAGCCATCACGCACAAGCTGCTGCCCGCCATTGCCAAGCTGCGCGGCACGCTCGACCAGAAGGCCAAGGACTTCGCCGACATCGTGAAGATCGGCCGCACCCACCTGCAGGACGCCACGCCCCTCACGCTGGGCCAGGAGTTTTCGGGCTATGTGGCGCAACTGGCGCACGGCGAGGCGCATGTGCGCGCCGCGCTGCCGCACCTGAGCGAACTGGCACTGGGCGGCACGGCCGTCGGCACCGGGCTGAACGCGCCCAAGGGTTATGCGGAACAGGTGGCGGCCGAGCTGGCGAAGCTCACGGGCCTGCCTTTCATCACCGCGCCGAACAAGTTCGAGGCCATGGCCAGCGTCGATGCGCTGGTGCATGCCCACGGCGCGCTGAAGACGCTCGCGGCCAGCATGAACAAGATCGCCAACGACGTGCGCTGGCTCGCCAGCGGCCCGCGCAGCGGCATCGGCGAACTGAGCATTCCCGAGAACGAACCCGGCTCGTCGATCATGCCGGGCAAGGTCAACCCGACCCAGAGCGAAGCCGTCACGATGCTGGCCGCGCAGGTGTTCGGCAACGACGTGGCCATCAACATCGGCGGCGCCTCGGGCAACTTCGAGCTGAACGTGTTCCGCCCGATGGTGGCGCACAACTTCCTGCAGAGCGTGCGCCTGCTGGCCGACGGCATGGTGAGCTTCAACGACCACTGCGCCGTGGGCATCGAGCCGAACCGCGAACGCATCACGGAGCTGGTGCAGCGTTCGCTGATGCTGGTGACGGCGCTGAACACGCACATCGGCTACGACAAGTCGGCCTACATCGCCAAGAAGGCGCACAAGGAAGGCACGAGCCTGCGTGAAGCCGCGATCGCCTCCGGGCACCTGACGGCCGAGCAGTTCGACCAGTGGGTGGTGCCGGAGAACATGACCGGCCGTTGACCCGGCCAACCCCATGACGCCATGAAAAAAGGACCCTCGCGGGTCCTTTTTTGTTGCCGGTCGATCAGTACCCGATCGTGTAGCGCTGACGCGGGTGCGCAGGCTTTTCCAGCTCGTCGATGAACGCGATCGCGTAGTCCTCGAAGGTGATCCAGCTGCGGCCTTCGGCGCTCACCAGCAGGTCGTCGGTGCCCAGGCGGAACTTGCCGGTGCGCTCGCCTTCGACGAATTCGGCGGAGGGCGACAGGAAGGTCCAGTCGAGTTCCTTCTCGTTGCGCAGCGCATCGAGAAACACGCCACCGGCCGAGGCTTCGGCGCGGTAGGCGTCAGGGAAGTTCGGCGTGTCGATCACCTTCAGGCCGGGCGCCGCGAACAGGCTGCCGGCACCGCCGACCACCAGCAGGCGCTTCACGCCCGCACGCTTTACCGGGCCGATGACGGCCGCGGGCGGCACGGTGGCGAAGTGCGCGGCGCTGAACACGGCGTCGTGGCCGGCCAGGGCTTTCTCGAGCGCGGGCGCGTCCAGCACGTCGACGTCGACGGCCTTCACGTTGGCGCGGCCAGCCAGCTTGGCGCTGGCCGTGCGGGCAATGGCCGTGACCGTGTGGCCGCGGCGCAGGGCTTCTTCGAGAAGGCGGCCACCGGCGCGTCCGGTGGCGCCGATGATGGCGATGTGGCTCATGAGGGACTCCTGTCGAGAAAAACGAAAGACGAAAGTGGATGGGATGAACCGCATCTTAGGTTTCTGATTCCGAAAGAAAAACTTCGATTTGCGCGTTTGTTTATTTCTAAAATCGTTCGAATGGACCGACTGAATGCAATGCGGGTGTTCGTGAACGTGGTGGACGCGGGCAGCCTTTCGGCCGCGGCCGACAAGCTCGACATGTCCCGCCCCGTGGTCACGCGCTACGTGGCCGAGCTGGAGCAATGGACCGGCGCGCGGCTGCTCCACCGCACCACGCGCCGCCTGAGCCTCACGGCGGCCGGCGCCGAACTGCTGCCGCGCTGCCGACAGGTGCTGGAACTCGCGCTCGACATGCAGGCCGCCGTGCGGCATCCCGCCGAGGCGCCGAGCGGGCAGTTGCGCATCACCACCAGCACCTCGTTCGCGCAGGCGCAGCTGGCCGATGCGGTGGCCGACTATGTGCGGCTGTATCCGGGCGTGGCGGTCGACCTGGTGCTGCTCGACCGCGCGGTGAACCTGGTGGACGAGCGCATCGACCTCGCCATCCGCGTTTCGGCGGAGATCGACCCGAACCTCATCGCGCGCCGGCTCACGGACTGCCGCTCGGTGGTGTGCGCCTCGCCGGCCTACTTGAAGGAGCAAGGACAGCCGCTGCGGGTGGAAGAGCTGGCGCAGCGCAACTGCCTCACGCACTCGTACTTCGGGCGCAGCCTGTGGAACTTCACGCGCAAGGAAACCGGGGAGCCGGCTTCGGTGGCCGTGGGGGGCAATGTGTCGGCCAACGACGCGGCCAGCCTGATGCACCTGGCCCGTGCAGGCGCCGGTGTCGCGATGCTGCCGACCTACCTGGCGGCGCCCTTGCTGCAGGCGGGAGAACTGGTGCGGCTGTTCGCCGATTTCGAGCCGCAGGTGGTGGGCATGTACGCGGTGTACGCCTCGCGCAAGCACATGCCGGCCACCTTGCGCACCATGCTCGACTTTCTGGCCGAGCGCTTCACCGAGGTGCCGGCGTGGGACGCGCCGCGCGCCACCGCTGCATAGGGCGCGCGGGCTTTTTCCGTCAGTGGGGCGCGCTGCCCTGGCTCGCGTTCGCAGTCATCAGCTTGTCCGTGTAGGCAATGGCGATGGCCGAGAACAGGAAGGTGATGTGGATCACCGTCTGTGCGATCAGCACGCGGTCGGTGTAGTTGTCCGCGTTGATGAAGGTCTTCAGCAGGTGAATGGAGCTGATGCCGATGATGGCGGTGGCCAGCTTCACCTTCAGCACCGACGCGTTCACGTGGCTCAGCCACTCGGGCTGGTCGCGGTGGCCTTCGAGGTTCATGCGGCTCACGAAGGTTTCGTAGCCGCCCACGATCACCATGATCAGCAGGTTGGAGATCATGACCACGTCGATCAGTGCCAGCACCACCAGCATGATCACCGTCTCGTTGAGCGCGGCGACCGGCACGGTGGTCTTGTAGCCGATGCTGGTGATCAGCGCCTGCAGCGCCGTCTGGCTGCCGAAAGCGGCCTCGACCAGGTGCAGCAGCTCGACCAGGAAGTGCACCACGTACACCGCCTGCGCCACGATCAGGCCCAGGTACAGGGGAAGCTGCAGCCAGCGGCTCGCAAAGATCAGCCGCGGCAACGGCCCCATCGGAAAGGTCCGGGGGGGGGGTGTGTTCCTGGGGTCGAAAGGGTCGGGAGCGGACATCGGCAGACCGGTGGTGGAGGACCAAATATTCTAGGGGTGTCCCCAAGTCGCACTCGTGATAACCCTGCGAACTAACATCGGACCCTGCACGATCCGTCAGTGACCCGTAAGTGCGGGCGTCGACATTACGGCCGCAGCCATCCAGGAGACAAAAGACATGAGCAGCGCATCCAAGAACATTGAATCCGTCCTGGTCGAGAACCGCGTGTTCCCGCCCGACGCCCGCGCCACCCAGGGCGCACGCATCTCCAGCATGGCCGCCTACGACGCCCTGTGCAAAGAGGCCGAGCAAGACTTCGAAGGCTTCTGGACCCGTCTGGCCAAGGACAACCTGCAGTGGACCCGGCCGTTCACCAGGACGCTCGACGAGTCGAAGGCCCCGTTCTACGAATGGTTCGGCGACGGCGAGCTCAACGCCAGCGCCAACTGCCTCGACAAGCACATCGGCACCCCGGTCGAGAACAAGACGGCGATCGTCTTCGAGGCCGACGACGGCAGCGTCACCCACGTCACCTACAAGGAACTGCTCGCCCGCGTGAGCCAGTTCGCCAACGCGCTGAAGGCCGCGGGCATCCAGAAGGGCGACCGCGTCGTCATCTACATGCCGATGACGGTCGAGGGCGTCATTGCCATGCAGGCCTGCGCGCGCATCGGCGCCACCCACAGCGTGGTGTTCGGCGGCTTCTCGGCCAAGGCGCTGCAGGAACGCATCATCGATGCCGGCGCGGTGGCGGTCATCACGGCCAACTACCAGTTGCGCGGCGGCAAGGAGCTGCCGCTCAAGGCCATCGTGGACGACGGCATTGCGCTGGGCGGCTGCGAGTCGATCAAGACCGTGTTCGTCTACGAGCGCACACCCACTGCGTGGACGCGCGTCGAAGGCCGCGACAAGACCTTCGACGAAGCGCTCAAGGGCCAAAGCACCGAATGCGCGCCCGTGCCGGTGAACGCCGAGCACCCGCTGTTCATCCTCTACACCTCGGGCTCCACCGGCAAGCCCAAGGGCGTGCAGCACGCCACCGGCGGCTACCTGCTGTGGGCCAAGCTCACGATGGACTGGACCTTCGACATCCGCCCCGAAGACGTGTTCTGGTGCACGGCCGACATCGGCTGGATCACCGGCCACACCTACGTCGCCTACGGGCCCCTGGCGGCCGGCGCCACGCAGGTGGTGTTCGAGGGCATTCCGACCTTCCCGCATGCGGGCCGCTTCTGGCAGATGATCGAGAAGCACAAGGTGAGCGTGTTCTATACGGCGCCCACGGCCATCCGCTCGCTCATCAAGGCGGCCGAGGGCGACGAGAAGGTGCATCCGAAGAACTGGGACCTCACGAGCCTGCGCATCCTCGGTTCGGTCGGCGAGCCGATCAACCCGGAAGCCTGGATGTGGTACCACCGCAATATCGGCGGCGAGCGTTGCCCCATCGTCGACACCTTCTGGCAGACCGAGACCGGCGGCCACGTCATCACGCCGCTGCCGGGCGCCACGCCGCTGGTGCCGGGCTCGTGCACGCTGCCGCTGCCGGGCATCATGGCGGCCATCGTCGATGAAACGGGCAAGGACCTGCCCAACGGCTCGGGCGGCATGCTGGTCATCAAGCGGCCCTGGCCCTCGATGATCCGCACCATCTGGAACGACCCCGAGCGTTTCAAGAAGAGCTACTTTCCCGAAGAGATGGGCGGCACGATCTACCTGGCCGGCGACGGCGCGGTGCGCAGCGAAGACCGCGGCTACTTCCGCATCACCGGGCGCATCGACGACGTGCTGAACGTGTCGGGCCACCGGCTGGGCACGATGGAGATCGAATCGGCGCTGGTGTCGAAGACCGACCTGGTCGCCGAGGCCGCCGTGGTGGGCCGCCCCGACGACGTCACCGGCGAGGCGGTGTGTGCCTTCGTGGTGCTCAAGCGCGCACGCCCCACCGGCGAGGAGGCCAAGCAGATCGCCAACGAGCTGCGCGCCTGGGTGGCCAAGGAAATCGGCCCCATCGCCAAGCCCAAGGACATCCGCTTCGGCGACAACCTGCCCAAGACGCGCAGCGGCAAGATCATGCGGCGCCTGCTGCGCAGCATCGCCAAGGGCGAGGAGATCACGCAGGACACCTCGACGCTGGAAAACCCGGCCATCCTCGAACAGCTGTCCGAGCGGCTGTAGGACGTGGCCCTCTCTCCGGTCCGCGGCGGCGGACCGGCCCTTTGCCTGAGGTAAAACCCATCGACACGCCGTGCGCCTCGACGCGCGCGGCAACTGCCGATGTGTTCGATCTTTCCGAAGGAGGCCCCCCATGGGCGTGAGATCCGCTTTTCTTTTTGTCATCGTGCTGCTCATCGCGGCACTGGCCGCGCTGAACTGGGGCGCGTTGTCCACGCCCTCGGAGGTGTGGCTGGGCTTCATGACCGTGACGGCGCCGCTGGGGCTGATCATGCTGGGCCTCACCGTGGTGCTGGCCGCGTTCTTCCTGGTCTACGTGCTGTACCTGCACAGCTCGGTGTTGATCGACACCAAGCGCCACACCAAGGAAATGCAGGTGCAGCGCGACCTGGCCGACAAGGCCGAGGCCTCGCGCTTCACCGAGTTGCGCAACTTCCTCGAAGCACAGGAAAACAAGCACATGGGGCAGAACGCCGACCGTCAGACCGCGCTGCTGGCGCGCCTGGACCAGCTCGAAACCGCGGTGCGGCTGCGCTCGGACCAGACCGACAACACGCTGGCTGCGCACATCGGGCAGCTGGAGGACCGCATCGAGCGCCGGCCGCCGCCGCTGGACATCAACCCGCAGCTGTGATGCCTGCGATGTCGCCCAGGATGCTTACTTGGTCGACAGCACCCAGGCCGCGAGCTTCTTGGCGTCGGCTTCGCTGACCTGGTTGTTCGCGGGCATCGGCACCGGTCCCCACACGCCGGAGCCGCCCTTCATGATCTTGCTGGCAAGGGCGTCGACGGCGCCCTTGTCGTCCTTGTACTTGGCGGCCACGTCCTTGAACGACGGGCCGAGCACCTTGCGCTCGACCGCATGGCAGCTCATGCAGTTCTTCGACGTTGCCAGGGCCAGGTCGGCCAGCGCGGGCGCGGCGAGTGCTGCAAGGCCGAGGCCCAGGGCTGCCGACAACAAGACTCTTTTCATGGGGACCTATTTGTTAAGTGCTGGGTTACATTCGTCTCAACGCGATTGTAGGTAGCGCCGTGCACGGCCTCCGGATGCGTTGCCAATACAACCCGGAGGGATTCGCGATGTGGTTTCTGGCATTGGGCCTGCTTGGCATAGGCCTCAAGTATTTTGAAGTGGGCATGGTCGCCGGCTGGAGCTGGTGGATCGTGCTGTCGCCGTTCGCCATGGCGCTCGCGTGGTGGGCCTGGGCCGATTCGTCGGGCTACACCAAGCGCAAGATCATGGAGCGCGAAGAGCGGCGCAAGCAGGACCGCATCGACCGCCAGAAGACCAACATGGGCATGAAGACCAGCAACGGGCAACGCCGCAGGTAGGGCTCGCCCCCAGGCTGCGCGGCACTTTCGTGTCCGCTTCGCCTTTCCCCTGCCGGGGGCAACACCTGAGGCCCGGCGGAGCCGGTTCCTCGGTGTTTCACGCCATACCTTGCCTTGGTCAGAACTTGTCGAGCACCGCGCCCGAGCTTGCGCTCGAGGCGTTGAAAGCGAACTTGGCCTGCACGCCGCGCGTGTAGCGCGGGGCAGGGGCCTTCCAGCCTTCGCGGCGCTTGGCGATCTCGGCTTCGGGCACGTTCAGTTCGAGCTTGAGTTCGTGCGCGTCGATGGTGATCGAGTCGCCCTCGTTCACGAAGGCGATGGTGCCGCCGGCCGCCGCTTCAGGCGCCACATGGCCCACCACCATGCCCCAGGTGCCGCCCGAGAAGCGGCCGTCGGTGATCAGGCCCACGCTTTCACCCAGGCCCGCGCCGATGAGCGCACCCGTGGGCGCCAGCATTTCCGGCATGCCCGGGCCGCCCTTGGGGCCGAGGTAGCGCAACACCATCACGTCGCCGGCCTTGATCTTGCCGTCCAGGATGGCCTTGAGCGCCGATTGCTCGTCGTCGAACACGCGGGCCGGGCCGGTGATGACCGGGTTCTTCAGGCCGGTGATCTTGGCGACCGCGCCTTCGGGCGACAGGTTGCCCTTCAGGATGGCCAGGTGGCCTTCTTCGTACATGGGCTTGTCGATGGGGCGGATCACGTCCTGGTCGGCGCGCGGAACGTCGGGCACGTCCTTCAGCACTTCCTCGATGGTCTGGCCGCTGATGGTGATGCAGTCGCCGTGCAGCAGGCCGGCCTTCAGCAGCACCTTCATGACCTGCGGAATGCCGCCGGCCTGGTGCAGGTCGACCGCGAGGTACTTGCCCGAGGGCTTCAGGTCGCAGAGCACCGGCACCTTCTTGCGCATGCGCTCGAAGTCGTCGATGGTCCACTCCACTTCGGCCGCGTGCGCAATGGCCAGGAAGTGCAGCACCGCGTTGGTCGAGCCGCCGGTGGCCATGATGACTGCCACCGCGTTCTCGATCGCCTTCTTGGTCACGATGTCGCGCGGCTTCAGGTCCTTCTTGATGGCCTCGATCAGCACCTTGGCCGATTCCTTGGCCGAGTTGGCCTTCTCGTCATGCGGGTTGGCCATGGTGGACGAGTAGGGCAGCGAGATGCCCAGCGCCTCGAACGCGCTGGACATGGTGTTGGCCGTGTACATGCCGCCGCAGGAGCCCGTGCCGGGAATGGCGCGCTTCTCGATCTCGTGCAGGTCTTCGTCGCTCATGTTGCCGGCGGCGTTCTGGCCCACGGCCTCGAACACGCTCACGATGTTCAGGTCCTGGCCCTTGTAGCGGCCCGGCAGGATGGTGCCGCCGTACACGTAGATGGCCGGCACGTTGGCGCGCAGCATGCCCATGAGGCCGCCGGGCATGTTCTTGTCGCAGCCGCCGACCACCAGCACGCCGTCCATCCACTGGCCGCCCACGCAGGTCTCGATGCAGTCCGAAATGACTTCGCGGCTCACCAGCGAGTACTTCATGCCTTCGGTGCCCATGGCCATGCCGTCGGAGATGGTGGGGGTGCCGAACACCTGCGCGTTGCCGCCGGCTTCCTCGATGCCCTCGATGGCCGCGTCGGCCAGCTTCTGCAGGCCCGAGTTGCACGGCGTGATGGTGCTGTGGCCGTTGGCGACGCCGACCATCGGCTTCTTGAAGTCGCTTTCCTCGTAGCCCATGGCGTAGAACATGGAGCGGTTGGGCGCGCGGCTCTTGCCTTCGACGATGTTGGCGCTGCGGCGGTTGATCTGGATTGGCTTGGTGTCCATGGTGTCTCTTCTATCGTGGGGAGATCGGGGGACCCAAGTATCGGACTTCTGATTGATTGCTTCCAATCCATTTTTCAGCACGCATTGATATGCTCGGCATATGAATGAAGTCCTGATCGACCTGCGCGCCTGGCGCCAGTTCGTCGCCGTGGCCGAGGAACTGCACTTCGGCCGCGCCGCGCTGCGGCTGCACATGACGCAACCGCCGGTGACGCAGGCCATCGCCCAGCTGGAGAAGACGCTGGGCGTGGTGCTGTTCGACCGCACCCGCCGTCGCGTGGCGCTCACACCGGCCGGCGAGGCGCTGCTGCCTGACGTGCGCGAACTGCTGGCGCGCGCGCAGGCGTTGCCGGCCCGGGCGCGCGCGGCGGCGGCGGGGCAGGTGGGACGCGTGCGCATCGCGTTCGTCTCCACGGTCGGCTTCGAGCGGTTGCCGGCGTGGGTGCGCGAATTCCGCGTGCTGTGCCCGGAGGTGGCGCTCGAGCTGGTCGAGGCCACCGGCGACGTGCAGCTCGAAGCCTTTGCGCGCGGCGAGATCGATGCCGGCCTGATGCTGCATTCGCCGGGCGCCGCGCCCCCGGGGCTCGCGCGGCTGGCCGTGTCGCAGGAGCCGCTGGTGCTGGCGCTGCCCGAGCGGCATGCGCTGGCGCGCACACCGGCGCGGCTGGCCGATGTGCTGGCCGAGCCGCTGGTGATGTTTCCGCGCCGCATCGTGCCCTCGCTGCACGACGCGATCTTCGACCTGTACCACGCCGCCGGCCGCACGCCGCTGCTGGGGCAGGAGGCGATCCAGATGCAGACCATCGTCAACCTCGTGTCTGGCGGCATCGGCGTGGCCTGGGTGCCCGAGAGCGTCACGCAGTTCCGGCGCGCGGGTGTGGTGTACCGGCGAGCCGACGAGTTCGCGCCGGCCGGGCGGCGCCGCGGCCCGCCGGTGCTGCCGGCCTGCGAGACCAGCCTGGTGTGGCCGGAGGAAGCCGCCAACCCGGCGCTCGCCCGCTTCATCGCCTTCGTGCGCGAGCGCGGGCGCGAAGACAGCAATAAACCCGAGCACTGAAGGACTTTTTCGCGGAACACCGTGGAACCGGCTTCGCCGGGCCGCGGGTGTTGCCCCCGGAAGGGGCGAGGAGAAGCGACACGAAGTGCGCGAAGCCTGGGGGTGAGCCAATTGCCCGGGCACAATCGTGAGCATGCTCATGTATCCCCAGATCAACCCCATCGCCCTGCAGCTCGGGCCGGTGGCCATTCACTGGTACGGCCTGACCTACCTGGCAGCCTTCGCGCTGTTCTACTTCCTCGGCACGCGCCGGCTGCGCCATGAGCCGTACCGCTCGCTGGTCGGCGCGGGCGCCTGGCAGCGCAAGGACATCGAGGACATTCTTTTTCTCGGCGTGATGGGCGTGATCGTCGGTGGTCGGCTGGGCTATTGCCTGTTCTACAAGCCCGAGTTCTATCTCACGCATCCGCTCGAAATTCTCTACGTGTGGCAGGGCGGCATGAGCTTCCACGGCGGGCTGCTCGGCGTGATCGGCGCCATGGTCTGGTTCTCGCATTCGCGTGCGCGGCCGTTCTGGCAGGTGATGGATTTCGTCGCGCCCTGCGTGCCGACCGGACTTGCGGCGGGCCGCGTGGGCAACTTCATCAACGGCGAACTCTGGGGCCGCTTCAGCAGCCCCGATCTGCCCTGGGGCATGGTGTTCCCGCAAAGCGGCTCGATGCTGCCGCGCCATCCTTCGCAGGTGTACCAGTTCCTGCTCGAAGGGTTGCTGCTCTTCGCGGTGATGTGGCTCTACGCGCGCAAGGAGCGCAAGCAAGGACAGGTGGCCGCGGTGTTCCTCATCGGCTACGGCGTGCTGCGTTTCGTGGCCGAGTACTTCCGCGAGCCCGACGACTTCCTCGGCCTGCGCGCGCTCAGCCTGAGCCAGGGCCAATGGCTCAGCGTGCCGATGGTTGTTGCCGGCATCGCACTGTGGTTCTGGTTCGGCCGTGCGGGCACCAAGACGGCGGCCGCGCGCGCTTGAGCCCTAAGTTCGCAGGGTAAGTCCCAGCCGCGCACGGGCTGCGCGGCCTTGCGCCCGATTTGATGCGAGCCCAGAATTACGCGTAATTACAGGAAATTACGCGGTCCGATTCCAAGGTTCTGCGTTCTGACGATTCCCATGCGCCTGGTCCCCAACTCCCTGCACGACGAAGTCGCCGCCACGCTGCGCGAGCAGATCTTCGCGGGCACCCTCGCGCCCGGCAGCTTCGTGGACGAGGCGGCCCTGTGCGAGCGCCTGTCCATCTCGCGCACCCCGCTGCGCGAAGCGCTCAAGGTGCTCACCGCCGAAGGCCTGCTGCGGCACGAGCCGCGCCGCGGCTGCTTCGTGAACGAGGTGACCGAGCGCGACCTCGACGAGATCTTTCCCGTCATCGCGCTGCTCGAGGGCCGCTGCGCCTACGAGGCGGCCCGCAACGCCAGCGACGCCGAACTGCACGAGCTCGACGCGCTGCACGAGCGGCTGGTGCGCCACGCCAAGGCACGGCGCATCAACGACTACTACGCCACCAACCACATCATTCACGAGGCGATCATCCAACTGGCCGACAACAAGTGGCTGGCCCAGGTGATCGGCGACCTGCGAAAGATATTGAAGCTCGCGCGGCTGCAGCAACTGCATGCGCCGGGGCGGCTCGACCAGAGCCTGTCGGAGCATTTGGCCGTGTTCGCGGCGCTCAAGGCGCGCGACAGCGAAGGTGCCGATGCCGCCATGCGCACGCACATGACGCGCCAGCGCGAGGCGCTGCGCGAAGTCATGCGCCAACAGAAATCCAGGGTGATGCCGTGACGGCCCCCGCCAACATGGGAGTGTCCCGATGAGTGCGACCGAATGGTTCCAGGCGCGGCTGCGTTCTGGCGACAACGCCAAGGTGCCTGTGGCGCCCGAAACCGCCGCGAAGAGCGCGCCGAAGAATGCGCCCAAGCCCAGCGCGCGCTCCACCGCCGAGCGCCTGCAGGTCACCCTGCGCAAGGCCGACGAGGCACTGTCGCCGCGCGCCTTGCGCCGCGTGCTGGCCGAGCTGCAGGCCGTGATCGACCCGCGCGTGAGCGAAGTGGAGGGCGGACGACGCGCCCATGCGATCGCCGAGGCCTACCGCGCCGCCACGCCCGAGGAGCGCCGCGACTACTGGGCATTGATGAGCGAGCATTTCGCCGCCGACGCACAAAAGCTCAAGACCGCCCGCGACCAGCACCAGGGCGCTGTCGGCACGCCTGACGAGGGACAAGCCGAATTGCGCCTGCGCCGCGCGCTGGTGTCGCCGCGCATGCGCCTGCTGCAGCGCTTCGCGGTCGAGCCCGAGGGCATGCGCTTCTTGGTCGACCTGCGCGCCGACCTGCTGCCCAACCTGAAGGCCGACAAGCGCCTGCTCTCGCTCGATGCCGAGCTGGAACACCTCTTCTCCACCTGGTTCGACGTCGCCTTCCTCGAGCTGCGCCGCATCGACTGGGATTCACCGGCTTCGCTCATCGAGAAGCTCATCCGCTACGAGGCGGTGCACGACATCAAGAGCTGGTCCGACGTGAAGAACAGGCTCGACGACAGCGACCGCCGCTGCTACGGCTTCTTTCATCCGCGCCTGCCGAACGAGCCGCTGATCTTCGTGGAGGTGGCGCTGGTCGACCGCATCAGCGAGGGCATCACGCCGCTGCTCGACGAGGCTGCCGCGCCGGTGCTGCCCGCCAAGGCCACCACCGCGATCTTCTATTCCATCAGCAACACGCAGAACGGCCTGCGCGGCGTGAGCTTCGGCGACTCGCTCATCAAGCGCGTGGTCGAGACGCTGCAGGACGAGTTGCCGCGCCTCAAGAGCTTTGCCACGCTGTCGCCGATCCCGGGTTTTCGCACCTGGCTCGCGAAGAACGCCGCCGAGCTGCTGCCGCGCCTGGACGAGAAGCGCGAGGCCGAAATCGGCCGCCTCATCGGCTCGCTGCCGCCCACCGCCGAACGCCTGCTCGCGGCCGTGGACGCGGCCGCCACCTTCGACACCAAGTCGCCGCTGCGCCAGTGGCTGATGCAGGCCGCCGCCGAGTACCTCGGCCGGGCGCTGGTCGACGGCACGCCGGCCGATCCGGTCGCGCGCTTCCACCTGGGCAACGGCGCCCGCGTGGAGCGCCTGAACTGGGCGGGCGACCCATCGCCCAAGGGGCACAAGCAGTCTTACGGGCTCATGGTCAACTACCTCTACGACCTCAAGCGCCTGGACAAACACCGCACCTGGCTGGCCGACGGCAAGGTCGCTGTATCGGGAGACATCGAAAGCCTGTACTTCAAGAAAGGCTGACGACGTTCGCAAGCCGGCAGCAGTGCGACTGCGCGCCGGCGACCGAGTCAAGTAGCCGCACGGGGCGGCAGAATCCACAACGACAGGAGATGAGACAAATGAACCCAGGTTTTCAACGCCGTGACATCTTGCGCGTGGCCGCCGCCGGTGCGGCCGTTCTGAGCGGTGCCGCGCGCGCCCAGCAAAGCTGGCCGACCAAGCCGGTGACGATGGTCGTGCCGTTCCCGGCCGGCGGCGGCACCGACGCCTTCGCGCGGCCGCTCTCGGGCCAGTTCTCGCGGCTGACGAACCAGTCGCTCATCATCGACAACCGCGGCGGCGCGGGCGGCACGCTGGGGGCGAGCATTGCCGCGAAGGCGCCCGCCGACGGCTACTCGCTGTTCATGGGCGCGGTGCACCACGCCATTGCGCCGTCGGTCTACCCCCGGCTCGACTACGACATCGAGAAAGACTTCGTGCCGCTGATGCTGTTGGCCAACGTGCCGCAGGTGGTTGTGGTCAACCCGCGCCGCGTGCAGGCCACGACCATCAAGGAGTTCATCGCGCTGGCCAAGGCCAACCCCGGCAAGCTGAACTACGGCTCGGCCGGCGCGGGCACCTCGCACCACCTGGCGGGCGAACTGTTCAAGCTGCAGACCGGCACCTTCATCACCCACATTCCCTACCGCGGCGCGGGCCCGGCGCTGGCCGACCTGATCTCCGGCAACGTCGACCTGATGTTCGACGGCCTCGGCTCCTCGGCCCAGTACATCAAGAGCGGTCGCATCAAGGCGCTGATGGTGGCCGGCGCCAAGCGCAACCCCGCGTTCCCCGATGTGCCGTGCGCCGCCGAGGTCGGCCTGCCCGACTACACCGTGACCACCTGGTACGGCCTGTGGGCGCCGAAGCGCACGCCGGCCGACGTGCAGCCGCAGATCGTCGACGAAATGAAGAAGATTCTTGCGGCCGACGACATCAAGAACATCTGGGCCCAGAACGGCTCGGAAATCCCGACGCTCACCGGCGCTGCCTACGGCAGTTTCGTGAGCGCCGAAATCAAGCGCTGGGCCGCGGTGGTGAAGGCCTCGGGCGCGAAGATCGAATGACGCCTGGCAGCAGCATCTCGTTGCGCCGGGAGGGCGCGGTCGCGGTCGTCATGCTGTCGAACGCGGGGCGCCTCAACGCCATGACGCGCGCCATGTGGCGCGAGTTGCGCGCGGTGTTCGACGGGCTGCGCAACGACGACGCGGGTTTGCGCTGCATCGTCGTGCGCGGCGAGGGCGGCGCCTTCTGCGCGGGCGGCGACATTTCCGAGTACCCGTCGTTCCGTTTCGAAGAGCCCAGCCTGCGCGAGTTCCACGAGAACGAGGTCTGGGCCGCGCTGCAGGCGATGCTCGACGGCCCGCTGCCCCTGGTCGCGCAGATCGAAGGTGCCTGCATGGGCGCGGGCATCGAGATTGCGAGCTGCTGCGACATCCGCCTGGCCGGTGCGTCCGCCAAGTTCGGTGCGCCCATTGCCAAGCTGGGATTCCCGATGGCGCCGCGCGAAGCGGCGCTGGTGCATGGCGCCATCGGCGACGTGCTCGCGCGCGACATGCTGCTGGCCGCCGGCGTGCACGGCGCGCAGCGCCTGTACGACGCGGGCTTCCTGCTGGCGGTGCTGCCCGACGACGAAGTGGCCGCTGCCGTGCAGGCGCACGCAGCGCGCATCGCCGCACTGGCGCCGCAGACGGCGCGGCTGCACAAGAAGACATTCGCCGCCCTGAGGGCCGGCGCCCCCTCGGCCCACAGCCTGCTGGCCACCGCCTACGATTACGCCGACTCCGCCGAGCACCGCGAGGGCATTGCCGCCTTCCTTGCCAAGCGCACCCCGAATTTCTGAAGGTCCTGTTCACAGAAGAAGCGATGAAGAAAACCGCCAACGCCAACCTGTTCGCCGCCCTGCGCACGGCTTTCCCCGCCGACCTCGACGGCATTGCCGTCGAGACCGAGAGCGGCCTGTTCTATTCGTGGCGCGACATCGAACGCGCCAGCGCCATGATCGCCAACCTGTTCGAGGCACTCAAGCTCGAGAAGGGCGCGCGCATCGCGGTGCAGGTCGAGAAATCGGTCGAGGCGATGCTGCTGTACCTGGCCACGCTGCGCGCGGGCTACGTGTTCCTGCCGCTGAACACCGCCTACCAGAGCGCCGAGATCGAATACTTCATCGGCAACGCCGAGCCGGCCGTGGTGGTGTGCACCAGCCGCAACGCGTCGCGGGTCGGGCCCATCGCCAATGCGGCGGGCACCCGTCACGTGTTCACGCTGGACGACGACCGCACCGGCACCCTGCTCGAAGTGGCCGCGCAGTGCAGCGACCAGCATGCGGTGGCCGTGCGCAAGGCCGACGACATGGCCGCCATCCTGTACACCAGCGGCACCACCGGGCGCAGCAAGGGCGCGATGCTCACGCATGCCAACCTGCTGTCGAACGCGCAGGTGCTGAAGGATTACTGGGGCTGGACCGAAGGCGACGTGCTGATCCACGCGCTGCCCATCTTCCACGTGCACGGCCTGTTCGTGGCGCTGCACGGCGCACTGCTCAACGGCAGCAAGATGCTGTGGTTCTCGAAGTTCGACCCCCAGCGCATCGTGCAGAAACTGCCCGAGGCGACCGTGTTCATGGGCGTGCCCACGCTGTACGTGCGCCTGCTGGCGGAGCCGGGCCTCACGCGCAAGGCGGTGCGCAACATGCGCCTGTTCATCGCGGGCTCCGCGCCCTTGCTCATCGAGACCTTCGACGAATGGCGCGAGCGCACCGGCCACACCATCCTGGAGCGCTACGGCATGAGCGAGACGGCCATGCTCACCTCCAACCCCTACAGGCCCGAGCAGGGCGAGCGCCGCGGCGGCACCGTCGGCTTTGCGCTGCCGGGCGTGCAGCTGCGCGTGCGCGACGACAGCGGGCGCGACTGCACCACCGACGAAATCGGCAACATCCAGGTCAGCGGTCCCAACGTGTTCGCGGGCTACTGGCGCATGCCCGAGAAGACGAAGGAAGAGTTCACCGCCGACGGCTTCTTCAAGACCGGCGACGTCGGCAAGATCGACGGCCTGGGCTACATCACCATCGTCGGGCGCAGCAAGGACCTGATCATCAGCGGCGGCTACAACGTGTACCCGGCCGAGATCGAGGGCTACATCAACGAGATGGCCGGCGTGGCCGAAAGCGCCGTGGTCGGCGTGCCGCACCCCGACTTCGGCGAGGTGGGCGTGGCCATCGTCATCGCGAAGGCGGGTGCGGCGCTCGATGCCGAAGCCATCGTGGCCGACCTGAAGTCCAAGCTCGCGAACTTCAAGATTCCCAAGCGCTGCTTCGTGGTGCCGGAACTGCCGCGCAACACCATGGGCAAGGTGCAGAAGGCGCTGCTGCGCGCGGAGCACAAGGCGTTGTTCGCGGCCTAGGACTTGGGCTCTTCGGTGTCTGCGCGCTGGAACACGATGTCCGGCACCGCCGGCTCGAAGGGTGCCGCGATGCGGTCGATGCGGCCCTCGCGGTCGTAGAGAAAGGTCAGCGCCAGTTCGTCGGGGTGGAACTCGGCCGGCCGGTACGGCGTGGTGAACACGTCGTAGTGCCAATGCGCGAGCGGGCCCGAGAACGTGCGCCAGCGCCACGCGAGGCCGTCGGCCTGGCGCGAAATCTCGATACGGCCATAGGCCGGGTGCACGTACTCGCCGGTGTACTCGTCCAGCGCATGGCTGGGCTGCGTGCCGGTGCGGCGTTTGTCCTCACGGGCCTTGCGCTCGACCTTCTGCTGCCCGATGAACTCGCGCCGCTTCGGCATGAGGCGCGCGAACCAGTCGACCGGCTCGCGGCCGCTGAATTGGTCGAACACCGCATAGGTCAGCATCGAGGTGACCGCGCTCGGCGCGCGGTTGGTGAGCACCACCACGCCGGTTCGGCGCTCGGGCATCACCGTCATCAGCGTGCCCCAACCCAACCACGAGCCCGAGTGCGAGAAGGTACGCTCGCCGCGGTAGTTCTCGCAGAACAGGCCGAAGCCGTAGTGCGAGTCGCCGATTTCTGCATGTTCGGAGCGGCCCATGTGCATGTGCGGCGTGCACATTTCGCGCAGCGATTTCCCGGACAGCAGCGGCACGCCATTCACCTTGCCTTCGTCCAGAAGAAAGCACGCCCACTTCGCGATGTCGGCCACCGACACATTGATGCCGCCGCCGGCTGTGGTGCGGATCGGCCACAGCGGCGACGGGGTGCATTCGTCGCCGACCATTACGTGTGGCCGGGCCGCGTTCTCCGCGGCTTCCAGTGCCTCGATGGTGAAGCCGAAATCCTTGAAGCCCAGCGGCTTGAGCAGGCGCTCGGTGGTGAAGTCTTCCCAGCTCTGGCCGCTGAGGCGTTCCGTGACCATGCCGGCCACCATGTAGCCGAGGTTTGAATACTGGAAGGTGTCGCGCAATTCGCGGCTGGGCGCAAGATGGCGAAGACGCGGCAGCATCTGCGCACCGCCGAGGTCGCCGGGCATGTGCACCCAGTCGTGGCGCGGCATGCCGCTGCGGTGGCACAGCAGGTCGCGCACGGTCAGGCGTTCGGTGGCGAGCGCATCCTGCAGGCGGAACTCGGGGATCACCTCGCGCACGGGGCGGTTCCATTCGAGCTTGCCTTCGTCGACCAGCAGGCCCAGGCCGGCGGCGGTGAACGACTTGGTGATCGAGCACAGCAGGAACTGCGTCTGCGGTGTCACGGGTTCGCTGCCGCGCATGTCGCGCACGCCGTAGCCCTTCTGCAGCACGACCTCGCCGTCGCGGATCACCGCGAGCGCGAGGCCCGGAATCCGCCACTCCTGCATCGAGGCTTCCACCAGCCTCTCAAGATCGCTCCACATGTCCGGGTCCTTGCCTCAGGGTAGGGCCCGGCATCCTAAGGCATCGGTGGATGCCGCGTCGAGCTGGGTTCAGGCGAGCCCATTCATCAGCCCGCTGCGCGCATGGCAGTTGATGTACTCGTAGCTCTGCTCGTCGGCCTTGAGCACCGACACCTCGTGGTACACGCGCAGCTGCAGCTGGAAGTTCAGCGCCTGCACGTAGCGCATGAAGCTGCCGAAGATGGCGACGTGCGTGGGGTGCGACTCGGCCCAGCGCTCCATGTCGGCGAGCGAGCGCCAGTAGCTCAGGCCGAAGGACTTCTGCAACGGTGCGCCCTGCGCGTCGAGGTGGTGCATGTAGCGGTTGCTGTAGCAGCCGATGCCCAATCCCTGGTCGCGCAAGAAGTCCATGCCTTCGCGCAGCACCGGCTCCATGTCGTCCAGGTACAGCGTGCGTTCCTGGCCCGTGGTGTCGGTCCACTCCTGGCCGGAGCGGATCATCGCGATGTTCTCGTGGCCCGCCACACGCACGCGCTGGCCCAGTGCCGGCGTGCCAGCGATCACGGCGCGCGTGCCCGAGGGCGCCATCGCGTCCGTTTGAGACAACGGAATGCGGTCGCGCATCGAACCCCAGTAGCCGTGCTCCTGCAACTCGCCGCTGATTTCGCCCATCACCACGCCGACGCCCTCGAAGCGGTCGGGGGTGTTGAACATGGTCTCGAAGTGCTCGACGCGCGGTGATGCCACTTCGCGGAAGTAGCCCAGGCCTTCGGACAGCCGCTCTTCGGATCGCCACCAGGCATCGACCTCGGGCGTGGCGCACCAGCGTGCGTACGCCGCGGCGTCGCGCCAGTAGGCGATGGCGACCATGTTGTCGTACCCGTCCGCATCGACGTAATGCGTGAGGTCGTGGTGGCCCGGGCCGTCGGGCAGCGCGAAGTCGCGGGCGATCTTCATCAGCGCGGCGCAGGCGCGGCCCTGCATTTCGACGCCGCGCGACTGCACGCCGAAGTAGCCCATCACCACCTGCGTCACCGCGGCGGGGGCGCGGGCCGACCACACGGGGTAGGGCGGCGTGTAGTCGTCTTCCACGCGGCGGTGGCGCGTGCGCGGGCACTTCAGGTGGTCTGCAATGGCGGATTCCATGGCGCGGCTCCTTGGGGTTTGCCGATCAGGCCGAGACGGGCTCGGGCACGCTGGCTTCGGGCTCCGGCGTGAGCTGCACCACCACGGGGGTGCGGCGCGTCTTGTTCAGCAGCAGCTGCGTGGCGTCGGGGCGCGAGTAGTGGCCGCTCGGGTCGGCGGCCGCCTTGGCCAGCGAGATCATGCCGAGGTCGATGTCGGCGATGACCAGGCCTTCCTCGTCTTCGGCCAGCGGCGTGCCCAGCGGCGAGCCGTCGGGCGCGTAGATGCGCGCGTAGCCGCCGCCCGTGCCCAGCATCTGCTGCTTGCCGGCGTCGGTGCACATCAGCTCGCTCATGGCCTTCGACACGGTGGCGCAGGGCGCGAGCACGAAACAGCCGCCCTCGGCCGCATAGACCTGGCTCGCCGCGTTGTTGACTTCGTGGCCCAGGGCGTAGGCCGCACCGCGGTACAGCGAGAAGCTGGGCCATGCGCCGCAATGGATCTGCTCGTTCTGCGAATACATCGCGTACTTGCTCAGCGGCTGCAGGTGCTCCCAGCAGCACAGCGAGCCGATGTTGCCAATGGGCGTTTCCACCACATGCAGGTCGGCGCCGTCGCCTTCGCCGAACACGGTGCGCTCCACGTGCGTGGGCTTGAGCTTGCGGCGCGTCTGCACGGTGTTGCCCTGGTCGTCGATCAGCGCCTGCGCAATGTAGAGGCTGCCCGCGGCCTTCTCGCTGAAGCCGAACGACAGCCAGATGCGGTGCTTGCGCGCCGCGGCCTTCAGCCGGTCGAACTCGGGCGAGCCGATGACCAGCGAGTTGTCGTGGTAGCGCTGCACGAACTGCATGCCCCAGGCCGGCGAGTCGAGCCAGATCCACCACGGGTAGCCGGGCACCCAGGTCTCGGGAAAGGCAATGAGCTGCACGCCCTGTTTCGCGGCCTGCGCCATCAGATCGATGGTCTTGTCGATGGTGGCGTCGAGGTCGAGGAACACGGGGGCGGCCTGCACGGCGGCAACACGCAGCTTGGGGTGGACGGTGGTCGGCATGGTGGTTCTCCAGATGCAATGAAAGAGCAAGGGACGTAACGGACCGCATGGGTGGCGCACCGGGTTTGCGCTGTGGCATGCGGGTTGCTTGAAGCGTAGATTCGCGCCGCCGGAACGCCTTGACCCGGATTGGCGGCGTTCTTGTTCCAGCGTTGCATGCCCTGTTTCCGGCCTCCTGCAGGCCCTTCGAGGAATTCCGATGACCCAGTTGCTCAGCACCGACGCCGTCTCGCGCGACCAGCGGCTCGCCTACTGGACCGACATGATCTGCAACGTGTACGTGCAGCTCGAGTGCGACGCCGTGAAGGACGACGACAGCGGCAACTTCGAAGGCAGCATCCGCCAGCACACACTGCCCAGCCTCGACATGTCGGTCGTCACCTCAGGGCCGCAGAGGGTGATGCGCACGCCGGGGCACATCGCGCATTCGAGCGACGACTACTTTCTTGTGAGCATCCAGGCGCGCGGCCAGGGCGTGGTGCGCCAGGACGGGCGCGACGCGGTGCTGTCGGCCGGCGACTTCGCGCTGTACGACAGCACGCGGCCTTACGAGTTGTTGTTCGAGCAGGCCTTCGAGCAGATCGTGCTCAAGCTGCCCGGCGACCGCCTGCGCAGCGAATTGCGCGACACCGAGGCGCTGACGGCCACTACCGTGTCGGGCCGCGAGGGGGCGGGGCACCTGCTGCTGGGCATGATCCGCACGCTGCGCGAAGACATCGACACGCTGCAGCCCGCATCGGCGCTGGCGGTGGCCAACGGCGTCCAGAACATCCTGGTGGCGGGCCTGCAGACGCTGCCCGCGGCGCGCGCGCCGGCGCTCAGCAACCTCACGGCCTACCACCTGGCGCGTGTGAAGCGGCGCATCGACGAGCAGCTGGCCGATCCGATGCTGTCGGTGGGCACGCTGGCGGCGGAACTGGGGGTGTCGGTGAGCCACATCCACCGCGTGTTCAAGAGCGAGCCGCTCACGCCGTCGCAGTACATCTGGGAGCGCAGGCTCGAGGCGTGCAGCCGCGACCTGCTGGAGCCGCGCCTGGCGGGGCGTCCGGTGGCGGACATTGCCTATGGCCGCGGTTTCAACGATGCGGCGCATTTCAGCCGCGCATTCCGCGAGCGCTTCGGCTGCTCGCCGCGCGAATGGCGGCAGCAGCGGGTGCAATAGCCGGGTGCAATGGCCGGTTGCAAGCCGGCTGCGCCTGCTACTGGACCAGCAGCACCGGCCTGTCCGTCTCCGAGATCACCTTGGTCGCCACCGAGCCCATCAACGCGCGGCCGAGGAGGCCGTGGCCGTGCGTGCCCAGCACGATCAGGCCGGCCTGCGCCGCGGTGGCCGACTTCAGGATTTCTTCCGCCACATGGCCGTGGCGCGAATCGACGGTGTAGTTGCCCACGCCCTTCTCGGCGAACAGCGCCTTCACCGGGTCGAGCACCTTGGCGCTTTCCTCTGCGTAGTAGCCGGTGACCAGGTCCTTGCTCAGGTGGCGCGTAACGTTGCCCGAGATGCCGGTGCACACGTGCACCACCACGAGTTCGTGACCGTCCACGAACATGGCGCGGTTGTTGAAGAGGTAGGCCAGGGCCTTCTGCGTGAAGGTGCTGCCGTCGACGGCGATGAGGATTTTCATGCGTTCCTTATACGGCGCGCCCTGTGGCGCCGCAACGAGTCGCACCTTCTGCCGAAGGGCCTTGGAGGCCGCTGCCGGGCTTGCGGGTTCAGGCCCGCATCAACCGTGCAGGCCCTTCCAGAGCATGTACGCCGCCAGCAGGTACAGGATGGTCGCGAACACGCGCTTGAGCTTCTTCACCGGCAGGCTGTGCGCCGCCTTGGCGCCCAGCGGCGCGGTGAACACGCTGCACGCGGCAATCACCGCCAGCGCCGGCAGCCAGATGTAGCCGAAGGAGCCGGCCGGCAAGCCATCGACCGAATGGCCCGCGACGACGTAGCCCAGCACGTTGGCCACCGCGATCGGAAAGCCCAGCGCCGCGCTGGTCGCCACCGCGTTGTGGATGGCCACGTTGCACCAGGTCATGAAAGGCACGCTGATGAAGCCGCCGCCCGCGCCCACCAGGCCCGAGATGAAGCCGATGACGCCGCCGGCCGCCAACTGGCCGCCCGTGCCCGGCATCTGCCGCGTCGGCTTGGGCTTCTTGTCGAGGAACATCTGCGTGGCCGAGAAGCCCACGAACAGCGCGAAGAAGATGGCCAGCGCCGTGCCCTTGAGCAGCGCGAACACGCCCAGGCTGCCCGCGAGGCTGCCGATGACGATGCCGGGCGACAGCCGCTTCACGATGTCCCAGCGCACCGCGCCGCGCTTGTGGTGCGCGCGCACGCTCGACACCGAGGTGAAGATGATCGTGGCCATCGAGGTGGCGATGGCCATCTTCACCGCCAGGTCGGCCGGCACGTCGCGCTGGCCCATGATGATCGTGATGAACGGCACCATCAGCATGCCGCCGCCGATGCCCAGCAGGCCCGCGAGGAAACCGGTGCCCAGGCCGAGCGCGGCGAGTTCGGCGATGAGCAGGGGGTCGAGCAGGGCGGCGAGGTTCACGGGGAAGTCAGGAAGGAAGGTGCTGCGGCAAAAAGCAGCGGCCCCGTGCAACTGGTGCAGGGGGCCGCGGCGGGAAAAGGTGTCTGCAGATGGTGTGCCGGACCCGCATCCTGAACCAGGGTTCAGGTGGGCGAGGGCAGCAAGACTTCGGGTTCATCTGACGCGAGATGATCACACCCGTCAAGCGATGTACCAAGCCCGGCTCCGGAGAGCATTGGAACAAGGAAATATTAAGCCCGACACGTCTGCAGACAAGGCGGATTTTACGCCCCGTCTGCGTCCGCGGCGCTCATTCAGAGCAAATGTCCATCGCCGGCCAGGGCTTGATCGAGTCTTTGAATGAGCTGCGCGGACTTGGGGTCGGCTTCGCCGCTGGCCGGCGCGTCGTCGGACGTTGCGGCGGCGGGAGCGGGCGCTGCGGGTTGCTGCTGCGCGGCCAGGTCGAACGCGAGGTTCAGCGAGGCCAGCACCGCGATGCGGTCGCGGGCCTTGACTTTTCCTGCATCGCGGATCTTGCACATGGCCGCGTCCACGCGTTCGACGGCTTCGCGCAACTGCGCTTCGCCGCCATCGGGACAGCCGAGCAAATAGCTCTGGCCCATGATCTGTACTTCAATCTGCTTCATGCGGGGGAGTCTTGGGAAGGTGGTTCAGCCGGCAACCGCTCGAGCAGGGCATCCAGTCGTGTGCGGGCCGCGGCCAGCCGAGACTTCAGGGCATCGCGTTCGCGCGTGAGCGCATCGACCTGTTCCTGCAACAGCGCATTGGTGCGCTGCACCTCTTCGTGACGCACAAGCAGGCGTTCGACGCGCTCGGCGATCTGGTCGATGGGGCTGGAAGCGGGCATGGTTGGCGATTGTAGTTTCCCGGGAAAGCGGTCCTGCCGAGGCTGGGCGCGGTGCCCGGCGTGGTCGCGATTCTGCGGCTTCGCAGCCCGCCGATCAAACCTTTCATGGCTCGCTCAGGCGCACGTAGGTGGCCAGCAACGCGCTCTTGGCGGCCACGCCCAGTAGCACCGGGTTGGCGGTGCTTTCGATCACCGGCAGCCGTTCGCCCAGGTGGTCGAGAAAGCGCTGCAGCGCCTCGCCCAGCCCGGTGTCGGCGGTGATCGGCTGGATGGCTTGCGACAGCAGGGCGCCCGCGGTCGTCTCGGTGGGCGCAGTGCCCAGCGCCGCGAGCGGCACCACGCCGAGGTAGCGGTTGTCCGCATCGACCACGTACAGGTACTTCACCGGGTGCTGCAGGAAGATCCTGCTCATCGCCTCGCGGTCGGCGCCGGGGCCCACCACCGTTTCGGCCGGCTGCACCAGGTCGCGCATGTGCAGCCCGCGCAGGCGCAACTGCGTGTCGCGCTGTTCGTTGCGCCGCAGCGTGATCTCGTACATGGAGCCCGCATTGGCCGAGCGCGCCACGAAATACGCGATGACGCTAGCGGCCATGAGCGGCAGCATGACCTGGTAGCTCAGCGTCATCTCGAAGATCATCAGGATCGCCATCAGCGGCGCCTGCGTGGCACCCGCCAGGAACGCGCCCATGCCGACGATGGCGTAGGCGAACGGCGCCGAGGTGGCCGCCGGCCACAGCGCCTGCACCCCCTGGCCGAACAGCGCACCGACCATGCAGCCGAAGAACAGCGCCGGCGTAAACACGCCGCCCACCGCGCCCGAGCCGGCGGTGGCCAGCGTGGCGGCTGCCTTGGCGAGCAGCACCAGGGCGATGAAAGTCCACGGCCACGGCGTGTGCAGCACCGCGTTGACCACGCTGTAGCCGTTGCCCCACACCTCGGGTACCGGCACCGAGATCGCGCCCATCAGCAGGCCGCCCAGCGCCAGCCGCCAGGGCAGCGCCAGCGGCAGCCGCGAGAACAGCGCCCGGCTGCCCTGCAGCGCGCGCAGGAAGCCGATGGCCGCGAAGCCCAGCAGCACGCCGAGCACGCAGAACAGCACGACCTCGGTGCCGTGGATCTCCGGGAACGCCGGCATCCGGTAAGGCGGCTGGTAGCCGGGCAGCGCCCGCATGGCGACGTTGGCGACCACCGAGGCGATGATGATCGGCCCCACGCTTTCCATCGCGATGGAGCCCAGCACGATCTCGGCCACGAAGAAGGCGCCCGCGATGGGCGCGTTGTAGGCGGCGGTCAGGCCTGCCGCCGCCCCGCAAGCCACCAGCAGCCGCAGCCGCTCGACCGGAAAGCGGAACACCCGGCCCAGCAGCGACGCCGCCAGCGCCGCGAGCTGCACCATCGAGCCTTCGCGCCCGATGGAGCCGCCGCTGCCGATGCTGACCAGCGACGACGCGCTGCGCACCAGCGTCTGCGCCACCGGAATGCGCCCGTCGCCCAGCACGATGGCTTCCATGTAGTCGGAGGTGGCGCTGCGCGAAGCGATGCGTTTGGCCCACACCAGCAGCAACCCCGCCACCAGCCCGCCGAGCGTGGGGCAGGCGACGCGCGCCCACCACGGCAGGCCTTTCGCCATGG
Source organism: Variovorax pasteuri (assembly GCF_051216435.1). Classification (NCBI taxonomy): domain Bacteria; kingdom Pseudomonadati; phylum Pseudomonadota; class Betaproteobacteria; order Burkholderiales; family Comamonadaceae; genus Variovorax; species Variovorax pasteuri. The sequence goes on from NZ_JBPJZS010000001.1 coordinate 1,374,880, forward strand.
CCACCAGCCCGTTGCCGGGGCCGAGCACCAGGTGTTCGAAGTGATAGAGCGCCGCGCGGAAGAGTTCGGTCGCCAGCGTGCCGAGCAGCCCGGCCACGATGGCCCACAGCAGCATCGATTGCCAGCCGGAAACACCCAGCAGACGCTGCAGCGCCGAACGAAGATTCAGGAATACCGAGGCGGGCCGCATATGGCGACCGATGTTAGCGGTGAGGCGCAACTTTCGACTTAAGGAAGAGCCCGCAGGGCCTAAAATGCCGCCCGTTGGTGCTTGCGGCCTGGTTCACATGCCGCGGTTCAACGGGAAGCAGGAGTGGAAGCCCCCCGACCTCACGCAGGTCGGTTCAAGGCCGAAGCCGCCTGCGCTGCCCCCGCAACGGTCAAGCAGACGGCGCCGCAAGGCGCCAACCCCTTTCCATCCAAGCCACTGGGCGCCCTGAAACAGGTGCCTGGGAAGGCGGTGGGGGTTGTTCTGCCAGCCCGGATACCGGCCAACAAGGCGGCTGCCGCATGCGTGAACGATCCACGCAGGGGCAGCCATGGCGCCCATGGCGCCGGCGGGGAGGCCGGCGAGGGGTATAGACGTTCGTTCGGTCCATTCAATGATTTCCCACGTTTGCTTTTCCAGCGGCCGCGCGCCTGTGCGCCGCCTGCGTTTCGCCTGCCTGCAACTGCCTTTGGGCGTGGCGCTGGCGTCCGCCTTCGGCGGCCTCGCCCATGCCCAGGAAGCCCCGGCCCTGAGCGAAACGGTGGTCACGGCCAACCGCACGCCGCAGGCGCTGTCCGAACTGGTGGGCGACGTGTCCATCGTCGACCGCCAGGCCATCGAGCGCAGCGGCGCGACCGGCGTGGCCGACGTGCTCGCACGGCTGCCCGGCATCGAGATCTCGCGCAACGGCGGCGTGGGCAACACCACCAGCCTGTTCATCCGCGGCGCCGAAACACGCTTCACGGCCGTGTACCTCGACGGCGTGCGCATCGACTCGCAATCCACCGGTGGCGCCGGCTGGGAAGGCATTCCGCTGTCGCAGATCGACCGCATCGAAGTGCTGCGCGGACCGGCCGCAGCGGTGTACGGCTCGGACGCCGTGGGCGGCGTGATCCAGCTCTTCACCCGGCGCGGCGAAGAGGGCGTGCGGCCCTACGCGGGCATCGGCTTCGGCAGCAAGGGGCTGCGCAAGATCGAAGGCGGCGTGAGCGGCAAGTCGGGCCTGCTCGACTATGCGTTCGGCGTGGAGCACGAGGAAAGCAAGGGCTTCAACGTGCAGCCGGTCGACAAGCGCACCCCCAGCAAGGACGGCTTCACCAGCCCCGACCGCGACGGCTACCGCAGCACCTCGGGCAACGTGAAACTGGGCCTGCAGATCACGCCGGACCAGCGCCTGGACGCCACGCTGCTCAGCAGCGACATCACGGCCGGCTACGACGCCACGGTGTCGTACCGCAGCCGGCTGCCCATCACCTTCGCCAACGACCAGGCGAACAACACGCTGCGCACTGCCGGGCTGACCTGGTCGGCCAAGTGGAACGACGTCTACAGCACCCGCGTGCAGGTGACCGACTCGCAAACCGTCTACAAGACGCAGCCGTCGTTCTACCGCACCGAAACCAAGCTGCGCGGCTACCTGTTCCAGAACGAGTTCCGCTTCGGCCCGCACCTGCTGAGCGCCACCTTCGAACGCCGCGAAGACGCGCTCGAAAACGCGCCCACCACCTCGTCGAAGCTGCTGTCGCGCGACCGCGCGCAGGACGCCATTTCGCTGGGCTACGGTTTCGTGCAAGGCCCGCATTCGCTGCAGCTGCACGTGCGCCACGACAAGGACAGCGAGTTCGGCGGCAAGACCACCGGCAGCGCGGCCTACGGCTTTGCCATCACGCCGGCGCTGCGCTTCACCGCCTCGGCCGGCACGGCGTTCCGCGTGCCCACGCTGTACCAGCGCTTCAGCGAGTACGGCCTGGCCACGCTCAAGCCCGAGTCCAGCCGCAACGTGGAGCTGGGCCTGCAGTACGCCGAAGACGGCACCCAGGCGGGCATCGTGGTCTACAACAACCGCGTGCAGAACCTGATCGTGTTCGACGGCACGGCCAAGGGCTGCGCCTCGTCGTTCGGTTGCTACGCCAGCACCGCGCGCGCCCGCTACCAGGGCGTGACGCTGTCGGGCAGCCAGCGTTTCGGCGACGTGACCCTGCGCGCCTCGCTCGACTACCAGGACCCGCGCGACCTCGCCACCGACCACCTGCTGGCTCGCCGTGCGCAGCGCCACGCCGTGCTGGGCGCCGACTGGCGCGTGGCCGGCTGGACGCTGGGCGCCGAAGTGCAGACCTCGAGCAAGCGCTACGACGACGCGGCCAACACCGTCAAGCTCGGCGGCTATACCGTGCTGAACCTGTCGGCCAGCACCAGGATCACGCGTGACCTGAACCTGGTGGCGCGCGTCGACAATGTGGGCAACAAGGACTACCAGTTCGCGCGGCTGTATGCCAATGCAGGCCGCACCGCGTACGTCGGCCTCAAGTGGACGCCTCAGTAAACCCCTCATCCCTGCCCACCGGCACCCCGGATGGCGCGCCGGCCCCGCGCGCCACCTGCGCCGCGGTGCTGGTGGCCGCGCCTGCCTCCGGGCAGGGCAAGACCACCGTCGCCGCCGCGCTCGCGCGGCTGCATGCGCGCCAGGGCCGGCGCGTGCGCGCCTTCAAGTGCGGGCCCGACTTTCTGGACCCGCTCTGGCTGTCGCTGGCCACCGGTGCGCCGGTGCACTCGCTGGACCTGTGGATGACCGGCGAGGCCGACTGCCGCGCGCGCCTGCGCGCCGCGGCGGCCGAGTGCGACCTGCTGATCGTCGAAGGCGTGATGGGCCTGTTCGACGGCACGCCCAGCGCCGCCGACCTGGCCGAGCGCTTCGGCCTGCCGGTGCTGGCGGTGATCGACGCGCACGCCATGGCCGGCACCTTCGGGGCGCTGGCCTACGGCCTGCAGAACTTCCGGCCCGGCCTGCCGTGGGCAGGCGTGCTGGCCAACCGTGTCGCCAGCGAGCGGCATGCCGGCATGCTGAAAGACGCGCTGCGCGAGCCTTCGCAGTGGATGGGCGCCTTGCCGCGCGACGCAGGCTTCACGCTGCCTGAGCGGCATCTGGGGCTGGTGCTGGCGAGCGAACTGGGCGATGCGATGGCGCGGCTCGATGCGGTCGCCGATGTGCTCGCCGCCACGCCGTTGGGGCAACTGCAGCCTTCGCAGTTGCCGCAGGTGAGCTTCGAGGCCCCCGCACCCGATCGGCCGGTGCCGCCCTTGCTGGCCGGCCGCACCGTCGCCATTGCGCGCGATGCGGCTTTCTCGTTCATCTACCCCGCGAACCTCGATGTGCTCACGGCGCTGGGTGCGCGGCTGTCCTTTTTCTCGCCGCTGGCGGGCGATGCCTTGCCGGCCTGCGATGCCGTCTGGCTGCCCGGCGGCTACCCGGAGCTGCATGCCGAAGCGCTGGCTGCCTGCGCCGCGACGCGCGAGTCGCTCGCCGCCCATGCCGCGGCCGGCAAGCCGGTGTGGGCCGAGTGCGGCGGCATGATGGTGCTGTTCGACGAGCTCGCCACGAAAGACAGCGCAGAACATGGCGTGCAGGTGCACCGCATGTGGGGCCTGCTGCCCGGCAAGGTCGCGATGCAGAAGCGCCTGGCCGGCCTGGGCCCGCAGCAACTCGTGCTCGGCGACCACACCCTGCGCGGCCATACCTTCCACTATTCGCTGTGCGACACGCCCCTGGTGCCGGTCGCCCATACCGCCCGGCCCGCCGTGACCCAGCCCGTGGGCGCGCGCGGCGGCGAGGCGCTGTATGTGCACGGCCCGGTGCGCGCGAGCTACTTCCATGCGTGGTTCGCTTCCAGCCCGCAAGCCACCGCGCGCCTGTTCGGCGCCATGCCCATCGCATTGGAGAGCCATGCCCCTGCCGAATAAGCCGAAGACCGCCGTGCACGAATTCATCCTCGGAGGCCAGAAGAGCGGCAAGTCGCGCCGCGGCGAGCAGCGCGCCATCGACTGGCTGGCCGCCGCGCCCCGGCACCGCGCAGTGATGATCGCGACCGCCCAGGCCTATGACGACGAGATGCTCGAGCGCATCGTGCGCCACCAGGCCGACCGCGCCGAGCGCGTGCCCGGCATGCGCACCATCGAGGAGCCGATCGAGCTCGCGCGCGCCGTGGTCACGCAGAGCACGCCCGAGACGCTGGTGCTCGTCGACTGCCTCACGCTGTGGCTCACCAACCTGACGATGCCCATGCCCCGCGAAGATGCGCGGCCCGCCACGCGCACGCCGGCCACGCATATCGCCATGCTGCTGGTGGCGCTGCGCGAGGCGAACGGGCCGGTGGTGCTGGTCGGCAACGAAATCGGCCTGGGCGTGATCCCCATGGGCCGCGAGACGCGCGCCTTCGTCGATGCGCTCGGCCGCCTGAACCAGGACGTGGCCGCCGCCTGCGACCGCGTGACCCTGATGGCGGCCGGCCTGCCGTTGACGCTGAAGGCGCCCGCCGCATGAAGGCCTTGCGCATGTCACTGGCCGCCCTCGGCCTGATGCTGTTCGCATGGACGGCGCATGCCTTCGACGTGGTCGACGAGCGCGGCGTCACCGTCAGCCTGCCGCAGCCGCCGCAACGCATCGTCACGCTGCTGCCCTCGCTCACCGAATCCGTTTGTGCCCTGGGCGCCTGCCACCGGCTGGTGGGCATCGACCGCTACTCCAATTCGCCCGAACAGGTGAAGGCGCTGCCGCAGGTCGGCGGCGGGCTCGACCCCAACGTCGAAGCCATCGTCGCGCTCAAGCCCGACGCGGTGCTGCTCGCCAAGTCGTCGCGCGTCACGCAGCGGCTCGAAGCGCTGGGCGTGAAGGTGCTGGTGCTCGAACCCAAGAACCATGCCGACGTGCGGCGCGTGCTCGACAAGCTCGACCAGGTGCTCGGCACGCACGACGCGCCGAAGGTCTGGCGCGTGATCGACGCCAGCGTGTCGGCCGCCGCGCAGTCGCTGCCCGCGAGTGCGAAGGGACTGCGCGTGTACTTCGAAGTGAACAGCGCGCCGTATGCGGCGGGCGAGTCTTCGTTCATCGGCGAGACGCTCGCGCGGCTCGGCGTGAAGAACATCGTGCCGGCGTCGCTGGGGCCCTTTCCCAAGCTCAACCCCGAATACGTGGTGCGCGCCAACCCCGACCTCATCATGGTCAGCGTGCGCAGCGCGCAGGGGCTGGAGCAGCGGCCCGGCTGGGCCGGCATCCGCGCGGTGCGCGAAGGCCGCATCTGCCGCTTCAGCGCCGAGCAGTCCGACGTGCTGGTGCGCCCCGGCCCGCGCATGGACGAGGCCGCGCGCCTGATGGCGCAGTGCATCTCCACGCAAGGCGACAGGGGCAAGCGGTGAACGCCGCGCTCAGGCACACAGCCCACCTGCGCCGAGTCTTGCTGCTCGGCGTGGGCCTGCTGGTGCTGGGCGCGGCGCTGATGCTGCTGGGCCTGGGCATCGGCAGCACCGGCTTCGAAAGCCTGCTGTCGGCGCGGCACGACCCGGTGGCGCTGCAGATCGTGTGGGACATCCGGCTGCCGCGCACGCTGGGCGCATGGCTGGCCGGCGCGCTGCTGGGGCTGGCGGGCGCGGTGGCGCAGGGGCTGTTCCGCAACCCGCTGGCCGACCCTTATCTGCTGGGCAGCGCATCGGGCGCCTCGCTCGGCGTGGCCGTGGCGCTGCTGATGTTCGGCGGCTCGGCCGCCAGCGCGCAATGGGTGATGCGGCTCGGCCTCACGGGCGCGGCCTTCGTCGGCGCGGTGCTGGCGGTGATGCTCACGCTGATGCTGGCGCGCGGCGTGCAGCAGACGCTGCGCCTGCTGCTGGCCGGCGTGATCGTCGGCGTGGTGCTGGGCGCCGCGAAAGACCTGATCACCATCGCCTCGGCCGACATCCTGCAGGCCCTCCAGGGCTTCGTGCTCGGCAGCACCGGCCTGGTCGGCTGGAGCGCCTGCGCGGTGATGGCCATGGTCGGCGCGGTGTGCCTGCTGCTGGCATGGGCGCTGGCGCCGGTGCTCGACGGGCTGGCGCTGGGCGAGGCCACCGCGCGCAGCCTGGGCCTGCCGCTGGGCGGCATGCGCGCGGCGCTGGTCGTGGTGCTGGCATTGGCCACCGGCGCGGCCGTCGCGCAGACCGGCCTGATCGCCTTCGTCGGCCTGGCCGCGCCGCACCTGGTGCGCTCGGTCGTCAAGACCACGCATGCGCGGCTGATCGTGCTGTCGGCGCTGATGGGCGGTCTGCTGCTGATGGCGGCCGACCTGCTGGCGCGCTGGCTGATTGCGCCGCAGGAACTGCCGGTGGGCGTGCTCACGGCCGTGCTGGGCGGCAGCTACCTGCTGTGGTTGATGCACCGGCGCAGCGCGCGGAGCGGCGTGGCATGAGCGGCCCCAAAACACCCGCCCTCGAAGCGCGCCGCGTGAGCGCCACGCTCGGCGCGACCGAGGTGCTGCACGACATCGACCTGCAGCTGTCGGCCGCCCGCTGGACCAGCATCGTCGGGCCGAACGGCGCGGGCAAGTCGACGCTGCTCAAGGCGATGGCGGGCCTGCTCGCGCACCGGGGCGAGGTGCGGCTCTTCGGCGACGTGCTGGGCAAGGTGCCCGCGCGCATCCGTGCCCAGCGCCTGTCCTGGCTCGGCCAGAGCGGCACGGGCGAGGGCAGTGCCGACGACCTGATGGTCTACGACATCGCCATGCTCGGGCGGCTGCCGCACCAGCGCTGGCTGGCCGCGCCCAGCACGGCCGACCGCGAAGCCGTGGAGCGCGCCTTGCGCAGCACCCAGGCCTGGGAGTGGCGCGACCGCCCGTTGGGGCAGCTCTCGGGCGGCGAGCGCCAGCGCGTGCTGCTGGCGCGCGCGCTCGCGGTGGAGGCCGATCTGCTGCTGATGGACGAGCCGCTCGCCAACCTCGACCCGCCGCACCAGGCCGACTGGATGCAGACGGCCCGCGCGCTGGTGGCCCAAGGCAAGACGGTGGTCAGCGTGCTGCACGAACTGCCGATGGCGCTGGCCGCGGACGAACTGGTCGTGATGAAACAGGGCCGTGTCGTGCACCACGGCGGCTGCAGCGACCCTGTGACCCACACTGCGCTCGAGCAGGTGTTCGACCAGCGCATTCGTGTGCACCGCGTGGCGGACCAGTGGATTGCGTTGCCGCAGTAACCAACATACGAACCGAAGAATCATGCAGATCGAAACACCCCCCAGCGAAAAGCCTTACGAGAAGCCTGAAGGCGAACGCCGAGGCATCGTCATCGTCAACACCGGCGACGGCAAGGGAAAAAGCACCGCCGCCTTCGGCCTCGCTCTGCGCGCCCACGGCCGTGGCAAGCCCGTGAAGATCTACCAGTTCATGAAGGTGCCGAGCGCACGTTTCGGCGAACACCGCATGTTCGAGCAGATCGGCATTCCCATCGAAGGGCTCGGCGACGGCTTCAGCTGGAAGAGCCAGGACCTCGAACGCTCCGGGCAGCTGGCGCGCGACGGCTGGGAGAAGGCCAAGGCGGCGATTCTGTCGGGCGAGTTCTTCCTGGTCGTGCTCGACGAGATCACCTACCCGCTGATCTACGGCTGGCTGCCGCTCGAAGGCGTGCTCGAAACATTGCGCGCACGGCCCAAGCACGTTCACGTAGTGCTCACCGGCCGCCGCTGCCCGCCCGAGCTCATCGATCTGGCCGACACCGTGACCGAGATGACCCTGGTCAAGCACGCGTTCAAGGCCGGCATTCCCGCGCAACGCGGCATCGAAGACTGAACACCATGGCGCACGCGTTCGAGGCGCACGAGGCGGCGGCTGTCTACCGCGCGATCCACGAGCGGCGCGACATGCGCCACTTCGCGGGCGGGCAGGTCGCGCCCGAGGTGCTGCGCCGGCTGCTCGACGCGGCGCACCACGCGCCCAGCGTCGGCTTCATGCAGCCGTGGCGCTTCATTCGCATTCGCGGGCAGGCGCTGCGCCAGCAACTGCACCGTGTCGTCGAACACGAGCGCGTGCTCACGGCCCGTGCGCTGGGCGAGCGTGAAGACGAATTCATGTGCCTCAAGGTGCAGGGCCTGCTCGACGCGGCCGAGCTGCTGGCGGTGACGCTGGCCGACGGGCGCGAGAAGCATGTGTTCGGCCGCCGCACGCTGCCGCAGATGGACCTGGCCTCCGCTTCCTGCGCCATCCAGAACCTGTGGCTCGCGGCGCGTGCTGAAGGCCTGGGCATGGGATGGGTGTCGCTGTTCGACCCGGCCGAGGTGTCGGTGCTGCTCGGCCTGCCGGAAGGGGCGGAGGCCATCGCCTTGCTGTGCCTGGGGCCGGTGGAGAACTTCTACGACGAACCCATGCTGCAGCGCGAGCGCTGGGCCCGGCGTGCGCCGCTCGCGTCGCTGGTGTTCGACGAAGGCTGGGGCCGGCCTTCGGACCTGTTCGATCGTTCTCTCGGGGAACCCGCCTGATGCTTGCCTTCGACACCGTTCTCTTCGAACTTGCGCGCCTGTTCCTCTGGCCCGTGACGCTGGGCGTGCTGCTGTCCTTCGTGTACGCCGTGTACTGCCTGGGCGCCTTCGGCATCGAGTACCTGCAGCGCCGCCGCGACCCGTCGCGCGTGCTGGCACTGCGGCACCATGCCGATGCCAGCCAGGAGCAGATGGAGCTGGTGGTGCTCAAGCAGCTCGAAGGCGTGCGCCTGTGCAGCCGCGTGGCGCCGATGCTGGGGCTGATCGCCACCATGATCCCGATGGGCCCGGCGCTGGTGGCCGTGGCCTCGGGCGAATCGCAGGGCGTGGCGCAGAGCCTGGCGCCCGCGTTCGCCGCCGTGATCGTGGCGCTGGCGTCGGCCTCGATCACCTTCGTGGTCTACACCGTGCGGCGCCGCTGGCTCATGCGCGAACTGGTGAGCGTGCTGGACGCGCGGGACCGGTTGTCATGACCCGCCGGCAGTTTTCGATATTGAGCAGCCTGGACACCGACGACGACGACCCGGTGCTCTCGACCATCAACCTGATCGACGTGTTCATGGTGGTCATCGGCATGCTGATGATCGCGGTCATCAACAACCCGATGAACCCCTTCGCGCAGGACAAGGTGACGGTCATCCGCAACGAGGGCCAGCCGAACATGGAGATCATCACGCGCGAGGGGCAGAAGATCACGCGCTTCAAGGCCAGCGGCGCGACGGGGCAGGGCGACGGCGAGAAGGCCGGCACCGCCTGGCGGCTGAAGGACGGCACGATGGTCTATGTGCCGGCGGATGCCGAGCCTTCGGGTGCGGTGCCGGCGCAGGGCGGGAAGTGACGACGCGGTTCTTCTTCTGGTTGCTCCTGGCTGGACTGGGGTTCCTGGTGCCGGCCCAGGCCCAGCAGGTTTCTTCGCGGATCGTGGTGTTGAGCACCTCGCTGGTGTCGCCGGCGCGCGTGGTGCGGCTGCAGGCCGCGGCGCGCGAAGCGGGTGTGCCGCTGCAGGTGATATCGGCCGCAACGGATTCGCCCGAAGCGCTGGCAGGCGTGCTCGACGGTGCGCGCCTGCTGGTGATCGACGCGCCGCACCTCAGCGTGGCGCAGGCCGCCGCGGCGCGCTTCGGCGACACGGTCTCGCGCAGCGCCACGCCCTATGTGTTGATCGGCGAGTTCGCGCTGGTCGCGAAAGGCCAGACTTCCGTTGCTGCGCCGCTGGCGGCCGAGCGTGGCGTCGATGCCGCGTGGGCGCAAAGGTTGCGCGAGTACTGGCGCTTTTCCGGTTCCGCCAATCTTGACGCGGCCATGAAGGCCCTCATGCAGCCCGGCAACCTTGCGGGACTGCCGACGCCTGTGCCGCTGCCATTGGCCGGCCTGTACCACCCGGGCTGGCCGCGCATCGCGACAGACATCGCCGCCATCGACAAACTCCCCGGAACCGGCACGGTCGCCATCGCGATCAACGGCGCCACCGTCACCGGCGACGACACAGGATGGCTCGACACGCTGATCGCCGCGCTGGAACAGCGCGGCCTTCGCGCCTATGCCTTCTACGGCCCGCGCCAGCAGAAGGACCTGTTTTTTCGCATGACGCACACCGGTGAACGGCGCGTGGCCGACGTGATCGTCAACGCCTCGCTGGTGTTCAGCCCGAACGAGCGCAAGGCCGAGCTGGAGCGCATCGGCGTGCCGGTGCTGCAGACGCTGCCCTCGCTGGCCATGGACGCCGCGCAATGGGCGCAAAGCAAGGACGGCCTTTCGCAGACCGACATTGCCGCGTACTACAGCCCGAGCGAACTGGCCGGCATGACCGACCCGATGCTGGTGACCGCCCGCGATGCCACGGCCGGCAACCTGCAGCCGCTGCCCGCGCAGATCGACGCCGTGGCCGGCAAGGCCGCCGCCTTGCTGCGCCTGCAGCGCACCCCGGCCGCGGAGCGGCGCGTGGCGATGCTGGTCTACAACTACCCGCCGGGCGAGGCGAACTTCGGCGCGTCTTTCCTCAACGTGCCGCGCAGCGTGAACAACATGCTCGCGGCGATGCAGTCGGCAGGCTACCGCACCGAACTGCCGGGCACCGACGCGCTCATTGCGCAGGTGCAGGCGACGATGAAGGCCTACTACCCCGCGGGGCAGGGCGATGCCTTGCAGCCGCTGCTGGGCAGCGGCCTGGCCGATGCGCTGCCGCTGTCGCGCTACCTCGCATGGTTCCGCGCGCTGCCTGCCGACACGCAGCGCCGCATCGAAACCTACTGGGGCCCGCCCGAGAAGTCGACGATGCTGCGAAACGTCGCGGGCGAGCCGGCCTTCGTGATTCCGCGCGTGCAGTTCGGCAACGTGGTGGTGCTGCGCCAGCCGCCGCGCTTCGAGCCCGGCACGCCGGTGGCGGACAAGGCGCAGCAGGTGTATCACCGCTCCGCCGTTCCGCTGAGCCACAGCTACCTGGCCACCTACCTCTGGCTGCGCACGCAGTTCGGCGCCAGCGCGGTGGTGCACGTGGGCACGCACGGTACGCTCGAGTGGTCGGCGGGCAAGGAGCGCGGGCTGTCGGTGCAGGACGACCCCTTGCTCGCGCTCGGCGACCTGCCCAACGTGTACCCGTACATCATGGACAACCTCGGCGAGGCCACCACCGCCAAGCGGCGCGGCCGCGCGACCATGGTGAGCCATTCGACGCCGATGTTCGCACCGGCGGGTTTTCGCCCCGGGGTGCAGGACATGCACGAGCGCATGCACGACTGGGAGACGCTGTCGCCCGGCCCGGTGAAGACCGCGATGGAAAGGCAACTGGCGGTGGCGTTCGTCGAACAGCACTACGACCGCGACCTGAAATGGACACCCGCGCAGATTCGCACGGACTTCGCGGGTTTCATCGCCGTGCTGCACCCGTACCTCGACGAGCTCGCGCAGACCGCGCAGCCGCTGGGCCTTGCCACCTTCGGGCAGGCGCCGAGCGCCGAACGCCGGCGCATGACGATCCTGCAGATCGTCGGCAAGCCCTTGGTGGAGGCGCTGGGCGAGGACGTCGACGAGGCCTTCCTGATCGACGCGAAGAGCGTCGCCGGCTCCAAGCCCGCGCGCTGGGTGGCACTGGCGCTCACCGACGCACAGGCGGCCAGCGACATGGGCAGGACCCCCGCCGAAAAGAAGCGTCTCCAGGCATTGGCGGAGCGTGCGCGCCAGCTCGACGACGTGCTCGCGCACAACGAAGAAATCGAAGGCCTGCTGACCGCACTCGACGGGCGTTACCTGAAGTCGAGCTACGGCGGCGATCCGGTGCGCAACCCCGACAGCCTGCCCACCGGGCGCAACCTCTACGGTTTCGACCCGAGCCGCGTGCCGACGCGCGCGGCCTGGGACACGGGCGTGGCCGCGATGGACGCCTGGATCGCCGAACACGCGAAGACCCACGCCGGCAAGGCACCCGAGAAGATCGCCTTCACGCTGTGGGCCGGCGAGGCCTCGCGCCACCAGGGCGTGCTGGAAAGCCAGGCCCTCTACGCCATGGGCGTGAAGCCGCGCTGGGACGAGGGCGGGCGCATGACGGGCATCGAGGTCATGCCCGCGCCGGTGTTAAAGCGGCCACGCATCGACGTGCTGCTGAGCGTCACCGGCTCCTACCGCGACCAGTTCCCCAACGTGATGCGCTGGCTCGACGAAGCCGTGCAGCAGGTGGCGGCCGTGCGCGAGCCCGGCAACGCCGTGGCGCGGCACAGCGAGGCACTGGCGCGCAAGCTGCGCGCGGAAGGCGCGTCGGCACAGGAGGCGCAGCGCTGGTCGACGGCGCGCGTGTTCTCGAACGAGCAGGGCAGCTACGGCGCGGGGCTCGAAGAAGTCGCGCTCGCAAGCGACGTGTGGGAGCGCCAGCAACGCGGCGGCGGCGATGCGCAGATGGCGCAGCTCTACATGGACCGCATGGGCCACGCCTACGGCCAGGGCCTGGACGGCGCGGCGCGGCCCGGCGCCTATGCGGGCAACCTGGTGCAGGTCGATGCGGCGCTGATGGCGCGCAGCTCCAACCTGTACGGCGTGCTGACCAACGACGACCCGTTCCAGTACCTGGGCGGCATCGCGCAGGCCGTGCGCCAGCTCACGGGCAAGGACCCGGCGCTGTACGTGCAGAACCTGCGCGACGGCGCCGCGGTGCGCACCGACACGGCCGCGGGCGCCATCGCGCGCGAGATGCAGACCCGCTACCTGCATCCGCAGTGGATCGAGGCGCAGAAGGCCGAGGGCTACAGCGGCACGCTGCAGGTGCTGAAGACCGCGCAGTTCCTCTGGGGCTGGCAGGTCACCGCGCCGGCCACCGTGCGGCAGGACCAGTGGCAGTCGCTGCACGACGTGTATGTGCGCGACAGGTACAAGCTGGGCACGCGCGAATGGCTCGAAGGGGACAACCGCGCCGCCTTCGCGCAGACGCTGGAGCGCATGCTCGACGCGGTGCGGCTGAACTACTGGAAGCCCGATGCCGCCACGCGGCGCGAGCTGGCGCAGGCCTATGCGGAGGCCGCGCGCGCGACCGGGCTGCGCGAGCCCAATGCGGGCGTGCAGCGCTTCGTGCAGGCGGCGCTGGCGCCCGCGGCACCGGCACAAGCGCAGGCGCAGGCGCAGCCGCGCCCTCCGGTCGAGCCCGTGGTCGCGGTGGCGTCCGCGCCCGCGGCCGAGCCGGCGCCGGACACCACGCAGCCCGTCAGCGGCCTCAAGCTCGAGCCCACGCCGGCTGACACCCCGGCGCCGCCAGCCGAAACCGTCGTCCTTCGGCTCTGGGTCGCATTCGGTGCCGCATTGCTCGTCGCATTCGGCGCGCTGATGCAATGGCGCCGGGGCCGGGCGCCGGCCTGATTCGCGAGAATGGCGGGTCTCATGCCCCACCCGAATCCTGAATACGCCCTTGCCGTGGCCGCCGCGCTGTGGATCGCGCTGGTTGTCGACCGCTGGCTGGGCGAGCCGCCCGCGGCGCTGCACCCGGTCGTGTGGATGGGCAACTACCTCGGGTGGATCGGCTCGCGCGTCGCGCCGCGCATGCACCTGTCGAAGCCAGCCGACCTGCCGATGTTCTTCATCGGTGCATTGACGTGGTGTGTCGGTGCGGCGTGCGTCTGGGGCGTCGCCATGGCCTTGCAGACGCTCGTCACGCAGTGGCTGCCCCTGTGGGCCGTGCCGCTGCTGCTCGGCCTGCTGCTCAAGCCGCTGTTCGCCTGGCGCATGCTGCGCGACGAAGTGCTGGCGGTCGAGGCCGCATTGGCCGTGTCGCTCGATGCCGGGCGCCAGCAACTGGCACGGCTGGTGAGCCGCGACGTCTCGCGGCTCAGCGAGCGCGAAGTGCGCGAAAGCGCCATCGAGTCGCTGGCCGAAAACCTCAACGATTCGCTGGTGGCCCCGGTGTTCTGGTTCGTGCTGCTCGGCCTGCCGGGCGCGGCGCTCTACCGCTTCGCCAACACGGCCGACGCGATGTGGGGCTACCGCGGCGAGCGCAACGGCCGCGACTGGACCTGGCTCGGCAAATGGGCCGCGCGCGCGGACGACGTGCTGTCGTGGGTGCCGGCGCGCATCACGGTGCTGCTGCTGGCGCTCGCTGCGTGGCGCTGGCCCGCGGGGCTGTCGCAGGAGGCACGCCGCACCCCGTCGCCCAACAGCGGCTGGCCGATGGCGGCGATGGCGCTGCTGCTCGGCGTGCGGCTGGCCAAGCCGGGCGTGTATGCGCTGAATGCCGAGGGGCGTGCGCCTTCTGCGGCCGACATGCAGCGCACCGCGCAGCTGGGCGAGCGAGCGGCCCTGGCGCTGTGCCTGTTCGCGTCGCTGGCGATCCTGGCGACCACGGGCTGGAGGTGGGCATGAGCGCGGCGCTGCATGGCGGCCCCGATGCCTCCGGCGCGGCACCGCACGACTTCTCGACCAACGGCAACGCGGTAGGGCCTTGCCCGGCAGCACTGGAGGCACTGCGCACCGCCGATGCCGCGCACTACCCGGACCCGCACTACACGGCGCTGCGCGACAAGCTCGCGGCCTTTCATGGCGTGCCGGCCCGGCGCGTTGTCGTTGCAGCCAGCGCGAGCGAATTCATCCACCGCATCAGCGCGGCCGTGACGCAGCAGGGCGGCCGCACGGTGTGGTTGCCGGCGCACAGCTATGGCGACTACGAGCGCGCGGCGCGGGCCTGGGGGCTGCAGGTGCTGCTTGCACCGCAGGCGGCTGCCGACGCCGCGCTGCGCTGGTGCTGCGAGCCGTCGAGCCCGCTGGGCCAGCCGCAGGCCGACCTGCCGCAGCATGCCGCCGGCGCCCAGGGTGTCTGCGTCCTCGACCTGGCCTACGAGCCGCTGCGCCTGCAGGGAACGCCGTCGCTCGGTGATGCGCAGCGCAACCGCGTCTGGCAGATGTGGACGCCCAACAAGGCCATGGGCCTGACCGGCGTTCGCGCGGCCTATGCCGTCGCGCCCGACGATGCGGATGCCGATCTGTTGCGGCGCGTCGAATGCCTGGCCCCGTCCTGGCCGCTGGGCACGCACGGCGTCGCGTTGCTCGACGCCTGGGTCGGCGGCGACGCGCAGCGCTGGCTCGCGCAAAGCCTGCAGACCTTGCGCGCGTGGAAGGCGCAGCAACGCGTGCTCTGCGAATCGCTGGGCTGGCATTGCCTGCCCGGTGAGGCGAACTTTTTCTGCGCGCGCACCGACCGCCCTTACCCCCAGCTGGCCGGCGCCTTGCGCACGGAGGGCATCAAGCTGCGCGACTGTGCCTCCTTCGGCCTGCCGGGCCATGTGCGCCTGGGCGTGCTGCCGCCGGCGAGCCAGGATGCCCTGAAAGAGGGATGGACACGCGCGGCCGCCTGCGCCGACCATTGAAAGCCGACCCGTACAGACCATGCTCTACGCCATCACCACGCTCTTTCTCTGCCAACTCGCGGGCGAACTGCTCGTGCAGTGGCTCGGCCTGCCCATTCCCGGTCCACTGATCGGCATGGTGCTGCTGTTCATCGGCCTGCTGGTGCGCCGTGGCGTGCCGCAGGCGCTGACCGACACCTCGGGCCACCTGCTGCGCAACCTGATGCTGTTGTTCATCCCGGCGGTGGCCGGCGTGATGCTGCATTTCGAGCGGGTGGGGCGTGAATGGCTGCCTTTCCTTGCCGCGGGCATCGTCGGGGCGGCCTTCACCATGACGGTGACCGCGCTCACGTTCCGCTGGATGATCCGCGTCACCGGAAAGGACGCCGAATGACCGGGCCCGCCAAACTCTCCGAGATCTGGGTCTTCCTCGCGCAGTCGCCGCTGCTGTGGCTGTCGCTCACGCTGCTGGCCTACCTGGGCGCGCTGTGGCTGCACACGCGCAGCGGGCGCAACCCGGTGGTCAACCCGGTGCTGATCTCGGTGGTGGTCATCGTCGGCGTGCTGCTGCTCACGCGCACGCCTTACGACACGTATTTCGAAGGCGCGAAGTTCGTGCACTTCCTCATCGGCCCGGCCACCGTGGCGCTGGCCGTGCCGCTGTACAGCCAGGTCGGCCGGCTGCGGCGGCTGTGGCTGCCCATCGGCGTGGCGCTGCTGGTGGGCTCGGTCGCGGCCATCGTGTCGGCCATCGGCATTGCATGGGTGCTGGGCGGCTCGCACGAGCTGATGATGTCGCTCGCGCCCAAGTCGGCCACCATGCCCATCGCCATGGGCGTGGCCGAGAAGATCGGCGGGCTGCCCTCGCTGGCGGCCGTGGCCGCGGCGGTGGCCGGCATCTCGGGCGCGATCATGGCCACCGGGCTGTTGAACCTGCTGCGCATCAGGGAGCCCGCGGTGCGCGGCTTTGCGGTCGGCATGGCGGCGCACGGCATCGGCACGGCGCGCGCCATCCAGGTGAACGAGACGGCGGGCGCGTTCTCCGCGCTGGCCATGGGGCTGAACGGCATCGCCACGGCGCTGCTGGTGCCGCTGATCGTCAAGCTGATGGGAGCCTGAAAGGGGAAGAACGCGTGCCGCTGTACTGGTCCCGTCCAATCACCGATCCGCGCCCGATGGAGCTCGTCTGGCCCGCCAGGCCCTATCTGGGCGGCTATGTGTCGGCCCTGAACCGTGGCTGGGCGCGCGACGAATCGCGTCCCGAATCGGGCCCTGAAGAGCGCGCCGCCATCGAGGCCGATGCTGCGGCGTTTCTTGCGAGCCTGGTCGACCGCGAGGCCCTCGGCGCGCCCATTACCCTGCCCGACGGCACGCAGGTGCCGCGGCTGCCGGGCTACAAGTGCTGGATGTGGGACGGCGAGTTCTGCGGCAGCATCGACCTGCGCTGGCAGCCCGGCACCATCGCCTTGCCGGCCTACTGCCTGGGCCACATCGGCTACAACGTCGTGCCGTGGAAGCAGCGCAAGGGCTACGCGACGCGCGCGCTCCGCGCGATGCTGATGCTGGCGGCCGGCGAAGGGCTGAGCCGTGTCGAGATCACCACCAGCCCGGGCAACGTGGCGTCGCAGAAGGTGATCGAGGCCAACGGCGGCGTGCTGGCCGAGACCTTCATCACGCTGCCCAGCCAGGGCAGCCTGACCAAGTACCGCTACTTCATCTACCTCTGAATCCCCGAGCAAGGAGCAGGACCATGGTCCACTACACCGCGGAAATTCTCTGGGAGCGGGGCGAGCAGGACTTCCTCGCCAACACCTACAGCCGCAGGCATTCGCTGCGCTTCGACGGCGGTGCGGAGGTGCCGGGCTCTTCGTCGCCGCAGGTGGTGCCGCTGCCGATGTCGGATGCCTCGGCCGTGGACCCGGAAGAGATGTTCGTCGCCTCGCTGTCGAACTGCCACATGCTGTGGTTCCTCACGATGGCCGTGAAGCGCAAGTTCGTGGTCGACCGCTACTTCGACGCGGCCAGCGGTGTGATGGAGAAGAACGCCCAGGGGAAGATGGCGATGACGGTGGTCACGCTGCGCCCGCAGGTGAGGTTCTCGGGCGCCAACCTGCCCACGCCCGAGCAGGTCGAGCAGATGCACCACCGCGCGCACGACGAATGCTTCATCGCCAATTCAGTGAAGACCGAGGTGCGCTGCGAGCCGGTGTTCTGAGATGCGCACGGTAGGCCGGTGCGCAGGGCGTCAGCGCACCAACGCGTTGCGCTTCATTTCGAGCTGCGTGATGAGTTTCTGCAGCCGGCCTTCGACGTTGCCCGGCAACGCCATGAAACGGAAGCCCAGCTGATAGCGCAGCTTTCCGTTCGGCAGCGTGGTGTGGCGCCTGGACACGAGTTCGAGGTCGATCGAGAGCTTGCCGAGCGTGCCCAGGGACAGTTCGCAGTTGCGTAGGAAGGTGCCGATCGACAGGTTCGTGATGCGCTCGTCCATGGTGCGCATGCCGACGCCGCCGAGCGACAGGTCGTTCACGTCGAAGCGAAACGCATCGCCCTTGGGCCAGCGGCCCGTGCAGGTGAATGCATCGAGCGGCGTGTCGACGCGGAAGTACTCCCGGCGCTGCAGGTAGAACAAGACCTCGGGAAAGTCGGCCTCGAACGCGGGCCGCCCTTCGAAGCGGGTCTCGCGCGGCGAGGCCGTGGCGAATTCGATGCGCACGCCGTCCGGCTGGGCGCTGAACTGGCAGCGCGGCGCCGTCAGCAGGCCCTGGCTCTGCTCGGACGACGCACCCCAGTCGAAGGTGAAGGTGCGCGCGGGCACGTCCACGTCCAGCAGCTGCGTCACGAGTTGGCCGCTGGCGTGCTGCACGGTGAGAAAGTCGCCGCTGTTGACGAGGTTGCGCAGCCGGGCGCCGATCTCCAGCGGGTTGCGGCGGCCGAATTCGTCGGTGCTTTCGTCTGGCGCGGTGTGCGGCTGGGCGGGCGCGTCGGCTTGGCCGTTCGACTGGTTTTCCATGGGCTTGCGGTTCAGTAGGTTCTTGCGGGCGCGGTCTTCGTCGACGCCGCGGCACGCGCGTTCAACCGGAACGTGCGACGCCGTCCGGTGTCCAGCAGGTCTGGCTCACTATCAATAGCGGCAGCGTCCGGCCAAAGTTTAGGGGTCGGACATGAAATATTTGCGGGACCGGCCCGAACGCTCAGCGCCGCTGCAGCCGCGGATTCTTCGCGAACAGCTCGGCGGCCCAGTCCACGAAGGCCCGCACCTTGGCGCTCAGGTGGCGGTTGGGCGGGTAGACCACGTGGATCGGCAGCGGGTCGCGCTCCCAGTCGGGCAGCACCTCGACCAGCTCGCCGCTTTCCACCAGCGGCTCGGCCATGAAGGTGATGACCTGCGAAATGCCGAAGCCGCCCACCACCGCCGTGATGTGCGCGTTGCTCTCGTTCACCGACACGCGGTAGTGCCCGTTGAGCTCGATGTGCTCGTCGCCCTTCTTGAACTCGTGCGGGTACACGCGGCGCGTGGTGCCCGAGAAATAGCTCACCACCACGTGGCGCTTCTCGATGTCGTTCGGGTGCTGCGGCATCCCGTAGCGCTTGATGTACGCGGGGGAGGCCACGGTCATGAAGTGCAGCGTGCCGATGCGCCGCGCCACCAGCGACTGGTCGCTGAGTTCGCCCGCGCGGATCACGCAGTCGACGTTGTCGCTGATCAGGTCGACGGTGCGGTCGCTCACGCCCAGGTCGACCTGGATGTCGGGGTAGCGGTCGCAGAAGCTGGCCAGGTGGGGCAGGATGATCAGCCTGGCCACCGAGGTGCCGATGTCAACGCGCAGCCGCCCCGTGGGGTTGGCCTGCGCATTCGTCATGCTGGCTTCCATGTCGTCGAAGTCGTTGAGCAGGCGCGCGGCGCGCTCGTAGTAGGCCGCGCCGTCGGGCGTGACCGTCACGCGGCGTGTGGTGCGGTTGAGCAACTTCACGCGCAGGCGCAGTTCCAGCGCCTGAATCTGCTTGGTGACCGTGCCCTTGGGCAGGGCGAGCGAGTCCGCCGCACGGGTGAAAGTGCCCGCTTCCACGACGCGGACGAAGATCCTCATGGCCTGGATTTGATCCATCGAATGCCTGTTCTGGGTGCCCGGCCCACACCGGGGGAGGCGGATTCTTACACAGCAAGGGCATTTCCCTAGTGACCATCCGATTGTTAGCGGATTGGAAACAGAGTAAGGGCATGAACCCTGTTTAACGTCACAGCCCGCGCCTTATATTTCATCCATCGCCCAATTCCCCGAGGTCGCCCATGTCACCCGCTCCATCGTCCCTTTCTGCCGAAGCTGCCGCCCGCGCCGCGGTGCAAGGTGTGGAAGCCGATCTTTCGATCGAGCTGCCCGGCCGCGAGGCGGTCCGTGCCCGCGTGTACGGCCAGCGCGCCAAGGCAGACGTGGCGCCGCTGGTGCTGCACTTCCATGGCGGCACCTTCGTGTGCGGCAACCTGGACAACGGGCGCAACGTGGCCCGGCTGCTGGCCGGCGCGGGGGCGGTGGTGGTGTCGGTGGCTTATCCGCTGGCGCCCGAATCGCCGTTCCCGGAACCCATCGAGGTGGGCTACGCCGCCCTCGAATGGCTCTACAAGCAACGCACCAAGCTCGGTGGCAAGGGCACGCAGGTGTACCTGGCCGGCGAGGAAGCCGGCGGCAACCTGGCCGCCGCGGTGGCGCTGATTGCCCGTGACCGGGCCCATCCGCCGATCGCCGGGCAGATTCTGCTGTCGCCCATGCTGGACCCGTGCGCCGGCACCGCCTCGCTGCGCAAGGCCACCAACGATGCGGCCGAGTGCCGCTGGGCCAGCGGCTGGGAAAAGTACCTGAGCTGCCCCTCGAACGCGACGCACCCCTATGCGGTGCCCAGCGGTTCGCTGCGGCTGGCCGCGCTGGCACCGGCCCTGGTGCTGGTGGGCGCGGACGACGCAATGCACGACGAGGCGATGGCCTTCGCCAACCGCCTGCGAGGCGCCGGCATCGAGGTGACGAGCAGCGTGCTGCCCAGCGCCTCGAACTGGCCCAAGGCGCTCTACGACACCGAGAACACGGGTTGCGTGGCCTGCGAGGCCACGGTGCAGCGGCACTTCCGTGAGTTCTTCAGCGCCACCACGCCACCGACCGTGCCTTCGGGCGCGGCGACCAACCACCCCAGTTAGCACCCAGCCCGCCCCGGCTGCCTGATCGACACGCTGCCAGCGCGGCAGCGTGCGAGGGCCCTTTTTTTCCTGAATTTCGCCTCCTGGTGCCGAAAAGCGCCGGGCTGGCCTGTCGCATCCCAAAAGTCATCGAGAAGGACGAACCATCATGTCGAACAACGAAAAAAAGCTGTCTTCCACCACCCCCAAGGGACTGTGGCCCGCCGTGACCGGCCTGACTGCGGTGCTGGCCGTGGCCGCCGCCGTGCTGGGCATGCACAGCTTCAAGGCCGAGGCGAACAACGCGCCGGCGGCACCGCCTGCCACGCCCGTGTCGGTGGCCACCGTGGCGTCGAGCGAGATCAACGCCTGGGACGAGTTCTCGGGCCGGCTCGAAGCCGTCGAGCGCGTCGATGTGCGCTCCCGCGTGGCGGGCGCCGTGCAGGCGGTGCATTTCCGTGAAGGCACGCTGGTGAAGCAGGGCGACCTGCTGGTCACCATCGACCCCGCGCCGTATGCGGCCGAGGTCGAGCGCGCCGAGGCGCAAGTCGCCTCTGCACAGGCCCGCCAGTCGTTCAGCCGCAGCGAGCAGGAACGTGCCAAGCGCCTGTGGGACGACAAGGCCATTGCCCAGCGCGAGTACGACGAGCGCGTGAACGCCGGCAGCGAGGCCAACGCCAACCTGCGCGCGGCGCAAGCCCAGCTGCAGACCGCGCGCCTGAGCCTGGGCTACACGCAGGTGCGTGCCCCCGTGTCGGGCCGCATCGGCAAGATCGAGGTGACGGTGGGCAACCTGGTGGCGGCCGGTCCGGGTGCCCCGGTGCTGACCACGCTGGTCTCGGTGAGCCCGATCTACGCGAGCTTCGACGCCGACGAGCAGGTCATCACCCGCGCCCTGAAAGACCTGCCGAGCGGCTCCAGCGCACGCGGCCTCATCGATTCGATTCCCGTGCAGATGGGCACCGCCGGCCTCGACGGCACGCCCTTCACCGGCAAGCTGCAGCTGATCGACAACCAGGTCGATGCCAAGAGCGGCACGGTGCGCGTGCGCGCCTCGTTCGACAACAAGGACGGCGCGCTCATTCCCGGCCAGTTCGCCCGCATCCGCATGGGCCAGGCCCGCAACGACACCGCGCTGCTGGTGAGCGAACGCGCCATCGGCACCGACCAGAACAAGAAGTTCGTGATGGTCGTGGGTGAAGACAACAAGGCCGCCTACCGCGAAGTGACGCTGGGCGCCTCCATCAACGGCCTGCGTGTCGTGAGCAAGGGCCTGAAGGCGGGCGACCGCGTGGTGGTCAACGGCCTGCAGCACATCCGCCCGGGTGCGCTGGTGGCGCCGCAGCAAGTGACCATGGACGCCAAGGCCGACCCCAAGCAACAACAACCGGAACGCGTCGCGGAAGCGGCCAAGTCCTGATTTCGGAGGAGGGCGCATCCGCGCCCGCCGGAGAACCAACATGAATCTCTCAAAATTCTTCATCGACCGGCCGATCTTTGCCGGCGTGCTGTCGCTATTGATGCTGATAGCCGGCCTGATCGCGCTGCGCGGGCTGCCGATCTCGGAGTACCCGGAAGTTGCACCGCCCTCGGTGGTGGTGCGCGCCACGTACCCGGGCGCCAACCCGAAGGTGATCGCTGAAACCGTTGCCACCCCGCTCGAAGAGCAGATCAACGGCGTCGAAGGCATGCTCTACATGGGCAGCCAGGCGACCACCGACGGCGTGCTCACGCTGACCGTCACCTTCCGCCTGGGCACCGACCCCGACAAGGCCCAGCAACTGGTGCAGAACCGCGTCTCGCAAGCCGAGCCGCGCCTGCCCGAGGAAGTGCGCCGCCTGGGCATCACGACCGTCAAGAGCGCGCCCGACCTGACGATGGTGGTCCACCTCGTCTCGCCGAACAACCGCTACGACATCAACTACCTGCGCAACTACGCGGTGCTGAACGTGAAGGACCCGCTCGCGCGCATCGAAGGCGTGGGCCAGGTGCAGATCTTCGGCGGCGGCGACTACTCGATGCGCGTCTGGCTCGACCCGCAGAAGGTCGCGC
The DNA here is from genome assembly GCF_051216435.1 of Variovorax pasteuri. Lineage (NCBI taxonomy): Bacteria > Pseudomonadati > Pseudomonadota > Betaproteobacteria > Burkholderiales > Comamonadaceae > Variovorax > Variovorax pasteuri. The sequence continues at coordinate 1,397,391 of NZ_JBPJZS010000001.1, forward strand.
AGCGCGGCCTCTCGGCCAGCGACGTGGTGGCCGCCATCCGTGGCCAGAACGTGCAGGCCGCGGCCGGCGTGGTCGGCGCATCGCCGGGCCTGTCGGGCGTGGACATGCAGCTGTCGATCAATGCGCAAGGGCGCCTGCAGAGCGAGGAAGAGTTCGGCGACATCATCGTCAAGAGCGGCACCGACGGCGCCGTGACCCGGCTGCGCGACATCGGCCGCCTGGAGATGGGCGCGGCCGACTATTCGCTGCGTTCGCTGCTGAACAACGACCCGGCCGTCGGCATGGGCGTGTTCCAGGCACCGGGCTCCAACGCGCTCGACATTTCTTCCAACGTGCGCAAGACGATGGAAGAGCTCAACAAGAACATGCCCGAAGGCCTGGAATACCGCATTGCCTACGACCCGACGCAGTTCGTGCGGGCGTCGATCGAATCGGTGATCCACACGCTGCTCGAAGCCATCCTGCTGGTGGTGCTGGTGGTGATCCTGTTCCTGCAGACGTGGCGCGCTTCGATCATTCCGCTGCTGGCCGTGCCGGTGTCGGTGATCGGTACCTTCGCGGTGCTGCATGTGCTGGGCTTCTCGATCAACGCGCTGAGCCTGTTCGGGCTGGTGCTGGCCATCGGCATCGTGGTGGACGACGCCATCGTGGTGGTGGAGAACGTGGAGCGCAACATCGAGGCGGGGCTCTCGCCGCGCGAGGCCACGTACCGTGCCATGCGCGAAGTGTCGGGCCCCATCATCGCCATCGCGCTGGTGCTGGTGGCCGTGTTCGTGCCGCTGGCGTTCATCAGCGGTCTCACGGGCCAGTTCTACAAGCAGTTCGCGGTGACCATCGCCATCTCGACGGTGATCTCGGCCATCAACTCGCTCACGCTGTCGCCCGCGCTCGCCGCCTTGCTGCTGCGCGGCCACGACCAGCCCAAGGACGCGTTGACGCGCGGCATGGACCGTGCGTTCGGTTGGCTGTTCCGCGGCTTCAACCGCCTGTTCCATCGCGGTTCGGAGGCCTACAGCGGCGGCGTGAAGAGCGTCATCTCGCGCAAGTCGCTGATGCTGGTGATCTACGTGGCGCTGGTCGCGGTGACCTTCGGCCTGTTCAAGGCGGTGCCCGGCGGCTTCGTGCCGGCGCAGGACAAGCAATACCTGATCGGTTTTGCGCAACTGCCCGACGGCGCCACGCTGGACCGCACGGAAGACGTGATCACCCGCATGGGCGAGATCATGAAGAAGAACCCGAACATCGAGGACGCCATCTCGTTCCCGGGCCTGTCGATCAACGGCTTCACCAACAGCTCGAACTCGGGCATCGTGTTCGCCACGCTCAAGCCCTTCGACCAGCGCAAGCGCCCCGACCAGAGCGGCAACGCCGTGGCCGGCCAGCTCAACGGCGCCTTCGCGGGCATCCAGGACGCGTTCATCGTGATGTTCCCGCCGCCGCCGGTGGCGGGCCTGGGCACCACGGGCGGCTTCAAGCTGCAGCTGGAAGACCGCGCCTCGGTCGGCTACGACCAGATGGACCAGGCGGTGAAGGCCTTCATGGCGAAGGCACAGGCCGCGCCCGAGCTGGCCGGCATGTTCACGAGCTGGCAGGTCAACGTGCCGCAGCTGTATGCGGACATCGACCGCACCAAGGCCCGCCAGCTCGGCGTGCCGGTGACGGACATCTTCGACACCATGCAGATCTACCTCGGCAGCCTGTACGCGAACGACTTCAACAAGTTCGGCCGCACGTACAGCGTGCGGGTGCAGGCCGACGCGCCTTACCGCGCCCGTGCCGAAGACGTGGGCCTGCTGAAGGTGCGCTCGACCTCGGGCGAGATGGTGCCGCTGTCCGCGCTGATGAAGGTCAATTCGACCTTCGGGCCGGAACGCGCCATGCGCTACAACGGCTACCTGGCCGCCGACATCAACGGCGGCCCGGCACCGGGCTACTCGTCGGGCCAGGCGCAGGACGCAATCACCAGGATCGCGGCCGAGACGCTGCCCAAGGGCGTGAGCTTCGAGTGGACCGAGCTGACCTACCAGGAAATCCTGGCCGGCAACTCCGCCTTCCTGGTGTTCCCGCTGGCCATCCTGCTGGTGTTCCTGGTGCTGGCCGCGCAGTACGAAAGCCTGACCTTGCCGATCGCGATCATCCTGATCGTGCCCATGGGCATCATGGCCGCGATGGCGGGGGTGTGGATATCGGGGGGTGACAACAACGTCTTCACGCAGATCGGGTTGATCGTGCTGGTGGGGCTGAGTGCGAAGAACGCGATCCTGATCGTGGAGTTCGCACGGGAGCTGGAGTTCGCCGGGCGAACGCCGGTGCAAGCCGCCATCGAAGCCAGCCGCCTGCGCCTGCGCCCGATCCTGATGACCTCGCTGGCCTTCGTGATGGGTGTGCTGCCCCTGGTGCTGTCCACCGGCGCGGGCTCCGAAATGCGCAAGGCGATGGGCGTGGCGGTGTTCTCCGGAATGATCGGCGTGACGGCCTTCGGCCTGTTCCTGACGCCGGTGTTCTATGTGCTGCTGCGCCGCCTGGCGGGCAACAAGCCGCTCAAGCTGCATGGCCAGGTGCCGCACGGCGACGAGTTCGTGTCGGCGGAGCATCCGGCAACGCCTGCGCCGCAGGGCCCGCACGGCGGTTCGGGTGGTGGTGGGCTGCATCCGGTGCCCGCATCGCCGCGCCCTTCGCACGGTTCGCATGACTGATCGAGAAGAAAGCTGATCATGAAATTCTCAGTACAACCTTTGGTGAAGAAGCCTCTTCACGCGTTTCGCACGGCGCTGCTGCCGCTGATGGCCGCCCTGGTGCTGGCCGGCTGTGCCACCGTGCCCTCGGGCGTACCCGAAATCACGACCACGGCCCAGTTCAAGGAGCAGGGCGCCACGCCGCCCGCCGGCTTCACGCGGGCCCTGCCTGCCGAGGCGCAGGCGCGCGGCGCCTGGTGGCTGGCGTTCAACGACCCGGCGCTCAATGCGCTGGTCGAGAAGGCCGACGTGAACAACAACAACATCCAGGCCGCGGCCGCGCGGCTGGCCGAGGCCCGCGCGCTGGCGCGCAGCGCCAACGCCGACCGCCTGCCGCAGATCGGCCTGGGGGCCGGTGCCAACCGCGGCGCGGGGCTGGACAAAGCCACCGCCAGCACCCGCCCGGCGACGATGACCAACATCGGCGCCACCTTCTCCTATGAGGTCGACCTGTTCGGTCGCCTCTCGGGCGCCAGCAACGCGGCCAAGCTGGACGCGGCCGGCCGCGAGGCGCTGCTGCAGAGCACGCGCCTGGCGGTGCAGGCCGAGGTGGCGCAGACCTACCTGCAGCTGCGCGCGCTCGACGCCGAGCGTGCCCTGGTGCGCGAACAGGTCGAGGCCTACCGCGACACGCTGCGCCTGACGCAGCGCCGCGAGCAGGCCGGCGACATCGCCGAGCTCGACGTGGCGCGCGTGCAGACCGAGGTGTCGTCGACCGAATCGGATGCGCTGGCACTCGACCGCCAGCGCGCCCAGGTGGAGCACGCGCTGGCCGTGCTGGTGGGCGATTCGGCCTCCAGCTTCGGGCTGCGCAGCGACGAATGGGCGACAGCGCTGCCGTCCATCCCGCCGGGCGTTCCCGGCACGGTGCTCACGCGCCGGCCCGACGTGTCGGCCGCGCAGAGCGCCGTGCTGGCCGCGCAGGCCCGCGTGGGCGTGGCGCAAACGGCCTGGTTTCCGGACATCTCGCTGACCGGCGCCGCCGGCTATGCCTCGCCCGAAATCGGCGACCTGTTCAAGTGGTCGGCCCGCTCATGGGGCGTGGGTGCGCTGCTGTCGCTGCCGATCTTCGACGGCGGGCGCCGCGAGGCGGGCGTGCAGGGCGCCAATGCGCAGCTCGACGGCGCGCTGGCCAGCTACCGCACCCAGGTGCTGGTGGCGTTCCAGGAGGTCGAAGACCAGCTGTCGGCCATCCGCATCCTGCAGGAGCAGTCGGTGGTGCAGGCGCAGGCCGTGACCTCGGCGCAGCGCGCCACCAGCCTGTCGGACACGCGCTACCGCAACGGCTACATCAGCCAGCTCGACCTGCTGGACGCGCGCCGCAGCGAGCTGCGCAACCGCCGCCAGGCGCTGCAGGTGAAGTCGGCGCAGTACCAGGCCGCCGTGGGCCTGATCCGCGCCATCGGCGGGGGCTGGGATGCGCCCGCGCAGACGGTGGCGGCGCGCTGAGCGGTTCGTACTTGAGAGATTGAAAGCCTGAACGCCGCAAGGCGGTCTTTGCGCCGCCGCAGGCTCAGTCGTTGCCGGCTGGGTTTGCGGTGGCGCTTATTTTCTTGAGCTCCGACACGCCCATGGCCAGGGCGTTGGAATAGCTGGTCTGCGGTTTCGTGGCGGCGCGGTAGACGCGGTAGTCGAGCGTTTCGGACGACTCCCCGCCATGGTGGGCTTCGAGGAGGGTCCAGAAAAACTGGCCGGGTTCACGTTCTTCGACGGCAAGGGCCAAATCGTTCAAGGCTGGCATGGGTCCCTGGATGCAATGGGTTGTCTGTGTGGTGTTCTGTGTACGCACCTGGAGGACTTTTGGATTTGCCGACGGCGTTTACAACGCTTGCGGTGTGAAAAATGTCGCATTTCGTCTGTCTCCATTGCGCTGAATCCGGCTCAACGACAATCCGCCGATGAGTTCAAAGGCGAAAAGCGGGCCGGCGCAGTGCGTCATGGTCCTGGGCACCACCAGCGGGGCCGGCAAGAGCTGGCTGGCCACGGCGCTGTGCCGCTGGTATGCGCGCCGGGGCCTGAAAGTGGCGCCCTTCAAGGCGCAGAACATGAGCAACAACGCCCGCGTGGTGGGCGGCGGCGAAATCGGCAGCGCCCAGTACTTTCAGGCCCTGGCCGCCAACGCCGTGCCCGACGTGCGAATGAACCCGCTGCTGCTCAAGCCCGAGCGCGACACCCACAGCCAGGTGGTGCTGATGGGGCAGGTGAGCGAGGAACTCTCGGCCTTGCCCTGGCGCGGCCGCAGCCAGCGGGTGTGGCCGCAGATCGCGCAGGCGCTGGACGAGCTGCGTGCCGAGAACGACGTGGTGGTGATCGAAGGCGCCGGCTCGCCGGCCGAGATCAACCTGATGGCCAGCGACATCGTCAACATGCGCATCGCCCGCCACGCCCAGGCGCGCTGCCTGCTGGCCACCGACATCGACCGCGGCGGCGCCTTCGCGCACCTTTACGGCACATGGGCGCTGCTGCCGGAGGCCGACCGTGCGTTGCTGCGCGGCTTTGTGCTCAACAAATTTCGCGGCGACGCCTCGCTGCTGGCGCCGGCGCCGCAGCAATTGCAGGAACTGACCGGCGTGCCCACCATGGCCACGCTGCCCATGTGGTGGCAGCACGGCCTGCCCGAGGAAGACGGCGTGTTCGACGACCGAAGCCGGGCCAGCGGCGCCGTCACCCGCACGGTGGCGGTGGTGGCCTGCCCGCGCATCAGCAACCTCGACGAGTTCCAGGCATTGAAGAACGTGCCCGGCGTGCGGCTGGTCTGGGCACGCACGCCGGCCGACGTGGCTGGCGCCGACTGGATCGTGCTGCCCGGCTCCAAGCACACCAGCGGTGACCTGGCCTGGCTGCGCGCGCAGGGGCTGGACCGCGCCGTGGCCGCGCATGCCGAACGCGGCGGCGCGGTGCTGGGCATCTGCGGCGGGCTGCAGATGCTGGGCGAGGCGCTGGTCGATCCGCACGGCATCGACGGCAATGCGCCGGGGCTCGGCCTGCTGCCGCTGGTGACGGTGTTCGCGCGCGAGAAAACGGTGCGCCACCGCGCCGAACGCTTCGGCGCGCTGAACGGCGTGTGGGGCGCGTTGTCGGGCGTGAGCGTGACCGGCTACGAGATTCACCACGGCCAGACCGCCGAGCACCCGCAGATGGCGCAGGCCGGCCAGGCCGTGATGCCCGACGGGCTGGCCTGGCAGAACACGCGCGGCAATGTGCTGGGCATTTACCTTCACGGCCTGTTCGAGGACCCGGGCGCGCTGCAGGCGCTGTTCGGCGCGTCCGCGCCCACGCTGGACGCCACCTTCGACGGCCTGGCCGATTTCATCGACACCCACTTCGACGCCGGCGTGCTTGCCGGACTGATTGCATGACCGACTTCATCCCCACCATTCCCGACCTCACCGACGCGGCGCTGGCCGCCCGGCTGCAAAGCGCGCTCGACAACAAGACCAAGCCGCAGGGCGCGCTCGGCCGGCTCGAAACGCTGGCCCTGCGCATCGGCGCCATCCTCGGCAGCGAGCAACCGGTGCTCCATGCCCCGCAGATGCTGGTGTGCGCGGGCGACCACGGGCTGGCGGCGCGCGGTGTCTCGGCCTACCCGAGCGACGTGACCTGGCAGATGGTCGAGAACTTCCTGGCCGGCGGCGCGGCGGTGAGCGTGCTCGCGCGCCAGCACGGCCTGACGCTCACGGTGGTCGACTGCGGCGTACGGCGCGACTTCCAGCCCCGGCCCGGGCTGGTGTCGCGCCGCATCGCCGAAGGCACCGCCGATGCGTCGGCCGGCCCCGCCATGAGCGCGGCGCAATGCGCACAGGCCATCGCCAACGGGCGCGAGGTGGTGCGCGCGCTGCCGGGCAATGCGCTGCTGCTGGGCGAAATGGGCATCGGCAACAGCTCCTCGGCGGCACTGCTGCTGGCGCGGCTGGGCGGGCTGGACCTGGACGCCTGCATCGGCGCCGGCACCGGGCTGGATGCGGCCGGCCTGCAGCGCAAGCGCGAGGTGCTGCGCCAGGTGCTCGCGTTGCACGCATCGGCCGTGGCCCCGCTGGACGCACTGGCCGCCTTCGGCGGTTTCGAGATCGCGACGCTGGTGGGTGCGGTGCTGCAGGCCGCCGAGGAGCGCCGCGTGATCGTGCTCGACGGCTTCATCGCGAGCTCGGCCGTGCTGGTGGCGCAGGCGCTGCAGCCCCATGTGGTGCAGCGCTGCGTGGCGGCGCATTGCTCGGCCGAACCGGGCCACGCGCTGCTGCTGGCGCATCTGGAACTCGACCCGCTGCTGCACCTCGACCTGCGCCTGGGCGAAGGCTCGGGCGGGGCGCTGGTGTGGCCGCTGCTCGAATCGGCCTGCCGCATCCTGCGCGAGATGGCCAGCTTCGAGGCGGCGGGCGTGTCGCGCAAGGACGCCTGAGGCCGGATGCCATCGATGAACGGCGTTCGCCACTTTCTTCTGGCGCTGCAGTTCTTCACCCGCGTGCCCGTCACCGGGCCGCTTGCGGCGTGGGTCGGCTTCAGCCCGCAGATGCTGCGCGCCAGCGCTGCGCACCTGCCCGGCATCGGCTGGCTGGTGGGCGCGGTGGCGGCGCTGGTGTTCGTGGGGGTGGGCATGGGCTTGCCCGGCGTGGCGGGCGCATTGGCGGCCGCCGTGCTGAGCACCGTGGCCACGGTGATGCTGACCGGCGCCTTCCATGAAGACGGGCTGGCCGACGTGGCCGACGGCCTGGGCGGTTCCGCGAACCGCGACCGGGCGCTGGAGATCATGAAGGACTCGCGCATCGGCGCCTTCGGCGCGGTGGCGCTGGTGCTGGCGCTGGGCCTGAAGTTCGCGCTGCTCGCCGCGCTGGCCACCCGCGGGTGGCAGGCGGCGGCCGTGGCCATAGTCGGCGCGCATGTGCTGTCGCGGCTGATGCCGCTGTTCCTGATCCGCTGGCTGCCCTATGTGGGCGACAGCGGGGCGAGCAAGGCGAAGCCGCTGGCGGACGCGATCAGCCGGGGCGCGCTGTGCATTGCCTTCATGTGGGCGGTCCCGGCCGTGGCGTTGCTGCTGTGCGCGCACGGCGCGGCGCACGTGGGCGCGGCCCTGCTTGCGGCGGTGGTGGCGGCGGGCTGGATGGCGCGGCTGTTCATTCGGCGGCTGCAGGGCTTCACCGGCGACGGCCTCGGCGCGACCCAGCAGGTCTGCGAGCTGGCGATCTACCTCGCGCTGGCCTGGCACGCATGAGCCTCCCCCGAAGAACGCTCTGGCTCCAGCGCCATGCGCCGGTGGTGGCCGAACCCGGCCTCTGCTACGGCGCCACGAACCTCCAGGCGCACGCGCAGGCCACGCTGGAGGCCGCGCAGCGCATCGCGCCCTTGCTGCCCGCCGGGCTCCGCCTGCGCAGTTCGCCGCTGCGGCGCTGCGCCGAACTGGCCGATGCCATCGCGGCGCTGCGTCCCGACCTGTCTGTGCAGCACGACGCCCGCCTGGCAGAGATGAACTTCGGCGCCTGGGAGGGCCGGCCATGGTCGGCCATTCCGCGGGAAGACCTCGAGGCATGGACGGCCGATTTCGCCGACGCACCCGCCGGCGCCCACGGCGAGAGCGTGCGCGCCTTCATGCAGCGCGTGGCCGCCGCGCACGACGAATGGCTGGCCGGCGAAGGCGATGCGCTGTGGGTCACGCATGCAGGCGTGCTGCGCGCCGTGACACTGCTGCAGCGCGGCGTTCGCTGCGCCCAAGCGGCTGCCGACTGGCCTGCGGGCGAGCTCGCCTTCGGCGGCTGGCTCACTTTCGACGATTCGCCCGGCCACTGACGCACTGACGTCGCGGCGGCTACTTGCCGTTGTGCCCGCGTTCCAGCCGCATGCGTTCGGCCACGGCGTCGCGCCCGTGCGCGTCGAGCTTCAGGTAGATGTTCTTCAGGTGCCACTTCACCGTGTCCAGCGACAGGCCGAGCGTGAGCGCGATCTTCTTGTTCGGCATCGGTTGCACCAGCAACTCGGCAATTTCGGCCTCGCGCAGCGTGAGCAGCCGGGTCAGGCCTCGGTCGTCCTGAAAGCGCACGGCCGGCGGTGCGGTGTGTTCGTCGCGCTGCGACCGCGCCAGCGCCTCGATGCGCTCGATGAAGAACACCAGCACGGGGTCGAGGCTGGGCACCGTGCGCGTGGCCTGGATCAAGTGCAATGCGTTGTCGTGGGCGCCCAGCAGGGTCTGCATCAGGCCCAGCCGGTGACCCATGCGAAGGGCCGCCCGGACGCGCGCGCACGAAGCCTCGGCGCGCCCGAGCCGGCGCTCGACCTCGGCCGCCTGCAGCTGCAGGGCGGTGACCAGGCCGACCTGGCCGCGCTGCCTGTAGCGCTGCGCCAGGGCCTCGATCTTCGACAGCGCCAACTGCAGGGCGGCCGGCTGGCCCTCGTGCATGGCCATGCGGATGCGCGCCTGCTCCAGCACATCGGCCACCTGCCGCAAGGCGCTCGATTCGGCGCCCGGACGCCGGGCATGCAGCGCCTCGATGTCCTGCAGGGACACCCGGGCCGCATCGGCGTCGTGGCGCGCCAGCTGGATCCGAAGCTGCTCGAGCAGCACGCAGGCCAGCGCGTGGTCCAGCCCCAGGCGCCGCAGGAGGCTCGCAGACTGCCCGAGGTGGGCCAGGGCTTCGCCCCAACGGCCGGCGGCCTGCTGCGCGCGGTTCGACACGATGATCATCCGCAGCGTGGTGTCGGGGATCAGCCCGTGCTGCGTGCCCGGCTGTTCCTCGAGGAAACGCGCGGCCACCACGGGGCCTTGCTGTTCGTACAGCACCTCGGCCAGCAACTGGGCCGTCAGCCGCGCCGCCTCTGCGCAGCGCGTGCCGCGTTCCTGCATCTCGCGCAGCACGTTGCGGTAGATGCGTTCCGCGCGGTGCATCTGGCCTTCGATGGCGTAGGACAGGCCGATCAGGCACTGGCCCACCAGCGAGCCGAACAGCGTTTCGACGACGGGCTCGCCGTCGACCGTGGCCATCGGTTCGTCGTGCTGGATCTGCCGCGCCCGCTCGAACTCGCCGTTGCGCAGATGCAGCCAGGTCAGCACGTTGCGCCGGCCGGCCCGGGAGAATTCGTCGGCGGCCGCCGGCGGTGCCAGCAGCTCGGGGAGCTGCTGCGCAAGCGCGTCGCTGTCGTCGTGCCGAATCGCGAGCAGGCAGTCGAGCAGGGTCAGCCGGTAGCGCATGGCGGGCGCGAGCTCTTCCGGCGCCGCGCGCAGCCGGGCGATGCTGCGCGCGCAGTCGTCCAGCCGGTAGTCGGCCAGCGCGACCCAGGCCGTCCACAGCCGCAGGTTGGCGTTGCCTTCCAGCGTCGCGGGGTCGAGTTGGCGCACCAGGGCGATGGCTTCGACCACCTGGCCCTGGACGAACAGCGCTGCCGCGCCGCGCTCGGCCAGCCTGAGGGCCGTCTGCGTGTCGTTCGCGGCCAGCGCGTGCCGCACGGCCTGGTGATGCATGCCCCTGACCGCGAGCGGCGGCCAGGCCTTCGCATGCAGCCTCAGGCGCTCGGCCTCGGGCCACGACGCCAGGCGCGCCAGCAGCACGCGGCGCAGCAGCGGGTGCAGTTGCCACCAGCGCTCGCCGGCCGGGCTTTGCGGCACGACCGACAAGAGGCCGTCGCGCGCCAGAGGGGCAAGCAACTCCGCGCACAGCGACGCACCGTATCCGGCGCCGGCCAACTCGGCGCACAGCGATGCGCTGAAGCGGGTGGGGGCGGCGCACAGCGTGAGCAGGCGCAGCTGCGTCGCGGAGAGCCGGGGAAAGACATGAGCGGCGAAATACGCGGCAAACGGCGCGAGCTCGGCCATGCCCTCGGGCGGCGGCAACAGCGGCTGCGTGCCGCGCCGGCGGCGCAACACGGCGCTCGCCAGCCGCAGCAGGCCCGGCCACCCCTGGCTCAGGCGATGGATGGCCGAGGCGGTGCGCTCGTCGATGTCGGGCAGGCGCATCCGCAGGTAGTCGATCGATTCCGGCAGGCTGAAGCGCAGGTCGTCGCTGCGCAGTTCCAGCGCGCTGTTCGACCCCGGGGCCGGCGCCAGCGTTGTCGGCAGGCTGTCCCGGCTGGCAAAGACACAGCGCAGGTTCGGCGGTGCGTACGCGACGAGCAGTTGCAGGGCGTTCAGCACGTTCTCGCTGTGTGCGCTGTGCACGTCGTCCACGATCAGCACGAGCTTGCGGCCATGGGCTGCAATGCCGCGCACCAGCGCGATGACCAGCCGCTCGATCGCGTCGGCGTCGGGGCGGGCGTGTGCCACGGCGTGCCGGGGAATGGCGGGGTCGACCGCGGCCAGGGCTGCCATGAGCGCCGTCATGAAATGCAGGTCGCCCTCCGCGAGGCTGGCCAGCTTCACCCAGGCGATGTCGGTGCCTGCGGCCACGAGTTCGCGCTGCCAGGTGAGCAACAGCGAACTCTTGCCGAAGCCGGCGGGCGCCTGCAGCACGATGCAGCGGCGGTAGTCCGGCGCGGACAGCCGGGCGAGCAGGCCGTGACGCGCCAGCAGGCGGCGGCTTCGGGTGCGCAGGGAGGGTATTCCGGGGGGGCGGGCAGCTTGCATCAGCCCCGGATTCTCATTCATCCCGCAGGCCATATGTATCCCATGTTCGAGGGTTTGCCCACCCCGCCCATTAAGGGTGGGGTGCAACGTGGAAGGGCCGTCGATGACGTGATGAACCACCATGGAGTCCTGCACATGTTCGATCTCTCGAATCTCAAAATCGGCGCCCGCCTGGGACTGGGCTTTTCTCTGTTGCTGTTGTTGCAACTCGTCATCGCGGGCATCGGCCTGCACGAGATGGCGAACCTGTCGGAGCGCATCGCGTTCGCGACCGAGGTGGGGGCGCGCAAGCTCGACCAGCTGAACAACGTGCAGTCGGCCATCGGCAAGCGGGCCATTGCGGCGCGCAACCTGGCCCTGGTGACGGATCCGGCCGCGCAGAAGGGCGACGTCGACCTGGTGGCGCGCTCCCAGCGCGAGATCGACAACGGACTGCAGAACCTGGCCACGGTCATGGCCGACGCGGGCTCGGCCAGTGCCGAGGAGCGCCAGATGCTGGAGAGGCTGCGTGCGCTGGAGGCGCAGTACCTGCCCATCGCCACCAGGGTGCTGACGCTGGCGACCTCGAACCAGACCGAGGCAGCGGTCAAGGTGCTGACGCAGGAATGCATGCCGCTGCTCAACCAGGTGCTGGCGCATGTCACCACCTTCCAGCAACTGCTGAAGAAAAGCGCCGACGACAGTGCGGGGTCCGCCCAGGCGGCCTACCAGCGGGCCAAGTGGATCATCCTGTCGATCAGCGGCGCGTCGCTGGTGGGCGGGCTGCTGCTGGCGTTCCGCATGACGCGCTCCATCACCGTGCCGCTCGGCCAGGCGGTGACGGTCGCGCAGCAGGTGGCCTCCGGCGACCTGACGGCGCGCATCGAGGTGGCCGACAGGTCGGAGTCCGGCCTGCTGATGAACGCGCTGCGCTCCATGAACGACGAACTGGCCAAGGTGGTCGGGCAGGTGCGCGCGGGCACCGATTCCATCGCCACGGCGTCGGGCCAGATTGCCACGGGCAACCGCGACCTGTCGTCGCGCACCGAGGAGCAGGCCAGCTCGCTGGAGCAGACGGCGGCGTCCATGCAGGAGCTCACGTCCACCGTGAAGCAGAACGCGGACAACGCGCGCCTGGCCAACCAGCTGGCCGACTCGGCCTCCCAGGTGGCGTCGCGCGGCGGCGCGGTGGTCGACCAGGTGGTGGAGAAGATGGCGTCGATCAATGCGTCGTCCCGCAAGGTGGTGGAGATCATCGGCGTGATCGACGGCATTTCGTTCCAGACCAACATCCTGGCGCTGAATGCGGCCGTGGAGGCGGCCCGCGCCGGCGAGCAGGGGCGCGGCTTTGCCGTGGTGGCCTCGGAGGTGCGCAACCTGGCCCAGCGCTCGGCGGCGGCGGCCAAGGAAATCAAGACGCTGATCGGCGACTCGGTGAGCGAGGTTCACGCGGGCAGCGCGCTGGTCAACGAGGCCGGCAAGACCATGGAAGAAATCATGGGCAGCGTGCGGCGGGTGACGGACATCATGGCCGAGATCACCTCGGCCAGCCAGGAGCAGTCGACGGGCATCGAGCAGGTCAACGACGCCATCAAGCAGATGGACCGCACCACGCAGCAGAACGCGGCGCTGGTGGAGGAGGCCTCGGCCGCCGCGCAGTCGATGAACGATCAGGCCGCGGGGCTGGTCGATGCGGTCAGCATGTTCAAGCTGCGCTGAGCCTTCATCCGGTTGAGTTCAGTTCAGTTCAGTTCAGTTCAGTTCAGTTCAGTTAAGTTCTTCTGGCGCCACTGCTCGCGCCAGAGCTTTTCCAGTTGCGGTGCCAGCGCGGCCGGCGGCGTGCCGACCAGGCGGTTGCGCCCGTCGCGCTGCACCAGCCCGTAGATGCGGCCCGAGCCCTGGTCGTACAGGGCGACGGCGTTGTTGTCGTAGCAGTCGTGCGGCTTGCAGAAGGCGTGCAGCAGGTAGCGCGTGCCCTCGACCGTGACCCATTGCGCCTCGGGTGCCGGGCCTTCGCGGCGCACCAGCCAGCGGTCGTTCTCGCGCGCGCCGAGCGCGGCGCGCCAGGCCTTCTGCATGGCGGGGCCCTGCGCCAGGGCGGCGGGGCTGCCGGTGGGCGGCGGCGGCGCCTTGGCGGCCGGGGCCTCGGCGGGCGGGGGCGCCGCGCGGGCGGCGCCGTCGCAGCGCCAGTAGCGCAGCTTCATCATCTCGGGACCGAGCTGGCCGGCAACGGGCTTGTCGGCGTCCAGCGTGATCGACTGGCCGCGCGCGTCGCGGTAGACCAGGAAGGTCATGACGCCCGCCTTGGGGGCCTCGCTGATCAGCGCCACGTCGAAGCCGGCCGGCGGCGGGCTGTTGCCGAAGAAGCTGTAGGCCGTTTGCGGCGCACGGCCGACCACGCGGCGCTTGCCGCTTTCGGCGATCAGCATGTCCTGGCGCACCTGCAACGTGGGCGCGGAAGCGTCGGCGCAGGCGGTGGACCAGCGCCCGCCGTAGAGCGCCATGGCGTCGGGCTGCAGGCCGGCAGTTGGCTGCGCCCAGGCCGCGGCCGGGAGCAGGGCTGCCAGCGTTGCGGCGGCAAGCAGCGTCGAGGAGTGCTTTGTCTGTGTCGTCATTCTTTGCGGGGTGGTCTTGCCGGTCTTGCCGGTCATGCCGGTCATGCCGGTCATGCCGGTCATGTCGTCTTGGGCGCGGGCGTCTTTGGCTTGTAGGCGCAGAAAGTGTGCACCGCACACTCCCAGCAACGCGGCTTGCGCGCCACGCACACGTAGCGCCCGTGCAATATCAGCCAGTGGTGCGCGTGCAGGCGGTATTCCGGGGGCACACGCTTCTCGAGCTTGAGTTCCACCTCCAGCGTCGTCTTGCCCGGCGCCAGGCCGGTGCGGTTGCCCATGCGGAAGATGTGCGTGTCGACCGCGATGGTCGCCTCGCCGAAGGCCACGTTCAGTACCACGTTGGCGGTCTTGCGGCCCACGCCGGGCAGGGCTTCCAGCTCGGCGCGCGTGCGCGGCACCTCGCCGCCGTGCAGCTCCACCAGCATGCGGCAGGTCTCGATCAGGTGCTTGGCCTTGCTGCGGTACAGGCCGATGGTCTTGATGTAGTCCTCGAGCCCTTCCACGCCCAGGTCGTAGATGGCCTGCGGCGTGTTCGCCACCGGAAACAGCCTGGCGGTGGCCTTGTTCACGCCCACGTCGGTGGCCTGCGCGGAGAGCAGCACGGCGGCCAGCAGTTCGAAGGGCGTGGAGTATTCGAGTTCGGTCCGGGGCTCGGGGTTGGCCGCCTGCAGGGTGGCGAAGAAGAGGGGGATGTTGTCTTTTTTCATGGGGCGGGGGTCGGCTGTAGCGCAATATATCGTTGAAAGGACATGGCCCTACGCAGCTTTATTGCCCGCGGGTTTCGCGACAATGTCGCCCAGAAAGTGAGCCTGACCATGCAATTCGCCTCCCGCCTCGACAACGTCGAAACCTCCGCCATCCGCGAACTCTTCAAGCTGCTGGGCACGCCCGGCATCATCAGTTTCGCGGGCGGCTTTCCGGACAGCGCCATGTTCGACGTCGAGGGCCTCAGGGAGGCGAGCCAGAAGGCGCTCACCGAGGAACCCGGTGGCGCGCTGCAATACGGTGCCACCGAAGGCTACGAGCCGCTGCGCACGCAGCTCAGCGCTTTCATGAAGACCAAGGGCGTGGACGTGGACCCCAGCGGCCTGATCGTCACCACCGGCAGCCAGCAGGCGCTCGACCTGCTGGGCAAGACCATGATCTCGCCCGGCGACAAGGTGATCGTCGAAGGCCCAACCTTCCTGGCCACCATCCAGTGCTTCCGCCTGTACGGCGCGCAGCTCATCAGCGCGCCCATCGACGAGAACGGCGTGAAGACCGACGAGCTGGAAAAGCTCATCGCCGAGCACAAGCCCAAGTTCGTCTACCTGATCCCCACCTTCGGCAACCCCAGCGGCGCCATGCTGAGCCTGGAGCGCCGCAAGAAGGTGCTGGAACTGGCCGTGAAGTACCAGACGCTCGTGGTGGAAGACGACCCCTACGGCGACCTGTACTTCGGTGAGGCGCCGCCGCCGTCGATCCTGGCGCTCGCCAAGGACGTGCCCGGCAGCCGAGAGCTCATTGCCCACTGCGGCAGCCTGAGCAAGGTGCTGAGCCCGGGCCTGCGCATCGGCTGGATGATCGCGCCGGCCGAGTTGCTGGCCAAGGCCACCATGTGCAAGCAGTTCAGCGACGCGCACACCAGCACTTTCGCGCAGGCCACAGCCGCGCAGTACCTCAAGAGCGGGCGCATGCCCGGCACGCTGGCGCATGTGCGCGAGGTGTACGGCCAGCGCGCCCAGGCCATGGGCGCTGCGCTGAAGCGCGAACTGGGCGATGCGGTGAGCTTCACGCAGCCCCACGGCGGCTTGTTCTTCTGGGCGCGCCTGACCGGCGCCAACGGCAAGCTGGCCGATGCCAACGTGCTGGCCAAGCGGGCGATCGAGAAGCTGGTGGCCTTCGTGCCCGGCGCGCCGTTCTTCGCCGAGAACCCCGACGTGGCCACCCTGCGCCTGAGCTTTGCCACGGCCGACGTGGCCAGGATCGAGGAAGGCGTCAAGCGCCTCGGCCAGGCGCTGTAACGCTCAGGCCATCAAGGGGAGCGGTGCAGCCGGGGCGCTGCCAGCAGGTTCAGGTTGTCCGCCACGGCCGCGTCCACGTTCGGATAGCGGCCTTTCATCTTGGACAGCGTCATGATGGTCTGCAGCGCCTTCAGGTCCTTGACCGTGGGCGCCACCTTGATCTGTGCAATGGCCGCGCTGGGGTTGCCACCGTTGATCAATGCCATCACCTTGCTTGCCCAGTCGTTCGCGCGCGCCATATTTTTCACCTGCTTTCAATAGAGCCGCCGACTGTACACAGGACAGCCGGGGGCCATTGGTTACCATCACCCATGAGAAAAACCTTTCAGCTTCAGGTCGAGGGCAAGCACCCCGACCGTCACCTCGAAGCCATCAAGCACGAGATTCGCAAGTACATCAAGCGTGAACGCCGGCGCGTTCTGCCCGAAGGCTCGGACTTCTGGGACTTCGATTGCAAGTTCGGCACGGCCGAAGAATCGGCCGAAGTCGTCCACCTTTCCGCCATTACCGGGCTGATCGACGGTGTGGTCAAGGAGGCCGGCACGCAGTTCTACGTCGAGGTGGTGGCCAAGCCGGGCAAGCGCAAGCCGCGCGCGCCGGGCGAAGGCGCCCCGGATTCGACCGAAGAATCCGAAGACTGAGACTGGCTCAGACCAGGGCCTGCGCCAACCGCAGGCCGTGCCGCTGCTCCGCATCCTGCAGCGAGCGCGCAATCGACGGGTGCAGCCGCACCCCGTTCGCAGCTTGCGCTTCCCGACGCTTCAATCCGCCTTCGCCCGGCAGCCGCACAGGCTTGGCCGGGTCGATGGGCGTGTTGTTGCGGCATTGCGCGGCCACGTGGTCCATCTGGCGCAGAAACGCCTCCTTGCCGCCGAAGGCGTTCAGGTCGTGCAGCGTGATGTGCACGGTCGCACCCCAGCCTTCGGGCGGATCGGCCCGGCCGTGGCCCGCGAGGCCGGCCGTGAGCGTCTCGACCAGCAGCGCCATGCCGTAGCCCTTGTGGCCGTGGCTCAGGCCACCCACGGGCAGCAGTGTGCCGGGCGGCTGATCGAACAGCACCTGCGGGTTGTTCGACGGCTTGCCGGCGGCGTCGATCAGCCAGTCCTCGGCGAAGGTCTCGCCGGCCGCGCGCTTGCGGTTGCTCATGCCGTTGGTGGTGATGGAGGCCGAGATGTCGACCATCACGCCGCCCTGCGACAACGGGAAGCCCATGGCCAGCGGGTTGGGCGTGAACACGGCCTGCGTGCCGCCGAAGGGGGCGACGCTGGCCGCGTTGGGGTCGGAGCAGGCCAGCAGCATGAGCATGTCTTCCTGCAGCGCGCGCAGCATGTAGACCGCGAGGCAGGCGATGTGGTGGCTGCGGCGGATGACGAGCGAGGCCGTGCCCAGCTCGCGCGCACGCGGCACCAGCAGGTCCATGGCCTGGTCCATCAGCCAGGGGCCGGGCAGGCGCTTGCCGTCCCACAGCACGGCGGCGGGGCGGTCCGACAGCAGCTCGGGAGCGCCGTCGCGGGTCATGCCGCCCGATTCCAGTTCTTTCACATAGCCGGCCAGCAGCGCGAGGCCGTGCGTGTCGTGGCCCAGCAGGTCGCCTTCGACCAGGGTGCGGGCCACGCTGTCGGACTTGGATGCTTCGAGTCCGGCTTTTTGGAGGAGGGCGCTGGCGTAGTCCTTGAGTGCGTCGGCGCGGTAGAGCGGGGCGTCGGCTGCGGCGTCGGTCATTCCAGGATCTCCAGCACGCGGTCCAGCCCGCCTTCGTTGATCGCCACCATGGCCTGCTCGCGCACCTTCGGCTTGGCGTGATACGCCACCGAGAGGCCGGCCTCGCCCATCATCGGCAGGTCGTTGGCACCGTCGCCCACCGCAATGGTTTCCTGCGCGGAGATGCCCATGAGCGACGCCACTTCCAGCAGCGTGCGGCGCTTTTCGGCGCCGTCGCAGATGTCGCCCCAGCTTTGCGTGACCACTTTGCCCGTGAGCTTGCCGTCGGCCTCGTCGAGCAGGTTGGAACGCGCGAAGTCAATGCCCAGGCGGTCCTTCACGCGGTTCGCGAAGAAGGTGAAGCCGCCCGACACCAGCAGCACTTTCAGCCCCACCTTCTTGCAGGCCGCGACCAGTTCGGCCGCGCCGGGGTTCAGCTTCAGGCGCTCGTCGTACACCTGCTGCAGCGCGGCCACGGGCACGCCCTGCAGCAGTGCCACGCGGCGGCGCAGGCTCTCCTTGAAGTCCTTGATCTCGCCGCGCATCGTGGCTTCGGTGATGGCGGCCACCTCGGCCTTCTTGCCGACGGCGTCGGCAATTTCGTCGATGCATTCGATGTTGATCAGCGTCGAGTCCATGTCGAACGCAATCAGCTTGAAGTCGGCGAGCTTCAGTGGCGGCTTCACGCGCTGGAGGACGAGGCCGGGAGAGATTTCTTGAATGGCGCTGAGGGGGCTCATGCGGGGGCGGGTTCCTTGACGATGGGTTGTCCGAGGCTGCGCAGCACGTCGCGCACCATCTGCGCACGCTCCTTCGGCTCCTTGAGTTCGCGCTCGATGCGCAGCTTCTCGTTGCCGGCGAGCTTGATGTGCTTGTTCTTCTGGATCAGCTGGATGATCGCCATCGAATCGACCGGCGGATCCTTCTTGAACGTGATGTTGATGATGCCCGGCGCGGCATCGACCTTGATCACGCCGTAGGGGCGCGCCAGCACGCGCAGGCGGTGCGTGTCGATCAGCGTCTGCGCCTGCGGCGGCAGCTTGCCGAAGCGGTCGACGATCTCTTCGAGCAGCGTGTCGATCTGGTCGGGCGTCTTCGCGGTGGCCAGCTTCTTGTAGAACGACAGCCGCAGGTGCACGTCGCCGCAGTAGTCGTCGGGCAGCAGGGCGGGGGCGTGCAGGTTGATCTCGGTGGTGACCGACAGCGGCGACAGCAGGTCGGGCTCCTGCCCGGCCTTGAGCGCGCGCACGGCCTCGCTGAGCATCTCGTTGTAGAGTTGGAAGCCGATTTCCATCATGTTGCCGCTCTGGTTCTCGCCCAGCACCTCGCCGGTGCCGCGAATTTCCAGGTCGTGCATGGCGAGGTAGAAGCCGGAACCCAGCTCTTCCATCTGCTGGATGGCGTCCAGGCGTTGCGCGGCCTGCTTGGTCAGGCCTTCGGTGTCCGGCACCATCAGGTAGGCATAGGCCTGGTGGTGCGAACGCCCGACGCGCCCGCGCAGCTGGTGCAGCTGCGCCAGGCCGAACTTGTCGGCGCGGCTCATCACGATGGTGTTGGCGGTCGGCACGTCAATGCCGGTCTCGATGATGGTCGAGCACAGCAAGAGGTTGTAGCGCTGCGCCACGAAGTCGCGCATCACGCGCTCCAGCTCGCGCTCGGGCATCTGGCCGTGGGCCACGGCGATGCGGGCCTCGGGCAGTATTTCTTCGAGCTTCTGGCGCCGGTTCTCGATGGTCTCGACCTCGTTGTGCAGGAAGTACACCTGCCCGCCGCGCTTCAGCTCGCGCAGCACGGCCTCGCGGATCACGCCGGTCCCCTCGTTGCGCACGAAGGTCTTGATGGCCAGGCGCCGCTGCGGCGCGGTGGCGATCACGCTCAGGTCGCGCAGGCCTTCGAGCGCCATGCCCAGCGTGCGCGGAATCGGCGTGGCGGTGAGCGTGAGCACGTCGACCTCGGCGCGCATGGCCTTCATCGCCTCCTTGTGGCGCACGCCGAAGCGGTGCTCCTCGTCGATGATCAGCAGGCCCAGGTTCTTGAACTTGATCGACGGCGACAGCAGCTTGTGCGTGCCCACCACGATGTCGACCGTGCCCTCGGCCAGCCCCTTGGCGGCGGCGTTGATTTCCTTGGTCGAGCGGAAGCGGCTCATCTCGGCCACGCGCACCGGCCACTTGGCGAAGCGGTCGACCAGCGTCTGGTAGTGCTGCTCGGCCAGCAGCGTGGTCGGCGCCAGGAAGGCCACCTGCTTGCCGCCGGTGATGGCGATGAAGGCGGCACGCAGCGCGACCTCGGTCTTGCCGAAACCCACGTCGCCGCAGACCAGGCGGTCCATCGGCTGGGGCGAGATCATGTCCTGCACCACGGCGTGGATCGCGGCCTTCTGGTCGGCCGTTTCCTGGAAGCCGAAGTCGTTGGCGAACACTTCGTAGTCGGCGGCCGAGTAGCGGAAGGCATGGCCTTCGCGCGCGGCGCGGCGGGCGTAGATGTTGAGCAGCTCGGCGGCGGAGTCGCGCACCTGTTCGGCGGCCTTGCGCTTGGCCTTTTCCCACTGGCCGGAGCCCAGCCGGTGCAGCGGGGCCTCGTCGGCGCTGACGCCGGTGTAGCGGCTGATCTGGTGCAACTGGCTCACGGGCACGTAGAGCGTGGCCTTGTCGGCGTACTCCAGGTGCAGCATTTCCTGCAGCAGCGGCTTGCCGTCGGCGTCCACACCCTGGCCCAGGTCCATGTGGATCAGGCCCCGGTAGCGGCCGATGCCGTGGGCGGTGTGGACCACCGGGTCGCCGACGTTGAGCTCCGACAGGTCCTTGATCAGCGCCTCGACGTCGCTGACTTGTTCTTGCCGCTTGTTGCGCCGGCGCGTGGTGGGCGCGGTGGCGAACAGCTCGGTCTCGGTGACGAGGTCGATGGCCTGTTCGCGCCAGGCGAAGCCCGAGGCCAGCGCGGCGGTGACGATGCCGACTTTCTCGTCGGTGGACGCTTCGAACTCGGCCAGCGAATCGAAGGCCGGCGGGCTCACGCCGCTGGCGCGCAGGAAGTCGAGCAGGCTTTCGCGGCGGCCGTCGCTCTCGGCGATCAGCAGCACGCGGTGCGGGGTGGCCTTGATGTGGGCCTTCAGCCCGACCAGCGGATCTTCCGCGCCGCGCACCACGGCGAAAGGCGGCAGCTTGTCGAACTCCGCGTACGGTGTTTCGGTGGGGGCGTCGCCACGGATGGCGAGTTGCGCATAGGGCTTGGCCCGTTGATAGAACTGCTCGGCGTTCAGGAACAGCGCCTCGGGCGGCAGCGCCGGGCGTTCGGGGTCGCCTTGCACCAGTCGGTAGCGCTCGTTCGTGTCCTGCCAGAAATGCTGGAACGCGGGTTCGAGGTCGCCGTGCAGCACCACGGTGGCGTCGGGGCCCAGGTAGTCGAACACGGTGGCCGTCTCGTCGAAGAACAGCGGCAGGTAGTACTCGATGCCGGCGGTGGCCACGCCGTTGCCCATGTCCTTGTAGATGCGGCTCTTGGTCGGGTCGCCTTCGAGCAGCTCGCGCCAGCGGCTGCGAAAGCGCCCGCGCGCGTCGTCGTCCATCGGGAACTCTCGCCCTGGCAGCAGGCGCACCTCGGGCACGGGGTACAGGCTTCGCTGGGTGTCGGGGTCGAAGGTGCGGATCGAATCGATCTCGTCGTCGAACAGGTCGACGCGGTAGGGCACCAGCGAGCCCATGGGAAACAGGTCGATCAGCCCGCCGCGCACGGCGTACTCGCCCGGGCTCACCACCTGGGTCACATGGCTGTAGCCGGCCAGCGTGAGCTGGGCCTTGAGCTTGGACTCTTCCAGCTTCTGCTTGGCCTTGAAGTGGAAGGTGTAGCCGGCCAGGAAAGACGGGGGCGCCAGGCGGTAGAGCGCGGTGGTGGCGGGCACCAGCACCACGTCGGCCTCTTTCTGGCTGATGCGCCACAGGGTGGCCAGTCGTTCGCTGATCAGGTCCTGGTGCGGCGAAAAGCTGTCGTAGGGCAGCGTTTCCCAGTCGGGGAACAGCGCGCAGCGCAGGTCGGGCGCGAAGAAGGCGATTTCGTCGATGAGCCGCTGCGCGTCGTTGGCGTCGGCGGTGAACATCGCCGTGGCGCGCCCCGCGGCTTTCTCGCGCATGGCCAGCTGCGCCAGCAGCAGTGCGTCGGCCGACAACGGGGGGCGCGGCAGCGTGAAACGCTTGCCCGCCGTGAGGTGGGGGAGGTCCATGGAACGCTTAAAAAATGCACAACACCCCGCGCCGGCTGGCGAGGGGTGTGTGAGGCCGTCAATTCTAGAATGGCTGCCCTTTGTTCGCTTGTCGGCCGTTGCCGACGCTGGGCCCTCATGTCCTCTTCCCGACTTTTCGTGCTGATCCCGTGCGCCGGCTCCGGCCACCGCGCGGGCCATGCGCAGACCATCGTTCCCAAGCAGTACCGGCGGCTGGCCGGTGCGCCGATGGTGGCCCACACACTGGAGGCCTTTCGCGCGTTGGCGGGCCGGTTCGCCGGGCTGGCGCTGGTGGTGTCGCCGGACGACCGCGAGGTGGATGCGGCGCTGCCGCGCTTTCCTGCGGAAAACGAGTACCTGCTGCGCGTGGGCGGCGTGACCCGCGCGGCCACGGTGCGCAACGGCCTGGCGGCGTTGCGCCAGAAGGGCGCCGGGGCGCACGACTGGGTGCTGGTGCACGACGCGGCGCGCTGCCTCGTCACTTCGAGCCAGATCGAGGCCCTGGTCGCGGCCTGCGAGCACGACGCGGTGGGCGGCCTGCTGGCGCACCGGCTGGCCGACACGCTGAAGGCATCGACGACCGAGGGCCGCGTGTCGCAGACGCTGTCGCGCGCCGACAAGTGGCTGGCCCAGACCCCGCAGATGTTCCGCATCGGCATGCTGCTCGATGCGCTGGAGCGCACCGGCGACGCCGTGACCGACGAGGCCGGCGCCATCGAGGCCATCGGGCTGTCGCCGCTGCTGGTGCCGGGCAGCGCGCAGAACTTCAAGGTCACGTTCCCCGAAGACTTTGCACTGGCCGAGGCGTTGTTGCTGGCCCGCAAGAAGGACATGGCATGACGGCGCCTTTCAACATCCGCGTGGGCGAAGGCTGGGACGTTCACCAGCTGGTGGCCGGGCGAAAGCTCATCCTGGGCGGCATCGAGGTGCCGCACACCACCGGCCTGCTGGGGCATTCGGACGCCGATGTGTTGCTGCACGCCATCACCGACGCGCTGTTGGGCGGGGCGGGGCTGGGCGACATCGGCCGGCATTTTCCCGACACCGACCCGCAGTTTCGCGGTGCCGATTCGTCGGTGCTGCTGGCCGAGGCGGCGCGCCGGGTGCGCGCGGCGGGCTGGGAAATCGGCAATGTCGACAGCACCGTGATCGCGCAGGCGCCCAAGCTGGCGCCACACATCCCGCTCATGTGCCGGCGCATCGCCGACACCCTGGGCGTGGCGTTGGAGCAGGTGAATGTGAAGGCCAAGACGGCCGAGAAGCTCGGCCCGGTGGGCGAGGGCCGCGCGATGGAAGCGCGCGCGGCCGTGTTGCTGCACCGCTGAGGCGGGCTCAGCGGCTCAGCGGCTCAGCGGATCAACCCAGGGTCGCCTTCTTGCCGCCCTGCGGCTCGCCCGGCTTGGGCGCGGGCATGGCGCGCGGCATCCGGATGTGCGCCGCCAGGCCGCGGCCCGGGGTGCTGGTGAGCGCGAAGGTGCCGCCCATGCGCTCGATGTTCTTCGCCACGATCGACAGGCCCAGCCCCGCACCGGCCGCCGAGGTGCGCGCCGCGTCGCCGCGGAAGAAGGGCTTGGTCAGCTGCGAGAGCAGGCCGGGCTCCACGCCCGCCCCGTGGTCGCGCACCTTGATCAGCACGGCGTCGTTGTTGGCCTGCGCCTGGATCGTGACGTCGGCCACGCCGGTAGAGGGCGTCTTGCCGTAGCGCCTCGCGTTCTCCACCAGGTTCGAAATGACGCGCGTGAGTTCGACCTCGTCGCCCATCACCCGCAGGTCGGGCGGGACTTCGACCTTGATGTTCATCTCCTCGTAGTCCTGCACGGCGTAGGTGCAGGCGTCGACCACGTCGCGCAGCAGCACCGGCCGCGGATCGACATGGTCGGGCCGCGCGTAGTCGAGAAACTTGTCGATGATGGCGTCGAGCTGGGCGATGTCGGCCGCCATGTGGTCGCGCGCGTCTTCGTCGGCCACGCTCATCTCGGTTTCCAGCCGCAGCCGGGCGAGCGGCGTGCGCAGGTCGTGCGAGATGCCGGCCAGCATGATGGCGCGGTCCTGCTCGATCTTGGCGAGCTGGTCGGCCATGCGGTTGAAGCCGATGTTGACCGCGCGAATTTCGTTGGTGCGCGCGCGCTCGTCGAGCCGGTGCGCCTCGTACTCGCCTTCGCGGACCTGCATGGTGGCGCGCGACAGCTGCTTGAGCGGCAGGTTGATGAGCCGCGTGATCAGCGCCGCGCCGGCCAGCGACAGCGCCATGGCCGTGCTGAGCCACACCAGCCAGGTGCGCCCGCCCACGCGGCTGAAGCGCGTGGGGTCGAGCAGCAGCCAGTAGGTGTCGCTCTCGATGGTGAAGCCGATCCACAGGCCCGCCTCGTCGTTCACGCGGCTGGCCACGGTGGTGCCTTCGCCGAGCTGATCGATCAGCTCCTCGGTCACGCGAAGGTCGAGCGCGCCGCTGGTGTAGGGCTGGAAGCGGTCGTTGGGCTCGCGCGGCAGGATGCGCACGCCCTCCTGGTCGGCCAGTGTCTTGATCAGCGATACCCGCGTGATGGCGTCCGAATACACCAGCGCCGCGCGCGTGAGGTTCACGAGCGAGGCGATCTGATGGGCGGTCTGAATGGCGCGCGGCTCATATTCGAGCGAGCGGAAGGTCTGCAGCCAGGCGACCGTGCAGCCGATCAGCAGCAGCGCCAGCAGGAAGAAGGTGCGCCAGAAAAGGCTGAAGCCCAGCTTGAGGCCGGGGCGACGGTCGCGCGCCGCGCTGGCCTCCAGCGGGCTCGGCATCGTGACCTGTGCGCCGTCCTCCTGCGAGTGGCCCGGTCTGGCGGATTGGCCGATGGCCACCTCTCAGCGGCGCGTCAGGCCGCGCCGTCCGGCACGAACACGTAGCCCACGCCCCAGACGGTCTGGATGTAGCGTGGCGCCGCGGCGTCGGACTCGACCAGCTTGCGCAGGCGCGAGATCTGCACGTCCAGGCTGCGGTCAAAGGGCTCGAACTCGCGCCCGCGCGCCAGCTGGGCCAGCTTTTCGCGCGACAGCGGTTGACGCGGATGGCGCACCAGCGCCTTCAGCATCGCAAACTCGCCGGTGGTCAGCGAGAGTTCTTCGCCATCCTTCTTCAGGGTGCGCGAGCCGAGATCGAAGGCGAACGGACCGAAGGTGACGGTCTCGTTCTCCGTGGAAGGCGCGCCCGGGGCTTCGAGCGGCGGACGGCGGCGCAGCACCGCGTGCACACGGGCCAGCAGTTCGCGCGGGTTGAAGGGCTTGCCCAGGTAGTCGTCGGCGCCGACCTCGAGGCCGACGATGCGGTCGACGTCCTCGCCCTTGGCGGTGAGCATGATGATCGGGGTGCGGTCGTTGGCGGCACGCAGGCGGCGGCACACCGAGAGGCCGTCTTCGCCGGGCATCATCAGGTCGAGCACGATCAGGTCGACCGTGTCGCGCAACAGGATGCGGTTGAGCGCCTTGCCGTCCTCGGCCACGATCACTTCGAATCCTTCCTGCGTCAGGTAGCGGCGCAGGAGGTCGCGGATGCGGGCGTCGTCGTCGACGATCACGATCTTGTCAGTGCGAGCGGGAACTTGAGTCATTTCTACAACGATGAATTTGTAACAGCGCCGATTCTGAAGGCGTTGTGCCTTCGAAGCGGCGGATTTACTTATGGTTTGACACTAAGTTACAAAACTTGCGGACGCTCGCTGTCTAGTCATCCGGCGTGCGCACGGAGGTGGCAAAGTTCCTCTTGCCATATGACTTCTGATCAATGAGACCCACTCTTTTCGTTCTGCCGCTTGCCCTTGTTTTCGTCTGCGGCCCCTCGCAGGCGGTGTCCGGCGATTTCCTCAGGGTAGGGGAGGTGCGCCGCAGCGAAGTGCGGGATGCCGTGGCGGCTCACCGGGCCGCGCAGCGCGAGGAGGTGCAGCGTGAAGAGGCTGCCGCCGGCCGGCGGCTCACCGCAGCCGAACTGTTCGAGTTGCGCCAGCAGGTGCGCGGCCAATGGACCCCGCCCGCTGCGGGGGCTCTGGCCGTTTCGGCAGAATCGCAGCCGGCCGAGCGCATCGTGCCGGCTGTGCCCATCGTGCAGCCTTCACCGTCGACGACCTCGAGTTCACTGACCGCGCCGCGCAGCCAGCGGCGCTGAGGCGCTTGCTAAGCACCATCGAGGCACGCCGAGCCTGCTGCCGCAGGCCTGTCCTTCATACCAATTCCTGGGGAGATATTCGTCTTGAAAAAAATCAAATTGCTTGCGGCCTGCGCCGCCCTGGCCGTGGCCAGCACCGCGCTGGCTCAGAACGTCGTCGCGCCGGCGCCGCAGAACGTGCTGCAGCTGACGGCCTCCGGCACCGTCGAGGTCCAGCAGGACTTGCTGAGCATGACGCTGTCGACCACCCGCGAAGCGACCGACGCGGCCACCGTGCAGTCGCAGTTGAAGGCCGCGCTCGATGCCGCGCTGACCGAAGCGAAGAAGAGCGCCCAACCCGGTCAGCTCGACGTTCGCACCGGCAATTTCAGCCTGTCGCCGCGCTACACCAAGGACGGCAAGATCAACGGCTGGCAGGGTTCGAGCGAACTGGTGCTCGAAGGGCGCGACTTTCCGCGCATTACCCAGGCAGCGGGCCGCATCACCACGCTCACCGTGGCCAATGTGGGCTTCGGCCTGAGCCGCGAGCAGCGCGCCAGGACCGAGACCGAGGCGCAAACCACCGCCATCGAAAACTTCAAGCAGAAGGCCGGCGAACTGGCCAAGGGCTTCGGTTTCGGCGGCTACACGCTGCGCGAGGTGTCGGTGAACGCCAGCGACAGCGGCCCGATCCGCCCGCGCATGATGGCGATGCAGGCCAAGTCGTTCTCCTCGTCCGACGCGGCGGTGCCGGTCGAGGCCGGCAAGACCAGCGTGGTGGTGAGCGTGTCGGGCGCGGTGCAGCTCAAGTAAACGCAAGGAGATGCAGCTGCGCCGCCGCCGCTTACCGTTGGGCTAACCCCTACTGGGCAGTCCAGCCGCCGTCCATGGCCCATGCCACGCCGCGGACCTGGTCGGCCGCCGGCGAGCACAGGAAGACGGCCAGGCCGCCCAGTTGCTCGACCGTGGTGAACTGCAGCGAAGGCTGCTTTTCGCCCAGCAGTTCGATCTGGGCCTGCGCGGCGGTGATGCCTTCGCGCGCCGCGCGGTCGTCGATCTGCTTTTGCACGAGCGCCGTCAGCACCCAGCCCGGGCAGATGGCGTTGGCGGTGACGCCCGTGGTCGCGGTTTCGAGCGCGACCGACTTGGTCAGGCCGACGATGCCGTGCTTGGCCGCCACGTAGGCCGACTTCTGCGCCGAGGCCACCAGGCCGTGGGCCGACGCGATGTTGAGCACGCGGCCCCAGTTGGCTTCGCGCATGGCGGGAATCGCCAGGCGCGTGGTGTGGAAGGCGCTGGTGAGGTTGATGGCGATGATGGCGTCCCAGCGTTCGGTGGGGAAGTCTTCGACCTTGGCGACGTGCTGGATGCCGGCGTTGTTCACCAGGATGTCGACGCGGCCGAACTTCGACGCGGCGAACTTCATCATGTCCTCGATCTGCCCGGGCTTGCTCATGTCGGCGTCGTGGTACTCGGTGCGCACGCCGAGCGCCTCGACCTGCGACTTGGGGGCTTCGGCGTCGCCGAAGCCGTTGAGCACGATGTTCGCGCCCTGTTGGGCGAGCGCCTTGGCAATGGCGAGGCCAATGCCGCTGGTGGACCCCGTGACAAGCGCGGTTTTGCCTTTGAGCATGTAGATCAATCTCCGGATGAATTAGGATGCGACGAGACCATTATCCGCACCAGAACGACCTCGTTTTCATGACCGAACCGACGCTTCATCACGTGGCGTGCGACGACGCCCAGGGCGGCCATCGCATGGCCTATTGGCAATGGGGCGACGCACGCAGCGCGCATGTCGTGGTCTGCGTGCACGGCCTGACCCGGCAAGGGCGCGATTTCGATGCGCTGGCGCAGGCCATCGTGGCGCGCGCCGGCGGCAAGGTGCGCGTGGTCTGCCCCGACGTGGTGGGGCGCGGGCGCAGCGACTGGCTGCGCGATCCGAACTTCTATCAGGTGCCTGTGTATGCGGCCGACATGGTGGCGCTGGTTGCGCAACTGCACCGTGAACAGGCGATCGACACGCTCGACTACGTCGGCACCAGCATGGGCGGGCTGATCGGCTTCGTGCTGGCAGGCCACAAGGAGCTGCCGCTCGCGCGGCCCATTCGCCGATTCGTCGCCAACGACGTCGGCCCGACCATCGAGCCGGCCGCGGTGCAACGCATCGGCGCCTATGTGGGCAAGAGCGGCTCGTATGCGAGCGTGCAGGCCGCGGCCGATGCCATGTGGGCACTGTCGACCACCTTCGGTCCTCACACGCCGGCCCAGTGGCTGGCGCTGTCGCAGCACATGGTGGTGCCTGCGTCGCAGCGCAATGCCGAGGGTTCGGCCAAGGTCGATGCGGCTGCCGTTACCGACGACGCCGCGGGCGCGTGGCTGCTGCACTACGACCCCGCCATCGGCGTGGCGCTTCGCGCCATCACGCCCGAGGCGGCGGCCCAGGGCGGCGCGATCATGTGGAGCCTGTATGACGCCATCGAGGCTCGCACGCTCGTCACGCGCGGTGCAGTGTCCGATCTGCTGTCGCGCGAAACGGCCCTGGCCATGACACAGCGCGGTCCGCATGCGGCGCTGGTCGAGTTCGAAGGGGTGGGCCACGCGCCCACCTTCGTCGACCCCGCGCAGATTGCCGCAGTCACTGGCTTCCTGTTCGATTGAGCGACGTGAAGCGCGATTCCTCGAGCCTTCAGACGGCGCCGTTGTCCGACGCGGCAATGGTCGACTATCCGTTGTCCGCGGCCACGGCCGACCGCACGCCGGTGATGGAGAACATGCTGGCCCGTGCGCGTGCGTTCGCCGAGCCGCTGATTGCCGACGAAAAGCTCGACACGGGCGAGAACACGCTCGCACATGCCGATGCCGTGGCCGCCATCGTCGCCAAGATGGGGGGCTCCGAGGCCATGCAGGCCGCGAGCTACCTGGTGTACGCCTGCCAGCACCTGAACCGCCCGCAGGAAGTGATCGCCAAGGTGTTCGGCGACAACTTCGCGGCGCTGGCGGTCGAGACCACCAAGCTGGTGCGTGTGCAGGAGCAGGCACGCTCGGCCGCGCAGGCGCACCAGATCGAAGGCGCGAACGCGCAGACAGAAAACGTGCGCAAGATGCTGCTGGCGTTCTCGCGCGACCTGCGCGTGGTGATGCTGCGGCTGGCGTCGCGCCTGCAGACCTTGCGGCACGCCGCCGCGAGCAAGCAGCCCGCGCCCGAGAGCGTGGCGCGCGAGTCGCTGCAGGTTTTTGCGCCGCTGGCCAACCGGCTTGGCATCTGGCAGGTGAAGTGGGAAATCGAAGATCTTTCGTTCCGCTTCCTCGAGCCCGAAACCTACAAGCTGATTGCGCGGCTGCTCGACGAGAAGCGCATCGAGCGCGAAGGGCACATCGAGCAACTGCGTTCGCAACTGGAGCGCGAACTGCAGGAGGAGGGCGTGAAGGCCACCGTGCAGGGGCGCCCGAAGAACATCTACAGCATCGTGAAGAAGATGCGCGGCAAGTCGCTCGATTTCGCGCAGGTCTTCGACATCCTTGCGCTGCGCGTGGTGGTGCACGACGTCAAGGATTGCTATGCAGCCCTGGCGTGGGTGCATTCGCATTTCCAGCCGATCGACGAAGAATTCGACGACTACATCGCGCGGCCCAAGCCCAATGGCTACCAGTCGCTGCACACGGTGGTGCGCGAGCTCGTCGAGGGCAAGGCGGGCAAGCCGATCGAGATCCAGATCCGCACCGAAGAAATGCACGACCACGCCGAGCATGGCGTGGCTGCGCACTGGGCCTACAAGGAGGCAGGCCACAAAGGCTATGCCGGCGTGTGGGCCAGCGGCGAGTACGACGCGAAGATCGCGGTGCTGCGGCAACTGCTGGCGTGGGAGCGCGATCTGTCGGGCGGGCTGCAGGGACAGGGGCTGTTCGACGACCGCATCTATGTGCTGACGCCGGATGCCGCCATCGTCGAGCTGCCCCAGGGCGCCACACCGGTCGACTTTGCCTACACCGTGCACACGACGCTGGGCCACCGCTGCCGCGGTGCGCGGGTCGACGGCGCGATGGTGCCGCTGAACACGCCGTTGTCGAACGGGCAGACGGTCGAGATCATTGCCGCCAAGGAAGGCGGGCCTTCGCGCGACTGGCTCAATGCGGAGCTGGGGTATCTGGCCAGCCACCGCGCCCGTGCCAAGGTGCGCGCATGGTTCAACGCGCAAATCACGCACGAGACGGTGGCGCGCGGACGCGAGGCGGTAGAAAAGCTGCTGCAGCGTGAAGGCAAGACGGCCATGCGCCTGGAAGACCTGGCTTCGCAGCTGGGCTTCAAGTCGGCGGACCACCTGTTCGAAGTGGTGGGCAAGGACGAGTTCTCGCTGCGCAACATCGAGACGCTGCTGCGCCCGCCAGAGCCTGCGCCGGGTCCGGACGATGGCGTGCTCATCAAGAAGGCGCGCGGCAGCGAGAAGTCGGGCAAGGGCGGTGTGTTGGTGGTGGGCGTGTCGTCATTGATGACGCAACTCGCCAAATGCTGCAAACCCGCGCCGCCCGATGCCATTCGCGGCTTCGTCACGCGAGGGCATGGCGTCAGCGTCCACCGCAGCGACTGCAGCAACTTCCGCACGATGGCAGTGAAAGACGGCGAGCGCGTGATCGACGTGGAATGGGGCATGCCCAAGAAGGGCACGGAAGTACCGGTCTATGCAGTCGACGTGGCTGTGGAAGCGGCCGACCGCCAGGGGCTGCTGCGCGATATCTCCGACGTGTTCGCACGAGAGAAGATGAACGTGATCGGCGTGCAGACGCAGTCGATCAAGGGAACGGCATGGATGACCTTCACGGTTGAAATCGCCGATGCCGCGAGGCTTGCGCAGGTTCTTGGCGTGGTCACTGCAGTGATTGGTGTGCGATCTGCGCGTCGCCGCTGAAAAGCGTGATTTCTCCTGCTACAATAAACGCTTCTCGGACACATCCTTAGGCGCGTAGCTCAGCTGGTTAGAGCACCACCTTGACATGGTGGGGGTCGTTGGTTCGAGTCCAATCGCGCCTACCAATTTCTGTTCGATACCGGCCAACCACCGGATCCATCGAACAGAGCAGACACCGGGTTCCCCGGTGTCTTTATCGTCCTCAGTGGTGATGCAGAAAAGACCTTGGTACATCTTGTTGTGCTACCTTGATCACACTGCAACCCATTTCCAAATTTCTTGATAAGCGATCAGATGAATACGCGATCAACGCTGGTTGATCGGGCTCATGCCGACAAGCGCCTTGCTGCATTGTTGAGGCAGGCTCCCCTTGAGTTTGCGCGTGCCGTCTACGGCATCAACGACCATGCGGCCGGCCGCACCGAAACCATGGCTGCGCGTGAAGTGGCGCGCGCCCAACGTCTGGGTGTGCCGCTGACGGAGGAGCGCGCCGAACAGCGTGCTCGCGCCTACTTGCCGACGGTGGGTCAAGAGCACTGCCCACGTTGCTGGGTGGTCTATGGGCAGAAAACCCCGCTTCATTTTCGCGAAGCCACGCAAGATCGGGCCGAGACCGCGTCCTGCCACTCGTGCGGTGCGGAGTACGCGGCATCGCAGGACTGAAAGAGCAGCGCGCGGTCAGGGTAAACCTTGTCGCGGCGCAGCAAAACCGCTCCCTAGAATCATCCGATGACATGGGCGTCCATGTGAAGGAGTCCGCAGTGCAGAGCAAGAAGTCCGGGGTCAAACCGGTACAGCGTGTGATCAAGAAGTACCCGAACCGAAGGCTCTACGACACCGAGACATCCACGTACATCACGCTCGCCGAGGTGAAGCAGCTGGTCATCCAGAGCGCCCAGTTCGTGGTGCGTGATGCCAAGACCGGCGACGACCTCACGCGCAGCATTCTCTTGCAGATCATCCTGGAAGAAGAAGCGGGCGGCGCGCCGATGTTCACCGAACAGGTGCTCTCGCACATCATCCGCTTCTACGGGCAGGCGATGCAGGGCTATATGGGGCCTTACCTCGAGAAGAACATCCAGGCCATGACCGAGGTGCAGGCCCAGCTGGCTGGCAAGGCAGAGGGTCTGACGCCCGAGATGTGGTCGCGCTTCATGAGCATGCAGTCGCCCATGCTTCAGGGGCTCATGGGTAACTATGTCGAGCAGTCGAAGACGGTTTTTGTGCAAATGCAGGAGCAGATGCAGAAAAACGCAGAGCAGGTATTGGGGGCCTTTGGCATTAAGCGTCCCTGAGCGCCGTTCGGCTGGCCGAAAGCGCTTACCCCGCGGCCGGGGGTGGAGGTTGTCCAATGGTGTCCCCGTTGTTGCCGATAGCTGGGACAATAGAGGCATATGAGCGAAGTTGCCTCCCCCGAACGTACGACCAAGTCGACCACCCCCAAGGTCGGCTTTGTGAGCCTTGGCTGCCCCAAGGCCCTGACCGATTCCGAATTGATCCTGACCCGGCTGAGTGCCGAGGGCTATCAAACCTCCAAGACTTTCGAAGGTGCCGATCTGGTGATCGTCAACACCTGCGGCTTCATCGACGATGCCGTGCGGGAAAGCCTGGACACCATCGGTGAAGCGCTGGCCGAGAACGGCCGCGTGATTGTCACCGGCTGCCTCGGCGCCAAGACCGGCGACCAGGGCGGCAATCTCGTGCGCCAGATGCACCCGAGCGTGCTGGCCGTCACCGGTCCGCACGCCACGCAAGAGGTGATGGATGCGGTGCACGCGAACCTGCCCAAGCCGCACGATCCGTTCATCGACCTGGTGCCGAACGCCTTTGGCGTGGCGGGCCTGAAGCTGACGCCGCGCCACTACGCCTATCTGAAGATCAGCGAAGGCTGCAATCACCGTTGCACCTTCTGCATCATTCCCTCGATGCGCGGCGACCTTGTGTCGCGCCCGGTTGGCGACGTGTTGAGCGAAGCCAAGGCCCTGTTCGAAGGCGGCGTGAAAGAGCTGCTGGTGATCAGCCAGGACACCTCGGCCTACGGCGTCGACGTGAAGTACCGCACCGGGTTCTGGGACGGCAAGCCGGTCAAGACCCGCATGCTCGAACTGGTGCGTACCTTGGGCGAAATCGCTGAGCCTTATGGCGCGTGGGTTCGCCTGCACTACGTGTATCCGTACCCCAGCGTCGACGAGATCATTCCGTTGATGGCCAGCGGCGCCGTTCTGCCGTACCTCGATGTGCCGCTGCAGCACAGCCACCCCGATGTGCTCAAGCGCATGAAGCGCCCCGCCAGCGGCGAAAAGAACCTGGAGCGGCTGGCGCGTTGGCGCGAGGTGTGCCCGGAACTCGTGATCCGCAGCACCTTCATCGCCGGCTTTCCGGGCGAGACGGAGCAGGAGTTCGAGCATCTGCTCGACTTCATTCGTGAAGCTGAAATCGACCGTGCCGGTTGCTTTGCCTACAGCCCGGTCGAAGGCGCAACTGCCAACGACATTCCGGGCATGCTGCCCGAGGCCGAACGCGAAGCGCGTCGTGCGCGTTTCATGGAAGTGGCCGAAGCCGTGTCGATCGCGAAGCTGCAAAAAAGGATTGGCGCGACGATGCAGGTGCTGGTTGATTCGGCGCCAGGCATGGGCCGCAAGGGCGGTGTGGGGCGCA
Source organism: Variovorax pasteuri (assembly GCF_051216435.1). Lineage (NCBI taxonomy): Bacteria > Pseudomonadati > Pseudomonadota > Betaproteobacteria > Burkholderiales > Comamonadaceae > Variovorax > Variovorax pasteuri. Next base: position 1,430,864 of record NZ_JBPJZS010000001.1, read on the forward strand.
CCTACGCCGATGCACCGGAAATCGACGGCACGGTCCGCCTGATGCCGCCCGAGAAGATCAGCAAGACGCTGAAGGTCGGTGAGTTCACTCGCGCGCGCATCGTGGGTGCCGAGGGGCACGACCTGATCGCATTGCCCATTTGATGCGGATTCGAATGGACAAGAAAAAAGCCACCGGAGACCGGTGGCTTGTTTCGAATGACCTGGCGGGGGTCAGCTTGAATTTGGTGCCCAGAAGAGGACTCGAACCTCCACGATGTTACTCGCTAGTACCTGAAACTAGTGCGTCTACCAATTCCGCCATCTGGGCTTCATGCCTGCCGAAGCAGTCATGTTTTTTTGCTTCTCAGCAAAGACTGCGATCATACCAAACTTTTTGCGGCCTATTGGCTGTTGAGTTCGCTCGTTTGTGCATCATTGCGCCTCGCGTGTCGAAGCTCGGCCGCGTCGCCCGTTTGATGCTGATTCAAACGGCCATGAAAAAAGCCACCGGAGACCGGTGGCTTGAATCGAATGACCTGGTAAAGGTCTGTTTAAACTTGGTGCCCAGAAGAGGACTCGAACCTCCACGATGTTACTCGCTAGTACCTGAAACTAGTGCGTCTACCAATTCCGCCATCTGGGCCCACAGAACTGCCGAAGCAGTTATGTTTTGAATTTCAGGAAAGAAGGAGATCATATCAAAAATAATGTCACTTCCAGCGGCGTGCTGGATGAATTCGAAGGAACCGTTCAAGGTCATCGCGACGGCCACGGTTTCGTGCAGCGCGACGACGGTGAGGCAGACATCTATCTGCCCCCGAACGAGATGCGTGCCGTGCTTCACAAGGACCGCGTCAAGGCGCGTGTCGTGCGACAGGACCGCCGTGGTCGCCCCGAGGGACGCGTGGTCGAAATCGTCGATCGTCCGGAGCAACCGATCATCGGCCGCCTGCTGCATGAAGGCGGTATCTGGCTCGTTGCCCCCGAGGACAAGCGCTACGGACAAGACGTTCTGATTCCCAAGGGCGCGACCGGCCCCGCGAAGGTGGGACAGGTTGTCGTGGTGCAGCTCACCGAGCCGCCGGCGTTGTTCGGCCAGCCCGTGGGCCGCGTGAAAGAGGTGCTGGGCGAGATCGACGACCCCGGCATGGAAATCGAAATCGCCGTGCGCAAGTACGGCGTGCCGCATGAGTTTTCCGCGGAGTGCCTGGCCGAGGCCAAGGCTTTGCCCGAGAAGGTCCGTCCCGCCGACAAGAAGGGGCGCATCGATCTCACCGACATCCCGCTCGTCACCATCGACGGCGAAGACGCGCGCGACTTCGACGACGCCGTGTACTGCGAGCCCGCGAAGGTCGGCCGTGGCAAGGGCTGGCGCCTGCTGGTGGCCATTGCCGACGTCAGCGCCTATGTGCAGACCGGTTCGGGCATCGATATCGATGCGTACGACCGCGCCACCAGCGTCTACTTTCCGCGCCGCGTCATTCCGATGCTGCCGGAGAAGCTGTCCAACGGGCTGTGCTCGCTGAACCCCGAGGTCGAACGCCTGTGCATGGTGTGCGACATGCTGGTGGCAGCCGATGGCGAGATCTACGCCTACCAGTTCTACCCGGCCGTGATGTTCAGCCACGCGCGCTTCACGTACACCGAAGTGGCGGCCATCCTCGGCAACACGCGCGGACCTGAAGCGGCCAAGCGCAAGGACCGCGTGAAGGACCTGCTCAATCTGGCCGACGTCTACAAGGCGCTACTCAAGCAGCGCGGCAAGCGCGGCGCGGTCGACTTCGAGACCACCGAGACGCAGATCATCTGCGACGACGCGGGCCGCATCGAGAAGATCGTGCCGCGAACGCGCAACGAAGCGCACCGAGTCATCGAGGAAGCGATGCTCGCGGCCAACGTCTGCAGCGCCGACTTCATCGCCGAAGGCAAGCACCCGGGCCTGTTCCGCGTGCACGAAGGACCGACCGCCGAGAAGAAGGAAATCCTGCGCGGCTACCTGAAGGCCATGGGTGTCGGCCTGAGCATCACCGACGACCCCAAGCCGGGCGAGTTCCAGGCGATCGCCGCGGCCACCAAGGACCGCCCCGACGCGCAGCAGATCCACACCATGCTGCTGCGCTCCATGCAGCAGGCGATCTACACGCCGTTCAACAGTGGCCACTTCGGCCTGGCGTACGAGGCCTACACGCACTTCACGAGCCCGATCCGGCGCTATCCGGACTTGCTGGTGCACCGGGTGATCAAGGCGCTCCTTACCAAGACGCGCTATCAGCTGCCGATGCTGCCCACGCCGGGCGAGGCGCATGCCAAGCTGGCCAAGCGCCTGGCGTCGCGCGTGAAGGCGCCCACGACCAAGCCGCAAAAGGCCACCATCGCGCCCACCAAGGAAGTGCTGGCCTGGGAAGCCGCGGGCCTGCATTGCAGCGCCAACGAACGCCGGGCCGACGAAGCCAGCCGCGACGTCGAGGCCTGGCTCAAGTGCAAGTACATGCGCGAGCACCTGGGCGAGGAATACGGCGGCGTGGTCTCGGCGGCCACCACCTTCGGCATCTTCGTCACGCTCGACGCGATGTACGTCGAAGGGCTGGTGCACATCACCGAACTCGGCGGCGAGTACTTCAAGTTCGACGAAATGCGCCAGGAGCTGCGCGGCGAGCGCACCGGCATCCGCTATGCCATCGGCACGCGCGTGCGGGTGCAGGTGAGCCGCGTCGACCTGGATGGCCGCAAGATCGACTTCCGCCTCGTGCGCGAAGGCGAAGACCTCACGTCGCGCGCCATGAAGGACAAGGGGGCCGCATCGTCGGGCGCGCCCGTCAAGGCGTCGGCCAAGCGCGGTTCGCGCCAAAAGGGCGAGGCCGGCGGCGCCGAGCCGCGCGGTGAGCGTGCGGACCGCGTCGAGCGCGTGGACCATGGCGGTTCGGCCGCGGTCGGCCCGCAGTCGGCGATGCAGGCCTTCAAGTCGGCGGTCAAGAAGGCCGCCAACAAGATGAAGGGGCGCAAGCCGCGCCGCTGATGCCGTACCGCATGAACCATCGACCCACCGAAGACAAAGAAAGAGACACAGAGCATGAGCGCTGAAGACAACAAGGGCCGCATCGCCATCGTCACGGGAGCGGGCTCCGGCATTGGCCGCGCCGCCGCGCTGGCGTTGCTGGGCGACGGCTGGAGCGTGGTGCTGGCCGGGCGCCGGCTGGAGCCGCTGGAGCAGGTGGCGGAAGAATCGGGCGCCGGCGCGCGCGCCTTCGCGGTGCCCACCGACGTGGCCAAGGCCGAGTCGGTTCAGGCGCTTTTCGCCGCCACGGTCGAACGCTTCGGCCGCGTCGACCTGCTGTTCAACAACGCCGGCGTGGGCAACCCGCCGGGTCCGTTCGAGGACTGGACGCCCGAACAATGGCAAGGCGTGGTCGACATCAACCTCACGGGCATGTTCTTCTGCATCCAGCAGGCGTTCCGCACGATGAAGGCGCAGACACCGCAGGGCGGGCGTATCATCAACAACGGCTCCATCTCTGCCACCGCGCCACGGCCCAACTCCGCGGCCTACACGTCGACCAAGCATGCGGTCGAAGGCCTGACCAAGACCGCGTCGCTCGACGGGCGCAAGTACGACATCGCGGTGGGGCAGGTGGACGTGGGCAATGCCATGACCGAACTGGCCTCGCGCATGGCCAAGGGCGTGCCGCAGGCCAACGGCGAGCTCGCGATCGAGCCGCTGATCGACGTCAAGATCGTGGGCCAGTCGGTGCTCTACATGGCCAACCTGCCGCTGGAAGCCAACGTGCTGTTCCACACCATCATGGCGACGAAGATGCCCTTCGTCGGTCGCGGCTAGACGCTGTCAGACAGGCGCGCGGCGGGCCAGCGTGCCGGCCGTGAGCGGGGCCGCATCGGCCGGCCATGTGTCGGCGATGTGGCCGTGCTGCCAGACGGCCTCGCAGGCCGCGTCGAACGCCGGCCTGCGCGTGGCCAGCGCCGCGCCGATCATGCCGGCCAGCACGTCCCCGGTGCCCGCTGTCGCAAGGCGGGCGTTGCCGGTCATGTTGATGACTGGCGGCGAAGCGCCCGCGGCGGCAATCACGGTTCCCGACCCCTTGAGCACCACCACGACGCCGAAGCGCGCCACGAGCTGATGTGCTGCGGCCAGCCTGTCCGCCTGGACTTCCGCCGCGCTGCAGCCCAACAGCCGCGCGGCTTCCAGCGGATGCGGCGTGATCACGGTGGGCGATCCGCTTTTTCCTCTGGACATCAACTGGGCCTTCAGCGCGTCATCGGAAGCGATGGCATTGAGCGCATCGGCATCGAGCACCAGTGCCGCCGCCGTCGACAGCACGCGCGTCAGCAGTTCGCGCACGGCCTCTCCACCACCGCAACCGCACACGGCCGTCATGGCCGACAGGTCCAGCGCATGCGCGTCGCGCAGCATCAGTTCGGGTTGCGCGGTGTCGACCGGCGCGGCGCTCGCGTCGAGGAGCCCGACGAACACGCGCCCCGCGCCGGCGTGCAGTGCCGCCGAGCCGGCCAGCAGTGCCGCGCCGGCCATGCCGGACGCACCGCCCACCACCGCGACGTCGCCGTAGCTGCCCTTGTGCGAGGCATGGGTGCGCTGCTGCGCTTGCGGCGTGCCGGTGATGCGGGCCGAGGGCGTGTCCTTGAATGCGCTGCAACCCAGGTCGTCGAACCACACGGTGCCTGCCGCGTCGCGGCCTTGTGCGGTGAACAGGCCGGGCTTCAGTGTGAGGAATGTGAGGCAGGTGCGGGATGACATGGGCGCGTGGCCGGCGCCGGGAGGCAGCGTGCCGGTGTCCGCGTTCAGGCCCGAGGGCACGTCCACGCTGAGCACCGGCTGCGGGCCGGCATGCATCGTCGCCAGCCATTCGGCCATTGTGCCTTCGGGCGGCCGCGTCGATCCGATGCCGAGCAGCGCGTCGATGGCGAGGTCATAGGTCGACGGCGGCGTCGACGCAAAAGTGACGCCCGCGTCGCGGGCGCGCTGCAGCGACGTCTTGGCGTCCGGCGGCAAGCGGTGCTCATCGCCGACAAAGGTGACCACAGGAAAGAAGCCCCGATGCCGCAACTGCGCCGCGGCCTCGAAGCCGTCGCCCCCGTTGTTGCCCGGGCCGCAAGCCACCCAGATGGTGCGAGCATGCGGCGCCAGCGCCATCGCCAGCCGCGCCACCGCAAGGCCTGCGCGCTGCATCAGCGCGTGGCCAGGCAGGGCGGCAGCTGCTGCCTGCTCGATGCGGCGTGTGGCGGCGATGTCGAACAGATCGGCGGCTGTGGCGGACGTGATGCGGTGCATCGGGCCATTGTGACGCCGTGCCTCCTATCATCGAGCGATGACGCTCAAGACCCTTGGCTGGCTGCTGGTCCTTCTGCTGGCGTGTTTCGCCGGCTTCGCCGGGATGGCCGTGGCGCTGATCGGCGGCGCGGGTTGGGCGCTGGGTTTGCTGGCCGTCGTGTGGGGCCTGTTCCTGCTGGCCGTGACTTGGCGCCGCGTGCCGTTGCGCGATATCGCGTGGGCCGCGGGCGTCGGCTATGGCTTCGGGGTGATTCGCTGGCTCGACGCGCCTGCCGAGGCCGGCTCGGGCGCAATGCGCTGGCTCGTGCTCGGCGCCGACCTGCTGTGCCTCGTGTTCTTCGTGCTGATCGCGCCGGCCTTACTGGCGTGGATCGCCGGCAAGTGGATGCCACCGCCCGAGCCCGAGCTGCCGGTGGAAACGCCGGCCAGCCCGGAGCGCCTGCGCCGGTGGGGTCCTAGAGACTGAGCCGCTCGACGCCCAGGCCTTCGAGATCGACACCCGGGTCCTGTCCGCCGATCAGGTCGCCCAGCACGCGCGCGCTGCCGCACGACAGCGCCCAGCCGCTCGAGCCGTGCCCCAGGTTGAGCCACACGCCGGGAATGCCGCTGGCGCCCAGCACCGGCGGCCCGTCCGGCAGCATCGGCCGCGCGCCTTTCCATTGCTGAACGCCCGATTGCAGCGTGGCCGCGCCCGGGAACCAGTCGTGCAGCACCTTGTAGAGCGTCTGGATGGCTGCCGGACTCATGGTGTCCAGCGAGCCACCGATCTCGGCGCTGCCGGCCACGCGCACGCGCTGCCCCAGGCGCGAGATGGCGACCTTGTAGCGTTCGTCCATCACCGCGCTGCGCGGGGCGTTGAGCGGCTCGCGGATCGGCGCGCTGACCGAGTGGCCATAGACGGGTGTCATCGGGATGCGCAGGCCGAGCGGGCGCAGCAGCGAGGCCGAAGCCAGGCCGGCGCACACCACGACCGCGTCGTAGCGAACCGGGTCGGAGCCGCTGGCCAGCGAGAGCGAGGTGGGCGCCGCGCGGCTCAGGGGGGCGATGTCGCAGTTGAAATGAAACTGCGCGCCGAACGCCTCGGCTTCCCACTTGAGCAGCAGCGCGAACTGGCGGCAATTGGCCACCTCGTCTTCGGGCAGGTAGATCGCGCCTGCGAGCGGTGTGTCGGGGTTGAGCGCCGGCTCGAGCAGGCGTGCCTCGTCGGCGTCGACCTCGCGGAACACGCTGCCGGCCGAGCGCAGCACGTCGAGTCCGGGCTGAACCATCTTTTTATCGCGCTTGGAGCGCAGCAGCACCAGGTAGCCGTCGCTGCGCTCGTAGCTGAGCTCGCGCGCCTCGGTCACCTCATGCAGCCGGGTGCGGCTGTAGAAGGCCAGTCGCTGCATGCGGGCACGGTTGGCCAGGTAGGTCTCGAGCTTGCAGGCCTTCTGCCAGCGCGACATCCAGCCGATGTCTCGCGAACTGAGCGGCCAGCGCAGCTTGATGGCGCCGTGCGAGGACAGCAGCGAGCGCAGCACCTTGCCGCGCATGCCGGGCGCCGCCCAGGGCGTGACGTACCCCGGTGCGACCACGCCCGCGTTGGCGAAGCTGGCTTCTTCTGCGGCGGCGCCGCGGCGCTCGAACACGGTCACTTCATGGCCGTCGGAAACCAGTTCCCAGGCGGTGGTGACGCCGATGATGCCGGCGCCCACGATCGCGATTTTCATTGAATGTTCTAGATAAAAGAGGCGGCTACGTCCGTCGAACGGGCGTGTGTAGCTATTGTTTCTGTAGCGCTTGCTCGGCTTGAAGCGCCACCGCGAGCACGGCGTCGTCGTGCAGCGCGGCATGCCACAGCATCAGGCCGACAGGCAGTTCCCCGGCAGTGTGGCAGGGCAGCGAGATGGCGCAGCCGTCGAGCATGTTGACGATCGACGGATTGCGCAGCAGCAGCGCGTTGACGCGGAAGAACTCGTCGTCGCGCTCGGCGCCCGGCGCCACGCTGGCGATGGTCGGTGCGGTGATCGGCACGGTTGGCGACAGCACGGCGTCGAAGGGCGCCAACGCGGACTCCACGCGGGCGATCCAGTCGCGGCGGGCATTGACGAGGTCGATGTATTCGTGGGCCTTCATGGTGGCGCCGCGCAGGATGCGCTGGGCCACGCGGGGGTCGTAGCCGGCGCCGCTGCGCTCCTGCAGCAGGCGGTGCCATGCATGGGCCTCGGCGGCCGAGAAGCCGCCGGTGGCGTTGATGGTGGCCAGTTCGGCGAGCTCGGGCAGCTCGATTTCCCGGATGCGGGCACCGGCGGCGCGCAGCGTTTGAAGCGAGCGCTCGAAGGCCGTGGCCACGGCGGGTTCGATGCCGTCGAAAAATACATTCTTCACCACGGCCAGGCTGTAGGCGGCCAGCGGGGCATTGCCGGCGGTCACGCGGCGCGCCGAGAGGATTTCGTGCGCGGTGATGGCGTCGCGCACAGAGCGCGTCATGGCGCAGACCGTGTCCAGCGTGGTCGACAGCGGCAGCGCACCCTGGGCGGGGGTGAGGCGAGCGGTGTTCTTGAAGCCGACGATGCCGTTCAGCGCTGCCGGAATGCGGATCGAGCCGCCGGTGTCCGAGCCCAGGCCGATGAAGGCCGCGCCGCTGGCCACCGAGACCGCGGCGCCGGACGAGGAGCCGCCGGGAATGCGCGGCGTGACGGCATCGCTCGCATTGGCCGGCGTGCCGTGGTGCGGGTTGACGCCGACGCCCGAGAAAGCGAACTCGGTCATGTTGGTGCGCCCGGTCAACACCCCGCCCGCTGCGCGCAGCCGGGCGACGGCCAAGGCGTCGGCCCGGGCTGCCGGGGCATGGGCCAGGACCACGGAGCCGGCGGGCGTCGGCTGGCCTTCGATGTCGAACAGGTCCTTGGCGGTGAAGGCCAGGCCCGACAGCCGGCTATCCGCGTTCGATGCGGCGGCGGCATGGCGGGCCTCGTCGAACAGGGTTCGGGTGAATACGTGGGAGCAGGCGGGGGACCGGGCGATGTCGATGGCGCGCTCCATTTCGGTGCGTGCATCGGAGCCACCTGCCAGAAGGAGGAGACGGGTGGCGTGGAGGTCGTTCATGGGTGGGGCTGCGGGTGCCGCGGGCGGCTCGGATTCGGGGAGGAGGGGGCTACGGCCGTGCTATACTCTTTGGGTTTCGCTGGTCAGCAACGGCTCCTGTTGCACCCAGTCAAACACATCCGCAAACCGGCCCATTCAAGGTGTTGTGACTCTGTTCAAAAGAGCACAAAACGGGCTGGATTTTAGACCCAACCTTTGGAGTAATTTCTAATGTCTACCACCATGCGCGAAATGCTGGAAGCCGGTGTCCACTTCGGTCACCAAACCCGCTTCTGGAACCCCAAGATGGCTCCGTTCATCTTCGGTCACCGCAACAAGATCCACATCATCAACCTGGAAAAGTCGCTCCCGATGTTCCAGGACGCGATGAAGTACGCCAAGCAACTCACGGCCAACCGCGGCACGATCCTGATGGTCGGAACGAAGCGCCAGGCCCGTGAAATCGTCGCTTCGGAAGCTCGCCGCGCTGGCGTGCCTTTCGTCGACACCCGCTGGCTCGGCGGCATGCTGACCAACTTCAAGACCGTCAAGACCTCGATCAAGCGTCTGAAGGACATGAAGGCTCAGCAGGAAGCCGGCCTCGACTCGCTGAGCAAGAAGGAGCAATTGACCTTCTCGCGCGAAATCGAGAAGCTCGAAAAGGACATCGGCGGCATCCAGGACATGACCGCGCTGCCCGATGCCATCTTCGTGATCGACGTGGGCTTCCACAAGATCGCCGTGGCCGAAGCCAAGAAGCTCGGCATTCCCCTGATCGGTGTGGTGGACTCCAACCACTCGCCCGAAGGCATCGACTACGTGATCCCTGGTAACGACGACTCGTCGAAGGCCGTCGCGCTGTACGCCCGTGGCATCGCCGACGCGATCATCGAAGGCCGCAACAACGCCGCCGGCGACGTGGTCAAGGCTGTTGCCGAAGGCAGCGACGAATTCGTCGAAGTCGAAGAAGGCGCTTCGGCCTGATTGGCACGCTCGCGAGCCTGAAGAAGGGGCTTTGGTGCCCCTTTTTTTTAACCTGATTTTTGGATTTACGGAGATACACAAATGGCTGCAATCACCGCAAGCATGGTCGGCGAACTGCGCGCTAAGACCGACGCGCCCATGATGGAATGCAAGAAGGCCCTGACCGAGGCCGAAGGCAACATGGAAAAGGCCGAAGAGTTGCTGCGCATCAAGCTCGGCAACAAGGCTGGCAAGGCGTCGGGTCGCATCACCGCCGAAGGCGTGGTGACGGCTTTCGTCGACGGCGCTGCCGGCGGCATGATCGAAATCAACTGCGAAACCGACTTCGTCACCAAGAACGACAGCTTCCTGGCCATGGCCAACGCTGCCGCGATGCTGGTCGCCAAGAGCAACCCTGCGGACATCGCCGCCCTGGGCGCGTTGGCCTACGAGCAGGACGGTTTCGGCCCCACGCTCGAAGACGTGCGCAAGGGCCTGATCGGCAAGATCGGCGAAAACATGAGCTTCCGCCGCTTCAAGCACTTCAACGGCAACGGCAAGCTGGCTTCGTACCTGCACGGCACGCGCATCGGCGTGATGGTCGAGTTCGAAGGCGACGACACGTCGGCCAAGGACGTGGCCATGCACATCGCGGCCATGAAGCCGGTGGCGATCCAGGCGTCGGACGTGCCTGCCGAGCTGATCGAAAAAGAGCGCGCAGTGGCTGCCGGCAAGGCGGAAGAAGACCGCAAGACGGCCGAAGCCGAAGGCAAGAAGGCCCAGCCGGCCGACATCGTTGCCAAGCGCATCGAAGGCGGCGTGCAGAAGTTCCTCAAGGAAGTTTCGCTGCACAACCAGCCGTTCGTGAAGAACGACAAGCAGACCGTCGAGCAGATGCTCAAGGCTGCCGACACCTCGATCAAGGGTTTCACCCTGTACGTGGTCGGTGAAGGCATCGAGAAGAAGGTCGACGACTTTGCCGCCGAAGTGGCCGCACAAGTCGCCGCTGCCAAGGCTGCCGCCTGATCTCGCAGCCACTGAAGCGGCGGTGCGCGAACGCGTGCCGCCGCTTTTTCACCGCCACGTTTTACACTCGCCCCCGCCAACTCAAGGAAATTGCCCATGTCTGATCCCCGCCCAGCCCACAAGCGAATCTTGTTGAAGCTGTCGGGAGAGGCTCTGATGGGCGATGACGCCTTCGGCATCAACCGCGCCACCATCGTGCGGATGGTCCAGGAGGTGGCCGAGGTCGTGAACATGGGCGTCCAGGTGGCGGTCGTGATCGGCGGCGGCAATATTTTCCGCGGCGTCGCTGGCGGTTCGGTCGGCATGGACCGAGCCACCGCCGACTACATGGGCATGTTGGCCACCGTCATGAATTCGCTGGCTCTGGCCGACGCCATGGACAAGCAGGGCCTGGTGGCCCGTGTGATGTCCGCCATCGCCATCGAGCAGGTGGTCGAGCCCTATGTGCGCCCCAAGGCCCTGCAGTACCTCGAAGAGGGCAAGGTCGTGGTGTTTGCGGCCGGCACGGGCAATCCGTTCTTCACGACCGACACCGCCGCAGCGCTGCGCGGTGCCGAAATCGGCGCCGAGCTGGTGCTCAAGGCGACCAAGGTCGACGGCGTGTACACCGCCGACCCCAAGACCAACCCGAATGCAACGCGCTACACCTCGCTCACTTTCGACGAGGCGATTGCGCAGAATCTCGGCATCATGGACGCCACGGCCTTCGCGCTGTGCCGCGACCAGAAGCTGCCGATCAAGGTGTTCTCGATCCTCAAGAACGGTGCGTTCAAGCGCGTCGTGATGGGCGAGGACGAGGGCACGCTGGTGCATGCCTAGGAGTATTTGAGATGACCATTGCAGACATCCGCAGCGCGACCGACCTGAAGATGAATCAGTCGCTCGCCGCCTTCCAGAACAACCTCACCAAGATCCGTACCGGCCGTGCCAACTCGGCGCTGCTCGACTCGATCCACGTGGACTACTACGGCTCGCAGGTTCCGCTGAGCCAGGTGGCCAACGTGTCGGTACTTGACTCGCGCACCATCAGCGTCCAGCCCTGGGAAAAGGGCATGGGCGCCAAGATCGAAAAGGCCATCCGCGAAAGCGACCTGGGCCTGAACCCGGCGTCGATGGGCGACCTGATCCGCGTGCCGCTGCCGGCCATGAGCGAAGAGCGCCGCAAGGAAATGACCAAGCTGGTTCGCAACGAGGGCGAAAGCGCCAAGATCGCCACGCGCAACCTGCGCCGCGACGCGAACGAATCGGTCAAGAAGCTGGTGAAGGACAAGCTGGCGTCGGAAGACGACCAGAAGCGCGCCGAAGCCGACATCCAGAAGGTCACCGACCGCCATATCGCGGAGATCGACCGCCTGGTGACGGCCAAGGAAGCGGAGATCATGGCCGTTTGAGGCCTGCCATGGCTCCTACATCGCCGCGCGTTCCACACCACGTTGCCATCGTCATGGACGGCAACGGCCGTTGGGCGACGCGGCGGTTCTTGCCACGCGTCGCGGGGCACAAGCAGGGCGTGGAGTCGCTGCGCCGCTGCGTCAAGGCATGCGCAGACCGCGGCGTGGGCGTGCTCACGGTGTTCGCGTTCTCCTCGGAGAACTGGAACCGTCCTGTCGAGGAAGTCTCCGGACTCATGGAACTGATGGTCGGCGCACTCGCCCGCGAAGTGCCCCGGCTCAGCGCCGACGGCGTGCGGCTGCACTTCGTCGGTGAGCGAGCGGGCCTGTCGCCGAAGATGGTGAAGGGGCTGATCGACGCCGAAGCGGCCACCGCGCACAACACCCGCATGCAACTCAACGTGTGCTTCAACTACGGGGGGCGCTGGGACATCGCGAAGGCCGCGGCCAGGTTGGCGGCGCAGGGCGAGGCCATCACCGAGGTCAGCCTCGACCGCGCCATGGCGCTGGCCCATGTGCCCGACCCCGACCTGTTCATCCGCACCGGTGGCGAGCAGCGTTTGTCCAATTTCCTGCTTTGGCAGAGTGCCTACGCAGAGCTTTTCTTCAGCGACAAGCTGTGGCCCGAATTCGACGAGGCCGCGCTGGACGAGGCCATCGCTGCGTTCCAGGGGCGCGAGCGTCGCTTCGGTCAGACCTCGGCGCAGGTCTCGGCACCCCATGGCCTGACGGCCTGACAATCCCCCCGCATGCTCAAACAACGCATCCTCACAGCGATCGTGCTGCTCGCGATCCTGCTGCCAGCGCTGTTCTACCGAAACCACATCCCCTTCGCCTGCGTCATGCTGGTGCTGATCGGCGCGGGCGCCTGGGAATGGGGGCGTTTGAACGGATACGGCCAGCGGCTTTCGGTGTTCCTCGGCATCGAGACGGTGGTGCTGTGCGCGTTGTCGTGGTGGCTGGGCCTGTTGGAGCAGCCGCTCGTTTTGATGTGGACCCTGGCCAGCGCGGCCTGGGTGCTCGGCGGCGCCGCGCTGCTGCGGGTGGCGGTGCCGGGCTGGCCGCGCATTCCGCGCGGTCTGCGGCTGGTGGGCGGCTTGCTGGCACTTTGGGTGGCCTGGTTGGCCGCGGTGCAGGCGCGCATGATCGGCATCAACTTCCTTTTGTCGATCCTGGTGCTGGTGTGGGTGGCGGACGTGTTCGCCTATTTCGCCGGCCGCGCCTTCGGTCTCAAGTTCACCCGCAACAAGCTCGCGCCCGCGATCAGTCCCGGCAAGAGCTGGGAAGGCGTATGGGGCGGGATGATCGGCGTGGTGGTGCTGGCCTTTGCCTGGGTCTGGGCCGACAAGGCAACCGGCGCGACGGTCGCCAGCCTCTACACCCGACTCAATGAGCGCGGCTGGTGGCTCCTGCTGCTTGGCGCGCTGTTCCTCGCGGCGATGAGCGTCGTGGGCGACCTCGTCGAATCCCTCATCAAGCGCAGTGCCGGCGCCAAGGACAGCAGCCGGCTGCTGCCCGGCCACGGCGGCATCCTCGACCGCGTGGATGCGCTCTTGCCGGCGCTTCCCATTGCCATGATGCTGGCCTTCCTGTGAAAACTCCCCTGCAACGCGTCACGGTGCTCGGCTCGACCGGTTCGGTCGGCGTGAGTACGCTCGACGTCATCGCCCGGCACCCCGGGCGCTTCGAGGTGTTCGCGCTCTCCGCGGCCACCAAGGTCGATGAATTGCTGGCGCAATGCGCTCAGTTCTCGCCGCGTTTCGCCGTCATGGCCAGCGCTCCGCATGCCGCGTTGCTGGCCGAAAAAATCAAGCAAAACAGCCTGGACACGGTCGTATTGGCTGGACCTGATGCTCTTGAAACGATAGCGTCGCACGAGGATGTCGATACCGTCATGGCCGCCATCGTCGGCGCCGCGGGCCTCGGTCCCTGCCTGGCTGCCGCGCGGGTCGGTAAGCGGCTGTTGCTGGCCAACAAGGAGGCGCTGGTCGTCGGCGGCGAGCTGTTCATGCGCACGGTGCGCGAGGGCGGTGCAACGCTGTTGCCGATCGACAGCGAGCACTCGGCCATTTTCCAGTCGCTGCCCGAAGATCCGTCCACGTGGGCGCGTCGCATCGACAAGATCATCCTGACCGCTTCGGGCGGCCCGTTCCGCACCTGGGCGCCCGACAGGCTGCGTGCCGTCACGCCCGAGCAGGCGTGTGCCCATCCGAACTGGGTGATGGGCCGCAAGATATCGGTCGACTCGGCCACCATGATGAACAAGGCGCTCGAGGTGATCGAGGCGCGCCACCTGTTCGGCGTGTTGCCGGAGCAGATCGAGGTGGTCATTCATCCGCAGAGCGTGGTGCACTCGATGGTCCAGTTCACTGACGCCTCGGTCATCGCCCAGCTCGGCACGCCCGACATGCGGGTGCCGATCGCGGTCGGGTTGGCTTGGCCGGAGCGCATCGAAAGTGGTGCGGCGCGGCTCGACTTCCGCCAGATGTCGGCGCTGAGCTTCGACGCGCCCGATGCCGCGCTGTTCCCTGGCCTGGGCCTGGCCTGGCATGCAATGCGCGCCGCGTCCGGCACCACTGCCGTGCTCAATGCGGCCAACGAGGTCGCGGTGGAAGCTTTCCTGGACCGCCGCCTGAGTTTCGACCGCATTCATGCGGTCAACGTGGAAACTTTGGAAGCGGTCTCGCCCTCCAAGCCGGCATCGCTCGCCGACCTGTTGGCGCTCGATGCCAGTGCGCGCGCGGCGGCCAATGCCGCGGCGCTGCGTTTCGCGGCCTGACGCTCCCAGAAATCAAGGACTCCGATGCTGCTCACTGTCATGGCCTTTGTGGTCGCACTTGGCGTCCTGATCGCGGTGCACGAATATGGCCACTACCGCGTGGCCGTGGCTTGCGGCGTCAAGGTGGAGCGTTTCTCGGTCGGTTTCGGCAAGGCGCTGTTGCGCTGGAGGCCGAAGCGCCAGCATCCGGGGCAATCGACCGAATTCGTCATCGGTGCCTTCCCGCTCGGCGGGTACGTGAAGATGCTCGACGAGCGTGAAGGACCCGTGGCGCCCGAAGAGCGTCATCGCGCCTTCAACACCCAGCCCCTGCGTTCGCGCGCGGCCATCGTCGCTGCGGGCCCGATCGCCAACCTGCTGCTGGCTGTTGCGCTCTACACCGCGGTCAACTGGATCGGCGTGCAGGAGCCGGTGGCCAAGCTCGCGCGGCCGGTGGCGGCGTCGCTGGCCGAGGCCGCGGGCCTTCGCGGCGGCGAGCACATCACGCAAGCGGGCTTCGACGGCGACCTGTCGCCCGTGCAGTCCTTCGAGGACCTGCGCTGGCGCATGACGCGCGGCGCGCTCGACGGCCACGACCTGACGCTCGAAATCGCAGGCGCGCCCGGCCAGCCCGCCCGCCAGTTGGTGCTCCCGCTGAGCCGCATGGAGACCAAGGACGCCGATCCGCAGATGTTCCGCAAGATCGGCGTGCTGGCGCCGCTGACCCGGCCCGAAATTGGAGAAGTGATGGCCGGCAGCGCCGCCGAACGCTCCGGCCTGCGCAGCGGCGACGTGGTTCGCACCATCGGCGCCACCGCCATCGTCGACGGACAGCAACTGCGCGAGGTGATCCGGGCGTCGGTCGACGGCGACCAGCCGCGCACCCAGGCCTGGCAGCTCGAACGCGCAGGCCAGCCGCTCACCATCGACGTGAAGCCCGAAGTGCGGGAGGAGGGCGGCGTGAAGGTCGGGCGCATCGGCGCCTACGTGGGCACGGCGCCTGAGATGGTGATGGTGCGCCAGGGCGTGGTCGACGGCATCTGGCGCGGCGTGGTGCGCACCTGGGAGGTGTCCGCAATGACCGTTCGCATGATGGGCAAGATGGTCATCGGCGAGGCATCGCTCAAGAACCTGAGCGGTCCGCTCACGATCGCAGACTACGCGGGCAAGTCCGCGAGCCTCGGTTTCACACAGTACCTGGTCTTCCTGGCGCTCATCAGCGTCAGTCTCGGCGTGCTCAATCTCATGCCGCTCCCGGTCCTCGATGGGGGGCACCTGATGTATTATCTTTGGGAGGGCCTGACCGGCAAGAGCGTCTCTGACGCCTGGATGGAACGGCTTCAGCGCGGGGGTGTCGCCCTGCTGCTGGTCATGATGTCGGTCGCACTCTTCAACGACGTCACGCGGCTCTTTGGTTAACTTTCTGCCGGCCTTTTCCGAGCCGGCTCAATTCACAGATGAACAAAAACTTCAGTCGCTTTCGCCTGCGTAGCGTTGCCGCGGTGGTTGCCAGCGCGCTCGCGGCCACGGCAGCCTGGGCCGTCGAGCCTTTCACGGTGCGCGATATCCGTGTCGAAGGACTGCAACGCGTCGAAGCCGGCACGATCTTCGCCTCGCTGCCATTGCGCGTGGGTGACACCTACAGCGACGATCGCGGCTCCGCCGCGATCCGTGCACTGTTCGACCTGGGATTGTTCAAGGATGTTCGCATCGATGTGAATGGCAATGTGTTGGTGGTGATCGTCGAAGAGCGGCCCACCATCGCGGACGTCGACTTCGTCGGCACCAAGGAATTCGACAAGGCCGCGCTGCAGAAGGCGTTGCGCGAAGTTGGACTGACCGACGGCCGCCCCTACGACAAGGCGCTGGCGGATCGCGCCGAGCAAGAGCTCAAGCGCCAGTATGTGAGTCGCAGCCTCTACAACGCGCAGGTCGTGACCACCGTCACGCCCATCGAGCGCAACCGCGTCAACCTGACCTTCACCGTCACCGAAGGCGAATCGGCGCGCATCCGCGAAGTGCACGTGGTCGGCAACAAGGCATTCAGCGAGTCGACGTTGCTGAGCCTGTTCGACCAGGATAGCGGCGGCTTCATGAGCTGGTACACGAAGTCGAACCAGTACTCGCGCGCCAAGCTCAACGCCGACCTCGAAACCCTGCGCTCGTACTACATCACGCGCGGCTATCTCGAGTTCCGCATCGATTCGACCCAGGTCGCCATTTCGCCGGACCGCAAGGACCTGACAGTCACCGTCAACATCACCGAAGGCGAGAAGTTCGTGGTGTCGAGCGTCAAGCTCGACGGCAACTACCTCGGCCGCGACGACGAGTTCAAGTCGCTCATCATGATCAAGCCGGGCGAGCCCTACAACGGCGAGCAGGTCACCGAGACCACCAAGGCTTTCAACGACTATTTCGGCACCTTCGGCTATGCGTTTGCGCGCGTGCAGGCGCGCCCGGAGATCGACCGCGTCAACAACCGCGTGGCGCTCACGCTGCAGGCAGAACCCGCGCGCCGCGTCTATGTGCGCAAGGTTTCCGTCGGCGGCAACAACAAGACCCGCGACGAAGTCATCCGCCGCGAGTTCCGCCAGTTCGAAGCCTCGTGGTACGACGGCGACAAGATCAAGCTCTCGCGAGACCGCGTCGACCGTCTGGGCTTCTTCACCGAAGTGACCGTCGATACGCAGGAAGTGGCCGGTTCGCCCGACCAGGTGGACCTGACCGTCAACGTGACCGAAAAACCGACCGGCAGCCTGCAACTCGGCGCCGGCTACTCGAGCGCCGAGAAGGTCTCGCTGACTTTCGGCATCTCGCAGGAAAACGTGTTCGGCTCGGGCAACTTCCTGGGCGTGCAGGTCAACACCAGCAAGTACAACCGCACGCTGTCGGTGACTACGACCGATCCGTACTTCACGCAGGACGGCATCTCGCGCTCGATCAGCCTGTATCACACCACCACGCGTCCGTATTCGTCGTCGATCGACGGGGACTACAAGCTGGTGAACCAGGGTGCGTCCATTCGTTTCGGCGTGCCGTTCAGCGAAATCGACACGGTGTTCTTCGGCATCGGTCTGGAGCGCTATGCCTTCGACGCGAACAGCTCGACGGCGTTCTCCGGCTTGACCACCCCGCCGTCCTACCTGAACTACTTCCAGTGCAAGAAGGATCCCACCGGGATCCTCGTGATCGGCTGCGACCAGAAGAGCGTCTGGGGCGTTCCGCTGAGCGTTGGCTGGGGCCGTGACAACCGCGATAGCGCGCTGATCCCAACCACCGGCCGCCTGCAACGCGCCAACCTCGAAGTGGGCGCGGCCGGCGATATGAAGTACGTCAAGACGAACTACCAGTACCAGCAGTTCTTTGCGATCAACAAGCAGTACACCTTCTCGATCAACGGCGAAGTCGGCTATGCCAAGGCGCTGGGCGGCAAGGTCTACCCGATCTTCAAGAACTTCTACGCGGGCGGCCTGGGCTCGATCCGTGGTTTCGAGCAGAACTCTCTCGGCCCGCGCGACGTGCCCCTGTTCGGCCAGACCGAAGGCGCGGCCCTCGGCGGCACCAAGAAGGCGATCTTCAATGCAGAGCTGAGCACGCCGTTCCCGGGTGCCGGCAATGACCGCACGCTGCGTCTGTACGGCTTCTTCGACATCGGCAATGTGTTCGGTTCGCGCTCCGCGGGCCTGACGGACGAGCAGTGGAAGGCCGAGAAGAAGCTGCGTGCCTCGGTGGGTCTGGGTGTCAGCTGGATCTCGCCGCTGGGCCCGCTGCGCCTGGCTTATGCATTCCCCGTCATGTCCCAGAAGGAAGTGACGGATCCCAAGACCGGATTCGTCACGATCCCGAAGGATAGAATTCAGCGCCTCCAATTCCAGATCGGAACGTCTTTCTAAATGAAGCATTTGATTCGTGCCGCGGCCGGCGCGTTGTTGATTCCCGCTCTTGTGTTCGCCGCTGCGCCGGCGCAGGCACAGGAAACATTTCGCATCGGTTTCGTGAACCCTGACCGTGTGCTGCGTGAGGCGCAACCGGCCAAGGCCGCTCAGGCGAAGCTAGAGGCTGAGTTCCTGAAACGCGAGAAAGACCTGACCGTCCAGGGCGATGCACTGAAGGCGGCTTCCGAGAAGTTCGAGCGCGAAGCGCCAACTCTGTCGGAAAGCCAGCGAGTCTCCCGCCAGCGTGGGTTGGTCGACCAGGACCGCGACTTCCAGCGCAAGCGCCGCGAGTTCCAGGAAGACCTGAACGCACGCAAGAACGAAGAGCTGCAGCAGGTCTACGAGCGCGCCAACCGCGTGGTGAAGCAGGTGGCCGAAGCCGAAAAGTACGACGCCATCCTGCAGGAAGCGATCTACATCAATCCGAAGCACGACATCACCGACAAGGTGATCAAGGCGCTGAACGCGTCGGTCAGCTCTTCTGCGCCTCCGGCCGGCAAGTAACGCCGGGAGCCGGCGTGTCATTGCAGCTTGGAGCCATCGTTGACGCCCTGGGGGGCGAGCTTCATGGCGATGCAACGCTGTCCATCGAGCGGCTCGCGCCGCTGCAGAATGCACAGCCCGATGCGCTCAGCTTCCTGAGCCATCCCAAATACCAGCAGGAATTGGCGGCCTCGAAGGCGGCCTGTGTGATCGTGTCGCCTGCCATGCGCGAGGCTGCCGAGGCGCGCGGGGCGTTCATCGTGACGCCCGATCCCTATTTCTACTTTGCCCGGTTGACGCAGCTCTGGAAGGCGCATCACGCGCGCCCGGAAGCCGATTTGGTGCACCCGAGCGCGGTGATCCACGCTGAAGCCCATGTCGATGCCACTGCACGCATCGGTGCGCTGTGCGTGGTGGAACGGGGTGCACGCATCGGCGCGGGCACCGTGCTGAAGTCGCGCGTGACTGTGAGCGAAGACTGCACCATCGGCGAGCGCTGCCTGCTGCATCCCGGCGTGGTCATCGGCGCGGACGGCTTCGGCCTGGCGCTGCACGCGGGGCAGTGGGTCAAGATCGAGCAACTGGGGGCGGTGCGCATCGGCAACGATGTCGAGATCGGCGCCAACACCTGCATCGACCGCGGCGCGCTCGACGACACGGTGATCGAGGACGGCGTGAAGCTGGACAACCTGATCCAGATCGGCCACAACGTGCGCGTTGGCAAGAACACCGCGATGGCGGGGTGCGTGGGCGTGGCCGGGAGCGCCGTGATCGGTGCCAACTGCACCTTCGGTGGCGGCGCCATCGTGCTGGGACACCTGACGGTGGCCGACGGCGTGCACGTGTCCGCCGCCACGACGGTTACCCGTTCGATCCACAAGGCCGGCCAGTACACCGGCATGTTTCCCATCGATGACAATGGGAGCTGGGAAAAAAATGCGGCAACGCTCAAGCAGTTGCACAGCCTGCGCGAACGACTGAAGGCGCTGGAGAAGGCCCCCTCGAAAAAATGACGACGATGCAGGAACAGAACATCATGACAAAGCCAGCGATAGCGCTCGATATCCACCAAATCCTCAAGCTGCTGCCCCACCGCTACCCGTTCCTGCTGGTGGACCGCGTGCTCGACATGGAAAAGGGCAAGCGCATCACGGCACTGAAGAACGTGACGATGAACGAGCCCTTCTTCAACGGTCACTTCCCCCACCGCCCGGTGATGCCGGGTGTGCTGATGCTCGAAGCGATGGCCCAAGCCGCGGCGCTGCTGTCGTTCCACTCGCTGGACATCGTGCCGGACGACAACACGGTCTACTACTTTGCCGCCATCGACGGCGCACGTTTCAAGCGTCCGGTGGAACCCGGCGACCAGCTGACGCTCGAAGTCGAGATCGAACGCATGAAGGCGGGCATCTCGAAGTTCAAGGGCCGGGCGCTGGTTGGCAGCGAACTCGCCTGCGAGGCGACCCTGATGTGCGCGATGCGCCAGATCAACTGATCCGGCAGCACTTACACAAGGCATGACCCAGGTTCATTCGACAGCGCTCGTCGCCCCCCAGGCTCAACTCGACGCCTCGGTGTCGGTCGGTCCCTATACCGTGATCGGCCCGCATGTGCGGGTAGGCGCGGGCACGACCATCGGTGCGCATTGCGTGATCGAAGGGCGTACCACTATCGGGTGCGACAACAGGATCTTCCAGTTCTCGTCCCTCGGCGCGGTGCCGCAGGACAAGAAGTACGCCGGGGAGCCCACTGAGCTCGTCATCGGCGACCGCAACGTGATTCGCGAGTTCTGCACCTTCAACCTCGGCGTGCCGGGGGCAGGGGGCGTGACGCGCGTGGGCAGCGACAACTGGATCATGGCGTACACGCACATCGCGCACGACTGCCGTGTCGACAACCACACCACGCTGTCCAACAACACCACGCTGGCCGGGCATGTGCACCTGGCCGATTGGGTCACGGTGGGCGGGCTGACCGGCATCCACCAGTTCGTGTCGGTCGGTGCCCACGCCATGCTAGGTTTCGCCAGCGCTGTGACGCAAGACGTGCCGCCTTTCATGCTGGTCGACGGCAATCCGCTGGCAGTGCGCGGATTCAACGTCGTCGGCCTGCGCCGGCGCGACTTTTCCGCACAGCGGCTCGCAGCCGTGAAGCAGATGCACCGGCTGCTGTACCGCCAGGGCAAGACGCTCGACGAGGCGCGCGCCGGCATCGCCGCGCTTGCCGCGGAAATGCCGGAAGCGGCCGACGACGTCGCGCTGATGGAAGCTTTCCTCTCCAATTCGACGCGCGGCATCGCGCGCTGACGTGACAGCAATGCAGAAGGACGGGCAGCGGCGTTTCGCGCTGGTCGCGGGCGAAGCTTCCGGCGACCTGCTCGCTGGCCTGCTGCTCGACGGGCTTCAGGCCCGCTGGCCCGGCCTCGAGACCGTTGGCATCGGCGGTCCGCGCATGCTGGCCCATGGCCTGCAGAGCTGGTGGCCGCAGGAAAAGCTCGCGGTGCGCGGCTATGTCGAGGTGCTGCGGCACTACGCTGAAATTGCCGGCATTCGCCGCCAGCTCAAGGCACGGCTGCTGCGGGAATGGGCGGAGCTGTTCATCGGCGTCGACGCGCCTGATTTCAATCTCGATCTTGAAGCCGGCCTGCGCAGCCGCGGCATGAAGACGGTGCATTTCATCTGCCCGTCGATCTGGGCCTGGCGGCCGGAGCGCATCGAGAAGGTGCGGGCCGCGGCCGACCACGTGCTGTGCATCTTCCCGTTCGAGCCGGCGTTGCTGGCGGAGCACGGCGTCTCGGGCAGCTACGTGGGCCACCCGCTGGCCAATGTGATCCCGATGACACCCGATCGCGCCGGCGCCCGCGCCGCGCTGGGCCTGGCGCCCGACGCACAGGTCGTCGCCTTGCTGCCCGGCAGCCGCCGCTCGGAAGTGCGCTACCTGGCCGCCCGGTTCTTTGCCGCCGCTGCGCTGATGCACAAGCAGCGGCCCGGCATCCAGTTCGTAGCCCCGATCCTGCCCGGCTTGCGCGCCGAGGTCGAAGGCCTGCTGCAGGCCAGCGGCATGACCGGCCGCGTGAAGCTGCTCGACGGCCAGTCGCACGCCGCGCTCGCCGCCTGCGACGCCACGTTGATCGCCAGCGGCACCGCCACGCTCGAGGCGGCGCTGTTCAAGCGCCCGATGGTCATCGCCTACAACATGAATGCGCTGTCGTGGCGCCTCATGCAGCGCAAGCAGCTGCAGCCCTGGGTGGGCCTGCCCAACATCCTGTGCCGCGATTTCGTGGTGCCTGAGTTGCTGCAGGAGGCCGCCACGCCCGAGGCGCTGGCCCGGGCCACGCTGGAATGGCTCGATGCGCCGGAGAAAACGCAGGCCCTGCAACACAAATTTTCAGAGCTGCATGTGCAATTGCAGCGCGATACGCCGACACTTTGCGCCGATGCGATCCAGAAAGTTCTTGAAGGCTGAGCAGGCCCCGCTGGTGTGGGACGCACCGGGCCTGATGGCGGGCGTCGACGAGGCGGGCCGCGGGCCGCTGGCCGGCCCCGTGGTCGCGGCCGCAGTGATCCTGGACGACCTGCGCCCGATCCGCGGCCTCGCGGACTCCAAGACGCTCACGGCCCTGCAAAGGGAGCGCCTGCATGACCAGATCCTGGCCCAGGCGCTGTGCTGCTCGATCGCGCAGGCCACCGTGGAAGAGATCGACACCCACAACATCCTGCAGGCCACCATGATCGCGATGCGGCGCGCGGTCGAAGGGCTGCGCCTGAAGCCCGTGAAGGTGCTGGTCGACGGCAACCGCCTGCCGACGCTCGACGTGCTGGCCGAGGCCATCGTCAAGGGCGATTCCCGGGTCAAGGCGATTTCCGCCGCGTCGATCCTGGCGAAGGTGCACCGAGACCGGCTCTGTGAGCAGTTGCACGCCGAATTCCCGCACTACGGCTTTGCCGGCCACAAGGGCTACGGCACGCCGGAGCACCTTGAAGCCTTGCAGCGCCACGGCGCCTGCGTGCACCACCGCAGGTCGTTCAGCCCGGTGGCTGCTGCGCTGGCCCGCACCGGCGGTGTCATGAACGTGGTGCTGCCCGTGGACGCCGTGCAGCCTGCGATGGTCATCGGTGTCGCCGAGACCGTGCGCCTGGACCTGCGCCCCGCGCCCTGAACCCTCCCTCATGACCTCCGACACCGGCGCCAGCCACATCAGCTCGCGCGACAACCCGCTGCTCAAGGACCTGCGCAAGCTTGCGCAAGACCCGGGCGCCTACCGCAAGCTGGGCCGGATCTGGCTCGAGGGCGACCACCTGTGCCGTGCGGCACTGGCGCGCGGCGTGAAGCCGGCCATCGCTGTGTTTTCGGAGTCTTTTTGGCCCAGTGCGCCCGCCGAATGGACGCATGGTGCTATCAAAACCGTAGTCGTTGCCGATGACCTGTTGCGCGGTGTCAGCGGGCTCGAATCGCCGGCGCCCATGGGTTTCGTGCTCGACCTGCCGTCCCGCCCCGAACTGATTCCCGACGCCCCCAGCGTCGTGCTCGACCGCCTGCAGGATGCGGGCAACGCGGGCTCCATCCTGCGCAGCGCCGCCGCCTTCGGCTTCACCCAGGTGATCGCGCTGAAGGGCACGGCCGCACTGTGGGCGCCGAAGGTGCTGCGCGCCGGCATGGGGGCCCACTTCGGCCTGCGGCTGATCGAAGGTGTGGACGCCGACGCGCTGGACAGCCTGCGGGTGCCGCTGGTCGCCACCAGCTCGCACCACGGCGACTGGCTGCACAAGGCCGAACTGCCGCATCCCTGCGCGTGGCTGATGGGGCATGAAGGGCAGGGCGTGTCCCCCGCGCTGGAAGCGAGGGCCACGCACCACATCCGTATTGCGCAGCCCGGCGGCGAAGAGTCGCTCAACGTGGCGGCTGCCGCTGCAATTTGCCTGCACGCCAGCGGGGCGGCTCTTCAGGCTCAATAGCACACCCAGTCCGAGCTACAATCGGGGGCTTACTCGCAATAGCGTCGCCCGGCCGCCTTCAACGCCAAAATCCCCTTAAGCAGCAGTCCGCAGGCAACGCGCCTGGGGCTCCGGGCGACCGTAACCATTCGGAGAACCCAGTGCTTTTGTCTCTCAAGGGAAACTTCCCGCCCGCCATCCTGGCGCTCGCAGACGGCACGGTCTTTCAAGGCAACTCGATCGGAGCCGCCGGCTCCACGACCGGTGAGGTGGTGTTCAACACTGCCATGACCGGTTACCAGGAAATCCTCACCGACCCGAGCTACTGCCAGCAGATCGTGACACTCACGTATCCGCACATCGGCAACTACGGCGTCAACGGGGAAGACATCGAAGCCGACAAGATCCATGCCGCGGGCCTGATCATCAAGGACCTGCCCCTCGTCGCCTCCAACTTCCGCCAGACCGCCACGCTGAGCGAATACCTCGTGGCCGGCAAGACGGTGGCCATTGCCAACATCGACACCCGCAAGCTCACGCGTCACCTGCGCACCCACGGCGCGCAGAACGGCTGCATCCTGGGCTTGGCTGCGGGCGAAGCCGTGACGCAGGCGCTGATCGACAAGGCCATTGCCGCCGCCAAGGCCGCGCCCAGCATGGCCGGCCTCGACCTCGCCAAGGTGGTGTCGGTCACGCAGACCTACGAGTGGACCGAGACCGAGTGGAAGCTCGTCAACCTGAACGGCAAGCCGGGCTACGGCGTGCAGATCACGCCCCGGTTCCATGTCGTCGCGTTCGACTACGGCGTCAAGAAGAACATCCTGCGCATGATCGCGCAGCGCGGCGCGCGCATCACGGTGGTGCCGGCGCAAACGCCCGCGGCCGATGTGCTCAAGCTGAAGCCCGACGGCATCTTCCTGGCCAACGGCCCCGGCGACCCGGAGCCTTGCGACTACGCCATCAGCGCCGTCAAGGAACTGATCGAGACCGGCATTCCCACTTTCGGCATTTGCCTGGGCCACCAGATCATGGCGCTGGCCTCGGGTGCGAAGACCTTCAAGATGAAGTTCGGCCACCACGGCGCGAACCATCCGGTGAAAGACCTCGACAACGGCCGCGTGAGCATCACCAGCCAGAACCACGGCTTCGCTGTCGACGAGAAGTCGCTGCCGGCCAACCTGCGTCCCACCCACATCAGCCTGTTCGACAACACGCTGCAGGGCCTGGCACGCACCGACAAGCCCGCGTTCTGCTTCCAGGGCCACCCTGAAGCGTCGCCCGGCCCGCACGACATCGGCTACCTGTTCGATCGCTTCACGGCACTCATGGAAAAGCACAAGACGGAAAAGACGGAGAGCAAGAATGCCTAAGCGCACAGACCTCAAATCGATCCTCATCATCGGCGCCGGCCCGATCATCATCGGCCAGGCCTGCGAGTTCGACTACTCCGGCGTGCAAGCCTGCAAGGCGCTGCGCGAAGAGGGCTACAAGGTCATCCTGATCAACAGCAACCCCGCGACGATCATGACGGACCCGGCCACGGCCGACGTCACCTACATCGAGCCCATCACCTGGCAGACGGTCGAGAAGATCATCGCCAAGGAACGCCCCGACGCGATCCTCCCCACCATGGGTGGCCAGACCGCGCTGAACTGCGCGCTCGACCTCTGGCGCAACGGTGTGCTCGACAAGTACACGGGCGCGTCCACCAACAAGCCGGTCGAACTCATCGGCGCCACGCCCGAAGCCATCGACAAGGCCGAGGACCGCCTGAAGTTCAAGGACGCGATGACCAAGATCGGTCTCGGTTCGGCCCGCTCGGGCATTGCGCACACGATGGACGAAGCCTGGGCCGTGCAGAAGACGCTCGGCTTCCCCACCGTCATCCGTCCCAGCTTCACGCTGGGCGGCACCGGCGGCGGCATTGCCTACAACCCCGACGAGTTCGAGACCATCTGCAAACGCGGCATCGAAGCCTCGCCCACCAACGAGCTGCTGATCGAAGAATCGCTGCTCGGCTGGAAAGAGTACGAGATGGAAGTCGTGCGCGACAAGGCCGACAACTGCATCATCGTCTGCTCGATCGAAAACCTCGACCCGATGGGCGTGCACACCGGCGACTCGATCACCGTGGCCCCGGCGCAAACGCTGAGTGACAAGGAATACCAGATCCTGCGCAACGCCTCGCTGGCCGTGCTGCGCGAAATCGGCGTGGACACCGGCGGCTCGAACGTGCAGTTCTCCATCAACCCGAAAGACGGCCGCATGGTCGTCATCGAGATGAACCCGCGCGTGTCGCGCTCCTCGGCACTGGCCTCCAAGGCCACGGGCTTCCCGATCGCCAAGGTCGCGGCCAAGCTGGCCGTGGGCTACACGCTCGACGAGCTGCGCAACGAAATCACCGGCGGTGCCACGCCCGCGTCGTTCGAGCCGTCGATCGACTACGTGGTCACCAAGATCCCGCGTTTCGCATTCGAGAAATTCCCGCAGGCCGATTCGCGCCTCACCACGCAGATGAAGTCGGTGGGCGAGGTGATGGCCATGGGCCGCACCTTCCAGGAATCGTTCCAGAAGGCGCTGCGCGGCCTCGAAGTGGGTGTCGACGGCCTGAACGAGAAGACGCAGGACCGCGAAGTGCTCGAGAAGGAACTGGGCGAGCCCGGCCCCGAGCGCATCTGGTACGTGGGCGATGCCTTCGCCATGGGCCTGAGCGTCGATGAGGTGTTCGCGCTGACCAAGATCGATCCGTGGTTCCTGGTGCAGATCGAAGAGATCGTGAAGATCGAGCTCGAGCTGGAAACCAAGTCGCTGGACGACATCGACAAGGACACGCTGCTCGCGCTGAAGAAAAAGGGCTTCTCCGACCGTCGCCTCGCCAAGCAGCTCAAGACCACCGACACGGCCATCCGCGAGAAGCGCCGTGCCCTGGGCGTGCGCCCGGTCTACAAGCGTGTGGACACCTGCGCGGCCGAGTTCGCGACCAACACGGCCTACATGTACTCGACCTATGAAGACGAGTGCGAAGCCGACCCCACGGACAAGAAGAAGATCATGGTGCTCGGCGGCGGTCCCAACCGCATCGGCCAGGGCATCGAGTTCGACTACTGCTGCGTGCACGCCGCGCTCGCCATGCGCGAGGACGGCTACGAGACCATCATGGTCAACTGCAACCCCGAGACCGTATCGACCGACTACGACACCTCCGACCGCCTGTACTTCGAGCCGCTGACGCTCGAAGACGTGCTCGAGATCGTCGACAAGGAAAAGCCGCTCGGCGTGATCGTGCAGTACGGCGGCCAGACGCCGTTGAAGCTCGCGCTCGACCTCGAAGCCAACGGTGTGCCGATCATCGGCACCTCGCCCGACATGATCGACGCGGCCGAAGACCGCGAGCGCTTCCAGAAGCTGCTGCACGAGCTGGGCCTGCGCCAGCCACCGAACGCCACCGCGCGCACCGAGCCTGAAGCGCTCGAAAAGGCCGCGGCCCTCGGTTACCCGCTGGTGGTGCGCCCGAGCTACGTGCTCGGCGGCCGCGCGATGGAAATCGTGCACGAGCAGCGCGACCTCGAGCGCTACATGCGCGAAGCCGTCAAGGTGAGCAACGACTCGCCGGTGCTGCTCGACCGCTTCCTGAACGACGCCGTCGAGTGCGACGTCGACTGCATCCGCGACGCCGAAGGCGGCACGCTGATCGGCGGCGTGATGGAACACATCGAACAGGCCGGCGTGCACTCGGGCGACTCCGCCTGCTCGCTGCCGCCCTACAGCCTGAGCGCCGAGACCATCGCCGAGCTGAAGCGCCAGAGCGCCGCGATGGCGAAGGCGCTGAACGTGGTCGGCCTGATGAACGTGCAGTTCGCCATCCAGCAGAAGGACGGCAAGGACGTCATCTATGTGCTCGAAGTGAACCCGCGTGCATCGCGCACCGTTCCTTACGTGAGCAAGGCCACCGGCATCCAGCTCGCCAAGGTAGCCGCGCGCTGCATGGCCGGCCAGTCGCTGGCGTCGCAGGGCGTGACCAAGGAAGTCACGCCGCCGTACTTCAGCGTGAAGGAGGCCGTGTTCCCGTTCGTCAAGTTCCCGGGCGTGGACACCATCCTCGGCCCCGAGATGAAGTCGACCGGCGAAGTGATGGGTGTGGGCAAGACCTTCGGCGAAGCCTTCGTGAAGTCGCAGCTGGGCGCGGGCACGCTGCTGCCGAAGTCGGGCAAGGTCTTCATCTCGGTGAAGAACAACGACAAGGCGCGTGCCGTGGAAGTGGCGCGCGGCCTGGTGAAGCTCGGCTTCGTGCTGACGGCCACCAAGGGCACGGCCGCTGCCATCAGCGCCGCGGGCATCGAGTGCGCCACGGTGAACAAGGTGACCGAAGGCCGCCCGCACATCGTGGACATGATCAAGAACAACGAGATTGCGCTGGTCATCAACACGGTGGAAGAGCGTCGCAACGCGATCACCGATTCGCGGCAGATCCGCACCTCGGCGCTGCTGGCGCGCGTGACCACGTTCACCACGATCTTCGGTGCCGAAGCCGCGGTCGAGGGCATGGGCTTCATGGACGAGCTGGGCGTGATCTCGGTGCAGGAAATGCACGCGCAATTGACGGCGTTGGCTTGAGCCTGGGCGCCATGGACACGCAGCTCGTCGAACTCGGCCTGACGGACTGGAACGCGGCCACGCCCAACGAGGCGTGGATCGCGGCGCTCGAAGCTGGCAAGGTGCTGCACTTTCCGCGTCTGGGCTTCGAGCTGCTGCCTGAAGAACGCAGCCTGCTGACGCCCAGCCTGCTGTCGCCCGACGTGCGCAACATCAGCCTCGACGCCAACGGCAAGCTCAAGGGCGTCGTCGGCGACGAGGCGGTGCAACGCACGGCGGCCGCGATGGTGGGGCGCTTTCGCGCGCAGGCGCAGCAGCTCATTCACGGGCTGCTGCCGCACTACACGCCGGCCTTGCGGCTGGCGCCCACCAGCTACCGGCCGGCCCAGGTCGAGACGCGCGTGCAGTCATGGCGTGCGGATGACCGGCGCCTGCACGTCGATGCGTTCCCGTCGCGGCCCAACTACGGCGAGCGCATCCTGCGCGTGTTCACCAACGTCAACCCCGAAGGCGCTCCGCGCGTGTGGCGCGTGGGCGAGCCTTTCGAGGACATCGCCAAACGCTTCCTGCCACGTGCGAGGCCCTATGCGCGCTGGCAGGCCAAGCTGCTTCAGGCGCTGCACGTGACCAAGTCGTTCCGCAGCGAGTACGACCACCTGATGCTGCAGCTGCACGACGGCATGAAGTCGGACATGGCGTACCAGGAAAGCTCGCCGCAGGAGACCGCCAAGTTCCCGCCGGGTTCGGTGTGGGTGTGCTTCTCCGACCAGACCTCGCACGCCGTGATGGCCGGCCAGTACATGCTCGAGCAGACCCTTCATCTGGCTGCATCGAAGCAATACAATCCTGACTCGAGCCCGCTCGCCATCCTGAGCCGGCTGACCGGACGCACACTCGTCTGATCAATTCCCTCAATCGACCGCCGAACGGCAGCGTTCGGCGGTTTCGCTTTATGGAGAAACAACAACATGGCCACCATTCCGATCACCAAGCGCGGCGCTGAAAAACTGCGCGCCGAACTGCACCAACTCAAGACGGTGGACCGTCCCTGGGTCATCAATGCGATTTCCGAAGCACGCGCCCAGGGCGACCTGAGCGAGAACGCCGAGTACGAGGTCGCCAAGGACCGCCAGGGCTTCATCGAAGGCCGCATCCAGGAAGTCGAAGGCAAACTGTCGGCTGCCCAGGTCATCGACCCGAGCGAGCTCGATGCCGGCGGCAAGGTCGTGTTCGGCTCGACCGTCGATCTCGAGGAAGAAGAGTCGGGCGAGGCCGTGAAGTACCAGATCGTCGGCGAAGACGAAGCCGACCTGAAGCTCGGCCTGATCAACATCTCCAGCCCCATCGCGCGCGCGTTGATCGGCAAGGAAGAGGGCGACACCGCCGAAGTGCAGGCCCCGGGCGGCCTGAAGCGCTACGAGATCGTCGCCGTCCGCTACATCTGATCGTCCGTTCGATGAAAGACCGCGTGGCGCTGATGCTGGCTGCCTTCTGGTGGGGCAGCCTCACCACGATCGGCTTTCTGGTCGTGCCGATGCTGTTCGCCAGGCTCGGCAATCCGTCGGTGGCGGGCAACTTTGCCGGTCAGCTGTTCGAGGCGCAGAGCTGGATTGCGATCGCCTGCGGGCTGATCCTGTTGATCCATTTCAGGACCAAGGCGGACGAGCGCATGGACGGGCCGGTCATGACGTCCATGTTCCTGATCCTGGCCGCGCTGCTGCTGGCGTTGCTGCAGCAGTACGCCGTTGCGCCGCACATCCTGGCGCGCGAAAACCTCAAGTTATGGCATGCCGTGGGAAGCGGCATGTATCTTGTGCAGTGGATTTGCGCCGGCGTGCTGCTGTGGCGCATGGGCGCCCGCAAGCCGGGCTGAACGGCAGAGGCGGCAACGGCCGCCTCGCCCTTACTCTTTCCAGTATTTCGCGACCCAGCGCGCCGGCCGGATGTACCGGAAGGCGCGGTTGCGGCGGCCCGCCAATGCGTCCGGCGGGTTGCACTCGCCATGGAACACCATGATGCGTGCGCCCTCGGGCACGAAGGGTTCTTCCCAGTAGTTGGTCGGCCAGGTCGGAATGCCGTGGTACTTGAAGCTCGGGCACCAGGCCTCGGGCCAGTACGCCAGCTTGCCCTGCTGGTGGAGCACGTCAGACAGGTAGGCCTGCTCGTTGCGGTACTCCGCCTGTACCTTGTCCATGTTGGCGCGAAAGTACGCCAGCACGTCGGCATGGGCGCCCAGTTCGAAACGGTAGACCGACGAATTCCCGGTGATGCGCTCGCGACGCCAGGGGCGGGCGTAGTCGTGAATGATCAGGAATTCGCCGGGTTGCTCGAAGAAGGCGTCCAGCGGGCCCACCACCACGACATCGAGGTCGAGGAAGAGGGCGGTGCCGCGCAGGCCGTGCAGGTCCTGCTCGAAGGTCGTGAGCTTCTTCCAGGCGCCGTCGCGCTGGCCGGGGGCCAGTTGCAGGTTGAGCGGAGGGATCGGCAGGCACGTCACTTCGGGGCGGATGCCGTTGCCGTCGTCCGTCAGGCAAACGAACTTGAAGTCGCCGCCAAGGTTGCGGCGCACCATCGCGTAGAGCCGGTTGACGTATTCGGGGCCGTATTTCGTGCCCCATTTCATGCAGAGGATATGGCGCTGGGCGCCTTGCGCTGGCGCCAAGCTCAATCCGCCTGGTTGCGCTTCTTGGCCGACAGCGGCCGCTTCGCCTTGGCACGCTTGATGTTGCCGCCGGGGGTCAGGCGCTGGTTGCCCAGGACGCGCAGGGTCTTGATTTCGGGGCGCTGGCCGCCGCGCTTGCTGTACTTGACGATCTTCACGTCGCGCGGGCCGGGCATGCGGTCTTCATCGACCGTGCGTTCCTTTTCGGGAATCGGGCGCCAGAGCACCAGCAGCTTGCCGATGTGCTGGATCGGGGCGGCGTTCAGTTCGTCGGACAGTTCGCGCAGCATGGCGTCGCGGGCGAGACGGTCGTCGGAGAAAACGCGGACCTTGATCAGGCCATGGGCCTTGAGCGCCGCGTCGGCTTCTTTTTTTACGGCAGGGGTGAGCCCGTCTCCACCGACCATGACGATCGGATCCAGGTGGTGAGCTTCGGCGCGGTGCACCTTGCGCTCGGCAGGGGTAAGTTGAATGGCGGGCATCCCCGTATTATCGACGCGTACACGAAGACCCTCATGAGCACCAAAGCCAAAAGCAAAAAAGTCAATAAAGCGTGGCTTCACGACCATATCAACGACCCCTACGTGAAACTCGCCACGCGGGAGGGTTACCGGGCGCGCGCCGCCTACAAACTCAAGGAAATCGACGAGTCGTTCGGGCTTGTCAAACCAGGCCAGCTGGTGGTGGACCTGGGCTCCACGCCCGGTGCCTGGAGCCAATACCTGCGCCGGCGCATGTCCCCCGACGGCGCTGCGGCCGGCTCGCTGAACGGCACCATCGTCGCGCTCGACATGCTGGCCATGGATCCCATCGAAGGCGTGACCTTCCTGCAGGGGGATTTCCGCGAAGATGCGCTTCTGCAACAGTTGCTGGGGGTGCTGGCCGGGCGCAAGGCCGACCTGGTGGTGTCGGACATGGCGCCCAACCTGTCGGGCATCCATTCGGCGGATGCCGCTCGCGTGGCGCACCTGATCGAATTGGCCATCGATTTTTCGCAACACCACCTCAAACCCGAGGGGGCGCTGGTGGCCAAGGTGTTCCACGGCAGTGGCTACGACGAACTGGTAAAGCTCTTCAAGGCGAATTTCCGCACCGTGAAGCCCTTCAAGCCCAAGGCCTCGCGCGACAAATCGTCCGAGACTTTCCTTGTCGGCATGGGCCTGAAGGCCTTGGATACGCCTTGATACCTTGCCGAAGAACGTCTGCAAAGGGTGCGCCCAAGGCGCAAACCCCTGTCAGCCTATGGCTGCATTAGGGAAATGCCCGCTTTTCGCAGCTTGAAAAGCCTAAAATGGGGCGCAATTGCGTACCCATAGCGCGTTTTTTCATATCCTCGTCACGCGCTTTCGACTGGAGCTTCGTTTGAACAATCAGTGGTTTTCCAAAGTTGCCGTATGGCTCGTCATTGCCATGGTGTTGTTCACTGTGTTCAAGCAGTTCGACACCCGCGGTGGCGTCGGCTCGGGAGCAGTCAGCTACTCCGAGTTTCTGGACCAGGTCCGGAATAACCAGGTCAAGAGTGCCGTCATCCCCGAAGGTGCCGGCGGCGGCGAGATCATCGCCGTCACCAACGACGATCGCAAGATCCGCACGACTGCCACGGTCCTCGACCGCGGCCTTGTGGGCGACCTGATCGACCACAACGTCAAGTTCGACGTCAAGCCGCGCGAGGAGGGCTCCCTCCTCATGACGCTGCTGGTCAGCTGGGGCCCGATGCTGCTGCTGATCGGTGTCTGGATCTACTTCATGCGCCAGATGCAGGGCGGCGGCAAGGGCGGGGCGTTCAGCTTCGGCAAGAGCAAGGCCCGCATGATGGACGAGAACAACAACACGGTCACCTTCGCCGACGTCGCGGGCTGCGACGAGGCCAAGGAAGAGGTCCGTGAAGTCGTCGACTTCCTGAAAGACCCGCAGCGCTTCCAGAAGCTCGGCGGCCGTATTCCCCGTGGCCTGTTGCTGGTCGGCCCTCCGGGCACCGGCAAGACCCTTCTGGCCAAGTCGATCGCTGGCGAAGCCAAGGTCCCTTTCTTCTCGATTTCGGGTTCCGATTTCGTTGAAATGTTTGTCGGCGTGGGTGCGGCCCGTGTGCGCGACATGTTCGAGAACGCCAAGAAGAACGCACCCTGCATCATCTTCATCGACGAAATCGATGCCGTGGGTCGTCAGCGCGGCGCCGGTCTCGGCGGCGGCAACGACGAACGCGAACAGACCTTGAACCAGATGCTGGTCGAGATGGACGGTTTCGAAACCAACCTCGGCGTGATCGTGGTGGCTGCCACCAACCGCCCTGACATCCTTGACGCCGCATTGCTGCGCCCGGGTCGTTTCGACCGCCAGGTGTACGTCACGTTGCCGGACATCCGCGGCCGCGAACAAATTCTCGGTGTGCACATGCGCAAGGTCCCGCTGGGCCAGGACGTGAACCCGAGCGTGATCGCCCGCGGCACGCCCGGCATGTCCGGCGCCGATCTGGCCAACCTGTGCAACGAAGCCGCGCTGATGGCCGCCCGCCGCAATGCGCGCGTGGTCGAGATGCAGGACTTCGAGAAGGCCAAGGACAAGATCTTCATGGGCCCCGAGCGCAAGAGCATGGTCATGCCCGAGGAAGAGCGCCGCAACACGGCCTACCACGAGTCCGGCCACGCCCTCATCGGCAAGCTGCTGCCCAAGTGCGACCCGGTCCACAAGGTCACGATCATTCCGCGCGGCCGCGCCCTGGGCGTGACCATGAGCCTGCCGGCCCAGGACCGCTACAGCTATGACCGCGAGTACATGCTGAACCAGATCAGCATGCTGTTCGGTGGCCGTATCGCCGAGGAAGTGTTCATGCACCAGATGACCACCGGTGCCAGCAACGACTTCGAGCGCGCGACCTCCATCGCCCGCGACATGGTCACGCGCTATGGCATGACCGATGCGCTGGGCCCAATGGTCTACGCCGAGAACGAAGGCGAAGTATTCCTGGGCCGCTCGGTCACCAAGACGACCAACATGAGCGAGCAGACCATGGAAAAGGTCGACGGCGAGGTGCGCCGGATCATCGACGAGCAATACGCCCTGGCGCGTGGCCTGATCGAGGCGAACAGCGACAAGATGCACGCCATGGCGAAGGCGCTGCTCGAATGGGAAACCATCGACTCCGAGCAGCTCGACGACATCATGGCCGGTCGCGCACCGCGTCCGCCCAAGGACTGGACGCCGCGCACCCCTCCCTCGGGCAGCGGTGGCAGTGGCGGCACGCCGGCCGTGAATACCGACCCGGCGCCGACCGCCGCTTGAGGTGGGCTTGAAGTCAAGCAACAACGGGGCCTCTGGCCCCGTTTTTCATGGCGCCGTGCCCAGCAAGGTGTGGCAGACCTCGCGCTTCAGGATCGATCTCTCGCAGCCGCGCGTGATGGGCATCGTCAATGTCACGCCAGACTCTTTTTCCGATGGCGGTGCGCATGCGTCAGCCAGCATGGCACTGAAGCACTGCGAGCAATTGCTGAAAGAGGGCGCTGACATCCTCGACATCGGCGGCGAATCGACCCGCCCCGGCAGCCCTGCGGTGCCGCTCGAGGACGAGTTGGCACGCGTGCTGCCCGTGGTGCGCGAAGCGGTAAAGCTCGGCGTGCCGATCTCTGTCGACACCTACAAGCCCGAGGTGATGCGCGCGGTGCTCGGGCTGGGTGCGGACATCGTCAACGACATCTGGGCGCTGCGCCAACCCGGCGCGCGCAACGCGGTGGCGGCGCACCCCACGTGCGGCGTCTGCCTGATGCACATGCATCGCGACCCGCAGACCATGCAGGCCGTGCCGATGGCGGGCGACGTGATTCCCGACGTGCTGGCCTTCCTGGCGGCGCAGCTGCAGCTTCTGCAGGCGCTGGGCGTGGATTTGTCCCGGATCACGCTCGACCCCGGCGTTGGTTTCGGCAAGACCGTGGCGCAGAATTTCGCCCTGCTGGCGCGCCAGCACGAACTCCTCGCAGGCGGGCTCCCGCTGCTGCTGGGCTGGTCGCGCAAGTCGTCGATCGGGGCGGTCACGGGCATCGAGGCGGCCGGCGAACGCATCGTGCCCAGTGTGGCTGCGGCGTTGCTCGCAGTCGACCGCGGTGCTGCCGTGGTGCGCGTGCACGACGTGCGCGACACCGTGGCGGCGCTCGCGGTATGGCGCGCCATGCGCGAACAGGAACCCGGCCCCACACAACAAACACAAGAACAGAAGCAACAACCATGACCCGCAAATATTTCGGTACCGACGGCATCCGCGGCACCGTCGGCCAGGCCCCCATCACCCCTGACTTCGTGCTGCGCCTCGCACATGCCGTGGGCCGCGTGCTCAAGAAGACCCAGGCCCGCCCCACGGTGCTGATCGGCAAGGACACCCGCATTTCGGGCTACATGCTCGAGTCGGCGCTGGAATCAGGCTTCAATTCGGCGGGTGTCGACGTGGTGCTGCTCGGCCCGCTGCCCACGCCCGGCGTGGCGTACCTCACGCGCGCGCAGCGCGCCAGCCTCGGCGTGGTGATCAGCGCCAGCCACAACGCCTATCCGGACAACGGCATCAAGTTCTTCAGCGCCCAGGGCACCAAGCTCGACGACGCGTGGGAGCTGGCGGTGGAAGCCGCGCTGGAAGAGGCCCCGGTGTGGGTCGATTCGGTCAACCTCGGCAAGGCACGCCGGCTCAACGATGCGCCCGGGCGCTACATCGAGTTCTGCAAGAGCACCTTTGCCAACGACCTGACGTTGCGCAACATGAAGCTGGTGATCGACGCCGCGCATGGTGCGGCCTACCAGGTGGCGCCCAATGTGTTCCATGAACTGGGCGCGGAAGTGACCAGCATCGGTGTGTCGCCCGACGGCCTCAACATCAACAAGGACGTCGGTGCCACGCATCCCCAGGCGCTGGTCGCCGCAGTGACGGCGCAGAAGGCCGACTACGGCATCGCCCTCGACGGCGACGCCGACCGGTTGCAGCTGGTCGACGCCAGCGGGCGGCTGTTCAACGGCGACGAGCTGCTCTACCTGATGGTGGCCGAGCGCATCGAGCGCGGCGAGAAGCCGGTGGGCGTGGTCGGCACGCTCATGACCAACAAGGCAGTGGAAGTGGCGCTGCGCAAGCAGGGCATCGAGTTCGTGCGCGCGAAGGTCGGCGACCGCTACGTGCTCGAGGAACTCGACAAGCGCGGTTGGATCCTGGGCGGCGAGGGCTCCGGCCACCTGCTGGCACTCGACCGCCACACCACCGGTGACGGCATCGTGAGCGCGTTGCAGGTGCTGCAGGCCTGCGTGCGCAGCGGCAAGACCGTGGCGCAATTGCTGGAAGGCGTCACGCTGTTCCCGCAGACGCTCATCAACGTGCGCATCTCGCCCGACCAGAACTGGCAGGACAACCAGGCGCTGGCCAGCGAAACCGAGCGCATCGAGGCCGAGCTCGGCGATGCGGGTCGCGTGCTGATCCGTGCGAGCGGCACCGAGCCGCTGGTGCGCGTGATGGTCGAGGCGCGCGATGCGGCGCAGGCAGAGTCCTGCGCGAAACGCCTCGCGGCCACGCTGCAGCCCGGCCAATGACGCAGATCGACGTCCGCATGGTCGACTACCGCGACGCGGTGCAGGCCGCGGCCCTGGTCGACCTGCTCGACGCCTATGCCAGCGACCCGGCGGGCGGTGGCACGCCGCTCGACGCGGCGGCGCGCCAGGGCCTGCCCGCGGCGCTGGCTGCGCGTCCCCAGGCCTTCAGCGTGCTGGCGTACGACGGTGCGCAACCTGTGGGCCTGGTCAATTGCATGGAAGGCTTTTCGACTTTCGCCTGCAAGCCTCTGGTCAATGTGCACGACCTGGCGGTGCTGGCCAGCCATCGCGGCCAGCGCGTGGCGCAGAAGATGTTCGCGCTGGTGGAGCAGGAGGCGCGCCGGCGCGGCGCCTGCAAGCTCACGCTCGAAGTGCTGTCGGGCAATGCGCCGGCACTGCGCGCGTACGAGCGCGAAGGGTTCGAGGGCTATCAGCTCGACCCGGCCTTCGGCCACGCCATCTTCCTGCAGAAGAAGCTCTGAAAAGAAAAAGGGCCGAGGCGAATTCGTCGCCTCGGCCCTTGCCCCGGCCCTCTCTCCAAGGAGAGAGGGCGCAAGTCACATCAGAAGCGCGTCACCGGCATGTCGGCGTCGGCCTTGTTCGGCGCGTACTTGCCCAGTTCCCACTTGGCGATCGCATTGCGGTGCACTTCGTCCGGGCCGTCCGCGAAGCGCAGCGTGCGCGCATGCGCGTAGGCGTTGGCGAGCGGGAAGTCGTCGCACATGCCGCCGCCGCCGTGCACCTGCATGGCCCAGTCGATCACCTGGCAGGCCATGGTGGGCGCGACCACCTTGATCATGGCTATCTCGTTCTTGGCGACCTTGTTGCCGGCCACGTCCATCAGCCAGGCGGCCTTGAGCGTGAGCAGGCGCGCCATGTCGATCTTGCAGCGCGCTTCGGCGATGCGTTCCTGCGTCACGGTCTGCGAGGCGACGGTCTTGCCGAAGGCCACGCGCGACGAGGCGCGCTTGCACATCAGCTCGAGCGCACGCTCGGCCAGGCCGATCAGGCGCATGCAGTGGTGGATGCGTCCCGGGCCGAGGCGGCCTTGGGCGATCTCGAAGCCGCGGCCTTCGCCGAGCAGGATGTTGCCCACCGGCACGCGCACGTTCTCGAAGTACATCTCGACGTGGCCGTGCGGCGCATCGTCGTAGCCCATCACGTTGAGCGGGCGCACGATGCGGATGCCCTTGGCGTCCGCCGGCACGATGACCATGCTCTGCTGCGAATGGCGGGGTGCGTCGGGGTCGGTCTTGCCCATGGTGATGAACACCGCGCAGCGCGGATCGGCCGCGCCGGAAATCCACCACTTGTGTCCGTTGATCACGTACTCGTCGCCCTGGCGTTCGATGCGCGTCGCGATGTTGGTGGCGTCGCTGGAGGCCACGTCGGGCTCGGTCATGGCGAAGGCCGAGCGAATTTCGCCTTCGAGCAGCGGCTTGAGCCAGCGGGCCTTGATTTCTTCCGAACCGTAGCGCGCGATGGTTTCCATGTTGCCGGTGTCGGGCGCCGAGCAGTTGAAGGCCTCGCTCGCCCACGGGACCGCGCCCATGATCTCGGCCAGGGGTGCGTATTCCTGGTTGGTCAGGCCGGCGCCCGCGTAGCCGGAGGCAGAGGCGCTGTCGACTGGCAGGAACAGGTTCCACAGGCCTTGGGCCTTGGCCTTTTCCTTGACCTTCTCGACGGTCTTCAGCGCGCTCCAGCGCTTGCCGGCGACCGTGTTGGCGGCCAGTTCGGCGCTGTACTCGGCTTCGGCCGGGTAGATGTTCTCGTCCATGAACGCCTTGACGCGCTTCTGCAGATCCTTGGTCTTGGCCGAATATTCGAAATCCATCTTCGTCTCCTGGTGGGTGTAGGGGCGGGTTACGCCTTTTGGGCAAACTGCCAGGCCATTTCGGCCATGGGGCGCGCGCCGCGGGCCGAAGCCACGGCTTGTTCACTCGATGCCGTGCCGGCCTCGACCCGCTTGGCAATGCCTTGCAGGATCGCGGCCATGCGGAACAGGTTGTAGGCCTGGTAGAAGTTCCAGTCGGGCGCCAGCGCCTCGGGCGTGCTGATGCGGGTACGTTCGCAGTACCGGCGGATGTATTCGCTCTCGGTCGGGATGCCCAGCGAGACAAGGTCCACGCCGCCGATGCCGCGTCCCGTGGTGGGGGGCATGTGCCATGACATGCAGTGGTAGCTGAAGTCGGCCAGCGGATGGCCCAAGGTGGAAAGCTCCCAGTCGAGCACCGCGATGATGCGCGGCTCGGTGGGGTGGAACATGACGTTGTCCAGGCGGTAGTCGCCATGGACGATCGACACCTTGCTCTCGTCGCGTGCGCTTGCCGGCATGTGGGCGGGCAGCCAGTCGATCAGCCGCTCCATGGCCTCGATAGGCTGCGAGAGTTCGCCCGCGCCGTCCGCCGAAGCCTTGTACTGCTTGCTCCAGCGGCCGATCTGGCGTTCGAAGTAGTTGCCGGGCTTGCCGTAGTCGGCCAGGCCGCGGGCGGCGAAATCGACCGTGTGCAGCGCTGCGATCACGCGGTTCATCTCGTCGTAGTAGGCGGCCCGCTCGGCGTTGCTGAAGCCCGGCAGCGACTGGTCCCAGAGCACGCGGCCCTGCATGAATTCCATGACGTAGAAGGCGCGGCCGATGATGGCTTCGTCTTCGCACAGGCAGTGCATGCGCGGCACCGGCACGTCGGTGCCGGCAAGGCCGCGCATGACCTTGAACTCGCGTTCCACCGCATGGGCCGAGGGCAGCAGCTTGGCGACCGGGCCCGGCTTGGCGCGCATCACATAGCTCTGCGACGGCGTGAGGAGTTTGTAGGTCGGGTTCGACTGGCCGCCCTTGAACATCTCGACCGTGAGCGGACCCTTGAACCCCTCGAGGTTCTTCTCGAGCCAGGCCGCAAGCGCATCGACGTCGAAGGCATGCTGTTGCGAGACGGCACGGGTGCCGATGAAGTTGGAGAAGTCCTGGCTCATGTCGGTTGTGTCTTGCGTTCTAGTTTTCGGCTTCCGAGACGCGCATCAATGCCGCGCGGTCCAGGATCACGAGGCCGCTGGTCTCGATGCGGATGG
This sequence comes from Variovorax pasteuri, assembly GCF_051216435.1. NCBI lineage: Bacteria > Pseudomonadati > Pseudomonadota > Betaproteobacteria > Burkholderiales > Comamonadaceae > Variovorax > Variovorax pasteuri. The sequence continues at coordinate 1,470,577 of NZ_JBPJZS010000001.1, forward strand.
TGCCCTCGCGCTCCATGGTCTTGAGCTCCTGGTTGACCCGCTGGCGCGAGGCGCCCAGCAGCTGCGCCAGCTCTTCCTGCGCCAGTTGCAGGCCGATGCGCATCTGGCTGCCGTCTTCCAGGTTCGGTACGCCGTAGCTGCGCACCAGGTGAACCAGCTGCTTGGCCAGCCGGGCGCGCAGGGGCAGGGTGTTCAAGTCTTCCACCAGCCCGAACAGCGTGCGGATGCGGCGCGCCTGCAGCCGCATCAGCGCTTCGTACAGCTCCACGTGCGCGGTCAGGATCTTCTGGAAGTCGGCCCGCGCCACGCACAGGATGGTGCTGTCCCCATGCGCATAGGCGTCGTGCGTGCGCCGGTCCCCGTCGAACATCGCCACGTCGCCGAACCAGATGCCCGGCTCCACGTAGGTCAGCGTCACCTGCTTGCCGGAGACAGCCGTCGAACTCACGCGCACTGCGCCCTTGGCGCAGGCAATCCAGTGTTCGGGCGGGTCGCCGCGGGCGGCGATCAGGTCGCCGTCCTTGTAGCGTTTGACGAAAGCACATCGGAGGATGTCGTGCCGTAGCGATGGAGATAGGGAAGAAAACCAGCGACCACTGTTGATCGCTTCACGTTCTTCGATAGTAAGAATGGGGTCGTCCATTGGTCTGTCCTCTCGGCGACTGAAAAGGCGGGGGGTGTCACGGGAGCGACGCAGCGCTGCGTCACTCGTACCGGGGCGGTTTCTTGTCGAGGAACGCGGCAATGCCGATGCCCGCGTTCGCATGGTGGAGGTTGCGCACGAAGTGGTCGCGCTCCTGCGAGAGCTGCGACGCCAGCGTGGCGCCGCGCGCATCGCTCAGCAGCTCCTTGATGCTGGCCAGCGAGTTCGGCGCGCGTGCATTGAGCCTGGTGGCCAGGGCCAGTGCGCCTGCGAGCGCCTGTCCGCTTTCGGTGAGTTCGTTGACGAGGCCATGCGCATGCAGGCGCGCCGCGTCGATGCGCTCGCCGTTCATGAGCCATTCGCTCGCCAGTTGTCGTGGCAACTGCCGCCCCAGATGCCAGCTCAGGCCGCCGTCGGGCGACAGCGCCACGTTGCTGTACGAGGCCGCGAACACCGCGTCGCGTGCCGCCACCACGAAGTCGCAGGCCAGCGCGAGCGAGAAGCCCGCGCCGGCGGCTGCGCCTTCGACCGCCGCGATGATCGGCTTGGGGAAGGTGCGGATCGAATCGATCCAGTTGTGCAGGCCCTCGATGCTTTCTGCCTGCACCGAGCGGTCGAGCTGGCGGTTGGTCAGCAGCCGCTGCAGCGAGCCGCCGGCGCAGAACCAGGCGCCTTCGCCCACGATGACCACGCTGCGGATCTCCGCGCTGCCCTCGGCGCCGTTGAGCGCCTCGATGCCCGCGGCGTAGATCTCGGGGCCCAGGGCGTTGCGCTGGGCGGGGTTGGCGATCGTCAGCACCATGGTGCTGCCTTCGCTCGTGCTCTTGAGTTCGGCGGTCATTGCGTGTCTCCGGCTTTTTATTCTTCTTCGTGCAGCAGGCTCAGGCCCAGCGCGCCGCGGCGGCGAAGCCACGGGCTCGGGCGATAGCGCGGGTCGCCGTACACGGTCTGCAGGTTGAACAGCACCTCCAGCATGTTGGTCGGGCCGTAGAGGTTGCCCATGGCGAGCGGGCCGCGCGGGTAGCCCAGGCCCAGCTGCACGGCGGTTTCGAGGTCGGCCGGCGTGCACACGCGCTGCTGGCACATGTCGGCCGCGATGTTGACGATGGCGCCGACCACGCGCTGCGTGACGAAGCCGCCGCTGTCGCGGATCACGCTCACGGCCTTGCCGTCTCGCGCGAACAGGGCGTGCGCGGTGTCGCGCATGTCGCGGCGCGTGGCCGGGTTGGTGGCGAGCACGCGGCGTTTGGTGGCGGCGTCGTCTATCAGCATGTCGATGCCGACGGTGCGCGTGGCATCCAGGCGCTCGACCGCGGCCACCGTGGTCACGTCGAAGCCCAGCGGCGCCACCAGGATCAGCGAATGCGCGGCAGGCGCGGCGCCGCTGTCGATCTGCGCGCCCAGCGTGTTCACCAGGCGCAGCAGCTCGGCGCGCCGTGCGGCGCGCGGCGACACCCACACCGAGGGCGTGCCTTCGGCCACCGGGGGGGCGGCCTCGGGCATCTGCTGCATCACGCCGTCGGAGTAGCGGTAGAAGCCTTCGCCGGTCTTGCGGCCGAGCACGCCCGCAGCCAGGCGCTGTGCGGTGATCACACTCGGGCGGAAGCGCGGTTCCTCGAAGTACTGGTGGTAGATCGACTCCATCACCGGGTGCGACACGTCGAGCGCGGTCAGGTCCAGCAGCTCGAACGGGCCGAGGCGAAAGCCGGCCTGGTCCTTCAGGATGCGGTCGATCGTCGCGAAGTCGGCCACACCTTCGCCCACGATGCGCAGCGCCTCGGTGCCGTAGCCGCGGCCGGCGTGGTTCACGATGAAGCCGGGCGTGTCCTGCGCCTGCACTGCGCTGTGGCCCATCTGCCTGGCATACCCGGCCAGTTGCGTGCACACCTCGGCCGCGGTCTTGAAGCCGGCCACCACCTCGACCACCTTCATCAGCGGCACGGGGTTGAAGAAGTGGAAGCCCGCGAAGCGCTCGGGGTGCTTCAGGCCGGCGGCAATGGCCGTCACGGAGAGCGAAGAAGTGTTGGTGACCAGCGTGGCGGTGTCGCCCACGATGCCCTCGAGCTCGCGGAAAAGCTTGCGCTTGACCTCGAGGTCTTCGATCACCGCCTCGACCACCAGGTCGCAGTCGGCCAGTGCCTGCACCGCATCGACGGCCTTCACACGGGCGATGTACGCATCGCGCGTGGCGGCGTCGATCTTGTTTTTCTCGTGCAGCTTGTTCCACTGGGCGACCAGGGCTTCGCGCCCGCGCTCGGCGGCGCCGGCGAAGCTGTCGAGCAGCAGCACGTCGCTGCCTGCCTGGGCGGCAATCTGCGCGATGCCGCGACCCATGGCCCCGGCGCCGACGACGCCGATTCGGGTGTAGTTCACTGTCATTTGCTGGAAATCTTCAATGGTTGGATGGGTTCCGGGCCTGCCGCGCAGGCGATGGGGCAGTTGCCGCGGGCGTGCTGTCGAAGGCTCCGATTTTGCAGCGCCGCGCGTACGGGGCGTGACGGGTTTTACGCGGGGGCCTTTTTCTGCGGGCAGGCCTCAAACGGTCAGGCCGGCCGCCCGCTGCGGTCGATGGCCACGCTCAGCGCCATGGCCAGCACCAGCACCGCGAGGCCGAGCCAGCTCATCCAGGCCCCTGCGTCGTTGGCCAGCAGCCAGCCGCCGAGCGCGGCGCCCACCGCCTGGCCCGTGTAGATGCCCGAGCTGTTCAGCGCCACCGAGCCCGGCGCGAGGGCAGGTGCAAGGCCCACCAGGCGCGCTTGCTGGGCCGAATTGGTCGCAAAGCAGCCCAACCCCCAGGGCACCAGCACCACGGCCAGCCAGGCGAGCGTGGAAGCCAGCGGCCACAGCAGCAGGCTCACGGCGATCAATGCGCTGGTGATGAGCACCATGCGCCCGGCGCCTACACGGTCGATGTACCGGCTGACCACCATGTTGCCGATCAGGCCGAAGATGCCGAACAGTGCCCATATCACACTGAGCGCGGTCGCGTCGGCGCCGTAGCTCTGCTTGAGGATCGGGCCGAAATAGCTGGACAGCACGAACTGGCCCGCGCCCTGCAGCGCCGTGACCGAGACGATGCCCATCAGCACCGGGCTGCGCAGCACACGCGACCAGGCCGCCGCCGTCAGCACGGCGGGACGAATGCCGTTCGGCAAGGTCAGCCAGATCGATGCGGCGCTCGCGACACTGAGGGCGGCGATGGCCATGAATGCCATGCGCCAGCCCAGATGGCCGCCGATCAACGCGCCGATGGGCAGGCCCAGCACCGAGGCCATGGACCAGCCCAGAAAGACGAAGGTGACGGCGCGCCCGCGCTGCTCCGCCGGCACCAGCATGCCGACGCACGCCGCGGCCTGCGGGGTGAAGATGGCCGGCGCAATGACCGTGAGCATGCGTACCGGCAGGAGGGCGCCGAAGCTCGGCATCCAGGCCGCGAGCAGGTGCCCGGCGGCGTACCAGAGCATGGTGAGGGCCAGCAGCTGGCGCCGGTCCCAGCCCGCGACCGCGGCGGCCAGCAGCGGCGCACCGATGCACATCACCACCGCGGCGGCCGTGATCAGCTGCCCGGCGGTGGCGACGCCGACCGACAGCGACACGCTGATTTCATTGAGCGTGCCCGGCACCACCATCACGCCGGTGCCGATCACGAAGTTGCCGGCGAGCAGCGCCCAGAGCGCACGTCGCGACGTGCGCTGCGGCGCGACCGGGCTCACCGGCGGACCTGCAGCGCGCCCGGGTTCACGATGTTGGTGGGATTGCCGTTGATGTAGCTCACGACGTTGTCGAACGCCTGGCCGAAGTAGCTCTCGTAGCTTTCCTGCTCCACGTAGCCGATGTGCGGAGTGCAGATGCAGTTCTCCAGCCGAAGCAGCGCGTGGCCCTGCAGCGGCGGCTCGCTCTCGAACACGTCGATGGCAGCCAGTCCCGGGCGGCCGCGGTTGAGTGCGGCGAGCAGGGCGTCGGCTTCGACCAGTTCGGCGCGCGAGGTGTTGACGAACAGCGCCGTCGGCTTCATGCGGGAGAGGTCTTCCAGCGTGATGAGGCCGTTGGTCTCTTCGTTGAGCCGCAGATGCACCGACAGAACGTCGGCGGCGGCGAAGAATTCATGGCGATTCTGCGCGACCTGGAAGCCGTCGGATCGGGCCTTGGCGCAGCTGGCTTCACGCCCCCAGATCACGACCTGCATGCCGAACGCCTGACCGTAGCGCGCCACGAGTTGGCCGATGCGGCCATAGCCCCAGATGCACAGCGTCTTGCCCTTGAGCACGGAGCCGAGTCCGAAATTGGGTGGCATCGACGCCGACTTGAGCCCGGATTGCTGCCACGCGCCGTGCTTGAGGTTGCTGATGTACTGCGGCAGCCGGCGCATGGCGGCCATGATGAGTGCCCAGGTGAGTTCGGCAGGCGCTTGCGGAGAGCCGGAACCCTCGGCCACTGCCACGCCGCGCTCGGTACATGCCGCGACGTCGATGTGGCCGGCGACGCGCCCGGTCTGCGAAATGAGCTTGAGCTTGGGCAGCTTTTCGATGAGCTGGCGAGAAATCTGGGAGCGCTCGCGAATCAGCACGATCACATCGGCGTCCTTGAGGCGAACCGACAGTTGCCCGATGCCTTTCACCGTGTTGGTGTAGACCTTGGCCGCGTACGCGTCCAGCTTGGCGGCGCAGCGCAATTTGCGCACCGCGTCCTGGTAGTCGTCGAGGATCACAATGTTCATGGCGTGCCATTGTGCCTCGCAGCATTGGCATGTCGCACCAGTGAACGTTTGGATACCCGGCCCGCGGCGGCTTCCGGGCCCCTCCGCAGAGGCGTTTTGCGTCAGTGCAGCCGCGTCGAGCGGTGGACCGTGGCCAGGGTTTCTGCGGCTTCGAGCGCGGCCAGCCGGTCGAGCTCGTCGCACACGTCGGCCATGCGCCCGGAGATCACGACGCGGTTGTTGCGCTGCTGGCCTTTGCCCTCGACCACGCGAACCACGCGCAGGGGGCGTGCAGGGGCCGTGGCAACCTCGGGCGCCGTGGCGTTGCTGCCGACGCGGGTGGTGCAAGCGGGGCGCACGGCCACGTAGCGCAATCCGGCGGACGTGTCGTTGGCGTCGAGCCGATCCCTGGCGTGGGGTCGGCGCGCCGGAATCAGGCGGTTGGCCAGCGATTGCAGCGGCATCCAGAAATCAGCGATGGCGAGAAGGGCGATTCCCATGTGAACTCCAAAAAAGTATGAGGTTGAACACAGGCAGGATTTCTTGAATCGGCCGCGACAGGGTGATGGCGACTTCGCGCCATACGCCCGCCACCTGTTGCGGCCGGATGAGGTGCTGTTGCCAGCAGGCCATGGGCCTACATGAGCATGGTGTTGCGGATGAGCCCGACCGCGAGGCCTTCGATTTCGAAGGGCTCGCCCGGCTGCACGATGATGGTCGGGTAGTCGGGGTTTTCGGCGTGCAGCTCGATGACCTGCTTGTTGCGCTTGAGGCGCTTGACGGTCACTTCTTCGCCCAGCCGCGCAACCACGATTTGCCCGTTGCGTGCTTCCTTGGTGGCCTGCACGGCGAGCAGGTCGCCGTCCATGATGCCGGCGTCGCGCATCGACATGCCGCGCACCTTCAGCAGGTAGTCGGGCTGGCGCTGGAACAGCGTGTTCTCGACGTAGTAGGTCTGGTCGACATGCTCTTGCGCCAGGATGGGCGAGCCGGCTGCGACACGACCGATGAGCGGCAGCGCCAGCTGGGCCATGCCAGGCAGCGAGAGCGAGAACTGGCCGCCTTCGCGGTGGCGCGTTTCGTTGAGCGAGCGCAGGGCGTCGCCCTTGAGGCGAATGCCGCGCGAGGTGCCGCTGACGAGTTCGATCACGCCCTTGCGGGCCAGCGCCTGAAGGTGTTCTTCGGCGGCATTGGCCGACTTGAACCCCAGTTCGTTGGCGATTTCGGCGCGCGTGGGTGGCGCACCGGTGCGTGCGATGGCGCTCTGGATCAAGTCCAGGATCTGCTGCTGGCGGGCTGTAAGCTTCACGGCGAACTGCATGTGTGGTTCCTTGCGGCACTGGGTAGATATCCAGTAGCTGTATTTTTAACCAGTTTTTAAAAGTTGACAAGTCATGGTCAATTCCCCTTTGCCTGACGTGCGCCGCGTGGTGGTGCTGGGTACCGGCGGCACCATCGCTGGCAAGGCTGCCAGCAGCGGTGACAACATCGGCTACACCGCAGGGCAGGTGGGCGTGGCCGACCTGCTGGGCGGCATCGAGCCGCCCGCTGGAGTGACGCTGGTCGCAGAGCAGGTGGCGCAACTCGACAGCAAGGACATGTCCTTCGAGGTCTGGCAGAAGCTGGCGCAGCGCTGCGCGCATTGGCTCGCGCAGCCTGACGTAGCGGGCATTGTGATCACGCACGGCACGGACACGCTCGAGGAAACGGCCTTTTTCCTGCACAGCGTGTTGGCGGCGACCAAGCCGGTCGTGCTGACCTGCGCGATGCGACCCGCGACCGCGCTGGCGCCCGATGGACCCCAGAACGTCCGGGACGCCATCGGCGTTGCCGTCACTGCAGGCGCGCGGGGCGTGACGGCGGTGTGCGCTGGAACCATCCACAGCGGTCTGGACATCCAGAAGACCCACACCTACCGGCTGGAAGCCTTTGCGTCAGGCGATGCCGGGCCGGTGGGCTATGTGGAGGAAGGGGAAGTGCGCCTGGTCCGGGCATGGCCCGAAGCGGCTGTGTCTCGCAGGGCGAAGATCTTCGACGCCAGCGGCTTGCGGTGGCCTCGCGTCGAGATCGTCATGAGCTACGCGGGTGCCAGTGGCGCGCTGATCGACGCGCTCGTCCAGTCCAACGGTGCTGAGCCGCCGCGAGGACTGGTGCTCGCGGCAACCGGCAACGGCACGCTGCACCATTCGCTCGAAGAAGCCGCGCTGAAGGCTCAGGCCGAAGGTGTGGCGGTGATTCGTGCCACGCGATGCATGAACGGGCGCATCCTGCCGAAGGCAGGCGACCAACTGCGCGACGCAGGCGCGTTGACGCCGGTGAAGGCGCGCATCGCGCTGATGCTGGAACTGCTCGGCTAAGAGAAAAAGCCGCCCAGTGCCAATGGCCGAGGGCGGCTGCGAAATCAGCTGATCAGCTGCTCAGTGCGGCAAGCGCACGCTGGGTGATTTCGTCGACTGTGCCCACGCCTGCGATGGCGCGATACTTCGGCGCGGCGGCGGGGTCGGCCTTGGCCCAGGCCGAGTAGTAGTCCACCAGCGGGCGCGTCTGCTGGCTGTACACGTCCAGCCGCTTGCCCACGGTTTCTTCCTTGTCGTCTTCGCGTTGGATCAGGTCTTCTCCCGTCACGTCGTCCTTGCCTTCCACCTTGGGTGGGTTGAACTTGACGTGGTAGGTGCGCCCCGATGCCGGGTGCGAGCGACGGCCGCTCATGCGTTCGATGATGTCGCTGAAGGGCACGTCGATCTCAAGCACGTAATCAAGCTTGACGCCGGCTGCCTTCATGGCGTCGGCCTGCGGAATGGTGCGCGGAAAGCCGTCGAACAGGAATCCGCTGGCGCAGTCGGCCTGCGCGATGCGTTCCTTCACCAGATTGATGATCAGGTCGTCGCTGACCAGTGCGCCCGCATCCATGATGGCCTTGGCCTGCTGCCCCAGCGGCGTACCGGCCTTGACGGCGGCGCGCAGCATGTCGCCGGTCGAGATTTGGGGAATGCTGTATTTCTGGCAAATGAAAGCCGCCTGCGTGCCTTTGCCCGCCCCGGGCGCGCCCAGCAAAATTAGTCTCATGGTGTCCTCGGACGGTTCTTAGATTTTGTGTCGCACCAAGCGTCGGCCCGAGGGCTTGGCAAGGCGGAATTGCTTCGAGGATAGCATGCGTGCCCCTCGAGAAATCCCCGCGTTTCCCACCGGGGCGGCGGTTTTCTCAGGCGGTGGGGCCTGCGGCAAACACGGCGCGGACCCGCGCCAGGTCTTCCGGCGTGTCGATGCCCGGACCGGGCGCGACATCGCTCACATGCACCGCAATGCGGTGACCGTGCCACAGCGCGCGCAGTTGTTCCAGCGCCTCGGTCGCCTCGACGGGAGCGGGCGCAAGCAACGGAAACTTGCGCACGAAGCCCGCGCGGTAGCCGTAGATGCCGATGTGCCGCAATGGCGCCGGCGTGGGCAGCACGCTCGGCGCTGCGCCGCTGGTGGAGCCGTCGCGCCACCATGGAACGGGAGCGCGGCTGAAGTACATGGCGTTGCCTTGCGCGTCGAGCACGGCCTTCACCACGTTCGGGTTCATGAAATCGGAGATCGAATCGATCGCGTGGGCCGCGGTGCTCATGTCGGCTTCGGCGTGGCTGGCCAGCGTGGACGCCACGGCATCGATCAGCGCAGGGTCGATCAGCGGTTCGTCGCCCTGGACGTTCACCACGATGTCGTCGCCGTCCAGTCCCAGTTGCTCGCAGGCTTCGGCCAGCCGGTCGGTGCCGCTGGGGTGGTCCTGGCGGGTCAGGATGGCTTCGACGCCATGCGCCTTGCATGCCGAAACGATGGAGGGGTCGTCGCCGGCGACCACCACGCGCGAGGCGCCGGATTCGCTGGCGCGCCGGGCCACGCGCACCACCATGGGCACGCCGGCGATGTCGGCCAGGGGTTTGTTGGGAAGCCGCGTGGACGCCAGGCGCGCCGGCACCAGGACGGTGAAGCTCACAGCCCGAGCTCTTCGTCAGACAGCGTGCGGGCTTCGTTCTCCAGCAGCACCGGAATGCCGTCGCGCACCGGGTAGGCGAGGCGTGCGCTGCGCGAGCAGAGCTCCTGCTTCTCGGGGTTCCAGGTCAGCGGACCTTTGGTGACGGGGCAGACGAGCAGTTCAAGCAGCTTGGTATCCATCGAGCGATGATAGCTTTGCGTCGAGTGCGGTGAAGAATTCTGCGGAGGGCGTGAACTCCAGCGGCACCGCCAGGGCATCGGGGGCCTTGCGCCAGAGCTTGACGGCGTCCTTTTCGGTGCAGACCAGCGTTCGTTCGGCTGCGGCCGGCCGTTGCCAATTTTCGAAGTCGTAGTGATCCGGCATGGGCACGGTCTTGGCGAGCGTGAGGCCGCGCGCGCGCAGCATGTCGAAAAAGGACTCTGGCCGTGCAATGGCCGCCGTGGCAATCAATGGCAAGCCGGCGAGCGTGCCCAATGGCACGCGCTTGCCGTCATGGGTCAGGGCGTCCTGCGCGAGGCGGCGCGTGGCGGTGTAGCCCCCGGCGAAGGCAGGGTGTGCGCCGCTGTGCAACACGAGGTCGCAGGCGCGCGGCCAGGCTTCGCGCAAGGGGCCGGCGGGCAAGCGCCAGCCGTTTCCGATGCCCCGGTCGTCGAACACGCAGATTTCGATGTCGCGAGCCAGCGCCAGATGCTGCAGGCCGTCGTCGCTGACGATGACCTGCGTGGCGGGGTGCCGGGCGAGCAGTGCGCGTGCTGCCTCGACACGCCTGCGTGCCACGAACACAGGCGCCTGGGTCGCGTGATGAATCAGTGCGGGTTCGTCGCCGACGTTCAGCGGGTCGCTGTCATCGAACACCTCCCGGCAGTCGTCCGTGTGCCGGCCATAGCCGCGCGACACCACGCCCACCTGCAGCCCGCGCGCGCGCAGGTGCCGCACCACGGCCATCACCACCGGCGTCTTGCCGGCGCCGCCGGCGATCACGTTGCCGACCACGATCACCGGGACCGGCACGCGCTCGGTCGGCAGCCAACCGAAGCGATACATCCAGCCTCGAACGGCGAAGAGCGCTGCATACAGCTGCGACAGCGGCCACAGCAGGCATGCCAAGGGCCCGCGCCGCAGCCACGCACTTTGCAGCCGCGAGGCCGGCGCTGCGCCGCTGCTGCCTTCGGAAGGATGCACTCAGCGCCCGGCTTGCGCCGTCGACTGGGCGGCGAAGGTGATCTGCATCAGGCCGGCGCGACGCGCGGCCTCCATGACGGTGACCACGGCTTGGTGCGGGCTTGTGGCGTCGGCGCTGATGATCACCACACTGTCCTTGCCGCCGGTGGCCGCGGCCGCGAGCGCTGCGGCCACCGTCTCCACGCTGCGGTCGGGCAAGGCGGTCTTGTTGATCGAGTAACGGCCGTCGGCCGACACCGCCACGATCACTTCCTTGGGGTAGTCGCGCTGCGCGTCGACGTCCGCCGTCGGCAGCCGCAGTTGCATCTCGGTGAACTTGCTGTAGGTGGTCGACAGCATCAGAAAGATCAGAATCACCAGCAGCACGTCGATGAACGGGATCAGGTTGATCTCCGGCTCGTCGCGCGCGCCGTGGCGGAACTGCATGCGGCCACGGGTCATGACAAGCCTCCGGTGTGTTGCCCCAAGGAGACGGCTGCCCCCGCGGGGGGGCGCGCAGCACACGCAGTGGCAAGCGTCGGGGTCGTCATTTGCGCAGGGCGTTCAGATGGCGCGCGAAGCGCTCGCCGGAAAGCTCGAGGTTCAGCAGGTAACCGTCGACGCGGCTGCGGAAATAGCGCCAGAAGATCAACGTCGGAATGGCCACCATCAGGCCGAAGGCCGTGTTGTACAGCGCAATCGAGATGCCGTGCGCCAGTTGCGCCGGGTTGCCCGCGCCGACGGCGCCACTGCCCGGCGATTGCGAGCCGAAGATCTCGATCATGCCGATCACCGTGCCCAGCAGGCCCAGCAGCGGCGCTGCCGAGGCGATGGTGGCCAGGGCAGGGAGGTAGCGTTCCAGCTTGTGCGCCACGGTGCGGCCTGCGGCTTCCATGGCGGCGCGCAGGTCGTCTTCGGAGCAGCGCGGGTTGGCGTTGAGCGCGCGCAGTCCGGCGGCCAGAACCTGGCCGAGCATCGAGTTGCGTTCCAGCTTGGTCACCACCTCAGGTCCCGGAATGGCGGTGTGCGACACGGTGATGGTTTCGTCCAGCAGCTTGGGCGGAAACACCTTCACGGTCTTCAGACTCGTGAAACGTTCTATAACCAGCGCGAGCGCAATGACTGAACAGGCGAGCAATGGCCAGATGGGCCAACCCGCGGCAACTATGATGGAAAACAAGAAAGATCCTCCGGTCCGTAGACTGCAAATGCGCGGCGATTATCCACTGAGCCCACCATCGGCACGCGCCTTGTTTGGGTGTCGGCAGAGACGCACAGATTCTGTGGATAACTTTGTGACTAACCTGCTGCGTAACGCGTCCAAACCCGCATGGGGCGGCCTTTTCGCTGAAACGACTGAATTTTGAGCAGCACTTTTTTCAATGAAATCAATGGCTTGCACGAGAACCCGTGCGCCTGTTCCGCTGTGTGGGCCGCATGCAACGGCTCCGCAGCGTGTTGTGGAAGAGTGGCTTCAGGCCCTGCGTGCCGCGCGTGAGCTTGCGTGACGTGAATTCCGCGCCCGGACCGCGCATGTGGGCCGTCGGCGCCTTGTGCCGCGCCGTCGGTGATGCGCTCGACGCACGCTTCAATCCCGTCTCGGTTCGGGGCGAGATTTCCGGCTTTTCTCGCGCCTCCAGCGGACACTGTTATTTCTCGCTCAAGGACGAGTCCGGGCAGTTGCGCTGCGCGATGTTCCGCCGCGCGGCCGGCCTGCTCGACTTTTCGCCGCGTGACGGCGATCAGGTCGAGGTGCGGGGGCGCCTCGCGATCTATGAGCCGCGCGGCGACTTGCAACTGGTGGTCGAGAGCCTGCGGCGTGCCGGGCAGGGCGCCTTGTTCGAGCAGTTCATGCAGCGCAAGGCACGGCTCGAGGCCGAAGGGCTGTTCGATCCGGCGCGCAAGCGAGCATTGCCGACGATGCCGCGTGCGGTCGGGGTCGTCACCTCGCTGGGCGCCGCGGCCCTGCACGACGTGGTAACGGCGCTGCGGCGGCGGGTTCCGCACATTCCGGTCGTGGTTGCGCCGGCGGCAGTGCAGGGCGCCAATGCACCGGCGGAGCTGGTGCGTGCGTTGCAGTCGCTCTATGACCTGGAGCCCGCCGTCGACGTCATCCTGCTGGTGCGCGGCGGCGGCTCGATCGAGGACCTGTGGGCTTTCAACGACGAGACCCTGGCGCGCACCATCGTGCAAAGCCCGGTGCCTGTCATCAGCGGCGTCGGGCACGAGACCGACTTCACCATCGCCGATTTCTGTGCCGACCTGCGTGCGCCCACGCCCACGGCCGCGGCGGAACTTGTCAGCGCACCGCGTGACTTGTGGCTCGGCGCGCTCGATCTGCTCGACGAGCGGCTGGGCGATGCGCTGGGCGGCCGCCTCGATGCGCTGGGGCAGCGCCTCGACCAGGCGGCGACGCGTCTTGGCCGCCCCTCGAGCCTTGTGGCTCGCCAGCAGCTTCGCCTGGCACACCATGCGCAGCGTCTTCAGTACGCCCTGCTGTCGAGGCGCGAACGCTTGGCGCAAGTGCCGCGTTCGATCGCTGCCGACTTTCCGTTGAAGTTCGACCGCGCACTGACGCAGCGTCGCGAGCGCCTCGAGCGCGTGGCTTTGCGCCTGCGCCTGCTCGATCCTGCATTGGTCCTGCAGCGTGGCTACGCCTGGCTCACAGATACGGACGGTCGCGCGATCGTCAGCGCAGGGCAGTTGGCGCCGGGCGACGCTGTCACCGCTCGGCTTGCCGACGGCGAGGTCGGTCTGACCGTCAAGCCGGGCGGCGTAACGGGAAAGCGTCCGACGCGGCCTCGATGATTAATTCCTAGAATCCCTGTTTCCCCACAACCAAACCACGAGAAAAAACCATGGAACATGTGCTCCCACCCCTGCCATATGCGCTCGACGCCCTGGCACCCGAATATTCGAAGGAAACCCTCGAGTACCACTACGGCAAGCACCACAACGCTTACGTGGTGAACCTCAACAACCTGCAAAAGGGCACCGAGTTCGAAGCCCTGACGCTGGAAGAGATCGTGAAGAAGG